>NZ_JBIARE010000004.1:111421-237739 GCF_042889645.1 Streptomyces sp. NPDC002564 | reverse complement strand
TTTTCTAAAAAACATACAACACACCCCGCCTCGTGTTGTTTAATCCCGGGTTCTCCGGGGGATACACCGCCGGTGTACAAAACCAGGGGGGGGGGGGGGGGGGGCCCCCCCCCCCCGTCTCAGTACTGCCACGCAGACTCAGCACAGGGGCCGAACGCCCCGCACCTCGGTCAGGAGTGCGAACCCGTGCCGCTGCCCGTGGCGCCGGTCGGGCCCGCGGTGCGGGTCACGGTGTGGAAGTAGGCCTTGCCGTCCGGCGTGAACCCGCTGACCGTCCTGGTGCTCGAACCGCCGTTCGCGTTCGCGGCGTTCTGGGCCTTCTCGTAGGCGGGCCCGTCGCTGCTCGGCGCCGCGACGGCGAGACCCGCACCGCCCAGGACGATGGGGGCGACGAGGGCACCGACGGCTGCGGCCTTGGCGAAGCTGCGCATGACAGATTCCTTTCGAGGAACGGGAGCGCGGCGGCACGGGGTGTGTCGCGCGCACACCCAAGCTGGCCCGGATCGGTGGCGCCCGCGCGCGGGCAGCGGATCCGTGCGCCCGCCGCACGTGTGCACGAACGGCGGCTCGCGCGGCTTTGACCTGGGCATACGTACGGGCTGACGCTCTGTCGGACAAATAGCCCGGCCGGGTGGCCGACGCGCGGGCGCCACCGGGTCCCGGCGGGGCGGCGCGCGGACTGAGCTTCCCGGGTGAGGGCGGTGCGCGACCCGTGACCTTCGGGAGCCTCAGCCGTTTCTGAGGACATGACATCAGCACGACGACTCATCGCCGCCGTCTCGCTGGCCGCCGGAGCCGCGGCCCTCGCCACCCCCGCGGCGCAGGCGGCCCCGCAGCACTCCCACGACACGGCATCGCCCTCGCTCGTCAGCACGCTCGACACCCTCGGGGAGAGCAACCTCCCCGAGGAGCAGCGCGGCAAGGTGCCGGGCGTCGAGAGCCAGCTCGGCGGCCTGCAGCAGCTGAACCAGCTGCACCAGCTCACGGACCTGGTGGCGCCCGTCACGAACGCCCTGCCCGCCGTCCAGTGAGCCGCGCGGCCGTCGGCGCCGGTGCGGTTCAGAGCAGCCGCACCCCGCGCCGGGCCAGGTAGCCCACCGGATCGATGTCCGAGCCGTAGCCCCGCTGGGCCCGTACCTCCAGATGGAGGTGCGGGCCCGTGGCACGTCCGGTGGCCCCGCTGCGGCCGAGCAGGGTCCCGGCGGAGACGCGCGCGCCCACCCGGACGAAGACCTGCGAGAGGTGCGCGACGAGGGCGTAGTGGTTGTCCGGCAGCCGGATCGTCACGGCGTTGCCGTACGCGCCCGACCACCCCGCGACCAGCACGGTGCCGGCGCCCACCGCGTAGACGGGGGTGCCCTGCGGGACGGCGAGGTCGATGCCCGTGTGGTGCCCGGCGAGCCAGTCGCCGCGCACCCCGTAGGCGGCGCTGACCCGGAAGCCGCGGCGCAGCGGCAGCGCGTAGCGCGGCGCGGGTCCCTCGGGGAGGCCGCGCAGTTCGTCCGGGCCGAGCCGCTCGTCCGCGTCCCGCAGCGCGTCCTCGAAGCCGGCGTCGTAGCCGCCGGTGCAGACGTCGCCGTCGGCGTGCCGGTGGGGTTCCTCGGGGTGGTCCTCGGGGTGGGGAGGGTCGTCGGCGTACGGGACGTCGTCGTCGGCGTACGGCAGGTCGTGGTCGGACCGGCGGGCGGCGTCGGCCGCGTGGGCGACGGCGCCGGATGCGGTCAGCGGCAGTGCTCCGCCCACCAGGAGCGCAGCGACGGTTCCCAGAGCGCGGCGCCGTGTGGTGGCCCCTTGTGCCGCGTTCGCTATGTCCTGTTCCATGTCCGCCAGCTCACTGGTGCCGGGCCCGGCGCGCATCCCGGGTGAGCCGCCTGGCGTACCTGGGGCCCGTCCGCCGGGCAGGCCCCGGGCCCGGGGGCGAAAGGCGCTAGGCCGGGGGCGAAACGCCCTCGCCGGTGCTGCGTTCGGCGGGCGGCGGCCAGTGCGGGCGGGCGGGTTCCGGCAGGGAGCGCAGGGCCTGGCCGACCGAGGTGTGCACCGTGAACAGCGACGTGCTGCCGCTGTTCTCCAGCAGCATGCCGAGCCTGCGGCCGACGCCCGCGAGCATCAGGTCGCCGGTCCTGCGCCGCAGCAGCCAGTGCAGGGCGAGCAGGCAGTTCAGGCCGCGGGAGTCGCAGAAGGTCAGCGCGGTCACGTCGAGGATGATGTGCCGGTGGCCGGCGTCGACCAGGCCGCCCAGCGTGTCCATGAAGAACTTCTCGGAGGCCTGGTCGAGTTCGCCGCTGAGCCTGATCACGGCGCAGACGTCGGAGTGCGCGAGGCCCACGATGGTCAGTCGGCGGGGCGGCGTGCCCATCGCACCTCCAGGGGCCGTCGTCGGGGACCGGCCCGGCGCGGCCGGACCGGCCGGGGCGATCTGCTCTCTGCGGGTATACAGGATCCGTGCTTGGCCGTCAGCCCGTCGAGGGCACCGCACGGCTGACACCCGCCCGCCCGGCCGTCGGCGGGCCCGGCGCGGCGATCACCGGCGGCGCATGCGCCGGGAGCGGAGCGTGAGCCAGGCGCCGGCCCCGACGAGGACGGCCGCGGCGCCGCCCACGGCGAGGATGCGCTGGTCGTGGCCGGTCTCGGCGAGCTGCGGCGGGCGCGGGGCGACGGTGCCGGGGCGGGTGGGCGTCGCGCCGGGGCCCGGTGCGGTGGGGGGTGCGGTGGACGGTCGGGACGTCGGAGGCTTGGCCGGAACGGACGGCTGCGGTGCGGTGGGTGACGGTCCGGCGGGCGGCGCCGGTGCGGTCGGCACGGGCGCCGCGAGCGTCGGCTCCGGCGCGGGTGCCCCGGGCGCGGAGGGGCCCGGCGGCGCGTCGCCGTAGCCGCCCGGGGTGTCGCCGCCGGGGCCGTCGGGGGCCGCGCCGTCCTCGGGGGCCGTGCCGGACTCGGGGTTCTGCCGGTCCGGGTGGCCGGGTGCCTCCTGGGCGGGCGGGTGCGGGCCGGGTGCGGGGCCCGTCGACGGGGATGCGGACGTCTCGTCGCCGTAGCCGCCGGGTGGTTCGTCGGCGTAGCCGTGCGGCGCCGGCCCGTGGTCGCGGGCCGGGCTCGCCGCCGCGGGGGGTGCGGACGTGTCGGCCGCGGCGGGCGGCGCGGCCAGGGCGCCGAGCGCGCAGGCCGCGCCCGCCAGCAGGGACAGGGCGGCGGGGCGTCGCTTCGTACGGTGCATGCGAGGGTCCGTCCTCGGTCAGGGGGTGGGAGCGGGCCCAGTCATATCTGACGATCAATGCGCCGCCCGTGCGCCGCCGTCAACTGTCGGCGCATCGGCGCGGCAATTCACCCGACCGTCCGCAGCGCGGCTCATCGCCCGTGCGGCACCGCGTCCCACCGGGCCCGCGTGCGTGGCGAACGGCGGACCGCGCGCCGCGACACCTGCGCGGCCTTCGGGCCGCGTGCTCCGCCTGCACATACCTTGGGGCCCCTCCCGCAGAGAACCAGGAGCGCGCGTGAAGATCGATTGCGTCGGCGGAGGGCCTGCCTCCCTGTATCTGGCCGTCCTCGCCAAACTCCAGGACCCGGCCCACGAGGTCACGGTCCACGAGCGGCACGCGGCCGGCACCACCTACGGCTGGGGCGTCACGTACTGGCCGGACCTGCTCCGGGACCTGTACGCCCACGACCCCGAGTCCGCGCGGCTCATCGAGGCGGGGTCCGTGTCCTGGCGGGGCGGGTTCGCCTACGTCGGCGACCGGACCACCGCCCACGACGGCGACCCCGGGCACGCCATCGGCCGCCACCGGATGCGGATGATCCTGGCCGACCGGGCCAGGTCGCTGGGGGTGCGCATCGAGTTCGGCAAGGAGATCGGCGGGCGCGCGGACCTGCCGGACGCGGACCTCGTCGTCGCCGGGGACGGCGCGCACAGCGGGCTGCGCACGGAGCACGCGGAGCAGTTCGGCACGCGCGTCGGCACGGGCGCCAACCGCTTCATCTGGCTCGGCACGACCCGGGTCCTCACCGCGTTCACCTTCGCCTTCGTGGAGACCGGGCACGGCTGGATCTGGTGCTACGCCTACGGGTTCAGCTCCGAGCACAGCACCTGCGTCGTGGAGTGCTCCGCCGCGACCTGGGAGGGACTCGGCTTCGACCGGCTCGGCAACGAGGACTGTCTGCGCCTGCTGGAGAAGCTCTTCGCGGGCCTGCTCGACGGGCATCCGCTCCTGGGGCGTACGGACATCGAGAGCCACGCCCAGTGGCAGGCCTTCCCCACGGTCACCAACGAGGCCTGGTCGTACGGGAATCTCGCGCTGATCGGCGACGCGGCCCACACCACGCACTACTCCATCGGCGCGGGCACCACCCTGGCGCTGCGCGACGCGATGGGCCTGGCCCGCGCGCTGGAGTCCGCCGCGGGGCCCGCGCGGATCCCCGCCGCGCTCGCCGCGTACGAGCGGGACCGCAAGCAGGCCCTGCTCTCGGTGCAGAGCGCGGCGCGGCACAGCGCCCAGTGGTACGAGAACCTGCCCCGCTACATGGGTCTCGAGCCGCACCAGATGTTCGCCCTGCTCGGCCAGCGCCACTCGCCGCTGCTCCCCTATGTGCCCCCGCAGCTCTACTTCCACCTGGACCAGGCCGTCGGCCGGCTGCAGGCCCTGCGCTGGCTCAAGCAGCGGCTGGGGCCGCGCCTGGCCCGCACCCTGCAGAGCCGCCGCGGTGCGGAGCGGAGCGTTCCGCGGTCCTGAGCCGGATGGTCCCCGCTGAGGGGGGGAGGGGGGCGTAGCCGGGAGGGGCGGGCGTCGTTGGGCAGGGCGTGACCGACGCGAGCAGAAACGTTCACCCTCCCGACGGGGAGCCGCGGGACACCGCATCCGCCACGCCCATCTACGACGCCCTGGTCGACCAGTGGCGCACCCAGGAGCGCGAGATCCCCCGCCCGCCGGACCCGGCCGAGGCCCGGTCACGTGCCGACCGGGAGCCGCGGGACCTGTTCCGGCGCGCCTGATCCCGGGCCGTACGGGAGTGCGGGGCGCTACGGCGACAGCTGGCGGCGGGACAGTTCCGCGAGGGTGCGGACCAGGCCGCCCGGCTCGTCGCCGCCCGCCGGAGCCGTGCCGCCGCCGGGGGAGACGGACCCGATCACCGCGTCGCCCGCGTGCACGACCAGCTCGCTCGGCAGACCGAGCCCGCGCGCCCGGTGGACCACCGCGGCGGCGTCGCCGGAGAAGACGGCGCTGAGGTCGATGACCAGCACGTCGGGCAGCAGGACGCGGGCGCGGGCCAGGGCCAGCGAGCTGTCGTGGGTGTGCGAGAGGACGCACACGTCGGGCACGCTCTCGATCCGGGCGATCAGCTCTGTCGCCTGCTGTCGCCCCACCAGCACCAGCACGGTCAGCACGGTCCCATCCTCCTCCGCGCCCCCGCCGGTGTCCTGGGACGGGCCGCCGGAGGAGTGGCACCGGCACCGCCGGGGAGGGGACCCGGGATGCCGGTGCAGGTGGTGCAGGTGGAGCGAGTGAGGTCGGTGAAGCAGGTGGTACTGGTGACAGCGGTGAAGCAGGTGGTGCAGGTGGTACCGGTGACGCCGGTGAAGACGGGCTATCGGCCGCCGGCGGCCTGCGTGCCGGTCTGCACGGACTGCAGGCCGGTCTCGGCCACGCTCAGGCCGGTCTTGCCCGCGTCCAGGACCTCCTTGCTCGTGCCGGTCGGGTCGGCCAGGGTCTTGCCGACGGCGTGGCCCACGCCGCCGTTGTCCTCGTTGGCCCACTGGCCTGCGGCGTGAGCGGGGGCGGCAGCGGCGACGGCGGCGGCCGCCAGGGTCAGGGAGGCGAGCATGCGCTTGGTGTTGTTCACGGTCTCTCAAACGGTTCCGCGCGCCGGAAGGTGCGCCGTCGCCGCCCCCGGAGCGGGCAATTCCACCGTCCGAGCGACTCGCGCCTTTACCCGCATCTTCGGCGCCGTCTGTGAAGGTGGAGTCCGATCACGTCCGTTTTGAGGTGAAGGGACCGCCATCGTGGGGCTGCACAAGGTGTCATCCGGGACCCGTCAGGCGTACGACGACGTCTACAGCACGCCGATCAGCGCGCGCACGCTGGCCGCGCACCGGGTCCCGGAGCACAGCTCCGATCCGCGCGCCGTGGCCGCGATGGTCAAGGACGAGCTGGCGCTCGACGGCAACTCCTCGCAGAACCTCGCCACGTTCTGCACGACCTGGGCCGAGCCCGAGGTGCACCACCTGATGGACCTGTGCATGGACAAGAACATGGTGGACAAGGACGAGTACCCGCAGACCGCGGAGATCGAGTCCCGCTGTGTGCACATGCTCGCCGACCTGTGGAACTCCCCGGCGCAGGAGACCACCATGGGCTGCTCCACCACCGGGTCCAGCGAGGCCGGGATGCTGGGCGGGCTCGCGCTGAAGTGGCGCTGGCGCGAGGCGCGCAGGGCGGCGGGCAAACCGGCCGACCGGCCCAACCTGGTCTGCGGCCCGGTGCAGGTGTGCTGGGAGAAGTTCGCCCGCTACTTCGACGTGGAGCTGCGCCAGGTCCCCCTGGAGCCCGGCGCGACGGGCCTGCGCCCCCACCAACTGCGCGAGTACGTCGACGAGAACACCATCGGGGTCGTCGCGATCCTCGGCGTCACCTTCACCTGCGACTACGAACCCGTCGCCGAGCTGGCCGCCGAACTCGACGCGATCCAGGCGGACACCGGCCTGGACGTGCCGATCCACGTGGACGCGGCCAGCGGCGGCTTCGTCGCCCCCTTCCTGCAGCCGGACCTCGTCTGGGACTTCCGGGTGGACCGGGTCGTCTCCATCAACTCCTCGGGGCACAAGTACGGCATGGCGCCGCTCGGCGTCGGCTGGATCGTCTGGCGCTCGGCCGACCACCTCCCCGAGGACCTGGTCTTCCGCGTCGACTACCTCGGCGGCGACATGCCGACGTTCGCCCTCAACTTCTCCCGCCCCGGCGGGGAGATCGTCGCGCAGTACTACACGCTGCTGCGCCTGGGGCACGAGGGCTACCGCAAGGTGTACGAGGCGTGTGCGGCCAGCGCGCGGGCGCTCGCCGACGAGATCGCGGACATGGGCCCCTTCACGCTCCTGTACGACGGCCGGGGCGCGCTGCCCGCGGTGTCCTGGACCCTCGCCGACGGCGGGCCCCCGTCCGGCTTCACGCTCTACGACCTGACCGAGCAACTGCGCACCCGGGGCTGGCAGGTGCCCGCCTATCCGCTGCCGCCGGAGCGCCACGAGACGGTCGTCCAGCGGGTCCTGGTCCGGCACGGCATCGGCCACGACAAGATCATGCTCCTGGCCCGGGACCTGCGGGCGGCCGTGGAGCGCCTGTCGAAGGGGTCGACCGGGGCGCCGGAGGTGCCGGGCTTCCACCACTGAGCGGGCGGGACGGGGGCCGGGGCCCGCCGGGTGGCCGGCGGGCCTCAGCCCTGTGTGCGCGGGGGCGCGGGCAGCGCCGAGGTGTCGAAGTCGCCGTCGATGATCCGGGCGGCCAGCTCCGACAGGCGCAGGCCCGCGGTGCGGGCGTGGTCGCGGAACACCTCGAACGCCTCGTCCGGCGTCGCGTTCCACCGCTCGGCGAGGACGCCCTTGGCCTGCTCGACGATCACCCGGCTGTCCAGCGCCGACTGCAACTGCGTGTTCTCCAGGTGGAACTGCTCCAGGGAGCGCTGCTGGAGGATCGCGATGGTCGCCATGTCGGCGAGGGCCTGCGCCAGCGAGATCTCGCTCTCCTCCAGCGCGGCGCCGGTGTTCTGGAAGAGGTTGAGCGCGCCCACCACCCGGCCGCGCAGCCGCAGTGGGATGGCGTGCGTGGTGACGTATCCCGTCTCCCGCGCGCGCAGGGTGAAGCGCGGCCAGTTGGCGAGGGCCTCGGCGGTGGTGAGGTCGATGTCGGTGCGGGGGCGGCCGCTGCGGTAGCACTCGACGCAGGGGCCCTGCGCGTGCTGGAGCGCGAACAGTTCCAGGAGCCGGGTGTGCTCGTCCGACGCGGCCACGATCTGCAGTTCGTCGTGGACGTCGGCGAGCATGATCCCGGCCGCCGAGACGCCCAGGAGCTCGACGCAGCGGGTCGCGAGCCGCTGCAGCAGGTCGAGCACGTCGAAGTCGTCGAGGAGCGTGTCCGCCACCTCGACGAAGGTCTGCGCGAGGCGCTGTTCGCGGCTCATGTCGTCCCTCACCTCTTTCCGCCGTCGGTCGGGTGGGGCCCGTCCATATCGTCCCTGAACCGCAGTCGCCTGGCGACCACGTCCTCCGCCACGGCCCCCAGCGGGCGTTCGCTCGCGTACGCGTAGGCGCGCAGCCGTACCAGGGCCTCCGCCAGCGGCACCCCGAGCTGCACGCTGATCATGCCGGTCGCCTGGTGGACCACGGCCCTGCTCAGCTCCCTGGGCTGGCCGACGAGGGTGGCGGTGGCCGCGTCGTGGCCGCCGCCGTTCGGCGAGGGGCCGCGGGCGCCGTTGAGGAAGGCGCTGGTGAGCGCGGAGGCCAGCGCCGCCGCGTCCTCGTACTGCTGCGGGGTCAGGCCGTGCGGGCCGCGGCACAGCACCGTGAGTACGCCGAGCCGGATGGCGCCGATGCCCAGCGGCAGGCAGTAGATGCCGCCCAGTTCCAGGGCGCGGGCGGCGGGCAGGAAGGCGGGCCAGCGCTCCGCGCGCACCGCGGACAGGTCGGGCTCCACGACGGGCGCGCCGAGCCGCAGGACGTCGGGGCCCGGCCCCTCGCCGAGCGTGAACTGCAGTTCCTCGACGCGCGCGCCGAACGCGGGGTGGCACCAGAGGGGCTCGGCCGCCCGGTCGTCGCCGACCAGCAGGGACACCGTGAGGCCGGCCGCGTCGAGCACGCCCACGGCATCCCGGGCGAGGTGCTCGGCGACGCCGAGGCGCAGTGACCGCAGGACGCCGGCCATGCCATCGCTGATCACCGCTCTCCGTTCCGCCGTGGTCGTGACGCCGGGCGGGCTGCTGCCCGCCCGCGGCGCACACTACGTGGAACCGGCTTGCTTCCCTTGCGCGAACACCGGGCACGGAGAGGGCCGGCACAGGGCCACTCGCACGGGAAGCCTACTGCTCGGGGGAGTGCGGCACGAGCGGGCGTGTTCCGGCCGTCCGGCGGGGTGCGGGGCCGCCCGGCGGGCGGGGGCGCGTGACGGTCAGAAGTGCATCATCGACATCAGTTCGGGGCTGCGCAGGCCCGTCGAGAGCTCCGGCAGGACCTGGCCGGGGCGCAGCCAGCCCGCCTGCTCGGCGGCCGTGACGGCGTCCGCCTCCGCCGTGTCCGCCGCGGTGTTGAGCGCCTCGTCCCTGCCGAGCGCGGACCGGCCTGCGGCGGCCGCCGCTGCCTGCGAGGCCCGGACGGCGGCGCGGCAGGCGGCCTCGGCCGGGGCGCCGTCGCCGTCGTGCCGCTGTCCCATCCGGGCGGCCTGGGCCGCGGAGGCCGCGGCGTTGCGCGCGCAGCGGGAGTCGGCCGCCGGGTCGGGGGCGCTCTCGGCGAGCACGGCGAGGGCCTGGACGCAGACGCGGGCGGCGTGGGCGGCCTGCCAGGCGGTGTTCTGCCGGGATCCGTCGTCCGCGGGGCCGGGCGCGCCGCCGGGCTCCGGGCGGTTCCCGCCAGTACCGGGGCCGGGGCCGGAGCCGGTTTCGGTGTCGGTGCCGGAGCCGGTTTCGGTGTCGGTGCCCGGCCCCCCGCCGTCGCCGGGTGCTGCCTGCCCGATGTGGTGGCTGATCGCCGCGGCCCGCCGGGCGGCGCTGCGGGCGCGGGCCGCGTGCCGCGCCTTCAGGTCCGCCTCGGGGGAGGGCCGGGCCGCCTCGGCGGAGGACTTCGCCGTGCCCGTGTCGTCGCCGGGGCCGGCGGGGGTGCGCTCGCTCATGGCCGTCTCCTCGTCTGCCGGGCGCCCGGGTCCGCCGGGCGACGGCAGGGTGCCATGCCGGGCCCCAACAGGCCAGACACGTGCGGCAGTTCCTGCCGGGCGGGTGCCGGATCGTGCGGTCCCTAGCCGAAGAGCCCGATGGCGTCGTCCAGGGACCAGGTCTGCCAGCTCCAGGCGAAGAGGGCGACCAGCGAGGCCAGCGCCATCATCAGGTTCTGCCCCTGCTCGGCCCAGTCGTGGATCATCAGGACCAGGTAGATGAGGTTGAGGACGATGCCCGCGACCAGGGCCACCGGGGTGAGGAAGCCGGCGATCAGGCCGAGGCCCAGGGCCAGTTCGGCGTAGGCGACGATGTACGCCATCACGCGCGGCCTCGGCTTGACGACGGTGTCGAAGCCCTTGCGCACGAACGGCCACCGGTGTTTCTCGGCGATGCCCGCCGCCCAGCCGATGCCGCCGCCGCCGAACCACTCCTTCTTGTCCTTGTGGCGCCAGCTCTCCAGCCACCACAGGCCGAGTCCGATCCGGAGCACGGCCACCCACTCGGCCCCGCTGAGCCACGTCGTCTGCATCGAGCGCCCTCCCGCGTTGAACTGACGATGCGTCAGTTCAGCGGAACGGGCGGCAATGCGCAAGGGGTCGAGTTGCGGGCGGACGCTTGCCGTCCGCAGGGCGAGGTCATAACCTCCATCTGATGGATCGTCAGATTTAGGTCGAGGAAACCGGCAGGCAGTAGGGGGCACAGCAGTGGTCAGCAGCGAGGTCGGCACCAAGGAACTCCCCCGGGTCATCAGCGTGGACGACCACGTGATCGAGCCCGCGCACCTCTTCGAGACGTGGCTCCCGGCCAAGTACCGCGACCGGGGCCCCAAACCCTTCACGGCGGGCATCGGCGAGCTGGAGTACATCGGCGGCAAGTACCGCTTCACGACGGACCCGGCCGGGCAGATCACCGACTGGTGGGAGTACGAGGGCAGCATCTTCCCGTACAAACGGATCATCGCCGCCGTCGGCTTCTCGCGGGACGAGATGACGCTGGACGGCATCACCCGCGAACAGATGCGGCGCGGCTGCTGGGACCCGAAGGCGCGCCTCGCGGACATGGACATCAACCACGTCGAGGCGTCCCTCTGCTTCCCGACCTTCCCGCGCTTCTGCGGCCAGACCTTCTCCGAGGCCAAGGACAAGGAGGTCGGGCTCGCCTGCGTGCGGGCGTACAACGACTGGATGGTCGAGGAGTGGTGCGGCGACAGCGGCGGGAGGCTGATCCCGCTGTGCCTGATCCCGCTCTGGGACGTCGACCTCGCCGTCGCCGAGATCCGGCGCAACGCCGCCCGGGGCGTGCGGGCCGTCACCTTCAGCGAGATCCCGACCTATCTGGGCCTGCCGTCGATCCACTCCGGGTACTGGGACCCCTTCTTCGCCGCGTGCGAGGAGACCGGGACCGTGGTGAACATGCACATCGGCTCGTCGTCGCAGATGCCGGCCGCCTCCCCGGACGCGCCGCCCGCCGTGCAGGCCTCGCTCTCCTTCAACAACGCGATGGCCTCGATGATGGACTTCCTCTTCAGCGGCGTCCTGGTGAAGTTCCCCCGGCTCAAACTGGCCTACAGCGAGGGCCAGATGGGCTGGATCCCGTACGCCCTGGAGCGCGCCGACGACGTGTGGGAGGAGCACCGGGCCTGGGGCGGCGTGAAGGACCTGATCCCCGAGCCGCCCTCCACGTACTACTACCGGCAGATCTTCTGCTGCTTCTTCCGCGACAAGCACGGCATCGAGGCCATCGAGACCGTCGGCGTCGACAACGCCACCTTCGAGACGGACTACCCGCACGTCGACTCGACCTGGCCGCACACCAAGGAGGTCGCCGCCGACCACGTCGGCCACCTCCCCGAGGAGGTGGCGTACAAGCTGCTGCGCGGCAACGCCATCCGCATGCTGGACCTGCCCTTCGACCGGGCCGGGCGGTAGCCGCCCGGGGCGGGACGGATACCGTTCATCCGACCCCGGTGGAGAGGCAGTCGGATGAGCAGGTCCCTTTCGCAGACGCTGGTCACGCTCGGGCGCCGGTACGTGCGTGCCGCGCCCGGCGACGTCGGGAAGGCGGCGCTGGCCGCCCGGTTCCTGAACCCGCGGCTGCGGGACGAGCCCCGCCGCCGCGTCGTCGCCGACCGCGGCGGCCACCGGTTCGCCGTCGACACCCAGGACCTCATCCAGCGCTACGTCTATCTCTTCGGGGCCTGGGAGCCGCACATGACGCGGTGGCTGCGGGGGCGGCTGCGGCCCGGGGACGTCTTCGTCGACGTCGGCGCGAACGTGGGCTACTTCGCGGTCGTCGGGTCCGGCCTCGTCGGCACGCACGGCCGGGTGGTGGCCGTCGAGGCCTCGCCGGTCTTCCACCGCAGGGTGCTCCAGCACGCGGAGCTGAACGGCGCCACCAACATCCGGGCGGTCAACGCCGCGGTGTCGGACGGCCACAAGCGGCTCACCTTCGTCCTCGCCAGCTCGCACAACATGGGCGCCAACAGCATCGTCCCCTACGACGGGCCCGCCGAGTCGACCTTCGAGGCGGACGCCGTCCCGCTGCCCGAGCTCCTGACGCCCGACGAGCTCGCCCGCGCCCGCGTCATCAAGATCGACGTGGAGGGTGCGGAGGGCGGCGTCGTGCGGGGGCTCGCCCCGGTCCTGGACCGGCTGCGGCCCGATGCGGAGATCGCCGTGGAGGTCACCCCGGACCGCATGGCGCAACTCGGCGACTCCGTCGAGGAGTTGACGGACACCTTGCGCAGCGCGGGCTTCCACGCGTACCGGCTGGTCAACGACTACAGGCCGGAGAGCTATCCGGGCGCGATCCGCCGGCCGCTGGCGCCCGTGCGCTGGCGGCGGCCGGTGGTCGGCGAGACCGAGCTGGTGTTCTCGCGGGTGGACGCGGAGACGCTGGACTGAGGGGGCGCGCCCGCGGTGTGCCTCAGCCGGAGGCGGGCGGGGCGGTCCAGCGCAGACCCGCGAGCGCCCGCGCCCGCGCCTCGACGACGGCCATGCGTGCCGTCCGCTCTGCGGTGTCGACGTGGGCGGACTGGCCCGTCATCTGCCCCTCCCACTTGCGGTAGAGCAGGCCGGGCTCGGCCGAGAACCAGCCGCGGGACACGGAGTTGAGCGCGAGCAGCAGCCCCGTGTCCTCGGACGCGGGCAGTGCCATCCAGCCGCCCAGGGCGACCAGGAGGTCGCGCCGGACGCAGAGCGTCGCCGGGTGGACCGGCGCCCGGTGGCCGTGCGCCGCCCAGTGGTCGAGCACCGTGTGCCGCTCGACCGGGCCGTGCTCGGGGTCGTCGGGGAACCCGGCCGTGGAGCCGTCGGGCAGCAGGTCGAGGGCGCGCGAGGTGGCCCAGCCGATCGCCGGGTCCCCTTCGAGCGCCGCGAGGTCCCGCGCGAGCGCGCCGGGGGTCAGCCGGTCGTCGGCGTCCAGGACCTTCACGTACGGCCCGTCGGCGTGCGCGAGCGCCATGGTGCGGGCGACGCCGGGGCCGCCGGGACGCCCCTGGCGGAACGTCACGCGCGGGTCGTCCGGTACGTGGGGTGCGACCCGGTCGCTCGTGCCGTCCTCCTGGACGAGCCAGCGCCACTCCCAGTCCCCGGGCAGTTCCTGGGCGCACAGCGACGCGTACGCCTCCGCGAGGAAAGGCGCCGAAGGGGCGTGGACGGCGGTGACGACGATGATGCGCCGATGCACGGCACCCACCACCTTTCCCGAGGAAACGGCAGGCCCGCGAGGGCGACCGGAGGGAAGTCTTCCGGGCCACACCCTACGGCTCGCCGATGCCCGAACGGGCAACGGGTGGCGCACTTCCCGCCGTCTTTATGGCCGGAAGTTTCCCTACGAAACGATCTCGGTCCCCAATCGCACAGGAGCTGCCGCGCGGTGAATAGCGGGGTGCGAATTGGGGGCGTCGCGCAGGGCCGGACGCGGGGTGGGGGCGCCGGGCCGGAACATGGAAGTGCCCGATCGCTGGCGACGGGGGATGCACCAGCGATCGGGCTCTGCCCAACAATAACAAGGCCTGATGCGCGGCGGGAGTCAACTCCGGGACCGAAGTGTGGAGTTGTGATCGGGATCACTTCACGCGCCGGTAGTTGAGAGGGAGAGAATCACGGTCGAGAAACAGTCCAGAGTTACTCGACTCCTCTTGGTCACTCGTCGCACGGCGGCTCGTAGGAGAGCCGGGGAAGATATTCATCCCATTTCTCCCGCGTGAGAACACCCCGTGTGGTCGAGCAAATACGCTTCACCGCGTCATCGGTGTCCAGGTTCCACAGGCGGACGGTGTCGGTGCCGCTCGACACCCCGATCAGGTTGCTGCGCGGGCTGAACGTCAGGAAGCTGCCCGTCTTCGCGTTCGGGCTCATCGACTGGCCGATGGGCGAGGCCTTCGCCGGTTCGTCGACGTCCCAGAGCCGGACCGTGTTGTCGTTGCCGCCGCTCGCCAGGGTGTGGCCGTCGCCGCCGAACGTCAGGGACACCACCGCGTCGGTGTGCCCGGTCAGCGTGGCGGCGACGCGGGGCGCGCGCGGATGGCCCGCGACGTCCCAGAGCCGGACCGTGCCGTCGTCGCTGCCGGAGGCCAGCGTGCGCCCGTCGGGGCTGAACACGACCGTGTTGATGGGGCCCAAGTGGCCCTTCAGGGGCGCCCCGAGCGGGGTGGCCCGGTGCGGGTCGGTCACGTTCCAGCGGCGCACGGTGGCGTCCGCGCTGCCGCTGACCAGGGTCCGCCCGTCCTTGCTGAACGCCAGGGAGTTGACGTAGCCCTGGTGGCCGGTGAGCGGCGGGCCGATGCGGCGCAGGTCGCCCGGCGAGTCGACGTCCCACAGCTGGATGGTGCGGTCGGTGTCCACCGTCGCCAGGGTGCGGCCGTCCGGGCTGAAGGCGAGCGCCGCCGCGAACCGGGTGCGCAGCGCGACCGGCCGGCCGTAGGGGACGGGGTTCTTCGGGTCGGCGACGTTCCACAGCTGGACGGCGCGGTTGCCCGTGAGCAGCGCGAGGGTGCGGCCGTCGGGGGAGAAGACCGGCGCGCGGACGTTCCCCTCGCCGGGCCGGATCGGCTTGCCCAGCGCGACCGGGTGGTCGGGGCGCTGCACGTTCCACAGCCGGACCTTCTCGTCGCGCGCGGCGGTGGCGAGCACCTTCCCGTCGGGGCGGAAGGCGCCGATGCGGCCGAGCATGTCGGACGTCGGGATCGACCAGAGGCGGACCTTGTTGTCGCCGCTGCCGGTGGCGAGGGTGCGCCCGTCGGGGCTGAACCCGAGCGCGTACATCTCCCCACTGCTGCCCGCGAGCGGCTCGCCGACCTGCGAGGGGTGCGCGGGGTCGCGGACGTTCCACAGGCTCGCCGTGCTGTCCGCGCTCGCGGCGGCGAGCATGGTGCCCGCCCGGTTGAAGGCCACGGACCACATGGGTCCGGTGTGGCCGGTGAGCGGGGTGCCCAGGGAGCGGCTCCGGCGCGGGTCGTGCACGTCCCAGAGCCGGATGGTGCTGTCCGCGCCGCCGCTGGCGAGGGTGGTGCCGTCGGGGCTGAAGGCGACGGAGTGCACCGTGCCCGAGTGGCCGCGCAGCTTCGTGTCGAGCGGCTCGGGGCGGCGGCGGTCGGCCGTGTCCCACAGCAGGATCGTGCCGTCGTCCCCGCCCGCCGCCAGCGTCCTGTCGTCGGGGCTGAACGCCACCGAGCGCACGGCCGCGGTGTGGCCGTGCAGCGTGGCGAGCCGGGTGGGCCGTGCCGGGTCGGCCACGTCGTACACGCGCACGGCGTGGTCCTCGTTGGCCGCGGCCAGGGTGCGGCCGTCCTTGCTGAACGCCAGCAGGTAGATGGTGCCGCCGTGCCCGCTCACCGGCTCGCCCAGCGGGCGCGGGCGGGCCGGGTCGCGGACGTCCCACAGCCGGATCGTGCCGTCGTCCGACGCGCTGGCCAGGGTGTCGCCGTCCGGGCTGAACACCGCGGTGCTCACCCAGCTCTTGTGGCCGGTGAGGGGCGTGCCGAGCTGCTTGGCGTGCGCCGGGTCCGACACGTCCCACAGCCGGACGGTCCGGTCGTAGCTCGCGGTCGCGAGGGTGCGCCCGTCGGGGCTGAACGAGGTGAGGTAGACGGCGCCCTTGTGGCCGAGCAGCGGGGTGGCGAGCGGGGCGTTGACGATGGAGATCAGCCGGTTCTGGGTGCCCTCGTCGCCGGGGCGCAGGTCGTGCGCGACCAGGTCGAGCTGGGCGGAGAGGGACGGGTCGGTGTCCTGCGCGCGGTCGGCCTCGGCCACCACCTGCTCGAACACCGCGTCGTCCCGCTGCTGGCGCGCGACCACCGCCGAGACGACGGCGACCATCGCCAGCACGACCAGGGTCGCCACCGCGCCCCGGCTGATCCAGACCGTCCGCCTGCGCAGCCGCCCCGACGCGGCGAGGAACTCCACCGCGCCCCGGGTCAGGAAGGTGTCGCCCGCGCTCCTGGCCCACGCCCGCGCCTGTTCGAGGCGGGAGCCCCGGTAGAGCAGCGCCGAGTCGCGCTCGGACTCCTCCCAGGCCTTGCCGTCCTCCTCCAGGCGCTGGCGCAGCAGGTTGTCGTTGCGGTCCTCGTCGATCCAGTCGCGCAGCCGCGGCCAGGCGTGCAGCAGTGCCTCGTGGGTGATCTCGACGGTCTCCGCGTCGAGGGTCACCAGCCGGGCGCGGACCAGCGCCTCCAGGGACTCCTCCGTCTTGTGCGGGTCGGTCGACTCCTCCGCGAGCTGGCGGCGGGTGCCGCGGCGCCGGGTCGCCTGGGTGTCCTCGCCGAGGCGGACCAGACGGAGCAGGAGCAGCCGGGCCGCGGTGCGGGCCGCCGGGTCCAGGCCGGACCAGGCGCGCTCGGCGGTCGCCGCCACCGCGCCCTGGATGCCGCCCGCGGCGCGGTAGCCGGCCAGCGTCAGGCGGCCGGTCTTGCGGCGCTGCCAGGTGGCGAGCAGGGCGTGGGACAGGAGCGGCAGCACGCCCGCGTCGTGCGCCCCGCGGGGGCCGTCGGTGCTGACCTCCCGGACGATGAGCTCGGCGAGGCCCGGTTCGAGCTCCAGGCCCACGGCCTTGGCCGGGCCGGTCACGGCCTTGCGCAGTTCGCCGCTGGTCAGCGGGCCGAGCACCATGTGGCGGTGCTGCAGGGCGTCGGCGAGTTCCGGGTAGCCGAGGCACTCCTCGTAGAAGTCGGCGCGGATGCCGAGGACGACGAGCGCGGGGGCCGGACCGCCGTCGTCGGCGGGGGCGCAGGCGGCGTGCAGCAGCTGGATGAAGGTGCGCCGGTCGGCCTCGTCCGGGGTGAGGGTGAAGGTCTCCTCGAACTGGTCGACGATGACGACGGGGCGCAGGGCGTCGGAGGCGATGGTTCCGGAAGTGGTGGCTCCGGAGGCGGTGGTTCCGGAGGTGGTGGCTCCGGGGGTGGTGGCTCCGGAGGTGGTGGCTCCGGAGGCGATGGTTCCGGAAGCGGTGGTTCTGGGGGTGGTGGTTCCGGGGGCGCCGAGTCCCTCGCGCCCGCTGTGACCGCCGTGACCGCCGTGACCGCCGTGTCCGCCCTGCCCGTCCCGTCCGCCCTGCCCGTCAGTGGCCGGTGCGGCCTCTGCGGCCTGCGTGGCCCAGGTGGTGGCGGCCTCGCGCACGGCCCGGACGAACTCCGGCGTGCCGGGCTCCGACTCGTGCTGCTCCTGCCGCCGGGCGACGGCGACCGCGGGGGCGAGCTCGGGTATCTGCCGGGTCAGCTCCGCGAGCGGGTCGGCGCCCGGCACGAGCTGCAGGACCGGTCCGGTGGCCCCGCCGTCCGCGTCGTCCAGCGCGCCGTTGCGCAGGGTGGGTACGAGGCCCGCGTTGAGGAGGGAGGACTTGCCCGCCCCGGACGCGCCCACGAGCATCACCAGGCCGCCCGTGTCCCGCGCCGCGCGGAGCTGGGCGACGAGCGCCTCCGTGCTCCGGTCCCGGCCGAAGAACCACTGGGCGTCCTCCTGCCGGTACGAGGCGAGCCCCCGGTACGGGCAGACGGCGGGGACGTCCGGCGCCTCGGCCGCCGGCCCCTCCTCGTCCTCCGCGGGACCCGTGGCGCCGCCGACCGGGTCGGCCACGGCGCGCTCCCACAGCCGGTGCCATTGCGCCATGTCGTACAGGCCCGCGGACACCGGGGCGGGTCGCTCGCGGCGCGCCTCGGGTATGAGGACGTGCAGGACCGCGGCGAGCGCGGCGAACTGCGCGGGCACGTTCTTCGCGCGTCGCCAGTCGCTGATCCGCTGCGCGGACACGCGTACGGGCCGCCCGCGTTCGTCGACGCGCTGCAGGCGTACGACCGCTTCGGCCACACGCTTGAGGGGCGGGTTGCCGGCTTCCTTGTACAGCAGCGCGAGACGCTCCGCGAAGCTTGTGCGTGCCCCTGAGTCGGAACTCAAGGCCTCCACCCCTTACTTCCGCCGCACCTGGACATCCGGACCGGAAAACTCACTTTATACGGCTGACCTGCGGTTAAGTTGTCCGGACGAAGCCGGAACCTCCTCTGCGGGAGCGGTAGCTGGCAGGATCTCGTCCCAGTAGCGGACCAACCACACAGCGTCCTGGCAGGTCATCAGCCCGGGGCCGACAACGGTGGCGCAGGCCACCGAATGTTCTGAGCCTGGCTTGCCCCGGAGTCACCACGGCACGTCGCGTGAGCTCCGAGGACACGTGTGGTCGGCCAAATCCGGACCGCGTTCACATCGATCGCGGATCCGGACTTTCCCTGATCCGCGCCGATACGCAGTTGCACCGCGCGTCGGCGTCGTACGCGTCGATCGGTGCCGGTCCCCACGAGGGGAGGGACCGGCACCGATACGACGCGGAGAGTCCCGCCGACGGCATCGGGCCATCCTCGCCCGCCCGCGCGGTCCGCCCCCGCACGGTCCTGCCGCACCCCGCCCAGCCCACGGACGCGCCCCCGCCGACGCCGCCCGGCCGCCCGGTGGCGCAAAGCGGTCCGGCGCCGGTGTGGTCCGCTCCGCGGTGTGTTTCGCTCGGCCTTCCTCAGGTACCGGGTCCTCCGGCCCGGAGTCCCCCGGTACGGATCCGGCGGGGACCCGGCCCCGCAGGGGAAGGTCCGCACGTGTCCAAGTACACGCCCACACAACCCTTTTCCGACACTTTTTCCCTCCTGCCCGCTCTGGCGCTGAAGGCGGCGTCCTGGCTGACCAGCCCCCTCGCCCCGGACGACTTCCTCGGCCTGGTCGATCCGCTCTGGTCGGCGCGGCACCCCGCGGGCCGGGTCACCGCCGTCCGGCCGGAGGGCGACGCGGCGGCCACGCTGGTGATCCGGCCGGGCCGGGGCTGGCGCGGCCACCGGGCGGGCCAGTACCTGCCGGTCGGCGTCGAGATCGACGGCGTACGGCACTGGCGCACGTACTCGATCACCGCGCCCGCGGCCCCGGCGCCCGGCGGCGAGGTGACCATCACGGTCAAGGAGCGGCCGGACGGCCGGGTCTCGCCGTGGCTGGTGCGCCGGACGGAGCCGGGTGACGTGCTCCTGCTGGGGCCCGCACAGGGCGAATTCGTGCTGCCGGGCACGCCGTCCGGCCGGTCCGCGCCCGCCCCGCTGCTGTTCGTGACGGCGGGCAGCGGCATCACCCCCGCCCTGGGGATGCTGCGCACCCTCGACCGCGGCGACCGCGACCACCGCAGACATCAGGGACATGGTGGACGCGGCGGGCATGGCGGACGCGGCGGAGATGGCGGACGCGGCGGACACGGTGGACGCGGCGGAGATGGCGGAGATGGCGGCCGGGATCCCCGCCGCCCCGCCCCCGCGCCGGACACCGTCCTGCTGCACAGCGCCCCGGACGCCCGCACGGGCCTCTTCGGCGCCGAGCTCGCGGCACTGGCGGCCCGTTCGCCCTGGCTGACCGTCCACGTCGTCCACACCCGCAGGGAGGGACGGCTCACCATGGACGGGATCGCCGCCCGCTGCCCCGACTGGCGCGCCCGGGAGGCCCGGGTGTGCGGCCCCGCCGGGCTGCTCGACGCCGCCGAACGGCACTGGGCGGCCGCGGGCGTACGGGAAAAGCTGCGGACGGAACGCTTCCGGCTCACCCCCCTGCCGCCGCGCGACGAGAGCGGCGCGGGGCACCCCGTGCGGTTCCGGCGCAGCGGGGTCGAGGTGCGGGCGGCACCGTCCGTGCCGCTCCTCGCGGCCGGCGAGTCGGCGGGCGTGCGGATGCCGTACGGGTGCCGGCGCGGGATCTGCCTGGGCTGCCTGGTCCCGCTCGCCGGCGGACGGGTGCGCGACCTGCGCACCGGCGAGACGCGCGGCGAACCGGGCGAGCTGATCCAGACCTGCGTCAACGGAGCCGCGGGACCGCTCGCCCTCGATCTGTAGGAACCCCGAAGAGACCCGATGTGCCCGAGCTCCCCTGGAGACTCCCATGCCCACGACCGTGCCCACGCCCCGCACCACTCCCGTGACCCCCATGACTCATCCCCTGCCCGGGACTTCCGGCCTTACTGCCGTCGAATCCGTCGGGTCCGCCGAGCCCCCCGAATCTGCCGGGTCCGTCGGGTCCGCCGAGCCCCCCGAATCTGCCGAATCTGCCGAATCTGCCGGGTCCGTCGGGTCCGGCGGGTCCGGCGGGTCCGTCGGGTCGGGAGGGGCGGCGTCCCGGGTGCCGACGCCGACGGGCGTCGTGCCGGGCGCGGACCGCGCCGAGCGCCTCGGGCGCGAACTGGACGCGCTGCGCGCCGAGATCCTCGCCGCACGCGGGGCGGACGACGCCCGGTACATCCGTACGGTGATCGCCGTGCAGCGCGGCTGCGAGGCGGGCGGCCGGGCCGCGCTCGCCGTCTCCCTCCTCCCGCCCGCCTGGTGGGCCGGGACCACCCTGCTCGCCGTCGCGAAGACGCTGGAGAACATGGAGCTCGGCCACAACATCCTGCACGGCCAGTGGGACTGGCTGGGCGACCCCGCGATCCACTCGACCACCTGGGAGTGGGACTTCGTCACCCCGGCCGAGGCCTGGAAGCGCACCCACAACCACCTGCACCACACGTACACCAACGTCGTCGGCCGCGACCGCGACCTCGGCTACACGGTCCTGCGCATGAGCCCGGACCAGCCCTGGCACCCGGCCCACCTGCTGCAGCCCCTGTTCACCGCGCTGCTCGCGCCGGTCTTCGAGTGGGGCATCGCCCTGTACGACCTGGAGGCCGAGGCGGTGCCGCGGGGCGCCAAGAGCGTGCGCTCGCTGCTCGGCGACGTGACGGGCCTGGTCCGCAAGGCCGCCCGCCAGGCCGCCAAGGACTACGTCCTCTTCCCGCTCCTCGCGGGCCCCTCCGCGCTGCCCTGCCTGCTCGGCAACCTCACCGCCAACACCGCCCGCAACATCTGGGCGCACACGGTCATCTTCTGCGGCCATTTCCCCGGCGACGTGCAGACGTTCACCGAGGAGCAGATCGACGGCGAGACCCGCGGCGAGTGGTACCTGCGGCAGATCCAGGGCTCGGCGAACATCGAGGGCAGCCCTCTCCTGCACGTGCTCAGCGGCAACCTGAGCCACCAGATCGAGCACCATCTCTTCCCCGACCTGCCCAGCAACCGCTACGCCGAACTCGCCCCCCGGGTCCGGGAGATCTGCGCCCGCCACGGACTGCCCTACGTCACCGGGCCGCTGTGGCGGCAGTACGCGTCGATGTGGGGGCGCGTACTGCGGAACGCGGTGGCGTGAGGGCCGTGCCCGTACGAGGACAGGGGAGCCGGGAGCCGGGAGCCGGGAGCCGGGAGCCGGGGGCGGGGTCCCGGGAGGGGGAGCGTCACCCCTCCGCCACCGCCTCCAGCGGGCTCAGCGCCGCCGCCCGGCGGGCCGGGAGCGCCGCCGCGGCCGCCCCGGTCGCCAGGGACACCAGACAGACGAGGAGCAGCGTCCCCCAGGGCAGCGTCAGGGTGTACCCGGGCAGCGCGCCGGAGGTCAGCGAGCCGACCGCCCACGCCCCGAACAGGCCGCCCGCGAGGCCCAGCAGGGTGCCGAACGCGGCGACGGTCACGGACTCGCGCCGGATCATCCGCCGGATGCCGGCGCGGTCCATGCCGACGGCGCGCAGGACGCCGATCTCGCGGGTGCGCTCGGACACCGACATGGCCAGGGTGTTCACGATGCCGAGCAGCGAGATGACGACGCCGATGGCGAGCAGCCCGTACATCAGGGTGAGCAGGTCGCCCAGCGAGCCCGCGGCCTCGTCGACGATCTCCTCGCGGTCCTTCACCTGGACGAGGGGGCTGTGGCCGGTGGCGGCGCGCAGCCGGTCCGCGGTGGCCGCCGGGTCGGCGCCGTCGTCGGTGCGGACCAGGATCCGCTGGACGGAGCCGGGGCTGAAGGCGTGCCGCTGCACCTCGGCGCGGGCGCCCAGCGCGTCGTGGGCGGTGGGGTTGTCCCGGTAGACGCCGACGACCGTGTACCGCTCGAACCCCCGGCCGGTGCCCATGCGGGCGGTGACGGTGCCGCCCGCGCGCACGCCCTGTTCCCGGGCGGCCGTGGCGGAGAGCGCGATCCGGCCGGGGCCGAGATCCTTGAGGGAGCCGCTGGTGAAGTCGAGGTCCAGCACGTCGTCCACCGTCGCGGGATCGACGCCGGAGATCTCCCGCACCCCGCCGCCGACGAACAGCGTGGAGTCCGCGACGGGCACCGCCGTGCGCACCCCGTCCGTCCCCGCCACCCGGCGGACGGCGGCCGGGTCGACGGCGGTGGTGCTGGTCCTGCTGCCGATCACGTAGTCCGCGCCGAGCCCGGCGGCGGCCTGCCGGTCCAGGGCCCGGCCCGCGGAGGTCCCGATCACCGCGAGCCCGGCGACCAGCGCGGTGCTGATCAGCAGGGCGGAGGCGGTGGCGGCGGTGCGCCGGGGATCGCGGAGCGCGTTCTCGCGGGCGAGCCGGGCGATGACGCGCGAGCGGGCCGAGCCCCTGGCACGGCCGTTCGCCGCGGCCGGGCCGCCGGAGCGGTCCGCTGCGGCCGGGTCCCCGGAGCGGCCGACGGCGCCGGAGAGCCGTTCGCCGAGACGGATCACCGGTGCGGCGAGCAGCGGGGCCAGCACGATCAGGGCGGTGACCAGGAGCGCGCAGCCGAGCAGCGCCTGCTGCAGGTTCGCCTCCGAGGCGTCCTCGGCCCCGGTGAGGGCGACCAGCAGTCCGGCACCGAGGACGAGCAGGCCGAGCCCCGTCGCGCCGCGGACGCGGGACGCGGTGGCGGAGGGCGGCTGTTCGGACGAACGCAGCGCCTCCAGGGGCGCGACCTTCGCCGCCCTGCGGGACGGCAGCCACGCGGCGAGCACGGTGACGCCCACGCCGACGCCGAGCGCCGCGACGACCGGAAGCGGACCGATCACCAACGGCCCCTGGGGGAGCGTGTCCTGAGAGGTGCTCAGCAGGTGCGGCAGTACGGAGGCGATGCCGAGGCCCAGCACGAAGCCGGCCGCGGACGCGGCGAGCCCGACCAGCGCCGCCTCGCACAGCACGGAGCGCACCACCTGGCGGCGCGAGGAGCCGATCGCCCGCAGCAGCGCGATCTCCCGCGTGCGCCGGGAGACGAGCATGGTGAACGTGTTGACGATCAGGAAGGACCCGATGAACAGCGAGACGGCGGCGAAGATGGTGGGCATCTTCTGGTGGCCGCGCGTCAACGTGTCCAGATAGGTGGACTGTTGGGCGGCACGGGCGGCGCCGCTGGTCGCCTCGGCGCGGTCGGCGGGGAGCACGGCGCCGACGCGGTCGGCGAGCGTGAACTGGTCGGTGCCGGACGCGGCCGACAGGTCGATCGAGGTGTAGTGCCCCGGCGACGCGAACAGCCGCTGCGCGGTCGCCCGGTCGAACAGGGCGAGGGTCCCGCCCGCGGTCACCCGGCTGTCCGTGGTGGTGACGATGCCGACGAGCCGCTTTTTCAGCACGGGTCCGTCGGTGGCCAGGGTGACCGTGTCGCCGATCTTCAGCTTCCCCGCGGCGGCGGTGCCGCTGTCCACGAGGAGCTCGCCGGCACCGGACGGGGCCCGCCCCTCGGCCAGCGGATAGCGGCTGTCCGCGCCCTTCTTGTCCGGTAGGTAGGCGCCGGCCAGGTTCGCCCACGCCTTCCCGGCCCGCAGCGGGCTGCCGTCCGCGGCGTTCAGGGTCGCCGAGCCGTCGGCGGCGGGCCGCACGGCGGCGACACCGGGCACCCCGGCGAGCTTCCGTACGAGGGAGTCGTCGAGCACCGCGTCCTGCGCGGCGCCGTCCTTCCCGGCCGCGCCGGTCCCGGGCGGCTGCTCCTTGGCGGTCACGGTGACGGCGATGTCCGCGAAGTCGCGGGCCGCCGCGGCGCGGTAGGCGGCGGCGGAGGAGTCCGCGAAGACGAGGGTGCCGGTGACGAACGCGACGCCCAGACAGACCGCGAGCACGGTCATGGCCAGACGCGCCTTGTGCGCGAGAACGTTGCGCAGGGCTGTTTTCAGCATGGGTGACTTCAGGCTTCCAGGCTTACGGGGGCGGGGTGGCGACGGGGGAGACGGGGGCGGCGGCCGGGGCCGGGGTCAGCGCCCGGCGTCGGCGGCGCGCGTGTCGAACGCCTTCATCAGGTCCAGGACCCGCTCCGGGGTCGGCTGCGTCATCTCGTCGACGAGGCGCCCGTCCGAGAGGAAGACGACGCGGTCGGCATAGCCCGCGGCGACCGGGTCGTGCGTCACCATGACCACGGTTTGGCCCAGCTCGCGCACCGAGTCGCGCAGGAAGCCGAGAACCTCGGCCCCGGCACGGGAGTCGAGGTTGCCGGTGGGCTCGTCCCCGAAGACGATCGCGGGCCGCGAGACCAGCGCCCGCGCCACCGCGACGCGCTGCTGCTGCCCGCCGGACAGCTGCCCGGGGCGGTGCCCGAGCCGCTGCGCGAGGCCCACCATGGAGACGACGCGGTCCAGCCACTCCGGGTCGGGCCTGCGCCCGGCGATGTCCAGCGGCAGCGTGATGTTCTCCAGGGCGGTCAGCGTCGGCAGCAGGTTGAACGCCTGGAAGACGAAGCCGATCCGGTCCCGGCGCAGAGCCGTGAGCCGCCGGTCGTCGAGCGTGCTCAGCTCGGTGGTGCCGATGCGGACGGAGCCGGAGGTGACCGTGTCGAGTCCCGCGGCGCAGTGCAGCAGCGTCGACTTGCCGCACCCCGACGGCCCCATGATCGCCGTGAACTCGCCCTCCCGGAAGCCGATGTCGACCCGGTCGAGCGCGACGACCCGGGTGTCACCGCTGCCGTAGACCTTCGTCAGGCCGACGGTGGCGGCCGCGATCCCGGGATCGGGGCGAAGCGCGTACGGGGCGGGGGGAGCGGAGGTCACGGGGGACTCCTCTTCGAAGTGCGGTGGGGACGGCGGGCGGCGCGGGGGCCGCACTTCGAAGGGTGTCCGGGGAACGTATCGGCGCCCGGGGCCGCCGTGTATCGACGCCCGCGCAGCCTCGTATCGAGTCCGTAGGGCCTGGTGGACGGGGGCGGGTGGCGGGGATCAGGTGGGCGGCAGCCGCAGGGTGGCGACGGCGCCGCCGTCCGGGTCGTTGGCCAGCCGCAGCTCGGCGCCGAGGACCCGGGCCTGGCCCAGCGCGATGGTCAGCCCGAGCCCGTGCCCGGTGCCGCGCTCGGCCGCGCCCGTGTGGAACCGGCGCGGCCCGTCGCGCAGCAACTGGTCGGGGAAGCCGGGGCCGTGGTCGCGTACGACGACGGTGTGCCCCTCGACGGTGACGTGCACCGGCACGGCTCCGTGCCGGTGGGCATTGACGACGAGGTTGGCGACGATGCGTTCGAGACGGCGGGGGTCGGTGTCGACGGTGGGGGTGGCCTCCACCGCGGCCTCCACCACGGGCTCCACCACGGCCTCCACCACGGTGACGGACGTGTCGAGTCCGGTGCGGGCCACTGCCTCGCGGACGACGGCGGCGAGCGGGACGTGGGTGCGTACCGGCTGTTCGGCGCCCGCGTCGAGCCGTGAGATCTCCAGCAGGTCCTCCACCAGGGCGCGCAGATCACGCACCCGCCCGCGCACCAGGTCCGCCGTCTCGCCGGGCGGCAGCAGATCGGCGGCGGCGAGCAGCCCGCCGACAGGGGTACGCAGTTCATGGGCGACATCCGCGCTGAACTGCCGCTCGACGCGCAGCTGTCGGCCGATGCTGTCGGCCATCCGATCGACGGTGGCGGCGATCTCGGACACCTCGTCGCGGCCCTTGGTCGGCCCGGTCCTGGCGTCGAGGTCCCCCGCGGAGATCCGCCCCGCCGTCTCGGAGACCCGCCGCAGCCGCCGGGCGACCAGCCCGGCCCCGTACACCGCGAGCGGCACGGCCGCCGCGAGCGCGACCAGCGAGGCGACGGCCATGCTGGCGTCGAGCCTGCGCAGCCCGTAGAGGTCCGGGCTCATGTTGATCTGGACGGCGAGGACCCGGCTGCCGGGCCCGCCGGTCCGCTGGGCGGCCCAGACGCTCGGCCCGAGGTTCCCGTCGACGTGCGCGTCGTAGGCGGTGTGCCGTTTGTCGTCGGCCGGACGGCGCAGGGCGGCGGGCAGTCCGGCGGGGTCGAGCTCGGCGCCGTCGGAGAGCGTTCCGGTGCGGTGGTACGTCTCCATGGCCGAGTACACGGAACTGGTGGCGCGCGCCTCGGCGCGGTCGCGGATGTCCTGCGCGGTCCAGAAGTGCACCAGCAGGCCGACGGCCGCCGCGACCAGGCAGGCGGTGACCGCGGCCAGCGCGGCGATCTTCCGGCGCAGGGAGCCGCGGCCCCGCCCGCGCGCCCGGCCGGCCGCTCCCCTGCGCCGGAGCGGACTCGCCACGGCCCTCATCGCCGGAACTTGTAGCCGAAGCCGCGGACCGTCTCGATCCGGTCCCGCCCCAGCTTCCTGCGCAGCCGCTGCACGCACAGGTCGACGACCCGGCTGTCGCCGTCCCAGCCGTAGTCCCACACGTTGCGCAGCAGGGTGTGCCGCTCCAGGACGATGCCCGGGTGGGCGGCGAACTCGAGCAACAGCTTCAGCTCGGTCGGCGTGAGGGCGACGGGGGCACCGCCGAGGGAGACCTCCAGACCGCCGGTGTCGATGACCAGATCCCCGAAGACCAGCCGCGCCCCTTCCGGCGGCGCGGTCCCGTCGGCGGGGGCGGTCCCGGCGCCTTCGGCGGGCGCGTAGGTGGCGCGCCGCAGCAGCGACCGGATGCGCGCGACGAGCACGTACGTGTCGACGGGCTTGACCACGTAGTCGTCCGCGCCGGCCTCGAGACCGGCGACGACGTCGAGCCCGTCGCCGCGCGCGGACATCATGAGCACCGGCACCAGGCTGCTCTCGCGCACCCGCCGGCACAGCCCGATCCCGTCGAGCCCGGGCAGCATGACGTCCAGGATCAGCAGGTCGAAGTCCGCGCCCTGCGGCCCGTCCCGGAAGGCCTCCAGCCCCGCGAGCCCGTCGGCGACCGCCGTCACCGCGTACCCGTACCGCTCCAGGGCGACGGCGAACGACCGCCGCATCAGCTCGTCGTCCTCCACGAGCAGCACCCGGACGGGAGGAACGGACGCCGGGACGGAGACGGACGAGGACAAGGAGACGCTCCACTTCGGGCGGACGGGCGGACGGGCGGACGGGCGGACGGGTGGGGGAGCGGCACGCCCGGCACCCCGCTGCCGACCGGGGAGGAAAGGAAAGACGGAACGGCCACCGGAAGGGAACGATACGACGCCGTATCACCCGAAACGACAGCCATCACCCGCGCGCCGCACGCCCCCGCCGAACCGATGGCCGATGGAGCGGTGGCCGATACACGGCGGATACACGAAGCCGAGAAGTGGGAGCGACAAGGGATACCGGAAGCCACCGCTGGTACGTCTCCGACAGCACACGTGGGCCTCGTCCCGAACCGAGGACCACTGGACAGGGCATCCCTGCCGCTGCCTAGGCTGGCTCCCCATGGATCCCGACGTCACGCCCCAACAGCTCGCCGGAACCTGGCACATCGTGTGCTCGACGTTCCCGATGTGGCTGTCCGGCCGGCGGTCCGGCCCGACGTTCACCTACACCCCGCTCGCGGACGGCCACCGCATGCGCGACGAGGTCGCCTACAGCACCCGAAGGGGCGCACGCCGGATCATGGGAACCGACACCCGTGTCGGCACGGCGGCCTACCGTTGGCGCGGCCGGGGCCCGCTGGCGCTCCTGACCAGCACCTGGCGCATCGCGGAACGCTCCCAGGCGGACACCTGGGCAGTGATCACCTTCAACCGCTCCCTCGTCACGCCGGCGGGAGTGGACGTGATCGTCCGAGAGGCGCACCTCTCGAACGAGACCGCCTTCGCGGAAGCCCTGACCGCAGGCAAACGCCACGGAGCGGTTCCCGTGCCGGTGCCGGGGGTCGGACTCGGAGGATGAGACGGGGTCGGCGGCCGGCCGCGTGCCGGACAGCCATGCAGAAACAGGTGAGGCGCCCACCGAATCCGGTAAGCGCCTCACCTGCTGTTTCCCGCTGCAAGGGGGATTCGAACCTACGACCTCTTCGTCCCGAAGTAACTCGGGCCAGAGACTGACGTGGCCCATGACCCGAACTGACTCCGAGCCCTGCACACGACGGGCCTCGACCTCTCGCGCGGCACCCTCGAAGTCAGGCGCGATCTGGTGCGGCACACTCTGTATCTGGAGGAGCTGACCCACCAACTCGCCGTTGACTGGACGGCTTACCGCCACCAGTGCTGGCCCGCTTCGACCAACCCACACTTACTGGTCAGCCAGGTGAGTGCGGTCGACCCCGACCACCCAGCCGTCAGCATGGGCCTGCTGAGCGCCGCTCTCCCCCGAGGGCTGACTCTGAGCGGGCTGCGACAGGACCGCATTCTCAACGAGGCGTCCGAAAGCGCCGACCCTCTCAGACTGATGCGCCTGTTCGGTGTCACCGGGCAGACGGCGATGCGCTACGTCACCGTCGCCCACCCCCGAGCGCACGGCCAAGCTACGTCGGCGACGGTGGCCGCAAGCGACCGCGGCTGCCAGAACTGGGGGCCGGAGTACGGCGGGAGCACGCTGCTGGAGCAAAGAGTCCACAGCTCGGAGCCATGTAACGCCGTGCCGACTATCGCGGCAAGCCGCGCATCTGCCGCGACAGCGATTTCGGCGACCTGAGGGAACACGGCTCGCGCACAAGATCAGGTGCATGCATCTACTGTGGTTCCCCGTTCCGGCCGAATTCCGGCTGGGACCTGCCGCTCTTCAGTGGTATCTGAATCTTCCGTTCAGCCCCGTGCTTCATGTTGCCCACACGACTTGCGCACGAAGCTCACAAACGACCTCCTCGTGGGCGTGCCATTCCGGTTAGACGGCCAGGCCGCAGGACATCCAGCCAACTACGAGCCTTGACAAAAGTCTGCATCTTGTTTGATCTCGCGCCTGCCCGTTTCGCTCTGGTCTAGTCCTGCACCAACCGACGCAACAGAGGCGCACATTGAACCGAAGACCGATCTTAGGCACCGTCCTCGCGCTTGCGATGCTCCTCGGCATCGGCGCCCTCACAGGAGCAGCAACCCCCTCGGACGACAGCGACGTTCGCTACACCTACGAGTTCAACCCCAGCAAACAAGAGCCCAAAGAACCGATGGCGCCCGAAAAACGCAAAGCCATCTCGCGCTACGCATACCGCAACCTGCCCAGCTACGAAGAGCGGCAACGTCAACTCAAACGCCAGACACGATTATCGGCGCCGGGCATGGACACCTGCCGTAACGCTCCGGGCGCCGACAGAGAGGGCGGCGTGATCATCGACCGCTCCACGTGGTGCATGGTGGTACCCGATGCCGAGGTAAGGCTTAACAGGTGTACGCCGAACCCTCCGGTCTGCACGATGGCCGGACGCATCCTGTTCCGGATTTCGGTCATGGGCATCGGGCGTACAGGCCCCGCGGAGGCCGACCGCAAGACAGAGCTGTGGATACAGGTCGACAACTTCCGTCCCAGCGGCGAGAAGCCTCCGTGGGACGCCAAGCTCAAGTTCGAAGGGGCTAACTGCGATGTCAAGACGCCGAACGGCCCGAAGTGCAACGTCAGGAACGACGGGCGGAACGACACCTTAAGAAACTGGTCGCAGCCACCCTCGGACGACTGGGCCACGTTTTCCTCCCCGGAGGGCAACCTGACCGGCGACAAGGTCGCCAACTACACCTTCGGCCTCAACGCAACCGTTGAATATGGCCCGGGGCACGAGACTGAGCACCACACCTGGAAGGGAGGCCCGTTCCGCTGCGACTCGGCCATCTACGTCGGCTCCTCACGCGGATGCGTCTTCGACGACGACGAGCCCGTGACGTACCGGTTTGACTCGCGTCCGGGATGGAAAGAGCAGACCGACCACGTATGGGAAGCGCAGAAAACGCCGAACCGGACGAAGCCTTCATCAAAATTCGACAAGGTCATTCCAGGCTCGCCGCAGAGCAAAAACCCACTGACCAGAAGGTTCGACAAGGACACCTCGTCAAACAACGATAAGGAGAAGAATCGCAGGAAATCTCGCCGCCAGTGTCAGAAGTACTTCGGCAGGAACTATGCGACCGCAATACCGGACAAGCGGCGTGACTGTGACGAGTATCCGTATGCGTCTACCTATGAGGGATCGGATACGGGCGTCAACACTATCGATCCCAATGACGGTTACCGACACTTCTCCGTGAAGGCAATCAGTTCCAAGCACAATCAGGACGCCGGAAATGACCTGGAGAACAGTTTTTACAAGGTCAATCGAATGCTCGACGGCGACGAGTTCTACGTCCACCTGGTCACGCCGTCGGGAGGGGACTACAACGGACCCGACAAGCCGTCCGGTGTCGCAGCGCCGGTGACCTACCACCAGTGCTCCGCGGCGCCCGCTGTGGAAGCCAAGCAGGCCAAGCCGAAGGCTTACCCGGAGGATCTGTTCAACAAGTACGCCGCGACCACTCGTGACGGATGGACCGGAGGGGATTCGACGTACAGCGTCACGCTGCCTGACGGCCGCCGCCTGTGGCTGTTCTCCGACACCTTCCTCGGCCCTTTGAACGACAATGGCACCCGGCCCACCAGCGCGCCGCTGATCAACAGCACGTTCGTATCCCAGGTCGGCGACAACCTGAGCACCATCACCGGCGCTGACAGGAAAGCGATCATGCCGCCTTCGGCGGAGAAGCACTGGTACTGGCTCGGAGACGGCCTCGTCAGCACCATCGGCGGGGAGAAGAAGCTCCAGGTCATCTTCCACGAGTGGCACAAGTTCGGTTCCGGCGACTGGGACTTCAAAATCAAACAGTCACTCGTGGCCACGTTCGACCTGGCCGACCTCACCGAGCCCGAATCGATGCAGCCACTCCCCTCGGAGGCGGGTGTCCAGTGGGGATCAGCCGTCATGTCCGCCGAGCAGAGCGGCGACGGGTACACCTACATCTACGGCACCGATGACGCGCCCATCAACAAGGGCATGAGGATCGCCCGCGTCAAGGGAACCAACGTCTCCGACCCTGACAAGTGGCAGTACCTCAACTCCGGCAGAGGCCAGTGGATGTACGGCGAGACCGAAGGCGACAACGCACTGATCGGTGTGGCCAACGAGTACAGCGTCACGCCGTACAAGGGTAACTACGTCCTCATCAGCCAGGACAGCACAGAAGCCTTCAGCGGGAAGGTCCGCCTGTGGTCCGGCTGTGACCCGTACGGGGTCTTCGGCTCCTGGGAGGGCCACGACGTGGTGTACCGGATGCCCGAGCCGGGGCCGTACGGTGACTGCACCGAGGGGCAGGAGGACGGCAGGTGCTTCGCGTACAACGCGCACGTACCCCCGTCACTGGCCAGCGGCGGCCGCTGGATCATGTCCTACAACGTGAACAACTTCGACAACAACGTCACCCCCACTGGGGCTCACTACCGCGACCCCACCATCTACCGGCCACGTTTCGTGTCCTTCACCTTGGAGAGCTCCACCGTCACACGACAGGACGCGAAGATGAGCTACGGGATACAGCCACCGGACAAGTCGTCCGCGCCGTGCCGACCAGAACACCGACCGCCGGCCGGGGTCTTCCCCCTGCCAGGCGGCAAGACCTGCTCATAGCGCAACGTCGTTGAACCACACGCAGTGCCCGCCTCCCCGAGGGCAAGGCGGGCACCGCACTCGGCACAGGGGCAAGGGAGCGGACGTATGACGGTCGAGGAGTCCTGGGCGAAGATCGAACGCTGGATTGCCCAGCAGGCCCCTGAGGAGGACCCATTGCCGGGCCCCTGCACCCGCGAAGACCTTCAACGTCTCTATGAACGCCTCGGGGTGAGGCTGCCTGAAGACGTTGAGCGGTCACTGTTACGGCATGACGGGTCCGGCCTCACCGAGATCCTGCCCCCGGGGTACACGCTCCTCGGAATCGAGGAAATCCTCAGGAACCGTTCGATCTGGCTGGAGTATGCGACGCCCGATGACGCGAACCTGGGCTTAGAGGACAAGCCCTTCCTCGTTCCTATCGCCGAGCTCAGCGTCACGAAGCTGATGGTCGATACCAGAACAGGCCGACTCGGATCGTGGGACATCGAGGAAGGCTACTTTCTCAGCACAGACCCTCTGCGCGCTTCTCTGTCCGTGGCCCTTGCGTTTGTCGGGAACCTGCTGGCCTCTCCGCCGCCGTGGATCATGCCCCTCCCAGGAGGAGGCGAGTTAGAGGTAACCGACGTAGACCCAGATTTTCCCGGGACGCTCGTGTGGACCGACGACCCCATTGACTGACGTCCAAGAGGTCTGAGCTTGGGGAAACGAATCCAACGGCATGTTTCCGCCCGGCCTGCCCACCGAGCTGACGAACGCGAACGAGCGGAACTCGTGTGCCACGGCTCCCAAATCGACGGATCGGCGCGCGGGTTCTCGCTCACTCTCCTCGGGGAATCCGCGAACCCGCGCGCTTCCGACATGGGCACTACGAAGACGGACGCGCCGGAGCTGGGCGACGAGCAGTGGAGCCAGCTGTTCGCCTTCTCAGCCGCGGGGCAGCGCAACGTCGTCAAGCAGACGGCAATCCGTACCGGCAACGTTCTGATGGTCGTCTCCGGGGCCCCTGGCCTGCTCAACGCCCATCTGGCGGAGGCTGTCGCCAAGGCTCGCCCTGCGGAGTGAGCGTGCCCACCAAGCCGCCCCGCCTCAATCGAAGGCGAGTCCGCGGAAGGCGTTACGGACGTCCGTCAGTGGTTGGCGATCACGGGTGTAGTAGAGCTTGTTGGTCAGGAGCACCGCCCATCGCCGTTGACGAGGTGAGATCCACATGCCGGTGCCGGAGAAGCTGCAATGGACCCAGACGTCGTCGGCAGGGGCGGTGCCGGGGGCGGGGTGTCAGAACAGTCCGCGTACTGGTTCCAGGGCTCCGGTCTGGACGATCAGTGATTCTGCGGTCCAGGCCGGACCGAACCCAGCCTGCGCCGGGGCGGCCGGGGTGTCGAGCATGTAGCGCAAGAAGGCAGCGAGGTCGTCGAGGACCGTAAAGGTGCCGGCGATTCCGCACGCTCCGCCCAGGAGCCGAGCGGAGAAGTCGTGGGCAACGCCCTTGAGATGCGTATCGGTGTCTGGGTCGAGTTCGGTCGGTTCACAGCGAGCGGCGACCTCAACTGGCAGCGGTCCGAAGCACATGGGGCGCATGCCGAGCGGCTGCCAAGTCCGTTCTACAGAAACGTGGTTGAGGCCCTCACCGGACAGGTATTCGGCGAGGTAGCCGAGGGCGAGGGCGGCGTCCCCGGCGAGGGTGGCGATGACCGAGCGGACCTGCTTGTAGCCGGTCATCGCCGCGGGCGTTCGACCCGCTGCCTCTTGGCGGCCGAGGTGCGACAGGGGTCGGAGCAGTACTTCTGGCTGCGCGGGCGCCAATACTCCATCACCGTGCCGCAGACCGCGCACGGGCGCCCCGCTTGCCCGGAGGCGCTGTTATCGGCGTCGTTGGTGCTGCCGAAGCCGTAGTCCACAGGCTGTCCTCGGGTCGAGTAGGCGACTGGAGTTCGCGAACGCGCAGGTACGAGCGGACGCGTAGGAGGTGTGCCTCCCTAGCCGGGCGATCGTCCGCGGGGAGAAGCAGACCAAGATCTTCTCCCAGATTTCTCCCAAACGATCTCCGGGAACGAGTCAGGGGCCCGACCCGCTAAGCGGATCAGGCCCCTGACCTGGTGTTTCAGCTGTCGGGGTGGCGGGATTTGAACCCACGACCTCTTCGTCCCGAACGAAGCGCGCTGCCAAGCTGCGCTACACCCCGATGTCGTTGACCCACTGGCCTGCGGGGCAGGTCGTGGCGACATCGATTACTTTAGCGGACCGGCGGCCTGAGACGAAATCCGGTATTCGGGAGCCGGTGGGCGGGGGCGGATGCGGTCCAGGCCGACGACGAGCAGGGCCAGGGCGTAGAAGGACAGGCCGAAGACGACGGCGTTGCCGAGGACCCCCGCGTAGCCGTGCAGGTCGACGTCCAGGAACGGGTACGGGTAGCGGGCCGTCGAGCCCGGGGACAGCAGGGCGCCGCGGGCCAGCGCGAAGGCCAGGTACGCGAGGGGATAGAGCAGCCACAGGCCCGCGTAGCGCAGGCGCAGGCCCCCCGGCCTGGTGAGCAGCAGCCAGTCGAGGGCGACGCCGACCGGCGTCACGGTGTGCAGGAGCTGGTTGGAGACGGCGTGCCAGCCGGAGAGCGTGCCGCCGGTCATGGAGAAGGCGCTCGCCTCGTTCGCGAGGACCAGGTGGTACACGAGCCCCGTGATCGAGATGTAGACGAGTGTGCCGCCCGTCACCCACGGGGGGAGCGCCGGGCGGCCCTGCCAGGCCCGTCCCGCGGAGAGGCCCAGCACCACGGCGACCAGCACGTTGCTCTGGACCGTGAAGTAGCTGAGGACGCGCGGCGGGCTGCCGAGGGCCAGGTCGATGACGATCCCGGTCACCGCGGCGAGGGCGATCAGCGCGCGGAAGGCGGCCACGCGGGGACGGCGTACGGGTGGCACGACCGCCTCCGCCGGGACACCCATACCCATACGTATCGGAGCGATCATGCCCCCACGGTAGGCATCATTCCGGTTGAGTGCCCACCGCCCGGTGCGTCGTCCCGCCGCCCGGTGCGTCATCCCACCCCATCCGCCGCGGCGCCGGCCGGGCGTCCGGCCGGCACCCCGCTCCCGGCGGAACGGAGGGGCCCCGCCTCAGCCCCGCGCCGTCAGCGTCAGCAGCGTCGCCTCCGGCGGGCACGCGAACCGCATCGGGGTGTAGCGGTTCGCCCCGCACCCCGCCGACACGTGGAGGTACGACGTCCGCCCGTCCGCCTCGTGCGTGGAGAGCCCCTTGACGCGGTCCGTGTCCAGGTCGCAGTTGGTGACCAGGGCCCCGTAGAAGGGGATGCACACCTGCCCGCCGTGCGTGTGGCCCGCGAGGATCAGCGGGTAGCCGTCCGCGGCGAAGGCGTCCAGGCACCGCAGGTACGGCGCGTGCACGATGCCCATCGAGAAGTCGGCCCCGTCCACCGGTCCGCCCGCCACGTGCGCGTACCGGTCGCGCTTGATGTGCGGGTCGTCCAGGCCGGTGAACGCGATCTCGTAGCCGTCGATCTTCAGCGAACCCCGGGTGTTCGTGAGGTTCACCCAGCCCGCCGCGTCGAAGCCGTCCCGCAGGCCCTCCCACGGGTTGTGGATGACGCCGACCGCGGGCGCGTTGCCGTTCAGGCCGTGCTTGCCCTGCACCTTCTCGACCAGGTAGCGGGCGGGGTTGCGCGGCCGCGGGCCGTAGTAGTCGTTCGACCCGAAGACGTACGCCCCGGGGAACTCCATCAGCGGGCCGAGCGCGTCCAGCGTCTCCGGCACGCCCTCCGGGTCGGACAGGTTGTCGCCCGTGTTGATCACGAGGTCGGGCCGCAGGCCCGCGAGCGACTGCAGCCACCGCTGCTTCTTCCGCTGCCCGGACACCATGTGGATGTCGGAGACCTGGAGGACCCGCAAGGAACGCATCCCCGGCGGCAGCACGGGCACCGTCACCCGCCGCAACCGGAAGGAACGGGCTTCGAAGCCCACCGAGTAGGCGAGGCCTGCCGCGGCCGTCGCCGTGATGCCGAGGGGTACTGCGTATCGCGCGCGCATTCCTCCATCGTGTCAGACGACGGGCACCGGGAATCCGCAGGGAGCGGCCGGTCGGCCCCGGCAACCCGCCCGCCCCCCAAGGAAGTCGGCGCCCCGCGCCCCGGCAGGCTCCCCGGTCGGCCGATGCCGTCCCCGGGAGCCCCGCGGCGGGCACCGCCGCGAAATCGGTGGGCGGAGAAACCTCCGCACCTGCCACAATCAACCCATGACCACGCTCAAGTCGAAGCTGCAGGAAGACCTCACCGCCGCGATCCGGGGGCGTGACGAGCTGCGCTCCTCGACGCTCCGGCTGACCCTCACCGCGATCACGAAGGAGGAGGTCGCGGGCAAGGAGGCGCGCGAGCTCTCCGACGACGAGGTGCAGAAGGTGATCGCCCGCGAGGCGAAGAAGCGCCGGGAGGCCGCGGAGGCCTTCGCCGAGGGCAACCGTCCCGAGCAGGCCGCGAAGGAGAAGGCGGAGGGCGAGATCCTCGCCGAGTACCTGCCCAAGCAGCTCTCCGACGACGAGCTCCGCACGATCGTCGCCCAGGCCGTCGAGGAGGCCAGGGCCGCCGGCGCGGAGGGCCCGCGGGCCATGGGCCAGGTCATGAAGATCGTGAACCCGAAGGTCGCGGGCCTCGCCGAGGGCGGCCGCGTCGCCGCCACGGTCAAGCAGCTCCTCGCGGGCTGAGCCCCGCCCCACCCGCAGGACGTGCAGGACCAGCAGGACCCGTACGACCCGTAAGCACGACCCGTACGTACGGGCCTGCCTCCCGTAAGCCGCTGACGCGCAGTACGCCGATGAGGGCGCCCCCGGAATCCGGGGGCGCCCTCATCGGCGTACTGGAGGAACGAGGAACAACGAGCGAGGTACGAGGAGCGAACCGCTACCGCGGCCACCCGCCCCCGATCCCACCGTTCCCGTCGTCCCCGCCGATCGTCCCCGGCGGGATGGAGAAGTCCGGCCACGGGCTGCCGCCGCCCCCGCCGCCGTCACCGCCCCCGCCGTTTCCCCCGCCGCCCTGGCCGCCGCCGTTGCCGCCCGGCCTGCCGTCGTCGTGGTCGCGGCCGTGGTCGCGGTCCTTGTCCTTGTCGTCACCCGGCAGGTGGACGTTGCTGAAGCCCGGCGCCGGCTTGTTCGCCAGCGCGCCGCTCATCGCGTCGCGCCAGATCGGACCCGGCACCTCGCCACCGAAGACCTTCTCGTACGGGACGCCGCCGATGGTGATGTCGACCATCTGGCGCTTGTGCTGCGGGTCGCCGACCCAGACCGCGCCCGACATGTTCGGGGTGTAGCCCACGAACCAGGCGGCGTAGCGGTAGTCGGTCGTACCGGTCTTGCCCGCGCTCGGCCGGGAGCCGAGACCGGCCTGCTTGCCCGTACCGTCCTCGACCACGCCCTTGAGGAGGGCGTTGATCGTGTCGGCGGTCTTCTGGGACATCGCCCGCGAGCACGTCGACTTCGGCACCGGCAGCGACTTGCCGCCGAGCGTCGCGATGGACTCGATGGCGATCGGCGTGCAGTACGTGCCGCGCGAGGCGAAGGTCGCGTACGCCCCCGCCATCGTCAGCGGCGACATCTCCTGGGTGCCCAGCGCGATCGACGGCGCCTGGACCATGTCCTTGCCGTCGGCCCGCTCGACGCCCATCTTGGCAGCCATCTTCGTCACCGGGCAGATGCCGATGTCGCCGATGAGCTGCACGTAGTAGGTGTTGACCGACTTCGCGGTCGCCTCCCGCATGCCGTAAGGACCGACCTCGGCCTCGTTCTCGTTGGTCAGCTTCGCGCCGCCCGAGTTCACCCAGTCCTTGCCGTCACAGGCGGACACCCGCTCCGGGTAGGGCATCTCGTACGGGGAGGAGTAGCTCTGCCCCGCCGACTTGCCGCCCTCCAGGGCCGCCGCCGCGACGATCGGCTTGAACGTCGAACCGGGCTGGTATCCCGCGCCGCCGCCCATGGAGTCGTCCACGGAGAGGTTGATCGTGGTCTCGTCCTTCTTGAAGCCGTAAGGACGGGACTGGCCCATGCCGCGGATCTTGCCCGTGCCCGGCTCGACGATGGTGGCGGCGGTCGCCACGTCGTCGGTCTTGTTCACGTGGTTCTTGATCGACGCCTGCACCGAGTCCTGCGCCTGCGGGTCGAGCGTCGTGCGGATCTTCAGGCCGCCCTGGTTCCAGACCTTGGCCCGCTCCTCCTTGGTCTTGCCGAAGACCGGGTCGTTCAGGAAGACCTCGCGGACGTAGTCGCAGAAGAAGCCGGCGCCGCTGACCGAGGTGATGCAGCCGTTCTTGGGGCGGCTCACCTTCAGGGCGATCTCGGTCTTCTTGGCCCGGTCGGCCTCGCCCTGCGAGATGTCGTGCGTGTCGGCCATCCGCTGCAGCACGACGTTGCGTCGGTTGGTGGCCTCGGCCTCGTCGTTGACCGGGTCGTAGCGGCTGGGGGACTGCACGATCCCGGCGAGGAGCGCGGCCTCCTCCAGCTTCAGGTCCTTGGCGGGCTTGGAGAAGTACCGCTGGGCGGCGGCCTCGATGCCGTACGCCTGCTGACCGAAGTACGTGATGTTCAGGTAGTTCTTCAGGATGCGCTTCTTGCCCAGCTTGTCCTCGACCTGGATCGCGTACTTCAGCTCGCGGATCTTGCGGCCGAGCGTCTGCTGGGTGGCCTCGGCGACCTTCGTCGGGTCGTCGCCGGCCTCCTCCACGAAGACGTTCTTCACGTACTGCTGCGTGAGCGTCGACGCGCCTTGCGAGACGCCGCCGCTCTGCGCGTTCTGGTTGAGCGCGCGCAGGATGCCCTTGAGGTCCACCGCGCCGTGCTCGTAGAAGCGGGCGTCCTCGATCGCGACGATCGCCTTCTGCATGTACGGCGAGATGTCCTTGAGCGGGACGACCGTGCGGTCACGCGAGTAGACCGTGGCGATCTGGCCGCCCTGGTTGTCCAGGATCGTGGTGCGCTGGCTGAGCGGCGGCTGCTTCAGGTTGGCGGGGATCTCGTCGAACCCCTCGACCGAGCCCTTGGCCGCGAGGCCGAGTGCTCCGGCGGCGGGCAGGGCGATCCCGGCCAGCACCGCACCCGCGAGGACGCTGACTCCGAGGAACTTCGCGGCCTGCTGAGTTGGTGACAGACCACCGCCCGAGCGCTTCTTTCCCATGAGGGCAGCCTAATCCGTAGGTCACGGCGTTCCGAGGGAGCGGTGCTCCCACCGGGGTGTTCGCGTACCGGATCGTGACGTCCGGGCGGCTGGTCGGGTGGCCGGGTGGGTGGCCGGGTGGCCGGGCGGCTGGTCGGTGGGGCTTCCCGGGGGTGGCGGCCGGTGGTGACGGCCGGTGGTGCCGGCTGGTGGCGGCCAGTGACGGCGGCCGGTGGTGCCGACTGGTGTCGGCCGGTCGCGGCGTCCTGAGCTGCGGACGTTCCCATTCGCCGGACAGGCCTCAATGCCTTGGCCTAAGCTGCTCTCAACTGTCACAGCAGTGTGGTTCGGCCCCAGCCCCCCGCTTCGCTCCGAGTCCGCCGAACCCCGCCCGAATTCGCCTCATGTGGCGCCCGGTGTCCGTTGTGACTCAACTGAACTGTCCCGGAATGCCGGTTTCCGCACGGATGTCGCCAGCTCACTCCGTCGGGTGATCTGCCGCTTACGCATAGTCCGTTCGGGCCATCCAAGATTGGGCCCGAAGGGGGTGTTGCGCTGTGCCCACCTTCCGTAACGTCCTCAACTGGCGGCGGTGAATATGCCGCTGCCGCCGTGGGGGAGCCTCGATTCGGGAGAGGACGGCGCCGGTATGGGCTGGGTAACCGACTGGAGTGCGCAGGCGGCCTGCCGCACTACCGATCCGGATGAACTGTTCGTTCAAGGAGCAGCGCAGAACAGGGCCAAGGCGGTGTGCACCGGATGTCCGGTGCGGACCGAGTGCCTGGCCGATGCGCTGGACAATCGCGTCGAGTTCGGCGTGTGGGGTGGCATGACGGAGCGTGAGCGCCGCGCGTTGCTGCGCAGGCGTCCCACCGTCACCTCGTGGCGCAGGCTCCTGGAGACTGCGCGCTCCGAGTACGAGCGTGGCGCGGGCCTGTTGCCCGTGGACTTGGAGGACGACGAGACGTACGAGAGCTACGCCGCGGTGGGGTAGGCCATCAGGGCGACGTAGACGACGCAGTGCAGATCCGGGCCGAGGAGACCGCCGAGGAATCCTCAGAGGCAACCCACGCCCCGTCAGCCCGCCAGTCGGTCCCCGACGGCCCGGAGCCCCGCGAGGTCATGCACGTCACCGGGCAGCGCGGCCACTTCGGCCACCGCCACCTCCGGGTGGCGCGCGGTGAAGCGGTCACGCGTGCGCTGCTCGCGCGAGAGCAGCTGCATGCGCTCCGCGTGCAGGCGCAGCAGACCGGCGGTCAGCTGCTCCACGGTCGGGCCGGCCGACGGCCCGTGCGCGTCCGCGGGCGATTCCTCGCGCGGCGCTTCGTGGGGTCCTTCGTGCTGAGTCTCGTGGGGCCGAGTCTCGTGGGGCCGAGTCTCTTCGAGCTGGGCCTCGTGGGGCCGGTTCCGGTCGGGCTGAGCCTCGTCGGGCTGAGCTTCGTCGTGCTGAGCTTCGTCGTGCTGAGCTTCGTCTTCGTGGTGCGGCGCTCGGGGCGCGGATGAACTCGCGGGGTCCTCAAGGGAGTTACGAACTGCTACCTTCCCGTCCTCCTGATCCACAATGCCGCTCTCCTCAAGATTTTCCGCGGCGGAGAGCGCCCGCTCGGCCGACAGCTGGGCGGCACCGCTGCCGTGCACGCGGTTCAGCACGAGACCCGCGAGCGGCATGTCGTCGGCGGCCAGGCGTTCCACGAAGTACGCGGCCTCCCGCAGGGCGTCCCGCTCCGGCGAGGCCACCACGAGGAACGCCGTGCCGGGCGCCTGCAGCAGCCGGTACGTCGCGTCGGCCCGCGTGCGGAAACCGCCGAACATGCTGTCCATCGCCGTCACGAACATCTGCACGTCGCGCAGCAACTGCCCGCCGAGCAGCTTGCCGAGGGCGCCCGTCATCATCGACATGCCGACGTTCAGGAACTTCATCCCGGCCCGGCCGCCGACCTTCGCCGGCGCCATCAGGAGCCGGATCAACTTCCCGTCCAGGAAGGACCCGAGGCGCTTGGGCGCGTCGAGGAAGTCCAGCGCGGAGCGGGACGGCGGCGTGTCGACGACGATCAGGTCCCACTCGTCCCGGGACCGCAGCTGTCCCAGCTTCTCCATCGCCATGTACTCCTGCGTGCCCGCGAAGCCCGCCGAAAGCGACTGGTAGAAGGGGTTGTTGAGGATCGCCCGGGCGCGTTCCTTGTCCGTGTGCGCCTCGACGATCTCGTCGAACGTGCGCTTCATGTCGAGCATCATGGCGTGCAGCTCGCCCGAGCCGTCGATGTCCTTGACCCGCCGCGGCACGTTGTCCAGCGAGTCGATGCCCATCGACTGGGCGAGCCTGCGCGCCGGGTCGATGGTGAGCACGACGACCTTGCGGCCCCGCTCCGCCGCGCGCAGCCCGATCGCGGCCGCCGTGGTCGTCTTGCCGACGCCGCCGGAGCCGCAGCACACCACGATGCGCGTCTTCGGGTCGTCGATCAGGGCGTCCACGTCCAGCGCGCGGCCGGCGCCCAAGGTCCGTGCCGGTTCCCGGGTCGTGCGCTCCCCGCTCATGCGATCCCTTGCTTCCGCAGTGCCGAGGCGAGCTCGTAGAGGCCCGCGAGGTCCATCCCGCCCGCAAGCAACGGGAGTTCGTGCAGCGGCTGACCGAAGCCGGTCAGCTGGGCGCGCTGGTCGCGCTCCAGGGCGTACCGCTCGGCGTACTCGGCGGCCTGCTCCAGGAGCGGGTCGACCAGCCGCTCGGCGCCCCCGCCGCGGCGCGCCCCGCCGAGCCCGGCGGCGGACAGCGACTTGGCGATGGCCGCACGCGGCGGCCGGTCGAGGCCGAGCTCCAGCGCGCCCTCGTCCAGCACCGCGGGCCGCACCATGTTCACGATGAGGCGCCCCACGGGCAGCTGGGCGGCCCGCAGCTCGGCGATGCCGTCCGCGGTCTCCTGGACGGGCATCTCCTCGAGGAGGGTCACCAGGTGCACGGCCGTCTCGGGGGACTTCAGGACCCGCATGACGGCCTGCGCCTGATTGTGTATCGGGCCGATCTTGGCGAGCCCGGCGACCTCGTCGTTCACGTTCAGGAAGCGGGTGATGCGCCCGGTCGGCGGGGCGTCCATCACCACGCAGTCGTACGCGTACCTGCCGTTCTTGTCCTTGCGCCGCACCGCCTCACAGGCCTTGCCCGTCAGGAGCACGTCCCGGAGTCCGGGCGCGATGGTGGTGGCGAAGTCGATGGCCCCGAGCTTCTTCAGGGCGCGGCCGGCTCCCCCCAGTTTGTAGAACATCTGGAGGTAGTCGAGCAGCGCGAGCTCGGGATCGATGGCGAGGGCGTACACCTCCCCGCCCCCGGGAGCGACGGCGATCTTCCGCTCCTCATAGGGCAGCGCTTCTGTCTCGAAGAGCTGCGCGATGCCCTGCCTGCCCTCGACCTCGACGAGGAGGGTGCGTTTGCCCTCCGTCGCCAGGGCGAGCGCGAGGGCCGCGGCCACCGTGGTCTTGCCGGTACCGCCCTTGCCGCTGACGACCTGGAGCCTGCTCACCCTTCCGAGCCTAACCAGTCGCCGCCCGGACCAATCAGGAGGCCACCCTGAGCAGTGCTCCACAACGGCTACAGTCGGCCATATGACCAAGTGGGAATACGCAACCGTGCCGCTGCTCGTCCATGCCACGAAGCAGATTCTGGACACCTGGGGCGAGGACGGCTGGGAGCTCGTCCAGGTCGTGCCCGGACCGAACAACCCCGAGCAGCTCGTGGCCTACCTGAAGCGGGAGAAGCAGGCATGAGCGGCGCAGTCGAGGCCCGCCTCGCCGAGCTCGGACTGACCCTGCCGGAGGTCGTGCCGCCGCTGGCGTCGTACCAGCCGGCCGTCCAGTCCGGTGTGTACGTCTACACCGCGGGCCAGCTCCCGATGGTGGAGGGCAAGCTCGCCGTCACCGGCAAGGTCGGCGCCGAGGTCACCGCCGAGGAGGCCAAGGACCTGGCCCGCACCTGCGCGCTCAACGCGCTCGCCGCGGTCAAGTCGGTCGCCGGGGACCTGGACCGCATCGCGCGCGTCGTGAAGGTCGTCGGCTTCGTCGCGTCGGCCCCGGACTTCACCGGCCAGCCCGCCGTGATCAACGGCGCCAGCGAGCTGCTCGGCGAGGTCCTCGGCGACAAGGGCGTGCACGCGCGCAGCGCCGTGGGCGTCGCGGTGCTGCCGCTGGACGCGCCGGTCGAGGTCGAGTTCCAGGTGGAACTGACCGAGGCGTGAGCGGTTTTCGGCCGTTCGGGGACCCCTGGCGTGCGCGCCGGGGTCCCCGGGGGCGCCGAAGGCCGCCTCTCGAACATCAGCGCACCAAGGGATAGCCTCCGCCCATGGCAAATGGGCAGTGGTACCCCCCGGAGTGGCCCGACCGCATCCGCGCCCTCGCGAGCGGTGAGCTGATCCCGGCGACCCCGCGCCGCGCCGCGACCGTCATGCTCCTCAGGGACGGCGAGCAGGCGGGCGTGCTGAACGGCGCGCCGGAAGTACACATGCTGCGCCGACGCGCCTCCATGGCCTTCGCCGGGGGCGCGTACGCGTATCCGGGCGGCGGCGTCGACCCGCGCGACGACGACCACCTGGTGCGCTGGGCGGGTCCCACGCGCGCGTCGTGGGCGGACCGCCTCGGCGTCGACGGCGAGGCGGAGGCGCAGGCGATCGTCTGTGCCGCGGTCCGCGAGACGTACGAGGAGGCGGGCGTGCTGCTCGCCGGCCCGACCCCGGAGACGGTCGTCGGGGACACCACGGGCGCGGACTGGGAGGCCGACCGCGAGGCACTGGTGGCCCGCGACCTGTCCTTCGCGCAGTTCCTGGACCGCCGCGGCCTGCACCTGCGCAGCGACCTGCTCGCCGCGTGGGCCCGCTGGATCACCCCGGAGTTCGAGCCCAAGCGCTACGACACGTTCTTCTTCGTGGCCGCCCTGCCCGAGGGCCAGCGCACCCGCAACGCCTCCACGGAGGCCGACCGCACGGTGTGGATCCGCCCGGCCGACGCCGCCGCGCGCTACGACGCGGGCGAACTCCTCATGATGCCGCCCACCATCGCGACGCTGCGGGCCCTGAGCGGGCACGCCTCGCCCCGCGCTGCGCTGGACGCGGCGCCGTCCCAGGACCTGACGCCGGTCCTCGCGCAGGCCCGCATGGCGGACGGCGAGCTGGTCCTGTCCTGGCCGGGACACGACGAGTTCACCAAGCACATCGCGTCGGGCAGCACGCCGTGAACGGCTTCGGCACCCCGGCCGCCACGGGGCGATGTCGCCGGTCCTGAAGCGGCCGTCGTGCGCTCCGCCCGCTCGTGGGGCCGCTCGCCCGTGAGGACGCCCGTGTGCGGGTAGGCGGTACGCGGGACGCGAGCAGCGCGTCCGTACGGGAGCGTGTGCGGCCCGTACGAGTCCGCCCGTACGCCCGTACGGGGGCTCCTGCGGCCCGTACGGACGTACGGAAGCGCGTGCCCGCCGTCCGCCACGCCGTCCGCCACGCCGTCCGCGCCCCGGCCCACGAGATCCGGTCCAGCGCCCCACCGTCCCCGCCCAGCGCCCACCGCCCCGGCCCCCGTGCCGCCCTCCCGACAGGAGTTACCCCCGCATGACCGATGCCGCCGCCCTCCCCGGCCAGCCCAGGGGCGGGGTCCTCAGCGGTCCCGCCACCGCCCGCGCGGTCAACGTCCTGGCGCCCAACCCGTCCGCGATGACCCTGGACGGCACCAACACCTGGATCGTCTCGGAGCCGGACTCGCCGCTCGCGGTCGTCGTCGACCCGGGACCGCTGGACGACGCCCACCTCGGCCGTGTCGTCGAGACCGCCGAGAAGGCGGGCAAGCGCGTGGCCCTGACCCTGCTCACCCACGGCCACCCCGACCACGCGGAGGGCGCGGCCCGCTTCGCGGAGCTGACCCGCACCCACGTGCGCGCCCTCGACCCCGCCCTGCGGCTCGGCGACGAGGGCCTCGCGGCCGGTGACGTCATCACCACCGGTGGCCTGGAGATGCGGGTCGTGCCCACCCCGGGGCACACCGCGGACTCGCTCTGCTTCCATCTCCCCGCCGACCGCGCCGTCCTGACGGGCGACACCATCCTGGGCCGCGGCACGACCGTCGTGGCGCACCCCGACGGCCGCCTCGGCGACTACCTGGACTCCCTGCGCAGGCTGCGCTCCCTGACGGTCGACGACGGCGTGCGCACGGTCCTGCCGGGCCACGGGCCGGTCCTGGAGGACGCGCAGGGGGCCGTCGAGTTCTACCTCGCCCACCGTGCCAACCGGCTGGCCCAGGTCGAGACGGCCGTGGAGAACGGCTACGTGGCGGCGCAGGACGTCGTGGCGCACGTGTACGCCGACGTGGACCGCAGCCTGTGGCCGGCCGCCGAACTCTCCGTGCGGGCGCAGCTGGACTACCTGCGGGAGCACGGGCTGATCTGACGCCGCGCCGCGCCGTGCGGCGGGACGGGAACGCGCGATGGGCCCTGCCTCACAGGAGGCGGGGCCCATCGGCGTACGGACAGGGCGTCAGCGCGAGCGCTTGGCCAGCCGCTCCACGTCCAGCAGGATCACGGCGCGGGCCTCCAGGCGGAGCCAGCCGCGGCCCGCGAAGTCCGCGAGCGCCTTGTTGACCGTCTCGCGGGAGGCGCCGACCAGCTGGGCCAGCTCTTCCTGCGTCAGGTCGTGCACCACGTGGATGCCCTCCTCGGACTGCACGCCGAAGCGGCGCGACAGGTCGAGCAGCGCGCGGGCCACGCGGCCGGGCACGTCCGAGAAGACCAGGTCGGACATCTGGTCGTTGGTCTTGCGAAGGCGCCGGGCGACGGCGCGCAGCAGCGCGGCGGCCACCTCGGGCCGGGCGTTCAGCCAGGGCTGGAGGTCGCCGTGGCCCAGGCCGAGCAGCTTGACCTCGGTGAGGGCGGAGGCCGTGGCCGTCCGCGGGCCCGGGTCGAAGAGCGACAGCTCACCGATGAGCTCACCGGGGCCGAGCACCGCGAGCATGTTCTCCCGGCCGTCGGGCGAGGTGCGGTGCAGCTTCACCTTGCCCTCGGTGACCACGTACAGGCGGTCTCCGGGGTCGCCCTCATGGAAAAGCGCATCCCCGCGCGCGAGCGTCACCTCACTCATGGAGGCGCGGAGCTCCGCGGCCTGCTCGTCATCGAGCGCCGCGAAGAGCGGGGCGCGCCGCAGAACGTCGTCCACGAGTTCTCTCCTTGTCGACCTGCTCAGGGGATCTTGGTTCCCCCGCATATCAGGGGACCGTGTTCCCCATTTTGCCGGACGGTCCAAACAGTGTGATCAGTCACAAGTCTGCCGCACCGGCGCCGGAAGCTGTGCGGGAGGGGGCCAATTGGGGGCCGATCCACGGGGTCAGGGACGGATGTCAGTGCAGGGCTCTAGGCTGGCCGGGTGTCCAAAAAGCCGGTGAGAGCACAGGCCGAGGGGGCTGAGCAGTTGGCCGCATCCCGCAATTCCGCTGTGGGCGAACATGCGTCCAACGCTCGCAATAAAGCGACAAATTGGACTGCCCTCCCGGCGTCCCCGGCGAAGAGGTCGGCCCTGTGAACGCGAAGAAGACGACGTCCGCGACCGCGAAGACCGCGGTCAAGAAGGCACCGGCGAAGAAGACGGCCGCAGTGAAGAACGCGGCCACCGCCAAAAAGGTGACGGCCTCGGCCAAGAAGGCGACGGCGGCCGGGAAGGCGCCCGCGAAGAAGACGGCTGCCGAGACGGCGCCCGCCAAGAAGGCGCCCGCGAAGAAGGCGCCCGCCAAGAAGATGGCTGCCGAGAAGGCGCCCGCCAAGAAGTCCGTCGCCCCGAAGGTCTCCCCTCAGGAGTCCCGCACCGCTCTCGTCCGCCGGGCCCGGCGGATCAACCGCGAGCTCGCGGAGGTGTACTCGTACGCCCACCCGGAGCTGGACTTCGAGAACCCGTTCGAGCTCCTGGTCGCCACGGTCCTGTCCGCCCAGACCACCGACCTGCGCGTGAACCAGACGACGCCGCGCCTCTTCGCCGCGTACCCGACCCCGGAGGACCTCGCAGCGGCCGTGCCCGAGGAGGTCGAGGAGCTGATCAGGCCGACCGGCTTCTTCCGCGCCAAGACCAAGTCGATCATGGGCCTCGCGAAGGCCCTGCGGGACGACTTCGGCGGCGAGGTCCCCGGCCGCCTCGACGACCTCGTGAAGCTGCCCGGAGTGGGCCGCAAGACCGCGTTCGTCGTCCTGGGCAACGCCTTCGGAGTCCCCGGCATCACCGTGGACACGCACTTCGGCCGCCTGGTCCGCCGCTGGAAGTGGACCGAGGAGACCGACCCGGTGAAGGTCGAGGCGGCCGTCGCCGACCTCTTCCCGAAGAGCGAGTGGACGATGCTCTCGCACCGCGTGATCTTCCACGGCCGCCGCATCTGCCACTCCCGCAAGCCCGCCTGCGGCGCCTGCCCGATCGCCCCGCTCTGTCCGTCGTACGGGGAGGGCGAGACGGACCCGGAGAAGGCGAAGAAGCTGCTCAAGTACGAGATGGGCGGCCTCCCCGGCCAGCGCCTCAAGCCGCCGCCGGACTACCCGGGCAAGCCCGCGCCGCCGCTCACCGCCGGGTGACACCGACGCGTGGCGGAACGAACCAGAGGGCAGAGAGCGTTGTCCAGAAACGGACGGGGGTGCCGATGACGCACGCGAGCGAGACGACGAACACCACGAACAGCACAGGTAGTACGGACAGCACGAGCTCCACGGACAACACAGGCCCCGGGGCCACCAGGAGCGTCGCCGACGGCGGGGCGGGCCGGCCCGGGCGGGGCGGTCACCCCCTGCTCCGCACCGAGGGCCTGCCCTCCTGGCTGGACCCGGTCGTGCACGCCGCCCGCACCGTCGAGCCGCTCCAGCTGAGCCGCTTCCTGCCCCCGGAGAGCGGCGCCGGACGCCAGTCGGCCGTCCTCGTCCTCTTCGGAGAGGGCGAGCGGGGCCCCGAGCTGCTCCTGATGGAGCGCGCGGGATCGCTGCGCTCGCACGCGGGACAGCCCTCCTTCCCCGGCGGCGCCCTGGACCCCGAGGACGGCGACCCGCAGGGCGAGGGCCCGCTGCGCGCCGCCCTGCGCGAGGCCGAGGAGGAGACCGGGCTCGACCCCCGCGGCGTCCAGCTCTTCGCCGAGCTGCCCCGCCTGTTCATCCCGGTGAGCGACTTCGTCGTGACGCCCGTGCTCGGCTGGTGGCGCACCCCGACCCCGGTGGGCGTCGTCGATCCGAACGAGACCGCGCGGGTCTTCACGGTCCCCGTGTCCGATCTCACGGACCCGGCGAACCGCGCGACGGCGATCCACCCGAAGGGCCACGCGGGCCCCGCGTTCCTCGTCGAGTCCGCTCTGGTCTGGGGTTTTACCGCGGGCGTGATCGACAGGATCCTGCACTACGCGGGCTGGGAGCGCCCCTGGGACCGCACCAGGCAGGTCCCGCTCGACTGGCGCGCATGACAAGGTTGCGGGGAACGGCGACCGCGATGCGAGGCGAGGATTGAATCGGTGAACGTGCTGGACGCCCTGCTGTTGCTCGCCGCCGTGTGGTTCGCGGTCGTGGGGTACCGCCAGGGCTTCGTGGTCGGCATCCTCTCGGTGATCGGGTTCCTGGGGGGCGGCCTCGTCGCCGTCTATCTCCTGCCGATCGTCTGGGACGCGCTCAAGGACGACGACGCCGCAGGGGTGAGTACGACCGCGGCGGTGGTCGCCGTCGTCATCGTGATCGTCTGCGCCTCCATCGGCCAGGCCTTCACCACCCACCTCGGCAACAAGCTGCGCAGGTACATCACCTGGCAGCCCGCCCGCGCCCTGGACGCGACGGGCGGCGCCCTGGTGAACGTGGTGGCGATGCTCCTGGTCGCCTGGCTGATCGGCTCGGCCCTCGCGGGCACGACGCTGCCCACCGTCGGCAAGGAGGTGCGCAACTCCAAGGTGCTCCTCGGCGTCTCGCGCACGCTGCCCGGCGCGGCCGACACCTGGTTCAACGACTTCTCCTCGGTCCTCGCGCAGAACGGCTTCCCGCAGGTCTTCAGCCCGTTCGCGAACGAGCCGATCAAGGACGTCGAGCCGCCGGACCCCAAGCTCGCGAACAGCAAGGTCGCCACGACCGCCAAGCGCTCCATCGTGAAGGTCCGCGGCGAGGCCCGCAGTTGCGGCAAGGTCCTGGAAGGCACCGGCTTCGTCTTCGCGGACCGCCGCGTGATGACCAACGCGCACGTGGTCGGCGGCGTGGACGAGCCCACCGTCCAGATAGGCGACCAGAACCAGATCTACGACGCCAAGGTCGTCCTCTACGACTGGGAGCGCGACATCGCCGTACTGGACGTGCCGACCCTGAAGGCGCCGCCCCTGCGGTTCACGCCGAAGGACGCGCCCAGCGGCGCCGGCGCGATCGTGGCGGGCTTCCCCGAGGACGGCCCCTACGACGTGCGCCCCGCGCGCGTGCGCGGCCGCATCACGGCCAAGGGCCCGGACATCTACCACCGGGGCACCGTGCGCCGCGACGTGTACTCGCTCTACGCGACCGTCCGCCAGGGCAACTCCGGCGGCCCGCTGCTCACGCCCGACGGCAAGGTCTACGGCGTGGTGTTCGCGAAGTCCCTCGACGACCCGGACACCGGCTATGCGCTGACGGCGGACGAGGTGCGCGAGGACATCGAGCGTGGCCGCACCGCCAACCAGGAGGTCGACAGCCAGGGGTGCGCGCTCTAGGGCGCCCGCGGATCAGTCGCGGATCAGTCGCGCGTATGGCGGAGCCGCGCGGAGACCCAGCGGGCCCTGCGGCGGAGAATGCGGGGAATGCCCATCGCTTGAGGGGGGCCGTGGCGGCCCGGATCCTGTGGCCCGCCCCTCTCGTGGCTGTTCAGCGCTGCGGCCGAGCGGCGATTGCGTGCTACGTCACTGTAGTCGTGCGTCCAGCCCATACCCCGACGTCTGCCCGGGCCTCATGGTCGGTAATCGCGCCCAAGGGCCCCAATTGGCCTATGCGCCGGGCAATTGGCGTTCGTAGGACAGGTGTTCCCACGAAGGCGTCAGCGGTCCGGCTCGGGGTCCTTCAGCCAGTTCACCAGCTCCGTGGAGAACGCCGCCGGGTCCTCCTCGTGCGGGAAGTGCCCGAGCCCGTCGAACAGCCGCCACCGGTAGGGCGCCTCGACGTACTCGCCGGAGCCCGCCGCGCTGCGCGTGCGCATCACCGGGTCGAGCGATCCGTGCAGATGCAGCGTCGGCACCCGCACCGGCCGCTTCATGCGGCGGTTGAACTGGATCCCGTCGGGCCGCGCCATCGACCGCACCATCCAGCGGTACGGCTCGATCGAGCAGTGCGCCGTCGAGGGGATGCACATCGCGCGCCGGTACGTGTCGACCGTCTCGTCGTCCGGCAGGACCGGACCCGACCAGTCCCGGACCAGACGGCCCACCAGGGCGCCGTCGTCGGCGACCAGTTGACGCTCCGGCACCCACGGCCGCTGGAAGCCCCACACGTACGAGGCCGCCGCGGACTGCCGGCGGTCGGAGAGCATCGCCGAGCGCCAGCGCCGCGGATGCGGCATGGCGGAGACGGCGAGGCGGCGCACCAGCTTGGGGCGCATCACGGCCGCCGTCCACGCCAGATAGCCGCCGAGGTCGTGCCCGACGAGCGCGGCGTCCGGCTCGCCCAGCGAGCGCACGACGCCGGTGATGTCGAGCGCGAGGTTCGCCGGGTCGTAGCCGCGGGGCGTGCGGTCGCTGCCGCCCACGCCCCGCAGGTCCATCGCGACGGCCCGGAAGCCCGCGTCGGCGAGCGCCACCATCTGGTGCCGCCACGACCACCAGAACTGCGGGAAGCCGTGCAGCAGCAGGACCAGCGGCCCGTCGCCCATCTCGGCGATGTGGAAGCGCGCCCCGTTGGCGGCCACGTCCCGGTGGGTCCAGGGTCCTTCGATGCGTACGACCGAGGCGGGGGGCTGGGCCGAATGGGCGGCGGGGTCCGTCATGAGGACGAGCGTGCCACAGTCGCCCCCGTCTCACCGACTCGGACCTCGACGGCACCCGCGTGGCCCACCGGACGGGGGTGCGGCTTGACGTTCCCCAGTACGGCTGCCGTCTGCTTGGCCGATGCGGCGACCTTCTGCGGGCCCTTGCCCTTCTTCGCCTTCTTCGCGAAGACGACACCGATCAGCGCCAGCACACCGGCTACCAGCACGTTGGCGGCGAAGGACAGGACGAAGCAGATCGCCATGTTCCATCCGCTCCAGGTGCGGATGCCGTAGGCGAGCGCGAAGCTCAGCATCGGCAGCGAGAAGATGAGGACCGCGCCGGCCGCGGCGAACGCGCCGCCGCCGACCGCCCCGCGCTTGACGTCCTGCCGCAGCTGGGCCTTGGCCAGCGCGATCTCGTCGTGCACCAGTGCGGACATCTCGCCGGTCGCCGTGGCGACCAGTTGGCCGAGGCTGCGCTCGGCGCCGACGGGGCCGTCGGGTGAGCTCATCGCGTTCTCCCCTTTTTCTCTTCTGATCTCTTCTGAGATATGTCTGCTCAGATCATGCCGGACCGCTGCCATCCTCGCGTTCCCCACCCGAGACTTCGGCAAGCCTGCGGTGTTCCGCGGCTTTCTTCTCGTGGATGGCGGCCATCCGGAGGTGGTACTCCGGCTTGTCCCGCTCGTAGATGTCGGGGATGCCGTCGAGGTCCTCGTCGCGCTCCTCGTCCTCGCACAGCTTGCGGTACTTGGCGTTGCGGACCTTGAGCAGGATCCCGGAGAGCACCGCGGCGATCAGCGAGCCCATCAGGACGGCCGCCTTCACCTCGTCGGTGAGCAGCGGATCCTCGGTGAAGGCCAGCTCGCCGATCAGCAGCGAGACGGTGAAGCCGATGCCGGCGAGCGAGGCGACCGCGAAGACGTCGGGCCAGGCCAGGTCCTCGTTGAGCTCGGCCTTGGTGAAGCGGGCGGCGAGCCAGGTGCCGCCGAAGATGCCGACCGCCTTGCCGACGACCAGGCCGAGGACCACGCCGAGCGTCTCCGGCCGGGTGAACACGTCGCCGAGCGCGCCGCCCGAGACCACCACCCCCGCGCTGAACAGCGCGAACAGCGGCACGGCCAGGCCCGCGGAGAGGGGGCGTACGAGGTGCTCGATGTGCTCGCCGGGGGAGTGCTCCTCGCTCTCGTCCTCCTTGTGGCAGCGCAGCATCAGGCCCATGGCGACGCCCGCGATGGTGGCGTGGATGCCGCTGTTGTACATCAGGCCCCAGATGACGAGCGCCAGCGGGACGTAGACGTACCAGCCGCGCACCCGCTTCCTGAGCAGCAGCCAGAAGACGGCGAGGCCGAGGACGGCGCCGCCGAGCGCCGCGAAGTTCAGGTCGCCGGTGAAGAACACCGCGATGATCAGGATCGCGAAGAGGTCGTCGACGACGGCGAGGGTGAGCAGGAAGGCGCGCAGCGCGGACGGCAGCGAGGTGCCGATGACGGCGAGGACGGCGAGCGCGAAGGCGATGTCGGTGGCGGTCGGCACGGCCCAGCCGTCCGTGGAGCCGCCGCCGACGGTGGTGGTCAGGACGTAGACGAGCGCGGGCACCGCCATGCCGCACAGCGCCGCGATCACCGGCAGGGCCGCGGCCTTGGGGTCGCGCAGGTCGCCCGCGACCAGTTCGCGCTTGAGCTCGATGCCGGCGACGAAGAAGAAGACGGCGAGCAGTCCGTCGGCCGCCCAGTGCTGGACGGACAGGTCCAGGCCGAGCGAGCCGGGGCCGAGGTGGAAGCCGCGCACCGACTCGTAGGAGCCGCCCGCGGTGTTGGCCCAGATCAGCGCGGCGACCGCGGCGACGAGCAGCAGCACTCCGCCGACGGTCTCGGCGCGCAGGGCGTCCGCCACGAAGTTCCGCTCGGGGAGCGAGAGACGTCCGAGGAGCTTGCGGTTGCTGCTGGGCGCGGGCGCGGTCACGAGGGTCGACCTCCGGTCGGGTAGGCAGGGCAGAGCACATGCCGACCAGACTTCCCGGCGCACCTATTAGGTTCTTCTCCTCGCGTCGCCGTTGTCGCGGCCTTGACGCGATCCTTAGCTTACCTAACGTACGTCCGGACCTATCCGGTGATCTTCACCTTAAGCACAAAGGGGCCGCCCGGCGCGCTGCCGGACGGCCCTTCGTGCGTACGCGGGAGGCTCAGTCCTCGCTGGGTGCGGCCGGCAGCTTCGTCTGGATGAGGTCCATCACGGTCGAGTCGGTGAGCGTGGTGACGTCACCGAGCTCGCGGTTCTCCGCGACGTCCCGCAGCAGTCGGCGCATGATCTTGCCGGAGCGGGTCTTGGGCAGCTCCGCCACGGGGAGGACCCGCTTCGGCTTGGCGATCGGCCCGAGCGTGGCCCCCACGTGGTTGCGCAGGTCCGCCACCAGCCCCTCGTCGTCCGCGTCGGCCGTGCCGCGCAGGATCACGAACGCCACGATGGCCTGGCCCGTCGTCTCGTCGGCCGCGCCCACGACCGCCGCCTCGGCGACCGCCGGGTGCGAGACGAGCGCCGACTCTACCTCGGTGGTGGAGATGTTGTGCCCGGAGACGAGCATCACGTCGTCGACCCGGCCCAGCAGCCAGATGTCGCCGTCGTCGTCCTTCTTGGCGCCGTCGCCGGCGAAGTACTTGCCCTCGAAGCGCGACCAGTACGTGTCGATGAACCGCTGGTCGTCGCCCCAGATGGTGCGCAGCATCGACGGCCACGGCTCGGTCAGGACCAGGTAGCCGCCACCGCCGTCCGGCACTTCGCGGGCCTCGTCGTCGACGACGGTCGCGGAGATGCCCGGCAGGGCGCGCTGGGCGCTGCCCGGCTTGGTCTCGGTGACGCCCGGCAGCGGCGAGATCATCATCGCGCCGGTCTCGGTCTGCCACCAGGTGTCCACGATCGGACAGCGGTCGCCGCCGATGTTCTTCCGGTACCAGATCCAGGCCTCGGGGTTGATCGGCTCGCCGACCGACCCGAGCACCCGCAGGCTGGACAGGTCGAACTTCGCGGGGATGTCGTCGCCCCACTTCATGAACGTCCGGATGGCCGTGGGCGCGGTGTAGAGGATCGTGACCTTGTACTTCTGGACGATCTCCCAGAACCGGCCCTGGTGCGGGGTGTCCGGGGTGCCCTCGTACATCACCTGGGTCGCGCCGTTCGCCAGCGGGCCGTACGTGATGTAGGAGTGGCCGGTGACCCAGCCGATGTCGGCCGTGCACCAGTAGACGTCGGTCTCCGGCTTGAGGTCGAAGACGGCGTGGTGGGTGTAGGCCGCCTGCGTGAGGTAGCCGCCGGAGGTGTGCAGGATGCCCTTCGGCTTCCCCGTGGTGCCCGAGGTGTAGAGGATGAAGAGCGGGTGCTCCGCCTCGAACGCCTCGGGGGTGTGCTCCGCGGACTGCTTCTGGGTGGCCTCGTGCCACCACACGTCGCGGCCCTCGGTCCAGGCCACGTCCTGGCCGGTGCGGCGCACCACGAGGACGTGGCGCACGCCCTCGGCGCGGCCGACTGCCTCGTCCACGGCGGGCTTGAGCGCGGAGGGCTTGCCCCGGCGGTAGCCGCCGTCGGCGGTGATGACGACCTTGGCGTCGGCGTCCTTGATGCGGGCGGCGATCGCGTCCGCGGAGAAGCCGCCGAAGACCACCGAGTGGGCGGCGCCGATGCGGGCACAGGCCAGCATCGCGACGACCGCCTCGGGGATCATCGGCAGGTAGACGGCGACGCGGTCGCCCTTGTGGACGCCCAGCTCGGTCAGGGCGTTGGCCGCCCGGCTGACCTCGTCCTTGAGCTCGGCGTAGGTGATGGCCCGGCTGTCGCCGGGCTCACCCTCGAAGTGGATCGCGACGCGGTCGCCGTGGCCGGCCTCGACGTGGCGGTCCACGCAGTTGTACGCGACGTTGAGCTTGCCGTCGGCGAACCACTTGGCGAACGGCGGGTTCGACCAGTCGAGCGTCTCGGTCGGCTCCGTGGCCCAGGTCAGCCGACGTGCCTGCTCGGCCCAGAAGCCGAGCCGGTCAGCCTTGGCCTGTTCGTACGCCTCCGCCGTGACGTTGGCGGAGGCTGCCAGCTCCGCCGGCGGCGCGAAGCGACGCTCCTCCTTCAAGAGGTTGGCCAGGCTTTCGTTGCTCACGACATCTCCCTTGCACTGCTTTGCCGGGGGGCGACCGTTGTGTCCGAAGCCACAGCTCATCAGACACGACCCGTGGTGACAAGAGCCTGCCGAAAATTGGTTTAGACCTTTACCTGTTCGCGCCGCCGGCCGATGCGGTCCTCACCCGGCCGGCGCCGCTACCACCCGGCCGGAGCCGCTTCCACCCGGCCGGAGCCGCCTTCACCCCGCCGGTGCCCGCTGGACCGCGGTCCGGTCCGTGGGCGCCACTTGGTCGAAGACCTCGTCGGGGAGCGGCTCCGGACCCGAGCCCTCGGTCAGCAGATAGGACTGCGCCTCTCCGACGTGGAAGTACATGCCGTGCAGCTCCAGATCGCCGTCGGCGAGCCGGCGCGCCACCGACTCGTGCGCCTTCAGGTGCTCCAACTGCTGGACCACATTGGTCAGGCAGAGCTGCTCGACCGCGTCGGCCGGGGCCCGTCCGGCGAGCCGCGCCCAGGCCCTGTCCTGCGCGCCCATCCGCTCCAGGCTCGGGAGGCCGTGCCGCAGCCACCGCCTGAGCGGTGTCTGGGCGCCGCCGGGCGGGGTGGTGAGCAGCGCCTGCATGGCGCCGCACCCGGAGTGCCCGCACACGACGATGGAGCGGACCTTGAGCACGTCGACCGCGTACTCGATGGCGGCGCCCACCGAGTCGTCCCCGCTCTCGGCGCCCGGCAGCGGCACCAGATTGCCCACATTGCGCACGACGAAGAGGTCGCCCGGGCCGCTCGACGTGATCATCGAGGTGACGACCCGGGAGTCCGCGCAGGTCAGGAAGAGCTGGGCGGGCTGCTGTCCCTCGCGGGCGAGCCTGGCGAGCTCGCCGCGCACGTGCGGCGCGGTGTTCCGCTGGAAGGCGCTGATCCCGCTGGCCAGTTGGTGCCCGCTGGGACGGCTGCGCTGCTCCTCCTCCTGCGGGCGGTCGCAGTGGTGGTTGCGCCAGGGCGTCCAGGGGCGGCAGCAGGAGTGCGAGGTGCTCGCGGGCTCGGCGATCCGGGTCCCGGCGCGCCCGGTGATCTCGGCGCTGCCGCCGTGCGCGGTGTGCGCGTCCTGCCAGCACTGCAGCGACTCGTACGCGGCATGGTCCATGAAGGATCCGTCCAGCTCGACGATCACCTCGGCCCCCTGGGGGACGAGGTGCAGCGCCCTGCTGAGCCGGGGCACGGCGAGGAACGTCAACTGGCCGCGCACCCGCACATGGTGGACGCCGTCGGTCTCGCAGTGGGTGATCCGGGTGCGGGCGAGCCGGTGCAGCGAGACGGCGACGGCGACACCGACGCCGAGCCCCACGCCCTCCAGGACGCCGAGGAAGACCACGCCGAGGGTGGTGACGGCGTAGACGAGGATCTCGCGGTGGCGGGTGATCGTACGGATGTGGTTCAGGCTGACCATCTGGATGCCGACGGCCATCACGAGGGCGGCGAGCGCGGCCAGCGGGATCAGCTCCAGGACGGGGACCAGGAGCAGGGAGGCCACTACCACCCAAACGCCGTGCAGCATCGTGGAGTTCCTGCTGACGGCGCCGGCGCGCACATTGGCCATGCTGCGCACGGCGACTCCGGCGACGGGGAGTCCGCCGAGGGTTCCGGACACGATGTTCGCCGTGCCCTGGCCGAGCAGCTCGCGGTTGAGGTCGGAGCGGCGCACGCCCGCGTGCAGCTGGTGGCGCCCGGCGACGACCTTGTCGACGGCGACGGCGCCGAGCAGCGACTGGACGCTGCACACCAGGGTGATGGTGAGCACGGCGGCCACGAGCCCCAGCGCGGGGCCCTCGGGCAGCCCGGCCAGCGCGTGGCTGCGCCAGGACGGCAGGTCGACCTTGTCGACCGGGAGCGCGCCGAGGGAGGCGACGGCCGTCGCGGCGGCGACGGAGACGAGGGCCGCGGGCAGGATGCGGGCGACGCGCCCGGCGCGGCCGGGAATCCGCGGCCACAGCAGCAGGATCGCCAGCGTCAGCACGCTGATCGACAGGGCCGCGGGCCGCAGGTCGGCCAATTGGGCGGGCAGGCCGCGGAGGTTGGCGAGGACGGAGCTCTGCGGGGTGCCGCCCAGCACGATGTGCAGCTGGGCCACGGCGATGGTGACGCCGATGCCGGCCAGCATGCCGTGCACGACGGCGGGGCTGACGGCGAGGGCCGTGCGGGCCACGCGCAGGCAGCCGAGACCCAGTTGGGCCACTCCGGCGAGGACGGTGATGGCGCAGGTGGTGCGCCAGCCGTACCGCTGGATGAGGTCGGCGGTGACGACGGTGAGTCCGGCGGCGGGGCCGCTGACCTGGAGCGGTGAGCCGCCGACGGCACCGGCGAGGATGCCGCCCACGGCGGCGGCGACGAGGCCCGCCTGGAGCGGGGCGCCGGTGGCGAGGGCGATGCCGAGGGACAGCGGGAGCGCGATCAGGAAGACGGCGATCGACGCGGAGAGGTCGGCGCCGGCGATGCGGAACTTCTTGCCGGGCGGCGGGGCGTGGGGGTTGTTGGCGCGGGGCGTGTGAGCCGAGTCGGTGGTGCGAGTGGGGACGCAGGCAGACATGTTTCCCGTCTCCTCCGGGGCAGCGCGGTCGCGGGACAAGGGGTCCTCCGGAGATCTCCGGAGGGCGGGTCGCGGCCGTGGGTCACGGCGTGCAGCGGCGGGATATCTCAACTCTCGGTAAACGGATCGTAATCCAGAGTAAAGACACTGGATGGATTTTCGGCGCAAATGGGGTAAATGCTCACCCTGATGAGTGAATTAGAAAGATCGTCGGCTTGTCGGAACTGAATATTTCAGGCTTTGTGCGAGTTTCTGACCCGGTCTGACTCCATCTGACCTGATCTGTCCCGACTTGCACGGAAAGAAGGTGGGCGGAACATGGCCGCCACCCGGAGGATCACCGCGAGCCTCACCGCCCTCGTGGCATGCGTAGCGGCGCTCGCAGGCTGCGCCGACACCAAGCCCCCCGCCAAGGAAGGCGCTCACGGCGCCAAGAAGGCGCCCGGGGCACAGGCCCCCAAGAGTCCCGTCCGGATGATCGGTGACGGCTCCACCGCCTTCACCGGCAAGCAGCCGAACCTGCCGAGACCCGCCCGCCTCAAGCCGGGCCAGAAGCCACCGCAGTTCGTGGTCTTCTCCTGGGACGGCGCGGGCGAGGACGGTCAGAAGCTGTTCTCGCACTTCCGTAAGGTCGCCAAGCGGAACAACGCGACGATGACCTACTTCCTGAGCGGCGTGTACATGCTCCCGGAGGGGAAGCGGAAGCTCTACCAGCCGCCGCAGCACCTGGCCGGCAGCTCGGACATCGGCTTCAACGACCGCAAGGGGATCAAGGACACCGTGGACCAGCTCCGCGGCGCCTGGCTGGAGGGCAACGAGGTCGGCACCCACTTCAACGGCCACTTCTGCGGCACCGGCCGCGGGGTCGGCGAGTGGTCCGTCGAGGACTGGAAGAGCGAGATCAACCAGGCCAAGTCCTTCGTGAAGGCCTGGAAGACCAACACCGGTCTGAAGAAGGCGCTGCCCCTGCCCTTCGACTACGACAAGGAACTGATCGGCGCCCGCACGCCCTGCCTGGAGGGGCAGAAGAACTTCATGCGGGCCGCCCGCGAAATGGGCTTCCGCTACGACACCAGCGGCGTCAACAACCAGGTCTGGCCCAAGAAGAAGGAGGGGCTGTGGGACCTGTCCATGCAGCTCGTCCCGGTCCCCGGTCGCAAGTTCGAGACGCTGACCATGGACTACAACTTCATGGTCAACCAGTCCGGTTCGACCTCGCACGGCGACCCGTCCCGGCACGAGTACTGGGGCGACCAGATGCGTGACGGCCTCCTCCAGGGCTTCGACCGCGCCTACCAGGGCAACCGCGCGCCGCTGATCATCGGCAACCACTTCGAGTCGTGGAACGGCGGCACCTACATGCGCGCCGTCGAGGAGACCGTCGAGTCGGTCTGCACCAAGCCCGACGTCCGCTGCGTCTCCTTCCGCCAGCTCGCGGACTGGCTGGACGCGCAGGACCCGAAGGTGCTCGCGAAGATGACCGAGCTGCCCGTCGGCAAGGCGCCCAAGGAAGGCTGGGCGGCGTTCCTCTCCGCCCAGCCCGCACCGGCCCCGAAGGGCGTACCGGGCGCTCCGGCGGTCAAGCAGTAGCACCCGTCGGCCCGTTCAGGCGGTCGCCGTCAGGCGCTCGCGCAGGACGAACGCGGGGTCGACCTGGGCAGCCAGGTCGGCCCCCGTGCGTTCGTTGCCCCAGCTCTGCGCGTTCTTCAGGTGGAAGTGGACCATCTGGCGGGTGTAGCGCTCCCAGTCCCTTCGGGCGTACGAGGCGTCGACGGCGTCCTGGAGCGTCTGCAGGGAGCGGCGGTTGTCCTCCTCCAGGGACGCGAAGCGCGGCGGGCGGCCCTTCTCCATGGCGCGCACCCAGTCCGAGTGCCCGACGGTCACCAGGAGGTCGTCGCCCACCTGCTCGCGCAGGAAGTCCACGTCGTCCCGGCCCTGCACCTTGTTGCCGACGACGGCGAGGCTGACGCCGAAGTCCCGGGCGTACTCCTTGTACTGGCGGTAGACGGAGACGCCCTTCCTGGTCGGCTCGGCCACCAGGAACGTCATGTCGAAGCGGGTGAACATGCCGGAGGCGAAGGAGTCCGAGCCGGCGGTCATGTCCACGACCGCGTACTCGTCGCGGCCGTCGACGAGGTGGTTCAGGCAGAGCTCCACCGCTCCCGTCTTGGAGTGGTAGCAGGCGACACCGAGGTCGGCTTCGGTGAACTGCCCGGTGACCATCAAACGCACGGTGGCGTCGTCGAGTTCCACCGGCCGCGCGCAGGCGTCGTAGACGGGGTTGTCCTCGCGCACCCGCAGGAGCCGCGAGCCCTCACCGGGGGGCGTCGTCTTGATCATCGTGTCCGCGGAGGCGATCCGCGGGTTGGAGCCGCGCAGGTAGTCCTTGATCAGGGGCAGCCGCGCGCCGAGGGCGGGCAGCTCGGCCGCCGCCGCCTCGTCGAGACCCAGCGCGGGGCCCAGGTGCTGGTTGATGTCGGCGTCGACCGCGATGACGGGCGCACCGGTGGCGGCGAGGTGACGGATGAAGAGCGAGGACAGCGTGGTCTTGCCGCTGCCGCCCTTCCCTACGAAAGCGATTTTCATGACCACCTAGCGTAGTGGTTCGGGTACTTTCCGTGGCCAGTACGCGTGAAGAAGACCACTCCTTCGTGGAGCGGAGCCCGGGAGTACGTAGGGTCGTACTCATGAGTACGACAGCCGATCCTCCTCCGAGCCCTAGGTCGGACCCGGGCAGGGGCGACCCGCTCGCGGCCCTGGGGGCGCTCCCCGGCGTGGCCGACTCCGTGGACGCCGTGCGCAAGGCCGTGGACCGGGTCTACGGGCACCGGGTCATGCGTCGCCGCAGCAACGAGATCACCTCCGAGGCGGCGCTGCGCGGCGCCCGCGGTTCGGCGGCGCTCTCCGGTGCGGAGTGGGCGCTCGAAGAGGTGCGCAGGCGCAGCGACTTCAGCGGCGACGGCGAGGCCCGCACGCTCGGCGCGGCCCTGCGGCTCACCGCGGAGGCCGGGCAACTCCTGTCCATCTGGCGGCAGTCCCCGCTGCGCGTCCTCGCGCGCCTGCACCTGGTCGCCGCGGCCGACTCCGACCCCGGCGCGGGGCGCCCGCGGCTCGCGGGCGAGCCCGTCGACGAACCGCTGGTGGAGCTCGACCTGCCGGACGCGGCGGAGGTGGCGGGCCGCCTGGAGGGTCTGGCGCAGCTGGTCATCGCGGGCAGCGAGGCCCCGGCGCTGGTGACGGCCGCCGTCGTCCACGGCGAGCTGCTGAGCCTGCGCCCCTTCGGTTCGCACAACGGTCTGGTGGCGCGGGCCGCCGAGCGCATCGTGCTGGTGGGCAGCGGTCTCGACCCCAAGTCGGTCTGTCCGGCGGAGGCGGGCTACGCGGAGCTCGGCCGGGCGGCCTACGTGGCGGCCCTCGACGGCTACGCGTCCGGCAGGCCGGAGGGGATGGCCGCCTGGATCGCCCACTGCGGCAAGGCGGTGGAGCTCGGCGTCCGGGAGTCGACGGCGGTCTGCGAGGCGCTGCAGCGCGGCGCGGCCTGAGCGGCTGCGCGGGGGAGTGCAGGGCCCTGAACAGGGTTGCGGCGGTACGGAACCCGTACCGCCGCTGGCATGTTCACCGGGTTACCAAGCGTCCTCGAAGTGTTGCCCATCAGGTCGGGAGCGTTGCCCGTTACCTGGTGCGGCTGGCCCGTAATCGACGGGTCGACGTCGCGTGGGTGCTCGGTGTCCATGCTTCGGTCCGTGGGGCCTTTACTGCGTTTGAAGGTGATCCTCTCGGATGTCCTTGGTCTCGCGGGCCGTTGAATCCTTTGTACTCCTGTCCTGGAGTAAGCGGAAGTCCTGGCTGCACTTCTTTACTTTTAGGTTCAAACAGGTGTGAATCGGACAGGCGTTCCGGTCTTGTCCTCCACCGGTTTCCGGCCGCCGTCCACGGAGGTCGCCGGGAGCGGCGGCGTGCGGCTCAGCTCGCGGTCGCGCGGCGCCGGCTGGCGAACCAGACCAGGCCGGCCGTGGCCGCCGCGGCGCCCACCGCGGCCGCCGCGACGAGGGCCGGCCGGGGCGGCGCGGGCAGCCGCTGCTTCAGGCGCACGGGCCGGTGGAAGTCGAGGATCGGCCACGCGCGCGTGACGGCCTCCCGGCGCAGCGCGCGGTCCGGGTTGACCGCGTAGGGGTGCCCGACGGACTGCAGCATCGGCAGATCGGTCGCCGAGTCGCTGTAGGCGTAGCAGCGGTCCAGGTCGTACCCCTCCGAGCGGGCGAGCTCCTTGATCGCCTCCGCCTTGGTGGGGCCGTACGCGTAGTACTCCACCTCGCCGGTGAAGCACCCGTCGTCCCCGACCACCATGCGGGTGGCCACCACGCGGTCCGCGCCGAGCAGCTCGCCGATCGGCTCGACCACCTCGGCGCCCGAGGTGGAGACGATGACGACGTCCCGTCCCGCGGTGTGGTGCTCCTCGATGAGGGAGGCGGCCTCGTCGTAGATGAGCGGGTCGATCAGGTCGTGCAGGGTCTCCGCGACGATCTCCTTGACCTGCTGCACGTTCCATCCCCGGCACAGCGCGGACAGGTACTCGCGCATCCGCTCCATCTGGTCGTGGTCGGCGCCGCCCGCGAGGAAGACGAACTGCGCGTACGCGGTGCGCAGTACGGCTCTGCGGTTGATCAGGCCGCCTTGGTAGAACGACTTGCTGAAGGTGAGCGTGCTGGACTTCGCAATGACCGTCTTGTCCAGGTCAAAGAACGCGGCAGTGCGGGGCAAGGAGTGGTTTTCCACGAGCTCGAGCATAGGCGCCCACCATTCGGCGTAAGCTGAGGCGCGTGGGTTTGCCTGAGAAGGCTCTCGGGTACACCATGGAAGTCACGGATCGTTCGCGACCGTGCTAACCCGGTCTGGCTCCTCCCCCCCCGAGTCGGACCGTGGGGACGACCCCCGCTCTCCCCCCCGGCGGGGGTCGTCGCATGTCCGGATGGGTTTTTGAACCCTCCGCTGATCCTCTTTCGGCCCTTGAGCCGTTCTCGACGCCGACTCGGCGCTCTCTTCAGCCGCGCAAGATCCGTCACTGTGCGTAGTCGCGGCGCTGCTCTGTGGAAGTCATCGCGAAGGCGTCCCCGCGTCACCGGTATGGGTGATGGAGATATTCACAGGCATCGCCTTGTCCACAGTTATTGACCAAGATCCACACGATTTCCCGCAGCGCTGCACGCTGATTCCGCTCGTTCCGCTCGCGCAGTTCATGGCCGGATTGCTTTGCCCGGTTGTTCGCCGATGCGGGACGCGGCATTCACAGGGGTCTTGCGCGAGAGGGGGATGGAGATCGTGGGTGGAGTCATTGCACGGGACAGGGCCGGGTCGGCCGCCGGGCGCCAGGGCGGACCGCTGATCGTCACGGAGGACGTGGAGCTGCTCGATGACCTGCTGCGGCTGTGCGCCGCGGCGGGTGCGCTGCCCGAGGTGCACCACGGCGGGCCCGACCGCGGGGAGGTCTGGGACGCGGCCCCGCTCGTCCTGGTCGGGGACGACGCGGCGGACCGGGTGCGCGGCGCGCCCCGACGGCGTGGGGTCGTGTTGGTTGGGCGGGATCAGGACGATTCCGGTGTCTGGCGACGGGCGGTGGAGATCGGCGCCGACCATGTGCTGCTGCTGCCCGACGGCGAGCAGTGGCTCGTGGACCGCATCGCCGACGTGGCCGAGGGCGTGGGGCGGCCCGCGCTCACCGTCGGCGTCATCGGCGGCCGCGGCGGCGCCGGGGCCTCCACCCTGGCCTGCGCCCTCGCGGTCACGGCGGCCCGCGACGGGCGGCGCACGATGCTCGTCGACGCGGACCCGCTGGGCGGCGGCCTCGACGTGCTCCTGGGCGGCGAGAGCGCCGACGGCCTGCGCTGGCCGGCGTTCGCCGCGTCGCGGGGCAGGCTCGGCGGCGGCGCGCTGGCGGAGTCCCTGCCGGAGCTGCACGCCCTGCGGGTCCTGAGCTGGGACCGGGGCGACGCGGTCACGGTCGCCCCGGAGGCCGCGCGGGCGGTCGTCTCGGCGGCCCGCAGGCGGGGCGGCGTGGTGGTCGTGGACCTGCCCCGCCGGGTGGACGAGACGGTCGGCGAGGCACTGGCGCAGATCGACCTCGGACTCCTGGTGGTGCCCGCGGAGCTGCGGGCGGTGGCGGGCGCGCGACGGGTGGCGTCGGCCGCGGGCATGGCGCTGCGGGACCTGCGGGTGGTGGTCGCGCGGGGCGCGGAGCCCGGCGGGCTCGACTCCGAAGAGGTGGCGCGTCTGGTCGGGCTGCCGCTGGTCGGCGAGGTGCCCTGGGAGCCCGGCCTGCCGGCCGCGCAGGCGGCGGGGAAGCCACCCGGAGGCCTCGCGCGCAGCCCACTGGCGCGGTTCTGCACCGCCTTCTGGGACCGCCTTCCGGCCGACGCGGCGGGAGGCGTGGCATGAGCGCCGTCGTCGGGGCCCGGATGCTGGACGGGGTCCGGCAGTGGCTCGCGGAGAACGGCACGGAGCCGACCCCGGCCCGCGTGGCCGAAGCGCTGCGCGCCCAGGGCCGGGTGCTCGGGGACACCGAGGTGCTCGGCGCGGCGGCCCAGCTGCGCTCGGAGCTCGTCGGCGCGGGTCCCCTGGAGCCGCTGCTCGCCGACCCCTCGGTGACCGACGTGCTGGTGTCCGCGCCCGACCGGGTGTGGGTGGACCGGGGCGGCGGCCTGGAGCTCACGGGGGTCACGTTCCGGGACGCGGCCGCGCTGCGGCGCCTGGCCCAGCGCCTCGCCGCCGTGGCGGGCCGGCGCCTCGACGACGCGCGGCCCTGGGTGGACGCCCGCCTCCCGGACGGCACCCGGCTGCACGCGGTGCTGCCACCGGTGGCCGTCGGCTCGACCTGCCTCTCCCTGCGCGTCGTGCGCCCCCGGGCCTTCACGCTCGCCGAGCTGGTCGCCGCGGGCACGGTCCCGCCCGGCGGCGACGGGTTCCTGCGGGCCCTGCTCGACGCCCGGTTGTCCTTCCTGATCAGCGGCGGCACGGGCACGGGCAAGACGACCCTGCTCAGCGCGCTCCTGGGCCTGGTCGGCCCCAAGGAGCGCATCGTCCTCGCGGAGGACTCCGCCGAGCTCAGGCCCGAGCACCCCCATGTGGTGCGCCTCGAAGCGAGGCCCGCGAACCAGGAGGGCGCCGGGCAGGTCGGCCTGGACGACCTGGTCCGCCAGGCCCTGCGGATGCGCCCCGACCGGCTGGTGGTCGGCGAGGTGCGCGGGGCGGAGGTGGTCCACCTCCTGGCCGCGCTCAACACCGGGCACGAGGGCGGCTGCGGCACGGTCCACGCCAACGCCGCGGGCGACGTACCCGCCCGCCTGGAGGCCCTGGGTACGGCAGCAGGCCTCGACCGGGCGGCCCTGCACAGCCAGTTGGCGGCCGCTCTGTCGCTGGTCATCCACCTCGTACGGGACCGGGCGGGCCGCCGCCGCATCGCCGAGGTGCACGTCCTGGAGCGGGCCGCGTCGGGCCTGGTGGTCACGGTCCCTGCGCTGCGCCGGGGCGAGAGTGCCTTCACCCGGGGCCCGGGCTGGTCACGCCTGGACGCGCTGCTCTCCGGGGGCGCCGGGAGGGATGCCGGATGACCCCCGCGATGTGGGCGGCGGTCCTGTGCGTGGGCAGCGCGGCCTGGCTGACGGCCCGCCGCGCCCCGACGACCCACCGCGCGTACGTCCTGTTCACGGCTCCCGAACCGCCCCCGCCCCGCCCCTGGCGCCGCTGGGTCGCCGCCGTGCGCGACAAGGGCGGCCACGCGTGGTGGTGCCTGGCGGCCGGGGCGCTGATCGCGGTCCTTGGGGACTCCCTGATCCCGCTGGCCGCCGGAGCGGCGGCAGTCCCACCGGCCGCGCGCCTCCGCCGGGCCCGGGACGAGCGCCGACAGCGCGGCCGTCACGCCGACGCGGTGATCGCCCTGTGCGGAGAGCTCGCGGGCGAGGTGCGGGCGGGGCGACAGCCCGGCGAGGCACTGCGGTCGGCGCTGGCCGACTCCGCGGACGCGGAGCGCTGGGGCATCGGCTCCGGTGCGGCCCGGAGCGCGGTGCTGGCCGCGGCCCGCTTCGGCGGGGACGTGCCCGGGGCGCTCCGGGAGGCCGCGCGGGAGCCCGGCGCCGAGGGGCTGCTCGGCCTGGCGGCGTGCTGGCGGGTGGCGGTGGACCGCGGCGCGGGCCTTGCCACGGGACTGGAACGACTGGAGCAGGCCCTGCGCGCCGAGCGCGATCAACGAGCCGATCTGAGAGCCCAGTTGGCGGGCGCCCGCTCGACCGCGGTGATGCTCGCGGGCCTCCCGGTGCTCGGCCTCCTCATGGGCAGCGCCCTGGGCGCCGACCCCCTGCGCGTGCTGCTCCACACGGCTCCCGGCCTCGGCTGTCTCGCGGCAGGAGCCGCACTGGAGGCGGCAGGGGCGTGGTGGGCGCTGCGGATCGTGCGAGGGGCGGAGGAGCGATGAACGTTGTCCACAGGCTGGGGGTGACCGTGTGGGTCGTCGCGGCGGCCCTCTGGCTGACCCTGACGCTCCTGACGGCACACAGGGAAAGGAAGCACCAACGCCGCGCGGCCCGGGCGCTCACCGCGCACAGCCCACCCGCACGCCACCTCCTGCGCCGCGTGCCCGGCCTGCCGAGGGCCAAGGAGTGGCTGACGGCGGCGGGCGCGGCGAGCGCGGCCTACGCGCTGGTGGGCGGGGTGCCGGGCCTGTTGATCGCGGCGGCGGTGGGCTACGGCGTCCGGCGACACCTGCACGGCAAGGGCGCGACACCACGCGACCTGTCACGCCACCCGCACGCGGCCGCCCAGCTTCCGCTGGCGGCGGACCTGCTGGCGTCCTGCGTGGCGGCAGGGGCGAGTCCGGTCACGGCGGCCCAGGCGGTCGGCGAATCCCTGCAGGGGCCGGTGGGTTCCCGACTGGCGCGGGGCGCGGCGGAGGTCCGGCTGGGCGGCGAACCGGGCGATGCCTGGCGGCACTTGGCGGCGATACCAGGAGCAGCCCCACTGGCCCGGCTCCTGGAGCGCTCGGGCGAGTCCGGCGCACCGGCCGCGGCCCCGGTGGCCCGCCTGGCGGCAGACGCCAGGGCGGCACGAGGCCGGGCGGCGACGGAGGCGGCACGCAGGGCGGCGGTCCTGATGACGGCTCCTGTGGGCCTGTGCTTCTTGCCGGCGTTCGTGGCGGTCGGGGTGCTCCCGGTGGTCATCGGCCTGGCGGACGGCCTGTTGAACACGCCCTGAGCGAGGGCGGGCCCCACCGGGGGGCGCCGCACAGAACAAATCGGACCGGAAGGCGGAGCCGTTCACGAGACCAGATCCCGTGAGCTCCACCGCAACCAACAACCACCGAGGAAACGGAGATCGACATGCGGGGGCGAACGATGCGGGTGAAGCAGACGACATGGAGGGAAGCGCAGCAGCCGCGAGGAACCGACAGGGACCGGACCCGTGCGCGGCTGCCCCGACTGAGGCGGCGCACCGACGCGCTGAGCGGCGACGCCGGGATGGTGACGTCCGAGTACGCGATGGGCCTGATCGCGGCGGTGGGATTCGCCGGTCTGCTCTACAAGGTGGTGACGAGCGGGCAGGTCAGGGCGGCGCTGCAGGCGGTCGTGGAGAAGGCGCTCGATGTCCCGTTCTGAGGAGGCGACGGAGCGGGACGGCAGGTTCCGGGGGCGTGGAGCGGACCGGGGCTTCGTGACGGCGGAGGCGGCCGTGGTGCTGCCGACCCTGGTGCTGTTCACCATGGCGCTGATCTGGACCCTCCTCGCCGTCTCCGCGCAGATCCAGTGCGTGGACGCCGCCCGGGCCGGTGCCCGGGCGGCGGCCCGGCAGGACCCGGACGAGGCGGCCGTGGCGGCGGCAGGACAGGCGGCGCCGCGCGGGGCGAGCGTGACCGTGCGGCGCGAGGGCGACTTGGTCCGGGTCGAGGTGACGGCGGACGCGCCGGGCCCGGCGGTGCTGAACCTGGGCGTGCGGCTGCGGTCCGAGGCGGTGGCGTTGGCGGAGGAGACGGTGGGGGTGAGCGCGTGAGGCCCGTACGTGACGCGGCTCGGGACCGAGGGGCCGCGACGGTGTGGGTGGTCGTCGTCATGGCCGTGCTCGGCGTGATCTGCGGGGCGGTACTCGCGATGGCCCAGGTGGTCGTGGCCCGGCACCGGGCCGGCGGCGCGGCCGACCTCGCGGCACTCGCGGCGGCGGACCGCTGGGAGGAGGGGTCCACCGGGGCGTGCGCGGGGGCCGCGAGAGTGGCGCAGGAACAGGGCGCACGGATCGTGCGGTGCGTGGTGCGAGGAGAGATCTCCGAGGTCACAGCCACGAGCCGAGCGGGCCCGTTCTCAGCAACGATCAGCTCCCGAGCGGGCCCTCCCACCCACGACCCGTAACACCCCACGACCCCATAAGCACGCCGTACCACCACCCCGCACGCAAGGCCGGCGTACCACCGGGCCGCACCACCGAACGACACCCGCGACGGGCGCCCCACCGGCCCGCACCCGCCCAACCGCCGAGAGGAGCCACGGACCACCCCCCACCGCCCCGCACCCGCCGAACCGGCCGGAGGGGACGTGGGGGTATGTGCGCACGGAGCACCGAGGAAACAATGGCGTCTTTGTTCGTGCAGCGGGGCGCAGGGATAGCGAGTACGCACATACCCCCGCGGCCCCGCCCCACCCACCGGGCCAAGGCGCAGACGGCCCCACCTAGCCCTCAGCTGCCCCCTCGCCCCTCGCCCCTCGCCTCGTCCCCCGCGTCCCCCGCCCCCGCATCCCGCAACAGCACAGAAAGGAGCCGAACGGCCCCCCGCTTGTGCAGAGGGTCGTTGCCGTTGCCGCACTTGGGGGACTGGATGCACGAGGGACAGCCCGCCTCGCACTCGCAGGAGGCGATCGCCTGCCGGGTAGCCGTCAGCCACTCCCGCGCCGTGTGGAAGGCCCGCTCGGCGAAGCCCGCCCCGCCGGGGTGCCCGTCGTACACGAAGACCGTGGGAAGGAGCGTGTCCGGGTGCAGCGGCACGGAGACGCCGCCGATGTCCCACCGGTCACACGTGGCGAACAGCGGAAGCATGCCGATCGAGGCGTGCTCGGCGGCGTGCAGGGCGCCGCCGAGGATCTCGGGATTGATGCGGGCGGCGTCGAGTTGGTCCTCGGTCACGGTCCACCAGACCGCGCGCGTACGGAGCGTGCGGGGAGGGAGGTCGAGTTTGGTCTCGCCGAGCACCTCGCCGGTGATGAGTTTGCGACGGAGGAAGGAGACGACCTGGTTGGTGACCTCGACGGAGCCGTAGCAGAGCCGCCCGGCGCCCCAGGGAATCTCCGTGTCCGTCTCCAGGATGGAGATCGCCGTCGTGTCGCGGGCGGTCGTGGAGTAGGGCGGCACGGCCTCCTCGACCAGCGCCACCGAGTCGTCCAGGTCGAGGTGGCGCACGAGATACGTGCCTCCCTGATGGAGGTGGACCGCGCCTTCGTGGACGGTGGTGTGCGCGGCGGACGCGTCGACCGTGCCGAGGAGCCGCCCCGTGCCCTCCTCGACGATCTGGACGGGCTTCCCGCCCTCGCCGCGGATGTCGGTGAGGTCGGCGGCCCGCTCGCGGCGGGTCCAGTGCCAGGCCTTGGTCCGGCGGCGCAGCAGCTTCGCGGCCTCCAGCTGAGGCAGAAGCTCCTCGGCGGCGGGCCCGAAGAGGGCGAAGTCGTCCTCGGCCAGCGGAAGTTCGGAGGCGGCGGCGCAGAGGTGGGGTGCGAGGACGTAGGGGTTGTCGGGGTCGAGGACCGTGGACTCCACGGGCTGCCGGAAGAGCGCGTCGGGGTGGTGGACGAGGTACGTGTCCAGCGGATCGTCGCGGGCGACGAGGACGGCAAGGGCGCCCTGCCCGGACCGTCCGGCCCGTCCTGCCTGCTGCCAGAGGGAGGCCCGGGTGCCCGGGTAGCCGGCGATGACGACGGCGTCCAACCCCGAGACGTCGACGCCGAGTTCGAGGGCGGTGGTGGCGGCGAGGCCGAGGAGCTCGCCGGAGTGGAGGGCGCGTTCGAGGGCGCGGCGCTCTTCCGGGAGGTAGCCGCCCCGGTAGGCGGCGACCCGGCGCGGCAGGGAGCGGTCGACCTCGGCGAGGCGTTCCTTGGCGATGACGGAGATCAGTTCGGCGCCGCGCCGGGAGCGTACGAAGGCGACGGAGCGGACGCCCTGCACGGTCAGGTCGGTGAGGAGGTCGGCCGTCTCGGCGGTGGCGGTGCGGCGGACGGGGGCGCCCTTCTCGCCGTGGAGTTCGGTGAGAGGCGGCTCCCAGAGGGCGAAGACGAGGTCGCCGCGGGGTGAGGCGTCGTCGGCGACCTCGTGGACGGGCAGCCCGGTGAGGCGCTCCGCGGACGCGGCGGGATCGGCGGAGGTGGCGGAGGCGAGGAGGAAGACGGGATCGGAGCCGTAGCGGGCGCAGAGGCGGCGCAGCCGGCGCAGGACCTGGGCGACGTGGGAGCCGAAGACGCCCCGGTAGGTGTGGCACTCGTCGATGACGACGTAGCGCAGGGCGCGCAGGAAGGAGGACCAGCGCGGGTGGGACGGCAGGATCCCGCGGTGCAGCATGTCGGGGTTGGTCAGGACGTAGTTGGCGTACTGCCGCACCCATTCCCGTTCTTCGAAGGGGGTGTCGCCGTCGTACACGGCGGGGCGCACCGCGTTGCCGAGCGGGGCGGCCAGCTCACGGACGGCCCGGCGCTGGTCGGCGGCCAGGGCCTTGGTGGGGGCCAGGTACAGGGCGGTGGTGCCGCGGCCGTTGGGCGCCTCGGAGCCGTCGAGGAGGGCGGAGAGGACGGGGGTGAGGTAGGCCAGGGACTTTCCCGACGCGGTGCCGGTGGCGACGACCACGGACTCGCCGTCCAGGGCGTGCTCGGCGGCCCGTGCCTGGTGGGCCCAGGGGTGCTCGATGCCGCAGGCCTGGACCGCGGATATGACCTCCGGACGGATGCGGTCGGGCCAGACTGCATACCGGGCCTCACGTGGGGGCAAGTGCTCCGTATGAGTGACGCGCGATGCACGGCTCGGCCCCGCGGTGAGCCGGTCCAGAACGGTCCGCGGGGACGTGCGTGCCGGGGCGCCCGCGGAGGGTCCTCCGGGAGGAGAAATTTTGGCCATCGGCATCGAGTGTGTCACTGGCGGGATGGACAATGGTCCCAAGGCGTCGTGCATGCCTGCCGGTAAGTGATTGAATGCCATCGCGGCTGGCGATCCGTCCTGGGGGCTCTGCCGAGGTGTCCCGAGGGATGACCGCTCGATAGCAAGGTGCTGGAGGATCCGTGGACCTGTCCCTGTCGACCCGTACCGTCGGCGATCGTACGGTCGTCGAGGTCGGTGGCGAAATCGATGTATATACCGCGCCCAAGCTGCGCGAGCAGTTGGTCGAGCTGGTGAACGACGGCAGTTTTCACCTGGTCGTCGACATGGAGGGCGTGGACTTCCTCGACTCCACCGGGCTCGGCGTGCTGGTCGGCGGCCTGAAGCGTGTGCGTGCCCATGAGGGCTCGCTGCGCCTGGTCTGCAACCAGGAGCGCATTCTCAAGATCTTCCGCATCACCGGCCTGACCAAGGTGTTCCCCATTCACACCTCGGTCGATGAAGCGGTCGCGGCCACCGACTGAGTGGTGGCAACCGACTGAGTGGCGGCCGCGCGTCGGCCGACCGGAAGCCGGACCTTCCGGGCCGCTGGGCCCGGATCGGCAGTTTGGCAGTACAGCAGGGGGCCGGGCCTGCGGGCCCGGCCCCCTGACAGCACGTGCGTATGTCGAGGGGGATGCATGGCCACCGTTGAGCTCCGCTTCAGCGCGCTGCCCGAGCACGTCAGGACCGCCCGTCTGGTGGCGGCCGCGGTGGCGCGCAGGGCCGGAGTGGACGAGGCCGTTCTCGACGAGGTCAGGCTCGCCGTCGGTGAGGCCTGCACGCGCGCCGTGGGCCTGCATCAGAGCAGTGGCGTGTCCGCGCCGGTGCGGGTGGCGCTGATCGAGGACGAGAAGCAGTTCTCCATCGAGGTCGGCGACGAAGCGCCCCGGTCCACGCCCGGCGAGCGGGTGCCCGGTACCGGCTTCGGTGCCGGTGACGACGCGGACGCCGAGGGCGAGGACGAGATGGGCCTCGCGGTGATCAGTGGTCTCGTGGACGACGTGGAGGTCACGGCCGGCGAGTCCGGCGGCCTCATCCGCATGACCTGGCCGACGACCCCGGCCCCGCTGATCCCCTGACCGACGGGTCTCCACTGCTCCCCTGACCGACGGGTCTCCACTGCTCCCCTGACCGACGGGTCTCCACCGCCCCCTGACCGACCGGCTCCCCGTCGGCGCGGCCCCCATCGGCCCAATCCCCGTCGGCCCGTCGGCTTGAGCGGCTCACCTGCCCCGGTCGACCTCATGATCCGGCCAGTTTCCCGGCCCTCGCCACCCCGGCCGCGCCCTCACCCCGCTCTGGGGATCGCCCCTGGGAAGACTGCCCTGGGCGCCCTCACCGCCCCGCGGCGTTCCAGGCCCGCCCGCCGGCGGCTCCTACGCCTCCCCGACCCCTCGTGGCGACGGACACCCCACCCCCGCCCTGCCCACGATGAACAGGGCCTTTCCTTTTCTGATCACTAATTGACGTAGATCGACGATCTAGCGTCAACGCTTTTGAGGCATTACCTCTTTCGGAGTCAATCACCGAGGGCGATCATTTGCTGAGAAGCAATCTCAGGTCAATTCCGTTTGTGGTGCTCTGTTTTGATCAGGTTCCGCTCCCTACAATCCGTCCACATCTTGAGCTCAGCCCAAGCGTCAAGGAGGACGAATGGCGGGGCTTTCTACCCCTCATCAGATCGACCATCCCTCAACCTTCGCAGCCGCAGTCCTGACAGATGACAATCGCCTCATCGTGATGGTCATCGGGGTCGTCGCGCTCGCGGCGCTCGCCGTCGCGGGAGTCCTGGTGCGCCAGGTGCTCGCGGCCAGCGAGGGCACCGACAGCATGAAGAAGATCGCGAAGGCGATCCAGGTGGGCGCGAATGCCTATCTGGGACGCCAGCTGCGTACGCTCGGCGTATTCGCCGTCGTGGTGTTCTTCCTGCTCATGCTGCTGCCCGCGGACGACTGGAATCAGCGCGCCGGACGATCGATCTTCTTCTTGATCGGAGCGGCGTTCTCGGCGACCACCGGCTATATCGGTATGTGGCTCGCCGTCCGCAGCAATGTGCGCGTGGCAGCCGCTGCCCGAGAGGCCACTCCGGCGGAGGGCGAGCCCGAAAAGGATCTCACCGCCGTCTCGCACAAGGCCATGAAGATCGCTTTCCGCACGGGCGGCGTCGTCGGCATGTTCACGGTGGGGCTCGGTCTTCTGGGCGCCTCCTGTGTGGTGCTCGTCTACGCGGCCGACGCGCCGAAGGTGCTGGAGGGCTTCGGCCTCGGCGCCGCGCTGATCGCGATGTTCATGCGGGTCGGCGGCGGCATCTTCACCAAGGCCGCCGACGTCGGCGCCGACCTGGTCGGCAAGGTCGAACAGGGCATTCCGGAGGACGATCCGCGCAATGCCGCGACCATCGCCGACAACGTGGGCGACAACGTCGGCGACTGCGCCGGCATGGCTGCCGACCTCTTCGAGTCGTACGCCGTGACGCTGGTGGCCGCGCTGATCCTCGGCAAGGTGGCGTTCGGCGACGCCGGGCTCGCGTTCCCGCTGATCGTCCCGGCCATCGGCGTCGTGACGGCGATGATCGGCATCTTCGCGGTGGCGCCCCGGCGCTCCGACCGCAGCGGCATGAGCGCCATCAACCGCGGGTTCTTCATCTCCGCGTTCATCTCGCTCGCGCTGGTGGCCGGGGCGGTCTTCGCGTACCTGCCGTCCTCGTACGCGGACCTCGACGGCGTCACGGACGCGGCGATCAAGGTCCACGACGGCGATCCGCGGATCCTCGCGCTCGTCGCCGTGGCCATCGGCATCGTGATGGCCGCGCTGATCCAGCAGCTGACCGGCTACTTCACCGAGACCAACCGGCGCCCGGTGCAGGACATCGGGAAGACCTCGCTGACCGGCCCGGCCACCGTGGTCCTCGCCGGCATCTCGATCGGCCTGGAGTCGGCCGTCTACACCGCGCTGCTGATCGCGCTCGGGGTGTACGGGGCGTTCCTGCTCGGCGGCACGTCGATCATGCTCGCCCTCTTCGCGGTGGCGCTCGCCGGCACCGGCCTGCTGACCACGGTCGGCGTCATCGTCGCCATGGACACCTTCGGGCCGGTCTCCGACAACGCGCAGGGCATCGCCGAGATGTCCGGTGACGTCGAGGGCGCGGGCGCGCAGGTGCTCACCGACCTGGACGCCGTCGGCAACACCACCAAGGCCATCACCAAGGGCATCGCCATCGCGACCGCGGTCCTCGCGGCCTCGGCGCTCTTCGGGTCGTACCGCGACGCCATCGCGGAGGCGGCCAAGGACGTCGGCGAGAAGCTCGGCGACGGCGCCCCGATGAACCTGGTGATGGACATCTCACAGCCGAACAACCTGGTCGGGCTCATCCTCGGCGCCGCGGTCGTCTTCCTCTTCTCGGGTCTCGCGATCAACGCGGTGTCGCGGTCGGCGGGCGCGGTCGTCTACGAGGTGCGGCGGCAGTTCCGCGAGCACCCCGGGATCATGGACTACACCGAGGAGCCGGAGTACGGGCGCGTCGTCGACATCTGCACCAAGGACGCGCTGCGCGAGCTGGCCACCCCGGGTCTGCTCGCCGTGCTCACGCCGATCGCGGTCGGCTTCTCGCTCGGGGTCGGCGCGCTCGGCTCGTTCCTCGCGGGCGCGATCGGCACGGGCACGCTCATGGCCGTCTTCCTGGCCAACTCCGGCGGCGCCTGGGACAACGCCAAGAAGCTCGTCGAGGACGGCCACCACGGCGGCAAGGGCAGCGAGGCGCACGCCGCGACCGTCATCGGCGACACGGTCGGCGACCCGTTCAAGGACACCGCGGGCCCGGCGATCAACCCCCTGCTGAAGGTGATGAACCTGGTGGCGCTGCTCATCGCGCCCGCGGTCATCAAGTTCAGCTACGGGGACGACGCCAGCGTCGGGATGCGGGTGCTGATCGCGGTGCTCTCCATCGTGATCATCATCGGCGCGGTCTACGTCTCCAAACGGCGCGGCATCGCCGTGGGCGACGACGAGGACGCGGACCGGGTGGCGAAACCGGCCGACCCGGCCGTGGTCTCGTAAGGGGGCCCTCACCCGGTCAAGGGACCCCGCGCATCCGGGGGCCGCGGCCCCGGTTCGGTGACGTGGGGTCAGGATCTGCCCAACACGCGGGCGGACGGCGCTTTTTGAGGCGTCGTCCGCCCGTCGTCGTAGGTGACGGGTCGTGAGCCTTCTCTCGCGCGCCCCGCTCGTACGCCGCTTGGTGCAAATGGCTGCAATAGCGGTTGTACCGGGCCCCCGGCATGCTGATGTCGCCCAGTTGGCGTGTAAGTTCCGGGGCCGAGAGCCATGGAAGGGACCAATCCGGTGAACAAGAAGCTTGCAGCCGCACTGTCCGGCGGTGCGGTACTGGTACTCGCGTTGTCCGGGTGCAGTGACGACGGCGACAACAAGAAGCTGGACGACTGGGCCAAGAAGGTCTGCGACTCCGTGCAGCCCCAGTCCAAGAAGATCGCGGACGCCAACGCCGCCATCCAGAAGCAGACCTCCGACAACAGCTCGCCGTCGGACGTCCAGAAGACGGACTCCAAGGCGTTCCAGGACATGTCCGACGCCTACAAGTCGATGGGCAGCGCCGTGAAGAGCGCCGGTGCGCCGCCGGTCGACGACGGACAAAAGAAGACGGACGACGCCGTCAAGGAGCTCAACGCGATCTCCTCGTCGTACGAGAAGCTGAAGAAGCAGGTCGACGGCCTGGACACGAAGAACCAGGCGGACTTCGCCGACGGCCTCAAGGACGTGGCGGGCGACCTGGACAAGCTGAGCAAGAGCGGCAACGAGGCCCTGGAGAAGCTGCAGGAGGGCGAGGTCGGCAAGGCGATGGGCAAGCAGGACAGCTGCAAGAGCGCGTCCGCCACGCCGTCCGCCAAGAGCTAGCCCCTCCCGCCCGCACGCCTCCTTCTCTTCCGGCCGCACGTCCCGTACGCCGGTGTCGAGCACGACCGTGTTCCGCACGGCCGCATTCCGCACGTCCCGCACGTCTCGTACGCCCGTCACGCCCCCGGTGCCCAGGACGGCACCGGGGGCGTGTGCGCTCGGCAGGGGCCGTGGGAGGGCGCACGGGACACAATGGAGGCGTGAGTAACGCCAGCCTCCCCCTGCCCTCGTCCGACCACGCCGACGCGGCCGCCTCTCTGCGGGGCGCCCTGATCGGTGCCGACTTCACCGCCGACGGGCTGCTCGAACTGCTCGGCGCGTCCGCGTACGCCGCCCTCGCCCGCAGCGAGACCGTGCCCGCGCTGCGCGCCACCCGCGGGGACGGGGCCCTTCCGGCGCTCGTACGGCTGTTCCTGCTGCAGGAATCGGTGCCCCACGCGCGCGTGGCCGACGTCCTGCCCGTCGACACCCTCCTGGCGAGCGGCTGGCTGACCGAGCGGGACGGCGCGCTGCGGGCGACCGTGGACGTGCGGCCCTACGGCGGGCCGGGCGGCGAGGACTGGTTCATCGTCTCCGACCTCGGCTGCGCGGTCGGCGGCGCCGGCGGCATCGGCAGCCACGAGGAAGGCGTCGTGCTCGGCGTCGGCGGCGCGTCCACCACGCTCGCCGGCCTCACCGTGCGCACGCCCGTCGCGAGCGCCCTCGACCTCGGCACCGGCTCCGGCATCCAGGCACTGCACGCCGCCCAGCACGCCACGCGCGTGACCGCGACCGACCTCAACCCCCGGGCGCTGCGCTTCACCCGGCTCACCCTGGCGCTGTCCGGCGCCCCGGAGGCCGACCTGCGCGAGGGCTCGCTCTTCGAGCCGGTGGCCGACGAGACGTACGACCTGATCGTGTCGAACCCGCCCTTCGTGATCTCGCCGGGCGCCCGGCTCACCTACCGGGACGGCGGGATGGGCGGGGACGATCTGTGCCGGTCGCTCGTTCAGGAGGCGGGGGAGCGGTTGAACGAAGGGGGGTACGCGCACTTCCTGGCCAACTGGCAGCACGTGGCGGGCGAGGAGTGGCAGGACCGTCTGCGCTCCTGGGTGCCGCGCGGCTGCGACGCCTGGATCGTGCAGCGCGAGGTGCAGGACATCACGCAGTACGCCGAGCTCTGGCTGCGCGACGCGGGGGACCACCGCACGGATCCCGCGCGGTACGCCGAACGGTACGACGCGTGGCTGGACGAGTTCGAGGCGCGGGGCACGCGGGCCGTCGGGTTCGGCTGGATCACGCTCAGGAAGACCGGGGCCGCCGAGCCGTCCGTCACCGTCGAGGAGTGGCCGCACCCCGTCGAGCAGCCGCTCGGCGACACGGTGCGGGAGTTCTTCGAGCGCCAGGAGTACCTGCGCTCGCACGACGACGCCGCACTGCTCGCCGGGCACTTCAAGCTCGCCGGCGAGGTCGTGCAGGAGCAGGTCGGGCTGCCGGGCGCCGAGGACCCCGAGCACGTCGTGCTGCGCCAGAACCGCGGGATGCGGCGGGCCACCAAGGTGGACACCGTCGGCGCCGGGTTCGCGGGCGTGTGCGACGGCACGCTGAGCGCCGGGCGGATCCTGGACGCCATCGCACAACTGGTCGGGGAGGACCCGGTGTTGCTGCGGGACCGGACGCCCGCGCAGATCAGGCTCCTCGTCGAGCAGGGCTTCCTGCTGCCCGTCCAGGCGTAGGGCCGGTGGCCGCTCCGGCGTGCACCGGGGGCATACGGCGGTAATTCGGCCAACATTCGGTCCGCACCGGGCATTTCAGCTTCGCGCCGGGCATTTCAGGTGCGGAGCGGCCATTTCGGGTGCGGAACGGCCGTTTCGTATGCGGGTCGGGCACGTGGGGTGCGGACCGGGCACGTCGGGTGCGGACCGGGCGCGTCGGGTGCGGACCGGGCGCGTCGGGGGCGGGCCGGCGGTCGCCCGATGCGGGCCCCGGCCCAGGTGGCACGGGCGGTCCGTCCGCCGTTCACCCCGATGTCGCCCGCCCGATTCCCGCGCGTGCCAGCCTCCCGGCAGGGGAACTCGGCACGGGAGGGCACGACCATGGAGAGCGGACCTGCGATCTTCGCGGGAACGGTGTTCGCACTGTTCGGCGCCGGGCTGCTGCTGTGGACCGGCGCGCGTGTCGCGCACCGCGCCCCCGTCGCCCAGGGTGTGAACCCCGTCGCATCGGCGACCCTCGCCGCGCTGGCCGGATCCGGCGCCCTGCTCCTCGGCGTGTGGTGCTTCACGCGGCTCTGAGCGGGCCGCGGGACGGTCGTGCCGCGGCCTCGGCGGCGCGCCGGACCCTTTCCTTCCGGTTGTCCGGACCGCCGTGTCCCGGCAGGGCGGACGCTCATCTTCCACCCCGGTGGACCCCCTGTTCCCGGTGATCACACAGGTGTCGCCGGGCGCGTGGCCGGGCCGGGCGCCGGAACAGCGGCTCGTTACTCCGGGCGGCAGGAATGGCGGTAGTCGGGTTACCGTTCGAGTGGCCGTTGCGGGCTTTTCCCGTTTGACACGGGGGCGGGATGTACCGTCACACTCCGCAGCGACAGCGCAACGCAAGCCATGCGGGCACTGTCAGCGCACTGCCACGAGCATCGCCACCGCGCACCGCGCCCGGCGGTACGACTGATCAGTGCCCATGGGCATTGCCGCCGCGCACTGCCACCGAGCGTCGACCGGAGAGAAGAGCGAAGTTGTCCCCGACCAGCGAGACCGCACAGGGCGGCCGCCGACTCGTCATCGTCGAGTCGCCTGCCAAGGCGAAGACGATCAAGAGCTACCTCGGCCCCGGCTACGTAGTCGAGGCCAGCGTCGGGCACATCCGCGACCTCCCCAACGGCGCCGCGGAGGTGCCCGAGAAGTACACCGGCGAGGTGCGCCGCCTCGGCGTGGACGTCGAGCACGACTTCCAGCCCATCTATGTCGTCAACGCCGACAAGAAGGCGCAGGTCAAGAAGCTCAAGGACCTCCTGAAGGACTCCGACGAACTCTTCCTCGCCACCGATGAGGACCGCGAGGGCGAAGCCATCGCGTGGCACCTTCTCGAGGTCCTGAAGCCCAAGGTCCCCGTCCACCGGATGGTCTTCCACGAGATCACCAAGGACGCGATCCGCAGCGCCGTCGCCAACCCGCGCGAGCTCAACAAGCGCATGGTCGACGCCCAGGAGACCCGCCGCATCCTCGACCGCCTCTACGGCTACGAGGTCTCGCCGGTCCTGTGGAAGAAGGTCATGCCGCGGCTGTCCGCGGGCCGGGTGCAGTCCGTCGCCACCCGCCTCGTCGTCGAGCGGGAGCGCGAGCGCATCGCCTTCCGCTCCGCCGAGTACTGGGACCTGACCGGCACCTTCGGCACCGGCCGCGCCGGTGACGCCTCCGACCCCTCGCAGCTGGTCGCCCGCCTCACCACGGTCGACGGCAAGCGCATCGCGCAGGGCCGCGACTTCAGCTCCCTCGGACAGCTGAAGCCCGGCAGCGCGAACACCCTCCACCTGGACGAGGCGAACGCCCGCGCGCTGGCCGCCGCCCTCCAGGACACGCGGTTCTCCGTACGCTCCGTCGAGTCGAAGCCGTACCGCCGCTCGCCGTACGCGCCCTTCCGTACGACGACGATGCAGCAGGAGGCGAGCCGCAAGCTCGGCTTCGGCGCGAAGGCCACCATGCAGGTGGCCCAGAAGCTGTACGAGAACGGCTTCATCACCTACATGCGTACGGACTCCACGACCCTGTCCGACACGGCGGTCACCGCCGCCCGTGCGCAGGTCACGCAGCTGTACGGCAGCGACTACCTGCCGGACAAGCCGCGCACGTACGCCGGCAAGGTCAAGAACGCGCAGGAGGCGCACGAGGCGATCCGCCCGTCGGGTGATCGTTTCCGCACGCCCGCCGAGACCGGTCTGACCGGCGACCAGTTCCGCCTCTACGAGCTCATCTGGAAGCGGACCGTCGCCTCCCAGATGAAGGACGCGACGGGCAACTCGGTCACCGTCAAGATCGGTGGCCGCGCCTCCGACGGCCGCGACGCCGAGTTCAGCGCGTCCGGCAAGACCATCACCTTCCACGGCTTCCTCAAGGCGTACGTCGAGGGCGCGGACGACCCCAACGCGGAGCTGGACGACCGCGAGCGCCGTCTGCCGCAGGTGGCCGAGGGCGACGCGCTGTCCGCCGAGGAGATCTCGGTCGACGGCCACGCCACCAAGCCCCCGGCCCGCTACACCGAGGCCTCGCTGGTCAAGGAGCTCGAAGAGCGCGAGATCGGCCGCCCGTCGACGTACGCGTCGATCATCGGCACGATCCTCGACCGCGGCTACGTCTTCAAGAAGGGGACGGCCCTCGTGCCCTCCTTCCTGTCGTTCGCCGTCGTCAACCTCCTGGAGAAGCACTTCGGCCGGCTCGTCGACTACGACTTCACCGCCAAGATGGAGGACGACCTCGACCGCATCGCGCGGGGCGAGGCGCAGGCCGTGCCGTGGCTGCGGCGCTTCTACTTCGGCGAGGGCGAGGGCTCCGGCGGCGCCGCCGACGCGGGCAACGGCGACGGCGACCACCTGGGCGGCCTCAAGGAGCTCGTCACCGACCTCGGCGCGATCGACGCCCGCGAGGTGTCGTCCTTCCCCGTCGGCAGCGACATCGTGCTGCGCGTCGGCCGCTACGGCCCCTACATCGAGCGGGGCGAGCGCGACTCCGAGAACCACCAGCGCGCCGACGTCCCCGACGACCTGGCGCCCGACGAGCTGACCGTCGAGTACGCGGAGGAGCTGCTCGCCAAGCCGAGCGGCGACTTCGAGCTGGGCGCGGACCCGCAGAGCGGCCACCAGATCGTCGCCAAGGACGGCCGCTACGGCCCGTACGTGACGGAGATCCTCCCCGAGGGCACCCCGAAGACCGGCAAGAACGCGGTCAAGCCGCGCACGGCCTCCCTCTTCAAGACCATGTCGCTCGACACGGTCACCCTGGCGGACGCCCTCAAGCTGATGTCCCTGCCGCGCGTGGTCGGCGCCGACGCCGAGGGCGTCGAGATCACCGCGCAGAACGGCCGCTACGGCCCGTACCTGAAGAAGGGCACGGACTCCCGGTCGATCGACACCGAGGACCAGCTCTTCACCATCACGCTCGAAGAGGCCCTGGAGATCTACTCCAAGCCCAAGCAGCGGGGGCGCGCCGCCGCCAAGCCGCCGCTGAAGGAGCTCGGCGAGGACCCGGTCAGCGGAAAGCCGGTCGTCGTCAAGGACGGCCGCTTCGGGGCGTACGTCACCGACGGCGAGACCAACGCCACCCTGCGGGCCGCCGACTCCGTCGAGGACATCACCGCCGAGCGCGGCTACGAGCTCCTGGCGGAGAAGCGGGCCAAGGGGCCCGCGAAGAAGACCGCCAAGAAGGCCGCGAAGAAGGCGCCCGCCAAGAAGGCACCGGCGAAGAAGACCGCTGCCAAGAAGACGGCCGCCAAGAAGACGACGACTACGAAGACGGCCGCCAAGAAGACCACCGCCAAGAAGGCGGTGGCTTCCAAGACGGCCTCGACGGCCTCTTCGGAGGACTGACCTTCCCCTGGTCGGGCGCCTCGCACACAGGCGCCCGACACCGGCGGAGAGCCACCGAAAACGCACGTCTCGCCTGCATGCGGACAGGACGGTCGTTTGTTCGGGTGGCTCCGCAGGGAGGTATCCCGTCCAGATAGGCTGGACGGATGACGCGTGCCGAGCAGCCAACGGCCGGAATCCCGGCCCCCGACGACGCCCTGGTCGCAGATTCCCGAGAGCGTGCCGTCCGCGCCTTGCTGCGCGTACCGCAGCTGAAGAGGTTGTGGAGCGCACAGCTCGTCGACAGTGTCGGCGACGCGCTGGCACTGCTCGTCCTGGTGATCCTCGCGCTCCAGTCGGCCATCTCCGAAGGAGCCTTCGGCAGCGGCTACCGGGGTGTGGCCTTCGCCGTCACCGCCGTCTTCGGAGCACGCGTCCTGTCGACGCTGCTCTTCGGAGCGGTGCTTCTCGGGCCCCTCACCTCACTGACCTCACCCGACGGCCCGCTCGACCGGCGCTGGACCATGGTCGGCGCCGACGGCGTACGGGCCGCCCTGCTCATCGTCGCCCCGCTGTGGATCGACTGGACCCCGGACAACGCCCTCGCGGCGATCCTGGTGACGTCCTTCGTCGTCGGCGTCGCCGAGCGCTTCTGGACGGTCGCCCGGGAGAGCGCGGCACCCGCGCTGCTGCCCGCTCCGCCCCTGGAGGGCGCCACGGTCCGGCCGCTGCCCGACCACATGGACGCGCTGCGCCGCCTCTCCCTGCGCACGGGATTCCTCGCGCTGCCCCTCGCGGCCGCGGCCCTCGTCGCCATCACCCTCATCGGCAACCTGCTGGGCGCCGGGCTCGACTGGTTCGAGCTGCACCAGGCCGGACTCGCCTCCTTCGTGGCGGCCGGCCTCTTCGCCGCGGCGCTGTCGATCATCTACTTCCTCGAAATCCCCGCCACCCAGACGCCCCGCGCGCGCAGCCCCCTGGAGGGCCTGCGCAGGCCCCGCACCGGCACCGGCACCGACAAGGGCCGCACCGGCGCGATCCCGCTGTTCGTCACGGCCTGCGCCGCCGTCGCCGGAGCCGTCGCGGCGGCCGTCGCCGTCGCCGTGCTGCACGCCAAGGACCTGGGCGGCGGGCCCGTCACGTACGGCCTGATCGTGCTCGTCCTGACCGGCGGCACCGCGCTCGGCATCCGCCTGGCACCCGGCCTGCTGCCCTCGCTCTCGCGCCGCCGCCTGCTGGCCCTCGCCATCGCCCTGACCGGCATCGCGCTGCTCGCCGCGGGCCTCGTGCCCGACGTGACGACCGTCCTGCTGCTCCTGCTGCTGACCGGTGTCAGCGCGGGCGTCGCCGCGAACATCGGCCACGCCCTCCTCGACCAGGAGGTCGAGGACTACCGCAGGGCCCGCACCACGGAGCACCTCCAGGCGGTCGTACGCCTCGTCCTCGCGCTCGGCGCGCTGGTGGCCCCCGTGGTCGCCGCCGCGATCGGGCCGCACCGCATGGTCAACGGCAAGTTCGTCTTCGACCACGGCGGCGCCGCCTTCACGCTGATGCTCGTCGGCGCGCTGCTGCTCCCGGTGGCCGCGCTGGTCCTCGCCAAGGCCGACGACCGCCAGGGCGTGCCGCTCCGGCACGACCTGCTCGACGCGCTGCGCGGCGGCGACGACCCGGCGCAGGCGCCCTGCGCCACCGGCTTCTTCATCGCCCTGGAGGGCGGCGACGGCGCCGGCAAGTCGACGCAGGCCGAGGCGCTCGCCGAGTGGATCCGCGCCAAGGGCCACGAGGTCGTCGTCACCCGCGAGCCGGGGGCCACGCCCGTCGGCAAGCGGCTGCGCTCGATCCTCCTCGACGTGTCCTCGGCCGGCCTCTCGCACCGCGCCGAGGCCCTGCTGTACGCCGCCGACCGCGCGGAGCACGTCGACACCGTCGTACGCCCCGCCCTGGAGCGCGGCGCCGTGGTCATCTCCGACCGCTACATCGACTCGTCCGTCGCCTACCAGGGTGCGGGCCGCGACCTGTCGCCCACCGAGATCGCCCGCATCAACCGCTGGGCGACCGGTGGCCTCGTACCGAACCTGACCTGCCTGCTCGACGTGTCCCCGGAGGCCGCCCGCGAGCGGTTCACGGAGGCGCCCGACCGCCTGGAGTCGGAGCCCGCCGAGTTCCACGCGCGCGTGCGCTCCGGTTTCCTCACGCTCGCCGCCGGTGACCCCGGGCGGTACCTGATCGTCGACGCCGCCCAGGAGCCGGAGGCGGTCAGCACCGTGATCCGGCATCGGCTCGACCTCGTGCTGCCGCTCTCCGAGGCCGAGGTGAAGGCGCAGGAGGAGGCCCGCAAGGCCGCCGAGGAGGAGGCCCGGCGCAAGGCCGAGGAAGAGGCCGCGCGCAAGGCCGAGGAGGAGCGCCTGGAGCGCGAGCGCCAGGAGCAGCTCGCCAAGCTGCGCGCCGAGGAGGAGGAGCGCAAGCGGCGCGAGCTGGAGGAGGCCCAGCGCCGCGAGGCCGAGCGGCAGGCCGAGGAGGCCAGGAAGCGGGCCGAGGAGGCCCGGCGCAAGGCCGAGGAGGAGAAGGCCAGGCTGCTCGCCGAGGAGAAGGTGCGGGCCGCGGAGGAAGCGCGCCGCAAGCGGGAGGCCGAGGAGGAGGCGCGGCTGCGCGCCGAGGCCGAGGAGCGCAGGCTCGAGAAGCAGCGCAAGGCCGAGGAGGCCCTGCTGCGGGCCGAGGAGGCGCGGCGGCTCGCCGCGGCCTCGGCGGCCGCGGCGGCGACTCCGGCCAAGCCGGCCACACCGCCGCGCGCGCCGGCCAAGCCGACTCCGGCGAAGCCCGCGTCGGGGACCTCGGCGCCGGCGACCTCGGCGTCGGCAGGGTCCGCGCCTGCCGGGTCGAAGTCCGGCACGTCCAAGTCCGGCGCGTCGAAGTCCGGCGCGTCGGCGTCCACCGGGTCCGCCGCTCCGGCGCAGCCCGCCGCGGCGAACGCATCCGTGCCCGACGCTCCCGTGCCCGACAACGAGACCACCGTGCCCACGCCGGTGGTGGCACTGCCCGCGGGGGCGGCCGACGAGACGGCGGTCCTGCCCGCGATCTCCGACGACACGGCCGTGCTGCCCGCGGTGGGCTCCCGGGGTCCCGGCCCCGAGGACACCGAGGTGCTTCCGCAGCCGCCCGCGCCCGAGGGAGCGGCGGACGAGACCGCCGTGCTCCCCGTCACCCGGGAGGACAAGGTTCCGCCGGGCTACTTCCGCGACGAGCGCCCCTCGCCGGACGGCCCCAACGAGCGCACCCGCGAGCTGCCCCAGGTCGACGAGCAGGGTGTGCCCCGGCGGCCCCGCTCCGACTGGGCGGAGGAGACCCCGCTGGACGACCTGCCGTCGCTCGCGGACGAACTGCTCGGGTCGCCCGAGGACGATGAGGACGAGGGCGAAGGCGGCCGGGGCGGTCGCGGAGGCCGTGGCGGCCGCGGCCGGAAGGGCCGCTGAGCCGCTGAGCCCGGGCGGCAGAAGGTCCCGAAGTAATCCGGACGCCGTCCGTCCGGCGCGATCGAGCGCCGGGCGGACGGCGTTGTCAGTGCCGTACTCCACAATGGGCAGTCCGGTGTACGTCCGTCCGTTCCGGCGTCCGGGCGGAGCAGAGCGCAGCGTAAGGCGGTGACCCCATGAGCGTGTGGGACGACCTGGTGGGGCAGGAGCGGGTGAGCGAGCAGTTGGGCGCCGCCGCCCGGGACGCCGACGCACTGGTGACGGCCGTGGCCACGGACACCCCGCCGCCCGAGTCGTCGAAGATGACGCACGCCTGGCTGTTCACCGGCCCGCCCGGCTCCGGACGGGCCACCGCCGCGCGCGCCTTCGCCGCCGCCCTGCAGTGCACCAGCCCGGACCGCGCGCTCGGCGGCGCCCCCGGCTGCGGATTCTGCGACGGCTGCCACACCAGCCTCGTCGGCACCCACGCCGACGTGGAAGTGGTGCGCACGGACATGCTGTCCATCGGCGTCAAGGAGACCCGCGAGCTCGTCCGCCGCGCACAGCTCTCGCCCGCCGTCGGACGGTGGCAGGTCATCGTCCTGGAGGACGCCGACCGCCTCACCGAGGGCGCGGGGAACGTCCTGCTGAAAGCCGTGGAGGAGCCCGCCCCCCGCACGGTGTGGCTGCTCTGCGCGCCCTCCCTGGAGGACGTGCTGCCCACGATCCGCTCGCGCTGCCGCCACCTGACGCTGCGTACGCCCCCGGTGGACGCGGTCGCCGACGTGCTCATCCGCAGGGACGGCATCGAGCCGGACGTCGCCGCGGCCGCCGCGCGCGCCACGCAGGGGCACATCGGCCGGGCCCGGCGCCTGGCCACCGACCCCCGCGCGCGCGAGCGCAGGGCCGCCGTCCTGAAGATGCCGCAGCGGGTGACGGAGATCGGCGGCTGCCTGAAGGCGGCCCAGGAGCTGATCGACACGGCGGGCGAGGACGCCAAGCAGGTCGCCGAGGAGGTCGACACCAAGGAGACCGAGGAGCTCAAGGCGGCGCTCGGCGCGGCGCAGGGCGGCCGGATGCCGCGCGGCACGGCCGGCGTGATGAAGGACCTGGAGGACAAGCAGAAGCGCCGCAGGACGCGTACGCAGCGCGACAGCCTCGACCTCGCCCTCATCGACCTGACCGGCCTCTACCGGGACGTGCTCGCTCTGCAGCTCGGCTCCCGGGTGGCGATCGCCAACACCGAGGTGCAGGACATGCTGGAGCGCATGGCCCTGGCCACCTCGCCCGAGTCCACGCTCCGCCGCATCGAGGCGATCCGCGCCTGCCGCACGGCCCTGGACCGCAATGTGGCGCCGCTGCTCGCGGTCGAGGCGATGACGGTGGCGCTGCGGGCGGGGTGACGCGGGCGCTGTGCGCGGGTTGACGAGGGCGTTGCGCGCGGGGTGACGGCCCGCGCGCGGGAGCCCGACGGACGGACGACGGACGGTCGGACGACGGACGGACGCACTCACTCGTAAGAGTGCCGTGAGTGATGCTTCGCTCGCGGAGAGTTACCCTCGCGTGATGGACATCAGCCGCCGCGGCCGACGCAGCCGTCACCTCACCTTCCGTACGTGCGGCACGCTGCTCGTGACCGCCGGGCTGCTCATCACCGGCTGCTCGTCGGGGAGTTCGACGGCGGGCGCCTCCATGACGTCGCTGTCCCATGCGGTGCCCGCGGAGCTCGCCCCGTACTACGGGCAGAAGCTGAGCTGGCACGCGTGCGGTGTCCCCGGCTTCCAGTGCGCCTCCATGAAGGTCCCGCTCGACTACGCCAAGCCCGGGGGCGGCGACATCAAGCTGGCGGTCGCCCGCAAGCAGGCCACGAAGAAGAGCGGCCGCCTCGGCTCGCTCCTGGTGAACCCCGGCGGCCCCGGCGGCTCCGCGATCGGCTACCTCCAGTCGTACGCGGCCCTCGGCTACCCCGCGGAGGTCCGCGCCCGCTACGACATGGTGGCCGTCGACCCACGCGGAGTGGCCCGCAGTGAGCCCGTCACCTGCCTCGACGGCAAGCGCATGGACGCGTACACGCAGACCGACATGACGCCCGACGACGAGCGCGAGACCGAGGCCGTGCGTACGGCCTTCAAGGAGTTCGCGGCGGGCTGCCGGGCACATTCGGCCAAGGTCCTGCCGCACGTCTCCACGGTCGAGGCGGCCCGCGACATGGACGTCCTGCGGGCGGCGCTCGGCGACGACAAGCTCTCCTACGTGGGCGCGTCGTACGGCACCTTCCTCGGCGCGACGTACGCCGGGCTCTACCCGGAGCGGGTGGGCCGCCTGGTCCTGGACGGCGCGATGGACCCGGCGCTGCCCGCCCGCCGGATGAACCAGGACCAGACGGCCGGTTTCGAGACCGCCTTCCAGTCCTTCGCGAAGGACTGCGTGACGCGCGACGAGGAGTGCCCGCTGGGCACCGAGAGCCCCCAGGACGCGGGCAAGCGCCTGAAGGCGTTCTTCGCGGAGCTCGACCGGAAGCCGCTGGCCGTCGGCGGCAGCGACCGTCGGCTCGGCGAGGCGCTCGCCACGACCGGCGTGATCGCCGCGATGTACGACGAGGCGGGCTGGCCGCAGCTGCGCGACGCGCTGACCTCGGCGATGAAGAACAAGGACGGCTCGGGCCTGCTCGCCCTCTCCGACGGCTACTACGAGCGCGACGGCGACGGGAAGTACGCGAACCTCATGTTCGCCAACGCGGCCGTGAACTGCCTCGACCTGCCGCCCGCCTTCGACTCGCCGGCCGACGTCCGCAAGGCGCTGCCCGACTTCGAGAAGGCGTCCCCGGTCTTCGGCGAGGGCCTCGCCTGGTCGTCCCTGAACTGCGCGTACTGGCCGGTGCGGGCCACGGGCGGGCCGCACCGCATCGAGGCGAAGGGCGCGGCGCCGATCGTCGTCGCGGGCACGACCCGCGACCCGGCCACCCCCTACCGCTGGGCCCGCGCCCTGGCCTCCCAGCTCTCCTCGGGCCGCCTCCTGACCTACGACGGCGACGGCCACACGGCGTACGGGCGCGGCAGCGACTGCGTCGACTCGACGATCAACGCCTACCTGCTGAAGGGCACCGCCCCGGAGGACGGAAAGCGCTGCTCATAGCGGTACGGACGTGCCGGGGCCCCCGTCCGGGGGCGGTCCGCAGGGGGTGTGCGGAGCACCCCGGAAAACTGTGTAGACTTGGCCGCGTTGCTGATCGCACCATGGTGCGGACGGCGCGCCGCCTTAGCTCAGATGGCCAGAGCAACGCACTCGTAATGCGTAGGTCTCGGGTTCGAATCCCGAAGGCGGCTCAGAGAAACCCCAGGTCGCATTTCAGGTGACCTGGGGTTTTCTGTTGCTCTGGTCCAGCAGCGTCCACCGGAGCCAGCTACCGTTCCGGAGCGAGGAAGCCGCCCTCGGCGGTAGCGATTGCAAGGGGCAGCCATTCGGCACTCCGGACTGCTGTCTCTTCAGACAAACGTTGCCGGTGATCGCAGTTCAGGCACGGTGGCCCCGGGTACGGCATGGTCGTCGGCAACGGCACGGAGACGGGAAGCCAGGGTGTCCGGGCCGAGCGACGCCAGTGCCCACAGGGCACTGAGCCGGCGTGCGGTCGACCAGATGCCGGTGGTCGGGGGCCGGAAGGAAGCCACGGCGATGTTCCTGGCAGCGAACGGGTCGGGGTCGAGATACGTCATGCCGCCGGTCCCGCACAGGTACGCGCGAGCACCCGTCGCGGCGGCCAGGTCGGCGAGCCGTAGGGAGCGGCCCGGTCTGGCTGACAGGAGGCTGCTCCTGAGGATCCGGCCCCGCCAGCCGAGCAGGTCGAGCAGCACGCGGGTGGAGGTCTCTGCTATCACCGCGGTCCGCCCGGTGGCGAAGGCGTCCAACACCGGTTCCAGGGCCTGGGCGAGAGAGGGCCAGTGCGGGCTGGCTCCGAAGTTCTGCCGCAGTATTCCGGCGATCCTGCGGCGGGCGAGATCGGCGTCGTCGATCAGCGCGTCTCGGATGAGGGTGGATCGCCCGCTCGGGAGATGGGTGGGGATGGAGAGCCACTGCTGGCGGTCTGGTGCGTCGATGGCGGCGAGGCGGGCTCGGTGCTGGTAGTCGCGGCGGGTGAACTGCACATCGTCCAGGACGATCCAGTAGTCCGCCGCGAACAGCTTGGCCAGCGTTGTCAGCCTCGGGAACAGATTGGGCTGGTGGATCGCGCACAGCCCGCCGGGAGCAGGCTGCTCACGAGGAGATGAGGCGGCTGGTGAAGCCGGAGCGAATGAGAGATTCGTACGCTGCATGTACGTCCTCGGGGACTTCCTGCTCGATGGCGAATCCGAGCTTCGGATACTCGATGACCCGCTGAAGGTCGCCCGCGAGCATGTCCAGAACGAGCTTCTCGTCCCCGATGCTCTTCAGATAGTCGTCGAACTCCAGCGGCTCCGACGCGCAGAGGAACTCGATGTCGGGCCACAGCTTGCGGGCGGTAGCGAACGATCGCCGTTCCATGTACGGCTTGGAAACCAGCAGCACCGTGGCCGGACGGACGCCGGAGGCGCCGAGGACCTCACGGGAGAGCGTGATGTTCTGTCCGGTGTTGGCCGCGTGGGGCTCCAGCAGGATGGCATCGGCGGGGACACCGAGCTCGATGGCGTGCTCACGGAAGTGGATCGCCTCCCCGCGAGGGAAGACCTTGGCGGTGGTGGGGCTGTTGCCGCCGGTGAATACCAGGGTCTGGAACAGCCCGGCGCGGTACAGCTCGGCGGAGCGGGTTGCGACGCCGAGATCGTGGCTTCCCAGTCCGATCGCCACGTCGACGGGGCGTAGCTCGTGCTGCATCTGGTGGTAGTCCCAGATCAGCTTGGCCTGGTGCCATTGGTCCTCGGTGATGCCCTGATGGTCGTTGCGCACGCGTTCTCCCTGGTCACCGTTTGCCGGGGGCCGGTCGGCCCCTCACTCATGGCCTTGACGCCCTCGATGCTGCGCAGTTGGTGCACGAGTCCGTACTGCGCGGCCACCTTGGCGGCCTGATCGAGGACGAGGATTCCATCATCCTGGGTTGCCGTATCGGAGAGCAGGATGTGGCCATGAGCGGTGTCCAGGCGTACGCGTTGCATCGGTGAGTCGGTCGTTCCGCTGCTTCGGGCGATGTCGATGAAGTGCAGGGCTTGAGAGAGATCGCCGGCGCCGCGGCGGGCCAGAGCAAGCTTCTGGTGGGCCACCGACCAGTCGTCCGGTTCGGTTAGATCTTCGAATTCGCGGGTCGCCGCCTGCATGACGCGGGTCGCGTAGTCGTGCTCGCCGTCCTTGCTCAGCGCCGTCCCCACCCACAGCCTTGCGCGAGCCCGGTCGCGGCGAGAGAGCCGGTCGTCGACGGCCAGGTTCTCGTAGTTGCGGGCGGCGACTTCCAGCTTGCCGGACATCTCGGTGACGACTGCGAGCGACAGATCGAGCTGGGCGACGCGGCGAGGAATGTCGAGCTGGGTGAAGACCGTCCGGGCACCGGCGTAGGAGTGCTGGGCCGAGAGCGGGCCCAGGACGACGCCTTGGTCGCGTTTGAGGTCACCGAGTAAGGCCGTGGAGCGGGCAAAGAAGTACAGGCCCTTCTCGTCCAGCTCATGGGCCTTGAACTGGCCCAGCCACCGACTGAGAAGGCTGTCGGCGAAGGCGAAGTTCTGCCGGGACAGGGCGACCACGACACGGTCGAGGTCATCGGCCCAGGACTCGTACTCCCACGCCCTGGGGCCGGACGCGACGACACGTCTGCCGACAGTCGCGACGGCGCCGGCCATCTCCGACAGGAGTGTCTCGAAGCGCAGGTGGGCCGCGGCGTCCGCTCGCCCGAGGGCGGTGTCGAGGATGGCCTGGGTATCGGGTCTCGGCTCGGTGGCGGCGAGCTTGTTCTCCCACTTGGACACGGTCGCGACCGCCAGGCCCAGACGCTCGGCGTAGGCCCGCACGCTCAGCCGCAGGGCGAGCCGTAGCGCCTTGGCCTCAAGCCCGGTCCAGTGGTGCACGGTCGCCACGCGTCACTCCCTTCCGCCAGCCATCGAAGCAGACCCGACGGCACGGCGGGACGGAAGTGGAACGGAAGTAGAACAAGCGGTGATTTCCCGGGAGTTGGTCCGACGCCATGCTCGGAACGTCACCACGTGTCGAGTCTTTGGAGAGACCCGAGCATGGAACCCCTCACAGAACATCGCCTGGTCAGCGGACCGGTCGTCTACGGTTTCCTGCGGCTGGTACGCGTACCCCGAGCGCGGCAGGAAGCACTGGCCGCCTCGCTGGCCGAGTACTGCCGTAGCCACGAGCTGCAGCTGTCCAGCCTCTTCACCGACCGCGACGCTGCCGGGCCGGCGTCAGTGGCGTTCACGGGTCTCCTTGACGTGCTGGCGCTGCCGGACGTCTACGGCGTCGTCGCCCCAGCCATGTCGCACCTGGGCCCGAAGGCCATAGCGGCGGAACGCGGGCGACAGATCGAATCGGCCGGTGCCCGGCTGCTGCTGGTCCGGCGCCCGAGTCCCACGCACTCGACCGTCCCTCGAAGCGGCCCCGTCCACCGTCCGCACTCCGGCACCACTCGCGTCGTGGACGCCGAGTCATGAGGACCATCGCGATGACCAAAACGATCCAGAGGTTCTTCAAGTCCCGGCCCGAATCGGTCGGCCAGGCGCGAGCTTTCACCACCGAGGCCTTGACCAGCTGGGGTCTGCTGGACCGAGGCGAAGACGTCCGACTCTGCGTTTCCGAACTCGCCACCAACGCCATGCTCCACGGGACCGCCCCCGGCCACGGCTTTCTGGTCAGACTCGACGCCGACGACGAGGTCGTACGCCTGGAAGTGCACGACAGCCGCCGCTTGCAACCCCACTCCCGTCGGCCTTGCGACACGGACACCGTCGGCCGCGGGCTGCTCCTGGTGACCGCGCTTGCCGACGGCTGGGGCGTGGAGGACCGCACCCCGTTCGGGAAGATCGTCTGGTCGTGTTTCAAAGCCCCGGCAGGCACGACATCATGAGCGTCACTCTCACCCCGCTCGACCCTGAACTGCGCCTACTGGTGTCGCTCGCCGCTTGGACCTGGCCGGGTGCCGGACCGGACGGCCGCGAGATCGCGCTCATTCTGATCACGCACACCACGGCCCTGACTGACGGCGGCCCCGCCGTGACGGCCGAGGACCGAATGCGTGGACTGTCCGCGTGCCTCGGCGGCCTGACCGGAGCACGTGAGGTCATCCCAGAACTGAAGCCCGGCCTACAACTCGTCGGCGACCACGTGCTGCTGCACATCCCCGGGGCCTCTCGCCGACTGCGGCTACCCACCCGCCGTCCCTGGACCGAACTGGTCACCCGCACCGGCGAGGTGATCCTCATGCTCGGTCTCGATCCGCTGACACAGTCCGCTGACGCCGATCGCCTCGACGCCTACCTGGACGCCGCGCTCGCAGCCAACCGACTGCTGTTCGGGCGCGTCCAACTCCCGCCGCCAGCCCCGCGAGCTGACGTCTGCTCGACCTGCGGCGGCAGCAGTGCCGACCCGACCTCGGGCCGCGCATGCCCGGACTGCTCCCTGCACTGCCGACTCGAACCGTGAAAGGCACGCCATGCACCAGTTCATCGCCGCCCCGTTTCTCGACGGCCACCTCCTGCTGCGCCCCGGAGCGCGTTCTGGCGCCCGCATCCCGGCCACCCACTATGAGCAACTCCACGCAGCCGAAGGCGCGCAGCCCCTGCCCGAGTGGGCGGTCGACCTGGCGGCCGAAGCCTGGGGCCTCGACGTCGCCGGCGCCCCGGCGACGGACACGGTCCTGATCCGCGAGCCGTCTGCGTACGGATACTGCCGGGCCTCCTGGGAGATCAACCTCGGATGCAATTTCGGCTGCAAGCACTGCTACCTCGGCGAACGCCCCTTCTCCGGCCTCACCTGGGAGAACAAGGTCAAGCTCCTGGACATCATGCGCGAGGCCGGTGTCATCTGGCTCCAGATCACCGGTGGCGAACCGACCATGGATCCGCACTTCCAGAACGCCTACCGGTACGCCTGGCTGGCCGGAATGATGCTCACGATCTCCACGAACGGCTCCCTGCTGTCCCGCCCCGACCTGCTCCAGCTCTTCAGCGAATGCCCGCCGTACCGCCTCGTCGTCAGCATGTACGGCGCGAGCGAGGAGTCCTTCGACGCGCTCACCCAGCGGCGCGGAGCCTGGAAAGCGTTCCGGCGGGGCATGGACGCCGCCCGCGCCGCAGGGCTGCCGCTGCGCATCAACATCGTCGTCACCGAGGACAACGCGCGCGAGGCCGACGAGATGGCCGCGCTCGCACGGGAGTGGGGCGTGGAGCATCACGCGTACACCAACATGACCCCGACGATCTACGGCGGCGGCGAACCGCTCCTCGCGCAGTCCGCGGACCACCTGCGCCAGCGCAAGCCGTTCGCCGGATGCAACGCCGGCCACACCTTCTTTCACGCCGACCCGCACGCCAGGGTCTCGATCTGCAAGGTCGGCCGCGACGACCAGATCGACCTCATGGCCGAAGGCATCGAAGGACTGCGACGGCTCGGCACGATCGCCGACCGCCTGATGCTTCGCACCGGTGGGTGCGAAGGCTGCGCCCTGTCCGGCACCTGCCGGGTCTGCCGTCCCTTGGCCAAGCACTACCAGGAGGCGAAGGCGCCGCTGCACAGCTACTGCCAGCACGGAGACACAGAGAAAGAGAAGGTGACCCTATGACGCCCGGACCCGTACCGGTGCAGTTCCTGACCGGCCCGCCCAGCAGCGCCCGCCGACCGGCGCCCCCGGTGGCCTCGGCCGCCGTGACGCTCGTCGCGGATCTGGACGACGTCGTCGAGAGCGCCGAGTGCTCCTGCGACGCCGGCGACGACAACCCCCACTAATCCCGGCCCGACCGATGCGCTCCGGTCCGTCCCATCGACGGGCCGGAGCACCCTCACGTACAGCGCTAAGGTGCCCGCATGCTCTTCCGCTGGGACTGGCTCCGCCCGGTGCTCACCGCACCGGTCGTGCCCACCCTCGGCCCCGTCCACCCGCACGCCCTGACGGCGGACCTCTTCGAAGCCACCCTCCTCGTGGCCGCCGACCGGCGCTTCCTGCCGTACGACAAGGACCGCCGCTGGGGCAACGAGAAGCAGGAGGTCGTCCTTCCTGGCGACGTGGTCCACCACCCTGACCACACACTCATCCCGACTCTGTTGACCCGCGGCCGACGAGCGGTGAAGGTCTTCGCCTACGGTCACCGGAACGAACTCCTGGACCAGGCCGCCGAACTCGCAGCGAAGCTCGCGGCCCTCCACGGAGCAGCCTCTGCTCGCGTTGTCCGGCCACTGGGCCCGGAGACAACCCATACACCTGGCGTCCGCATCCAGCTCAAGGACTTTAGGGCGCGGCACTGTCCCCCCTCCCTCGGCCCAGTCCGTCGGCTCGAAGACTGGCCCCTTCACATCCGCGGCACCTTCACCGCCTTCGCCCAGACGATGGCGGCCGACGGCTTCGCCTTCCTCGACCGCCTGATGAAGACCAAGGGATGCGGCCCGGTCCTCGTGGCCGTGGTGGAGGACCGTATTGTCGGTGCCATCGGCCCCATGGAGATCTGTCCCGACCCAACGGGCGTCGCCCAGCTCATGCCGCAGTACTTCGCTGTGCACCCCGACGCTCGCGGGCACGGACTCGGCCGACACCTGTGGCGGGCGGCCATGCACTGGGGCCAGACTCGCGGCGCGGTGTACCAGCTCCTCCAGACCGAAGTCCGGGGAGCCTCGGATCACCTCTGTCGCAGCGAAGGGCTCGCCACGCTGGGTTTTCTCCACGACAGGACGGTCTGACGCAAGCTTGGCACGTTCCTGCTAATGATCAGGCCGCCATGTGTCAGTGGGACGAGCTACCCTGCTCGCGTGGTAGCAGGAGCTCTGCCCAGGCTGCACGAGGTAGGCCAAGGAGCATGGGCAGCCAGGTGAAGCGAAGAGTCTGCTCCCTGGCCCGCTGCTGCTAGTCGGCCTACGCGGGCAATACCCCGACGGCGGTCTTGCTGTCGGCCAGGGATCGGATCAATTCAGCACCTGGCGAACTCACTTGGTACTAGGCTGATCTATCTCAGCAGCGCTGCGTGACGACTCGTGACACTCAGCACGCTACGGGATCATTGATCTTGTCGGTCAGATGAGCGGGGGTTTCTGGTGGGTGCGTTCGGAGCGGGTGGAAAGTGACGGAATTCATTCCCGGCGTTGGCGCCGGGTCTTTGCTGCGGTCTGAGCTGCTTGCCGACGGTCGGTCGACCCGGATAGGTGCGATTCACCAGATCGACTACGGCCAGGCCGTCGTGCTGACTCACGATCGCTGGAAGTTCGACGCCGGTGGTATTCCGCAGTTCTCGTTCCTCCTCGCGACCGCGCAGGACGTCAACGAGCCACACGTCGACGATGACGAGGTGCTGCTTCTGCGCGTGGAGGGCACGTCCCCGCTGTCGCTTGAGCGCGACCTGCACGCAGTGCGCGAGGAGTCCCTGCGAACGGCTCTGTCTAACAACCAGGACCCATCGCCATCCGCCGTGCTCGATGCGGAGCTCGACCCGTTCACCAAGAACCGCGTGTCGTTCACTGGTGTGCGATGCAAGATCCTCGGCACCTTCTACGAAGACGACGTGGATGGGCAGAAGGTGCTGGAGTTCGGTGCCGACGTGGACAACTTCTACGCCACGTCCACGTACCGAGTCCTGAAGCCTATCGGTGACGGCCTCGCGACGATCGCCTCCTACCTCAAACCGACCGGACGCCCGGTGGAACGCGTACGCATCGGCGCGGTGCGGTACTCCGCTACGCGGCGGCGAGCTAAAGCCGCCAAGCAGGCCGACGCCGCAGTCGATGTCAACATCCGGGACTTCATTGGCAACAAGACCGCCCTGCTCGGCATGACTCGGATGGGCAAGTCGAATACCGCGAAGATCATCATCGCGCGCACGTTCGTGGTCTCCGAACGACAGCGCGCCGCCGGCGGCCACCCCATTGGTCAGCTGATTTTCGACCCGCAGGGGGAGTACGCCAACCCAAATGTGCAGGATGATACCGAGATTGCGGCGATCGGTGCGGACCATGTCCGGATCTTCAAGTTCGGTGCGGACGGCACGCAGCCGCACGTTAAGCCTCTCAACATCAACTTCTTTTCTGAGAATCAGATTGACGCAGTCCAAGGGTTGATTTCCGACACTCTTAGCGGCGATGAGTCTGGTTACGTCAAGGACTTCGCGGGCATGTCCTACGCGGATGTTCCAGGAGATCGCTCCGCCACCACGCATGCCCAACGTGCCCGGCTTGTTCTCTATGGCGCGCTGATGCGTGCGGGGTTCGCAGTACCGACAAATTTTCGCGCGCGAATCAATATCAGCGCCGCTTTCCAGCAGAAGATTGTCGCCGAACTCGGCCGTAACCCGTTTGTGCAAGTCGGGAACAGTGCCAATTTCGTGGCCGTCGCTGCAGCAGACGTAGAGAATGTCGTCGACAAGATTGTGGAGCTGCGCGACGCCGGAGACACCGACGCGAGCAGCTTCGCCAAGGATGTCCGCTGGAAGAGCGTTGAGCCAATTTTCACGACTCGCAGCGGGAACCGCAGCGTCCGAGGCTGGCGAAATCTGAACCCACTGCGCTCGTTTCACAGCCCAGCGACACAGAACGACCCTGCGATCGAGATCTACGAGGAGCTTCTCCGGGGGCGCATTGTGATCGTCGATTTGCATGTCGGGGCCGAAGCTGTGACTAAAGCGCTGAGCGAGTCGATTACGCGTCGACTGCTTTCTAAGCAGACCGAGGTGTTTACCTCTGGGCAGGAACCGCCGCACATTCAGGTGATGCTTGAGGAGGCTCACAACCTGTTCTCGTCGGATCGCTATAAGGATGACCTTGACGTCTGGGTCAAGCTCGCCAAGGAAGCGAGCAAGCTGAATCTCGGCATGACCTACGCCACGCAAGAGGTCTCGGGGGTGGCGCATCAGGTCAAGGCGAATACTGCCAACTGGGTTGTCGCCCATTTGAATAACACGACAGAGGTGCGGGAGCTGGCCAAGTTCTACGACTTCGGGGCGTTCTCGGATGCGATCATCGCCTCCGAGGATCGTGGGTACGTGCGGCTCAAGACACTGTCCTCGCCGTACATTGTTCCTGTCCAGATCGATCGGTACGACATCGCGCTCGTCAACGAAGCACGAGCAGCGGCTGGTGACCCGCCGTTGACGCTGAACGGTACGGCACTCTGATGCCGTACGAGACCGTCGGCGGGGCTCACGAGATCGCATCGCGGCTGGGGCATTCGGCGGCCGCCATCCGGGCGATCGCGGACCAACGCACCTTCCATGTCCCGGCTGAGGCGATCCAGGACCTGGATTCGATCCGTGAGCGAATCCGTCCGCGGAGCGACTTCGCTGCCCCGCATGCGCCAGACCAACTCACTGCTGCGCTGGCGATCGATGGTTCACACGTCGTTGAACAGGTTCGTGACGGCCTGCCATCGGTCCTATACGGGTTTGCGCAGGCCGCCGCAGCGTACGTGGACCTCGGAGTTTTGGAATCGCAGCGGGCCGAACGATTTGTCGACCCGTACAAGATCGAGCGTGCGGTCAACACCGCCATCGTGACGCTGGATCTGCCTGTCGCCGGCGCGTATACGCGTGCCGACGCCGACATCGTGACCTCGTGGCGAGAGGTCATCAATGAGCTGTTTCGGCAGAAGAAAATCGACGTTAATCGCCTCGACCAGCCGCTGCTGGACCTGCTCTTCCTTCTCCACGGCGTTCCCGGGGCGCCAGCGGCTACCGTGCCGGTTAATTGTCCGACGCAGGACTGCAAGAAGGACATTCCTGTGCCGCCCGCTGGTGCCGACTGCGACGCGTGCGGCGTGCACCTCTTCCCCACGGACGTGCTCCGTATCCACGAGGAGGTTGGCGAAGAGGGGACGAACCAGTCCGCTCTCGGGCGGCTCATGTCGGTGATCGAGCTGTTGGTGCTAGTCGGGCTGGCGACGCTGTTGTGGGAGCAGTCTCGCCATAAGGCTCTTCCCACGACGCTGTTCATCGTCGATGGCCCACTGGCCGTGTTCGGCACACCAGCAAAGCTGCGCGGACGAGCCCTTGAATACTTCCAAGCGATGGGCAGGGCTACTCCGGGAAACGCACCATACGTCTGTGGGATTGAGAAGTCCGGAGTTTTGGTCGACTACGCGCGCCAACTGGCCCGGCATGACATTCTCGAACCAGGTGACCTGTTGGTATGCGACGAACAGATCATTGCGCGAGTCGTAAACGCCAACAACGCCCGCGCCTACGGCAAAGAGACATACTGGGGCCGCAAGTTCGTGTATCGCGCGCTTGACGGGCGAGTTGTCGTTCCGACCGTGCCACCACCGGTGGGCGCACCCTATGATGCCAACGGCGGCCAAGCCGACCCGGCGGCCTACCCGACGTTGTCTGCAATCCTGGACGTGATCGACCGCACTGGTTCCTCGATGTACGTCGATGGCATCATCCCGGTGGCGGCCGCGCATGGGAAGGCCGCGTTCCCGATCGGAGTGGGCACCGATGTGCTCCGCCTCGTAGCTACCAAACGTCTCGGTCTCGACTCGTCTGGTGGACAAGCGGCTCCGGTACGGTTCACCCCATGATCGAGAATGTGGCTGTGCTGCCGGCCGACCCCCTCTGTGATGCTCGGGTTGCGCATGGTGCTGCGCCTGCAATCCCGACGCACATTCTCGACAGCCCCCGACCAATCGTTTCACCCCTCGGCATCGTTGACCACGCGCTCATGACGAGCAGGTACCAGTCACCCCTGCGCTATCCAGGAGCAAAATCCTCCCTCGCGCCGGTGATTGCCCGAATCTTGGATGCCGCCAAGGGTTCGAGGGCCGTTCCGGCAATCAACCTTCTGGTCGAGCCTTTCGCCGGCGGAGCGTCGGCGTCCTTGCGACTAGTTGGCCAAGGGCTCGTCGACCGAGTGCTGCTCGCTGACGTGGATCCGTTGGTGACTGCTTTCTGGCAGACCGCAGCCGCCGATACTGAGGCGCTGATCGACCGTATGCATGACGAGTGGACCCGATACGTCAAGCCGGGTGGAGCAACCGCTGTCGATCGGTGGGACTATTGGCGTTCCTGGGCGCCCACTCGGCAAGCGAAGCCTGCCGCGGTTCGATTGGAGTTGGCGACACAGTGCCTATTTCTAAACCGCACAACGTTTTCTGGAATCCTTCATGGTAAGGCAGGCCCGATCGGCGGGCGTAAGCAAGAAAGCCCGTACGGCATCGGATGCCGGTGGAATCCGGAGGCCATAGAGGAACGACTTCGATATGTCGGTCACCTTTACGACATGGGCCGAATCGTCGATGTCTGGCATAAGGACTGGCAAAAGACGCTCGATGACGTGCCCAGTTATTACCCGCAGTTGATCCCGTCTCGCGTTGTTGCTTACCTCGACCCGCCCTACATCGAAAAAGCTTCGCACTTGTACCGAACCTCTTTCGACCCTAGGGGTGGATACGGTGGCAACAGGGCTGGCAAGGCGGGATCGGATGACCATATGCTCCACATGCAGCTCGCCGGATATCTGCGGACCAAGGCGCAGTTCCGCTGGCTGCTCAGCTACGACAACAACCCAATGCTGACCGAAAGTGCCTGGCTCTATGCGCACACTCGCATGGCGCCTAGCCGCGTGGACCGAGAGATGCTCGGCGTACGCTCGTGGCCCTTGACTAAACGGTTGGTGAAGACGCGCTACAGCGCTAGTGGTAAGACGGGCAAGCGCGATGCCGACGAACTCCTCATCACGACCCTTCCGCCATCCACTGTCCCCGTAGATCATCAGCTGCGCGAGCTGCCTTGATTGCGCCGCTGGATTGGCGGTTGCCACGCGGGGCGGTCTGGCGGGCTCGAAGCGTCGCGAGTGGCCAGCCTGCGTGAGCGATGCGTGAGCGGATGGGACGGCACCGTCTGGATTAGGCATTATACCGATCGGGGTTGCGGGTCTCTGACCTGGTAAGACAAGATTCTGAGGCATCGCCCGGTAGTAGTCAGGATGATCTTGAGGGCCCTCGTAATGCGTAGGTCTCGGGTTCGAATCTCGAAGGCGGCTCAGTGGGGACCCCGGCTCGGAGGGAATCGAGTCGGGGTTCTTTTTTGTGTTCGGCTGGGTGGGTGTGGGGCAACGGGTCTGGCCTGAAAGGGAGTTGGAGGGTGGTGGGTGGGGGCGGGATCGGGCATGGTGGAGGGGAGACGGTGTGATGGTGCCGTCCCTGGCCCGGTTCTGGGCTACCGCTGGGAGTGGTGGACATGGCTGCGTGTCTTCGGCGCATGAGCGCCTCCGCGCACGGGAAGTGAGCCCGGCCGTTTCGGCTGGTCGCGGACGTAGTCCTGCTCTTCGGCGGTCTTGATCGTTGAGTGATCATCGAGGTTGAGCCCCGGCATCTTCATGCCGTTCGGGTGCTCGGCTTCAGGCGCGTCCTCGTCGGCCCATCGGCCTTCCCGATCTCCGGATCCCGCTGTCGGCGGGGCCGGCCTGCCGACGGAGGACTGTCATGTTCACTCTTCTCATTCAGGTTGCCGCCGGGACCCCTCGGGTCCTGCTCGCGGTCGTCGTCGTGATCGCCGTCACCTTTCTCACCGCTCTCGTCATCGCGCTGCGGGGGACCGCCCCGGAGGAACGCGCCGCGGTTCTGCGTGCCTTCGCACAGATCCTGCCGGTTCGGCGCAGATAGGCGGTAGGGGGTAGCTGGTAGGAGGGGGCTCCGGGGCTCGCTACTGGGGCGTCAGGGTCGGTGCCGGGATCGTCGGGGCGTCCAGGGGGGCCGGGCGGGCGAAGGTGCGGCGGCAGTGGTGGATCAGTTGCCGCAGGGCCGGGTTGTCCGTCGAGGACCAGGCCAGGGAGAGGACCGGCTCCGTGTGGATGTCCGCGATGGGGCGGGTCGTCAGGTGGGGGCGGTGCCGGGCGACCAGGGACTCGGAGAGGATGGCGACGCCCAGGCCGCGGATCGCCAGGTCGGCGATCGCGCTGGGCGCGCCGGCCTGGAACGCGATCTCCACGTCGACGCCCGCCGCCGCGCACGCGTCGTCGAACACCGCGCGCACCCCGGCCCCCGTCGGCAGGCTCACCACCGGGTGCCGGGCCAGGTCCGCCAGGGTGACCTCGGGCTGTTCGCAGAGCGGGTGGTCCGACGGCATGGCGGCGACCAGGGGTTCGCGGATGATCTCGTACGCCTCCAGGCCCGGCGGTGTCGTGCCCGAGGTGCTGATAAGGGCCAGGTCCACGGTGCCCGCGCGGAGCCGTTCGACGAGGCGGTCGGAGGTGTCCTCCAGGAGCACCATCTCCACGCCGGGGTGCTGGTGATGGAGGGCGGACAGCGCGTCGAAGAGCGGTGTCACCGTGCACGCGGTCACCATGCCGACGACGAGCCGGCCGCGGATGAGGCCGTTCACCTCGTCCACCGCCTGGCGGACCGCGTCGGCGGCGGCCAGTGCGGACCGGGCGTGGCGCAGGGCGGCCGTCCCGGCGGGGGTCAGCCGCACGCTGCGGCCCGAGCGGTCGAACAGGGACGTCCCGAGGTCGTGTTCCAACTGGCGGACCTGGGCGCTCACTCCGGACTGGCTGATGTGCACGCGTTCCGCGGCCCGCGTGAAGTTCTCCTCTTCGGCCACCGCGACGAAGTATTCGAGCTGCCTGAGTTCCATGGCTGCTGATTCTAGTTATGGGGAGCTGGATCGGTGTTGGTTCTGGTAATTCGGGCAAGTGGGTCTGGTTTTGGGGCGGCGTGGTCGGCTCTGATTGGTTGCCATACGGGGATGGTTGGTTCTGGTCAAGTGAGTTGCGAATTTTGGCTGGAAAATAGCTGTCCGGCTTGTGCGTGACACCTTTCGAGGTGGCCGAGAGGGGGGCGGTGGCGGTAATTTAAGTGAACAACTATTCAAGGCTCCGGTGTGGTTGCGAGCTCCAGAGGGGGCGTAATGGTGCGGAATGGGCGAGTTGAGTGCCCGTTTTGCTCCCGTACCCCTCGGGCCGCGAGGCCGTCGTGATGCTGCCGCGGGAGGTGCTCGTGTCCACTCACCGAAGTGTCCTTTCCCGTGCCCGATGTCGCCGAGCCGTATCTCCGCAGCGCTGAGGCGTCTCCGTAGGTAGCTGAATAGGTCGTTGGGAATTAGCTATTCCGGTTTTCTGAAGACGCCGCTCAATGCGGCCTCGGTGCGGTGCGGTGCGGTGTGGCGTGTCGGGCAGACGGGCGACTCTTGACAGGGGGCGACGGGTTCATGCACACGAACACGAGCGGGTCGGCGGACGTCGATGTCATTGACATCGGGGATGTCGGAGATGGCGGGGGTGCGGGAGGTACGGGGGAGACAGGGGGTGTCGGGGGCGCGGTCGCTCCTTGGGCCGTGCGGCCCTACTCCCTGCCGGTCGAGCGGGTCGCCGTCGACTCGCTGTGCTCGGCCGACTCACCGCGGCTCGTCGGGGAGAACGTCGAGCACATCCGCGTCCTCGCCGAATCCGGGGCGGACCTGCCGCCCATCCTCGTGCACCGGCCGACGATGCGGGTCGTCGACGGCATGCACCGGCTGCGGGCGACAGCGCTGCGCGGTGAGCGGGAGATCGCCGTCCGGTTCCTCGACGGGCCCGAGCCGGACGTCTTCGTCGTGGCCGTGCGGGCGAACACCACCCACGGCCTGCCCCTGACCCGCGCCGACCGCAACGCCGCCGCGACCCGGATCATCCGCTCCCACCCGCAGTGGTCGGACCGCATGATCGCCTCGTTCGCCGGGCTCTCACCCAAGACGGTCGGGAGCATCCGGCGCCGGCTGGGCGACGACCTGCCCGCCGCACCGGTCCGGATCGGGCGCGACGGGCGGACCCGGCCGGTCGACGGGAGCGGGGCGCGCTCGGCGACGGGCGAGTTCATCAGGGCTCACCCCGACGCGACCCTGCGGCAGATCGCAGGGGCCGCCGGAGTCTCCCGTTCCACCGCGCGTGACGTACGGAGGAGGCTGGAACTCGAAGAGGGCGAGCCCGGCGTGCCGATGCAGCGGAGCCCTGTCTTCCGTCCCCTCCCGCACCCTGGTCGTGGTGCGGGCGCCGGCATCGCGGGGGCCGAGCCGGGGTCCGTCACGGGGGCCGGGTCAGGTTCCGGGGCGGGTGCGGGTGCGGGTGCCGGTGCGGGTGCGAGGGCCGGGACGGGGGCGGTCGCCGTACCGGTCCGGGGGGCGGTCGGTTCCGTCGCCCCCACCGTCACGTCTCCCGCATCCGTTACGTCTGCTGCGCCGGCCATGCCTGCCACATCCGGCACGTCCACCACTTCCGCCACGGCCGCCGTGTCCGCGCGCCTCGTTCCCGGTCCGGCGGAGGGGACCGGGGCGGGTGCCGGGGCCGGGGGCGTCGCGGTGACCGCGGTGCCGGGGACGGGGGCAGGGACGACGGGCACGGGGGCAGGTGGGAGCAGCGGGGCGGGTGCCGCGGAGCTGATCCCGATCCTCAAGCGCGACCCCTCGATCCGTTTCACCGACTCCGGACGGCTGCTGCTGCGCCTCCTCGACGCGGCCACGCTGCCCCAGGACGAGTGGAGCAGGCTCATCGAGAGCCTGCCCGCGCACTGCGTCGACATGGTGGCGCACGTCGCCCGGGCCTGCGGCGAGGTCTGGCTCAACGTCGCGCAGGAAGTGGACAGCCGTGCCGCGCTGCAGTCGCCGGGATGACGTGTCCCGGCCCCTACGGCCACGCCACGGCCCGCTACGTCTCGATCGGCCACCTACCGTCCGAGTCGAGTCCGCTCTATCTGAGTCCTCTGCTACGTCTGAGTCCTCTGCTACGTCTGAGTTCTCCGCTACGCCCAAGTCCTCTGCTACGTCTGAGTTCTCTGTATCTGGGTCCTCTGCGTCCGGGTCCTCTGCGGATCTGTCCCCTGCCTCTCAGTCCCGTACCACCGACTTCGTGCGCATCAAGAAGTCCGAGAGGTATCCGTCGTGGGGCAGGCCCGGGCCCATCCAGTGGGTCGGGTGGTCGCCGATGTACAGGTTGGCGACGGTCGGTTCGGCCAGGAGCCGGTCGAGCAGGGGCTCCTGGCGGGTCAGGGCGGTGAGCACCAGGGTGTCGCGCAGCGGCGCGATGCCGTCGGCCTGACTCCAGGGCGCCACCCATACGCAGGGGAAGGGCAGTTCGGCGCCGAGCTGGGGGGCGTCGGCGCGGGCGAGCTGGTGCAGGGCCGGGCGGAGCACCGCGCTGCCGTCGCCCAGTTCGTCGGCGACCGTTTCCGCGCCGAGCCATGGCCGGGTGCCCGCGGCGCGGCGCTCCACGTATGCGGCGATCGCCCGTGCGCCCGCCGCCGGTTGTACGGGCAGGACGGCCTCCGGGTGGTCCGGCGGGAGGCTGGGCAGGGCCGAGAGGCGTTCGGCCAGCGCCTCGCACAGGGGCGTCGGGTCGCCCTCGACCAGCACACCCGTCGTGTTCACGCAGCCCGTGCCGCCGCGCCCGGCCACCGAGTCGACGAGGGTGTCGAGGTGCTCCCGCCAGTCGACGTCGGCCGTGAGGAGGATCTTGGAGCGGCCGGGGCCCTGGAGCAGGACGGTGGGGTCGGCGCCGTACTTGCGTACGACGTCGTCGCCGCCGTACACGAGGCCGAGGTCGGCGCCGCGCAGGACCGCGTCCGCGCCGGTGTGGTCGGTGGGCAGGAGCACGACCTCGTCGTTCCCGAAGCCGGTGGCGCGCAGCGCCGTGACGAGCCGGTGCGGTGTGAACGGTTCGCGCCGGGACGGGCGGATCGCGACGCGGTAGCCGAGCGCGAGCGCCTCCGGCCACAGGCTGTGGGTGCCCGGGTGGTTGCCGGCCGCGTGGACGGCGAACACCTCGCCGCGCCGGGTGTGGGCGGCCCGGCCCGCGCGAACCGCCGGGTCCCGCCAGTCGGTCACCGCGGCGCCGGGGCGCGCGTTGGCGAGGGCGGCCGGGAGGGCGCGGAGCCGGTCGGCGATGCGGCGGACGGCCGACTCGACCTCGGTGATCGGGACACCGCCGACGCGGCTGACCAGCAGGCGGTACGCGGAGGCGCCGAGGCCCGCGACGGTCCCGGTGGCGAAGAGGTCGGCCGCGGCGGCGATGCGCCGGGCCCGCTCGTCGGGCGGCGCGGGTTGCGCGCGGCGCAGCGCGGACAGGGCTCGGCTCACGAACGGCGGCGGTACGAGGCTGAGTTCGGCGGCGACGCGGCCGGTGACGTCGGTGACGGCGCGGCGGTCCCTGGCCCGGAACTCCCCTCGGGGGCCGAGGGCGTCGAGCTGGACCGGTTCTGGGCGGATCGGTTCAGCGCCGTTCGGTTGTGGGTGCAGGCCGGTGGAAGGCTCTGCTCGCGTACCGGTGGAGGGCTCTGCGCGCGTACCGGTGGAGGGCTCTGCGCGCGTACCGGTGGAGGGCTGTGTGCGCGTACCGGTGGAGGGCTCTGCGGGAGGGCCGGTGTGCGGGTCGGCGGGTCGCCCGGCAGGTGGCCGGTCCTGCGCCGCGGGGGTGCCGCCCCGCGCGGGTGTCGGCGTCATCAGTAGACCCCCTCGACCACGTCCTCGTCCTCGAACCTGCCGACCGGCGCGATGTCCGCCACCGCGTCGCCGGGCCCGTCGTGGAGCGCCTCGACGCGGGTGGCGATGTCGCGTTCGAGGTTGTTGGGGAGCAGGAACGACTTGCTGACGTGGCTGGCCACGACCCGCCCGCGCTCGCCGTGCCGGACCGGCGTCAGCGTCTCGGGGTCGACGACCGAGAAGGTCACGTACGGGCTCAGGGTGTCGAAGACGCAGGGCGCGTCGTCGGTCAGGCCGGGGCGCTCCCCGGCGAAGCCCAGGATCATCGTGCTGCCGTAGTTCCCGGAGAAGACGGTGTCCGGGAAGATCTCCGTCCGGTAGACCCGCCGGGAGTCGGGGTCGAGCTGGGTGCCGCCCCAACGGATCGCCCGTACCTTCTCGTTGACCAGGTCCACCAGGTCGTCGCGGCGGGAGATCCGCTCCAGGATCGGCGGGGTGACCGTGAGGACGCCGATGTCCTGCGAGCGCAGGACGTCCGCGGCCTGGTCGACGACGTGTTCGGCGTAGTCGTCGGCCTCGCCGCCGCGGCCCTGGGAGATCAGCCGTTTCACCCAGCGCGGGTCGAGGTCGATCGTGAACGCGTGACTGCCGTGCGTGGTGGCCGATCCCCGGAAGAGTTCGCCGACGATGTGCGGTCCGCTGGGCACGATTCCCAGCCAGTTTGCGTCCCGGGGGAAGCCATGCGCGTCCAGTTGCTCGGCGGTCCAGTGCAGCAGCCGCCGTCGCCAGTCCCCGAGCAGGAGGACCCGTTTGGGCGCGCCGGTCGTGCCGCCGCTCTCGAAGACGCCCCGCACGTCGGGGTGTTCGCCGTAGCCGCGCGGGATGAGGTCCTCGGCGCGGACCGTGCGCAGTTCGGCGGCGACGTTGGGGAAGCGGACGAGGTCGGCGTGGGTGGAGATGTCGGTCCGCGGGTCGAAGTCCAGGGACTTCGCGCGTTCCAGCCAGTAGGGCGAGCCGGTCTCGGGACCGAAGTGCCAGTCCATCGCGGCCTTGATGTACTCGTCCGGGTCGGGGCGCACTCCGGGCGGGAGGTCGAGGATGTCCCAGGTGTTGGACTGCATGGTGTCGTTGTCCTCCCGGCCTTGTCGCCCATTTCCGGTGGGCGTGCTGATTGACGGGGCAATGGGCCCACGGACCGGCATGTCGAGTGAGGTGCCGATCGAAGTGCGGATCGAAGTGCCGATCGAAGTGCCGATCGAAGTGCCGCTCGAAGTACCGATTGAGGTGTTTGATGTCGGGCCGATTTCTGTGGCGGCCGACCTGCCGTTTGCCGCGGCGACTGACCTGCCGATAGCTGAGCCCATAGCCGAGCCGATTGGCGGGCCGATTGGTGGGCCGATCGAAGGGTCGGTCGGCATGCCGATGGTGGAATTGGTGATTCCGCCGTATCGCGAAGTCCGCCTTTCCGGGAACTCCCCGGAAACGCGGCCGCCGCGAACCGTTGCATTGGAGCCGGGCCCGCTCGGCGCTGTCAACACTCGGCCGCTCGCGTGCCGTACTCCGCACCGACCGGCTGCGCGGCGGCGAAGGCGGGGCCGAGCGCCTGGAGCGTGGCCAGCTCGTACACGCCCTCGACCGTGCCCTCCGCCTCGAAGGTGACGCGCACGTCGGGCGGCCGGCCGATCAGCGCGAGGGCGGAGTTCGGCGGCATCTCGTCGAGCGGCGGACGCTCGTCCTCCCAGAGCATGATGGCGCCCCAGCGGTTCTGTTCGCGGTCCGCCAGGTAGATCTTCAGCCGCAGGCCGGGGACCTTCGTCCACCGGTGCAGCGTGTTCTCGCGCAGGTGCGCGCGCATCGAGTCGATGGTCTGTGGCGTGCCGTCCAGATGCCACCAGGCGACGTCGACCCTCATCGCGACACCCGTGCGGTGCGGCGCGGGGCGGGTGTGCCGTGACTGGTCATGCGTGCCTCCGTCGGAGAAATGATCGGAGAAGGGGGCGACCGAGGAATTCCTCAGTCGCCTGGGGAGCATGCTGACGCGGTCGGCCGTCCGGCGCGATCCAGAGCCGTTGCTTCTGGCAGCCAGAAGTAAAGGGAGTTGGACGTCCCCGTTCCGCACGGCCAAGCTTGAGGGTGCTGGAAATCAGCTCCGAACGGCTCTGAGCCCTGAACGGCTCCTGGCTCTGAACGGCCCTGAACGGCTCTGAACGAGAGGCCCCCTGTGTCCGAATACGAGAAGGCTTACCAGCCGGAAGACATTACGCGTCTGTTCGTCGAGCGCGCCAACAAGGGCGACGCGGTCGGCGTGGCCGAGCTCTACGCGGAGGACGCGGTCGTCGCCTTCCCGCCCGGGCAGATCACCCAGGGGCGCGAGGCCATCCGCAAGCTGTGGGAGATGGCGATGACGCGGAACCCCAAGTTCGAGCCGGAGGAGCCCCTTCCGACGCTGATCAACGGGGACATCGCGCTCACCTCCACCCCGCCGAAGGACGGCACGGGCGCCCGCGCCCAGGTCGTACGCCGCCAGGCCGACGGCTCGTGGCTGCGCATCCTCGACCAGCCCGAGTTCATCCAGCCGAAGTAGCACGAGCCGAAGCGGCACGAGCCGAAGCAGCCGGATTCGAAGCGGCACAAGCGGAAGCGGCACGAGCCGAAGCAGCCGGATTCGAAGCGGCACAAGCGGAAGCGGCACGAGCCGAAGCAGCCCGAGGGGAGAGGTCCGTCATGGCCAAGCGATGGTGGACGCTGGTGGTCGTCTCCGCGTCGACCTTCATGATCCTGCTGGACGCCACCATCGTCACGGTCGTCCTCCCGCAGATCCAGAGCGGCCTCGACACCAGCTTCGCCGACGCGCAGTGGGTGGTCGACGCCTATTCGCTCACGCTCGCCGCGATGCTGCTGGTCGGCGGATCGCTCGCCGACCGCTTCGGCTACCGCAAGCTGTTCCTAGTGGGCCTCGGCGTCTTCACCGTCAGCTCGCTGCTCTGCGGAGTGTCCGGCACACCGCTCATGCTGATCCTCTCGCGCGCCGCGCAGGGCATCGGCGGATCCGTCATGTACGCGACCTCGCTGGCGCTCCTCGCCCGGAACTTCACCGGCAAGGAGCGCGGGGTCGCGTTCGGCATCTGGGGCGCGGTCACCGGCATCGCCACCGGGCTCGGGCCCGTCTTCGGCGGGCTGATCGCCAGCAACATCAGCTGGCGCGGCATCTTCCTCGTCAACGTCCCCATCGGCGTCCTCGCCATCCTGGTCACGCTGTGGCGGGTCGACGAGTCGCCGATGCGGCGCAAGGTCCGGCTCGACTGGCCCGGTTTCGTGCTCTTCACCGGCGGCCTCGTCGCGCTGATCTACGGTCTGATCCGGGCCGGCGAGACCGAGTGGGGCAACACCGACGTCGTGGTGTGGCTGAGCTCGGCCTGCGTGCTCCTGATCACCTTCCTGATCGTGGAACTCCGTTCCTCGCAGCCGCTGTTCGACCTGTCGCTGTTCCGCACCCCGACGTTCGTGGGCGGTTCGATCGCCGCGTTCACCATGAACGGCTCGCTCTTCGCGATGCTGCTCTATCTGGTGCTCTACCTGCAGAACGGCCTCGGCTACTCCGTCCTCGAATCCAGTGTGCGGCTGCTCGTGATCAGCGTCTGCGCGCTGGTGGCGTCGACCGTGGCGGGCCGGCTGAGCAGCAGGCTGCCGGTGAAGTGGCTGATCGGGCCGGGTCTCTTCCTGGTCGGTGCGGGGCTGCTGCTCATGTCGGGCAACGACGCGTCGAGCAGCTGGACGCATCTGATCCCCGGCTTCGTCGTCGCCGGTATCGGCAGCGGCGTCGTGAACCCGCCGCTCGCCTCGACCGCCGTCGGCGTGGTCACGCCCGACCGGTCGGGCACCGCGTCGGGCATCAACATCACCTTCCGCCAGGTCGGCATGGCCGCGAGCATCCCGGTGCTCGGTTCCCTCTTCACGGCGACGCTGCACGACGACGTCCTGCGCAACCTGTCGGACGTACCGGAGTTGGCGGACAGCGCCCCGGGCATCGCCGCGGCCGTCGAGCACGGGGACGTGGCGGGGCTGTCGGAGAAGGTGCCCGCGCCGATGCGGGACCAGGTGGCGACCGCCCTGCACTCCGGGTACGCCGAGGCGCTCAACGACCTGCTGATCGTCACCGGCGTCCTGGCGCTGGTCGGCGCGGTGTGCGCCTTCTTCCTGATCCGCGCCAAGGACTTCCTGGCCGCGAAGCCGCCGCCGCGGGAGACGGACGTCGAGGCCGGTGAGCCGCAGCCGGTGAAGTGACGCTCGCTCAGGCCGAGTCGGGCCCGTCCGTCCCGGACGCCCTGCTCGTGCCGGGGGGCCCGCTCGTACCGCCGGGTGGGCCACTCGTCCCGGGCGCCCCGCCCGTCCCGGGTGGGGCGTCCGCCTCCGGCAGGACCTCGTCGCCGTCCTGGATCCGGTCGAGCGCGTGCTGGATGACCGCCTGTGCGGCAGGGTCGATCGTCCGGTCGTCGGGCCACGCCAGGTAGATCCGCCCGTGCAGGTCCGGATCGCGGAACGGTACGAGACGCACCTCGTCGCCGGGCGACCGGACCGCCCCACGGGGCAGGATCGCGACACCGAACCCGCGCGCCGCCATGTCGACCAGCACCTGCGGATCGCTGGCGGAGAAGGCGATGGGCGTGTCGACGCCCGCCGCGACGAGGGAGAGGTCGAGCAGCCGCCGCGTGCCGCTCTCGCTCGGCAGGGTGATCAACTGCCGGGCGGCCAGCTCCTTCAGGAACAGCGACTCCCGGCCCCCGTACTCGTCGTCCGCGCGCAGCACCGCGACGAGCGGGTCGGCGCGCACGACCGCGGTCCGCAGGAAGGCCGGGGGCTCGACGGCCATCCCGAGGAAGGCCATGTGGAGTTCCCCGTCGCGCAGCGCCTCGACCAGGTCGTCGGTGCTGCCCTGGCGCAGGGACACCTCGACCGCGGGATGGGCCGCCTGGAACCGCGCGAGCATGTCGGGCACGTCGAGCGACGCGACCACGGTCACCATGCCGACGTTCACCTGGCCGCGCAGCAGTCCCGCCACTTGGTCGACCGCCAGCCGCGCGTCCCGCACCGCCGCCAACGCGGCCCTGGCGTACGGGAGAAGGGCCTCGCCCACCGCGGTGGGCCGGACCGTGCGCCCCGACCGGTCCAGGAGTTCGTAGCCGAGTTCCCGTTCGAGCCGGCGGATCTGCGCGCTCACCCCGGGCTGGGTGACATGGACCCGGGCCGCCGCTCTGGTGAAGTTGCCGTCCTCGACGACCGCGACGAAGTACTCGAGTTGACGTATCTCCATAACTGACCGATCTAGGCTTCAGTACGAACAGATATTGGACGCCCGGTAAACGCCGGGACAATACTGACGGGGTCGCTCGATCAGTGTCCGCCCCGCCGATTCGGAAGCCGGGAAAGGCGGCCGTCAAACGGACGGCAGGCGACCATTTCCACGGGGCATTCGAAATTCCTTGAGCAATGCGTGCTCGATTGACGTGCTCGATTGACGTGCTCAAATGGCGTGCTCAATTGGCGTGCGCAAAATTTCTGAGGAACTTTACAGCAGCGCCGTCCGGCTGTGAAGAGTTCACCGAGGGGAGCCAATCATGGGAACGAACCGAGTGGGGGACGCCGATTCCGGCGGCACGGTCATCTGGGTGACGGGTCTTGCCGAGGCCGGCAAGACGACGGTCTCCCGCGAGCTGGTCCGCCAGCTGCTGCAGCGCGGACTGCAGCCGATCCTGCTGGACGGGAACCAGGTGCGGTCGGCCCTCGGCATGACCTCCGGGTTCGACCGCGAGAGCCGGATCAGGGCGTCCATGACCTACGGCAGGCTGTCCCGGCTGCTCGCCGAGCAGGGCCACGTCGTCGTGGTCGCCACCATCTCGCTGTTCCACGAGGTGCAGCGGTGGAACCGGGAGAACCAGCCCGACTACTTCGAGGTGCTGCTCGACGTGCCCGTCGACGAACTCAAGCGCCGCGACAGCAAGGGCGTCTACAGCGGGAACGACGCCAAGGACATCGTCGGAATCGGGCAGTCCGCCGAGTTCCCGACCGATCCCGATCTCGTCGTCACCAACTTCGGGGACGTCGACCCGAAGGCCGCCGCAACCATGATTCGACTCGCGCACGAGCAGCGATTGCCGTCCGCGGTGGCCTAGGCGACGGCGGCGGGGCGGTGCGAGCCGTCGCACTCCACGGTGCGCCCGCGCGAGGGCCGCGTCGTATCTCGCACCCTCTTCGCGCCTTCTCTGTGCCTTGCCTGTGCCTTCTCTGTGTCTTCTCCGCGCCTTCTCCGCACCCTCTTCGCGTTCTTTTCCGCCGCGCGGGGAATTTCTTTTCTCGGTCATCAGCAAAAGGAGCTGTGCCTCGCATGACTACGTCCACCAAGCTCAAGCACGGGGATTTCACCGACCTCGCGAAGGACTACTCGAAGTACCGTGAGGGGTACGCGCCTTCGGTACGGAACGCGCTGATCGGCCTCCTCGGCCGGCCCGCCGCCGAACTGGACGCCGTCGACGTCGGCGCCGGGACCGGACTGTGGACCCGCATCGTCGCGGACGGCGGGTTCCGCTCGGTCACCGCGGTCGAGCCGAACGACAACATGCGGGCCGAGGGCATCTCGGACTCGGCCGCGTACTCGATCGACTGGCGGGCCGGCAAGGGCGAGGAGACCGGTCTCGACGACGGGTCGGCCGACCTCATCAGCATGGCGTCCTCCTTCCACTGGGTCGACTTCGAGGTGGGCACCGCGGAGTTCTGCCGCGTCCTGCGCCCGGGCGGCTGGTTCGTCGCGCTCTACAACCCGCGCCTGATCGAGGTGAACCCGGTCCTCGTCGAGATCGAGGACGAGCTCAAGCGGCTGATGGGGGAGCGCAAGCGGATCACCTCCGCGCACCCGCAGATGATCAAGGAGCTCTCGGACAAGTTCAACGCGAGCCCGCGCTTCGACGACGTCGTCGTGCTGGAGGGCCGGCACTCGGTCGAGCAGAGCGTGTCGCACTACATCGGCCTGTGGCAGTCGGTGAACGACGTGCGGGTGCAGCTCGGCGACGCCAAGTTCGAGCAGTTCCTCGACTTCATCAGGGGGCGCCTCACGGGCAAGGAGAAGCTTGAGGTCACCTACCTGACCCGGGCGGTCGCCGCGCGCGCCAAGAAGTGACCCGAGAGGACCGACGCCCCGGCCGCGGGGAGAGACAGGTGTGACATGACCGAGGAATCCGTCCGGGACCGGGAGCTGCGCCCCGACGAACTGGCCCGGCGCAGCGCGCGGTTGCTGGGCGAGCACGACATCGTCGTGGCGGGCGACCCGGGATCCGGGCAGGCCCTGGTGGCCAACATCGTCTTCGAGCTCGGCTTCGACTACCTCGACCCGTACGTCGAGTCGCCCGACGCGGCCGACGGCACGGGCGGGGCGGCCGAGTCCGTGGAGAGCCGCCTCGACTACTACCGGCAGCGGCTCGCGGCGACGTCCGAGAAGAGCGGGGCGGCCCTGGACCGGGCGGCGAGCGGGGCCGTCCCGAAGAGGTTCATCAAGACCCACTTCTACCCGGAGGTCTTCGCGGACTCGTCCGTGAACACCGCGATCCTCGTGGTGCGGGACCCGCGGGACACCATCTACTCCTCGTACAAGTGGTTCTCCTCCTTCGGCGGCTCGTGGATCCCGGACGCCGCCGACATGATCGGGAAGCTGACGTACCCCGACTTCCTGGACCGCGTCAGGCTCGGTGACGGCGAGCCCTCGATCCCCGGGTGGGCCCGGTTCTACCGGAGCTGGCTGGAGGCGGCCCCGGAGTTCTCGAAGTTCGCGGTCGTGCGCTTCGAGGACCTGAAGTCCCATCCGGTGGGCGCGATCACCGCGATGCTCGCCGCGCTGGGGCTCGCCGTGTCCCCGGAGGTGGTCGCGCAGGCGGCCGAGCGCAGCTCCTTCAAGGCGATGCGCGCCCGCGAGGACGCGGCATCCGCCGGGGAGGGCGACACCACGAAGAACGCGCGCATCATGCGGCGCGGGCAGGTGGGCGAGTGGCGCGAGTGGATCGGCGAGGGCGATCTGGCCGAGCGCTTCTCCCACCCCGGTCTGCTCGCCACGGCGGCCCGGTTCGGGTACGACGCGACGCCGGTGAACTAGCCGCCCCGAAAGGCCGGGCCACTCCGAGGTGGCCCGGCCTTTCGGGATGTACGGGGGGCCCGGGCGTACGGGGTACGGGGTGTACGGGCATGGCCCGGTCGTACGGGGTGGCCGGCCTTCGCGGGCCTACGCGACGGGCCGGCGCCTCAGCGTGCCCAGCGCTGCGACGCCTTGCCGGACTCGCAGGTCGCCGCGGCCACGCCGCCGCCCCAGGCCAGGTCGAGGCAGCCGCCGTTGCTCGTGCTCTTCAGCGTGCCGCCCGAGCCCCAGCGCCAGAGGCGGGCGCTGCTCTGGGCGCAGTCGCCGACGAAGACGGCCTGGCCGAGCATGTTGGCGACCAGGCAGCGCCCGGACTGCTTGTTGACGACCTTGAAGCTGTTGCTCTCCGTGCCCACCGTCTTCCAGGTGGAGCTCGCGTCGCCGCAACTGCCGTCGTCCGCCGAGCCGTAGACCTGGATCAGGCAGGCGTCGTTGTCGGCGTTCTTCAGGCGGAAGGGGCCCGAGGAGGAGCCGCCGCCCGAGCCGGACCCGGACCCGGAGCCCGAGCCGCCGGACGAGTCTCCGGAGGAACCCGAGCCGGACGAGCTTCCGCTCGACGAGCCGGAGCCGCTGCCCGAGCCAGGCGCGCCGCCGCCCGAGCCCTTCCCGGCGGAACCGCCTCCCGCGCCGCCCGACGGCCCGTCCTTCTCCCCGGCCCCGCCCCTGTCCCCGTCCTTGTTCCTGTCGTTCCCGTCGTTCCCGCCGCTCTCGTCCTTGTCCTTCTTCCCGCGCGGGTCCTCAGTGGTCTTCTTGTCGTCCTTCGGCTTCTTCGGGTCCCGCCGCGCGGCTTCGTCCGCGTCCGACGACCGGCCCGGGTCCGCCGACGCGGTGGCCGCCGCCGAGGGCGTCGCGCCCGCCGCGCGGTCCGAGTCGGTGACGTACGGCAGGTTCTGCAGGGCGAGCGTCGTTCCCGCCGCGACCACCACCACGGGTACGACGGCCATCATGATCCGCGTCCGGCGCCGCTCCCGGCGCGGGGGACGGGAGTCGGGGGTGGTCCCGGGGACCTGCGGGGCGGGTGCGGGGGCAGGTACGGGGGCGGGGGCAGGTACGGGGGCGGGCGCCGCGGTCGGCTCCGGGGCGGCCGTGGGCCCGGGGATCGGCTCGGGTCCGGGAATCGGCTCGGGCTCGGGATCCGGTGTCGGGACCCGTGCGGCGAAGGCGGCCCGTGCCGTCAGGAGGTCGCGGACCGGGGCGGGCCAGGCGGGCGTGTCCGGCGGCCCGTGGCGGTCGGCGAGCGCGACCAGTTCGGGGGCGGTCGGGCGGCCCTCCGGGTCCTTGTCCAGACAGGCCGCGACGGCCTCGGCGAGCTCCCCGTCGAGCGCGCGCAGCGGCGCCAGGTCGGGCTCGTCGTGCACGATGCGGTAGAGCGGGCTGCCGTCGCCCGGGAACGGCCAGCGGCCGCTCGCCGCGTACCCCACGAGCAGGCCGAGCGCGAACAGGTCGGACGCGCTGGTCAACCCCCGCTTGCCCGAAGCCTGTTCGGGCGACATGTACGCGGGTGTGCCGACGACCAGGCCGGTCTGCGTCAGTTGGCTCTGCTCGGCGGCGCGGGCGATGCCGAAGTCGATCAGCGTGACGCCGTCGAGGGTCAGCATGACGTTCGACGGCTTGAGGTCGCGGTGCACCATGTCCAGGCCGTGCACCGCGGACAGGCCTGCGGCGACCTCGCGCAGCAGCAGCCACAGGGCGTCGCCGGACAGGGCGCCGCCGTGCCGCTCGACCGCCTCGGACAGGGTGATGCCGGGCACGTAACCGGTGGCGAACCACGGCGGTTCGGCGGTGCGGTCGCTGGCGAGGAGCGGCGCGGTCGCCCCGGCGGGCAGCCGCGCGAGGTTGTCCATCTCCTGCCCGAAGCGGCGCAGGAAGCCCCGGTCCTCGGCGACGACCGACGCCAGCATCTGCTTGACGGCCGCGTACCGCCCGTCGACGACGCCGAGGTACACCCGCCCCATGCCGCCCGCGCCCAGCCGGCCCACCAGCGGGATCGCCCCGATCCGGCGCGGGTCGCGGTCGTGCAGCGGCTCGGCGCCACTGCCCGCCAGGTCGTACCCGTCCGCCTCGCCCGTCCCGCCCACGTGCTCCCCGTTCTCCGGCCCCCCGTGGCCGGCCCGCAGGCCGACCGTCCGTCGTCGACGAGAGTAGAAGATCCCTCCGGAAAAGTACTCGGGTTCCCCACGTGAAAGCCGTCTCTTCGAGGCGCAACCAATGCTTCCGAAGACGCAGTTGGGGCATGCGGGCGGGATCCGTCGCCGGGAGGAGGGCCTTTCGACAGGGTCCAAAGACCCGGTACAAAAGCCTTAATTGGTGATCTGCCCCGTTATCATCAACTGCATGAAAGGGTCGACGGCGCTTCGGACAAGGCAAGAATGAACGTGGTCCGCGTAAATGTGGTGCGCGTACTCGTCGTCGACGACCAGCCGGTGATCCGCGCGGGACTGCGCGCGTTACTCGGCGCCGCCGACGATCTGCGGGTCGTCGGCGAAGCGGGTGACGGGGCCGCGGCGGTGAGCATGGCCCGGGAACTCGGCCCGGACGTCGTGCTGCTCGACCTCGGCATGCCGGGCGTCGGCGGTATCGACGCGACGCTCCAGCTCACCAGGTCGACGCCCGCCGCGCGGGTTCTCGTCCTGGCCAACCAGGTCTCCGACGAGTCGGTGCGCGGCGCGTTCCAGGCCGGTGCGGCGGGACTTCTCCTCAAGACGTCGTCGCCGCGGGAAATCCTTTCGTCCGTGCGGTCCGTCGCGGCCGGGGCGAGCGTTCTCCCGTATTCCGTCATGCGGCGGCTGATGTCACGGCCCGCCCCGCACACGCGCCTTCCGCGGGTCGCCGAACTGCGCGGAAAAGTCGCCTCGTTGGGGGAGAGCGAAGTCAAGGTGCTCGCGCTGGTGGCGGCCGGGATGAGCAACAAGGAGATATCCGGGGCGCTGCATCTCTCGCTGACCAGCGTCAAGACGTACGTGTCGCGCATTCTGCGCCGGCTCGGCCTCGAGAATCGGACCCAGGCGGCGATCCTGGCGTACGAACTGGGGCTCTCGTGCGAGCAGGCCGGGATCGGGAGCGGCCGGCCGGTGCTGGTGGGCCCGGACGAAAGTTGACCCTTCTTTCCGTCTTCCGCCCGTCTCTCTTCCGTCTCTCTTCGGTCTTTCTTCGGTCTTTCTTCGGTCTTTCTTCCGTCTCTGGCCCGTCTCTGGCCCGTCTCTTGTCCCTCTCCCGTCCCCTTCTTGTGATGTTTTTGTCTTCCTTCGGTGTCATCCGTCATCTTTTGAGATGGCTGGGGGCCTTTGGTGCGCGGAACGCTGGACCGCAGCGCGTTCCGCACAACCGAAAGGCGACGCCGTGCAGGTCGAGCATGCCGAGAGCGTCGACGGCGTCACCGGTGATGCCGTCACCGACGACGCCGTCCTCTGCGAAAAGGTCCGCCAGGGCGAATCACGGGCCTTCCAGGTGCTGTGGGAACGTCATGTACGGATGGCCCGGCAGTGCGCCCTGCGCTGCACGCGGGGCAGTGCCGCCGACGCCGACGACGTCGTCTCCGAGGCGATGCTCGGGCTCTTCCAGGCGTTGCGCGGCGGCCGCGGGCCCGTGGGGAACGTGGCGGGATATCTGCGGGTCTCCGTGCGCCGGGCCGCCGCCCGGATCACCGCACGGCGGCAGCGGGAACTCCCCGTCGCGGAACTCCCCGAACGTCCCGACCGGGGCGCCGACCAGCTGTGCCGGGCGAGCGCGCGGTTCGACGCGGCCTGCGCCCGCGAGGCCTTTCTCGGACTCTCCGAGCAACGCCGCATCGCCCTGCGCCTCTTCGCCCTGGAGGACGTCGGACCGGGGCCCATCGGCGAACGGCTCGGCATCGCCTCCGCCGCCGCCTCCTCCCTCGTCTACCGCTCCAAGGAAGCCCTGCGCGCCGGATTCCTGCGCCGCCACGTGCGTCCGGCGAGCCCGGAGTGCGCCGCCGTGCTGGACCGCGTCGTGGCGTCGCTGCGCGGACGCCCCGCGCGGCGGCACACCGCGGCCGTCTCCTCGCACCTGCACCGCTGCGCCTCCTGCCGTGCGGCACGGCGCCAACTGCGCGACGTCAACGCGGGGTTGCCGCAGCGGGGGAGGAGGACCGGGCGGGGGAGGTGAGGCGGACGGGGTAGGGGACGTGAGGTGGGGCGCGAGACGCGGCGCCCCACCCCGGGTCCGTCCCCCTGCCCCACCCCCGCCACCGCACCCCTTCCGATCCCGTCCCGGCCCGTCCCGTTGCGTCCCGCCCCCGCGTCAGCGGAAGAGGCGGCGCCAGGTCTCCGGGCCCGGGTAGCCGTCCGCGTCCTTCCCGCGCCAGCCCTGGGCCCGCTGGAAGGCCTCCACGTTGCGCCGGTCGGCCTCGGACCAGCGCGGTCCCGGGCCCTGCGTGTAGTGCTTGCCGTAGCCCTTCTTCACCAACTGGCGTCCCAGCTTGGTGACCTGGGCGTTCGACTGCCCCGGCCGGAAGTGCTGCGCCCCCGGGAACGCCGTCGTGGAACTGCCGGACCCGCCGCCCGTGCCGCCGCCCGTGCCGCCGCCCCCCGAACCCCCGCCGATGTTCTTGCCCCGGCCCTCCTTGAGGTAGCGCCAGGTCGCGGGGCCGGGAATGCCGTCCGCCTCCGAGCCCGTCCAGCCCTGCGCCCGCTGGAACGCCCGGGTCGCCCCGCGGTCCGCCTCCGACCAGGCGGGCCCCGGCCCCACCCGGTAGAAACGACCGCCGCCGCGCTCGACCAGCATCCTGCCGAGCTCGGTGACCTGGCTGCCGCGGGCGCCGGGCCCGAAGGCGGCCGCGCCCGGGAAGCCCGAGCCGGTGGAGCCGCCGCTCCCGCCGCCCGAACCGCCGTCCTCGATCACGTGCTTGTACCGGTACGGCACATAGCCGCCGGAGTGGTTCCAGTACGCGTACGGAGTGGTCCGCTTCAGGGTGTGCGGGCGCGTCTGCTCGTAGGCCACGTAACGGGTCTTCGCGGAGTCCGCCCAGCCGCCGAAGATCGTCACGTGCGAACCAGCCCCCGGATTGGCCGGGTTGTGGAAGAGGAGCATGTCGCCGGGCTTCAACTGGCCCTTGGTGATGCGCACGCCGTAGGCCGCGAGGCTGCCCGTCCACTGGTTGCTGCCGAGGCCCCAGGCCATCGAGACGAAGCCCGAGCAGTCCTTGCGGTAGCCCTGGTGGAAGGTGCTCATGCTGTACGGGACCCGGGCGTCCACCCAGGTCTGCGCGCGGGCCATGATCTGGGACCGGGTCAGGCGCGCCGGCGACGCGGTCGTGCGCGCCGCCGTCTGGGCGAACAGCGGGCCCGGCGCGCCCTGGCCGGGCGGCAGCGGATTCAAGGTGGCGACGGGCGGCTGCGCCAGGGCGTGTGCGGCGCCCGTTCCCGCGCCGGTCAGGACCGCGCCCAGGGCCAGCACGGTGGCGGCGCGGGTGCCGGCCCGGGAGCCGCCGCCCGCGCGCAGGTCGAGGCGTTCCCGCGCGCACCCCGGGCAGGGGCAGTCGCGGGTCGCGGGTATGTCGTCGAAGACCGGGGTGGTCGTGGTCACATCGCCCTCCATGGGGTCGAAAGGGAAACAGGACGAGGAACCCGTATCAACCGTCCGGAAGCACCGGAAAGGGGATCCCCAGGGAGAGGAGTGCGCGGGGGCGTGGTTATGACGCGCTTCGTCCGGGGAGCGATCGACCATGGTCGAAACAGCTGAAGAGGTGGCCGCGCGGCACGGCCTGATGCCGCTGCCGGTGGAGGGCGGACTGTTCCGGCGCACGTGGGCCGGGCCGCCGGACGCCGAGGGGCGCCCGGCGGGCTCGGCGATCGTCGTGCTGCTGACCACCGCCCCGGGCGACTTCTCCGCCCTGCACCGGCTGCCCGTCGACGAGGTCTGGCACTTCTACGAGGGCGACGCGCTGGAGCTCCTGCTCCTCGCCCCCGACGGCTCGGACCGCACGGTCCTGCTGGGCGCGGCCGGGCGGGTGCAGCTGGTCGTGCCCGCGGGGACGTGGATGGGGGCGCGGGTCACGGGCGGCGGGCCGCACGGGTGGTCGCTCTTCGGGACGACGATGGCGCCCGGGTTCCTGCCGGAGGACTACGAGGGCGGGGACCCGGAGGAGCTGAGCGCGCGCCATCCGGCGCGGGCGGCACACATCAGGGAGCTGTGCAGGACCGGCGAACCGCTGCGGATGCCGGGCGACGGGGGCGCGGGCGGGGCGGCCGGGGACGTCGGGGCGGCGGGGGACCTTGGTGCGGGTGAGACGGCGGGGGACCTCGGTGTGGGCGGGGCGGCGGGGGGCTTTGGTGCGGGTGAGACGGCGGGGGACGTCGGTGCGGGCGGGCCGGCCGGGGACGTCGGTGCGGGCGGGGCCGCGGGGGACCTTGGTGAGGGCGGAGAGGGCGGAGAGGGCGGAGAGGGCGGAGAGGGCGGAGGGGGCGGACAGGTCGGACGGGACGGACGGGGCGGAGAGGGGCGCGGTCGTGCGTGACGCGGGGCTGCCGGGGCTCGACGGGCGGGTCGCCCTGGTCACCGGCGCGAGCGGCGGCATCGGGGCGGGGATCGCGTGGCGGTTCGCGCAGGCGGGGGCGGCCGTCGTCGTCCACTACCGGAGCGGCGCGGAACGGGCCGAGGAGCTGGCCGGGCGGATCGTGGCGGCGGGCGGCGACGCCGTCGCCGTACCGGCGGACCTGACGCGCGAGGACGAGTGCCACCGCCTCGTCCGGGAGGCGCACTCCTGGCGCGGGCGCCTGGACGCGCTGGTCAACAGCGCCGGGATCCAGCCCGTGCAGGCCCTCGCGGGCATGACGGCCGAGGACTGGCGGCGGGTGTCGGAGGCGGACGTGACCAGCGCGTTCTGCTGCACGCAGGCCGCCGCCGGGATCATGGCGGACCAGGCGGGCGGCGGCACGGTCACGCACATCGCGTCCATCGAGGGATCGAGCCCCGCTCCCGGGCACGCGCACTACAGCGCCGCCAAGGCCGCGCTGATCATGTTCGCCCGCTCGGCGGCGCTGGAGTACGGGCCGCGCGGCATCCGCGTCAACAGCGTGTCGCCGGGCCTCGTCGACCGCCCCGGCCTCGCCGAGGACTGGCCCGAGGGCGTGGCCCGGTGGGGCGCGGCGGCGCCGCTCGGACGGCTCGGCAGGCCCGAGGACATCGGCGGCGCCTGTGTGTTCCTCGCCTCGGACGCGGCCTCCTGGATCACCGGGACGGACCTGGTCGTGGACGGCGGAGTGGGGGCGCGGCCGACCTGGTGAACGCGCGGGGAGGGGCCACCCGTACGTCTTGAGGGGGATGACGGGTACGACCTCTGTCTTCCGGCAGAGGCGGAGGTTCGTCCTCCTGCCGTACGAGAACGGGCGCGCGAGGCCGAAGACTGGGGACCATGCCTCCCGTCACGCCCCCGGGCGAGTCCCGGAACAACCCCAGCAAGAAGGCCGCCGTCATCGTCCTCACGGTGGCCGGCTGCCTGGTCGCCGCGGGTGCCGTCGCCGTCGCGGCCCCCTCGTTCAAGGACAGCGCGCTCGTGCCGGACGCCGTCAGCGAGCACGTCTTCAAGGAGAAGACGAGGGCCTTCGCGACGGCCGCGGACGCGCCCGCCGAGGGCGACCTGGCCTTCGTGCTGCCCGGGTGGATCCCGAAGGACGCCGAGAACGTCAAGGTCAAGGTGAAGACGACCGGGGACGCCAAGCTGATCCGCTTCACGCTGAGCGGGACGAGGACGAGGACGGGGGCGGCGGGCCCCGGCCCTGGTGGGACGTGCGGCGCGGACGCGCCCTGGGTCGGCGGGCCCGAGCTCGACGCGCCGTGGTGGCCGGACCGCACGCCGCGCGTCTCCCGCGCCGAGTGCGGGGACCGGTACGCGTACCGGGTCGCCACCCGCGGGGACACGGTCTACGCCTGGACGAACGGCGACCGCTCACCGGCGAACCCGCCGAAACAGCCCTGAGCCGGGTGCACTCCCGCGTGCGCTCCCGTGTGCACCCCAGCGTGCACTCCCGCGGCGCGGGCCAGGGTGGCAGCGAGTTATGAGGATCCTGTCAGGCCGGCGTCCGGAACCCGTTCGCATGGCGTGATCGGGACGGCGCGTGCCTATCCTCGACGCCATGTGCGCTTCTGTCCTGGTCGCGGAGGACGACGAGAAACAGGCCGAGCTGGTCCGCCGCTATCTGGAGCGCGAGGGGCACACGGTCGCCGTCGTCCACGACGGCTCCGCCGCCCTCGCGCAGGTGCGGCGCCGTACGCCCGACCTGCTCATCCTCGACGTGATGATGCCGGGCACCGACGGCCTGGAGGTGACCCGGCGGCTGCGTGACGGCGGCGGGCCGCCCGAACTGGCCCGGCTGCCCGTCCTGATGCTGACGGCCCGGACCACCGAGGACGACCTGCTCGCGGGCCTGGACCAGGGCGCGGACGACTACCTCACCAAGCCGTACAGCCCGCGCGAGCTGATGGCCCGGGTGCGGACGCTGCTGCGCCGCGCGGGCGGCATCCACGTGCCGCTGCCGGACGTGGACCGGCGGATCCTGCGCGCCGGGGGCCTCGTCGTCGACCCGGTGCGGCACGAGGTGACGGTCGACGGGCGGCACGTCGAGTGCACGCCGGGGGAGTTCGACCTGCTCACCGCGCTGGCGGAGGAGCCGGACCGGGTCTTCACCCGGCCCCAGCTGCTCGACCGCATCCACGGCTCGTCCGGCTACATATCCGCGCGCACGGTCGACGTCCACGTCCTCAACCTCCGCAAGAAGATCGAGGCCGATCCGCGCCGCCCGGACCGTCTGGTGACGGTTTTCGGGGTGGGGTACAAGCTGGCGGCGGTGGGGGCGGGTCCCGGAGTGGGGGCGGGTCCCGGTGGTCGTGGTGCTGGTGGCGGTTCCGGTTCGGGTTCCGGTTCCGGTTCCGATGGTGGCGTGGGGCTCGGGTTCGGTGCGGGTGGGGCTCGTAGGGCGAGTGGGGCGGACGGGGTGAGCGGGGCGGCCCGGCGGGGGGCGGCGGGACGCCGTGGCGCGTGACATTCCGCTCCGGAAGAGCCTGCTCGCCCGGCTGCTGGCCGTCTCCGTCGTCGTCTCCATCGGCTCGATCGCCGCGACCACGTGGCTCGCGGCGCAGACCACGTCCGGCGCGCTGCGCCAGGAGCAGGGCCAGGTCCTCGCCGACGACGCCCGCATCTACGACAAGCTGCTCGGGGTCGGCGCGGGCGCGCCGGAGTGGCGGGGCGCCGACGAGGCCGTGCACGAACTCGCCCGGACGACGGGCCGTCGCATCGCCCTCACCACGCAGGACCGCAAGGTCATCGCGGACTCGGCCGACCCGCCGAAACGGAGTCCCGCGTCCGGCCGCGCGGGCGCGGAGGACGGTTCGGCTGCGAGTGATGGCGCGAGCGCCGACTCCGGTGCGGGCGAGGGTGGCTCGGGCAAGGGCTCCGGGGTCGGCGTAAGCGGCTCGGGCAAGGGCTCCGGCTCTGGCAAGGGTGACTCCGGCAACGGCTCCGGTTCCGGCGACGGCGACTCCCGCAAGGCCTCCGGCGACAGCGACAGCGACAGCGACACCGGCTCCGGCTCCGGCTCCGGCAAAGGTTCCGGTTCCCGCTCCGACGGGCCCCGCAAGGGCGCCGACTCCGGCTCGGGCAAGGGTTCCGGACCCGGTCAGGACGCCCGCGGCAATCAGTCCCACGCCCCCCTGCCTCCCACCGCCTCCGCCGTCCTCGACCCGCTCTCCGTGGACAAGACCCTCGCCCCGGACCGGGGCGAGGAGGACGCGGCGGCGGACCGCATCGACCCGCGCGCGGTGGGCCCCTTCGGGCTCCCCGAGAAGGAGCGCGGCTGGCTGAAGCAGGCCGCCGACCGGAGCGTGTCCTGCCTGGCGGAGCTCGGCCTGCCCGCCGAGGCCGTCGTCGGCCCGACGGGACGCCCCTTCGTCCGGGTCGACAGCGACCCCGCGGGCCTGCTGCAGACGCAGTGCCGCCCGCCTCTGCTCGACGTCCTCACCGCGACCGAGCAGAAGGCCCTGGACAAGCTCAACTCCCTGACCGACGCCTGCATGAAGCGGCGCGGCCTCGCCCCCGTCACGGTCACCCTCGACCCGACCGGACGGTCCGGCCCGCGCGCGATCGGCCCCGCCGTACCGGTGCCGCCGTCCACCGAGCCGGTCCCCGGCGGCACCCCCACGGGCCCCGGCTCCCTGCGCCCCGCGCCCACGGAGCAGCCGGACACCACCGCCGCCGGCGCCGCCACCGCGTCCTGCGTCGACACCGCGCGCCGCGAACAGCTCGGCCCGTACGTCTCCTCGCCCGCCCTGCTCTTCATCACCAGCTCCGACGGCACGCGCAGCGCACCCGCCTTCAGCCTCTCCCGGGCCAACACGATCCGGCTCGCCGGGCTCGCCGCCGCCGTCCTCGCCGTCACCGTCGCCATCACGGCGCTCGCCGCGACCCGGCTGACCCGGCCACTGCGCGCGCTGACCACCGCGACGCGCCGCATGAAGGCGGGCGAGGCGGCCGGGCCGGTGCCGGCGCGGGCCACCCGCTCGGCGGGCGAGATCAGCCAACTCGCCGACGCCTTCTACGACATGGCGGCCCACCGCAAGGCGCTTGAGGAACAGCGCAAGGCGATGGTGAGCGACGTGGCGCACGAGCTGCGCACCCCGCTGTCCAACATCCGCGGCTGGCTGGAGGCGGCGGAGGACGGTGTCGTCGACACCGACCCGGAACTGGTCACCTCGCTCCTCGAAGAGGCCCTGCTGCTCCAGCACATCGTCGACGACCTGCAGGATCTCGCGGCGGCCGACGCGGGCACGCTGCGGCTGCACCGCGAACCGGTGCGGGCCGCCGAGATCGCCGACCAGGTGGCGGCCGCGCACCAGGCGCGCGCGGACGCGGCCGGGGTGCGGCTCAGGGCGACCGCGTTCGGCGACCCGTGGGTGACGGCGGACCCCCTCCGGCTGCGCCAGGCGATCGGCAACCTCGTCTCCAACGCCGTGCGGCACACCCCCGAGGGCGGCAGCGTCCGGGTGAGCTGCCGCACCACGCCCGACGCGGTCCTGATCGAGGTCGCCGACACCGGCACGGGCATCGACCCCGACGATCTGCCGCACGTCTTCGACCGCTTCTGGCGCGCGGACAAGTCACGGACCCGCGCGACGGGCGGCAGCGGGCTCGGCCTGTCGATCGTGCGGAAGCTGGTGGAGGCGCACGAGGGCACGGTGACGGCGGAGAGCGTGCCGGGCAAGGGTTCGCTGTTTACGGTGCGGTTGCCGGTGGCCTGACGTACGCCCGTAGAAGGAAACGTACGACCGTACGGTCCTGTGGGCCGACCTTCGACCTTCGACCGTCGGCGGCCGGGGTGAGGGGGCAGGGCAGGGCGAAAGCCCCGGTCGCTCACCTCCGCCGACCGGGGCTCCCTCTGCCCCCGGACCCGGCCGCGGCGGCGACACTCCCCCGAGCTACGCGCTGTGCGCGAGTACCGGCGGGCCAGGTCCGATGACGTGATCAGATCAGATCTCGCCAACAGATCGCTAACATGTGGCCAACGGTCGCCGGGACGAGGGCGGTACGTCGGTACGCGGGCGGGACCCGCGGGCCGGGGCGGCGCCCGGGGCCGGGAACAGCGCGAGGAGACACGGGGAGAACGGCGTGAGCGAGCGGTGCGGGCTGCGGTTCGGTCTGCTCGGGGCGCCCGCCGTGTACGACGCCGAGGGCGAGCCGCATCCCGTGCGCAGCGCCAAGGGGCGCGCCCTGCTGGCCGCGCTTCTCCTGGAACCCGACAGGGTCGTCTCGCTCGGCGCGCTCAAGGACGCGCTGTGGGGCGACTTCCCGCCGGCCTCCGCGCAGGCGTCCCTGCAGAACCACGTGACGCGGCTGCGGCGCCTGCTCGACGATCCGCAGCGGCTGCACGCGGTGCCGCCGGGGTACCGGTTGCGCGTCGGCGAGGGCGAGTTGGACGTCCGCGTCTTCGAGCGCCTGGTCGCCGGGGCGCGGGCCGCGCACGCGGACGGCGACTGGGAGGGGGCGCTCGCCCGCGCCACGGACGCGCTCGCCCTGTGGCGCGGTACGCCCTTGAGCGGCCTCCCGGACTCGCTGCTCGGCCATCCCCTCGTACCGCGCCTCGAAGAGGCCCGCCTGCTCGCGCTGCAGTGGCGGTACGACGCCGAGCTCGAACTCGGCACCGGACTGGCCGCGCTCGCCCCCGAACTGGCGGCCCTGGTCGCCGAGCACCCCCTTCGCGAGGTCTTCCACCGCCAGCTGATGCTGGTGCTGCACCGCACGGGCCGCCAGGCCGAGGCCCTCGCCGTCCACCGCGAACTCCGCCGCCGCCTGATCGACGAACTGGGGATCGAGCCGGGGGCCGCGGTGCGGGACGCGCATCGGGAGGTCCTGCGGGGGACGGCCGATACGGCGCCGGGCGGTGAGACGCCGTGCCCGTTCACGGAAACCCCTTCGGTCCAGGGCGAGTTCGGGTCCGGCCGAAAGGCCGGTCTGGTCGGGCTGCCGGGTGACGCACGGGGCTGCGAGGACGCGGCCACGGAGCCGACGAGCGGGAAGCGCCCCCTGCCACCCACCACGGACGAGCCCCGAAGCCCCGCACCACCGGAACACACCAGGACGCCGGAGGCCGAGGACAGGGGCCGTTCGGGAGGCGCGGGGCGGTCCACGGCCATGGGGCACGACGGTCGTGCGGAGCATTCTCAGGGCGCGGCTGATCCCGAGAGCGGCGGGCAGGTCGGGGGTACGGGTCGTCGGGAGGGTGCGGGTCGCCTGGAGGGTGCGGGGCAGGGCGAGGGTGCGGGTCGCCTGGAGGGTGCGGGGCAGGGCGAGGGTGCGGGTCGCCTGGAGGGTGCGGGGCAGGGCGAGGGTGCGGGTCGCCTGGAGGGTGCG
>NZ_JBIARE010000004.1:0-111326 GCF_042889645.1 Streptomyces sp. NPDC002564 | reverse complement strand
GTGCGGGGCAGCGCGAGGGTGCGGGGCGTCCGGAAGGTGTCGGGCGGGTCGGGGGCGAGGGGCAGGGGGAGGGCGCGGAGGGCTCCGGGGGTGACGTCCGCTCGGAGGGGGGTCGGGGCGGCGTGCGGGGGAGCTCGTCCGGGGTGCCCGCTCAACTGCCGCCCGCGCCCGCCCACTTCACCGGGCGCGACGCCACCGTCCACGCCCTGCGCCGAGCCCTGCGAGAAGGCACCCGCGTCGCCGTCGTCTCCGGGATGGCCGGCGTCGGCAAGAGCGCCCTCGCCGTCCACGTGGCGCACGCGCTGCGGGAGGAGTTCCCGGACGGGCAGCTCTACGTCAACCTGCGCGGCGCGACCCCCGGCATGACCCCGCTCACCCCGGGCCAGGCCCTCGCCGCCCTCCTCCGGGACCTCGGTGCCGAACCCCGCCCCGGCGGCGAGGACCCCGAAGACCCGTCCGCGGCCAGCGCGTTGCTCCGCTCGCTGCTCGCGCCCACCCGCACGCTCCTGGTCCTGGACGACGCCGCGACCGCCGCCCAGATACGCCCCCTGCTCCCCGCCGGACCCGGCTGCGCGGTCGTCGTCACCAGCCGTTCGCCGCTCACCGCCCTCGACGGCGCCGCCCGCCACCCGCTGGAACCCCTCTCGTACGGGGACAGCGCCGCCCTCCTGCGCGCCGTCTCCGGCCGCGCCGGGCTCGACGCGGACCACCCCCTGGTCGAACTCGCCGGGCGCCTTCCCCTCGCCCTGCGCATCGTCGCTGCCCGGCTCGCGGCCCGCCGCGCCCTCACCCCGGACGCCCTCGCCGAACTCCTCACCGCCAGCGGCGGCCGCCTGCACCACCTGGAGTACGACGACCTGAGTGTGCGCCGATCCCTCGCCGTCGCCCTCGACGCCCTGCGCACCTCGGACCGCCGGGCCGACCGCGACGCCGCCCGCGCCCTCGCCGGGATCGGCGCGCTCGACCTGCCCACGTACGGAGTGCCCCTGCTGGCCCGCCTGTTGGGCACCGACGAACGGCGCGCCGGGGCCGCCCTCGACCGGCTCGTCGACGTCGCCCTGCTCGACGAGACGTCGTACGGCCGGTACACCCCGCACGACCTCGTGCGCGACTTCGCACGCGAGACGGCGGGCGGGGCAGCGGACGTGGCGGAGGGCGAGGTGGGGGGCCAGGTGGAGGGCGCCGCGCAGGCTCCCGGTGGCGGTGGCGGTGGCGGTGGCGGTGGCGGTGGCGGCGCTGGCGGTGGCGGTGGCGAGCGCGGTGGGGGTGGCGGCGCCCGTATCCCCGTCGACCTCGTCGAGGAAGCCTTCCGCTGGTACGCGGAGTCCGCCCGCCGCACCCTCCTCGCGATCCTGCCCGAGGGCCTGGACCGCACGGACCGCCTGCGCGGTGTCACCGCCCGCCTCGCACGCCCCGGCCGGCCCGTCGGGGCCAGGCCGCCGCTGTCCGCGGAGGCCGCCTTCGCCTGGGGCGACACCGAGCTCGCGAACGTCCTCGCCCTCACCGGGCGGCACGGCGACCCCGCCGGACTGCTGCCCGTCCTGGTCCGCTGTCTCTTCCCGTACCTCCAGCGCCGCGGCCGCCTCGCCGAACTCGCCGTCCTCGGCGCCCGCGCCCTCGCCGCCGCCCGCCACCAGGGCGACACCGCCGCCGAGGCCCAGGCCCTCACCGACCTCGCCGGGCTGCACTTCATGTCGGGCCGCTCCGGCGAGGCCCTCACCCTCAACGACGAGGCCCTCGCCCTCTGGCGCGTCCTCGGCATCGTGTCCTGCGTACGCCGCGGCCTCAACAACCGCGGCCTCCTCCTCGAAGGCCTCGGCCACCACGCCGAGTCCGCCGAGGCCCTCCACCAGAGCCTGGACCTGGCCAAGGAGCTCGCCGACCCGCTCAGCGAGGCGATCACCCTCAGCCACCTCGGCAACCTCTACGAACACACCGACGCCCGCGCCGCCATCGCCCACCACGAACGCAGCCTCGCCATCGGCGAGACCCTCGGCCACGCCGTCGTCCGCCAGTCCGCCCGCTGCAACATCGGCTACGCCCACCTCACCCTCGGCGAACCCGCCGCCGCGCTCGTCCACTTCGAGGAGAGCCTGCGGCTGCACGGCGAGTACGAGGACTGGCACGGCTCGTCCCAGGCCCGCCTCGGCCTGGTCCGCGCGCTGCGCGGCCTCGGCAGGGACGGGGACGCGGCCCGTGAGTGCGCGGCCCTCCTCGACCGCGCCGAACAGCGCGGCGACTCCCACATGACCGGCCTGGCCGGCCATCAGCGCGGGCTGCTCCTCCGCGCGGCGGGGCGCGAGGAGGAGGCGTACGAGCAGTGGCGGGCGGCGCTGCGGGCGCTGGACGGCACGGACAGCAAGGTGGTGGGGGAATTGCGGGGGCTGCTCGACGAGCGGGGGCGGGGCGCGCGGGGGCAGGGCGTGCGGGGGCAGGGCGTGCGGTCTTAGGCGTTACGTTCCGGGCGGGTGGGCTTTGGCCTGTTGGGGCGTGGGGCGTGGGGCGTGGGGCGTGGGGCGTGGGGCGTGGGGCGTGGGGCGTGGGGCGTGGGGCGTGGGGCGTGGGGCGTGGGGCGTGGGTTATTTTGCGTCTGCGTAGCACTTCACGATCGCCGTTGTGAACGGGAAGCGGACCGGCGTCTCCCCGAACGCGATCCGGCCCGCCAGGTCACCCGCCTCGCGCACCGCGCGCGCCACCGTCTCCGCCTCCTCCGCAGGACAGTGCACGATCACCTCGTCGTGCTGGAAGAAGACGAGCTGGGCCCGCAGGCCGCCCTCCGCGATCGACCGCCGCAGGGCGGCCAGCATCAGCAGCGCCCAGTCCGCCGCGCTGCCCTGCACCACGAAGTTGCGCGTGAACCTGCCTCGCGCGCGGGCGTTCGTCGACGCGTAGCCCGGAATGAACTCGCTCCCGGACGAGGGGAGTTCCGTCCCGTCGGGGGCCGGCGGCGGGGCGTCCTGGGGGATGCCCGCCTCGTCGTCCTCGCCCGCCCCCACGGCGGGCGGACTCGTCCGGCCCAGCCACGTCCGTACGAGCCTGCCCTCCTCGCCCGCCTTCGCCGCGTCGTCCACGTACGCCACGGCCAGCGGGAAGCGGCGGCGCAGCGCCGCGAGGTTCTTCAGGCCGTCGCCCGACGTCTGTCCGTACACCGCGCCGAGCAGCGCGAGCTTCGCGTGCTCGCGGTCGCCGGAGAACGCGCGGTCGGACAGGCGGGTGTAGAGGTCCTCCTCGCTGCCCGCGACCTCCATCAGGCCCCGGTCGCGCGAGATCGCGGCGAGCACCCTCGGCTCCATCTGGTCGGCGTCCGCGACCACGAGCCGCCAGCCGGGGTCGGCCACGACGGCCCTGCGGATCACCTTGGGGATCTGCAGGGCGCCGCCGCCGTTGGTCGTCCAGCGGCCGCTGACCGTGCCGCCCGGGGTGTACTCGGGGCGGAAGCGGCCGTCGCGCACCCAGTCCTGGAGCCAGCTCCAGCCGTGGGCCGTCCAGATGCGGTACAGCCTCTTGTGCTCGATCAGGGGCTTCACCGCGGGGTGGTCGATCCCCTCGATCTCCCAGCGCCGCGTCGACTTCACCTTGATGCCGGCCTGCGCGAACGCCTTCACCACGTCGGCGGACAGCTCCGGGCGGACCCGGCGCCCGAACGCGGCCGACACCTCGTCCGCCAGCTCGGCGAGCCGGCGGGGCTCGCCGCGGCCCGCGTACCGCTCGCCGAGCAGTTCGGTCAGGAGGCCGCGGTGGACGTCGGCGCGCCAGGGCAGGCCCGCGGCGTTCATCTCCGCGGCCACGAGCATGCCCGCGGACTCGGAGGCGGTGAGCAGGCGCATGCGGCCGGGGTGGGCGGTGGCGTCGTGTCGTCGCTGCTGCTCGGCGTGGACGGCGACGAGGTCGGCGAGGGGGACGTCGGTGCCGCCGGGGCGTGCTTCGAAGAGGGAGTCCTGGGTGCCGGGCTCGGCGGCGCGGGGCCGGGGGTCCGGGGGCACGGGGGTGTTCCGGAGGCGGGCCAGGGCGGCGGCGGCCGAGCGGGGCTCGCCCAGGCGGCCCTCGTGGCCCAGGAGGAGGAGCTCGGCCGCCTCGATGTCGTAGCAGCGGTCCACGCGGGCGCCTGCGGCGAGCAGGCGGGGGTAGATGGCGGGGGTCGACCGCCAGATCCAGCGGGTGGCGTCCGGGCGTCTGCGGACGGCTTCGGCCAGGTCGGGCTCGTGGTGGGCGGGGGCGGTGGGCAGGCCGTCGTCCCCGAGGGGGGCGAGCTCTGCGCCGTCGCCCTCGGTGGGGGTGATGATCCACCTGTTGGTGCCCATGCTCGGAGTCTCACACGCCCCACTGACACTGGCCCCTGGGCCTTGGGTGGGTCTCGCCTCGGGTTTCGTGGTGGGGCGGGGCCGCGGGGGTATGTGCGTACTCGCTATCCCTGCGCCCCGCTGCACGAACAAAGGCGCTATGGCTTCCTCGGTGCTCCGTGCGCACATACCCCCACGTCCCCTCGTGTCTCGTGTGCGGGTGCGGCCCGGCGGGGGCTGTTCCCCGTAAGTCCCCTCGACCGGAGAGGTAAGGGAATTTCCCCACCCACCCGCCCCCACCCGGCACCGGGGCGGGACTCACCCGCCCCTACTCCCCCCCGCGAGCGGGACTCGCCCACCCGCCCCCACCCGGCGCGAGGCGAGACTCACCCGTCCCTGCTCACGCCGCGGGGGCGGGGCGCACCTGTCCCTGCTCGCGCCGCGGGGGCGGGGCGCACCCGTCTCTGCCCCCGCAGCGAGGGCGAGACCACCCACCCGCCCCCGCCCGGCGCGAAGCGGGACTCACCGTCTCTGCCCCCGCCGCGAGGGTGGGACTCGCTCACCTGCCCTCGCCCGCCGCGAGGGTGGGACTCGCCCACCTGCCCCCCCCGCGAAGGCGAGACCCACCCACCTGCCCCCCCGGCGCGCATCGGGACCCACCCGTCCCCGCTCCCGCCGCGGGGGAGTTCCCCACCCCCCGCCCGGCGCGAGGCGGGACTCACCTGCCCCTACTCCCGCCGCACGGCGCAGGGTGAACGGGTGGGTGGGTGGGAGGTTTCCGCCGCGGAGCGGCGGGGCTGTCGGAGCCTGCAGGCGGGGACCGGGGAGGCCCCCCACCGGCCCCCGGCGCCCGGATGGATCACCCCGCGTGCGGGGACGACAGCACGCTGGCAGGGTCGGCGACATGCGAGTGGCTCTGGCGCAGACCGACTGCGCCCTCGGCGAGGTGGGGCAGAACCTGGAGACCGCGAGGGACCAGATCGCCCAGGCCGCGACCCAGGGCGCCGACCTCGTCGTCTTCCCGGAGCTGAGCCTGCACGGGTACCACCTGGGCGGCCTGAAGCGGGACACCTCGATCACGAGCGACGACCCCCGGCTGCTCGCGCTCACGGCGCCCGGCGGGCCCGACGTCGTCGTCGGCCTTCACGAACACACCAGCCTGCGCGCGTACAACACCGCCGCGTACTTCGCGAACGGCCGGCTCCTGCACGCCCACCGCAAGCTGTACCTCCCCAACTACCTGGCGTGGGAGGAACGCAAGCACGTCAGCCCGGGCCAGCACCTGCGCGCGTACGACCTGCCCGGCGGGCACGGCCGGGCCGCCACCCTCATCTGCAACGACGCCTGGCAGCCGGTGCTGCCCTGGCTCGCCGTGCAGGACGGGGCCGAGGTCATCGTCGTACCGACGAACAGCGCGGCGAGCCTGGACCCGGAGGCCATGGACACCGGCCTGTACTGGGACACGCTGCTGTCGTACACCGCCCGCATGCTGCAGTGCTGGGTCGTCTTCGTGAACCGGGTCGGCAACGAGAACGGCGCCTCGTTCTGGGGCGGTTCACGTGTCGTCGACCCGCGCGGCACGGTCGTCGCGCAGGCGCCGAAGTGGGAGCCGGGGCTCGTGACGGTCGACATCGACGTGCACGAGGCGCGCCGTCAGCGCCGCTCGGTGCCGCTGGTCGCCGAGGCCCGCCTCGGCCTGGTCGACCGCGAGGTGCGGCGCCTCATCGACGAGGGCGGCGACAGCTGAGAGCGCGCCCCGCGCCGGTCACGGTCACGGTCACGAACCGGGTCGCGGGCCCTCCATCCGGGCCAGCCACGTCGTCAGCAACTCCTCGATCCGCTCCGCCTCTTGGGGTGACAGCGCGTCGAGCAGGCGGCGTTCGTTGCGCATGTGTTCCGTGAAGGCCCGGTCGATCAGTTCACGGCCCGCCGGGGTGAGGCCGACGACCCGGCCGCGTCCGTCGCCGGTCGCGCGGCGGCGCGTGACGAGGCCCGCGTGTTCGAGCCGGTCGACGCGCTTGGTCATCGCGCCGGTCGTGACCATGGTGTGCGCGGCCAGTTCGCCGGGCGCCCGCTCGTAGGGCGCGCCCGCCCGCCGCAGCGCCGCGAGGACGTCGAACTCGCCCTCGCTCAGGCCGAATCGGCGGTAGACCACGCACAGCTGCTCGGTCAGCAGCGCGCCCAGCCGGTGCAGCCGGCCGATGGCTCCCTGCGGGGTCACGTCGACGTCCGGCCGCTCCCGGGCCCATTCGGCCTGGATGCGCGCCACGTGGTCGAGCGAGGGGGAGGGAGGGACGGGCTCGGTCATGGGTTCACTTTAGCTTCCGTGGAAGGCATAGTATTTTCCATGGAAGGTACTTCGCGTGGTCCCGCCCTGCGATGGGTCGCCGTCACGGCGGTCGCCCCCGTCTCCTGGGGCACGAACTACTACGTCACGCACGCCTTCCTGCCCGCCGACAGCCCCCTGTACGGCGCGGCGATCCGGGCGCTGCCCGCCGGACTGCTCCTGCTCGCCCTCGCCCGACGGCTGCCCCGCGGCTCGTGGTGGTGGAAGTCCCTCGTGCTCGGCGTCCTGAACATGGGCGGCTTCTTCGCGCTCGTCTACGTCGCCGCCCAACGGCTCCCCACGAGCCTGGCGTCGACCGTCATGGCGATCGCGCCCCTGGTCATGATGGTGATCGCCGGACCGCTGCTCGGCGAGCGGCCCCGCCCCGCGCATCTCGCCGGAGCGGGTGCGGGGCTCGGCGGCGTCTGCCTCATGCTCCTCGCCGGTACCGCCTCGGCCGACCTCATCGGCGTCCTCGCCTCCGCCGCCGCGATGCTCATGTCGTCCCTCGGGTACGTCCTCGCCAAGCGCTGGAGCTCCGACGTGCCGGTGCTCGCCTCCACGGCGTGGCAACTCGTCGCGGGGGGAGTGGTGTTGATCCCCTTCGCCGTGGGGTTCGACGGGGCGCCGCCCGACCTCGACACCTCCGGAGTGCTCGCCTTCGCGTACGTCTCCGTCGTGTGCACCGGCCTCGCCTTCGCCGCCTGGTTCGCGGGTCTGCGGCACCTCACCGCCGGGACCGTGGGTCTGGTCGGCCTCCTCAATCCCGTGACCGGTGTGCTGCTCGGGACCCTGCTGGCCGCCGAGTCTCTCTCCTTGCGCCAACTTCTCGGCCTCGCGCTGGTGTTGGGCGGGATCCTGCTCGGGCGGCCGCGGTCCGGCACCCGCCCGCCGACCCCGCTGCCGACACCCCCGCACCCGCCCCGGGCGCGCCCCCTGGCGCCGACGCCCCCGCCGGGGCCGGGCAGGGGGCCGGACCGGCCGACAGACCGCCCGGACTGACCGCCGTGCGGCGAGTCCCGGCAGTGCGCCTATCGCGCCCGGAAGCGCCCACGTCGTTCCGACCGCTCCCCGCGTCGCTACTGCCGCTCCCCGCGTCGCCCCTAGTTCCCGGCACAGCGCCTGCCGCGCCTTCCGTGACGCCCGTCGACGCCTTCCGCGATGCCCGTCGACGGCTGCCGTGACGCCCGTCGACGCCTTCCGCGATGCTCATCGTGCGCCTCCCGGCCGCCGCCGGCCGGATCCGACCGCTGCCGGCGCCCCGCGTGTTCCACGTTCCACGTTCCCGTCCAGCCGCACCCGGCCGAGCCCTCCGGGCTAGCGCAGCCGTTCGATATCCACAGGGTGTGGATGAGTGCGCGGCTTCGGGGCCCCGGCCGTCCCGGGGCCGGACCTCATACCCTTGGCCCCATGGAATCGGTGATCGACAAGGCGTTCGCGGCGGCGCTGTACAGCGACGGTGACGACGGCCTGGACACCGGCGCCTCCCTCCTGGCCGCCGCCCCCGACGCGGACGCCGAGCTGCGGCGGCGCGGCGAGGAGTACCTGGGCCGGGCCTGGCGGCGCGGCTGGCAGCCCGCCGACGTGGTCCGGCTCGTCCGCCGCGACCTGGACGAGCCGCACGTACGCCTGGCCGCCGACCTGATCCGGACGGAGACCGGCGGTTACGCCCACCTGCCGCCCCGCTGGGCCGCCCAGCTCGCGGAGCTCGGGCCCGCGGAGGCGCCCGCGCGCGACCGGGGTCAGGACCGTTTCACCCGGGCGACCACCCACCTCCAGCTGTACCGGCTCCTCCTGCGCCTCCCCGCGCTCGAACCGGTCGGCCCGCCGCCCGGCGACGCCCTGCCGGCCCCGGCCGAGGGCGAGCCCCGCACGCTCACCCGCATCCGCGCCCTGCTCGCCAAGGCCGAGGCGACCGGCTACCCGGAGGAGGCCGAGGTGCTCACCGCCAAGGCGCAGGAGCTGATGGCCCGGCACTCGCTCGACGAGGCGCTGCTCGCGGCCCGCACGCACGCCAAGGACGCCCCGGGCGCCTGCCGCATCGGCGTGGACGCCCCGTACGAGACCGCCAAGGCGATGCTGCTCGACGCCGTCGCCGCCGCGAACCACTGCCGCGCGGTGTGGAACGAGGCGTTCGGCTTCTCCACCGTGGTCGGTTTCGAGGCCGACCTGGAGTCCGTCGAGCTCCTGCACACCTCCCTGCTCGTGCAGGGCACGGCGGCCATGACGACGGCGGAGGCGGGGCAGCGGGCGGCGGGCCGCAAGCGCACCAAGACGTTCCGGCAGGCGTTCCTGATGGCGTACGCGCACCGCATCGGCGGACGTCTCGCCGAGGCCGGCGAGCACGCCGTGACGGAGGCGGAGCGGGAGACGCGGGACGCGGCCGCGCTGCTGCCGGTGCTGGCCGCGCGCGAGGTCGCGGTGACGGGCCGGGCCGAGGAGATGTTCCCCGAGACGACCACGACCCGGGTGCGGGGCGTGACGGACGGCGAGGGCTGGGCCCACGGCACCGCGGCGGCGGACCGCGCCCGGGTCGCCCCCCGCGACCGCGGCCCGGCCCTGCCGTGACCCGCGGGGCCGTCCCGCCCCGCCCGACGGCGGCGTCCGCCTGCCGCACCCGCCGGCCCCTTGCCGTCACCGGGCCCGATATGCCCCGTATCATCACAGAGTGACCTGGCTCCGCGCGCTGAGAGAGACGGCTCGCGCGGGACTGACCGTCGAGCGCAAACGGCTGGAACCCCTGGTCGCCCTGCGCGGCGCCGCCGGTCTCGCGATCATCATCGGCGTCAGCCTCAGCCTCTTCGGGCCCGCGGTGGCCGCCAGCTCGGCGTTCGGCGCGTTCCAGGCGGCCATCGCCACGTTCCAGCGCAGCTGGCGGCCCCGCCCCGAGCTGGCGCTCGCCTCCGGCACGAGCCTCGCCGTGTCGACCTTCCTCGGCTACCTCACCGGCTCCCACCTGCTCCTCTTCCTGGCCCTCCTCTGCCTGTGGACCTTCATGGCGGGCCTCAGCTGGGCGGCGGGCCCGACCGTCGGCATCATCGCGTCGTCCAACGTCGCGATCATGCTGGTGACGGTCACGCTCCCCACGTCGGTCGCCGCGGCGGCGGGCCACGCCGCGATGATGGTCGTCGGCGGCTGCGTGCAGGCGGCGCTGGTGATCCTGTTTCCGGTACGCAGATGGGGCGCCCACCGGGACGCGCTGGCCGACGCCCTGGCGGCCGAGGCGGACTACGCGCGCAGGCTCCGGCACGACCCGGTGGCGCCCTTCGACCCCGAGCCCCTGATGGCGGCGCGCGACGCGGCGACGATCACCCCGCGCCAGGCCCGCAGGCGCCCGGCGGAGCTGCACGGCGCGCGGGGGATCGCCGAACGGATCCGCCCGGTGCTCGCCTCCCTGGCCGACCCGGCGGTGGGCGTCCCCGAGGAGGGACCGGAACGGGACCGCGTACGGGAACTCCTCGGGGCCGCGGGTTCGGTCCTGGACGCCGCGGCGCGGGCCGTCCGGCACGGGGAGCCGGTCAAGATCCCCCCGGCGGCGCTGGCCGCGCTGAAGACGCCCGACACGGGCGCGATCCTCACGGGCCCCGCGTACCGGGCGGCGACCCGCCTCGGCGCGCTCCTGAGGGACGTCCTGGAAACGGCGGGCAACACGCAGTCCGCCCCGACCCACGACACGGCTTCCCCCACGGGCCCCGACCTCCCACCGACCTCCCTCACCCCACCCACGTCCACCGACGCGCCTACGCCCACTGGCGCGTCCACGTCCGCCGACGCATCCACGTCGACCGACGCACCCCCACCCACGGGTGCATCCACGTCGACCAACGCGCCCACGCCCACTGGCGCGTCCACGTCCGCCGACGCGTCCACGTCCGCCGACGCGTCCACGTCCGCCGACGCGTCCACGTCCGCCGACGCGTCCATGTCGACCGACGCACCCTCACCCCCTGGCGCATCCGCGTCCGCCGACGCACCTACGTCTACCGGCGCACCCACGCCCACCGACGCACCCACACCCACACCCACCGACGCACCCACGTCGACCCACGCACCCACATCCACCGACGCCCCCACACCGGTCTCCGCCCCGGATTCCCGCCCCGGCCCCGCGCCCGACGCCCCCGGCCCCGCGCCCGTCGCCCCCCACGCCGGCCCCGCGCCCGACGGCCCCCGCCCCGGGCCCCGCACCCAGTCCGACACGCAGCCCATTCCTCTTCTCCGGCCCACCCTCTTCGCGCTCGCGCCCGCCGCGGCGCGGGCCGTGCGGGCCGATTTCCGGCACGATTCGCCCGTCACGCGGCACGCGATCCGGGTCACCGCCGTGGCCGCCGCCGGGTATCTGATCGGGACCTGGCTGCCGCTCGGGCACGGGTACTGGGCGCCCATGGCCTCGGTCATGGTGATGCGGCCCGACTTCTCCCAGACGTACTCCCGTGCCGTGGCCCGCTTCGGCGGCACCCTCGTCGGGGTCGCCCTCGCCACCGGCCTGGTCCAGCTCGCCCACCCCGGCACGGGGCTCTCCGCGGTCCTCGCCGTGATCTGCGCGGGGCTCATGTACCTGCTGATGCGCACCGGCCAGGTCGCGGCGCAGGCCTGCGTGGCCGCGTACGTCGTGTTCCTGCTCGGCATGGGCGGCCAGCAGTGGACGCAGACCGTCCCGGAGCGCGTCGTCCTGACGCTCGCGGGCGGGGTGCTCGCGATGATCGCGTACGCCGTGTATCCCGCCTGGGAGACGCCGCGCCTGCGCACCCGCCTCGCCGACTGGCTGATCGCGGACGGCCGGTACGCCGCCGCGGTCGTCGACCACTACGCCCACCCGGCGGGCAAGGCCTGCCCCGACGTGCGCGAGGCGCTGCTGGAGGCCAGGGACGCCCGTGTCGCCTGGCAGGAGGCGGCGAGCCGGGCCAAGAACGAACCGGTGCGCCACCGCGGTGTCTCCCGCGCCGCCGCCGCCGACGCGGAGGAGGTGCTCGCCCAGCTCGGCCGTGTCGCGATGCTGATGGAGGCCCACCTGCCGGAGCGCGGCGCCACCCCCGTGCCCGCCGCCGCCCGGCTCGCGGAGGCGCTGCGCAAGTCGACCGAACAGGGCGCGAAGGCGGTACGCGAACGCCGGGTGCCGCGCTGGGAGGCGGTCCGCACGGCGCTGGCGGAGTGGGACGGCGAGGGCGTCCCCGACCGGGTGGTCCGCCGGGGCGCGGGCCTCCTCCTGGAGACCCTCGACGAACTGTCCGACGCGCTGGACACGGCCCCCGCGCCGTTGCTGGTGGACGGCTCCGCCGCGACCTCGGCGACCACGTCCACGGGTTCCTCGGCGAACACGTCCACGGGCACCTCGGCCACGACCACGCCGACGGCGGATTCCGGAACCGCCCCCGCGCCGGGCCCCGCGGCGACGCGGCCGGAACCGGCACCGGCCCCCGACCCGCGCGACACCCCCGACCCGCGCAACCCCGAGGACCCCGGCGCCCGTTGAGGCCGGCGCGGCGGCGGAGAGCGCGCCGCGGAGAAGCCGGGGGGAGGGATAGCCGGGGGGAGGGATGAGCTAGGCGGGCCGCCCTGCCCGGGAGGCTCTCCCCGCCTGGGAGGCTCTCCCCGCCTGGGAGGCTCTCCCCGCCTGGGAGGCTCCCTGCCCCGGAGGCCCCCCTCGCCCCTCAGGCCTGCGGCACACCCGTCGGCAGGCCGTCCGGCAGCTTGCCGCCCTTCGTCTTCAGGAACTCGTCCGTGCCCGCGCCCTCCCAGGCGACCTTCAGCGCCTTGCCGTCGACGGACTCGACCTTCCCCTTCGTGCGGTCCCCGTTCCCCCGGGGGCAGGTGAGGTCGATCGCCCGCGCGCTTGCCGTGCCGTTGCACAGCACGTCCTCGCCGAGGAGCGTCGCCGTCCTGCCGGTGACCGCGAGGGCCAGCGGCTTGCCGTCGGCCGTCGCGACCCAGGTGCCCTCCAGGCCGCCGCCCCCGGAGCCGTCCGGGCCGTCGGAGCCCTCAGTCGGCCCGCCCTCGTCCGACGAGCCGGACCCGCCCGAGGCCGCCGCCCCGCGGTCCTTCTTGCCGCCGCCCCCGCTCCCGCCGTCGTCACCGTCACCGCCGCACCCGCTCAGCGCGAGCACCGCGGCGAGCCCCACCACGGCGGCCCCGGCGCGCAGACGCGGGCCGGAACGAACACGACGGGCGCCACGGGCACGGGCACCACGGACATTCGTACGCACTTGAAGTCCCCCTGGAAAGACAGACGTTGGCCGGAGCGGAGTGCCCCGGCCAAATTGCCCGTCAAGCTACCAGGAGGACCTGGACCTGGACCTGCGCCCCCACGTCCGCGCGGGCGCCGCGCGAGCCGCAGCCGCTCGTGGGCGGACAGGTACGGACAGGGGCGGACAGGTACGGACAGGGTGACGCACGTCTCGGGCGGCGGACCGGGCTCCCTATTGAAAACGGGAGTCATTTTCATATACTGGGCACATGGCTCGCAACGAACTCCGTCCCGTCGTGAAGCTCCGGTCCACCGCCGGTACCGGCTTCACGTACGTGACCCGCAAGAACCGCCGCAACGACCCCGACCGCCTCACGCTGCGCAAGTTCGACCCGAGGGCCGGACGCCACGTCGACTTCCGAGAGGAGCGCTGATCACCATGCGCAAGGACATCCACCCGCCGTACGCCCCCGTCGTCTTCCGCGACAAGGCCGCGGGCTTCGCCTTCCTCACCCGCTCGACCGCCACCAGTGCGAGGACGGTCGAGTGGGAGGACGGCCGTACGTACCCCGTCGTCGACGTCGAGGTCTCGTCCGCGAGCCACCCCTTCTACACGGGGACGGCCCGCGTGCTGGACACGGCGGGCCGCGTCGAGCGCTTCGAGCGCCGCTTCGGCGGACGCGGACGCGGACGCGGATACGGCCATGGAGACGGAAGCGGAAACGGAAACGGAAACGGAAACGGAAACGGGCACTGATGGGAGCTCCGGATCACCCGGACCCCGGCCCGCCCGCCCCCGCCGACGACCCCCGCATGCGCGTGGTGATCGTCGGCGGGCTCCACGCCGCCGTGCGTGCCGCGGCCGTCGACGAGCTGCTCACCACCGTTCCCGGCAGCGTTGCCCTGCACCACGACCTGTCGACCGCCGTGCGGGGCACGGTCCTGCGTACCGTCCGCGACGCCGGCGGTGTGCTCTCCACCGGGGAGGCGCCGCTGGTCGACGACTGCGCGTGCTGCGCGCTGCGCGAGGACCTGCTGCCCGAGCTGCGGCGCCTCGCGGGCGCGGGCCCGACCCGGCTCGCGGTCGTCGAGCTGTGGGACTCGGTCGAGCCCAGGGCGATGGCCGAGGCGGTCGCCGCGCACGGGGGAGCGGGGCTGGTGCTCGGCGGGGTCGTCACCGCCGTCGACCCGGCCCTCGTGCTGCCCTGCCTCGGCAACGGCGACGACCTGATCGACGTGGGTCTCGCCACCGCCCCCGCCGACCGGCGCACCGTCGCCGACACCTGGGCGCGCCAGCTGGAGTACGCGCCCGTGCTCGCCGTCGCGGACTCCGCGGAGGCCGACGACGAGGACCGGGCCCTGCTCGCCCAACTCCACCCGACGGCACGGCAGGTGGTCGTCGGCGGCCGCGCGGGCGGCGGTCCGGCCGCGGCTGCGCTCGCCGGGTTCGTAGGGTTCTCGGGGTTCTCGGGGTTCTCGGGGTTCGCCGGGTTCGACGTCGAGGCCGCCGCGGCGGCCCAGCATCCCGCGTCCGCGCTGCTGCCCGCCGAGGCCGACGCGTGCGGGGTCGCCACCTTCGTATGGCACCGCGAGCGGCCGTTCCACCCCGGGCGGCTGTATGCCGCCCTGGAGGACCTGACCTGCGCGGCCGCGCGCAGCCGGGGCCGTTTCTGGCTCGCGGGGCACCCGGACACGCTGATCGGCTGGGACGCGGCGGGCGGGGCGCTGTGCGTCGAGAGCGCCGGGCCGTGGCTGGCCTCGCTGCCGGACGCCGCCTGGGAGCTGGTGCCGCCCGTGCGCCGCGCGGCCGCCGCCGTCGACTGGCACCCGGAGCACGGCGACTGCTGCAACCACCTGGTCTTCACCTCGCCGGGCCTGGACCGTGACGGGCTCGAACGGCTCCTGGACTCGTGCCTGTTGACCGACGAGGAGTACGCCGCCGGGCGGGCCGCCTGGAAGAAGCTGCCCCCGGCCTTCGACGCCTTCCTGAGGGTCTGACCGCGGCACCCCGATCCGGCCAACTTTGCCGACCGGACCAATAGGTGAACCCTGGAACAGGAAGGGCCCGGTACGCGTCTCTCTCTTGTACACGAGCGTGTGCGCGAGGGATGCGATCCGGCCGATCCCGCGCGGCACACGGCTCGGAGGATCATGGACGGGGGCTGACGTTCGCATGTCATACGGGCTTTGGGGCAGGTGCGGGCAGATCCGTGGGGCGGGTCCGGGCCGGGGCGCGGCACGGGTGACGGCCCGGCCGCGAGGGCTGCCGCCGGTGGTACGGCCGGTTTCTAACAGGGATGCCGGGTGGATGCCGACAAGCCTGTAACCAAAGGGCCACCGCGCGTGCACGTGCATCTGCCCATGCATCTGCATGTGAACACAGCTATGATCCGGGACAGTTGACCATTGCATCTAGAGCCACTCATGGCACTGCATTACCGGGGAGCGATCTGTGCACCACGCGTTTAACGGCATGGCGGCCACGGAGCTTCACGGTGTGGTCTGGCAGAAGAGCAGGCACAGCAACTCGCAGGGCTCGTGCGTGGAGTTCGCGAAGCTGCCGGGCGGCGACGTCGCCGTGCGCAACTCGCGCTTCCCGGACGGTCCCGCGCTCGTCTACACGCGCGCGGAGATCGAGGCGATGCTGCTGGGGATGAAGGACGGGGAGTTCGACCACCTGATAGGCGGCTAGCCGGGCCGCATCAGGTCCCGGCGGTGCCCGGTGGGCCGCGCCCGACGGGTCGCGGCCGCTTCGCTCAGCCCAGGCGGAAGAGCGCCCAGACCACCTTGCCGCGCAGTGCGCCGGCCAGCGGGTGCCAGCCCCAGCTGTCGCTGAAGGAGTCGACCAGGAACAGGCCCCGGCCCGACTCCGCCGAGAAGTCGTCGTCCGTGTCGCGGGTGACCGGACTGTCGTCGCTGGGGTCGCGCACCGCGCACACCAGACGGGACGCCCAGTGCATCAGGTGCAGCCGCACGGGCTGCTCCTGCCGGTCGCGCGGGGTGTCCGCGGGCAGCGCGTGCCGCAGCGCGTTGGTCACGAGCTCCGAGACGACCAGCGCGATGTCGTCGAATCTCTCGTCGAGCTCCCACCGGCAGAGCGTGTTCCGGGTGAACTGCCGTGCGCTGCCCACCGCTTCGTAGCGGGCGGGGAGGGCGACGGAGGCCGCGTCGGAGACCGCGGAGGGGTCGATCGGAGGGAGCCCCTGCCGTAACGGCTCGAGCATGGTCGATCCATTCGTCCCCATGCGAGGCACTCCCCGGTTTCGCGGTACGTAGCGATGGAGCGGTGGCGCGGTCGGTCGCCGATGGTGCGGTCGGTGCAGCGGTGGCGCGCGGACCATGGTTCCGAATGCGTACAGCAGATGCAAGGGCAGATGCACGTGCACGCGCCGGACTTGGCCGTTCACGTGCCACTTCTCGCCCATTTCTTCCCAGGACTTCTTCTGGCGCACTTTCGAAGGCTTTCCGTTTCTGTAACCGGACGTGTACGGCCCGGAGCGTTTAATGGCAGACTGCTGGCTTCCAGTCGATGGGGAGGATTGAGCGAAGTGACCGCAGGGGAGTCGAGCGGCTCGGTGGTACGGCGCATCCTGCTGGGCTCACAGCTGAGGCGGCTCAGAGAGTCCCGAGGCATCACCCGTGAAGCGGCCGGATACTCGATCCGCGCCTCCGAATCGAAGATCAGCCGCATGGAGTTGGGACGGGTGAGCTTCAAGTCCAGGGATGTCGAGGACCTCCTGACGCTGTACGGCGTCACGGACGAGGCCGAGCGCGGCGCACTCCTCTCGCTGGCCAAGGAAGCCAATCTCACCGGCTGGTGGCACAGTTACTCGGACGTCCTGCCCGGCTGGTTCCAGACATACATCGGCCTGGAGGGCGCGGCCTCGCTCATCCGCGTCTACGAAGTCCAGTTCGTCAACGGCCTGTTGCAGACCGAGGCGTACGCCCACGCCGTCGTGGCGCGCGGCATGAAGGGCGCGAGCGCCGCCGAGATCGACCGGCGGGTCGCGCTGCGCCTGGAGCGCCAGAAGCTCCTGATCTCCGAGCACGCGCCCCGCTTCCACTGCGTCCTGGACGAGGCGGCGCTGCGGCGCCCGTACGGCGACCGGGAAGTGATGAGGGGCCAGATACAGCACCTCATCGAGATCTCCGAGCGGCCCAACGTCACGCTCCAGGTGATGCCGTTCAGCTTCGGCGGGCACGCGGGCGAGAGCGGCGCGTTCACCATGCTGAGCTTCCCGGAGTCCGACCTCTCCGACGTCGTGTACGTGGAGCAGCTCACCGGCGCGCTCTACCTCGACAAGGCCGAGGAGGTCGCCCAGTACGAGCGGGTGGTGGCGCAGCTGCACAAGGACAGTCCGGATCCGGTCGGCAGCCGGGATCTTCTCCGTGGTCTACTCCAACTCATCTGAAACGTAAGTACTATGACGTGACATCAGGTGTCTTCCGTATGCGGCCGGCTGCTGCCGCGGCAAGGGGTCCGTCTCATGTCCTTCTTCACTGACCTGGCTCACCAGTACATCGACGGGGAGTGGAAGGCCGGGTCGGGCTCCTGGGACATCATCGACTTCAATCCGTACGACGGGGAGAAGCTGGCGTCCATCACCGTGGCGACGGCGGACGAGGTCGACCAGGCCTACCGCGCCGCCGAGCGCGCCCAGCGGGAGTGGGCCGAGACCAACGCCTACGCCCGGCGGGCGGTCCTGGAGCGGGCCCTGCGGGTCGTCGAGGACCGCGAGGAGGAGATCACCGAGGCGATCGTCGCCGAGCTGGGCGGCACCCGCCTGAAGGCCGCCTTCGAGCTGCACCTCACCAAGGAGTTCCTGCGCGAGGCGGTGCATGTCGCGCTGCGTCCCGAGGGCCGCGTGCTGCCCTCGCCGGACGAGGGCAAGGAGAACCGCCTGTACCGGGTCCCGGTCGGCGTGGTGGGCGTCATCAGCCCGTTCAACTTCCCCTTCCTGCTGTCCGTCAAGAGCGTCGCCCCGGCCCTGGCCCTCGGCAACGCCGTGGTGCTCAAGCCGCACCAGAACGCCCCGGTGCTCGGCGGCAGCCTGGTCGCGAAGGTCTTCGAGGAGGCGGGTCTGCCGCCCGGCCTGCTCAACGTGGTGATCACGGACATCGCCGAGATAGGCGACGCGTTCCTGGAGAACCCCGTGCCGAGCGTCATCTCCTTCACCGGCTCCGACCGGGTGGGCCGCCATGTCGCCACGGTCTGCGCCTCGCACTTCAAGCGCTCGATCCTGGAGATGGGCGGCAACAGCGCGCTGATCGTCCTGGACGACGCCGACCTCGACTACGCCGTGGACGCGGCCGTCTTCAGCCGCTTCGTGCACCAGGGCCAGGTCTGCATGGCCGCCAACCGCATCCTCGTGGACCGTTCCGTGCGGGACGAGTTCACCGAGAAGTTCGTCGCCAAGGTCGCGGGCCTCACCGTCGGCGACCCGGCCGACCCGGCCACCCACATCGGCCCGCTGATCAACTCCTCGCAGGCGGAGGCCGTTTCGACCCTCGTCGACCAGGCCGTCGCGGCCGGTGCGAAGGCCCTGCTGCACGGGTCCGTGGACGGCAATCTCGTCGCCCCCTCGGTCCTCACCGACCTGCCCGCCGACTCCCCGGTCCTGCGCCAGGAGATCTTCGGCCCGGTCGCCCTGCTGCTGCCCTTCGACGGCGAGGACGAGGCGGTCCGCATCGCCAACGACACCCCGTACGGCCTGAGCGGCGCGGTGCACACCGGTGACGTCGAGCGCGGCGTGCGCGTCGCCCAGCGGGTGCGCACCGGCATGATCCACGTGAACGACGGCACGGTGCACGACGAGGCGATCGTGCCGTTCGGCGGCGAGAAGAGCTCCGGCATCGGCCGGCTGAACGGCGAGGCGACCGTGGACGCCTTCACCACCCAGAAGTGGATCTCGGTGCAGCACGGCAGGTCGCGCTTCCCCTTCTGACGGACCCCGCGCGTCCTGACCCCGCGCACGATCCGCCCCCATGGTGAAAACGCGCCGCCACCGGAGCCTTGCGGACAGAACCTGACCGCAAGGCTCCGTAACGTCCGTGGTGTCGGGAAGCCCCGGCGCGGCAGCCCGCACCGGCGGGCCGCAGAGAGCCACGGAAGGCGGACACCATGGTCACCCACGTCAGCGCGGAAGCCCACGGCGACGAGCGCGGCGCCCTCATCGCCTTCGTCGAGGCCCAGCGGGGCGGCGTCCGGCGCTCCGTCATCGGCCTGACCGACGAGCAGGCGAGGTCCCGCCCGAGCGCCAGCGAACTGACCCTCGGCGGCCTGGTCAAGCACGTCGCCGAGGTGGAGCTGAACTGGCTGCGGATGGCCCAGCAGAAGCCCAACGAGCGGGCCCGCACCGAGGAGACCTGGGGCGACGGCTTCCGGCTGACGGAGGGCGAGACCGTCGAGGCGACGCTCGCCTTCTGGGACGGGGTCGCCCGCGAGACGGAGGAGTTCATCCGCGCCGTCCCGAGCCTCGACGACACCTTCCCGCTCCCCCCGGCGCCGTGGTTCCCCCAGGACGCCCAGGTGTCGATGCGATGGCTGATGCTGCACCTGGTGGAGGAGATCGGCCGGCACGCGGGCCACGCCGACATCGTCCGCGAGTCCCTGGACGGGAAGACGGCCTTCGAGCTGGTGGCGCTGGAGCGCGGCGAGACCTGGGGCTGACGGCCCCGGGCGCCGTGCCCCCGTACCCTAGTCAAAGTTGATGACCGGGGGGCGAGGGAAGGGCGCGGTACATGTCAGCGATCCGGCTGCTGGTTCTGGGGGCCGTGCGCCAGCACGGCCGCGCCCACGGCTATCAGGTCCGCAACGACCTGGAGTACTGGGGCGCCCACGAGTGGTCCAACGCCAAGCCCGGCTCGATCTACCACGCCCTGAAGCAGCTGGCGAAGCAGGGACTGCTGCGCGCCCACGAGATCGCCCCGTCCACCGCGGGCGGCCCGCCGCGCACGGAGTACGAGATCACCGGGCAGGGCACCGAGGAGTACCTCTCCCTGCTCCGGGAGGCCCTGACCACGTACGACCAGCGGCCCGACGTCCTGACGTCGGGCATCGGCCTGATGGTGGACCTGCCGCGCGGCGAGGTCGTGGACCTCCTCCAGGAGCGGGTGCGCCGCATCAAGGAGTGGCGGGCCTCCGTCACCGACTACTACACGCCCGAGGAAGGCCCCGGGCAGCTGGGCCACATCGGCGAGATCATGAACTACTGGGTGCACTCGGCCGACACGGGCTCCGAGTGGACCCGGGGCCTGATCGCCCGCATCGAGGGCGGCGCGTACACCTTCGCCGGGGAGGGCGACCCCTTCGTGGGCATCCTGGCCGACGGCGAGGAGAACCCGTACGCCACGGGGGAGCGGCACCCCCAGGACGGCCGCTGAGCGGGCCGGGCGCGCGGCGGGCGGCGCCCGGGCCGCGGGAGGGGCTTGCACCTCACGTGACGTGAGGACCCAGGCTGGACCGCGTACCGCAGGAAGAAGGGCGGAGGCCATGAGCTACCCCGTGGGACAGGTCGCCGGTTTCGCCGGGGTGACCGTGCGCACGCTGCACCACTACGACGAGATCGGCCTGCTCGTGCCGGGCGGGCGCAGCGGCGCGGGGCACCGGCGCTACGACGACGCCGACCTGGACCGGCTGCAGCAGATCCTGTTCTACCGGGAGCTCGGCTTCCCCCTCGACGCGGTGGCGGCGCTCCTGGACGACCCGGACACGGACCCCAGGGACCACCTGCGCCGTCAGCACGAGCTGCTGACCGGCCGCATCCGACGGCTCCAGGAGATGGCCGCCGCCGTCGAGACCGCCATGGAGGCGAAGAAGATGGGCATCAACCTCACGCCCGAGGAGAAGTTCGAGGTCTTCGGGGACCACGATCCCGAGCAGTACCAGGAGGAGGTCCGCCGGCGCTGGGGCGACACCGAGGCCTACCGGGAGTCGCGGCGCAGGTCCGCCGCGTACACCAAGGACGACTGGAAGCGGATCAACGACGAGATGGCCGCGGTCCACGCGCGCGTGGGCGACCTGCTGGCCCGGGGCGTCCCGGCCGGCTCCCCGCAGGCCATGGACGCGGCGGAGGAGCACCGCCGCTTCATCTCGGCGAACCACTACACGTGCTCGCACGACCTGCACACCTGCCTGGGCGAGATGTACGTCGACGACGAGCGCTTCACCGCGTTCTACGAGGCGATCCGGCCCGGCCTGGCGGTGTACCTGCGGGACGCGATCCTGGCGAACGCGGCGCGCGCCCGGTCCTGACCGGGCCCCCGGCGCGGTCCGGGTCCGCCCCGCCCCTCCTGGCCCCGGCTCACTCCGGGGCCAGGACCACCGCCGTGCCGTACGCGCAGACCTCGGCGGCCCCGTCCAGCGCCTCCGTCACGTCGAAGCGGAACATCAGCACGGCGTTGGCGCCCCGCGCGCGTGCCTGCTCGACGAGGCGGTCCATGGCCTGGTTCCTGGTCTCCACGAGCGTCTTGGTCAGCCCCTTCAGCTCGCCGCCGATCATCGACTTCAGACCCGCGCCGATCTGGCTGCCCAGGTGCCGGGAGCGGACGGTGAGGCCGAACACCTCCCCGATGACCTGCTGCACCCGGTGGCCGGGCACGTCGTTGGTCGTCACGACCAGGACGTCGGACTGCGGATCGAGGCCGCCGCCGAAATCTTCGATACCCATGCCCCACAGCTTTGTCCTGGTTGGCGTGGAGTGCACCCTGGGAAGTGCGCGGTGCGCCCGGGGAGGGGGAAGGTGGAACCTGCCCGGGGGACTTCGCGTTGATAACTTTGGGCGGCTGCACCCGCCGCCGCACCGCCCCCTCACCCTTCAGGAGCCCGGAACCGTGACGACGCTTGCGCTCGGACCAAGCTGGCTGGATCCGGATTACCTGCTGAACCAGTTCGGCCTGTGGGGCCTGCTGCTGATCGTCTTCGCCGAGTCGGGCCTGCTCATCGGCTTCTTCCTGCCCGGTGACTCGCTCCTGTTCACCACCGGCCTGCTGATCACCACGAACAAGCTGGACACCCCGCTGTGGCTGGCCTGCGTGCTGATCTGTCTCGCCGCGATCCTCGGCGACCAGGCGGGCTACCTCTTCGGCAAGAAGGTCGGCCCCTCGCTCTTCAACCGCCCGGACTCCAAGCTCTTCAAGCAGGAGAACGTGGTCAAGGCCCACGACTTCTTCGAGAAGTACGGGCCGAAGTCCCTGGTCCTGGCCCGCTTCGTGCCGATCGTGCGGACGTTCACGCCGATCATCGCCGGTGTCTCGGGCATGCGGTACCGCTCGTTCATCACGTTCAACATCATCGGCGGCGTCATGTGGGGCGCGGGCGTCACGCTGCTCGGCGCCTGGCTCGGCAACATCGAGTTCGTCCACAAGAACATCGAGGCCATCCTCATCCTGATCGTCCTCGTCTCGGTGGTGCCGATCGCCATCGAGTTCCTGCGGGCGCGCAGCAAGTCCAAGAAGGCCGCGGCCGAGGACGCTGCCCCGGGCACGCCCCCGGCGCAGCAGCGCGGCCGCCACGCCAAGCGCTGACGACCGCCCCGGCCGACCGCCCCGGCCGCCTAGAAGCCGCGCGTCCGCTTGGCCGCGCGGCGGTTCACCGCCGAGGTGGCGCCCGGCACCTTCAGGATCAGCCGGGAGACCTCGCTCCCCAGGTTCACGCCGATCGCGATCGCCAGGGCCGTCGCGACCGCCTTGGTGAGCGAGTTGATGCCCGTGTTCAGGTCGTTCTGCGCCAGCGCGAGCAGCCCGAAGTACGTGGCGCTACCGGGCAGCAGCGGGCCGATCGCGGCTGTCACGTACGGCAGTGAGGACGCGAAGCGGTAGCGCGAGAAGAGCTGGCCGAACAGCCCCACGAGGCCGGCCGCGATGGCCGTCGCCGCGACCGGCGAGAGCGCGAGCGGGGTCTGCGCGAGGGCGCCGAACATGATCCAGGCGATACCGCCGTTCAGGGTCACGATCAGCACGGTGTTGCGTTCCTGCTGGAGCAGGATCGCGAAGGCGAGGCTCAGCGCCATGGACGCCAGGATCTGGATGACCGGCCGCGACGACGTCACGCCGAACTTCGTCTCCGGGGTCAGGTTCGTCGCGTCGAGCATCACGCCGAGCGACAGCACGAGCAGCACGCCGCAGACGATGCCCACGATGAGGTACATGACTTCCAAGAGGCGCGCGGCCGCGGTGATGTAGTAGCCCGTCAGACCGTCCTGCACGCCCGCCACCAGGGCCCGCCCCGGGATCAGCGCGAAGAGCCCACCGGTGATGACCGCGGAGGCCATCGACGCCTCCGTGTGGACGAAGCTGAGCGCCACACCCATCAGGGCGGGCGGCATCGCGGCGCCCACGAACTGGTAGAACTCCGGCAGTCCGCGCCCCGCGCACAGCCACGCGAGCCGGTCGCCGAGCATCGCGCCGACCGCGGCCACCAGGAAGACCAGCGCGCCACCGCCGACGAGCACGGACGCGGAGCCCGCGAGCAGCCCGCTGGACGCCGTGAGCGCCCAGCCGGGGTAGGGGTGACGGTTGCGCCGGATGCCCGCCAGGCGGCGGTAGGCCTCCTCCAGGGAGACCTCGATGTCCGGGTCGCTGATGTCGTCCACCAGGTGGAAGACGGCCGCCAGACGGGTGTAGTCGGTGCCCCGGCGGCGCACCGTCCTGGAGGCCGTGACGGGGTCGTCCACCAGCGAGGGCTGGTGCGAGATGGACAGGAGCGTGAACGTCACGTTCGGCTCGCAGCGGTCCAGGCCGTACGAGCGGCAGACGGCGAACATCGCCGCCTCCACGTCCTCGGCGCCCTCGCCGCCCGCGAGCAGCAGCTCGCCGATACGCAGCGTCAGGTCGAGCACGCGCGGCACGGCGGGACCGGTCTCGTCCTCCTGCTTCTGCGCCGCCTCCGGAGCGGGCCGCTCCGCCACCGGCATGCGCAGCATCGTGCGCATCTGGTCCTGCCACGGCACCTCCTTGGTGAGCTTCACCAGGGGGATGCCCTGCGCGGGCGTGAAGGCCTGCGGGGCGTTGCGGGAGCTGTAGGTGTGCGGCGTGGTGAACGCCGACTTCTCGGTCTCCTGGGTCGTCGAGGACGGTGTCGCGAGACCGGTCGGGATGGCGAACTCGGATGTCGTCTGGGACTCGTCCTCAGGAGCCGGTGGCTGCGCCACCACCCCGCTGGGCTGCACGAAGGCGCTGCGGGCCTCGTCCGACTGAGGCTTTCGGTCCTCGGCCTCCTGCTCGGCCACTGATGCCCTCACTTCTCATACGACTCTTTACGCACCCTCCGTATGGCCAGTATGGGCACAGATACACGAACGGGCCGCGCGACCCCCGTTGGGTCACGCGGCCCGTCCGGGGCGGGGTGGCTCAGTGGCCGCCCTCGTCCTTGAAACGCTTGTAGGAACGCTCGATCTCGGACTCGGCGTCCGCGCGGCCGACCCAGTCGGCGCCCTCGACGGACTTGCCGGGCTCCAGGTCCTTGTAGACCTCGAAGAAGTGCTGGATCTCCAGGCGGTCGAACTCGGAGACGTGGTGGATGTCGCGCAGGTGCTCCACACGGGGGTCGGAGGCCGGGACGCAGAGCAGCTTGTCGTCGCCGCCCGCCTCGTCGGTCATCCGGAACATGCCGATCGCGCGGCACTTGATGAGGCAGCCCGGGAAGGTCGGCTCGTCCAGGATGACCAGGGCGTCCAGCGGGTCACCGTCCTCGCCGAGGGTGTTCTCGACGAAGCCGTAGTCCGCGGGGTAGCTGGTCGACGTGAAGAGGCGACGGTCCAGACGGATCCGGCCGGTCTCGTGGTCCACCTCGTACTTGTTCCGCGAACCCTTCGGAATCTCGATGGTGACGTCGAACTCCACGGGTGGCTCCTCCATGATCAGCACATACTTCGGGTGATTAAGTGTCCCTCACGCAGATGTGTGATCGCGAAAGGGGCTGGTCGTCGTGCCGGAGCTCAAGCCTTGGCAGCGGCCTGCACAGCTTTTGAGACAGCTGTCCAAGCCTTCCGCCGACAAGCTCTCCGGGTTCTCCGGAAAGCTCACGACCTTGCAGCTCACGGCTGGTGCCGCCGCCTTCGGCCTGGTCATCGCGGCCGGGGCGGTGGCCGCGGCCGGCCCGTGGGACTCCTCCGGTCAGCGTACGGCGGAGCGGGACCGGGCCGCTTCCCAGGAGGCCTGGGGTGGCGCAGATCACGCCGGTCGCGCGGCCGGCGGCGTCCCCCGGTCGGCCCCGAGCGCCCCTTCCGTGCTCGCCGGGCTCGGCGCGCCCGCGGGCACCGCGCCCTCGCCGACGGACGGCGCCCTCGCGGAGGTGCTCGATCCGCTCCTGAAGGACCCCGCGCTCGGCCCGGAGCGTTCGGCCGTCGTCCTGGACGCGGCCTCCGGCAAACGGGTCTACGGCAAGGCCACCGGGGACGGCCTGACGCCCGCGTCGACCATCAAGATCGCCACGGCGGCCGCGGCGCTGTCGGCCGCGGGCCCCGACCACCGCATCGCCACGAAGACCGTCGTCGAGCCCGGCTCCTCCGACCGTCCGGACGTCGTCCTGGTCGGCGGCGGCGACCCCACGCTCACCGCCCGCAAGGACGGCCGCTACACCGACACCGCGGCCAGCCTGCGCACGCTCGCCGAGGACACCGCCCGCGCCCTGAAGAGCCGCGGCATCGACGAGGTGACCCTCTCGTACGACACGTCGCTGTACTCCGGGCCCGCACAGCACCCGATCGGCCCCAACGAGAACCTCACGCTGGTCAGCGCCCTGATGGCCGACGAGGGCCGGCTCGACGACTCCTCCAGCGGGCCCGCCCCGCGGTCGGGGGACCCGGCGGTCGACGCGGCGAAGAAGTTCGCGGGCTTCCTGAAGGACCACGGCGTCGAGACCAAGGCCGACCCCGGTCCGTCCAAGGCGTCCGGCCGCGCGGAGTCCCTCGCCAAGGTCGAGTCGCCGCCGCTGGCCGCGCTGGTCGAGCGGATGCTGACGCACAGCGACAACGACATCGCCGAGGCCCTCGCCCGGCAGGCCGCCGTCGCGGCGAAGGAGCCGGTCAGCTTCGACGGCGCCGACCGGGCGGTCCGCGCCCAGCTCGCGAAGCTGGAACTGCCGCTCTCCGGAGCGAAGTTCGCCGACGGCAGCGGCCTCGACCGGGCCGACCGGATCTCCGCCGAGCTGCTCGCCGCGCTCCTGGACCGCGCCGCCGACCCGGCCCGCCCCGAACTGCGCCCGATCGTGACGGGCCTGCCCGTGGCGGGCTTCACCGGCACGCTCGTCGACCGCTACCCCAAGGAGTCGCCGGGCACCGGCGTCGTCCGCGCCAAGACCGGCACGCTGACCGGCGTGAACAGCCTGGCGGGCACGGTGGTCGACGCGGACGGCCGCCTCCTGGTCTTCGCCTTCATGACCACCGGCACCACCGACCCGCAGGGCGCCCAGAAGGCCCTGGACCACATGGCCTCGACGGTGGCCAACTGCGGCTGCCGCTGACCCCGGCCCCGGAGGGGGGGGCGAGGCGCGAAGCGCCCGTCCAGGGGTGCGGGGAACCGGCGCCCCGGGAGCCCCTAGGGGCCCGCTCCGGGGCAAGGCAGGGGGCCAACCCCCTCCGCCGGAGGGAGTCAGCACGTACCGTTGACGCATGACGAGCATCGGTGGTGCGGAGATGGTCGACTGGAATCTCGCGGTGGCGACCGCGACCCGGCTCGTACGGCCGGGCCCAGAGGTGAGCCGCGACGAGGCGCGAGCCGTCGTCGCCGAGCTGCGCCGGCATGCGAAGTCCTCGGAGGAGCACGTCCGTTCCTTCACGGGCCTCGGCACGGAGGACACCCACGACACCCCGGTCCTGGTGGTGGACCGCGCAGGCTGGGTCCGGGCCAACGTGGCGGGTTTCCGGGAGATCCTCAAGCCCCTCCTGGACAAGATGCAGGACCGGCGCGGCCCCGGCGGCGCCGTCCTCGGCGCGGTCGGCGGCAAGGTGACGGGCGTGGAGCTGGGCATGCTCCTGTCCTTCCTCGCCTCCCGCGTCCTCGGCCAGTACGAGACCTTCGCCCCGCCCACCCGAGAGCTCCCCGCCGGGGCGAACGGCGGCGGCAGGCTCCTCCTCGTCGCGCCGAACATCGTGCAGGTCGAGCGCGAGCTGGACGTGGACCCGCACGACTTCCGCCTGTGGGTCTGCCTCCACGAGGAGACGCACCGCACCCAGTTCACCGCCGTGCCCTGGCTGCGCGACCACCTCGAAGGCGAGATCCAGTCCTTCCTCGGCGAGACCGAGGTCGACCCGATGACGGTCCTGGAGCGCATCAGGGAGGCCGCCCAGTCGCTCGCGGGCGGCCGCGGCGAGCCGGACGCCGAGGCGGAGGAGGGCGGCCGTTCCCTCGTCGAGCTGGTGCAGACCCCCGCCCAGCGCGAGATCCTCGCCCGTCTCACCGCCGTGATGTCCCTCCTGGAAGGCCACGCGGACTTCGTGATGGACGGCGTGGGGCCGGACGTGGTGCCCTCCGTCGGCGAGATCCGCGAGAAGTTCAAGGAGCGCAGGGCGCGCGGCGCGAGCCGCCTCGACCAGGCGCTGCGCAAGCTCCTCGGCCTCGACGCGAAGCTCCGGCAGTACCGGGACGGCGAGCGCTTCGTGCGCGCCGTCGTGGGCGAGGTCGGCATGGACGGCTTCAACCGCGTATGGACTTCGCCGAACACGCTCCCCACGAAGGCGGAGATCGCCAAACCGGCGGACTGGGTCGCGCGGGTGCACCGTAAGGGAGACTGAGAGGCCGGATGAGGCCGACGGCAGGAGAACGCCCCCGTAATCACCCGTCCGAGGGACCGTAGGGGATGGGTAGGCGTGCAATGCTCGGGGAACGGCTCGGCTCTGTCACCATCGACACACTCTGAGTGACCGAACTCGAGGGGAAGAAGGACTCCGCTGGGTCCCGATCCCCCGGGTGGGTCCTGAGTGACTGATCCGAGGCTCACCCCCCGAACTTCACGAAGGGAACCGGACATGGGTCCCCATCCTGCGGTCGCGGCGATACGCCTGGCGGTCCGCCGCGTACTCCACGACGTACTGACCGACGTACAGCGCAGCACCGAGAACGACCCCCCGCACCCCCCGCACGAGCAGCCCCCGCAACCGCTCGTGCTCGTCGCGTGCTCCGGCGGCGCCGATTCCATGGCGCTCGCCTCCGCCCTCGCCTTCGAGGCCCCCAAGCTCGGCATCCGGGCCGGCGGCGTCACCGTCGACCACGGCCTGCAGCCCGGCTCCGACCTGCGCGCCGCCGAGGTCGTCGTCCGCCTCACCGCCCTCGGCCTGACCCCGGTCGAGGCGATCGCCGTGGACGTGGGCCGCGACGGCGGACCCGAGGCCGCCGCCCGCGACGCCCGCTACGCAGCCCTGGATGCCGCCGCCGAACGGCATTCGGCCGCTGCCGTCCTGCTCGGCCACACCCGCGACGACCAGGCGGAGACCGTCCTGCTCGGCCTCGCCCGCGGCTCCGGGATCCGCTCGCTGTCCGGAATGGCGGCGACCTCGGGGGTCGCCGGCCGTTACCGCCGCCCCTTCCTGCCCATCGACCGGCAGACCGCCCGCAAGGCCTGCATGGTCCAGTCGCTGCCCGTCTGGGACGACCCGCACAACGCCGACCCGGCCTACACCCGCTCCCGGCTGCGCCACGAGGGCCTGCCCGCCCTGGAGAAGGCGCTCGGCAAAGGTGTCGTCGAGGCACTCGCCCGCACGGCCCAACTGTCCCGGGACGATGCCGACGCCCTCGACACCTGGGCCGCGCAGGCCGACACGACCGTGCGTGACGCCGCCGGGCTCCTGGAGTGCGCCAAGCTCTACGCCCTGCCGCCCGCCGTGCGCCGCCGCATCGTGCGCCGTGCCGCCATCGACGCCGGGGCGCCCGCGGGCTCGCTCTTCGCCCGGCACATCGAAGAGGTCGACCGCCTGATCACCGGCTGGCGCGGCCAGGGAGCCATCAATCTCCCGGGCAAAGTCGTGGCCCAGCGGCAGGGTGGCAGACTGGTGATCCGGCAAGGCTGACGAGGGACCCGTGTTCGCCGCGGGGCCCGTCGGCCGGTGGGACGACCGAAAGTGATGCGGGTGGACGCGAAAGACATGGGCACCGACCTTCAGTCGGTGCTCATCACCAAGGAAGAGATCGACGCGAAGCTGGCAGAGCTGGCCGCGAAGATCGACGCGGAGTACGCGGGCAAGGACCTGCTCATCGTCGGGGTCCTCAAGGGCGCCGTGATGGTCATGGCGGACCTGGCGCGCGCGCTGTCCACCCCCGTCACGATGGACTGGATGGCCGTGTCCTCGTACGGCGCGGGGACCCAGTCCTCCGGCGTCGTGCGGATCCTCAAGGACCTGGACACCGACATCAAGGGCAAGCACGTCCTGATCGTCGAGGACATCATCGACTCCGGTCTGACGCTGTCCTGGCTCCTGTCGAACCTCGGCTCGCGCGAGCCCGCCTCCCTCGAGGTGTGCACGCTGCTGCGCAAGCCGGAGGCCGCGAAGGTCGCCATCGACGTGAAGTGGATCGGCTTCGACATTCCCAACGAGTTCGTGGTCGGTTACGGCCTCGACTTCGCCGAGAAATACCGCAACCTCCCGTTCGTCGGAACGCTCGCCCCGCACGTCTACGGCGGCTGACGTTCCGCAGGACCGCGCATGACACCGGGGAACCCTCACCCGTTTCCCCGCGTTGAAGCATGCGAAGGCGGGATTGCCAGCAGTCCCGGACGTCTTCGGGTCACAATGCTGGGGTACCGTCCGAAGAACAGTCTTTATCAAACTCACTATGGCAGGAGGGACGGGGCGTCATCGCTCCGTATGGATGGACGTGAAGCGATACTTCCGTGGGCCAGTCATGTGGATCGTGCTGGCCGTCCTTGCCGTGGTCGTGTTGATGCAGGTCGTCGGCTCGTCCGGTGGCTACAAGACGGTGGACACCGGCCAGGTCGTCCAGGCGATCGACAAGAACCAGGTCGAGTCGGCCAAGCTCACCACCGGTGACGAGCAGATCATCAAGGTCGAGCTCAAGGACGGCCAGAAGGTCAAGGACAGCAGCAAGATCCAGGCGAGCTACATCGGCGACCAGGGCGTCGACCTCGCCAAGTCCCTGCAGGCCAAGTACGAGAGCAAGGACATCCCGGACGGTTACACCGTCTCCCCGTCGAAGCAGAACCCCTTCGTCGGCATCCTGCTCTCCCTGCTCCCCTTCGTCCTCATCGTCGTCGTCTTCCTGTTCCTGATGAATCAGATGCAGGGCGGCGGCTCCCGGGTCATGAACTTCGGGAAGTCCAAGGCCAAGCTCATCACCAAGGACACCCCGAAGACGACCTTCGCCGACGTGGCGGGGTCCGACGAGGCCGTCGAGGAGCTCCACGAGATCAAGGAGTTCCTCCAGGAGCCGGCGAAGTTCCAGGCCGTCGGCGCCAAGATCCCCAAGGGCGTGCTCCTCTACGGCCCGCCCGGTACGGGCAAGACGCTGCTCGCGCGCGCCGTCGCCGGCGAGGCCGGAGTGCCGTTCTACTCGATCTCCGGTTCCGACTTCGTCGAGATGTTCGTCGGTGTCGGTGCCTCCCGTGTCCGTGACCTCTTCGAGCAGGCCAAGGCGAACGCCCCGGCGATCGTCTTCGTCGACGAGATCGACGCGGTGGGCCGCCACCGCGGTGCCGGTCTCGGCGGTGGTCACGACGAGCGCGAGCAGACGCTGAACCAGCTGCTCGTCGAGATGGACGGCTTCGACGTGAAGGGCGGCGTCATCCTGATCGCCGCCACGAACCGGCCCGACATCCTCGACCCGGCGCTGCTGCGCCCCGGCCGCTTCGACCGGCAGATCGCCGTCGACCGCCCGGACATGCAGGGCCGCCTGGAGATCCTCAAGGTTCACCAGAAGGGCAAGCCCGTCGCCCCGGACGTCGACCTGTCGGCCGTCGCGCGGCGCACCCCGGGCTTCACCGGCGCCGACCTGAGCAACGTGCTCAATGAGGCCGCGCTGCTGACCGCCCGCAGCGACAAGAAGCTGATCGACAACTCCATGCTGGACGAGGCGATCGACCGCGTCGTGGCGGGCCCGCAGAAGCGGACCAGGATCATGTCCGACAAGGAGAAGAAGATCACCGCGTACCACGAGGGCGGACACGCCCTGGTCGCGGCCGCTTCACCGAACTCGGATCCGGTCCACAAGATCACGATCCTCTCCAGAGGCCGGGCCCTGGGTTACACCATGGTCCTGCCCGAGGAGGACAAGTACTCGACCACGCGCAACGAGATGCTCGACCAGCTGGCGTACATGCTGGGCGGGCGCGCGGCCGAGGAGCTCGTCTTCCACGACCCGACGACGGGCGCGGCGAACGACATCGAGAAGGCCACGACCACCGCACGCGCGATGGTCACGCAGTACGGCATGACCGAGCGTCTCGGCGCGATCAAGTTCGGCGGGGACAACACCGAGCCGTTCCTCGGGCGCGAGATGGCGCACCAGCGGGACTACTCGGAAGAGGTCGCCGCGCTGGTCGACGAAGAGGTCAAGAAGCTCATCGAGACCGCGCACAACGAGGCCTGGGAGATCCTCGTCGAGAACCGCGACGTTCTCGACAACCTGGTCCTCCAGCTCCTGGAGAAGGAGACCCTCGGCAAGGAGCAGATCGCCGAGGTCTTCGCCGGGATCGTGAAGCGTCCGGCCCGCCCGGCGTGGACCGGCTCCTCGCGGCGCACGCCCTCGACCCGCCCGCCGGTGCTCTCCCCCAAGGAGCTGTCGCTGACGAACGGTGCGAACGGCGCCACCCCCGCGGTCACCGCGGGCACGGAGCAGCCCCTCGAGGTGGCCCCGGAGGACCGCCCCGAGAGCTGATCCCACCTGCCTCAGCAGGCCCGGAATGGATGCCGCGCCCCCCTGGTTCTAGCCTGGGGGGCGCGGCTTCTTTCGTACGCCCGCATTGGCACCCTCACACCCGTGGACAGGCAGACGCGGGTACGCACAGGAACGAGGCACAGATGACCGACCCCGTGACGCTGGACGGCGAGGGCTCGATCGGTGAGTTCGACGAGAAGCGGGCCGAGAACGCCGTGCGTGAGCTGCTGATCGCCGTGGGGGAGGACCCCGACCGGGAAGGCCTCCTGGAGACCCCGGCGCGCGTGGCGCGGGCGTACAGGGAGATATTCGCGGGCCTGTGGCAGAAGCCGGAGGACGTCCTGACGACGACGTTCGACCTGGGGCACGACGAGATGGTCCTGGTGAAGGACATCGAGGTCATGAGCTCCTGCGAGCACCATCTGGTGCCCTTCGTCGGGGTGGCGCACGTCGGCTACATCCCTTCCAGCGACGGCAAGATCACCGGTCTGTCGAAGCTCGCCAGGCTCGTGGACGTGTACGCGCGCCGCCCGCAGGTCCAGGAGCGCCTGACGACACAGATCGCCGACTCCCTGATGGAGATACTGGAGCCGCGTGGCGTCATCGTGGTCGTGGAGTGCGAGCACATGTGCATGACGATGCGAGGCGTGCGCAAGCCGGGCGCCAAGACCATCACCTCCGCGGTCCGCGGCCAGCTCCGCGACCCGGCGACGCGCAACGAGGCGATGAGCCTGATCATGGCCCGCTGAGCCGGGTCCGCCCGCGGGACGTTTCCCCGCACATGCGCCCGACTCGCCGGTGGGGAGCGGGAGTTGTGACCGAAACGGGTCGACAGGGCGGCGCGGTGGCCGAAAGACTGCGTGTATGACGAACACGCATGAGCGGTCACCGGAGCACGGGCGCGCGCCGCCCACCCGCACCCTGGGCGGCCTGAAGGTCTCGGCCCTCGGCTACGGCGCCATGGCGCTGTCCCCGGGCATGTACGGCGAGGTCGACGACGAGCGCGGCGAGCGGGCGGTCCGCGCGGCCCTGGACGCGGGCGCCACCCTCATCGACACCTCCGACGGGTACGGCGCCGACGGGCACAACGAACAGCTCGTCGGGCGGGCCCTGCGGGGCCGCCGCGACGAGGTCGCGATAGCCACCAAGTTCGGCTTCCGGCTGCCGGAGGGCGTCGAGCCGCACCCCTTCCCGATCGGCTACGCCTTCGGGGAGCTCGCGGTCAACGGCGACCCCCGGCACGTACGCGGCTACGCCGAGGCGAGCCTGCGCGGCCTGGAGACGGACCGCATCGACCTGTACTACCCGCACTTCCCGGACCCGCAGGTGCCGCTGGAGGACACCGTGGGCGCGGTCGCCGAGCTGGTGGAGGCCGGCCTCGTGCGCCACCTCGGGCTCTCGAACGTGACCGCGGGACAGCTGCGTGCCGCGCATGCCGTGCACCCGGTGGCGGCGGTGCAGATCGAGTGGTCGATGTGGAAGCCCGCCGAGCCGGAACTCCTGGCGACGGCACGCGAGCTGGGGGTCGGGCTCGTGCCGTGGTCGCCGCTCGGCGCCGGGTTCCTGACCGGCACGGTCGGCCGGGTCGGGGAGGGCGACTTCCGGCAGAACGCGCCGCGCTTCGACGCGGCGAACCTGAAGGCGAACAACGACCGCTTCGCGCCCGTGCGGGGCCTCGCCGGGGAGCTGGACCTGACCCCTGCCCAGCTGGCCCTGGCCTGGCTGCTGCACCAGGACCCGAACGTGGTGCCGATCCCCGGCAGCCGCACCCCGGCCCACATCGAGGAGAACCTCGCCGCCGCCCGCGTACGCCTGGACGCGGACGTCCTGGCGCGCCTGGACGGCATCCTGGCCGGGACGCAGGTGGAGGGCGGGACGCTCCTGTAGCGGGAGCTGCCGCGGGTGCCGCTGTGGGTGGCGCCCGCGGCCGTCGGGGGCCGGTGCGGCGGCTCCTAGGCCGCGGGGGCGGCCGTGCCGCCGTGTTCGTCGTCGTCCTCGGGGAGCTTGCAGACCCGCTCCATGAAGAAGGCGGCCGCTATCACCGCGATGCCCATCAGGACCGAAAGGCCCGCGTAGATCGCCTGGTCGCGGCGGGGCGGGACGTCGAGGAACTCGAGCAGGAACGCGCCCGTCCCGCCGTACATCCCGGCGACCAGGGCCGCGACCAGGGCGCTGGCCTGGCCGAAGACCAGGGCGCGGGCGGCCATCATCGGCTCGACGCCCTTGGCGCCGGGCCGCCGCTCGCGCTGGGCGCGCAGGCGGGAGCGGATCGAGAGCGCCGTGGCGAGCAGGACGACGGCGATGACCGCGAGCACGATCGGCGCGGCCAGCGGCACGCGCGGCAGCGTGCCCACGGAGTCCCACAGGCGCGCGCCCGACCAGGACAGCACTCCGGCCGCGAAGAAGAGGCCGACCAGCGTCCTGATACGCAGTTGCTTCACGGATGACCCTTCATCGGCTTGCTTGCCTCGACCGCCCTCTGCGACGACTGTCAACGGCTGTCAACGACTACTAACGACTACTCGGGCAGCCGGAGTTCCAGGTCCACGCGGGGCGCCACGCCCTCGCGGGTGACCGCGCCGAGGAGCTCCGCCACCGGACCGCGTCCTGCCAGCTGGGCCTCGGGCTCCACGTCGTGCCAGGGGGCGAGCACGAAGGCCCGCTCGTGCGCGCGCGGGTGCGGCAGCGTGAGCTCCGGGTCGTCGGAGATCACGTCCGCGTACGCCACGATGTCCACGTCGATCGTGCGCGGGCCCCAGCGCTCGTCGCGGACGCGGTGGAAGGCCTCCTCGACCGCCTGCGCGCGCTCCAGGAGCGAGGCGGGCGGCAGCGTCGTCTTCACCACGACGACCGCGTTGAAGTACGAGGGCTGGCTGCCGGGATCGACGCCCCACGGCTCCGTCTCGTACACCGGGGAGACCGCCTTGACCCGCAGGCCGGGGGTGTCCTCCAGGGCGTCGACGGCGCCCTGGAGGGTCTCCAGGCGGTTGCCGAGATTGCTGCCGAGGGAGATCACGGCTCGCTTGGGGTTGGACAGGGTGCTGTCCGCGGCGTCCACCTGTGCGACCACGGAGGTGGGCACCGGCTGGACGGTCGGGTCGCTCTGACCCGCTTTGAAGGGCGCAGTCATACTCGGCTCCGGGTGATGGTGACGGTCACGTCGTCGAAGGGGACGGTGATCGGGGCGTCCGGCTTGTGGACGCACACCTCGACCTCCAGGACTCCGTCGTGCTTCAGACACGCCTGGGCGATGCGCTCGGAGAGCGTCTCGATGAGGTCGACCGGCTCGCCCTCGACGACGGCCACGACCTCCTCGGCCACGACCCCGTAGTGCACGGTCTTCGCCAGGTCGTCGTCGGCCGCGGCCGCTCGCGTGTCCAGACCAAGCACCAGGTCCACGATGAAGGTCTGGCCCTCTTCGCGCTCCCGCGGATAGACACCGTGGTGCCCGCGGGCCTTGAGGCCGCGCAGCGCGACACGATCCACGCGAATCACTCCTGCAATCGTCGGTATCGGCAGGCCTGCACCGAGTGCGGTCGGCACACCAGCCTCGATCGAATCTACCTGCGAGCACCGACAGCGCTCGCCCGCGGGGCCCGTAGGACGCCGCGGTACAGGCAGGTCGAGCCGCCGTTCCGCGGCGGCTCCTGGCTGGTAGCCGCCCATACCCGGCGGCTTGTGATCCCAACCACTTCCTGGCGCCTACCCACTCAGGAGGGTGTCTCGTCACCCTCTTCGTCGTCGGTTTCGGCCAGGACGGGCGAGGCGTGGTGCGACCACAGCTTCCAGCCGTCGGGGGTGCGGCGGAACACGTTCGTGGCGACCACGAGCTGGCCCACGAGGGGTCCGAGTTCGCCGCCGCCCTCCGGGGGCGGTCCGCCGCTGAGGATGTTCTCGGTGCACGTCACCAGGGCGGTGTCGCCGGCCACGCCGACCTTGAGGTCGGTGAGGAAGAACTGGATGTACTCCGTGTTCGCCATGATCAGCGCGTACGACCTGAGGACCTCACCGCGCCCGCGCAGCACCGGCCAGCCGGGGTGCACGCAGGAGATGGCGTCCGCGGCCGTCTCCCGGCCGCCGTCGGGGCGCTCGTCGGGATCGCCGGAGTCACCGGGGCCGGGGCCACCGGGATCACCGGGCTCACCGGAATCAAGGTCACCGGGATCACCGGAGTCGTCGGTGTCGCCGGAATCCAGCCACAGGTCGGACACCTCGTCGAAGTCGCCGCGCTCCAGGGCTTCGTAGAAGGCGGTGTTGGCCTGCTCGACCTGCTCGACGTCGGTGTCTGCCGCGGTCACAGGTCGCCGCCTGCCGCGCCTGTCACGGCCTGGGCGACCCGGACGGCGTCGGCGGTCGCCCGCACCTCGTGCACGCGGACCGCCCAGGCGCCCTGGTGGGCGGCGATGGCGGAGACGGCGGCGGTGGCGGCGTCGCGCTCGCGGGCGGGCGGAGGGGCGCCCTCGGGGCCGGCGAGGACGCGGCCGAGGAACCGCTTGCGGGAGGCGGCGACCAGGATCGGGTGGCCGAGCCCGCGCAGCCGGTCGAGACGGGCGATGAGCGCCAGGTCGTGCTCGGCCTTCTTGGAGAAGCCGAGGCCCGGGTCGATCACGATGCGCTCCGGGGCGATGCCGCCCTCGATGGCGGCCGCCACGCGCGCGTGGAGCTCGTCGACGACCTCGTCGACCACGTCCCGGTAGACCGGCTCGGCGTGGATGTCGGTGAGGAAGCCGCGCCAGTGCATGACCACGAAGGGGGCGCCCGCGGCGGCGACCGCGGGGACCATGCGCGGGTCGGCGAGGCCGCCGCTGACGTCGTTGACCAGGACGGCGCCCGCGGCCAGGGACTGCTCGGCGACGGTGGCGCGCATGGTGTCCACGGAGACCGTGACGCCCTCGGCGGCCAGGCCCCGCACGACGGGGACGACGCGCTTGAGCTCCTCGTCCTCGTCCACGCGGGCGGCGCCGGGGCGGGTGGACTCACCGCCGACGTCGACGAGGTCGGCGCCCTGGGCAACCAGATCGATGCCGCGCTTGACCGCGGCCGTGGTGTCGAACCAGCGGCCGCCGTCGGAGAAGGAGTCCGGCGTCACGTTCACCACGCCCATGACCGCACAGCGGTCCCACTCCGGCAGCCCCTGGACCGATCCCCGCCCGCGCAACGTACTCATGTCTCCAGCCTAGGCCCGGACGGGCGCGGGTCACGCCGCCTGCATCTCCCGTTCCGTGCTCTGGTGCGGGCAGGGCCGGCGCTGCGAGGTGCCCCTGCGCAGGAACCGGGGGAGCGCGAGCACCAGGAAGCCCTCGGCCTGCATGGCGGCGAAGCCGATGCGGGGGAGGTCCTTGCTGGAGCGGTAGACGACGAAGCGGGGCTCCCAGCGGGGGCGGAACTTCGCGTTGAACTTGTACAGCGACTCGATCTGGAACCAGCGGGACAGGAAGACGAGCAGCCCCCGCCAGGCGCGCAGCACCGGGCCCGCGCCGATCTTCTCGCCGCGGGCCAGGGCCGCGCGGAACATCGCGAAGTTCAGGGACACGCGCGCGATGCCGAGCTTCGGTGCGGCCTGCAGGGCGGCCACGATGAGCAGCTCGTTCATGCCGGGGTCGGCCGCGCGGTCGCGGCGCATGAGGTCCAGGGAGACACCGTCCTGGCCCCAGGGGACGAAGTGCAGGACGGCCTTCAGGTCGCCGTAGGGGCCCGGCTCCGCGTCGGCCTTGTGGGCGGTGGCGATCAGACAGTCGCCGTCGTCCGGGTCGCCGATGCGGCCGAGGGCCATGGAGAAGCCGCGCTCGGTGTCGGTGCCGCGCCAGTCGTCGGCGGCGCGCTGGATCCTGCTGAGCTCCTGCTCGCCGAGGTCACGGATGCGCCGTACGCGCGTCTCGTAGCCATTGCGCTCGATCCGCTTGACCATCTGGCGTACGTTGCGCATCGCACGCCCGGACAGGGAGAAATCCGCGACGTCCACCACCGCCTCGTCGCCCAGCTCCAGGGCGTCCAGGCCGGTCTCGCGGGTCCAGACCTCGCCGCCGGTCTCGGAGCAGCCCATGACGGCGGGGGTCCAGGAGTGGGCCTTGGCCTCGTCCATGAAGCGCTCGATGGCGCCGGGCCAGGCCTCGACGTCGCCGATCGGGTCGCCGCTGGCGAGCATCACGCCGGAGACGACGCGGTAGGTGACGGCCGCCTTGCCGCTGGGCGAGAAGACGACGCCCTTGTCGCGGCGGAGCGCGAAGTGGCCGAGCGAGTCGCGGCCGCCGTGCCGGGCGAGCAGCGCGCGCAGCTTCGTCTCGTCGTCCTCGGTGAGGCGTGCGGCCGGGTGCTCGGGGCGGAAGGCCAGGTAGACGGTGGTGAGCGCGGTCAGCATGCCGAGGGCGCCGAGGGAGAAACCGACCGTCCAGGACGTGCGTCCGTAGTAGTCGACCGGGCCCTCGACGCCGAACAGGCCGTACAGGACGTGCGCCAGGCGGTCGGTGATGCTCGGATCGCCGATGACCTTGCCCGGGTGGACGCTGACGATCACCAGGCCCAGCAGGATCGAACCTGCTCCGAGGAGGACGAAGTTGGCCAGCGCCCGCCAGCGGCTGCGCGGATCGGGCAGCGCGGTGAACTCACTCCGATGGCGCAACAGGAGCGCGAGAAGCGCGAGCGAGATGACGACGCCGATGATCGAGTGCCGGTACGCGAACTGCGCCACGGCACCCGCGGGCAGCAGCACCACGGCGGCCCGCCAGGCACGCCGCTTGTGGCGGCGCAGGCCGTGCGCGAGCAGGAGCAGCAGGATGCCGGTGCTGAGCGCGAGGGCGGCGGCGAAGGGGCCGAGCGCGCCGGGCAGGACCTCGGCGATGGCGTGCATGCGGCTGTGCCGGAAGCGCGGGAAGACGCCCGCCGCGACGTTCAGCAGGCCGACCAGGGTGCACGCTCTGGCGACGATGGTCGGCACGGCCTCCGGGCGCGGGCCGCGCAGCATCCGGTGGAGTCGGCCGTCGCGGTGGCGCTCCTCACTGCCCGGAACCCCGCCCGACATTTCCCCATCTATCCTGACAGACATCGCATCCCGTAGTTCTGCGAGAGACCTTGATTCCGGTGCCAAAACGGCATCCGGCAACATTGCGCCCTCTAGGACGGTCCTTCTGGGAAACGGGTTCATTCCCGACCGGAAACCGATGGAAAAGCTCTGGCAAGGCCCCCGGCACGCGTCGGCGGTGCCCGGGTCCGGATCCGGTCACGCCGCGGCAGGTGCCCGGCACAGGTAGAAAGTGCAGGCAGGAACACCCCATGGGTCTCACGAGCAACAAGGTCCTCGCCCTTGCGGTCTTGCTGGCCGTACTGCTCTTCGTCGGCACGATCTGGCTCTGGCCGCGGCTCGCCCGCCGCAGCTGGGGCGCGATCACCGGCCGCGTCGGGCTGCTCATCGCCACCCAGGTCGCGATCTTCGCCTCGGTGGGCCTGGCGACCAACCAGGCCTTCGGCTTCTACGCCACATGGGCCGACCTCTTCGGCCAGGAGACGGCCCCCGGGGTCGTCGTCGACCACGACCCGGCCAAAGGGGTCGGCCCCGTCAAGGTCGTCGACACCCAGACCGTGAACGTGCCCGGCGGCGGCCGGCCCGTCACCGGGGGGCAGATCCAGAAGATCGAGGTGGGCGGCAAGCAGTCCGACATAGCGAGCCCCGCCTACGTGTACCTGCCGCCCGAGTACTTCCAGCCGCAGTACAAGAACCGCAAGTTCCCCGCGGCCGTCGTGCTCACCGGCTACCCGGGCACCGCCCAGGCGCTCATCAAGGGCCTGCACTACCCGCAGACCGCCCACAAGCTGTCCGCCGACGGCAAGATGCAGCCGATGATCCTGGTCATGATGCGGCCCACCGTCGCGCCGCCGCGCGACACGGAGTGCGTGGACATCCCCGGCGGGCCGCAGACCGAGACGTTCTTCGCCAAGGACCTGCCCGGGGCGCTGTCCGACCACTACAGGGTCGGCCGCAAGGCGCAGAACTGGGGCATCGTCGGCGACTCCACGGGCGGCTACTGCGCCCTGAAGCTCGCCATCCACCACCCCGGCACGTACGGCGCGGGGGCGGGCCTGTCCGCGTACTACAAGGCGCCCATCGACGTCACCACCGGTGACCTCTTCCACGGCGACAAGGACCTGCAGCGGCGCGCCGACCTGATGTGGTACCTCGAACACATGCCGGCGCCCAAGACGTCCCTCCTGGTGAGCAGCAGCAAGAAGGGCGAGGACAACTACCGCGACACCCTGAAGTTCATCGACAAGGTGAAGCCGCCCACGCGCGTGTCGTCGATCACGCTCGACAGCGGTGGGCACAACTTCAACACCTGGCGCAGGGAGATCCCGGCGACGCTGCAGTGGATGAGCGGCCGCCTGAGCGACGACTGACGACGCACCCCGGGGGGCCCGGGTGGGGGCCTCCCGGAGACGGTCAGTCGGTGCCGATGGCCGTCACCGTCTCCAGCTCGACCTCCGCGCGCGCGATGTCCCGCGCCTCCGCCGCCGTGGAGCGGCGCAGCGCCTCGTGCAGCCGGGCCGGGGTGAGCACCCCGAGGAAGCGGCCCTCGCTGTCCTTGTCGATGACCGCGATCCAGCCCGCGTCGTGCTGCAGCATCGTCGCGAAGGCCTGCTTCAGGCTCGCGCCGACCGGCAGCCACGCCTCCATGCGGCGGGCGTGCTCGCGGACCGTGCCGGCGCCCCCGCGCGCGTGCTCGGCGGAGATCCAGCCGTGCAGGTTGTTCTCGCCGTCCAGGACGACCGCCCAGCGGGCGTCGAGCTCCTTGGGCAGCGGGTCGTCGAGGTGCACGACCGGCGGCTGCTCCAGGTCGCCCTCCTCGATGGGGGTCACGGAGAGCCGCTTGAGGCCGCGGTCCGCGCCGACGAAGTCCGCCACGTAGTCGGTCGCGGGCGCGCCGAGGACCGTCGAGGGGGTGTCGAACTGCTCGATGCGGCCCTGGCCGTAGACGGCGATGCGGTCGCCCAGGCGCACCGCCTCCTCGATGTCGTGCGTGACGAAGAGCACGGTCTTGCGCACGGCCTGCTGGAGGCGCAGGAACTCGTTCTGCAGGTGCTCGCGGACCACCGGGTCGACCGCGCCGAACGGCTCGTCCATCAGGAGCACCGGCGGGTCGGCCGCCAGGGCGCGGGCCACGCCGACGCGTTGGCGCTGGCCGCCGGAGAGCTGCTCGGGGTAGCGCCCGCCGAAGACGGCGGGGTCGAGGCCGACCAGGTCGAGGAGCTCGGCGGCGCGCTCGCGGGCCTTGCCGCGCTTGACGCCGAGGAGATGCGGGACGGTCGCCGTGTTCTCCAGGACGGTTTTGTGCGGAAACAGCCCGACCTGCTGGATCACATAGCCGATACGGCGCCGGAGTTGGACGGGATCGATTCCGGATATGTCGTCGCCGTCGACGAATATCCGGCCTTCGCTCGGCTCGATGAGCCGGTTCACCATTTTCATCGTGGTCGTCTTGCCACAGCCCGACGGGCCGACGAGCGTGACCAGTTCACCCTCGGCGACCTCGAAGGACAGATCGTCGACGGCGGTGGTGCCGTCCGCGTAGCGCTTGGTGACGTGCTCGAACCGGATCATGGTTCCCCATTGTGGAGGGCAGTGGCGGGCTTTGCGTAAAGGCCATGTTGCGGCAGTACAACGAGTCTCTGCGATTGTCAGTGCCTCGCGTTAGGGTCGCCAGACACGGGGGGACGTGTGTACGGCATACGTCCGGGGATTCGGGGGAGGTGGGGCGCGTGGCCGAGCAGAACTGTCTGGTGACGAACGACTGGATCTGCGGGGAATATCTCCGCAGCCGAAGCCAGGAGTTGATCGACGCGACCCTTCAGCACGTCGGGATCACGGCCGTGTCCGTGGCCATCGGCGTCGCCGTCTCGCTGCCGCTCGCGCTGCTGGCGCGGCGCTGGCGCTTTCTGTCCGGGCCGATCCTCGGCGTGACGACCGTGCTCTACTCGGTCCCCTCGCTGGCGATGTTCTCGCTGCTCCTGCCCTTCTTCGGGCTCTCCGTCTCGCTGGTCGTCACGGGCCTGGTCCTGTACTCCCTGACGGTCCTCGTGCGGAACATCCTGGCGGGCCTGCGGGCCGTTCCCGACGAGGCGCGGGACGCCGCCAAGGGGATGGGGTACGGCCCGCTGCGGCTGCTGTGGGAGGTGGAGCTGCCGCTCGCGCTGCCCGCGCTGCTGGCCGGCGTGCGCATCACCACGGTCTCCACCGTCGCCCTGACGACCGTCGGCGCCATCGTGGACTACGGCGGCCTCGGCACGCTGATCCTCGACGGCCTCGACACGACCTTCAAGGCTCAGGTGCTCACGGCGTCGGTGCTCTGCGTGCTCCTCGCCGTCGTCGCCGACCTGCTGCTCCTCGGACTGCAGCGCTGGCTGACCCCGTGGACCAGAGCCGCTCGCACACAGACCGACCGGACGTCGCGCAAGGCGGCCGTGGCCAAGGTGGCGGAGCCCGCATGAACGCGATCACCGGTGCCTACGACTGGCTGACCACGGGAGCCAACTGGCAGGGCGAGAAGGGGGTGTGGCACCGCCTCTCCGAGCACCTGTACTTCAGCGGGGTCTGCCTCGCCGTCGCCTGTGTCATCGCGCTGCCCCTCGCGCTGTACCTCGGCCACATCGGCAGGGGCGGCGCCCTCGCGGTCAACATCTCGAACGTCGGCCGGGCGGTGCCCACGCTCGCCCTGCTGATCCTGCTGACGCTCACCCCGCTCGGGGAGCACGGTGACGCGCCGACGCTGATCGCGCTGGTGCTCTTCGCCGTGCCGCCGCTGCTGACCAACGCCTACCTCGGGATGCGCGAGGTGGACCGGTCGGTGGTGGAGGCCGCCCGGGGGATGGGGATGAGCGGCGGCCAGCTGTTCGCGCGGGTCGAGCTGCCGCTCGCGTATCCGCTGATCATGACCGGCGTCCGGTCCGCCGGTGTGCAGGTCGTCGCGACGGCCACGCTCGCCGCGATGGCCGGCGAGGGCGGCCTCGGCCGCATCATCACGGCCGGCTTCAACCTGCAGAACACCCCGCAGGTGGTCGCGGGCGCCGTCCTGGTGGCGCTGCTCGCGCTGCTCGTCGAGGGGGTCCTGGTGCTCGCCGGGCGGCTCTTCGACCCGATGCGGCGGCAGAGCGGCACGGTGCGGTGAGCGCGGGCCGGTGAGCACGGGCCGTCGGGCACGGTCCGGCGGACACGGTGTGGTGAGCGCGGGCCGTCGGGCACGGTCCGGGTGCAGTGAGTTCTGATTCCTTCCTTTCGAAATGGTGGTTCACCCAATGAACAGCACAACGCGTCGCGCGCGACGGATGGCAGGGGCGGCCGCGGCCGTCGTGGCGCTGACCGCGGGTCTCGCCGCGTGCGGCGGGGACAGCCTGGAGGACGACGGCAAGGGGTCGGACAAGGCGGGCGGCGACAAGAAGGGCTCGCTCGTGGTGGGTTCCGCGCGCTTCACCGAACAGAAGGTGCTCGCCGAGCTCTACGCGGGCGTCCTCGCGGACGCCGGTTACGACACGCAGGTCAAGACCGTCCAGAACCGCGAGATCTACAAGCCCGAGCTGAAGAAGGGCACGATCGACGTCGCTCCCGAATACGCGGCGACGCTCGCGGAATTCCTCAACCTGGAGAAGAACGGGCCGAAGGCGAAGACCGTCGCCTCCAGTGATCTGGACGCCACGGTGAGCGCGCTGGAGAAGCTCGCGCAGCCGCAGGGCCTCAAGGTGCTCCCGGCCGGCGAGGCCGTCGACCAGAACGCGTTCGCGGTCTCCAAGGAATACGCCGCCGAGCACAAGCTCAAGACCCTCTCGGATCTCGGCAAGTCGGGGGAGAAGGTCAAGATCGCGGCGGGTGACGAATGCGAGTCCCGGCCGTTCTGCGCGCCGGGCCTGAAGAAGAAGTACGGCATCGACGTCACCGGAATCGACCCCAAGGGCGTCGGCACCACCCAGTCCAAGCAGGCCGTGAAGAACGGCACGGACCAGTTGGTGCTGACCACGACGACCGACGCGACGCTGAAGAACTACGACCTCGTCATCCTTGAGGACGACAAGAAGCTGCAGAACGCGGACAACATCCTTCCGGTGGTGAACGAGAAGGAGGCGGGCAGCAAGGAGATAGCCGCCGCGCTCGCGAAGCTGACCAAGACGCTGACGACGGATGACCTCATCGAACTGAACCGGAAGGTCGACGAGGAGCGCCAGAAGGAAGCGGATGTCGCCAAGGAGTATCTGAAGGCGAAGGGCCTCATCTGAAGTTGATCAAGAAGGCGCCCGGGAAGTTCCGTGGTCGAAGCGGAAGTTGAGCGCTGAAGCAAAGCGGAGCAGGGGTGGGGAGTTGTGGCGAGAAGTGATCGGGAATCCCCCTTTTTGGCGGGCGGGGCACCAGACTTCGCCTACGCGCGGTAAGTTTCTGGCCATGCCACGTGGACGTCACCGCCATTCCCCACCCCTGCACAGGCTGCTTCCCCCCTCGACGGTCGCAGGCGTATCGGTTCTCAGCGCCGGCGGCGCCTGGATGTTCGCGGAACCGATCGTGCTCCGCGGGCTCGTCGCCGCCGCGGCCGCCGCCGCCGTCGTGGGCTCCGTCGTCATGCGCCGCTGGGACCAGTCGGCGGGCAAGCGCGTCGCCGAGCTGGGCCGGGCCCGCGCGAGCGACGAGTGGCGTTACGAGGAACGCATGGCCGAGGCCGAGGCCGACCTCGAAGAGTCCCGCGAGATGCGGACCAAGCTGGAGACGAAGCTGCGCGCCAAGCGCGCGGAGCTGGCCGCCCTGCGCAACGAACACGCGGCGCTCCTGCGGCGGTACGCCACGGCGGAGACGGAGCGGGCCAGCGCCCTGGAGGGGCGCCGGCTGCTCGCCATCGAGGCGGCCTCGCCGGCTCCCGCGCTGCCGTCGGCCGCCGGTGGTGGCGGTGCCGGTGGCGGTGCCGCGGATCTGGTGCCCGCGGTGCGGGGCGGGGCGCCCGGGCGGGGAGTGACGCCTTCGCCTTCGGCGGACCCGGCGGACTCTGCGAAGGCTTCGGGGGGCGCGGGGGCCGGACGTTCTGCGGGTGCTGTCGGCTCCGTGCCGTCGGCTCGTGCGGAGAGTCATGCGGCGGGGCGTGCGGAGGGCTCGGTGCGGGGCGGTGTGCGTCCGTACGACGCGCTGTTCCTGCGGGCCAACGCGGCGCTCGACCGGCTGGCCACGGGCGCGGTCCCACGGACACCCGCGCAAGCGGAGCCCGGGGACGGGCCGGGCGCGGAGGACGAGTCGCGGGGGAAGCCCGGGGCGGCCGATGGATACGGCGGGCACGAGCGCGCGGTCGCCGTCGCGCCGCCCGCGCAGACGCGACGGCCCGGGCCCCAGGGCGGGTTCGACTTCTTCGGCACGAAGGGTGCGGGGCCGGCGGCGCTGGAGTCCGTGCAGAACGAGGATCTCGCCGACGTGGTGGGCGAGGAGGCTCTCGCGGTCCACAAGGCGGAGAGCGAGGGGGAGTTCAAGGACGCCCCCGCCGGGGACGCGGCGCGTGGTGTCGGGCAGGTCATCGATCTGACGGCGCATGACGAGACGGAGCGGATCGATGTGGCGGGTCTGCGGAGCGCGCTGCTGGGTTGAGCGGGTTCTGCGCCGTTCCTCGCGCCTCTGGGGCAGCCGCACTGGCAGCACTCCGGGCGCACCGCCCGGCGCGTGGTTCTGGGGTGGTGTCGGGGCTAGGACATCCAGCGGTCCGGGCGGGCCTGGTTGCGGCCGGTGCGGGAGCGGTCCGATTGGGTGTGGAGGAGGGCGTAGGCCTCGTCCGTGGGGCGGAGGCGGGCCGTCACCGTCTTGTTGGCGCCCGTGTCCACCCGTACGTCCGCCACGCCCTTGAACCGTTCCCAGGGGCCCTGGGACAGCCGCACGCTCTGGACCTTGGCGTGCGGGACGAGGGACAGGCGGCGCCGGAAGAGGCCGTGCCGGGCCGCGAAGGCCTCCTCGGTGATCGCGAGGCCGTACCCCTTCCACCAGAACGGCACGCACCACGCCGCGCGCGCGGGCGGCCGTGCGAGCTCGGCGGCGTCCGGCACCCGTACGCCCGGCAGGACCCGGCCGATGACCGCCTCGGCCTGCTCGCGGGGCGCGACCGGCACCAGGACGCCGTTGGCCGAGCCCGCCACGTCCAGCTCGACCCGCACCCAGCCGAACCGCCGCCACAGCAGCGGCTGCACCACGTGCACGGTCTGCACCCGGCCGGGCGGCACCGTCTCGTGGGCCTTGTCGAGCAGCCCGTGGTCGATGCGGATGCCGTCGGGGGACTCGCCGACCGTCCAGTCGTACTCCGTGATGAAACGGCCGCCGCTGCTCGCGAACGCGCCGCCCAGCATGGGCAGGGCCGTCGCGAGGACCGTCCACAGGTTGTGCGTGGCGAACCACAGGAACGTGGGCACCACGACCGCCGCGAGCAGCATCGCCCAGGGCGCGCCCGTCAGCAGCAGGGAGAGGGCCAGCAGCCGCGGCCGCACGTGCAGCAGGTCGCGCACGGGGGCCTCGCCGACCTCGCGGGCCTCCTCGGGGGCGAAACCGGCCGCCCGCGCGAGCAGTTCGGCGCGCAGTTCGGCGGCCTCGCGCTCCCCGAGGTAGGCCAGCTCGTCCTTCTTCTCGGCGCCGACGACGTCCAGCTTGAGCTTGGCGACGCCCGCGATGCGGGCGAGCAGCGGGCGCGTCACGTCGACGGCCTGGAGCCGGTCGAGGCGGATGTGCGCGGTGCGCCGGAAGAACAGCCCGGTGCGGATGCGCAGCTCGGTGTCGGTGACGCCGAAGTGGGTGAACCACCAGCTCAGGAAGCCGTAGACGGCGCCGCCGATGATCACCGCGGCGCTGGCCAGGAGCAGCGTGGTGGCGGTCAGTTGGGAGAGGCGCTGCTGGGTGCCGTTCGGGTCGTGGACGGCCCAGCCCACCAGGATCGCGAAGGGTGCCCACGCGCGGCGCAGCGGTGTGACGGGGTGCAGCCGCCGCTCGGGCACGACGTCTCCCGCGGGCACGCCGCTCCGACCCGCGCCCGTACCGTCCGGGCCCGCACCGTCCGGTCCCACGCCGTCCGGGCCCGTACCGTCCGGATTCGTGCCGTCCGCTCCCGGGCGGTCCTCGTCCCGCGCCTCCCGTACCTCGCTCACAGCCCCGCCGATCGGGCCTCGCCGAGCTCCGTCAGGCGGTCGCGCAGCCGCTCGGCCTCCTCGGGGAGCAGGCCGGGGATACGCGCGTCGGTGGCCGCCGCGGCCGTGTGCAGCTGGACGCCCGCGAGGCCGAAGCGCCGCTCCACGGGACCCGACGTCACCTCGACGAGCTGCATCCGGCCGTACGGCACGACGGTCTCCTCGCGCCAGAGCACGCCCCGGCTGATGAGGAGGTCGTCGGCGCGCTCCGCGTACCGCCACGAGCGCCAGTTGCGCCCGAGGACCGGCCAGCCCCAGGCGACGCCGGCCAGCGGCAGCAGCGCGAAGGCCGCCCACGCCGGGCCCGCGACCAGGCCGAGCAGCACGCCGATGCCCGCCGCCAGCGGCACCAGCCAGACCACCAGCAGGAGCCGCCGCATCCGCAGCAGCCCGCGCGGCAGCCCGGTCCACACCGGCTCGTCCCGTGCCCCCGCCGGTCCTGCGGGCCCCACCGTCCCCGTTTCCATGCCTCAAGCCTACGTACGCCCCCTGACAGCCGCGTGCGAACCGAACGGGGCGGCCCCGCGCGGCGGCGGGTGCGAGAGACTGTGGCCATGAGTCCCACGACGGAGACCACCACGGAGACCACGCTCGGCATCGGCGGCGCGGCCGAGAGCACCGACATGGTGCTCAACATCGGCCCCCAGCACCCGTCCACGCACGGTGTGCTCCGCCTCCGCCTGGTCCTCGACGGCGAGCGCATCCAGCATGCGGAGCCGGTCATCGGCTACATGCACCGCGGCGCCGAGAAGCTCTTCGAGGCCCGGGACTACCGGCAGATCGTGATGCTCGCCAACCGCCACGACTGGCTGTCGGCGTTCTCGAACGAGCTCGGCGTCGTCCTGGGCGTGGAGCGGATGCTCGGCATGGAGGTCCCCGAACGGGCCGTGTGGATGCGCACGCTGCTCGCCGAGCTGAACCGCGTCCTCAACCACCTGATGTTCCTCGGGTCCTACCCGCTCGAACTGGGCGGCATCACCCCGGTGTTCCACGCGTTCCGTGAGCGCGAGGAGCTGCAGAACGTCATGGAGGAGATCTCCGGCGGCCGCATGCACTACATGTTCAACCGCGTCGGCGGCCTCAAGGAGGACCTGCCCGCCGGCTGGACGGGACGCGCGCGTGCGGCGGTCGCCTCGGTGCGTTCGCGCATGGACGTGTACGACCGTCTGGTGCTCGGCAACGAGATCTTCCGGGGCCGTACGCGCGGTGTCGGCGTCCTGTCGGCCGAGGCGGTGCACGCCTACGGAGTGAGCGGCCCCATCGCCCGCGCCTCCGGGGTCGACTTCGACCTGCGCCGCGACGAGCCCTATCTCGCCTACGCCGAACTGCAGGACACCCTGAAGGTCGTCACGCGGGAGGAGGGCGACTGCCTGGCCCGCTTCGAGTGCCTCCTGGAGCAGACGCACAACGCCCTCGCGCTCGCCGACGCCTGCCTGGACCGGCTCGCCGAGCTCCCGCAGGGCCCGATCAACCAGCGGCTCCCCAAGGTCCTCAAGGCCCCCGAGGGCCACACGTACGCGTGGACCGAGAACCCCCTCGGCATCAACGGCTACTACCTCGTCAGCAAGGGCGAGAAGACCCCGTACCGCCTGAAGCTGCGCTCGGCCTCGTACAACAACATCCAGGCGCTCGCCGAGCTGCTCCCGGGCCAGCTGGTCGCGGACATGGTGGCGATCCTCGGGTCGCTGTTCTTCGTGGTCGGCGACATCGACAAGTAGGGCTCGGCCGGCGGCCGGGTCTCACGCGGGCAGCAGGGACTCCAGGCGTACGCCGACGGGCTGCAGCAGCCAGCCGAAGTCGCCGAGGCCGCCCGGCGCGGTCAGCTCCGCCGCCTGGCCCGCGCGGGAGAGCGCGCGGACGTACGCCGCCGGGTCGCTGGAGGCGAGCGCGAGGGGCGGGCGGCCGCCGCTCACCCCGAGCGCCCCGAGCGCCGCCCGCTGGCCGAGCAGCCGGGCCCCCGCGAGCGCGCACGCGTCCAGCGCCACATGCGCGGTGATGTCGCTCTCGCCGTCGGGCACGGGAGCCGTCTCGCGGCCTTCCCGGAAGCCCGTGAGGGTCCCGAACGGCGGTCGGGCGTCCCGGGTGTGGGCGTAGTCGACGGCGACCGCGAGGCCGCGCGTCAGCGTCGCCACGGCCGCCGCCCAGGCCTCGTCGCGGGGCCTGCCGACCTCCGCGCGCAGCCCCGGCTCGGGGTCCAGCGGCCACCAGCGGGCCAGCCAGTGCGCGTCGGGTCCCTCGACGGGCCCGCCCGGCGACTCGGTGCCGTCGTCGCCCACGAGCACGCGGCGCGGCGTCCCGTCGGCGGCCACCTCGACGACGTCCACGGGGACGTTGTCCAGCCATTCGTTGGCGAAGAGCAGGCCGGTGACGTCCGGCGGCGGCGCGGACCGCCACGCGACGCGCGGGTCCAGGCCCTCGGGGCGCTCCGCGCGCTCCACCGCGTACGCGCGCACGCGTGCCGCCACGTCGGCGGGCAGCGCGGCCAGGACGCCCGTGGTGAGCTCGCCGCGCCCCGCGCCCATGTCCACGAACGCCACCTCGTCCGGGTGACCCAGCTCCGCGTCCAGGCGGCACAGGAGGCGGGCGACGGCGTTCGCGTACAGGGGCGAGGCGTGCACGGAGGTGCGGAAGTGCGCGGCGGGCCCCGCCGGGCGGCGGTAGAAGCCCCCGGGGCCGTACAGGGCGGCCTCCGTGGCCTCCCGCCAGCCGCGCACGCGGCCGGACCGGCCCTCTTCGTAGTCGTTCGTCACAGCCCGCAGGCTAAGGGGGCCTCCACCTTGGGGAGTACATGCGCTCCCTACGGATCGGACCTTCGGTTGACCCGAGGGCGCCGCCGGGCTGCCTACGCTGGGTTACGTGCAGCGCCTCTATGACTTCCTCCGCAGACACCCGACATGGGTCGACGGCTTCTGGGCCTTCGTCCTCCTCGGGATCTCCGGGATCGGTCTGGTGGCCATGCACGAGGGGGTGGGGAGCGACCCGAAGGTCGCGGCGGTCCCGGTCGCCGTGGGCCTCTCCCTGGTGGTGGCGCTGCGCCGCAGCATGCCCGAGAAGATGCTCGTCCTCGCGGCGGTGCTCGGCGTCCTCCAGCTCGTCCTCGACGTGGAGACGATGCCGGCGAACTTCGCGATGCTGGTGATCATCTACACCGCGGCGGCGGTCGGTGAGCGGTGGGCCTCGCGGTTCGCGCTGGTCGGCGGCCTGTGCGCGGCGCCGTTCGCCATGATGCGCTGGCCCTCGGAGAACACCAGCGCCTTCGGGAACGTCCTCTTCACGATCTTCCAGATCGTGCCCTTCGCGCTCGCCTGGGTCCTCGGCGACTCCATCCGCACCCGCCGCGCCTACCTCGCGCAGCTGGAGGAGCGCGCCGCCCGCCTGGAGCGCGAGCGCGAGGCGCAGTCGAAGGTCGCGGTGGCGGCCGAGCGGGCCCGTATCGCCCGCGAGCTGCACGACGTCGTCGCGCACAACGTCTCGGTGATGGTCGTCCAGGCCGACGGCGCCGCCTACGTCATGGACACCGCGCCCGACCAGGCCAAGAAGGCCCTGGAGACCATCTCGGGCACCGGCCGGCAGGCGCTGGCCGAGATGCGCAGGCTGCTCGGCGTACTGCGCACCGGTGAGCCCGAGGAGAGCGGGGAGTACGTCCCGCAGCCCGACGTCGAGCAGCTCGACGAGCTCATCGAGCAGGTGCGCACGGCCGGGCTGCCCGTCGACTTCAAGGTGGAGGGCACCCCGCGGCCCCTGCCCAGCGGCGTGGAGCTCACCGCGTACCGCATCGTGCAGGAGGCGCTCACCAACACCCGCAAGCACGGCGGGGAGAACGCCGGGGCGAGCGTGCGCCTGGTCTACTTCGACGACGGCCTGGGGCTGCTCGTCGAGGACGACGGCAAGGGCGCCCCGCACGAGCTGTACGAGGACGGCGGGGCCGACGGCAGCGGGCACGGGCTGATCGGCATGCGGGAGCGCGTCGGCATGGTCGGCGGCACGCTGGACGCGGGTCCGCGCCCCGGCGGCGGCTTCCGGATCAGCGCGCTGCTGCCGCTCAAGCCTGCACACTGACTCCTGTCACCGAACGCCCCACCGCCGCCGAACCTCCCCGAAGGGACTCCTAGATGTCGATCCGCGTGATGCTCGTCGACGACCAGATGCTGCTGCGCACCGGGTTCCGGATGGTGCTCGCCGCGCAGCCGGACATGGAGGTCGTCGCCGAGGCGGGCGACGGCGTCGAGGCCCTGGAGGTGCTGCGGTCGACCGAGGTCGACGTGGTGCTCATGGACGTCCGCATGCCGAAGCTGGACGGGGTCGAGACGACCCGCCGCATCTGCCAGGACGCCCGTCCCCCCAAGGTGCTGATCCTGACCACCTTCGACCTCGACGAGTACGCCTTCTCGGGGCTGAAGGCGGGCGCGTCCGGCTTCATGCTCAAGGACGTGCCGCCGGGCGAACTGCTCGCCGCGATCCGCTCGGTGCACAGCGGCGACGCGGTGGTCGCGCCGTCCACCACACGACGGCTCCTCGACCGCTTCGCGCCGATGCTGCCCCAGACCGGCGGGCAGCCGCAGGACCAGCACCTGGAGCGGCTCACGAGCCGTGAGCGCGAGGTGATGGTGCTGGTCGCCCAGGGCCTGTCGAACGGCGAGATCGCGAGCCGCCTGGTCCTCTCGGAGGCGACCGTGAAGACGCACGTCGGACGCATCCTGACCAAGCTGGACCTGCGGGACCGGGTGCAGGTCGTCGTCCTCGCGTACGAGACGGGGCTCGTGCGGGCCGGGGGCGGCGCGTAGCCCACGTCCGCGGGGGAGCCGGGGCAGGTGCCTGTCTAGCGCAGCACGCCCTCGATGAAGTCGCTGCCCAGACGGGACACGACGCCGATGTCCAGCTGGTGCTGGACATAGCGTCCGCGGCGGCGCGTGGTGATCAGGCCGGCCTTCTTCAGGACGCCCACGTGCCGGGATATCTCCGGCGCGGTCATGCCGTGCGCGTCGGCCAGCTCGCTGGTGGTGTACGCCCCGCGCGCCAGGTGGCGGCACAGGCGCATGCGCACCGGGTGGGCGAGCGCGGCCATGCGCTGGGTCAGCTGCTCCACGGAGGGCGGGGCGATCAGGCCGGGGCTGCTGATGGGGTACGTGATCGACGCCTGCCAGCCCTTGCGGTGCAGCACCCACAGGTGCGGCCAGCCGACGCTGGTCGGGACGAGCACCAGGCCGCCGCCGCCGGTGGTGGTGCGGCCCACGCTCATCTTGTCGACGGTGATGAGCCGCTCGTCCTCGTCCACGCCGACGGCTCCGGAGACGTCCTTGAGCGCCTCCGAGAGGCCCTTGCGGCGCAGCAGCTCCGTCTTGTGCCGGGCGTCCGCGGCCAGCTGATGGCGTACGCGGGCCCAGGTGTCGGCGAAGAAGGCCTCGTCGCAGTCCTCCATGAGCGTGCGGAACCACGCGCGGACGACCGGCGGGTCGTCGAGCAGCCGCTGGGTGAAGCGCACCTGGTGCGGGCCGCGCGCGGCGGCCAGGTCCAGCGCGCGGCGCTGCACGGCGGGGTCGGACAGGAGCTTGCGGTCCGGCTCCGCGTACGTCGACTGGCAGGTGAACTCCAGGGCCGCGTCCACGAACTGCTCGTCGGTCAGCTTGTCCAGCTGGTCGAGCTCCTCGGCGAGGGTGGCCCCCGGGATCTCGTTCAGCCCGGGGAGGCCGGCGAACGGCGTGAACACGTCCGAGAACGTGGTGCGCCAGAGGAAGTCGGCCTCGCACAGGCGGTCCGCGAGGCAGGGGTCCAGGCGTGCGTTCACCGCCGTCGCCCAGCCCTGCAGCCCCGGGTGGTGGCCCGTCTCGGACAGGGCGTGCAGTGCCATGCCGAGCTCGGCCAGGGGCGAGGGCACGACGTGGATCCGCTCCAGGGGGAGCCCGCTGATGTCGATGCTCACGCTCATGACCCCATGGTGCACCGCGCCACCGACAGCACGGCCGCTGATTGACGGCGCTCGTCAATCGACGCGACGCGGGGCGGGCGGCGGGAGCAGGGTGGTGGTCATCGGGAGGCACGGCAGCGTCGCCGTCACCGACGGCAGGGCCGTCCGCTCCCGCCCGTTCCCGGGCTTTCCGGGCCGCGTCCACGGCCCGTAGGTAGCCCTCCACTCCGCCCGTTCGCCCCGTCTGCTTCCCTTCCCGCCCCTTCGGCTTCCCCCGGATCGGCACTCCCGGCGGGCGTCGCACGGCACCACCAGACCGCCCATGTCCGTTAAGTAACATTTATACCGAGAGGCGATCCGTCATGAGCGTCACCCAGCAGTACCTTCTCGACACCTACCGCGCCGCTCAGCGCGGCGAGCCGACCCCGCCCGCGCCCGGACGGGACGACTGGCAGGCCGCCCGCGAGGTCCGCGACTACCCGCGCTTCCGCGCCGTCATCGAGGAACGCCCCGCGCGCGGCCGGATCCGCGCCGCCCTGGCCCGGCTCGCCCGCGGCGGCAGCCTCAGCGGGGGATCCGCCGCACGAACTCCGCGACCGCAGCGGTGACGTCCTCGGCCGTCCACGCCAGGCCCTCCTCGGTCACCGTGACCTCCGTGACCGAGAGGCCCGGCGGACCGTCGGCGAACCAGCGCCCGAACAGCAGGGTGCCGGTCTCCTCGGCCTGCCCCAGACCGGCCTCGTCGAGCACGTCCGACGCGTACGGCAGCCACACCTGGAACTGATGGGTGTGCGGCCGCTCGGGGTGCACCCGCACCCAGGGCACCCCCGCCGCCTCGAACCCCGCGCGCAGCGCCCCGGCGACCACGCGCGCGTGGGCCACGAAGTCGGGCAGCCGGGGCAGCGTGTGCTTCAGGCCGAGCAGCGCGGAGACCGCCGTCGGGAACTGCTGGAACACCTGGCCCCCGTAGCGGTGGCGCCACACCCGCGCCTCCTCCACGAGCGTGCGCGGCCCGGCCAGCGCGGCCCCGCCGAGCCCGGCGAGCGACTTGTAGAACGACACGTACACGGAGTCGGCGAGCCCGGCGATCTCCGCGAGGCCGCGGCCGAAGTGCGGCGTGCACTCCCACAGCCGGGCGCCGTCGAAGTGCACCACCGCGTCCCGCTCGCGGGCCGCCGCCACCACCGCCTCCAGCTCCGCCCACTCGGGCAGGACGAACCCGGCGTCCCGCAGCGGCAGTTCCAGCATCAGCGTCCCGAACGGCTCCCCGAAGTCCCGCACCTCGTCCGCCGTGGGCAGCCGCGGCTCGCGCGTGGGATGCACCGTCCGCAACCCGCTCACCACCGAGAACGCGCCCCCCTCGTGCACCTCCGGATGCGCCTTGGGATGCAGCGCCACCGTCGCGTCACCGGTCCGGCCCGCCCAGCAGCGCAGCGCGACCTGCTGCGCCATCGTGCCGGTCGGGAAGAACGCCGCGTCCTCCTTGCCGAGCAGCCGCGCGACCTCCGCCTCCAGGTCGGCCACGACGGCGTCGCCGTAGATGTCGCAGGGGTCGTCCGGCCCCGCGACCTGCCCGGCCGCGGCCGCCAGCGCCGACAGGCGCTCGGTGAGCGGCACGTGCAGAGGGGAGCGGTACAGCGTCCGGGCCGCGTTCCGGGCGGCCGCGCGACGGCGGGCCGAGGGAAGTGCCGAGGGGAGTTCGGCGGCCGGCTCATCCTGTGGCCGCGAGGGCTCTTGTACTGCGCTGTGGGAGGGCATCCTCCGAGCATGACCCGCCCGTCGTCTCCGGTCACATCAATAACCACAGCCTGTGGACAGCGGAAGACGCGCCACCGACCGATCGCGTTAGCATGACGAGAAATCGTCCGGTACCCCGAGCGGACTGGAACGGAAGGCGCCGCCGCGTGAACGCATCGCATCAGCCAGACCCGCGGGACCGCCCCGCGAGGCTCACCGTGGGAGTCGTCGGAGCGGGCCGCGTCGGCCCCGCGCTCGCCGCCGCGCTGCAGCGCGCCGGGCACCGCCCGGTGGCCGCGTCCGGGGTCTCCGAGAGTTCCGTACGACGCGCCGCCGCCCTGCTGCCCGACGTCCCGCTCGTCCCGCCCGCCGACGTCCTGGACCGCGCCGACCTGGTGCTCCTGACCGTCCCCGACGACGCCCTGCCCGGCCTCGTCGAGGGCCTCGCGGAGACCGGCGCCGTGCGCCCGGGCCAGTTGCTCGTGCACACCTCCGGGCGGTACGGCACCAAGGTCCTCGACCCCGCCCTGCGGGCCGGCGCCCTGCCGCTCGCGCTGCACCCCGCGATGACGTTCACCGGCACCGCCGTCGACGTCCAGCGGCTGGCCGGCTGCTCCTTCGGCGTGACCGCCCCCGAGGAGCTGAGGCTCGCCGCCGAGGCCCTCGTCATCGAGATGGGTGGCGAGCCCGAATGGATCGCCGAGGAGAGCCGCCCGCTGTACCACGCGGCCCTCGCCCTGGGCGCGAACCACCTGGTCACCCTGGTCGCCGAGGCCATGGAGCTGCTGCGCGACGCGGGCGTCACCGCCCCCGACCGGATGCTCGGCCCGCTGCTCGGCGCCGCCCTGGACAACGCCCTGCGCTCGGGCGACGCGGCGCTCACCGGCCCCGTCGCGCGCGGCGACGCGGGCACCGTCGCCGCGCACGTCGCCGAGCTGCGCAAGCACGCCCCCCAGACCGTCGCCGGCTACCTCGCGATGGCCCGCGCCACGGCCGACCGGGCCCTCGCCCACGGCCTGCTCAAGCCCGAGCTCGCCGAGGACCTCCTCGGCGTCCTGGCCAACGGCGCGGGCGGCGCGGGCGAAGGCGGCCCGCGATGACCACCACCCTCGTGCACACCGCCGAAGACCTGCGCACGCGCGCGCGGACCGGCCGCCGGGCCGTCGTGATGACCATGGGCGCCCTGCACGACGGACACGCCTCCCTGGTCCGCGCCGCCCGCCGCGCCGCGGGACCCGACGGCGAGGTCGTCGTCACGGTCTTCGTGAACCCCCTGCAGTTCGGGGCCGGCGAGGACCTCGACCGCTACCCCCGCACCCTCGAGGCCGACGTCAAGATCGCCGGACAGGCGGGCGCCGACGTGGTGTTCGCCCCGGCCGTGGACGAGGTCTACCCGGGCGGTGAACCCCAGGTCCGGATCGGCGCGGGCCCCATGGGCACCGTCCTGGAAGGTGCCACCCGCCCCGGCCACTTCGACGGCATGCTCACCGTCGTCGCCAAGCTGCTGCACCTCACCGCGCCCGACGAGGCGCTGTTCGGCCAGAAGGACGCGCAGCAACTCGCCCTGATCCGCCGCATGGTGCGCGACCTCGACTTCCCGGTGGAGATCACCGCCGTCCCCACCGCCCGCGAGGACGACGGCCTGGCCCTCTCCAGCCGCAACCGCTACCTCGCCCCCGACGAGCGGCGCACCGCCCTCGCCCTGTCCCGGGCCCTCTTCGCCGGGCGCGACCGGCACGCCGCCCAGGAAGCCCTGCGCGCCCGCGCCGCCACCGCCCCGGCCACCCGCGCGCGGGCCGCCGCCCTCAGCGAGATCGGCGAGTCCCGCGCGGCCGCCGACGCGCACGCCGTGGCGCGGTCCGCGGAGCCCGCCGCGACCGGCGGCCCCGCCGCCGTCGTCGCGGCCGCCCGCCTCGTCCTCGACGAGGCGGCCCGCCTGCGGCCCCCGCTGGAGCTGGACTACGTGGCGCTGGTGGACCCGGCCGACTTCACCGAGGTCCGCCCCGGCCACCGGGGCGACGCCGTCCTCGCCGTGGCCGCCCGGGTCGGCTCGACGCGCCTGATCGACAACATCCCGCTGACGTTCGGAGCCGCCCTGTGAGCGCGCACCGCACCCGCCCGAGCGCAGCCGCCGCACGCCCGATCGGAGTCCCCGCATGAGCGCCACCGGAATACGGCTGCACGCACCCGCCCCCGGCTGGTCCCTCGACGCCGACCTCGTGGTCGTCGGCTCCGGCGTGGCCGGACTCACGGCCGCCCTGCGCTGCGCCGCCGCCGGCCTCAAGACGGTCGTGGTCACCAAGGCCCGCCTGGACGACGGCTCCACCCGCTGGGCCCAGGGCGGCATCGCCGCGGCCCTCGGCGACGGCGACACCCCCGAACAGCACCTGGACGACACCCTCGTGGCGGGCGCGGGCCTGTGCGACGAGGAGGCCGTGCGCACCCTCGTCACCGAGGGCCCCGACGCCGTGCGCCGCCTCATAGAGACCGGCGCCCGCTTCGACACGGGCCCCGGCGGTGCCATCGAGCTGACCCGCGAGGGCGGCCACCACCGCCGCCGCATCGCCCACGCGGGCGGCGACGCGACCGGCGCGGAGATCTCCCGCGCCCTCGTCGAGGCCGTCCGCGCCCGCGCCATCCCCACCGTGGAGAACGCGCTGGTCCTCGACCTCCTCACGGACGCCGAAGGCAACACCGCCGGTGTCTCCCTGCACGTCATGGGGGAGGGCCAGCACGACGGCGTGGGCGCCGTCCACGCCCCGGCCGTGGTCCTCGCGACCGGCGGCATGGGCCAGGTCTTCTCGGCGACCACCAACCCCTCCGTCTCCACCGGCGACGGCGTCGCGCTCGCCCTGCGCGCGGGCGCCGAGGTCTCCGACCTGGAGTTCGTCCAGTTCCACCCCACCGTGCTCTTCCTCGGCGCCGGTGCCGAGGGCCAGCAGCCGCTGGTCTCCGAAGCGGTCAGGGGCGAGGGCGCGCACCTCGTGGACGCCGACGGCGTGCGCTTCATGGTCGGACAGCACGAGCTGGCCGAGCTCGCCCCGCGCGACATCGTCGCCAAGGGCATCACGCGCCGCATGCAGGAGCAGGGCGCCGAGCACATGTACCTGGACGCCCGGCACTTCGGCGCCGACATGTGGGAGAACCGCTTCCCGACGATCCTCGCCGCCTGCCGCTCCCACGGCATCGACCCGGTGACCGAGCCCATCCCGGTCGCCCCGGCCGCGCACTACGCCTCCGGCGGCGTCCGCACCGACCCGCACGGCCGCACCACGGTCCCCGGCCTGTACGCCTGCGGCGAGGTGGCCTGCACCGGCGTCCACGGCGCCAACCGCCTGGCCTCCAACTCCCTCCTGGAGGGCCTGGTCTACGCCGAGCGCATCGCCGCCGACATCACCGCCCGGCACGCGGAACACCCCCTCCCCGCGCGCGTGCCCGCGTCCGCGCCCCCGGCCGCGACGCCCACGCACCCGCTGCTGCCCGCGGAGGCCCGCTTCGCCATCCAGCGCGCCATGACCGACGGCGCCGGAGTGCTGCGCTCCGCCGGGTCCCTCGCCGAGGCGGCCGCCCGGCTCGCCCGCATCCACGCCGAGGCCGCGGGGGCGCTCGCCGAGCACGGCAAGACGGCCGAGCCGGGCGTCGACACCTGGGAGACCACCAACCTCCTGTGCGTCGCCCGTGTCCTGGTCGCCGCCGCCCAGCGCCGCGAGGAGACCCGCGGCTGCCACTGGCGCGAGGACCACGCCGACCGCGACGACGCGGCCTGGCGGCGCCACATCGTCGTACGCCTCAATCCGGACCGGACCCTGGCGGCGCACACCACCTCGACCCCCGACTTCCCTCCGACCCGTCCCAGCCCTCAGGAGCAGTGACCGTGAGCACCCCCGACGACCTCTCTCTCACCCCGACCGGCGGCGGCTGCGGCGACGCCTGCGGCTGTGGCGGCGACGACGCGTTCGACCCCCTGGAGTGCGGCCTCGATCCCGCGCTCGGGCTGCTCCTGACCGAGGCGGGCCTCGACCCCGTGCAGATCGAGGACATCGCGCACATGGCCATCGAGGAGGACCTGGCCGGCGGCGTCGACGTCACCACGAACGCCACCATCCCCGAGGACGCCGTGGCCACCGCCGACTTCACCGCCCGCGAGGCGGGCACCGTCGCGGGCCTGCACATCGCCGAGGCGGTCATCTCCGTGGTGTGCGAGGACGAGTTCGAGGTCGAGCGGCACGTGGCGGACGGCGACCGCGTCGAGGCCGGCGACGTCCTCCTGAGCGTCACCACCCGCACCCGCGACCTGCTCACCGCCGAGCGCAGCGCGCTGAACCTGCTGTGCCGCCTCTCCGGCATCGCGACCGCCACGCGCGCGTGGGCGGACGCGCTGGACGGCACGCGCACGAAGGTCCGCGACACCCGCAAGACGACGCCCGGTTACCGCGCCCTGGAGAAGTACGCGGTCCGCATGGGCGGCGGCATCAACCACCGCATGTCGCTCTCCGACGCGGCCCTGGTCAAGGACAACCACGTGGTCGCGGCGGGCGGCGTCGCCGAGGCCTTCAAGGCCGTACGGGAGCAGTTCCCCGACGTGCCGATCGAGGTCGAGGTCGACACGCTGCACCAGCTGCGCGAGGTCGTCGGGGCGGGCGCGGACCTGATCCTCCTGGACAACTTCACGCCCGGCGAGACCGCGGAGGCCGTCGCCCTCGTGGACGGCCGCGCCTTCCTGGAGTCCTCCGGCCGCCTCACCCTGGAGAACGCCCGCGCGTACGCCGACACGGGCGTCGACTACCTCGCGGTCGGCGCGCTCACGCACTCCTCCCCGATCCTCGACGTCGGCCTCGACCTGCGAGAAGCGGTGCGCGACTGATGCTCCTCACGATCGACGTAGGAAACACCCACACCGTCCTCGGCCTCTTCGACGGCGAGGACATCGTCGAGCACTGGCGCATCTCCACCGACGCCCGCCGCACCGCCGACGAACTCGCCGTCCTGCTCAACGGCCTGATGGGCATGCACCCGCTGCTCGGCGACGAGCTGGGCGACGGCATCGACGGCATCGCGATCTGCTCCACCGTCCCCTCGGTCCTGCACGAACTGCGCGAGGTCACCCGCCGCTACTACGGCGACGTGCCCGCCGTCCTGGTCGAGCCGGGCATCAAGACCGGCGTCCCGATCCTCATGGACAACCCCAAGGAGGTCGGCGCCGACCGCATCATCAACGCGGTCGCGGCCGTCGAGCTCTACGGGGGCCCCGCGATCGTCGTCGACTTCGGCACCGCGACGACCTTCGACGCGGTCTCCGCGCGCGGGGAGTACGCCGGTGGCGTCATCGCCCCCGGCATCGAGATCTCCGTCGAGGCCCTGGGCGTACGCGGCGCACAGCTCCGCAAGATCGAGCTGGCCCGCCCGCGCAGCGTCATCGGCAAGAACACGGTGGAGGCCATGCAGGCGGGCATCCTGTACGGCTTCGCGGGCCAGGTCGACGGCGTCGTGAACCGCATGGCGCGCGAACTGGCGGGCGCGGGCGGCGATCCGGACGACGTGACGGTGATCGCCACGGGCGGTCTTGCGCCGATGGTGCTCGGCGAGGCCTCGGTCATCGACGAGCACGAACCGTGGCTGACGCTGATCGGGCTCCGCCTGGTCTACGAGCGGAACATCTCCCGGAGCTGACCGATTGGCGACGGCCGTGGGTGCGCGAGCCCGCGCCGTCTGCAAGAGTCAGCGCAGGGACGGGGATCCGAGTGGGTGTGGGGCGGGCCGGGCGATGAGGCGCAAGAGACGACTGAGCTATGCCGTGGTGGCGGCGGCGCTGCTGGTGACCGCGGGTCCCGCCGCGGTGGCCCGGGCGGCCGCACCGGCCCCGCCGCTGGCGGGCGCGAGCGCGGGCATCCTCCCCTGGCTGGCGGTGGCGGCGGTGGCCGCGCTGGGCATAGGAGCGGTCACCTACGCCTTGGCCCGCCGCCGCCCGGACTGACCCAGCCCCCGCAGCTCCGCGGCGGACACCTCCCACGCCGGGTGGGGGCGGGTGGGTGGGGAACTCCCCCCACCCCTCCGGTCGACGGGACTTACGGACCAACCCCCACCGGCCCGCACCCGAGACGGACGCCCCACCGGCCCGCACCCGAGACGGACGCCCCACCGGCCCGCACCCGCAAGCGGACGCCCCACCGGGCCGCACCCGCAAGCGGACGCCCCACCGGGCCGCACCCGCACACGAGACGCGAGGGGACGTGGGGGTATGTGCGCACGGAGCACCGAGGAAACAATGCCGTCTTTGTTCGTGCAGCGGGGCGCAGGGATAGCGAGTACGCACATACCCCCGCGGCCCCGCCCCACGACGAGACCCGAGGCGCAGACGCCACGCCACCACCATTGGCGTTAAGCCGATTTTGTCCGTTTGGCGCGTATCGTCAGCCCATGCCCACGCCATACGGATCCCGGGGCGGCATGGCCTTCAGCGCGGAGGAGCTGCGTGTGCTCCGTCGCGCCCTGGCGCTCGCCCTGCACCCCAGCCCCGTCCGTGACGAAGACGTCCAGGACTGTCTCCGTCTCGCCGAATCGCTCGACGAAGCGGCGCGCGAGGGCGCCCGGCTGCGCGCCTTCCTGATCGCCGACCTGGCCCGCTACCGCGCGGCCCTGCCCGGCACCGCCTCCGGCTACCTCGCCCTCCTGGACGAGGCCCTCGGCACCGGCTACCAGCCGGGCGCCGACGACCTCGCCGCCCTGCGCGCCCTGCGCGGCAACCCCACCGCCGCCGCCCTCCTCGACCGCTGCCGCACCCTGGCGGAACGCGCCGTCCGCGCCCGCCTCGCCGGCCGGACCGTCCCCGCCCCCACCCCCGCCCCGGGACGCGCCACCGTGCCCGCCTCCCGCACCCGCCTGCTCGCCCTCCCCGGCGGGCTGGCCGCCGCCGCGGAACCGCCCCGCCCGGTCCCCACCCCCGCCGAGGTCTTCCCCCCGAAGCGCCGCCCGGGACCGCCCGAACGGGCCCCGGAGAAGGCCCCCGAGGAATCCCCCGGCAAGGCGCCCGAAAAGTCCCCCGACACGGCCGCATCGGCCACCGCATCAGCCACGGCATCAGTCACCGCATCGGCCACCGCACGGGCCACCGCACGGACCCCGCACGCGGGCCCGCCGCACCGGCTCGCCGCGGGCTAGCTACTCTGGGGGGCATGGACTACGTTTCCGCGCTCGTGCCCCCCGTAGTGATGGCCGTGTTCTTCACCGGGCTCATCGTGACGATCGTGAAGACCCAGGGCGGCGCCAACAAGGCCAAGGAGGACGCCGCCGTGGACGCCGCGATCGCCCGCGCCGAGGCCGTCCAGCAGTCCCCGAAGGCCGGCTGAGCCCGACCCCGCACCCGCACATCCGCACCACCCGCACCACCGGCCCGCCCCGCCGACCGCACCACCCCGGGCCGCGCCCCGCGCAGGTCACCCCCCGTGCCCGCCCGCGCACCCAGGCGTACGACTCGCGTGCCATTCGAGTCGTACGCCCTTTTTGTTGCAGAAATTAGTGGTACGCCACGTCCCTCACGCATCACGCCAATAGTGACGTCTCCCACTATTGTTCTTCTGTGCCTCGTCCATTGGGAGAACTCGAAGACTCAGTCATGACGCGGGTGTGGAAGTGGAACCGCCCCGTGACCGTTCGAGAAGTCCTGGAAGACCTTCAGGAGGAACGGTCCATCGCGTACACGACCGTGATGACCGTTTTGGACAATCTCCATCAGAAGGGCTGGGTGCGCCGCGAAGCGGAAGGTCGGGCCTATCGATATGAGGCGGTCTCCACTCGTGCCGCCTACGCAGCCGCACTGATGAACGAAGCCTGGTCGCAGAGCGACAACCCCGCGGCCGCTCTCGTGGCCTTCTTCGGCATGATGTCCGCGGAACAGCGGGAAGCCCTCAGCGACGCCATGCGTATCGTCCAAGGCCCGGAGAACCCCGGCGCGGCGGACCGCGGGGCAGAGCGATAGCGTCCGTCCATGGCAGCAGAGGTCCCCGAACTCAGCGAACTCAGCGCAAAAGCGGTCTCCGTCCGCAGGGCGCGAACCTCCGATGTGCCGGCCGTGCGCCGGCTCCTCGACTCCTACGTCCGGGAGCGGATCCTCCTGGACAAAGCCACGGTGACACTTTACGAGGACATCCAGGAGTTCTGGGTGGCGGAACGCGACGACAACGCCGAGTTGGTCGGCTGCGGCGCCCTGCACGTGATGTGGGAGGACCTCGCGGAAGTCCGCACACTGGCGGTGAATCCCGAGGTCAAGGGGGCCGGAGTGGGGCATCAGCTGTTGGGCAAGTTGCTGCAGACCGCCGGCTGGCTCGGCGTCCGCAAGGTTTTCTGTCTCACCTTCGAAGTCGACTTCTTCGCGAAGCACGGCTTCGTGGAGATCGGCGAGACTCCGGTCGACGGAGATGTCTACAGCGAGCTCCTGCGTTCCTATGACGAGGGCGTCGCCGAGTTCCTCGGCCTCGAACGAGTGAAACCGAACACCTTGGGCAACAGCCGGATGCTTCTGCATCTGTGATCGTCGGGACGGTATTCCTGGCCGTCCCCTGCCCCGGTCGCCTATGTCCGAAACGCACATGTTTCCAGGCTTCCCGGGGTCGCCGGTCTCTCCCAGGGGTTTGTGTTTTTCCGGCAAAAGCGGTTTGCTTTCCGACGTACTGCAGTACTGCATATAACAGGGGCCGGTGAATCGGCGGCTGCGTCGTGCGGGCAGGCCTCACAGTTATCGATGAAAGGAAATCCGGTGGCACAGAAGGTTCAGGTCCTTCTTGTCGATGACCTCGACGGTGGCGAGGCGGACGAGACCGTGACGTTTGCGCTGGACGGCAAGTCCTACGAGATCGACCTCACCACGGCCAACGCGGACAAGCTCCGTGGCGCCCTTGAGGACTTCGTCAAGGCAGGTCGGCGCACCGGAGGCCGCGGTTCGAGCGGTCGCGGCAAGGCGCGCGCGGCGGCATCGAGCGGCGGTCAGGACACGGCCGCGATCCGTGCGTGGGCAAAGGAAAACGGTTTCGAGGTCAATGACCGCGGCCGCGTTCCCGCGTCCATTCGCGAGGCCTACGAGAAGGCCAACGGCTGACGGCTGCGACGCCGCAGCCGGACCCGGTGGCACTCGGTCGCCGCCGTGTCCACGAGTCGTACGAGACCGGAGCCCACGGCGGGGTCGCTGTGGGGCGCAGTCCCGCCTTCCCCCACCCCGGGCAGGGACGGCAGCGCAGGCAGCGTCGGCTCCACCTCGCAGCCGGGCTCCGGGGGTCGCAGCCAGATGGCGGCCCCCCGCGAGCCGGACCACCCCGGGGGCGTGGGCGCGTCCATCCGTCCGCCCGTCCCGACGGCGGTGAGGCCCAGCGGGATCCGGCCCCACTCCAGCCAGTCGAGCAGCCCCGGCAGCTCGTCGGCGCTTCCGGCGCCCACCAGGATCCGCATCGTGGCCCCGCGCAGGGCCACCGGCGCCTTCGGTCCGAGGTGGCGCAGTGCCGCGCGGCCCGCCTCGGCGGGCAGGTCCAGTACGTCGAAGCGCAGCCCCGTCAGCAGACGCACCGGGCCGGGCCCGGGGGCGGTCGCCCAGCCGAGCTCGTTCTCGTACCACTGCCGCACCGGGTCACTCCGCTCGGCCGGCGTTCGGGGCTGAGGAACTGTGGGGGCCATGTCCGGGCAACAGCCGGAAGACCGCCGGGGTTACGGAGCGTCGCGGGTTGGATGCGTTACGTGTCCGGAAAAGGGGCGTACGGGCGCGTCCGGCGGCGCAAGGGTGTTCGCCCGTAGCGGAGGGAACCGGGGCGCTCCGCATGGAGTGTCGGTCCGTACGGGTAAGACATCCCTAGTGGGAAGGGGCGACACGCGGCCTGAGGCGTCTCACGTTCGCCATCGGCGTAGTGATGGTGGGGGTAACTGCCTGGCCTGCGGGAACATCGTCTCGCACCATCGGGTTGGAGCAGTTGTCGGCGTTCGAGGTCAGGACTTCCCCTGGGAAGGGGGCCGGGTGTCGGCAGTTGGAATGAGCGGTCCCCGCTTGCGGGACTAAGCTGCGGAAGGACAGGGAGGGGACCGACCCCTTACTGCCTGACCGCTCTGAGGAGCGATTAACGATGTTCGAGAGGTTCACCGACCGCGCGCGGCGGGTTGTCGTCCTGGCTCAGGAAGAAGCCCGGATGCTCAACCACAACTACATCGGCACCGAGCACATCCTCCTGGGCTTGATCCACGAGGGCGAGGGTGTCGCCGCTAAGGCCCTGGAGAGCCTCGGGATTTCGCTCGAGGCGGTCCGCCAGCAGGTGGAGGAGATCATCGGGCAGGGCCAGCAGGCTCCGTCCGGGCACATCCCCTTCACCCCCCGTGCCAAGAAGGTCCTGGAGCTGTCGCTCCGCGAGGCCCTTCAGCTGGGCCACAACTACATCGGCACGGAGCACATCCTGCTCGGCCTGATCCGCGAGGGCGAGGGCGTCGCCGCCCAGGTCCTGGTCAAGCTGGGCGCCGATCTCAACCGGGTGCGGCAGCAGGTCATCCAGCTGCTCTCCGGTTACCAGGGCAAGGAGACCGCCACCGCCGGCGGTCCTGCGGAGGGCACGCCCTCCACGTCCCTGGTGCTCGACCAGTTCGGCCGCAACCTCACGCAGGCCGCTCGTGAGTCCAAGCTCGACCCGGTCATCGGGCGCGAGAAGGAGATCGAGCGCGTCATGCAGGTCCTGTCGCGCCGTACCAAGAACAACCCGGTCCTGATCGGTGAGCCCGGCGTCGGCAAGACCGCCGTCGTCGAGGGCCTCGCCCAGGCCATCGTCAAGGGCGAGGTGCCCGAGACCCTCAAGGACAAGCACCTCTACACCCTGGACCTCGGCGCCCTGGTCGCCGGCTCCCGCTACCGCGGTGACTTCGAGGAGCGCCTGAAGAAGGTCCTCAAGGAGATCCGCACCCGCGGCGACATCATCCTGTTCATCGACGAGCTGCACACGCTCGTGGGTGCGGGTGCCGCCGAGGGCGCCATCGACGCGGCTTCCATCCTGAAGCCGATGCTGGCCCGCGGTGAGCTGCAGACCATCGGTGCGACCACGCTCGACGAGTACCGCAAGCACCTGGAGAAGGACGCCGCGCTGGAGCGCCGCTTCCAGCCCATCCAGGTCGCGGAGCCGTCGCTGCCGCACACCATCGAGATCCTCAAGGGTCTGCGCGACCGCTACGAGGCCCACCACCGTGTCTCGATCACGGACGAGGCCCTCGTCCAGGCCGCCACGCTGGCCGACCGGTACATCTCGGACCGCTTCCTGCCGGACAAGGCGATCGACCTGATCGACGAGGCCGGTTCCCGGATGCGCATCCGCCGGATGACCGCGCCGCCGGACCTCCGCGAGTTCGACGAGAAGATCGCGGGCGTCCGTCGCGACAAGGAGTCGGCCATCGACTCCCAGGACTTCGAGAAGGCGGCCTCTCTCCGCGACAAGGAGAAGCAGCTGCTGGCGGCGAAGGCCAAGCGCGAGAAGGAGTGGAAGGCCGGCGACATGGACGTCGTCGCCGAGGTCGACGGCGAGCTCATCGCCGAGGTCCTCGCCACGGCCACCGGCATCCCGGTCTTCAAGCTGACCGAGGAGGAGTCGAGCCGCCTGCTGCGCATGGAGGACGAGCTCCACAAGCGCGTCATCGGCCAGAAGGACGCCGTCAAGGCGCTCTCCAAGGCCATCCGGCGTACGCGTGCGGGTCTGAAGGACCCGAAGCGTCCCGGCGGTTCGTTCATCTTCGCCGGCCCGTCCGGTGTCGGTAAGACCGAGCTGTCCAAGGCGCTCGCCGAGTTCCTCTTCGGCGACGAGGACGCGCTGATCTCCCTCGACATGTCGGAGTTCAGCGAGAAGCACACGGTCTCGCGTCTCTTCGGTTCGCCCCCCGGTTACGTGGGCTACGAAGAGGGCGGCCAGCTGACCGAGAAGGTCCGTCGCAAGCCGTTCTCCGTCGTCCTCTTCGACGAGGTCGAAAAGGCGCACCCGGACATCTTCAACTCGCTCCTGCAGATCCTGGAGGACGGTCGCCTGACCGACTCCCAGGGCCGGGTCGTCGACTTCAAGAACACGGTCATCATCATGACGACCAACCTCGGCACCCGGGACATCTCGAAGGGCTTCAACCTCGGCTTCGCGGCCCAGGGCGACACGAAGTCCAACTACGAGCGGATGAAGAACAAGGTCAGCGACGAGCTGAAGCAGCACTTCCGCCCGGAGTTCCTGAACCGCGTGGACGACGTCGTCGTCTTCCCGCAGCTCAGCCAGGACGACATCCTCCAGATCGTCGACCTGATGATCACCAAGGTGGACGAGCGCCTGAAGGACCGGGACATGGGCATCGAGCTCTCCCAGTCCGCGAAGGAGCTGCTCTCGAAGAAGGGCTACGACCCGGTGCTCGGCGCGCGTCCGCTGCGGCGCACGATCCAGCGCGAGGTCGAGGACACCCTCTCCGAGAAGATCCTCTTCGGCGAGCTGCGTCCCGGCCACATCGTGGTCGTCGACACGGAGGGCGAGGGCGAGACCGCCACGTTCACCTTCCGCGGCGAGGAGAAGGCGGCACTGCCCGACGTGCCGCCGATCGAGTCGGCCGCCGGTGGCGGCGCGGGCCCGAACCTGAGCAAGGACGCGTGACGCTCCCCGCGAGCTGACCGCACCGGGGCTGCCCCGGAACCGTTTCGTACGGTTCCGGGGCAGCCCCGTTCCGTGTGCCGGGCTTTCCGTGTGCCGGGCCCGCGCGGTCCCGGCTTCAGGCCGTGATCGTGACGCCCTCCGGGACGTTCCGTACGCGCGGCAGCCGCGGATTGACGCGCAGCACCCGCAGGCCGGGGAAGCGGGCCAGCCACGCCATGTCCTGGTCCGGCAGCTCGGCGTTGATCCACAGGTGGGTGAGCGGTCCGGCGACCAGGCCGGTGAGCAGCTCGTCGGTGCGCATGACGCCCGCCACCTGGATGCGGGGCCGCCCGCCGAGGCCGCGCAGCGCCGCGAGCTCCGCCGCGTCGGACACGGGGAAGTACAGGCCGTCCGGATCCAGGTGGGCGATGACCTCGCGGGCGTACCGCTCGGTGTCGAAGAACCGCCAGGGGCGGGCCAGCTCGGTGCGGATGGCGAGCGAGGAGCGGCCGCGCAGCCGGGCGAGGTAGTCGATGGCCGCGTCGTCCTGGACGCGGGTCGCGGTGATGGCCAGGAGCAGCGCCCGGTGGTCGTCCTCGACCTGCTCCGGATAGGGCAGCTGCTCCAGGACGATGGGGCCGACCCAGCCGAGGCTGCGGGCGCCCTGCTCGGTGGTGGGGCGGAGGAGGTTCTTGGTGCGCCGGTGGACGAGCTCCTGCATGGCCGGGTCGAGCTCGCTGACGTGCTCCAGGCAGGCGGCGGCCATCAGGCGCCGGTGGTTGACGTGCGGCCTGCGCAGGCCGGGCGCCGCGGCGAGCAGCCGCTCCAGGAAGCGTGCGCACTCGTCGGGGCGGGCGTGCGCGGCGGACATCCGGATGACCTCCTCCCACTCCGGCTGGTGGGCGTGGTCGACCAGGGTGTGCAGATGGCCGCGGGCCACGATCTCCTTGGCCGCCAGATAGTCCTGGAAGGTGCGGTGGATGAAGTCGACCGAGACGCCCGCCTGCTCGCGCAGCAGCCCGGTGCGGTGCAGCAGGTGCCGGAAGATCTTCTCGCCGTCGCCCGCGGCGCGCGCCGAGGGGATGGCGGGCAGCGCGCCGTCCAGGACGGCGACGACCCGGGCGCGGGGCAGCTCGGAGAGGCCCTGTTCCAGCATGGCGTGGGCGAGCTTGCGCAGCAGCAGCTCGCGGGCGCCCTGCTGCAGGTGCACGTCGTCCGCGTACAGCACGTCGCGTTCGGGGTCGCGGCGCTGAAGGAGCATTTCCAGGGCGGCGTCGTACAGCTCCTTGCGGCCCTTGGGCAGGGAGCCGGCGCGGTCCCGGTTGAGGGCGCAGATCAGCCCGCACATCAGCGGGTTGGTGGCGAGCTGGCGCAGCTCGCGGTAGATCCGTACGGAGTGCAGCAGGCGCTGCTCGTACTCCTTGAGGGCCTCGCGGTCGCGCTGTTCGCCGGCCTGCTCGTCGCCGAGGGCCGCGGTGTGCCAGTCGTGGATGAAGCGGGTCACCTGGTCGCGGGACATCGGGGCCAGCGACAGCTCCGTGAAGCCCTCCTCGGCGAGGCGCTCGTGGGCGAGCCAGCCCTCCTCCACGGCGGAGGGCCGCGAGGTGACCAGGCAGGCGGTGCCGGCGAAGATCCGCAGGAGCCTGCGGAGCTGCACGCGCAGGGTGCCGCGGGTCTCCTCGGGCGCCTCGTCGATGCCGTCGACCAGGAGTAGCGCGCGGCCGGCGAGCAGGGTGCGCACCACCCAGCCCTCGGGCGCCCGGTCGGCCAGCGGATGGCGCACCGCGCGCAGGAAGTCGTCCGGCGCGGGGAATCCCTCGCGGGCGAAGCGGCGTACGGGCAGGACGAACGGCACCCGGGCGGCGTCGCGGGCCGCGCCGACCGCGAGCCACTGCACGAGGGTGGTCTTCCCGGAGCCCGCGACGCCGCGCAGCAGCACCCGCTCGTGGCCCTCCAGGGCCCGGTCGGCGAGGAGCACCGTGCGCTGCTGTCCGGCCGCGGCGGCGACCGGGCCCGCGCTGTTCTCCTCCGCCTGCAGGCTGAGGTAGGTGTCCTCCAGGGGCCAGCGGTCGGGCGCGTTCGCGAAGTCGACGCCGACGATGGTCAGCCAGCCGTGCTGGCGCACCGTCTCGGCCTTGTACGCGGCCTCGAACTCGGCGTCCTCCACGGAGGGTTCGGGCCCGCGGGCGGTCGCCGCGGCCTCGGCGTCGTTGAGGTCGACGAGCTGGCGGATGCGGCTGGCGCGCTCGGGCATGTGGCGCTGGATGTAGGGGGAGCGGCGCACGAAGTGGTGCAGGACGTGCAGGCAGACGGCGACGAGCAGCTCGTCGTGGAACCAGGCGGCGCCGGGGGACAGGCCCCGGTCGGCGCCCTGCACGGCGCCGCGCAGCCGCCGGGCGTAGTCCTGCGGGCCCAGCCGCACCGCGTCGGCGTCGGTGAGGTCGAGCTCGCCGATGGCGAGCAGGGTGCGGGTCAGCACGTCGGCGACGTCGGGCAGTTCGGCGGTCGGCGTGGTGTGCGTCTCGGCGGCGAGCTGGATGAACTCGGCCGCGGTGCGGTGCACTTCGTCCGGGTCGGCGGGGGCGTCGGGGCCGCGCCAGGTGGCGAGGGCGGCGATCAGGTCGGGGGTGGCGGGGGGCCGGGACGGAAGGCGGAAGAAGCGTTGTACGAGGGGTGCGGCCAGGGCCGACGGGGTGCGTACTACGGGCTCCATGGGCATCCGGTCCCTCGGGTGGGGGGGGCTTCCGTGAGCAGTCAACGGTAGGTCAATCGCCGTGTCTGCGAACGGTGTTGAGGCTGACATGTGCCGGAACCTGGCGGGCCTCCGCCTCGGTCACGTCCGCGTACACGGAGACGTCGGCCAGGTGCGGGAAGGCGGAGAGCCAGGCGAGGCCCTCCACCGGGTGGGGCGCGTCCAGGGCGAGGCGGACGAGGCGCTCGCCCACGATGAGCTCCGTGAGGTCCTCGACCCGGTAGGGGCCGAGGACGAGGATCTCCCGCCAGCCGCCGATGGACCGCAGCGCGCGGAGGTCGTCGGGGCCGCGCACGGCGACGGGGGGCTGCTGGGGCAGGTGGGCGAGGATCTCGCGGGTGTAGATCCCCCGGTCGAAGAGCGACCAGGACGAGGCCAGCGCCAGCTGCACCTCCATGCGGTGGTGGTGGCGGAAGCGGGTCAGGAAGTTCAGCGCGGCCTCGCTGCCGAGCTGGGCCGCGGCGAGGACCACGTGGTAGGCGGTGTCGTCGGTGTCGTCGGTGAGCTCCTCCGGGCCCGGCAGCAGGTCGAGGATCAGGTCGCTGCCGACCTGGGCGAGGCCGCGCGCGTCGGCCGTCGAGCGCGGCGGGATCAGCGACCGCACCGCCGCCCCCACCAGGTCGCGCACCTCCGGCGCGACTTCCGCCGCGTACGGCAGGGCGGCCGCCGCGAGCAGCTTGCCGCGCGGGGTGGCGCGTCCGGTCAGCCGCCGCAGCATCGACTCCGCCTCCCGGGGCCGTGCGTGCGCGACGGCCAGCAGGATGACGTCCTCCCACTCGGTGCGGTCCGCGTGGTTCAGGAGCAGGTCGAAGTCGAGCTCCTGCACGGCGAGCCGGGCGCCCAGGTAGTCCTGGAAGGTGCGGTGCAGGAAGTGGACGCGCCCCTCGGCGGGCTCCCGCAGCAGGCCCGAGCGCAGCAGGAGCGAGGCGTAGACGGCCTCGCCGCCGCCGTCGAGGTTCATCGCGGGGGCGGCCTCGGCGAGGATGTGCACGGCGTCCGAACGGTCCATCTCCGCGCGGCTGTTGCGGATCAGCCACCAGGCGAGCTTCTGCAGGAGCTGGATCTGGGTGGCATACGCGATGCGCGTGTCCGACGCGGGGTAGAGCTCCCGCTCGACGTCCCTGCGCTCCAGGAGCATCGTCAGGGCGGCCTCGTAGAGGGACTTCCTGTCCTGCGGCAGGAAGCCGCGCCGGTCGCGGTGGAGGGCGCAGAGCATGCCGCACATCAGCGGGTTGGTGGCGAGCCGGTTCAGCTCGGCGGCGCCCCGCACGGCCGACAGGAGGGCGGTGCCGACGGCTTCCCCGGCGTCCGCGGCGCGGTGCCAGCGGCGGACGAAGGTGGCGACGCCGTCCCGGCTCATCGGCGACAGCGCGAGCTCGGCGAAGCCCGCCGCGGCCAGCCACTCGTCGGGGACGGCGGAGGGGCGGGACGTGACGAGCCACAGGTTGCCGGGGAAGGTGCGGGTCAGGTCGCGCAGCCACCGCTTGGCGCTCTCGCGGCGGTCCTCGGAGATCTCGTCCATCCCGTCGACGAGGAGCACCCCGCGCCGGGCCCGCAGGACGCGCTCCACCCAGCCCGCGGGCTGCTCCCCGGCGACCAGGCATCCCACGGCCGTCAGGAAGTCGCTCGGCAGCGGCAGCTCGGCGCCGGGCCGTACGATCCGCCGCATCGGCAGCACGAACGGCACGCGCCCGACGAGGTGGGTGAGGTCGTGCGCGTACGTCCGGTCGGCCGCGGTCACCGCGAGCCACTGGACCAGGGTGGTCTTGCCGGACCCGGCGACGCCGCGCAGCAGCACGTGGTCGTGCTGGGCGAGGACCTGCTCGGCGGCGACCTGGGTGGCGCCCTCGCCGGGGCGGTCCCGGGTGGCCTGCAGGCTGAGGTAGGCGGTGTCCAGCGGCCATTCGCTGGTGCCCGCGTAGATGTCGAGGCCGTAGATGGTGAGGGAGCCGTGCCGGGTGGTGATGTACGCGGCGTACCGCTCCTCGAAGGCGGCGTCCTCGGCGCTGCGCGACGGCAGGCGTTCCAGGAGGACGTCGATGGCCTTGACCAGGCGGGCGAGCTGGCGGCTCTGGCCGGTCTGCTGGCGGGCGATGTAGGTGGAGCGCTGGGTGAAGAAGTTCAGGATGTGCAGGGCGGCGGTGTGCAGCAGCTCGTCGTAGAAGGCCTCGGCGTCGGCGCCCAGCCCGAAGGCGGCGACGGGGGTGTGCTCGCGCAGGCGGCGCGCGAACTCCTCGGGGCCGAGGGCGACGGCCTCGTAGTCCTCGATGGTGAGGGTGCCGAGGGCGGCCAGGGAACGGGCGAGGGCGTCCCGCACGGCGATGTCCTCGCCGGCGTCGACGGGCCGCTCGCCGGGGCCCGCGGCCTGCAGCGCCCTGCGGACCAGCTCGTCGGCGATCTTCTCGACGTCCTTGGGGGCGACGTCGCGCTTCTCGCCCCGGAACGACACGAGCCCGGAGATCCGCACGGGCCGCCCGACGAGCCCGGCCCCCGGCTGGTCCTTCACGAAGAGCTTCTTCACGAGCGGCGCGACGACACTGGAGGCGAGGCGGGCGCCGATGGTTCCGGGATCGACCATGGTTCGAGGTTAGGTCAACGGCGGGGCCGGCATGGGGTGTTGGGCCGGGTCATTCGGCGAGGGGGCCGTAGACCTCCACGTCGATACGAGCGGGCAGCGTGCCGAGACCGGTGGCCGTGGCGGGGACCTGCAGGTCCGTCAGGCTCGGGTGGTGGGCGAGGGCGGATACGTCGAGGGTGGCGTGCCGGCCCGGGCTGTCCTCGGGGCGGTTCTGCAGGAACAGGCGCTTGAGGCCGGGCGCGACCGTGGCCAGGCGGAGGGCCGCGTCGGCCCAGGATGCGTCGGGAGTCAGCTGCAGGTCGAGCAGGCCGGGCAGGGCCAGCCCCGGCGGGACGATCATGAGGGAGCGGGCGGGCAGGTGCAGGGCGGTGAGGCCCGGCAGGGTCGCGAACACCTTCCAGTCCGCCGCGGTCAGCGGATCGTCGTGGCTGAAGCTCACCCTCGCCAGCCCGGGCCATCGGGCCAGGAGGGGCAGGTCGGTCAGCGAGCCCCGGGAGTCCACCAGGCCGAGGAACGTCAGGGGGGCCTCGGCGGGGAACGGCGCCAGGCTCCACGGTTCCTGCGCGCCGAAGACGCTCAGCCCGTCCAGGCCGCTCAGGGCGGCCAGCGCCTCGGCGGTGAGCCGGCCCGGCGGGAACCGGTTGAGCAGCAGGAAGCCGGGCCTGCAGGTGGTAAGGAAGCGGGACGCGGCAGCGGGGCCGACCCCCGGTCTGATGTCGAGTCTCCGCGGGCGCAGGCCGAGTCGTTCGAGCTCGGCCACCTGTTCGTCGGTGCGGAGGGTGAAGTGGATGTCGTGCCCGTCGAGCCGGGCGATGACCTGTTCCGCGTAGGGGCGGCACGCGTGGCGGTGCCACCCCCACACCAGCTGGCTGCGGACGGCGATCCCGCTGTGCCGGGCGAACCGGGCGAGGAAGGGGATCGCCGCGTCCGATTCCACGTGCGTCGCGGTGATGGCCACCTGCCGGGCCTCTTCGTCGGACAGGCCGTCCGGGCCGGGGAGCAGGTCGAGCACCATGGCCCCCACCTTCGCCAGTGCCCGGGCGTCCTCCGGGCTCCGCGGCGGAATCAAGGCCTCCGTGCGCCGCTCCACCTCCTGCCGCACCGTCGGCGCCAGCTCCGCCGCGTGCTCCAGGCAGGCGGCCGCCAGCAGGTGGATCCGCCGGCGGGCCCGCTCCTGCGGGTGACGGTCCCCGTGCGTGAGCAGGTCGCCGAGGATCTCGGCCCGTTCACGCGGCCGCGCCTGGGCCACCGCCATGCGGATGACGTCCTCCCACTGGTCGTCCGCCGCGTGCCGGGCGAGCATGCCGAAGTCGCCCTCGTCGACCGCCGCCCGCGCGCCCAGGAAGTCCTGGAAGGTGCGGTGGACGAACTCGACGGTGGCCGGGCCGGGTTCGCGCAGCAGGCCGCTGCGGAGGAGGAAGTGGTCGTAGACCGCGGGGGCGCCCCCGAGCGCGGCCAGCTCGGGGACCGAAGGGAGCACCTCGGCGATGATCGTCTCCACCCGGGAACGGTCCATGACGGTCCGGCCGTTGCGGATCAGCCAGTAGGCGAGCCGCTGCAGCAACTGGAGTTGCGGTTCCTCGCGCAGCTCGGGCACGGCCATGTGCCGCTCGCGGTCCCGGCGGTGCAGCAGCATGGACAGAGCCGCGGTGTAGAGGTCCTTGCGGCCCAGCGGCAAAAAGCCCCGCCGGTCCCGGTGGAGGGCGCAGATCAGCCCGCACATGAGGGGGTTGGTGGCGAGCCGCCCGAGGTCGGGCTTGGACCTGACCGCCGTCAGGAGCTGCTCCTCGTACGAGGCGAGCGCCGCGTCCTCCTCGGGCACGCCCGTGGTCGCGGCGCCGTGCCAGCGCCCGATGAACGCCGTCACGTCCGCCGCCCCCATCGGGGAGAGCGTCAGCTCGGTGAACCCCTCCTCCGCCAGCCAGTCCTCGCGTACGGCCGACGGGCGGGACGTCACCAGCCAGCGGTTGCCGGGGAAGGCGTCGACGAGGTCGGTGAGCCAGTCGCGGGTGCGGGCGCGCTCGGTGCCGGGGATCTCGTCGATGCCGTCGACCAGGACGAGGGCGCGGCCCGCGTCGAGGACCCGGTTCTCCCATCCGGCGGGCTGCGTACCGGCGAGCGGGGAGCCCACCGAGGACAGGAAGTCCTTCGGGGCGGGCAGCCGCTCGCCGTGGCGGGTCAGGGCGCGCAGGGGCAGGACGAAGGGGACGCGGTCGTGCAGGTAGGCCGTGCGGCCGTCGGGTGTCGCGTCCCGGTGGGCCGCGCCGACCGCGAGCCACTGCACGAGGGTCGTCTTGCCGGAGCCCGCCTCGCCCCGCAGCAGGACCCGGTCGTGGGTGGCGAGGGCCTGGTCCGCGGGGAGCGGGGGCGTGGACTCGACGACCTCCACCTCCTCCGTGCGGTGTTCGGCCCCCGCCGGGTAGCGGACCGTCTCCACGCGCCCGGGCGGTTCCGCCTCCAGTGACATGTAGGCCGCGTCCAGCGGCCACTTGGCCGGGGAGCCCGACAGGTCGATCCCGAAGATCGTCAGCTTGCCGTGCTTCTTCGCGACGTGCGCGAGCCAGCGCCGCTCGAAGGCGAGGTCCCGCGCACCGGCCGCCGGCTCGCGGGCGATCAGTTCGTCCACCTTGGCGATGAGCTCGTCCTGGCCGCGGGACTGGGCCACCAGCGTCGCTGCGACGAACGTGGAGCGCTGCGTGAAGAACTGCAGGATGTGCAGGCACGCCCACTCGATGACGGAGTCGAGGTAGAAGGCGGCGTCCGCGGAGAGCCCGGTGGCCGACGCGCCGTGGACCAGGGTGCGGGCCAGCTTCTGGTGGCCGAGCCGGACCGCCTGGACGTCGTCCATCTCCAGGTCGCCGAGGGAGAGGAGGGCGCGGGTCAGGGCGTCGGTGACCGCCTCGGTCTCGTCCCGGGGGAAGGGGGGTTCGCCGGGGGAGGCGAGGGAGGCGGTCACGAGGCGGTGGGCCAGGCGGTGGACGTCCGGGCGGCCGAGGGTGCGCTTCTCCCCCTTGAACGACACCAGCGAGGAGAGCCGGACGGGCTTGTCCAGCAGGCCCGCGCCCGGGTTTTCGGGGGTGAAGAGTTTCTTGATCAGGGGTGCGACGGCGCTCGACGCGAGGCGGGTGCCCATGACCGCGGGATCCATGGCGCGAGCGTAGTGGCCGTCACATCGGGGGCGGGGTGGATCTCGGGTGGCGGTGACATGGCGCACAGGTCTTTTGTCCGTTACTAGGCGGCATAGTGGACAACGGATGATCCACGGCCGGGACCTTCGTCCCGCAACCTCCGGGACCTGTGGCGCGTCCGGCCGGTGCGGTCGGGGTGCCGGTGCGCGTGGGTCCCGGGCGGCCCTGCGACGTGGGGCTAAACCCTCTCCGCAGGAGGAAAGTCCGTTACCGGACTGAGGGGTAATTGTCCGGATTTGGGGGTGTCAAGCGGGCTAAATGGCGGCGCCCGGCTACGGCTTTGGGTAGTAGATGGGCGTTTTGGGCGCCGGCCGGGGTGGGGGTTACCAAGGGATGGCCGACCCGGCGACCGCGTGACGAACGCGGCCCTGCCGGGTCGCGTCATGCACGTTCATGCCCCCCTCAGTCGTCACTCCGGAGGACATCCTCATGTCGAAGCGCACCACGTCCCGCCGTCCCGCCCCGTCGCTGTTCCGCACGCGGGCCGCCGTGGTCGCCGCGGGCATCGGGGCGTCGGCGGTCCTCGGGGCCGGGGTCTCGGTCGCCGCGGCGGACGCCCAGGGCGGTGCGCTGCCCGGCGTCGCCGTGAACTCCGTGCAGGCGCAGGCCACGGCCCAGGCGAAGAAGGCCGCCGACGTGCAGCGCGCGGCCGCCGCGAAGGCCGCCGCCTGGGTCCACCCGGTCAGCCACTACACGCTCTCCGCGACCTTCGGGCTCGGCGGCAGCATGTGGGCGCACAAGCACTCCGGCCAGGACTTCGCCGTGCCGGTCGGCACCCCGGTCGGCGCCGTGCACGGCGGCACCGTCGTCAAGGCCGGCCCCAACGGCGCCGGTGACGGCCCCGCGTACGGCAACGCGATCGTCGTGAAGCACGGCGACGGCACGTTCTCGCAGTACGCGCACCTCTCGCAGATCGACGTCCGGGTGGGCCAGAGCGTCGGCACCGGCCAGCGCATCGCGCTGTCCGGCAACACCGGCAACTCCAGCGGTCCGCACCTGCACTTCGAGATCCGCAAGACCGCCGACTACGGCTCGGCCGTCGACCCGGTCGCCTTCCTCCGCTCGGAGGGCCTGACGGTCTGACGGTCCGACCCGGTTCCGGCCGGCTCCGACCCGGTTCCGGGCCCCGCCGCCGGGGCCCGACCGCCCCCTAGGCGCCCGTGTGCGCCCGCGTCACCAGATCGATGGCGACCTCCAGGATGGCCTTGCGCTTCTCCTCGGGGTCGCCTTCGGCGTCCTTGAGCACGAACATCCCGCCGTGCATGGTGAACAGCGCGCTGAAGCAGCGCACCTGGTCCGGCATCGGCGCGTCCGGGTCCTTGAGGATGTCGTAGAGGCCGAGCATCCGGTCCTTGAAGCTCTCGCCCGTCTTCAGGTCGCGCATCGTCGCCTGGTTCTCCTGCATGAAGCGGAAGAGCGGCGCGGCGTCGACGAGCGTCTCGCTGTAGCGCGTCAGGGTCTGCTGCTTGACCTCCAGGGAGACCGGCCGCGGCTGCGCGTTCCCCCACGCGATGAGCTCGTCGATCGGCCTGGTCAGGTCGTCGAAGATGCTGGTGAGGATGTCTTCCTTCGTCTTGAAGTGGTAGTACAGCGCCGCCTTCGTGACGTCCAGCCGCTCGGAGATCTCACGGAGCGAGGTCTTCTCGTACCCCTGCTCGGCGAAGAGTTCGAGGGCGACGTCCTGGATGCGCTGACGGGTGTTCCCGCGGCGCTGCTGCTTGCCCGTTCCTGTGCCCGTGCCCATCGGGGTGCTCCTCGACTCCACTGAACTTCGATTCTACTTACTTGACGCCCGGCTAGTTAGGGGTCTACCTTCCCCAGTGTAGTCAACTAGCCGGGCGGCAAGTAAGCACCCGGGGGCCCCGAGAAACGCCGGGGCTGCGGAAGGTACGCGGTGCGGAAGGCACGGGGAGTGGGGAACATGTCGGAGATATCCATGGAGAAAGCCGGGGGAGCGGCCGGGCGGCAGGACGGCGCCGGGTCCGGCAAGGCCGAGCCGCAGCCGCGCAGCGTGCGCGTCGTGCTCATGGCCCTGATGATCACGATGCTGCTCGCGATGCTCGACAACATGATCGTGGGCCCCGCGATGCCGACGATCGTCGGCGACCTGGGCGGCATGGAGCACCTGTCGTGGGTCGTCACCGCCTACACCCTGGCCACCGCGGCCTCCACCCCCATCTGGGGCAAGCTCGGCGACATGTACGGGCGGAAGGGCTCCTTCCTGACCGCCATCGTGATCTTCCTGGCCGGCTCCGTGCTCAGCGGCATGGCGCAGGACATGGGCCAGCTCATCGGCTTCCGCGCCATCCAGGGACTGGGCGCGGGCGGTCTGATGGTCGGCGTCATGGCGATCATCGGTGACCTCGTGCCGCCGCGGGACCGCGGCAAGTACATGGGCATGATGACCGGCGTCATGGCGATCGCGATGATCGGCGGCCCGCTCGTCGGCGGTTCCATCACCGACCACCTCGGCTGGCGCTGGGCCTTCTACATCAACCTGCCGCTGGGCGCCGTCGCCCTCGCCATGGTCACCACCGTGCTGCACCTGCCCAAGAAGAAGGCCGAGGGGCGCATCGACTACCTCGGCGCGGCGCTGCTCACCATCGGCATCAGCGCGCTCGTGCTCGTCACCACCTGGGGCGGCTCGGAGTACGCCTGGGGCTCGGCCGTGATCATGGAGCTCATCGGCATCGGCGTGGCCTCGCTCGTCGGCTTCCTCTTCGTACAGAAGAAGGCCGCGGAGCCGATCCTGCCGCTGCACATCTTCGCCAACCGCAACTTCTCGCTGATGGCCGTCATCGGCTTCATCACCGGCTTCGTGATGTTCGGCGCGATGCTCTTCCTGCCGCTCTACCAGCAGTCGGTGCAGGGCGCGTCCGCGACCAACTCCGGTCTGCTGCTGCTCCCGATGCTGCTGTCGATGATGGCCGTCTCGATGGTCGCGGGCCGGTTCACCACCGCCACCGGCAAGTACCGGATGTTCCCGATCATCGGCACGATCCTGATGGTCACCGGGTTCTTCCTGCTGGCGCAGATGGACACCGAGACCTCGCGCCTGACCTCCGGCCTCTACATGGCCGTGCTCGGCGCCGGCATGGGCTTCCTGATGCAGATCACCATGCTGGTCGCGCAGAACAGCGTCGAGATGAAGGACATGGGCGTCGCCTCGTCCTCCGCCACGCTCTTCCGCACCCTCGGCTCGTCCTTCGGCGTCGCGATCATGGGTGCGCTCTTCAACCACCGTGTCCAGGACGTGATGGCCGAGCGCGCCGGGTCGCTGGGCGGCAAGGTCACCGAGTCGTCGGCGCAGCTGGACGCGGCCAGCCTGAAGGAGCTGCCCGTGGCGATCTCCGACGCCTACCAGCACGCGGTGTCGGCCGGTACGCACTCGGCCTTCCTGCTCGGCGCGGCCATCAGCGTCGTGGCCCTGCTCGCCTCCTTCTTCGTGAAGGAGATCCCGCTGCGCGGCTCGGCCGCGGCGGAGAAGCCGGCGGGCGGCGAGCCCGCCGGTGACCGGCCTGCCGGTGACCAGCCTGCCGGGAACGCGGAAGGGGACTCCGCGCGGGCGGCCGGGAAGACGGTCGCGGAGCACGTCTGATCCCACCGCCCCGCCTCGGCGGACGACGGCCCCCGGCGCATCGAGCGCCGGGGGCCGTTCTCTTGGTACGGGTCTCTTCGTACGGGTCTCTTGGTACGGGAGTGTCTCCTGTTACCCGGGGGGGGCTCGATACGGGGGCGCCGCCCCGCGAGAGACAGGGGTCAGAGCAGGTCCGGCAGCTGCAGGACGGGGTAGCTGCCGGTGTTGGTCGGTGCGTGCTCGGGGAGCCACAGGACGGCGACCGCGCCCTCGGCGGGCTCGTCGGGCGCCGCGCCCGCCGGGCGGACGTTGCGGAAGGTGAGCCGTGCGCCCAGCACCCGGGCCTGGCCCGCCGCGATGGTCAGCCCGAGCCCGTGCCCGTGGCCCGCCCGGTCCGTGCTGCCGGTGCGGAACCGGCTCGGCCCCTCGTCCAGGAGCGCCTCGGGGAAGCCGGGGCCGTGGTCGCGGACCCGGACCACCCGGCCCTCGACGCTCACCTCGATGGGCGGCTTGCCGTGCTTGGTGGCGTTGGCGACGAGGTTGCCGAGGATGCGCTCCAGGCGGCGCGGGTCGGTGGTGACCTCCGACTCGTGCACGACGGTCACGGTCACGTCGGTGGTCAGCGCGTTCATGCGCCGGGACACGAACTCGCCGAGCGTGATGTCCTGCAGCTCGGCCCGCTCGGCCGCGGAGTCGAGGCGCGCCACTTCCAGGACGTCCTCGACGAGCGTACGCATCGCCTGCGCGCGGTCCCTGACCAGCTCGGTCGGGCGGCCGGGCGGCAGCAGTTCGGCCGCGGTGAGCAGTCCGGTGACCGGCGTGCGCAGCTCGTGCGCGATGTCCGCGGTCACCCGGCGCTCGGCCTCCAGGCGCTGCTTGAGGGCGTCGGCCATGGCGTCCACGGCGCTGGCCACGTCGTCGGTCTCGTCCTTGACGACCCCGCCGATCGCCTCGCGCACGCTCACGTCCGTCTGCCCCTGGGCGACCTCGCCGGCCGCCGTCGCCGCCTTGCGCAGCCGCCGCGACAGCTGCCCGCCGATCAGCACGCCGAGCGCGCAGCCGCCGAAGACGACCGCGATGGAGCCGATGACCAGGGCCTGGTCGAGGTCCTTCATGACGGTGGCGCTGCGGTCGGTGAACCGGGAGTGCAGCGACAGGACGTGTCCGTCGGCGAGCGGCACGGCGGCCCAGATGTCGGGCACGCCGTCGGGCTTCTCCTCGACGAAGGTGGCGCGCCGGCCCTTGAGGACCTTCTGCCGCAGCTCCTGCGGCAGCTCCGGATCGTCGACCTTCGTGCCGAACTGCAGCGTCTGCCGCTGGGAGGCGGAGGAGTACAGGCGCAGCGCGAACTGGATGCGCTCGTCCTGCACGTCGCGGGCGTTGTCGAGCATGGAGACCCGCGCGGCGTTGTGCACGACCAGGCTCAGGGCGATCGCGACCAGCGCGCCGACCAGGGCGATCGCCGCGGCGATCTTCCAGCGCACGCCGGTACGCAGCCGCATGCCGGCGCGCGGCCGCGATCCGTAGCGCCCGGAACCTCCGGAACCTCCTGAGCTCCCGGAACCTCCTGAGCTCCCGGAACTTCCGGAGCTTCCGGAACGGAACATCGCGCGGACGCGTTCGACCGCACTGCGCCCCCCGTTCATACGTGCCGTCCCCTGACTGCTGCCCGGTGTGTGCCGTGCGTCCCGTGTGTGCCGTGCGTCCTGCGTGTCCCATGCGTCCCGTGCGTCACGGGGGACCTGCGTGTCCCCCGCGACCGGCGGCGCCCGACGCGCCTCCCGCCGTCCACCTGGCCGCTCACGCCTTGAGCTTGTAGCCGAAGCCGCGGACCGTCTCGATGCGGTCCTGCCCCACCTTCGTCCGCAGCCGCTGCACGTGGACGTCGACGACGCGGGTGTCGCCGCCCCAGCCGTAGTCCCACACCCGCTCCAGGAGCTTGTCGCGGGAGAGGACCGTGCCGGGCGCGGACGAGAACTCCAGGAGCAGCCGCATCTCGGTCGGCGTCAGCGCCACCGGCGCCCCGCCCCGGTGCACCTCCATGCCGACCGTGTCGATCTCCAGGTCACCGAAGTGCAGTACGCCGCCGTCCGCCGCGGAGTCGTCCTCCGCGCCCGCGGCGGCGCCGCCGTGGCCGCCCGCGTGGCCGAAGCGGCGCAGGACCGCGCGGATGCGGGCGACCAGGACCGCGCCGTCGAACGGCTTGGTCACGTAGTCGTCGGCGCCCGCCTCCAGGCCGAGCACGACGTCGATGGAGTCGGCGCGCGCCGACAGCATGATCACCGGGACCGTCGACTCGTCCCGGATGCGGCGGCACAGCGACACACCGTCCAGACCGGGCACCATCACGTCGAGCAGGGCGATGTCCGGCCGGTCGGCGCGGAACGCCTCCAGGCCCGCGAGGCCGTCCGGCATCGCGGTCACGGCGAAGCCGTCACGCTCCAGGGCGAGCTGGGTGGCCTCGCGGATGACGTCGTCGTCCTCGACGAACAGGACGTGGGTCTGCTCTGCCATCGGATGCTCTCAGTCCTTCTTCGGTGCGTCGGTGCTGCGTGCGTGGCTGCGTGCGGTCGGTCAGTCGGCGGACGGCTCGGTGGGCTCGTCGCCCACCGCGTTGCCGAAGTCGTTGCGGGTACGCCCCGACTCGGTGAAGTGGTTCGCCGTCCAGCGGTACGTGATCACTTCCTCGCCGGAGGGATACGCCACCGAGTCGCCCTTCTCGTACAGCTGCTTCGTCACGACCAGGTCGCCCCGGTCGATCTCGGCGTAGACGGAGGCGGGCTCCTCGGCCTTGAAGACATTCTCGTACTTATCGCCCTGGGCGCGATAGACGTAGCTGCCGATACCCACCGCGTCGCCGCAGGTCAGCACGTTCACCACGACGTCGGTGGCCGATCCGCCGGTCAGGTTCCCGTACGACACGTCGACGGGGTACGCCTTCCCCACGCACGGCTTCAGATCACGCTTGATCGCCGGACTGACCTTCGGGTCGTCCTTGACGAGCCGCACCGCGTCGATCTTCTTCGTCGGCAGGGAGGCGGAGGGGGACGCGGACGGGGCCGCCGACACCACGGGCTCGCTGCTGGCCGGCCCCTCGTCGCGCGCGCCGGAACCGCCCGTCGAACAGGCGGAGAGCAAAAGGCCGACGGCGGCGAACCCGGCCACCGCCGTGCTCACCGCCTTGACACCGTGTCCGGCCCGGGGGCCTAGGCCGCGCAACTCTCCCGCTCCTCACGTTCGAGCGCGCGGGCGTCCAGGTCGCGGCTCTCCAGCTCCTGACGGAGCCGGGCCAGCGCCCGGTGCAGCGTGCTCTTGACCGTTCCGGCCGACATGCCGAGGGCGGCGGCCGTCTCCTCCGTGGACATCTGCTCCCAGTGTCGCAGCACGACGACGCTGCGCTGCTTGGGTGCGAGCACCTTCATGATGTCCATCAGCAGCGCGCGGTCCGCGTGCTGCTCGGTGGAGTCTTCCACGCTCGCGTCGGGCAGCTGCTCGGTGGGCACTTCCTCCAGCTTGCGGGCCCGCCACCACTCCGTCCGCGTGTTGATCATGACGCGGCGCAGGTAGGCGTCGGCGAGCCGCTTGTCGGCTATGCCGTCCCAGCGGCCGTACGTGCGCACGAGCGCCGTCTGCAGCAGGTCCTGGGCGTCCACGGGGTCCGGGACCAGGCGCCGGGCACTGCGCAGCAGAGCATCCTGCCGAGTGCGGACGTACTCTTCGAACTCGAGCACCTCGCCGTGCGCCATACCAAACCGCCTCCGTTCCGTCCCCATTGCCGACCGCCGTCCCTGCTGTGCGGTACAGGTATGAAGCTACGGAGGCGTTGTCACGAGGTTGTGCGGAGCAGCCAGCGGCGGACGCACGGCTGTGCGTAGGTTGTGTAACAGACGTAGGACTCGGATAAATACCTGTGTTCGGCAGGGCCCGCGGCGTCTTTGCCGTCGGGTCCAAGGCCGCTGCGCCCGGGATCAGGTCAGGGGCAGGCGGTACAGGCCGTCCGGGAGCGGTTCGACCAGGCCGTCCGCGACCAGACCGTCCAGCGCCCGGGCCCGCTGCACCGGCTCGTCCCACACCCGGTCGAGCACCGCCTGCGGCACGGGCGCCACGGCGTCGCGCAGCACCGCGAGCAGCTTGCCCCGCACCTGACGGTCCGTCCCCGCGTACGTCTGCCCGCGGCGGGCCGGACCCTCGTGCGCGGGCTTGCCCGCCGCACGCCACGCGCACTGCCCGGCGATCGGGCACTGCGCGCAGTTCTCGTTCTTGGCGGTGCAGACCAGGGCGCCCAGCTCCATCGAGGCGGCCGCCCAGCGCGCGGCGGTGGCCTCGTCCTCGGGCAGCAGGGCGCGGGCGAGCTTGCGCTCGGCGGCGGTCGTCGCGTTCGGCGGGTACTGCACGCCGGTCACCGCCCGCGCGAAGACCCGGCGCACGTTCGTGTCGAGCACGGCGTGCCGCTGCCCGTACGCGAACGACGCCACGGCCGCCGCGGTGTACTCCCCGATGCCGGGCAGCGCGAGCAACTGGGCGTGCTGCGCGGGTACGTCGCCGCCGTGCCGTTCCGTTATGGCGACGGCGGCGCCGTGCAGCCGCAGGGCGCGGCGCGGATAGCCGAGCCGCCCCCAGGCGCGGACGGCCTCGCCCGGCGCCTCCTTGGCGAGATCGGCGGGGCGCGGCCAGCGGGCGAGCCACTGTTCGTAGACGGGCAGGACGCGGCTGACCGGCGTCTGCTGCAGCATGAACTCGCTGACCATCACGCCCCACGGCCCGGCGTCCTCACGACGCCACGGCAGGTCACGGGCATGGGTCTCGAACCACGCGATGACGGGGCTGTGCAGGGCCTCGCCGGCGGGCTCGGGGACGTCCCCGGGGACGGGGCTGTTCGGCATGGGCTTCGTGGGCGCAGTCATGGCACCTCCGATCCTGCCATGGGGGCGGCGGGGTCCGGGCCATTGCCCGGGCGGTTTCCCGGCGCGGGGTGGGCGGGGTCGGCGTGTCCCGACGGGATCGGGCGGGCGGGGGAGCCCCGCACCGGGGCCCAGGACCTGACGATCGGCAGGGGCGGAGCAGGGCGGCGGGGACGTAGCGTCGGGGGCGTGACAGGGGGAGCGGGGAGCACCGGGACACGGCGGCGGGCGCGCGCCGCACTGCTGTGGACCGCCCTGGCGATCCCCGTGCTGACCGTGGACCGCCTGGGCCTGAACGAACCGCAGCCCCTGGCCCGCCGACTGACCGGACTCGCGGTCCTCGCCGCGGCCGTCTCCGTCCGCGGGGCCCACCCCCTGCCCGCGTTCCTGGCCGCCGCCGCGCTCGGCCTCGCCACCGGCCCGTCCCTCATGACGCTCTCGTACGGCGCGTCCCTCGCCGTCTTCGCGCTGCTCCTCGGCCGCCGGGCGGACCGCGCCCGCCCGGCCCTCCTCGCCTTCGCGGGCATCGCGGCCGCCGGCACCGCGAAGATCGCCGTGCGGGACGTCGACCCGGCCGTCGAGTGGCTCGTCCTCATGGGGACGCTGCTGTTCGGCGCGGTCTTCCCGTGGCTCGCGGGCCGTTACTGGCGCCAGGGCCGCGAACTGGCCGCCGCGGGCTGGGCCCGCGCCGACCACCTGGAGCGCGAACAGCGCATCGTCGCCGACCGGGCCCGGCTGCGCGAACGGGCCCGCATCGCCCAGGACATGCACGACTCCCTGGGGCACGAGCTGAGCCTGATCGCCGTGCGGGCGGGTGCCCTCCAGGTCGCCCCCGACCTGCCGGATCCGCACCGCGCGGCCGCCGCGGAGCTCCGCGCCGCCGCCTCGCAGGCCACGGACCGGCTGCACACGATCATCGGGCTGCTCCGCGAGGAGGGCGACGAACGGGCCCCGTTGGCCCCGGCGGGCGAGACCGTCGCGGAACTCGTCGCCCGCGCCGCGGAGTCGGGCCTGCGCGTCACGTACGCGGGCGACGAAATCCGTCACGGACGACAGGGTGACCCGGCGCGCGGCGAGTTGACCGACCGCACCGTCCACCGCGTCGTCCAGGAGGCCCTGACCAACGCGGCCAGGCACGCGCCGGGCGCCCACGTCACCGTCGCGGTCGCGCACGACGGCGCCACGACGACGGTCACCGTCACGAACACCGGCCCGCGAGCGGCCGATCCGGCTCCGTCCGACCGGCGGGACGGCACCGGTCTGCGCGCCCTGCGCACCCGCGTCACGGACCTGGGCGGCACGCTGGACGCGGGCCCCCACGGTGCCGGCTTCCGCGTCACCGCCCGCCTCCCGGTCCATGGCCCGACCCCGGCACCGCCCCCGCCGCCGGGCGCCCGCCTCGCGTACGCCCGGCGCCGTACGGTCCTCGCCTTCGGCGCGGCCGTCACCACGGGTGTGCTGCTCGTCGGGGGGACGTTCGCCTGGTACGCGTACTCGCGCGTGCACGCGGCCCTGGACCCCGCCGACTACGCCCGCCTGCGCGTCGGCGAACCGCGCGCCGAGGCCGAGCGCGTACTGCCGGACCGGACCGTCTCCGACCCGCCGCTGGAGCGCGCGCCGACCCCGCCGCCGGACGGGGCGGACTGCGCGTACTACCGCGCCAGCACCGAACTCTTCACCGCCGTGGCGCACTTCAGGATCTGCTTCGGCACGGAGGGCGGCGGGCGCGACCGCCTGGTGGACAAGACCGTCATCCCGACGGGCGGCGAAGAGAAACCGGTGAAGAGACACCCATGAAGAGACACCCATGAAGAGGAGGGGAGGTGCCCAAGGTGAACACGACGGCCCGGACGAACCCTGCGAACCCCACCATCCGCGTCCTCCTCGCCGACGACGAGGCCATGATCCGGGCGGGCGTGCGCGCCATCCTCGGTGCGGGTCCGGGCATCGAGGTCGTCGCGGAGGCGGGGGACGGGCGGGAGGCCGTCGCGATGGCGCAGGCGCACCGCCCCGACGTGGCGCTCCTGGACATCCGCATGCCCCGCCTGGACGGTCTCGCGGCGGGCGAGGAGATCGTCCGGACCGTGCCGGGGACCGCGGTCGCGATGCTGACGACCTTCTCCGAGGACGCGTACGTCGCCCGCGCGCTGAGCGGCGGCGCCACCGGCTTCCTGCTGAAGTCCGGCGACCCCTACGAACTCATCGCGGGGGTCCGGGCGGTGGCGGGCGGTGCCGCCTTCCTCTCGCCCAAGGTCGCCCGGCACGTCATCGACGGCCTCGGCGCCCGGCGCCTGGGCCGCGGTGCCGAGGCCCGGGCCCGGGCGGGGGCGCTCACCCCGCGCGAGCGCGAGGTGCTCGGCCTGGTCGGCGCGGGCCTGTCCAACCCGGAGATCGCGGCCCGGCTCCACCTCGTGGAGGGCACGGTCAAGGCGTATGTCAGCGCGGTCCTGGACCGGCTCGGCGTCAGGAACCGCGTCCAGGCGGCGATCGTCGCGTACGAGGCGGGGCTCGTTCCGGGGACCGACTGACCCCGGTGCCGCGGACCGCCCCGCGGACCGCCCCGCTGACCGGGCGTCAGTGCCGGGGCAGGTCGTCCCGGCGGAACGGCATCGTGGGCGGGTCGTACGCCGCCGGGTCCTGCCCCGCGGCCGAGGGGTCCTGACCGGCTTGGCCGTTGCCGTCCGGGACATAGCCGTTCGGGTCGTACCCGTGGGAGGCGTACTCGTCGGAGCCGTATCCGTCGGGGGCGTACGCATCCGGGGCGTACGCGTTCGGGTCCTGCGCGCCCGGCTGGTACCCGTCCGGCCGGTGCGCGGTGGCGTCGTACCCGTTCGGGTCGTACGCGGCTCGGGGCCCGTACGGGTTCGGCTCCTGCGCGTGAGGGGCCGCGTACGCGGGCGAGGCGTACGCGTTCGCGTCGTGGCCGTAGCCCTGCGACTGGTACCCGTCGTGCTGCGCGTACCCCTGCGGATCACGGCCCTGCTGCCCGTACCCGTACTCCTGACCGCCGTGCCCCTGACCGCCGTGCCCCTGGCCGCCGTACGCCTGCTGCCCCTGGCCCGGAGCCGGGACGGCCGCGGGGGTGGAGGCGGCGGGTGCGGTCGCGGCGCCGCGCGGGCCCGGGCCCGCGAACCACTGCACGACGCCCGTCGACGACCCCCGCATCGCCAGTGTGATCCGCGCCACCGGACGCGTCGCGAGCCGTACGAGCACGAACACGATCACCGCGCCGAAGAGCAGACCGACCGCCACGTCGTGCGGGTAGTGCACGCCGACGAAGACCCGCGAGAACGCCATGAGCACGGCCATCGGCACCGTCAGCGCCGCGATGCGCGGCCAGGCCAGCGCGAGGCCCACCGCGGCGGCGCCCGCGATCGTGGAGTGGTTGCTGGGGAAGGACCAGTCGCCGTGCGGCGGGCACTCCACGAGCGGTCGCAGCGCGCCGGTCACCGCCCGGCAGGGCCGCTCCTCCTGGATCCCGGACTTGAACAACTCGCTGCACACGTAGGCGACCGCGGTCCCCAGCGGGGCGAGCACCGCGACCGCCAGGGCACGGGGTTCCCCGCTCCTGGCCCGCCACCAGGCGACGATGAAGAGCACGCCGAAGAGGAGCAGTCCGAGCTCCGTCCACACCTCCGCGAGATGCTGGAACCACGACGGTGTGTCGTGGGCGAAGCCGGTGATGTCGCGGTAGAGGTCGTCGGTCATGGTGTCCATGATTGCGGACGGTACGGAGTGGGGCCGAATCGTCACATCCGGCGATCGTCCCGTCACAGCCCCTGTCGATCGACAGGGGGGCGGGGAACGGCGGACAGGGGCGGTCCGGAGCGGGTCCCACGAGCGCCCCGACCCGTTCCGGGATGATGATCCGGAAACTTTGTCGGTCAAGGCGGCATGTGGGGCAGGAGAAGCAGCGGATCTCTCGTAAGGTTTGGGCGTGGGATCTCTGCGCAATCCGGTCGGGCCGCTTCCCTCCACCATCTACTGGCGTCGGAGGGCCGTTCTGCTGTCCGTACTCGGGCTGCTGGTGCTGCTCGTCGTCTGGATCGTCACCTCGGGTGGCGGGGGCAACGGCAACAACGCCGACGGGCCCGGCGGCAACGGACCCGCCACGTCCATCACTCCCGGCCCTTCCGGCTCCGGGCCCGCGATCAGCCAACACCCGGGCGGCCGGGACGAGTCGGACGACGGCTCGGGCGACGGATCCGGCGGTTCGGGCGGCTCCGGCGGCTCGGGCTCCGGTGGGTCCGGCTCCGGCGGCTCGGAGGGTTCCGGTGGTTCGGGCGGCTCCGCGGGCGGCGGCTCCGACGACGGCGCCAAGGGCGGAGGCGGCTCGGGCGACCGGCTGCCCGCCGGGACGCGCCTGCCCAACTGCACGTCCGGCGACGTGAAGTTGAAGGTCCGCAGTCTGCGCAACCGCTACGAGATCGGCCAGAAGCCGAAGTTCGAGCTGGTCGCCGAGAACGGCGGCGGCAAGGCCTGCAAGGTCGATCTCGGCGGCAAGGGAACCGTGCTGACGATCACTCAGGCCGAGGACGACGACGAGTTCTGGTCGTCGGCCGACTGCCCGGGCGGCGGCGCGAGCCTGCTGCTGCGCGTGCCCGCCGAGGGGCGCGTCACGCACGCGGTGCAGTGGGACCGGCGGGCCAGCGCCCCGCAGTGCGCGACGCCCTCCGCGGGCACGGCGGCCCCGGGCACCTACCTGGTCGAGGCGAAGGCCCCCGGCCTGGGGACGGCCCGCGCGTCCTTCGTCCTGGAGAAGGACTGACCGCAGCGCCCGCCCCGGAGACGGGTCCGACCGGCACCGGGCCGGACCCCGGCCCGGCACCCGAGCCCGAGCCCGGGTGCCGGGCCGCCGAAGGCTAGACGTACCGCTCGAGGATCGAGGACTCGGCCAGGCGCGAGAGTCCCTCGCGCACGCTGCGCGCCCGCGCCTCGCCGACGCCGTCCACGGCCTGCAGGTCGTCCACGCTCGCGGCGAGCAGCTTCTGCAGACCGCCGAAGTGCTCGACGAGCCGGTCGATGATCGCGCCGGGCAGCCGGGGGACCTTGGCCAGGAGCCGGAAGCCGCGCGGGGACACCGCGGAGTCGAGGGCCTCGGGGGAGCCGGTGTAGCCGAGGGCGCGCGCCACCGTGGGGAGTTCGAGGAGCTCGGCGTGGGTGAGCGAGTCCAGCTCGGCCAGCGCCTCGTCCACCGTCCGGGAGCGCTTGGCGGTCGGCTCGGGCACATAGTCCCGGACGACCAGCTCGCGCTCGGGCTCCACGCCCGCGATCAACTCGTCCAGCTGGAGGGCGAGCAGGCGCCCGTCCGTACCGAGCTCGACCACGTACTCGGCGATCTCCGTGGCGATGCGGCGCACCATCTCCAGGCGCTGGGCGACGGCGGTGACGTCCCGCACGGTCACCAGGTCCTCGATCTCCAGCGCGGAGAGCGTGCCCGCGACCTCGTCGAGGCGGAGCTTGTACCGCTCCAGGGTGGCGAGCGCCTGGTTCGCGCGGGAGAGGATCGCGGCGGAGTCCTCCAGGACGCGGCGCTGGCCGTCCACGTAGAGCGCGATCAGGCGCATCGACTGGGACACCGAGACCACGGGGAAGCCGACCTGCTTGCTCACCCGGTCCGCGGTGCGGTGCCGGGTGCCCGTCTCCTCCGTGGGGATCGTCGGGTCCGGCACCAGCTGCACGCCCGCGCGCAGGATCTTGGTGATGTCCTTGTCGAGGACGATGCCGCCGTCGAGCTTGCACAGCTCGCGCAGGCGCGTCGCCGTGAACTCGACGTCCAGGATGAAGCCGCCGGTACACATCGATTCGACGGTCTTGTCCCAGCCGAGGACGATCAGTCCGCCGGTGTTGCCGCGCAGGATGCGCTCCAGGCCGTCGCGCAGCGCCTGGCCGGGCGCGACAGCGCTCAGGGAGGCGCGCATCAGCCCATCGGCACCGGAGCTCCCGCCGGGCTTGCCGGGGTTCGCTGCCCGGTCGTTGGCTGCCACTGCACTCCCTCGGTCGCAGGTTGTCCAAGCCTCTGCCGGCACCGGCTTCGTACGGATGGGCGAGACCAGGGCAAAGTCTACCGGCGCTCTTCGTCCTCCCGTGGGGCCTCTCGGCGACGAGACCTGGGAAGGACACGCAGGGCGTCCCCCATGTCGGCGACTTCGATGACCTTCATACCGGCGGGGACCCGGCCCGGATCGGCCGGTACGAGGGCGTGGGTGAAGCCGAGCCGGTGCGCCTCGGCCAGTCTGCGTTGGACCCCGGTGACCCGTCTGACCTCGCCCGCCAGGCCCACTTCCCCGATCGCGACGAGATTCTTCGGCAGCGGGGTGTCGCTCGCCGCGCTGGCCAGCGCGAGGGCGACGGCGAGGTCCGCGGCGGGCTCGGAGAGCTTCACGCCGCCGACCGTCGCGCTGTAGATGTCGCGCTTGCCGAGGGCGGTGATCCGGCCGCGCTGCTCGAGGACGGCCAGCATCATCGAGACGCGGGAGGTCTCCAGGCCGGAGGTGGTGCGGCGGGGGCTGGGGATCTGCGAGTCGACGGTGAGCGCCTGGACCTCGGCGACCAGGGGGCGGCGGCCCTCCAGGGTCACGGTCAGGCAGGTGCCGGGCACCGGCTCGGCGCGCCGGGTGAGGAAGAGGCCGCTGGGGTCGGCGAGGCCGGTGATGCCCTCGTCGTGCAGCTCGAAGCAGCCGACCTCGTCCGTCGTCCCGTACCGGTTCTTGACGCCGCGGACCAGGCGCAGGCGCGCGTGCCGGTCGCCCTCGAACTGCAGGACCACGTCGACCAGATGCTCCAGGAGGCGGGGGCCCGCGATGGCGCCGTCCTTGGTGACGTGGCCCACCAGGAGCGTGGACATGCCGCGCTCCTTGGAGGCGCGGATGAGCGCGCCGGCGACCTCGCGGACCTGGGCCATGCCGCCGGGCGCCCCGTCGATCTCGGGCGAGGCGACCGTCTGCACCGAGTCGAGGATCAGGAGGGAGGGCTTGACCGCGTCCAAGTGGCCGAGGACGGCGGCGAGGTCGGTCTCGGCGGCGAGGAAGAGGTGGTCGTCGATCGCACCGATCCGGTCGGCGCGCAGCCGGACCTGGCTCGCCGACTCCTCGCCGGTGACATAGAGGGTGCGGTGCTCGTCGCTCGCCGCCTTCGCGGCGACGTCCAGGAGCAGGGTGGACTTGCCGACGCCGGGCTCGCCCGCGAGTAGCACGACGGCGCCGGGGACCAGGCCGCCGCCCAGCACGCGGTCCAGCTCGGGCACGCCGGTGGAACGGGCGGTGGCCGACCGGCCGTCGACCTGGCCGATCGGGACGGCGGAGGAGGTGACGCGGCCGGGGGCGGTGGTGCGGACCGCGGGCGCGCCGTACTCCTCGACCGTCCCCCAGGCCTGGCACTCGGGGCAGCGGCCGAGCCACTTGGCCGTCTGCCAGCCGCACTCGGTGCAGCGGTAGGACGGCCGGTCCTTGGCGGATTTCGTACGGGCAGCCATGGTCGGAACCGTAGCGGAGCCCACTGACATCGCCGTCGGCGCCGGGTCCGGGCGCTCGCCCCGCGTGAGGGCCCAGGCCACGGAATCTGACATTCCTGTCCCCTTTTGAGGGATCTGTTCACCCGTAAGGATTAAATTGGCTCAAGAGGGAGGAGGGCCCCCGCGCCGCCCGCCTAACTTCGCACGGGTGATGAGCAGCAGGCCGGAAACTCCCGTGAACGCAACCGGCGCACACCGGGCGCACCGTGACGCACGCAAGCGCGTGGCAGCCCGCCCGGCGCCCCGGAGCGCCCCGCCCGCGCGCTACGAACCGTGTCTGGACGGCCTGTTCACGTACTGCCTGTCCGTCCTCTGCGACCACGACGCGGCGACGGCGGCCCTCGGGGACGTGCTCCATCTCGCCGAGCGGCGCGGCGCCCGCGCGCCCGAGGCCGCGGGCGAGCTCAAGCCCTGGCTCTACGCCCTGGCCCGCTGGGTCTGCCTGCGCCGCCTCGCCGCGGCCAAGCGCAGCCGCGAGGGACGGCACGCGCACGCCGCGGGAAAGCCCGCCGCCGACCACCCCGCGGCCCCCGCCACGCCCACGCTGCCCGACCCCGCCGTACCCGCCGCCCGCCCGCACGACTCCGGCCGGCCCGGACAGGCCGGACAGCCGGGGCAGCCCGGCGGGCACGCCGAACCCGCCGAGTCCGGCCGGTCCGAAGGGGCCGACGGGCCTGACGGGTCCCACGCGTCCGAAGGGTCCGCAGGGTCCGACGCCTCCGCCCCTCCCGAGGACACCGAGCGCCGCCACCGCCGCGAACTCGCCCAGCTCGCCTGGCCGGAGGCCGCCGGCACCACCCCCGAGCAGCGCGAGGCGCTGGAACTGGCCGTGCGCCACCGGCTCGCCCCCGCCGAGGTCGCCGCCGTCCTCGGCCTCGATCTCACACGTACGCGCTCCCTGCTGGCCTCCGCCGCCTGCGAGGTGGAGCGCACCCGCGCCGCGCTCGCCGTCGTGGAGACCGGGAGCTGCCCCATCGTCGCCCGGCTGACCGGCGACAACCAGCTCCTCCTCGGCACCGCCCTGCGCGGCGAGCTGGTCCGGCACGTCGACGACTGCCCGCGCTGCCGCCGCACCGCCGAGCGGGCCGGCGCGGGCGCCTGGCCGGGCACGGCCGTCAGCCCCGCCACGCTCCCCGTCGTCGAGGCCCCGCGGGCCGCCCTGCACGGGGCGATGGCGCACGCCCCCCGCGCACGGGGCGGCGCCCCGCGCTACGACCGGCGCGGTTTCCCGATGGACCCCAAGGACCACGCGGCCCGCCGCGACCGCCTGCGCGCCCGGGCCGTGACGACCACCGTCGTCGCCACGGTGGTGGCCGCCCCGGTGCTGGCCCTGTGGGCCGCCTACCGCGGGGCGCCGCTCACCGGCGAGGGCCACGACGGCCGGTCCGTCACCGCCAGCGACGACGCCGACGGCCTGGGCAGCGACCGGGTCCCGGACAGCTACGAGAACGCGGGCAACGCCCGCAAGGGCCCCGAGCCGCGCTTCACCGCGGGCAGCCGCTCGCCGGACGTCTCGGTGGAGGTCATCAGCGGCGGCGGGCCCCCGTCCGGCGCGACCACCGGCCACGGCCGCCTCACCGTCGAGGCCGGGCACAGCGGCGGCACGACCCTCATCACGCTGACGGCGTCCGGCGGTTCACCGGTCCACTGGTCGGCGTCCGGCGGCGCGCCCTGGCTCTATCTGAGCCGCACGTCGGGGACGCTCGCGCCCGGGGAGTCGATCACCGTCCGGGTGTACGTCGACCCCCGCCACGAGCCGTCGGGGCACTGGCGCGCGCGGATCGCCGTCGCGCCGTCCGGCGCGGTCGTCGCGATCGACGGGTACGGGAACGGCCGCCCGCCGACCTCGCCGGGCCCGGGACCGCGGCCCACCGACCCCGGCCCGTCCCACCCGCACCCCTCCGACCCCGGTCCGTCCGACCCGGACCCGTCCGACCCCGGCCCGTCGGACCCGGGCCCCACCGACCCGGACCCGACACCCACGCCGACCGACCCGACGCCCACGCCGACGGACCCGGGAGGGGGCGACTCGTCACCGCCGCCGGGCGACGGCAGCGGAGGACCGAGCCCGAGTTGAGGCCCGCCCTCCACGCCACCCGCCCTCCGCACCACGCGCCCTCCGCGCCACCCGCCCTAGCGGCCCGGCACCGCCGGGGGATCCGCCGGGTGCGGTGCGAGCAGCGGCAGTTGGGACGCCAGCCGCTCCTCGCACAGCTCCACCAGCCGGTCGTACCCCTCCTTGCCCATCAGCTCGATCAGCTCCGGGCGGTAGGAGACGTACACCGGGTCGCCCGCGCCGTGCGCCGACGTCGCCGACGTGCACCACCAGTGCAGGTCGTGGCCGCCGGGGCCCCAGCCCCGCCGGTCGTACTCACCGATCGACACCTGCAGGACACGGGTGTCGTCGGGCCGGTCGATCCACTCGTACGTCCGGCGCACCGGCAGCTGCCAGCACACGTCCGGCTTGGTCTCCAGCGGCTCGCGGCCCTCCTTCAGCGCCAGGATGTGCAGCGAGCAGCCGGCGCCGCCCGCGAACCCGGGGCGGTTCTGGAAGATGCACGACCCCTGGTACGGACGGGTCTGGCGGTCGCCGTCCTCGTCCGTGGCGGTCCACCCGGACTCCCGGCCCACGTCGTGGTGCTGCCAGATGTCGGGCGTGAGCCGCTTCACGTACCCGGCGACGCGCTTCTCGTCGTCCTCGTCGGAGAAGTGCGCGCCCAGCGTGCAGCAGCCGTCGTCCGCGCGGCCCGCCTGGATGCCCTGGCAGCCGCTCCCGAAGATGCAGTTCCAGCGAGAGGTCAGCCATGTCAGATCACAGCGGAAGACCTGCTCGTCGTCCGCGGGATCGGGGAACTCCACCCAGGCACGGGCGAAGTCGAGGCCCTTCTCGTCCGGCTCCGGCTTCCCCGGCTTCCCCGGCTTTCCCGGCTTCCCCGGCGTTCCCGCCTTCGCGGTTTTCGCGGCCTTCTCTGTCTTCTCTGGGGTTCCCTGCTTCGTCGGCTTCTCCGACGCGGCCTGCTTGGTCGACGACTTCCCCGACTTCGATTTGTCGGTCTTCGCCTTTTTCGTCTTTGGCACGTCTCCAGGGTATGCGTGCGGCCGACCGCCCGGGGACCGACAATCGCCCCACGCGGCGTAGCGTTCCGTATATGAGACTCGGTGTCCTCGACGTGGGGTCGAACACGGTGCATCTGCTCGTGGTCGACGCCCACCCCGGTGCGCGCCCGCTGCCCGCACACTCGCACAAGGCCGACCTGCGCCTGGCCCAACTCCTCGACCCGGCCGGGGCGATCGGCCCCGCGGGCGTCGACCGCCTGGTCACCATCGTCCGCGAGGCGATGGACGCGGCCGAGGACAAGGGCGTGGAGGAAGTGCTGCCGTTCGCCACCTCCGCGGTGCGCGAGGCGAGCAACGCGGACGAGGTGCTCGCCCGCGTCCGGGAGGAGACCGGCGTCGACCTCCAGGTGCTCTCCGGCGAGGAGGAGGCCCGGCTGACGTTCCTGGCCGCCCGGCGCTGGTTCGGCTGGTCCGCGGGCAAGCTCCTGGTCCTGGACATCGGCGGCGGCTCCCTGGAGATCGCGTACGGCATCGACGAGGTGCCGGACGCCGCCGCCAGCCTGCCGCTGGGCGCCGGACGGCTCACCGCGGGCTGGCTGCCGACGGATCCGCCCGACCCCTCCGACGTGAAGGCGCTGCGGCGGCACGTGCGGGCCCAGATCGCCCGTACGGTCGGCGAGTTCAGCCGCTTCGGCGCCCCCGACCACATCGTGGCGACGTCGAAGACGTTCAAGCAGCTCGCCCGGCTCGCGGGCGCCGCACGCTCGGCGGACGGCCTCTACGTACAGCGGGAGCTCAAGCGGAAGTCCCTGGAGGACTGGGTGCCGCAGCTCGCCGCGATGACCACGCAGGAGCGCGCGGAGCTGCCCGGCGTCTCCGAGGGGCGGGCCGGACAGCTGCTCGCGGGGGCGCTCGTCGCGGAGGGCGCGATGGACCTCTTCGGGGTCGAGGCCCTGGAGATCTGCCCGTGGGCGCTGCGCGAGGGCGTGATCCTGCGCAGGCTCGACCACCTTCCGGCGTCGTGAGCGGGCGGCATGGATCCTGATCCCGGCCACCGGCCCCCGGACCGGAGCGCCACCGGGCCACCTCCCCGGCGTCCCGACGCGGCCCGTACCCTGTCCCTCGTGGCAGAACCAGTGGTGCGCATCCCGGATGCGAAGGTCGCCCTGTCGACGGCCTCGGTCTATCCGGAGTCGACGGCGACGGCCTTCGAGATCGCCGCGCGCCTGGGCTACGACGGCGTCGAGGTCATGGTCTGGACGGACCCCGTCAGCCAGGACGTCGAGGCGCTGCGCAGGCTGAGCGACTACCACCGGATCCCCATCCTGGCCGTTCACGCCCCCTGTCTCCTGATCACCCAGCGGGTCTGGTCGACCGATCCGTGGGTCAAGCTGCAGCGCGCGAAGGCCGCCGCGGAGAAGCTCGACGCGTCCACCGTGGTGGTCCACCCGCCGTTCCGCTGGCAGCGGCAGTACTCCCGCGACTTCGTCGACGGCATCTGGCGCATGGCCGACGAGACGGACGTGCGCTTCGCCGTCGAGAACATGTACCCCTGGCGCTACCGCGACCGCGAGATGCTCGCGTACGCGCCCGACTGGGACGTCACCAAGGACGACTACCGCCACTTCACCGTCGACCTCTCGCACACCGCGACCGCCCGCACGGACGCGATGGACATGGTCGACCGGATGGGCGACCGGCTCGGCCACGTGCACCTCGCCGACGGCAAGGGCTCGGCCAAGGACGAGCACCTGGTCCCCGGCCGCGGCACGCAGCCGTGCGCCGAGCTCCTGGAGCGCCTCGCGGTCTCCGGCTTCGACGGGCACGTCGTCATCGAGGTCAACACCCGGCGCGCGATGTCCAGCGCCGAACGTGAGGCCGACCTCGCCGAGGCGCTCGCCTTCACGCGGCTGCACCTCGCCTCCGCCATGAAGGTCCACCGCCCGTGACCCGGGGCGCCGCGGCCGAGGACGCCGCCCCGCGCCGCCGCGGCCGCCCCTCCCGTACGCAAACGGAGACCGGACCCGCCACGCGCGACCAGATCCTGCGGGCGGCGCGCGAGGAATTCTCCGAGCGGGGCTACGAGAAGGCCTCCGTGCGCGGCATCGCCAAGGCCGCGGGCGTCGACCCGGCGCTCGTGCACCACTACTTCGGCACGAAGGAACAGGTCTTCGAGGCGGCCGTCACCGCCACCTTCGCGCCCGCCCTGGAGGCGCCCGCCGCCCTCGAGGAGGGGCCGCCGGACGGCGTCGGGGAGCGCCTGACCCGCTTCGTCCTCGGCATCTGGGAGAACCCCGCGACGCGCGTCCCGCTGCTCGCCGTGGTGCGCTCCGCGATGAACAACGAAACGGCCGCGGCGGTCTTCCGCCGCCTGATCGCCGCCCAGATCCTCGGCCGCATCGCGCGCCGCCTGGACCTGCCGGACGCGGAGCTGCGGGCCGAGCTCGCGGCCGCGCAGCTGGTCGGCATCGCCATGCTGCGGTACGTGCTCCAGGTCGAGCCGCTGGCGTCGGCCGACGTGGAGCAGATCGTGGCACGGGTCGCCCCGGTCGTGCAGGGACATCTGACCGGGCCCTGAGCCGCCCGCCGTGGCCGCTCAGCGAGACGCCCGTCCCGGCATTCGGACAGTCTGTCCGGATCGTGGAGCGGCGGCGTACGCTCGGCAGCAAGTCATACCCTGCCGCGAAGGCCCCGCCCGGGGCCCCCGAAGGAGCGAGCGACGATGCCCGAGCTGAGGTCCCGTACCGTCACCCACGGCCGCAACATGGCGGGCGCCCGCGCCCTTATGCGTGCCTCCGGTGTACCGGGGGCCGACATCGGGCGGAAGCCGATCATCGCGGTGGCCAACTCCTTCACGGAGTTCGTGCCCGGCCACACCCACCTGCAGCCCGTCGGCCGCATCGTCTCCGAGGCGATCCGCGAGGCCGGCGGCATCCCCCGCGAGTTCAACACGATCGCCGTGGACGACGGCATCGCGATGGGCCACGGCGGCATGCTGTACTCCCTGCCCTCCCGCGACCTGATCGCGGACTCGGTCGAGTACATGGTCGAGGCGCACTGCGCCGACGCGCTGATCTGCATCTCCAACTGCGACAAGATCACCCCCGGCATGCTGATGGCCGCCCTGCGCCTGAACATCCCGACGGTCTTCGTCTCCGGCGGCCCGATGGAGGCCGGCAAGGCCACGCTCGTCGACGGCACCGTCCGCAAGCTCGACCTGGTCAACGCGATCAGCGACGCGGTCGACGAGAGCGTCTCGGACGAGGACATCCTCCGCATCGAGGAGAACGCCTGCCCGACCTGCGGCTCCTGTTCCGGCATGTTCACCGCCAACTCGATGAACTGCCTGACCGAGGCCATCGGCCTCTCCCTGCCCGGCAACGGCTCGGTCCTCGCCACGCACACCGCCCGCAAGGCGCTGTACGAGCGGGCCGGCCGGACGGTCGTCGACATCACCCGGCGCCACTACGACGGCGACGACGCCTCGGTCCTGCCGCGCAACATCGCCACCCACGCCGCCTTCGAGAACGCCATGGCCCTCGACATCGCGATGGGCGGCTCCACCAACACGATCCTGCACCTGCTCGCCGCGGCCCGCGAGGCCGAGGTGGACTACGACCTGACCGACATCGACGCCGTCTCGCGCCGCGTCCCGTGCCTGGCCAAGGTCGCCCCGAACGCCGCGCCCACCACGACGTACTACATGGAGGACGTGCACCGCGCCGGCGGCATCCCCGCCCTCCTCGGCGAGCTCTACCGCGGCGGCCTGCTCAACGAGGACGTGCACACCGTCCACTCGCCCTCCATCAAGGAGTGGCTGGACACCTGGGACGTCCGCTCGGGCTCCGCGTCCGACGAGGCGCTCGAACTGTGGCACGCGGCGCCCGGCTGCCGGCGCTCCGCCGAGGCCTTCTCGCAGTCCGAGCGCTGGGACAGCCTGGACACGGACGCCGCGAACGGCTGCATCCGCGACGTGGCCCACGCCTACTCCAAGGACGGCGGGCTCGGCGTCCTCAAGGGCAACATCGCCGTGGACGGCTGCGTGGTGAAGACCGCGGGCGTCGACGAGTCCATCTGGACCTTCGAGGGCCCGGCCGTCGTCTGCGAATCGCAGGAAGAGGCCGTCGAGAAGATCCTCAACAAGGGCGTGAAGGAGGGCGACGTCGTCGTCATCCGCTACGAGGGCCCCAAGGGCGGCCCGGGCATGCAGGAGATGCTCTACCCGACCTCCTTCCTCAAGGGCCGGGGCCTGGGCAAGTCCTGCGCGCTGGTCACCGACGGCCGCTTCTCCGGCGGCACGTCCGGCCTCTCCATCGGCCACGCCTCGCCCGAGGCCGCGTCCGGCGGCACGATCGCGCTGGTCGAGGACGGCGACCGGATCCGCATCGACATCCCCGGCCGCTCGATCGAGCTCCTCGTGCCGGAGGCGGAGCTGGCCGCCCGCCGCGAGGCGCTCGGCGGGGTGTACGCGCCCAAGGCGCGCGAGCGCAAGGTCTCCCAGGCGCTGCGCGCGTACGCGGCGATGGCGACCAGCGCCGACAAGGGCGCCGTCAGGGACGTGTCGAAGCTCGGCTGAACCCCGGCCCTTCCCCGGGAACCTTTGTGCGGCGCGGGCGCGTCCTGGTGTGAGAAGCACACCGAGGGCGGCCCGCGCCGCCCGTCACGGGGGGAGAGCACGGTGAGCGAGAACGTCATGACACCGGCCGTCACGGACGAGCCCGACGAGTCCGTCGAGGCCCTGGCCGGGGGCACCTACGCGATCGCCGCGGACGTCAACGTCCGCTCGGGCCCCGGCACGTCGTACGGCACGGTGGGCCGGCTCCGGGCCGGCGCCCGGGTGACCATCTCCTGCCAGCGTCCCGGCGAGACGGTCTCGGGTCCCACGGGCACCTCGAAGATCTGGGACAGGATCGGCAGCGGCCGGTACGTCTCGGACACGTACGTCCGCACGGGCAGCAACGGATACGTGGCACCGCGCTGCTGATCCGGCCCGCCGCAGGGCCCGCAGGACACGACCCGACCCACGCACGGCACACGACAGGCCACGCCACGCCACGGGGCACACGACGCACGGGCGCCATCGGCCGCCGGAACTCCGGAGCACACCACCGGACCCGGCGGCCGCGTCATGTCGGGCGGGCCGGGGCCGGCCTCCGCGCGTCAGCCCGACTTCGGGGGCTTCGTCGCGTCGAAGGCGAACACCGTGTTCTTCGCGGCCGCCACGACCACCGCGCTGCCCGCGACCGCCACCCGCGCGCTCGCGTTCGTCTCGCCCGCCAGGCCCTCGGCCCGCGGGTCCGTCGTCCACAGCGAGGTGCCCCTGCGCGGGTCGAGCGCGACGACCCGGCCGCTGGCCGAGCTGAAGTACAGCGCCCCGTCGCCGCCCACCGGACCCGACACACCCTCGACGCCGGTCTGCCGGTCCCACTTCTTGCGTCCGTCCGCCGGGTCGAAGGCGGTGACGAGCCCCGTGTCGCCGCTCACGAAGACGGTGCCGTCCACCAGGCCCGGCGTCCCCGCGTACGTCCTCGGCAGCCGGGAGTACGTGACCTTGTGCGAGTCCCGGTCCACCCGCACGACCCCGTCGTAGCCGATGGACTCCAGCCGCCGCTGGTCGCGGTGGAGGAACACCAGGCTGTCGCCGTCGGTGCCGATCGGCTGCGCGGGGCCCTTCAGCGCGACGGGCCGGCCGAGCGTGCCGGTGGAGAGGTCGACGGTGCGCAGGGTGGCGTGGCGCACCGCGCCCGCCGCCACCTCGGGGTTCGGCGCGCACATCGCGTACAGCCGGTCTCCGGAGGGGAGCGGCGCGCACTGCGTGCCCGTGGGGAAGGGTCGCTTCCAGGTGACGCTGCCGGTGTGTGCGCGCCGTGCCTCGAAGCGGGTGTTCGACGGGTCGACCGTGACGGCCGTCGAGCCGACGACCGCCGCGTCGCGGGTGGCCCCGGTCACCGACGTCGACTGGGAGCCCGAGGGCACCGACCACAGCTCCCTGCCCTTGGCCGCGTCGACGGCGACCACCTCGGTGGCCGGGTCGCCCGGCGCGTCCTCGGCCGCGAAGCGGTAGCCGAGCACGGTGTCGTCGGTGGCGCCCACCAGGTGCATGCCCTGCACCGGGACGCCGGGGCTCTTCCGCGTCCACACCCGGGAGCCGTCGGAGAGCCTGAGCCGCGTCGCCACGACCCCGCCGCCCCCGCAGAACAGCGCCTCGCCGCGCGTCACACAGCGCAGCTCATCCGGAATGTCCTCGCGGCCGCCCGGCACGGTCTTGCGCCACGGCGCGAAACCGCCCGGCAGCCGCGCCCCGGCCGCCGCGATGTCGCCGCCCTTGCCGCCCGGGCCGTCGGACCCGGCGGACCCGTCGGCGTCTCCGGCGCGCAGCACCGCGACGCCGCCGCCGATCGCGGCCACGGCCACCGCGGCGGCCAGCACCGGGCGCCAGCGGCGGCGCAGCCGACCGCCCGTCAGGGCCCCCGCTGCGGAGCCGGATTCCTCGGCGGAGGTGTCGCCGGGACCATCAGCAGGGGAAGCGACCGGCGCCGGGGTGTCGTCGTCCGCCGACAGGTGGTGCTGCGTGTCCGTCTCCCGGGTGCTGCGCGGGCCGGTCGCGGGCCCGGCCGCCGCGCCCAGGTCGGCGGGCAGGTCCCGCAGCCGTACGAGGAGTTCGTCCGCCGACGGCCGGTCCCCGGGGTCCTTGGACAGGCACGGCTCCACCACCCGCCGCAGCTTGTCCGGCACCGAGCCCAGCGACGGCGGCTCGTGCACCACTTGATACGCCGTCATGTACGGGCTGTCCGCGTCGAAGGGGCCCTGCCCCGTCGCCGCGTACACCAGCAGCGTGGCCAGCGAGAACACGTCGGAGCGCGGCCCGACCCCGCGCGGGGTCTGCAGCTGCTCCGGCGACATGAACGGCGGCGTGCCGATGACCCGGCCCGTCATCGTCAGCGTCTGCTGGTCCGCCGCGCGCGAGATGCCGAAGTCGATGACCCGCGGGCCCTCGGGGGAGAGGACCACGTTCGACGGCTTGAGGTCGCGGTGCACGACGCCCGCGCGGTGGATGTCGCGCAGCGCCTCGGTCAGTCCGATGGCCAGCGTGCGCAGCTCGGACCCGCCGATGGGGCCCTGCTCGGCGATGCGCTGCGCGAGCGTGTGGCCCTCGATGAAGGTCGTGGCCATCCAGGGGTGCTCGGCCTCCGGATCGGCGTCGATCACGGCCGCGGTGAAGGCGCCGCTGACCCGGCGGGCGGCGGCGACCTCCTGGCGGAAGCGGATCCGGAACTCCTCGTCGTCCGCGAACTGCCGGTGGATCAGCTTGATCGCGACGGGCCGCCCGGACGCCGTGCGCGCCAGGAAGACCGTGCCCATGCCGCCCGAGCCGAGGCGTGCCTCCAGCGGATAGCCGCCGATCTCCTCCGGGTCCCCGCCGCGGAGCGACATGCCCACCGACCTCCCCCGTGCTTCCCGATCCTCCGCGCGTTCCCCGCCGCACCGTACCCAGCCCAAACTAGCTGCCGGACGGTGCGTCCTGGCAAGGCGGGGGACGAATCGGGCGTGCCCGCCCCCGTGACCGGCCGGTCGCCCGCACGGGCAGGCGATAATCAAACGGTGAGCGAAGAATCCGGCATCCAGGACCCCACCGGCACGACCGGTACCTCCGGTACGACCGGTACCTCCGGTACGACCGGTCCCTCCGGTACGGCTCCCGGCCCCCGCCCCGAGCCCCTCCGCTTCTTCGGGACGACCTGGGTCGACCACGACGGCGGCTACGGCGCGCGCCGTCTCGGCGTCGCGGTCGGTTCGCTGGCCGGTGCCGCTGCAGGCTGCTTCGTGCTGCGCTTCGCCTACGAGGGCCTGGCCATCGCGGATGTCGGCACGTTCGTGAACCTGCTGGTCGTCGTGATGTTCGCGATCTGCAGCGCCCTCGCCTTCCGCCGCACCTGGGAGGGGTTCTCGCGCCGCCACGACGCGGCGTCGCAGGCCTCCACGCGCGGCCTGATGACGATCGGGTTCGTCGGCAGCCTCCTCGCGTACTTCTTCCGCTCCCTCAAGGAGGCCCCGGGCGAGCGGCTGCACCGCGAGGAGTACGAGACGGCGCGCGAGCAGTACGCGAAGCGCACGGCCCGGCGCACGGGCAACCCGTCGCGCAAGAAGCGCAAGCGCTGAGCCGGCGCGGGCGGCGGGGGCGGCGGGGGCGGCGGGGGCAGGATCAGTCCGCGGCAGTCCGCGGCAGTCCGCCGGGCAGCCGGTGGTTGGTCGTCGGGTAGCCGGTGGCAGTCCGCCGGGCAGCCGGTGGCAGGTCGCTGGGCAGCCGGTGGCAGTCCGCCGGGCAGACGGTTGTAGGTCGCACGGGTCTGGCTCGCGGACCCCGGTGCGCGCGACCATGCCCTCATGACTTCCGCCCCCTCACGCGCCCACTCCTTCAACGCGGCCGCCGCCAGGTACGCGGCGTACCGCCCCTCCTACCCGCCCGACCTCTTCGACGCCGTCGAGCACCTGGCGGGCCGCCCGCTGGCGGGCGCGCGGGTGGTGGACGTGGGCGCGGGCACCGGCATCGCCAGCGCCCTGCTCGCCGGGCGGGGCGCGCGGGTCCTCGCGGTGGAGCCGGGGGACGGCATGGCGGCGCAGTTCCGCCGGACGCTGCCGCACGTGCCGCTCGTGCGCGGTGACGGCAACGCCCTGCCGGTCGCCGACGGCGCCGCCGACCTCATCACCTACGCCCAGGCCTGGCACTGGACCGACCAGCGGCGCTCCGTGCCGGAGGCCCTGCGCGTGCTGCGGCCGGGCGGCGCGCTCGCCCTGTGGTGGAACATCCAGGACCACGACGCCTCCTGGTTCGAGGACCAGACCGTGCGCGTCGCCCGCTTCCTCGGCCGGCAGGACGAGACCCGCAGCGCGGCCGCCCGCACCGACGACCTGACGACCGCACTCGCCTTCCGCCGCGACCGGGTCCGCTGGAGCCGCCGGGTCCCGCTCGACACGCACCTGGCGAACCTGGGCACGCACTCGGCGTTCCTGGTCCTCGGCCAGGAGCGGGTCGGGGCGTTCCTCGCCGAGGAGCGGGCGGAACTCCTCAAGGTCTTCCCGGACGAGGTCGTCGAGGAGAGCTACTTCGTGGACCTGTCGGTCGCGATCCGCCCCGCGGACGGCACCGGTACGGGGCCCGCGGGCGGCGCCTGACCCGCGGCCGCCAACCGGCGCCGCCGCTCCGCCCACCCCTCCAGGGCCGCCGCGCACGCGTGGTCGACGTGCCGCAGCCCCGCGAGGTCGAGCCGCACCGGCCGGTCCTGCGGCAGCGCCTCCAGCGCGTCGAGCAGCTTCGGCAGCCGCAGGAACGTGGCGTGGCCGCGGACGTGCACGACCAGGCCCGCCGCGCCCCGGTCCGCCGTCTCGACGTGCACGTGGCTGGTGTCCCACGCGGTCTTGGCGACGGCCAGCGCGAGCCCGACGAGCACCCCCTCGAAGAGATTCGTCGCCACGATCGCCACGGCCGTCACCCCGAGCACCACCGCCTCACCCCGATGCTCCCGCCACAGCGGCCGCAGTTCGCGTACGGGGATGAGCTTGCAGCCCGCGTGCACGAGCAGCCCGGCGAGCGCCGCCACCGGGATCAGCCCGAGCGCGGCGGGCAGCACGGCGGCGAAGAGCAGCAGCCACACCCCGTGCAGGACCCGGGACGCCTTGGTCCTGGCCCCGGCCCGCACGTTCGCGGCGCTGCGCACGATCACGGCGGTCAGCGGCAGCGCGCCCAGCGCGCCGCAGACGGCGTTGCCCGTGCCCTGGGCGATGAGCTCCTTGTCGTAGTCCGTGCCCCGCCCCTGGTGCAGCCGGTCCACGGCGGCGGCGCTGAACAGTGACTCCGCGGACGCGATCAGCGCGAACGCCAGTACGGTGCCGAGCACGCCCGGCTCCGTCAGGCGCGCGAACTCGGCGCCGCCCGGCGGCCGCACGGCGTCCAGCAGCCCCCGCACCTCGATGGTGCGCACGGGCAGGTCCAGCAGCGCGGTGGCCGCGGCGGCCAGGCCGACGGCGACCAGGGGCGCGGGCAGGATCCGCGCGGCGCGGGGCAGGCGGGGCCAGAGCACGAGGAGCAGGACGGTGCCCGCGCCGACGGCGAGCGCGGCGGGCTCCGCCGATCCGGCGAGCCCGGCGAGGCCGGTGATCTTCGCGGCGGCGCCGGCGGGCGCGGCGACGTCCCCGAGCGCGTAGAGCTGCCCGGCGACCAGGACGAGTCCGATGCCCGCGAGCATGCCGTGCACCACGGCGACGGAGACCGCGCGGAACCAGCGTCCGAGCCGCAGCACCCCCACGCCGATCTGCACCAGGCCCGCGGCGAGCACGAGCACGCCGAGGGTGGCGGGCCCGTACGCCCGCACCGCCTCGAACACGAGCACGGTCAGGCCTGCGGCGGGCCCGCTGACCTGGAGGCTGCTGCCGGGCAGGACGCCGACGACGAGCCCGCCGACGATGCCGGTGACGATGCCGAGCCCGGCGGGCACGCCGGACGCGACGGCCACGCCGAGACAGAGGGGCAGGGCGACGAGGAACACGACGAGGGAGGCGACGAGGTCGGCGGCGGACAGGCGGCGGACGAGCTGACGGGTCCTGCGGGTGGCGCGGCCGGAGCCCTCGGGGGACAGGGCGGGTGTGGGGGACAAGCGGGCACCTCCGACGGTGACGACGTACGGGAGATGCGTGGGCGCGCGTCGGGGCGGGGGAGCCCGTGACGCTGAAATCCATTGTCACGTACGGGAGTTGGCGGCGCACCGGGCCGCGGTTACCGCTGTGTGAACCCGGGAGCACGGGGGCGTACGGGGCGTCCGGTGCCGTGACCGCGCTCCCCTCGGCCGCGCGGTCGGTGCGCGGCGCCTTGACGGGGCCGGACCCCCGGAGGATTATTCATCATGTGATGAATAAAAGAAGTCCGACCCCGGATTCCGCGACCTCGTCGGGCCCCGCCGTCCGCGCCGAGGGACTGACCGTCGTCCGGGGCCCCCGCACCGTCCTGCGCGGCCTCGCCTTCACCGTGCCCCGGGGACAGATCACCGGCCTCCTCGGCCCCTCCGGCTGCGGCAAGTCCACCCTCATGCGCTCGATCGTCGGCACCCAGGCCAAGGTCACCGGGACCCTGCGGGTGCTCGACCACCCGGCGGGTGCCCCCGCCCTGCGCTCCCGCATCGGCTACGTCACCCAGAGCCCGTCCGTCTACGACGACCTCACCGTCCGCCAGAACCTCGACTACTTCGCCGCCGTCCTCGACCCGGGCCGCGGCCCCGCCGCCGCACGCCGCCGGGCCGACGTCGCCCGCGTCCTCGACGACGTCGCCCTCACCTCGCACGCCGACTCCCTGGCCGGCAACCTCTCCGGCGGCCAGCGCAGCCGCGTCTCCCTCGGCGTCGCACTCCTCGGCACCCCCGAACTCCTCGTCCTGGACGAACCGACCGTCGGCCTCGACCCCGTCCTGCGCCGCGACCTGTGGCAGCTCTTCCACGCCGTCGCCGCCGACCGCGGCGCCACGATCCTCGTCTCCTCGCACGTCATGGACGAGGCGGAACGCTGCCACCGCCTCCTGCTCATGCGGACCGGCGAGATCCTCGCCGACGACACCCCCGACGCCCTGCGCGCCCGCACGCGCTCCGACACCGTCGAAGAGGCGTTCCTCCACCTCGTCGACCGCGCGGACACGGCAGCCGACACCACCACGCCCAGATCCGCCGAAACCGACGCCGAGTCCAGGACCGACGCCGAGGCCGGGACCGACGCCGACGCCGACGCCGACGCCAGGAGCCCCCGATGAACACCTTCCGCACCGTCACCAGCGCCGCCCGCGTCCTGCGCCAGCTCCGCCACGACGTGCGCTCCATCGCGCTGATGATCCTCGTCCCCTGCGTGATGCTGCTCCTGCTGCGCTACGTCTTCGACGGCAGCCCGCAGACCTTCGACTCCATCGGCGCCTCCCTCCTCGGGATCTTCCCCCTCATCACGATGTTCCTGGTCACCTCGATCGCCACCCTGCGCGAACGCACCTCGGGAACCCTCGAACGCCTCCTCGCCCTGCCGCTCGGCAAGGGCGACCTCATCGCCGGCTACGCCCTCGCCTTCGGCGCCCTCGCCGTCGTCCAGTCGACCCTCGCCACCGGACTCGCCCTGTGGGTCCTCGGCCTGGACGTCACCGGCTCCGCCTGGCTGCTGCTCCTCATCGCCCTGCTCGACGCCCTCCTGGGCACCGCGCTCGGCCTCTTCGTCTCCGCCTTCGCCGCGTCCGAGTTCCAGGCCGTCCAGTTCATGCCGGCGGTGATCTTCCCCCAACTCCTCCTCTGCGGCCTGTTCGCACCCCGCGACACCATGCAGCCCGTCCTGGAAGGCATTTCCGACGTCCTCCCCATGTCGTACGCCGTCGACGGCATGAACCAGGTCCTCCACCACCCCCACATCACCGGCGACTTCGTCCGCGACGTCGCCGTCGTCGCCGGCTGCGCCCTCCTCGTCCTGGCGCTCGGCGCGGCGACCCTGCGCCGCCGCACCGCCTGACCCACCGCACCGCCCGACCGCCCCGCGACCCCCGGCCCGACGGTCCGCCCACCGGACGCCGACACCGCACCCGGCACCCCAGTGCGAGGATGGTCCCCGGACGACGCAACCCCGGAGGCCACCGTTCATGAGCAGCAACACGAGCCAGAAAGTCGCAGTCCTCGGCACCGGAAAGATCGGTGAAGCGCTGCTCAGCGGCATGATCCGCGGCGGATGGGCGCCCGCCGACCTGCTGGTCACCACCCGCCGCCAGGAACGCGCCGACGAGCTCAGCACCCGCTACGGCGTCACCCCCGTCAGCAACGCCGACGCCGCCAAGCAGGCCGGCACCCTGATCCTCGCCTGCAAGCCGCAGGACATGGCCAAGCTCCTGGACGAACTCGCCCCGCACGTCACCCCCGACCGCCTGATCATCAGCGCCGCCGCGGGCATCACGACCGCCTACATCGAGGAACGCCTCGCGGAGACCACCCCCGTCGTCCGCGTCATGCCGAACACCCCGGTCCTCGTGGACGAGGGCATGTCCGTCATCTCGGCCGGCAGCCACGCCTCGGGCGCCGCGCTGGCCCACGCGGAGGCCATCTTCGGCGCCGTCGGCAAGACGCTCCGCGTCCCCGAGACCCAGCAGGACGCCTGCACCGCCCTGTCCGGCTCGGGCCCCGCCTACTTCTACTTCCTCGTCGAGGCCATGACCGACGCGGGCATCCTCCTCGGCCTGCCCCGCGACAAGGCGCACGACCTGATCGTCCAGGCGGCCGTCGGCGCGTCCGTGATGCTCCGGGACAGCGGCGAACACCCGGTGAAGCTCCGGGAGAACGTCACGTCCCCCGCCGGCACCACGATCAACGCCATCCGCGAACTCGAGAACCACGGAGTGCGCGCCGCCCTCATCGCCGCCCTCGAAGCGGCCCGCGACCGCAGCCGCGAACTGGCCTCCGGCAACAACTGACCCACCCGACCGGCACCCCGCCGATCGGCGCCCGCCGACCGACACCCCTCGGCTCACCCGGGACGCGGTGTCACCGCACGCCGCGTGTCACCTCACGCCGCCGCCCCGCGCAGCGCCTCCGAGGTGACCACGCGCGCGAAGCCCCCGCCGTGCAGCGACACCGCCGTCGCCCGCGCGAGCTCCGCCGCCTCGCACCGCCACCCGAAGGGCCCCGCCAGGTCGAACGTGTACGTCGCGTCCAGCGCGAACAACACGTCGTACCCGAGGTTCCCGCCCATCCGCGCCGTCGTCTCCGCGCACATGTTGGTCTGGATCCCGGCCACCACGAACTGCGTGACCCCCTCCGCCCTGAACCAGGCGTCCAGGTCCGGCGTCCCGTAGAACGCCGAGTTCACGGTCTTCGTCACGAACAGCTCGGCCCCTGCCCCCTTCCCCCGCCGCTCCTCGACGTACTCCTTGAAGCCGTTGCCCTCGTACCCCGTCCGCAGGGGCGACCGCGGCTTCGGCGAGTCGTGCCGGACGAAGACCACCGGCCGCCCCGTCGCCTGCCACACATCGATCAGCGAGGCGATGTTGTCGTCGGCCCCGGGATTGTTCCGCGGCCCCCAGAACTCCTCCTCCTCGAACCCCTTCTGTACGTCCACCACGACCAGTGCTGCGTTCGCTGCGATCTCCATGACCACGATGCTGCCGCCCCGCACGCCCGCGCCCCAGAGGGACAAAAGCCAGCGATCGATGGTTTACTGCCACCGTGCCCCCTCACCCCGCCGGCCGGCCCCAGCGCATCGCCCTCCTCTCCTTTCCCGGCATCCGGGCCTTCGACATCTCCGTCATCACCGAGGTCTGGGGCACCGACCGCACCGACCGGGGCGCACCCGCCTTCGACCTGCGCAGGGTCGCCGCCGAACCCACGCCCGTCCCCATCAGAGGCGGCCTCACCCTCACCCCGGACCGCACCCTCGACTGGCTGACCGGCCTCACCGGAGCCGACCTGATCGTCGTCCCCGGCCTGGACGACCACCTCTCACCCGCACCGCGGCCGATCCTCGACGCCCTGCGCGAGGCGCACACCCGGGGCATCACCGTCGCCGCACTGTGCGGCGGCGCCTTCACCCTCGCCCAGGCCGGACTGCTCGACGGCCGCCGGGCCATCACCCACTGGAACCTCGTCGACCTGCTCCGCACCCACCACCCCCTCGTCACCGTCGAACCCGACGCCCTCTTCATCGAGGACGACAACATCTGGACCGCCGCGGGCACGGCCGCCGGCATCGACCTGTGCCTGCACCTGGTCCGCCTCACCCACGGCTCCGAAGCCGCCGCGACCATCGCCCGCTCGATGGTCACCGCCCCCTTCCGCTCCGGCACCCAGGCCCAGTTCATCGAGCACCCCACCCCACGTGCCGACCGTGACGCCGACGCCCTCGCCTCCGTCCGCGAACACGCCCTGCGCCACCTGCACGAACCGCTCACCGTCGCCGACCTGGCCGCCCGCGCCGGCATGTCCGCACGCTCCTTCGCCCGCCACTTCACCGCGGCCACCGGCACGACCCCGCTGCGCTGGCTCCTGGACCAGCGCATCGCGGCCGCGCAGAAACTCCTCGAACGCACCGACCTGCCCATGCCGGAGATCGCCCGCCGCGCGGGCTTCGGCAGCGAGGTCACGATGCGCCAGCACTTCGCATCGCGCCTCGCCACCAGCCCCCGCGCCTACCGCGCCTCGTTCACCGGCGGCAGCAGCCCGATCGCCCGATAGGCGCCGTCCACCGTCGGCTTGGCCATGCCCCGCGCCCGCTCCGCTCCCCGCCGCAACACCTCCTCCAGGTACGTGGGGTCCGCCACCAGCTCCTTGTGCCGCTCCTGCACGGGCCTGAGCAGCTCCACCACGGCCTCGGCGGTGTCCTTTTTCAGTGCGCCGTACGACTCGTATACACCGCTCAGGGCTTCCGGGTTCCCACCCTGGCAAGCCGCGAGGATCTCCAGCAGATTCGAGACGCCCGGCTGGGCCTCCCGGTCGAAGGCGACCTCGCCGCCGCTGTCCGTGACGGCCCGCATGATCTTCTTGCGCACCACGTCCGGCTCGTCGAGCAGATAGACGATGCCGGCCCCGGTCTCGTGGGACTTGCCCATCTTCGACGTCGGGTCCTGGAGGTCCATGACCCGCGCCGCCACCTTGGGCGGCGTGGCCCGCGGCACCACGAACGTCGGGCCGTAGCGCTGGTTGAACCGCACGGCCAGGTCCCGCGTCAGCTCGACGTGCTGGGTCTGGTCCTCACCGACGGGCACCTCGTCGGCGCGGTAGGCGAGGATGTCGGCCGCCATCAGCACCGGATAGGTGAGGAGCGACAGCCGCACGCTCCCGCCCCGAGCCCGCTCCAGGACGGACTTCTCCTTGTACTGGATCATCCGGCGCATCTCGCCGTCCGTCGCGAGGCACTCGAGGAGATACGAGAGCCGGGCGTGCTCGTCCACATGGCTCTGCACGAAGACGGTGGCCCGCTCGGGATCGATCCCCGACGCGAGCAGCAGCGTCGCCGCCTGCCTACTGAGCCTGCGCACCCGCCCGGGATCGTGCTCCACGGTCAGCGCATGCAGGTCGACGATGCTGAACAGCGCGTCGGCCCGGTGCTGGTCGGCCTCGGCCCACTGCCGGACGGCGCCCAAGTAGTTGCCCAGGGTCAGATGCCCCGTCGGCTTGATCCCGCTGAAGATCCTCGTCATCACTCCACCTCCTGGTCGGGACCGCCGGCCCGGCGTCCGGGCTCCAGGTCCTCCGGGGGGAGAAACGAGAACGGCCGCCGAGGCGGCGGCCGATGAGTACATGCGTATGTACGGCCGCCGTCAGGCGGCCCACCACAGCTGGGCGTACGCACGTGTTGTCACGTCCCTCAGAGTAGCCCCGAGGGGGGCCCGCCGTCGGGAGTTGACACGCCGGGACCCGCTACGTAGTGTTCTCCGAGTTGCCCGACGTGAGCGTCGACCACACGGTCGGTCCCCGGGCAGCCATTCCGCAACAACCATTCAAGCGATCGACATCGTGCTGCCTTCGTGGCGCTCGCGTTCGGCTCGTTTTCATGCGTATTTGCGAAATGAGGAATCGGCGTTCGAAAGACCGCCCCCGATTAGGTCGGGAGCCGAGATTCCGCTAAAGTCTCACTCGTCGGAACGGCCCAACAGCCGCGAGGACAAACCCCGCTGACTGGGAGTCAGGCCCGAAAGGATCTGATAGAGTCGGAACCGCCGGAAAGGGAAA
>NZ_JBIARE010000003.1:117473-849044 GCF_042889645.1 Streptomyces sp. NPDC002564 | reverse complement strand
GGCGGGGGGGGGCTCTCGGCGGCCCTGGGCCCGGCGGGCGGGCGGCGGGGGGGGGCGCCCCGCGCCCGCGCCGGGGGGGGGGGCCCCCCCCCCCCCCGGGCCCGGGGTACCCGGCAGGCGGCCGGTCAGACGTCGCGGCCGCGGGCGGGACTCAGGCCTGGACGCCGACGAGCTCGTAGCCCGCCTCGTCGACGGCGGCGCGCACGGCGGCCTCGTCCAGCGGGGCCTCGGAGACCACGGTCACCCGGCCCGTCGAGGCGACGGCCTTGACGGAGCTGACGCCCGCGAGCTCCGAGATCTCCTCGGACACGGCGCCCTCGCAGTGCCCGCAGGTCATCCCCGTGACCTCGTACACGGTGGTGACGCCACCCTGCGGCGCCTGGCCGGCGTCGGAGTGGCAGGAACCGCTGGGGGAGCAGCAGGAGCCGGTCGTCTCGGCCTGCGGGAGCTCGGTCTGGGCGCTCATGTCGTTCTCCTCGGGGAAGGGGGGTGTACGTATGCGGCGTAGCGTGCAGGAGGGGGCCCCGGAGTCCCGGTGACCTCCTGACACACTCGAGACTATACCCCTAGGGGGTATTTCTCAACGAGGTGGGGCCGCACGGCGGCCGGGTGGCGCCCGGGCGGGTGCGCCACGTCAGTCCCTGCGGCCCCGGTTGCCGGGGCGCGCCGCGACCCAGGCGCGGATGGTGTCCGCGTACCAGTAGGGCTTGCCGCTCTCCACGTGGTCGGGGTCGGGCAGCAGCCCGTGCTTGCGGTAGGAGCGCACGGTGTCGGGCTGCACGCTGATGTGTGCGGCGATCTCCTTGTACGACCAGAGCCTGCGGTCGGTCATCGGTGGCACCTCCCTGCGCGCGCCCAGGGCGACCGAAAGGCCGACGGGGGAGCTGGGCGCTGCGCGCGGCGATCACTCAGCCTGTGCCCGGTGAACGACGCAGAGTGACCATGGGGGAGCGGCTGTCGACCGCCTGTGACCCAAGACCCGCGTACACGAGACATGCGTGACAGAAGGGCGGTGTTTGTGACAGAAGCGACGCATGGGCAGGGTGCGGCGCCCCGGCGCGCACGCGGCGCGCGGCGGGACGCGCGGTCGGCGGAGTGCGGCGCTCCTCAGGCGCCGCAGGAGCGCAGGAAGGAGCGGGTGCGGCGGGCGATCGGCAGCGGCCGGTCCGGCGCGCACGGGTACATGTCCTGCTCGACGATGGCGAACAGGTCGACGCCCAGCTTCTGCGCCGCGGCGAGGACCGGCTCCAGGGCGGGCTCCCCGGCGGGCGGCTCGCACATCACGCCGCGCCCCACCGCGGGCCCGAACGGCAGCTCCTCGGCCCGCACCTGAGCGAGCACCGCCGGGTCGACCTGCTTGAGGTGCAGATAGCCGATGCGCTCGCCGTACGTCTCGATGAGCTTGACGCTGTCGCCGCCGCAGTAGGCGTAGTGGCCGGTGTCCAGGCAGAGCGAGACGAGGCCGGAGTCGGTGGCGTCGAGGAAACGGGTGACGTTCTCCTCGCTGTCGATGTGCGTGTCCGCGTGCGGGTGCACCACCACCCGCAGGCCGTACCGCTCGCGCACCTCGTGGGCCAGGCGCTCGGTCTGAGTGGTCAGTTCACGCCATTGTGCGGGGGTCAGGACGCGGTCCTCCAGGACCTCGCCGGTCTTGTCGTCGCGCCAGAAGGAGGGGATGACGACGAGGTGCTCGGCGCCCATGGCCTGCGCGAGCGCCGCGTTGTCCGCGACGTGCGCCCAGGTCCTGTCCCAGACGGCCGGGCCGTGGTGCAGCCCGGTGAAGACGGTGCCCGCGGACACCTTGAGGCCGCGCCGGGACGTCTCGGCGGTGAGCTCGGCGGGGTCGGTGGGCAGGTAGCCGTACGGGCCGAGCTCGATCCACTCGTACCCCGACTCCGCGACCTCGTCGAGGAAGCGGCGCCAGGGCACCTGCCGCGGGTCCTCGGGAAACCACACGCCCCATGAGTCGGGCGCCGAACCGATCCGGATGCGAGACAGCGTCGTCATGCCGGCAAGCGTCCAGGCCGCCTCGGAGGAGTGTCAAGCAGTGGTCCGAATGTAAGGACAAAATGTTGACAGGGCTCCCGGGGCGGGATTAGACCTGGGGTGCCACGCGGGCGAGGAAGGGACGTGCAGGGTGAGCGATCCGTACGACGTCATCACGATGGGCCGGATCGGGGTGGACCTGTACCCCCTGCAGGCCGGGGTGCCCCTCGCCGAGGTGACCGCGTTCGGGAAGTTCCTCGGCGGCTCGGCCAGCAACGTCGCGGTCGCCGCGGCCCGCCTCGGGCGCCGCGTCGCCGTCATCACCCGGACCGGCGAGGACCCGTTCGGCGACTATCTGCACGGCGCGCTGCGCGAGTTCGGCGTCGACGACCGCTGGGTGAGCGCGGTCGCGGGCCTGCCGACGCCGGTCACGTTCTGCGAGATCTTCCCGCCCGACGACTTCCCGCTCTACTTCTACCGGCTGCCGAAGGCGCCCGACCTGGAGATGTACGCGGGCGAGCTCGACCTCGACGCGATCGCGGCGGCGCGGATCTTCTGGATGACGGGGACGGGGCTGTGCGCGGAGCCGAGCCGGTCGGCGACGCTGGCGGGGCTCGCCGCGCGGTCGGCGGGGACCACCGTCTTCGACCTCGACTGGCGGCCGATGTTCTGGGCCGACCCCGCCGAGGCGCGGCCCCACTACGCGGCGGCGCTCGCGCACGCCACGGTCGCCGTCGGCAACCTCGACGAGGTCGAGATCGCCACGGGGGAGCGCGAACCGCTCGCCGCGGCGCGGGCGTTGCTCGACGCGGGCGTCGAACTGGCCGTCGTCAAGCAGGGGCCCCGGGGCGTCCTCGCGATGAACCGCGCGGGCGAGTCGGCCGAGGTGCCGCCGCTGCCGGTCGAGGTGCTCAACGGGCTCGGCGCGGGGGACGCGTTCGGCGGGGCGCTGTGCCACGGGCTGCTCGCGGGGTGGGGTCTTGAGCGGATCATGCGGTACGCCAATGCGGCGGGGGCGATTGTCGCTTCGCGGTTGGAGTGTTCTTCCGCCATGCCGTTTGCTGGCGAGGTCGCCCTGGCCGTCGAACGGGGGGAGGTCACGTGAGCGGTCCCGTCGCACGGGGGTGCCGCACACGGGGCTCCGCCCCGGACCCCGCTCCTCAAACGCCGGAGGGGCTGGCATGGGGCTCCGCCCCTCGCCCCCGCTCCTCAAACGCCGGAGGGGCTGAATTGTCTGGAAGGGTGCCGTCGTGACGGGTGTTGATGTGGGGGCGCTCGTGCGGACTCGGGTTCGGCATCCCGAGGCCATCGGGGAGGCTGCCGCGCGGCGCAGGCGGCGGGCGTTGCTCGGGGGTGCCGGGCGGCTGATGATCATCGCCGCCGATCATCCGGCGCGCGGGTCCCTCGGCGTGGGGCGCGCGCCGCTCGCCATGGCCAACCGGGGCGACCTGCTCGAACGGCTCTGTCTCGCGCTGTCGCGGCCCGGCGTCGACGGCGTGCTCGCCAGCGCCGACGTGCTGGACGACCTGCTGCTCCTGGGCGCCCTCGACGACAAGGTCGTCATGGGGTCGATGAACCGGGGCGGACTCGCGGGCGCCGCCTTCGAGCTGGACGACCGGTTCACCGGGTACCGGCCCGAGGACCTCGACCGGCTCGGCTTCGACGCGGGCAAGCTGCTGCTGCGCGTCGACTACGCCGACCCGGGCTCGCTGCGCACCCTGCACTCCGCGGCCCGCGTCGTCGACGCCATGGCGGAGCGGCGGCTTCCGGTCTTCGTCGAGCCGTTCCTCACCGCCCGCGACGGCACCGGGCCGCCCCGCAACGACCTGAGCGCCGAGGCCGTCACCCGGTCCATCGCCATCGCCTCCGGTCTGGCCGGCACCTCCGCGTACACCTGGCTGAAGGTCCCCGTCACGGAGAACCCGGACGACATGGCCCGGGTCATGGAGACCTCGACGCTGCCCGCCGTGCTGCTCGGCGGCGACATCGGGGACGATCAGGACGCCGCGTACGAGAAGTGGCGCGGTGCCCTGCAGCTGCCCACCGTGCAGGGACTCGTCGTCGGCAGGGCCCTGCTCTACCCGCCCGACGGGGACGTGGCGGGGGCGGTCGACACCGCCGTAGGACTGCTGTAGCGGCGCGGACAGGCTCAGGAGGCCCCCATGACGTACGTACCGAAAGGGAGTGCGGTCGACGGTCCGTACGCCCTGTCCATCGACCCCGAACGGGCCGGTTGGGCCTACTCGCGGCTGCGCGTCGTCGAGCTCGGGCCGGGCGGGCTGCACTCCTTCGCCACCGGGGAGAGTGAATGGATCGTGCTCCCGCTGACCGGCGGCTGTACGGTTCGGACAGCAGACGGGATCATCGAACTGCTGGGCCGCGAGAGCGTGTTCAGCGGAGTCTCCGACTTCGCTTACGTGCCGCGCGACGCCCGGATCCAGATCGCCTCCGGCGCGGGAGGCCGCTTCGCCCTGGCAGGAGCGAAGTGCGAGCGTCGACTCCCCGCCCGCTACGGCCCCGCGCCGGAGGTACCAGTGGAGCGCCGCGGCAGCGGCGGCACGGCCCGCGAGGTGCGCAACTTCGCCTCCGCGGACGCCTTCGACTGCGACCGGCTGATCGCCGTCGAGGTGATCACGCCCGGCGGCAACTGGTCCTCGTACCCGCCGCACAAGCACGACGAGCACCGCCCGGGCGTCGAGGCGGAGCTGGAGGAGATCTACTACTTCGAGATCGAGGCGCGCGAGGGCCGGGACGGCTTCGGCTACCAGCGTGTCTTCCCGTCCCGGGAGGGCGGCACCGACGTCCTCGCCGAGGTCCGCACCGGGGACGCCGTGCTCGTGCCCGACGGCTGGCACGGCCCCTCCGTCGCCCAGCCCGGGCACGCGATGTACTACCTGAACGTGATGGCGGGGCCCGGGCAGGAGAGGGAATGGCGGATCTGCTTCCACCCCGACCACACGGAGGGATACCGATGACGGAGACCCCTGCGGGCAGCGTCAGGCTCACCAGCGCGCAGGCGCTCGTGCGCTTCCTGGCCCGGCAGTTCACCGAGCGGGACGGCACCCGGCAGCGGCTGATCGGCGCGACCTGGGGCATCTTCGGGCACGGCAACGTGGCGGGGATCGGCCAGGCGCTCGTCGAGCACGCCGAGGACATGCCCTTCCACCAGGGGCGCAACGAACAGGCCATGGTGCACGCCGCCGTCGGGTACGCCCGGCACTCCGGCCGGCTGTCCACCCACGCCGTCACCACCTCCATCGGCCCCGGCGCCACCAACCTGGTCACCGGCGCCGCGCTCGCCACCGTCAACCGCCTGCCCGTCCTGCTGCTGCCCGGCGACACCTTCGCGGCCCGGCCCGCCGACCCCGTCCTGCAGCAGCTCGAAGTGCCCTGGGCGGGCGACGTGTCGGTCAACGACTGCCTGCGCCCCGTCTCGCGCTACTTCGACCGGGTGACCCGCCCCGAGGCGCTGATCCCCGCCGCGCTCGCCGCGATGCGGGTCCTCACCGACCCCGTCGAGACCGGCGCCGTCACCCTCGCGCTGCCCCAGGACGTGCAGGCCGAGGCGTACGACTGGCCCGCGGAGTTCTTCGCCGAGCGGGTGTGGACCGTGCGCAGGCCCGCGCCCGACCCGCGCGAACTGGCCGCCGCCGCCGAGGCGGTGCGCGCGGCCCGGCGCCCGCTGATCGTCGCGGGCGGCGGCGTCCACCACAGCGCCGCCGAGGACGCCCTGCGCGCACTCGCCGACGCGACCGGCATCCCGGTGGCCGCCACCCAGGCCGGCAAGGGCTCGCTGCGCTTCGACCACCCGTCGGACGTCGGCGGCATCGGCCACACCGGCACCGCCCCGGCGAACGAACTGGCCCGCGCGGCCGACCTGGTGATCGGTGTCGGCACCCGCTACAGCGACTTCACCACCGCCTCCGGGACCCTCTTCGAGTCGCCCGGGGTGCGCTTCCTCAACCTCAACGTCGCGCCCTTCGACGGCCACAAGATGGCGGGCGCCACCCTGATCGCCGACGCCCGGGCCGGCCTGGAGGCGCTCGCCCGGGAGCTGGACGGGTACCGCGTCGAGCCCGCCTTCTCCCTCGACTACCGAGGCGACAAGGCGCGGTGGGAGCAGCGGGTCGACGCCGCCTTCCTGTCCGACGAGCCGGACGTGCGCCCGAGCCAGACGCAGGTCCTCGGCGCCCTCGACGCACTGGTGACCGACGACGACGTGCTGATCAACGCCGCCGGGTCGCTCCCGGGCGACCTGCACAAGCTGTGGCGGGCCCGCTCGCCCCGGCAGTACCACGTCGAGTACGGCTACTCCTGCATGGGCTACGAGATCCCGGCGGCCATCGGCGTCGCGCTCGCCGACCCGGGGCGGCCGGTGTGGGCGCTGGTCGGCGACGGCACGTATCTGATGAATCCCACCGAGATCGTCACGGCCGTCCAGGAGAACCTGCCGATCAAGGTCGTCGTCCTGCAGAACCACGGCTACGCCTCCATCGGCGGCCTCTCGGAGTCCGTGGGCGGCGAGCGGTTCGGCACCGCGTACCGCTTCCGGGCGCCGGACGGCGCGTACACCGAGGGCCCGCTGCCGGTCGACCTGGCGGCGAACGCGGCCTCGCTCGGGATGCGGGTGCTGCGCGCCAAAACCATCCGTGACCTGCGGGAGGCGCTGCGCGAGGCGCGCGGGGCAGACCGGCCCACATGTGTCTATGTGGAGACGGAAACGGCAGACACAGTGTCGGGCCCGCCCCCGGCACAGGCGTGGTGGGATGTGCCCGTGGCCGAGACCGCGACCCGGGTGTCCGCGGTCAGGGCCAGGGAAGAGTACGACCGGCACGTCACTGCCCGACGCCGCCACCTGTGAGAGTAGGGATGCTTGTCATGACGAAGACCGTCAACCACTGGATCGGTGGGAAGACCGTCGATCGTGCTGAGGGCGCGTCCGGGGCGTACGGCCCGGTCACCGACCCGGCGACCGGCGCCGTCACGACGCAGGTCGCCTTCGCCTCGGTGGACGAGGTGGACGCCGCCGTCGCCTCCGCCCGCGAGGCCTTCGCGACGTGGGGCACCTCCTCGCTCGCCAAGCGCACCGCGATCCTCTTCAAGTTCCGCGCGCTGCTGGACGCCAACCGCGACGCGATCGCCGAGCTGATCGTCGCCGAGCACGGCAAGGTGCACTCCGACGCGCTCGGCGAGGTCGCCCGCGGCCTGGAGATCGTCGACCTGGCCTGCGGCATCACGGTCCAGCTGAAGGGCGAGCTGTCCACCGAGGTCGCCTCGCGCGTGGACGTCTCCTCCATCCGCCAGCCGCTGGGCGTCGTCGCGGGCATCACGCCGTTCAACTTCCCGGCCATGGTGCCGATGTGGATGTTCCCGCTGGCCATCGCGTGCGGCAACACCTTCGTGCTCAAGCCGAGCGAGAAGGACCCGTCCGCCTCGATGAAGATCGCCGAGCTGTTGAGCGAGGCGGGCCTGCCGGACGGCGTCTTCAACGTGCTGCACGGCGACAAGGTCGCCGTCGACCGCCTCCTGGAGCACCCGGACGTGGCGGCCGTCTCCTTCGTCGGCTCCACGCCGATCGCCCGGCACATCCACACCACCGCCTCCGCCAACGGCAAGCGGGTGCAGGCGCTCGGCGGCGCCAAGAACCACATGCTGGTGCTGCCGGACGCCGACCTGGACGCGGCCGCCGACGCCGCCGTCTCGGCCGCCTACGGCTCGGCCGGCGAGCGCTGCATGGCCATCTCGGCGGTCGTCGCCGTCGGCGCGATCGCCGACGAGCTGGTCGCGAAGATCAAGGAGCGCGCCGAGCAGATCAAGATCGGTCCGGGCAACGACCCGACGTCCGAGATGGGTCCGCTCATCACGGCCGCCCACCGCGACAAGGTCGCCTCGTACGTCACGGGCGCGGCGGCCGAGGGCTGCGAGGTCGTCCTGGACGGCACCGGCCACACGGTCGAGGGGCACGAGGAGGGCCACTGGATCGGCCTGTCGCTCCTGGACCGCGTCCCGACCACGGCGAAGGCCTACCGGGACGAGATCTTCGGCCCGGTCCTGTGCGTGCTGCGCGTGGACACGTACGAGGAGGGCGTGGCGCTGATGAACGCCTCGCCGTTCGGCAACGGCACCGCGATCTTCACCCGGGACGGCGGCGCGGCCCGCCGCTTCCAGCTGGAGATCGAGGCGGGCATGGTCGGCGTGAACGTGCCGATCCCGGTGCCGGTGGGCTACCACTCCTTCGGCGGCTGGAAGGACTCCCTCTTCGGGGACCACCACATCTACGGCAACGACGGCACGCACTTCTACACCCGCGGCAAGGTCGTCACCACCCGCTGGCCCGACCCCTCGGACGCGCCGTCCGGCGTCGACCTCGGGTTCCCGCGCAACCACTGAGTCACCGTGGTGTGACCGTTCGTGGAGCAGGGCCGTCCGGTATCCGGACGGCCCTGATTCTTTTTTGACGCCGTCCTTGCGGTTCCCGTGCACAGGGTGCAATTCGGGCACCGAATGTCTCCGAGTTCATCTGCCTGCAATATCAAGGTCATAGTCACTGTCGGCATGTTCATTGCGACCTCCAGGGGCAAACTCTTGGGAAAGTGAGGCGACTTGGCCTGCGGTGCCGCTGCGGATTCCGTAGGTAAATGACCGTTGACGTTCCGGTTGTCGCCGGGGTTCGATGACGCGCCGGGAGCGAAAGAAAGACCAGCTCAGCAGCCTTCGGAGGCGATAGCGCTCCCGCCCGCAACTCCTGCCGCACGAGTCGATCGGAACCGCGCTTCATGACCGATACGCTTCGCCCGCCCCAGTCCGCCGTCACCGAGGCCCCCTCGGCGGCGGCAGCCGACCCGGGAAACCCCCAGAAGCTCAAGCGTTCCATCGGTGTCGTCGGCGGCACCCTGCTCACGCTCTCGTGCGTGACGCCCGCCTCCACGCTCTTCGTGGTCGTGCCCGACCTCTTCTCCTCGCTCGGCACCGCCACCGCGCTCACCATCGCCATCGGCTCGCTGCTCTGCGTGGGCGTCGCGTTCTGCTACTCCGAGCTGGGCACCCTCATCCCCAGCGCGGGCGGCGAGTACGCGATGGTCTCCACGATGGCCGGACGCCTGGCCGGCTGGCTGGTCTTCGTCCTCTCGCTGCTCGTCGTGATGATCGTGCCGCCCGTGATCGCCATGGGCACGGCCGACTACCTGGCGCCCGTCATCCACCTCGACCCCTCCTACGCGGGCGCCGGGGTGATGATCCTCGCCACCCTCGCGGGCCTGCTCGACCTGCGCGCCAACGCGTGGATCACCGGCATCTTCCTGGTCCTGGAAGTCGTCGCCGCGGGCGTCGTCGCCGTCCTCGGCTTCACGCACGCCCAGCGGGGCGCCGGCAGCCTCACGGACCTCTCGGTGGCCTCCGGCTCCGGGCCCGCGGGCGTCGACCCGGTCACCGCCATGCTGATCGTCTCCGGCCTCGCCATCGCCCTCTTCGTCACCCAGGGCTTCTCCACCGCCGTCTACCTCTCCGAGGAGATGGAGAACCCGCGCCGCAACGTCGCGCGCACCGTCCTCGCCACCCTCGCCATCTCCTCCGTGATCATCCTGGTCCCGGTGATCGCCATCACCATGGGCGCCGAGGACCTCACGGCCCTCACCGGGGGCGACATCAGCGGCATGGTCACCGCCTGGTCCAGCTCGGCCGTCGGCACGTTCGTCAGCCTCTGCGTGGCCCTCGCGATCATCAACGCGGGCATCGTCATGGTCATCCAGAACTCCCGCGTCCTGTTCGCCTCCGCCCGCGACAAGGCATGGCCCTCGCCGGTCAACAAGGCCCTGTCCAAGCTCGGCGCGTCCGGCGCCCCCTGGGTGGCCACCCTCCTGGTCGGCGTCCCCGGCGCGCTCCTGTGCTTCGTCAACCTGGACACCCTGTACGGCGTGACCGGCGTCTCCGTGACCGGCATGTACATCCTGGTGGCCGTCGCCGCGCTGCTGGCCCGCAGGGGCACGCACGGCACCACCGCGGCCTGGCGGATGCCGCTGTGGCCCGCGGTGCCCGTGGTGCTGATCGCGGTCCTCGCGTACGTGCTCAGCCGGCAGGAGCTGTCCTACCTCGCCTGGACCGGCGGCATCGTGGCCGCGGCGACCCTCTACTGGGCGCTCTACCTGCGCCCGCACCGCGAGACGCGGTGGCTGGTGAGCGTGCCGGAGGAGTCCTAGCCGGAGGAGTCCTGGCCGGAGGAGTCCGGCCGGAGGAGTCCTGGCCGGAGGACTTCCGGGCACCGGACGGCCGGTCCCGCGCGCAGGACCGGCCCGCCCGCGGCTCAGGCGAAGTCCCAGCCGACCGACGCGAACCGGCCCTCGTCCGTGCCGCCCGCGCTGCGGTACGTCGCCAGCGCCGCGTCGTTGTCCGGCTCCACGCCGACCCACATCCCGTAGCAACCCCGCTCCCGCGCCAGCGCGGCCAGCGCCTCCACCAGGGCCCGCCCCGTGCCGCGGCGGCGGGCCTGCCCGGCGACCGCGAGCTCGTACAGGAACATCTCCGCGCCCTTGTCGGGGTGGAGCGTCTCCACGCCGCTGACGAAACCCACCGGCACGCCGGGGTCGCCGGGGTCGTGGGCGAGCAGCAGATGGTGGTCCGGGGCGTCGAGGAAGCGCCGCGTCGCGTCGGGGCGGGCGGGGCCGTCGAAGAGGTGCGCGGCGGCCATCACTTCGGCGACGGTCGTCGCACGGCGGATCTCCATGCGTACCACGATCGCGGTACGCGGGCGGGGAGTCTACTCCCCGGGGATGCCGCCGGGTTCAGACCGGCGGCCGCCTCCGTTGTCGGTCGGCGCCCGTACGGTGGACGGCATGGATCTACGACTGCCCAGGGCCAGATTTCCCGGGCCGCGCGGGCCGCGCCGGCTTCTCGCCGCCGCGGCCGCCGTCGCGGTGCTCGCCGGCGTGGGCACCTGGACGGCGGCCGCCTCGGACGACGGACCGGCCGTGCACCGCAGCGACCGCATGGTCGACACCGGCGGCGCGCGGATCGACACCTCGTACTTCACGGCGGGCTCCCCGGACGCCAAGCGCCCCGCCGTCCTCATCGGGCACGGCTTCGGCGGCAGCAAGGCCGACGTGCGGGCCCAGGCTCAGAAGCTCGCCGCCGACGGGTACGCCGTCCTGACCTGGTCCGCCCGCGGCTTCGGCAAGTCCACCGGCAAGATCGGGCTCAACGACCCCCGGGGCGAGGTCGCCGACGTCTCGAAGCTGATCGACTGGCTCGCCACCCGCCCCGAGGTCCGCCTCGACAAGGACGGCGACCCGCGCGTGGGCCTCACCGGCGCCTCGTACGCGGGCGCGGTGTCCCTGCTCACCGCGGGCCGCGACCCGCGGGTGGACGCCATCGCCCCCCAGATCACGTACTGGAACCTGGCGGACGCCCTCTTCCCCGACGGCGTCTTCAAGAAGCTGTGGGCCGGGCTCTTCATCAACACCGGTGGCGGCTGCGACAAGTTCGAGAAGCAGCTCTGCGCCATGTACGAGCGGGTCGCCGAGGCGGGCAAGCCGGACGCGGCCGCGCGCAAGCTGCTCGCCGAGCGCAGCCCCGCCGCCGTCGGCGACCGCATCAAGGTGCCGACCTTCCTGGCCCAGGGCCAGACCGACTCGCTCTTCCCGCTCACCCAGGGCGACGCCATCGCCCGGGGCATCCGCGCCCACCACGCCCCCGTGTCCGTCGACTGGATCGCCGGCGGCCACGACGGCGGCGACAGCGAGCAGGACCGCGTCGAAAAGCGCGTCACCACGTGGTTCGACCGCTACCTGAAGGACGACAGGAGCGCCGACACCGGCCCGGCGTTCCGCGTCACCCGCACCGGAGGCGTCGACTCCACCGACGGCGCGGCCCAGCAGCGCGGCGCGAGCGCCGACGCCTACCCCGGGCTGCGCAGCGGCCCGCGCGCGGTGCCGCTCACGGGACGCGAGCAGACCTTCGACAACCCCGCGGGCGCCAGCCCGCCCGCCATCTCCGGACTCCCCGGCGTCGGCGGCAGCCGCCTCTCCCAGTTCGCCTCGCTCGGCGTCGGCGTCTCCGTGGACTTCCCCGGCCAGCACGCCCGCTTCGACTCGGCGCCGCTCGGCAAGGACCTGCGGATCACCGGGACGCCGACCGTGCGCGCCCACGTGAAGTCCACCTCCGACGACGCGGTGCTGTTCGCGAAGGTGTACGACGTCGGGCCCGGCGGCAAGCAGAAGGTGCTGCCCTCCCAGCTCGTCGCCCCCGTCCGGGTGGCGGACGCCCGCCGGGGCAAGGACGTCGAGCTGCGCATGCCCGCCGTCGACCACAAGGTCCAGAAGGGCCACCGGCTGCGCCTGGTGCTCACCTCCACCGACCTGGGCTACGCCTCACCGACCCACCCCGCCCAGTACACCGTCGCCCTGAAGGGCGACCTCCAGGTCCCCACCGCGCCCGGCGTGGAGACCGCCGCCGCCCCGCTGCCCGCCTGGGTGTGGTGGCTTCCCGCCGCGGGCGCGGTGATCGCCCTCGCGCTGCTCGCCACCGCCCGCCGCCGCTCCGCCGCCCCCGCGCCCGACCCCGGGCTCGCCGAGGTGCCGCTGCGGATCACCGGCCTGACCAAGCGGTACGCGAAGTCCACCGACCGGTACGCGGTCCGCGACCTCTCCTTCACCGTCGAGAAGGGCCAGGTCCTCGGCCTCCTGGGGCCGAACGGCGCGGGCAAGACGACGACCCTGCGCATGCTCATGGGCCTCATCCGCCCCGACGCGGGCGAGATCCGCGTCTTCGGGCACGCGATCCGGCCGGGCGCACCCGTCCTGTCCCGGGTCGGCGCGTTCGTCGAGGGCGCGGGCTTCCTGCCGCACCTGTCGGGACGGGAGAACCTGGAGCTGTACTGGAAGGCGACCGGACGCCCCGCGGACGACGCCCACCTGGACGAGGCCCTGGAGATCGCCGGGCTCGGCGACGCCCTGTCCCGCGCCGTGCGGACGTACTCGCAGGGCATGCGCCAGCGCCTGGCCATCGCCCAGGCCATGCTCGGCCTGCCGGACCTGCTCATCCTCGACGAGCCGACCAACGGCCTCGACCCGCCGCAGATCCGCGAGATGCGCGAGGTCATGATCCGCTACGCGCGCGAGGGACGCACCGTCATCGTCTCCAGCCACCTGCTCGCCGAGGTCGAGCAGTCCTGCACGCACCTGGTCGTCATGGACCGCGGCCGGCTCGTGCAGGCGGGCCCGGTCGCCGAGATCGTCGGCTCCGGCGACACCCTGCTCGTCGGCCTCGCCTCCGCGATCCCCGACCCGCTGGTCGACAAGATCGCGGCGCTGCCCGGCGTGGCGTCGGCGGAGCGCGCCGACGACGGCCTCCTGGTCCGCATGGACGGCACCGAGCACGCCGGCGCCGAACGCCTGCTGCCCGAACTGGTCCGCCTGGACGTCCCCGTGCGGTCCGTGGGGCCGCACCGCCGCCTGGAGGACGCGTTCCTCACCCTGATCGGAGGAGGCGCCGCATGACCGCCACCGCACCGCCCGAGCGCCCCGCGGCCCCCGCCGAGCGGGCCACCGCGCCCGGCTACCGCGCCCGGCGCACCCTGCCCCTGCGCGTCGAGGCGGTCCGCCAGCTCAAGCGCCGCCGCACGCTCGTGATGGGCGCCATCATGGCGCTCCTCCCGGTCGTTCTCGTCATCGCCTTCGCCGTGGCGGGCGGCTCGCCCGAGTCCCGCAGCGGCCGGGTGACCCTGATGGACACGGCGACCGCCTCCGGCGCCAACTTCGCCGCGACCTGCCTGTTCGTGTCGGCGGGCTTCCTGCTGGTGATCCCCGTCGCGCTGTTCTGCGGGGACACCGTCGCCTCCGAGGCGAGCTGGTCCTCGCTGCGCTATCTGCTCGCCGCGCCCGTGCCGCGCGCCCGGCTGCTCTGGTCCAAGATGGCCGTCGGCCTCGGCCTGAGCGCCGCCGCGATGGTGCTGCTGCCCCTCGTCGCGCTCGTCATCGGCACGGCGGCGTACGGGTGGGGGCCGCTGGAGATCCCGACCGGCGGCGTGCTGCCCGCCGACACGGCGCTGCGCCGCCTCGCGATCGTCGTGGCGTACGTCTTCGTGTCCCAACTGGTCACCGCGGGGCTCGCGTTCTGGCTGTCCACCAAGACCGACGCCCCGCTGGGCGCGGTCGGCGGCGCGGTCGGCCTGACGATCGTGGGGAACGTCCTGGACGCGGTCACCGCGCTCGGCGACTGGCGCGACTTCCTGCCCGCGCACTGGCAGTTCGCCTGGGCCGACGCCATCCAGCAGCAGCCCGAGTGGGGCGGCATGATCCAGGGCTCGGCGATCTCCGTGACGTACGCGCTGGTGCTGTTCGCGCTCGCCTTCCGGGGGTTCTCCCGCAAGGACGTGGTGTCGTGAGGGCGGGTGTCGTAGGGGCGGTGCCGCTCTAGCCCCCCGCCCCGCCCCCTCCCGGCTCCGTGGCCGCATCGAGACGCTTCCGCAATGCTTCCGGGCGATCCCGCGGAGGACCCTGCGCGTCACAGGCACGTAGCCGATGCCGAAGCCGACGCGAGGGGGAGAGATGCGGATCCGGAGGATGTGCGGGACATACGGGCCACGTGGGCAAGGTGGGGTGCGGGGGGCATGGAGTGGGGGGCTTCTCCTGTCACAGCAGCCCCCGCACCCCCTGCCCTCACCACAACCCCGTCGTCCCCGGCACGGGCTGCTCGCCGTGGTCGTGGCGGGCGGGCTGCTGCTGGCCGGGTGCAGCGGGGGCGGTGCCGCGAGCGGGACCTCCGCGGACGGCAAGGCCAGGCGGAACGGCTCCGCGCCGCTCCCCGCCCCGGCCGCCCCCGGCGGTGACGCGGCGACCCCCGGCGGGCCCGACGGCGAGCGGGACGACGCCCGCAGGGACGCCGTGCCGCCACCCGACCACCTCTCCACCTTCGCCCTGGACGTCGACACCGCCTCGTACGGCTTCGCGCGCCGCACCCTCGCCGAGGGACGGCTGCCCGACCCGGCGACGGTGCGCCCCGAGGAGTTCGTCAACAGCTTCCGCCAGGACTACCCGCGGCCGGACGGCGACGGCTTCTCGGTCAGCGTGGACGGCGCCCGCACCGGCGACGACGGCTGGTCGCTGCTGCGCGTCGGCCTCGCCACCCGCGCCGAACCCGACCCGTCCGAACGGCCGCCCGCCGCCCTGACCTTCGTCATCGACGTCTCCGGCTCCATGGCCGAGCCGGGCCGCCTCGACCTCGCCAAGAAGTCGCTCGCCCTGATGACCGACCGGCTGCGCCCCGACGACTCGGTCGCGCTGGTCACCTTCAGCGACACCGCGAAGACGGTACTGCCGATGACCCGCATCGGCGACAGCGGCCCCGGCCGCTCCCGCGTGCACCGCGCGATCGACGGCCTGGAGCCGACCCTGTCGACCAACCTCGAAGCGGGCATCGCCACCGGCTACGACACGGCCGTCCGCGGCAAGGAGCGGGGCGCGACCAACCGGGTCGTGCTGCTCTCCGACGCCCTCGCCAACACCGGCGACACCAGCGCCGACGGCATCCTGGAGCGGATCTCCGACGCCCGCCGCGAGCACGGCATCACCCTCTTCGGCGTCGGCGTCGGCAGCGACTACGGCGACGCCCTGATGGAACGGCTCGCCGACAGGGGCGACGGCCACACCACCTACGTGTCGGACGCCGACGACGCCCGCGAGGTCTTCTGCGAACAGCTCCCCGCCCACGTCGAGCTGCGCGCCAGGGACGCGAAGGCGCAGGTCTCCTTCGACCCGCGGACCGTCGAGCGGTTCCGGCTCATCGGCTACGACAACCGCGCCGTCGCCGACGACGACTTCCGCGACGACTCCGTGGACGGCGGCGAGGTCGGCCCCGGCCACACGGTGACCGCGCTGTACGCGGTGCGCGCCAGGCCCGGCGCGTCCGGCCACCTCGCCACGGCGAGCGTGCGCTGGCTCGACCCCGCGAGCAGGGTCCCGCACGAGGAGTCGGGCAGCGTGACGGCCGCCGACCTCGACGCGTCGCTGCGCGAGGCCGACGGGGGGCTCCAGATCGCCGCGACCGCCGCCTACTTCGCGGACGCGCTGCGCACCGCCGCCCCGCCGGGCGCCGCCTCCGACGACCGGGGCAGCCCGCTGCCCGGCCGCACCCCGACCCTGGGCGAACTCTCCTCCCGGGCCCATGCGCTGCCCTCCCGCGACCGGCAGGTGCGCGAGCTGGCGGAGGCCATCGACCGGGCGGCCCGCCTCGCGGGGGACGGCCCGTACGCGCCGGGCACGGAGGCGCCCCGGAACGAGACGCCCTAGGGCGTCGGCCGCCCGCACAACTCCCTCTCCGCGCGCACCGGATCGGTGGGGAAGCGGAACGCCGTGCGCGCCGCGGCCCCGGTGAGGTTGTGCCAGAACCGTCCCGCGGTCAGCGGCGCGCGCGTCGCCGCCCGCAGCTCCGCGAGCGGCCCGCAGCGCAGGGCCCGCCGGGCGGCCTCGACCCGGGCGGGGTCGAGGCCCTGCGCCGCGGCGCCGCGGGCCGTGCCGCGCTCGGCGACGACCCACTCGCGGGGCAGGTGCTTGTCGTGGCCGACCCGGCCGCGGGTCGCCCCGGAGTGGGCGGCCAGCGGATAGGACAGGCCGATGGCGTCCAGCGCGGCACCGTCCAGCGGGACGACGGTGCCGTTGAGCCCGAGGGTGTTGTGGACGCCGGTGACCGACGGCGCCGTGGCGGCGACCGGCACCGGCCCGACCAGCAGCGTCGGCCGCCCGGACCGCACGGCGGCCTGCACCAGGTGCCGGTAGCGGGAGTTGCCGGGGGAGTGCGAGAAGTCGTGGTGCACGGGGTGCGGGTCGGCGTTCTGGCGTACGTACACCCCGCGTTCGTCCGCGACGCCGTCCGGCCCGACCTGGCCCCCGTAGGGCACCCGCAGGGCGCCCGCGCACACCACGGCCCAGCCGCAGACGACGACCGCGACGGCTCCCCACGCCCGGGTGAGGGGCACCAGGAAGACGGGCAGCAGCATCAGGAGCAGGCCGGGCAGGAACATCCGCGCGTGCATGAAGTCGCCGCCCACCCTGACGACGTACACCCAGCACAGCACGCCCGCGACGCAGGGCGCGGCCACGGGCGCCCGCAGCCGGGCGCGCCCGGCGACGACGGCCCCGGCGCCGACGGCCGCGAGCGGCAGCCACAGCCCGTACGGCCCGGCGAAGTCCCACAGATACGTCGCCCCCCGCCCCCACAGGCTCCGCGAGGCCTCCTTGGTGACGCCGGGCAGCGGCACCAGATGCCCGTAGTACCCCATGCGGAAGATCTCGTACGCGGCGGGCAGCGCGCCCGCGACCCCCGCGCCCGCGAGCGCCCCGCGCCACGAGGGGCGGACCGTCACCCACTGCGCGGCCAGGAAGACCACCGACACCAGGCCGAGATCGGGCCGCACGAGCGGGCCGAGCCCGATGAGCGCACAGGTCGCCGGGGCGTGCGGGCGGGCGACGAGCGCGAGCCAGGCCGCCGCGATCCAGCAGGTGGCGAGCCCGGTCTCCAGGCCCGAGGTGGCGAAGTCCCAGACGGGCGGCAGGGCGAGCAGCACGACGGCGCCGCACGGCACGAGGAAGCGGGCGCCGTCCCCCGGTCCGCCCGGTCCGTCCAGGCCGCCCGCGCCGCGCGCCCGCAGCGCACCGATCCCGGCGAGCACGAAGCCCGCGACCGTGAGCAGCAGCCCGCCGTACACCGCGACCGACGCCACGTCGGCCCCCGTCGCGCCGCCCAGGACGAGCAGCCACTGCCACAGGGTGCCGGTGGAGGACTCGGCGCGCTCGCCGGGGTTGAAGACCGGCCCGTTCCCGGCGAGGACCTGCCGGACCGTACGGACGTAGATGTGCCCGTCGTCCGACATCCAGCGCCGCTGGAACCCGGCGACGGCGATCAGCAGCGCGGGCGCCCAGACGGCGGGGCGCAGGCCCCACCGCCACGCCGTGGTCCGTGCGCCGGGCGGGTCCCCGACGCGGATGTCCCGCGCGGGACCGGCAGAAGAGTGCGTAGAGGTCATGAACGCTAGATCGGCGCAGGTCAAGGAGGCCTTGAGCCGGGGCGCCGGTCCGCGGCCGTCAGCGGATGTGCCGCCCGGTGATCGCCCGGGCGATCACCAGACGCTGGATCTCGCTGGTCCCCTCGAAGATCGTGTAGATCTTCGCGTCCCGGTACATGCGCTCCACCGGGTGCTCCCGGCTGTACCCCGCGCCGCCGAGGACCTGGACGGCCTTCTCGCTCGCGGCGACGGCCAGTTCCCCGGCGCGCAGCTTGGACATCGAGCCCTGCCCGGCGTCGAACACCTTGTCGTTGCGCGCCATCCACGAGGCCTGCCAGATCAGCAGCCGCACGGCCTCGATCTCGGTGCGCAGGTCGGCGAGGGCGAAGGCGATGGACTGGTTCTCGACGACGGGCCGCCCGAAGGCGACGCGGTCGCCCGCGTACTCCAGGGCGTACTCGTAGGCGGCCCGCGCGATGCCGAGCGCCTGGGCGCCCACCGTGGGCCGGCTGACCTCGAAGGTGGCCATCGCGGCCTGCGTACGCTGCCGTCCGGCCGCACCGGAAGCGGAAGCGGAGTCGCCGCCCCCGGCACCCCCACCGGCACCCCCACCGGCCTCCGCGGCGGACCGCTCGCGGGCCCGGGCGAGGCGGGCGTCGAGCCGCTCCTTGCCGCCGAGGAGGCACGATCCCGGCACCCGCACGTCGTCCAGGAAGACGTCCGCGGTGTGCGAGGCGCGCAGCCCCAGCTTCTTGATCTTCCGGCCCGCGTCGAGCCCGCGCGTGCCCGGCGGCACGACGAACGCCGCCTGCCCGCGCGCGCCGAGCGAGGGGTCGACGCAGGCGACGACGACGTGCACGTTCGCTATGCCGCCGTTGGTGATCCACGCCTTCTGGCCGGTGAGCGCCCACTCGTCGCGGGCCTCGTCGTACACGGCGCGCGTCCGCATCGCGGAGACGTCCGAGCCGGCCTGCGGCTCGGAGACGCAGAACGCGGCGACCTTCGGGTCGTCCTCGTCCCCGAAGCACTGCGGCACCCACTCCGCCAGCTGGTCGGGCGTACCCGCCGAGAAGATCCCGGCGACGGCGAGCGACGTGCCGAACAGGGCCATGCCGATGCCCGCGTCACCCCAGAACAGCTCTTCGTTGGCGATCTGCAGCGAGAGCCCGGAGGGGTCGCCGAACAGGTCGGCGAGCGACTCGAAGCCGTAGAGCCCGATCTTCGCGGCCTCCTGGATGACGGGCCACGGGGTCTCCTCGCGCTCGTCCCACTCGGCGGCGGCCGGCCGCACCACACCGGCCGCGAAGCCGTGCACCCAGTCGCGCAGGTCCCGCTGTTCCTCGGTCAGTTCGAGGGAGAATGCCACGGCGTGCCGCTCCTCAGGCCTTGGGGATGTCGAAGTACCGGGTGAGTCCGGCCGCGAGCGCCACATCGCCCGCGATCTTCACCTTGCGCATCATGAACATCGTGACGGGGCTGGCGTTTCCGGAGACGAGCTTGAGGAACTCGGGGTCGGCCATGATGAGCGTGACCCGCGGCTCTGCGTTCGAACGGCCCTCGCTGACCGTGCAGGTGCCGTCGGCGATGGCCGTCTCGTACACGACGTCCTCGTTGCCGTCGCTGCCGGTGACCTTCCAGCGGATCAGGGCCTCCAGGGAGCCCGCCGCGTCCGGCTTGAACTGTCGCTCCATGCGCCCGAAGACCTCCTGGAGGACGCGGGCGCGCAGCGCGCCGTCGCGGGCGATCGCCGCGATGTCCTTGCCGGAGAGCCCCTTCACGATCCGCGCGAACTCCTCGGGCGTCACGCTGGCGAAGTCGAGCTCGGCGATCCTGCTGATGTCGTCCGCCACGGCATTCTCCTTACCCTGAAGTAAACTTACTAAGCAGTAAGGTAAGCGGGGCGAGGGAGGCTGACAAGGGTGAGTGACATATCCGGCGAGGCGGCGGGCGCACGGGCGGCGAACCCGGCGCGCAGGCGGCGGGTCCCGCGCCCCGAGCGCGAGCGCCAGATCGTCGACGTGGCCGTCCAGGTCTTCGCCAAGCGCGGCTACCACGGCGCCTCGGTGGACGAGATCGCCGAGCTCGCCGGGATCTCCAAGCCGATGGTGTACCTCTACCTCGACTCCAAGGAGGGCCTCTTCCTCGCCTGTCTGCGCCGGGAGGCGGACCGGCTGGTCGGCGCGTTCCAGGGCGCGGCCACGGCGAGCGGCGCGGCGCCCGAACTCCGGCTGCACGCCGGGCTCCTGGCGTTCTTCTCCTTCGTCGCCGAGCACCGCGACAGCTGGGTGGTGCTGCACCGCCAGGCCTCCGAGCTGAGCGAGACGATCGCGACGGCCGTCGCGCAGGCGCGCAGGGCGGTGATGGCGCAGGTGGCGGGCCTGGTGTGGGCGGGCATCGAGGACAGCGGCCCGGACAGCCAACTGTCCGACGAGGACGCGGACTTCGTGGCCCACGCGCTGGTCGGCGCGGCGGACTCGCTGACGGACTGGATGACGCGCCACCCCGACCAGTCCCCGGAGGGGGTGACCCTGCGCCTGATGAACATGGTGTGGGCGGGGATGGGCCGGGTCCTGAAGGGCGAGGTGTGGGTTCCGGGGGCGGACGGGTGAGGCGGTGCCGTGGGCGGCGGGGCGGCGGGGCGGCGGGGCGGCGGTCCGGCGGTCCGGCGGTCCGTATGGCCCTCGGTGCGGCGGCGCGGTGGGCGGCGGGGCGATCCGCGCGGGGGACACGGCACGGGAATCATCCTGTCCGACCCATTGAATTTTCCTTACGGGCCAGTAAGTTGACTCCCGAGTAAGGTCTACGGACCCGTACCGCGGAGCAGCGCAGCACATCAGCCGGGAACCGGAAGCCGGGGAGCCGACATGGGCGTACGCAAGGATCTGAAAAGGGCACAGCGCCGCAGCGACCTGGCCGAGCGTGCCACGGTCGACCTCGTCAGGGACGAGCACGGCACCGTGCGCGAGGCCCGGACCGCCGCGCTCGTGGCGCCGGCCGCGACGGGCAGCACCGCCGACATCCCGTTCGTCAACGCGGTCGAGGCCCCCGACACCGTGGTGCTGCGCCGCAAGCAGGGCGGCCAGTGGCTCCCCGTCACCGCGGCCGCCTTCGCGCGCGAAGTGACCGAGGCGGCCAAGGGGTTGATCGCGGACGGCCTCGAACCGGGCGGCCGGGTCGCACTGATGTCCCGTACCCGCTACGAGTGGGCGGTCCTGGACTTCGCGATCTGGGCGGCGGGCGGCCAGACCGTGCCGATCTACGCGACGTCGTCCGCCGAGCAGATCGAGTGGATCGTCCGCGACTCCGGCGCCCGGCACCTCGTCGTGGAGAGCGCGGAGAACGCGGCGACGGCCGAGGAGGCGGTGTCCGGCCACCCGGACCGGCCGCGCATCCGGATCGTCGACGGCGGCGCGATGGCGGAACTGACCTCCCTGGGGCGCGACGTGCCGGACGAGGAGGTCACCAAGCGCCGCTCGGCGCTCACCCCGGAGTCCATCGCGACGCTCTGCTACACCTCCGGCACCACGGGCCGCCCCAAGGGCTGCGTCCTCACGCACGGCAACCTGCACGCGGAGGCGGCCAACACCGTCGACCTGCTCCACCCCATCTTCAAGGAGATCACCGGGCAGGTCGCCGCCACACTCCTGTTCCTGCCGCTCGCCCACATCCTGGGCCGCAGCATCCAGATCGCGTGCCTGCTCGCCCGGATCGAACTCGGCCACTGCCCCAGCATCAAGCCGGACGAACTGCGCCCGGAACTGCGGGCGTTCCGGCCGACCTTCGTCGTCGGCGTCCCGTACCTCTTCGAGAAGATCCACGAGACGGGCCGGGCGACGGCCGAGAAGATCGGCCGCGCCGCGTCCTTCGACCGCGCGGAGCGGATCGCGGTGCGCTTCGGCGAGGCGTACTTGAACAAGTTCCTCGACCGGGGCGGCCCGGGCCCCTCCCTCGGCCTGCGGGCCGGCTGGGCGCTGTACGACCTGCTGGTCTACCGGCGCATCCGCAAGGAGGTCGGCGGCCGCCTGCGCTACGCGATCAGCGGCGGCTCGCCCCTGGACCGCGACCTGAACCTCTTCTTCTACGCCGCGGGGATCGTCATCTACGAGGGGTACGGCCTGACCGAGACGACGGCCGCCGCCACCATCACCCCGCCGCTCAAGCCGCGCCCCGGCACGGTCGGCCTCCCCGTGCCGGGCACGGCCGTCCGCATCGCGGCCGACGGCGAGGTGCTGATCAAGGGCGGCATCGTCTTCGGCTCGTACTGGAACAACCCGGCGGCGACGGACACGGCGCTGACCGACGGGTGGTTCGCCACCGGGGACCTGGGCGCGCTGGACGAGAGCGGCTATCTGACCATCACCGGCCGCAAGAAGGACATCCTCGTCACCTCGGGCGGCAAGAACGTCTCCCCGGCCGTCCTGGAGGACCGCCTGCGCAGCCGGGCGCCGGTGGGCCAGTGCATCGTGGTGGGGGACAACCGCTCGTTCGTGGGCGCGCTGGTCACCCTGGACCCGGAGGCGGTGCGGCACTGGCTCACCGTCCGCAAGCGCCCCGCGGACACCGCGCTCACCGAGCTCGCGGCGGACCCGCAGATGATCGCGGAGGTCCAGAAGGCGGTGGACCACGCCAACGCGGCGGTGTCCAAGGCGGAGTCGATCCGCAAGTTCGCCATCGTCGGCGGCGAGTTCACGGAGGACAACGGCCTGCTGACACCGTCCCTGAAGATCAAACGCCACGCGGTGACGGCGGCGTACGCGGCGGAGATCGAGGAGTTGTACGGGGGCGCGGGCGGGGGCCGCTGAGGGCGGGGCAGCACGGCTGGCGAGGCCGGCGGCGCCGCCGGCTTCAGAAGGTCAACGTGCGACCGCTGCCCGGAAGTTCCCCCACGCGACACGGCGGCACGACGCCCGGCCGGACGGATCTCACGAGCCGACGACTGCCATGTCACGAACGTGCCCTGAGGTCGATCAAGAGGGAACGCGGGCAACCGTGCCGACTGTCCGACACGACAGAAACAGACAAGGACGAGCAGCCGCACCCCCCGGTCCGACGACGCAAAGGACCTTGCCCAGGGCAAGGAGACGGGCACCCCACCAAGCCCGACAAGAAGTGCACGGACCAGCTGAACCACGCGGACGACACCCGCTTGAACGCGGAGATCAACTCGATCGGCGAGGAAACGGACACCTGCCCGCCGGTCAAGCAGCAGTGACCGGCACCCCTGACGACGCCTGACACCGGGCCCCGCCATGAACGCGCCCCCCGACAGCGCCGGACGGCCCCACGACCACCGAGGCGATGCGACGCGCACGCGCCACCACCGCCTGGCGGCTCTCTACGTTCCCCGAACCAGCAAGAAGAGGGCCGTCCGGGGCGGAGGACCGGACGACGTTGGCTGAAGCGCCCCCGGCAGGACTCAATCCTGCGGCTAAGCGCTTAGAAGGCGCTTGGCTCATCGACTGGCGGCCCGGCGCTGACCTGCGCATAGTTCTCTCTCCTGACCCGTTGTGACGCTGCCTTCGACACGTATTCGACAGGCCATCCCCGAGTCGCAGGTGGACACTGTGTCGGCGAATCAAGATCACAAAAAGCGTCATATTTGCAGCTGACTTACATCCTCCTGTGCCGCAGTGTTGCGGTAGCGAAGCTGGTTGTCGGCGCGACGCTTTGAGGCACGTGCCGATCGGCAGGGCGCAAGGCACTGAAGCGACCACTTGGGTACGGACTCCGGCTCTTGTGCGCGAAATTCTGACGGAACCTCAGGGGTGCGGGAGATGCGATGGTCAGCCACTGGAGCCGCAACGGCCCGGAGCGGTCAACGATTGATCGGGAGCTCGTAGACGATCTCGCAGTGAGCGGCGGGCACGACGATGTCCGCCGTCTCGACGGGCCGTCCCTCGTCGCTGTAGTACGTCCGCCGAATGTGCGTGACGAGGGCGGACTTCTGAATCCCGAGCAGAGAGGCCTCCTCGGCGGTCGCCTGTCTCGGCTCGGGCTGCTCGACGGCATGGCTGACGGTGACGCCGATGGAGTCCATCCGATTCACGACTCCCGCGCCGGCGTGTGGTCCACCTTCGGGCAGCACCACGAGCGTCCCGGCGGTGAGGTCGTATGGCTCCCAGCTTGTGGACAACTGGACGGGGCGACCGTCGGCGAGGAACTCGTACACGGTACGGACGGTCAGATCACCTTCATCCATACCGAGCCGCCCCGCGATCTCGGCAGGCGCCGGGACCTTGGCCTCGGTACGACTCTCCCAGTCGCCATGCTTGCCCGCGGCCCTCATGTCGGCGCGAAACGGTGACCCGCTGGGCTGCTCACGAGCCGAGGAACGGACGACCTGTACACGCTGACGAGGTGCGGCGACATAGGTTCCGGACCCAGCGCGCCCTTCAAGCACGCCTTGTGAAATCAGCAGCTCCTGAGCCCGGCGGATCACGTTCTCACCGACGGCACACTCTTCGGCGATCTGGGCGCGCGAGGGAAGGCGATCCCCTGGCGCCCACTCCTGGTCCGCGATCCGACGTCGAAGCACGTCAGCGATGCGAAGGTACGGCGGCTGCTCAGGCATATGGAAAATCTAGTCCACTAGCTTGACGGAGAGTGATTACCAAATGACGGGGGCGGAGCTGTGTCTACTGCATCGAGTGCAGACGCCGAAGGCATCACTGCTCGCCTGACCGCGCTCGGTCTCACTCCGCGCGTGACAGCGCACGCCCATCACCTGGTGATCGAGGCGGAGGTACCGGATTCGCTCCCGTCCGAGAAGCGGCGGGAGGCCCTGAAAGCAGTGGCTGAGGTCGACCGATTCGGTCTCCTGGCTAACAGCCTCAACGGCCGCACGTTATGGGCCGCCGTACATACAGAGACCCCCGCGACGGGCGACGTCCGGGGACCTGGGAATCAGCGGTAGGAGCTGATCAGCGTGTTCAACGGTAGTTGCAGTACTGCCCGCTACATCGGCATACGGCACACCCCGCCCGCGGGCTTCGTACTGACAGGGGCCTTCTGATGTCGCTGGGCAAGCCCCCTGGCGTCTCCCACGAGACCCCCGTCCCCTACAAGTCGAGCGCGTGCACGGTCGGCAAGCACAGCGCATGCGCACAGTCCGCACCGGCCGTCTCCACGCCGGACGTACCTCTGATCTACGAGACATGCGGCTGCGGCTGCCATGCGGTGAGCGTCGGTGGCAGCACGTTGGAGGTACTCCGGTGAGGACATGGGCGCCGCGTGGAGCGCCAGCTGTTCCGGTCGAGATCACCACGACCAACATCCGACGCGAGGACGTCATCAACGTCGGTGGCAGTCCGCACCGAGTAGTTGACCTCATCCAACTTCCCGGAGGAGCCAAGCAGGTCCGGTTCGAGTCGGGCGAACTCCTGACCATGGGCTCACGAACTCGCCTAATCGCTCTCCGAGTGCTGAGAAGGCGGTGACCGAGATCGTGCCCTCCCGTCGCCAGACCATCGCCGACGACATCCGAACCCGGATCGCGGGCGGCGAACTCAAAGCGGGCGAACGCCTCCCATCCGAAACGATCCTCGCTTCCCGGTACGGAGTGAGCACATCAACGCTGCGAGGCGCCTTAGCCCTCCTCCAGAGCGAAGGCCTGGTCGAGAAGACCCACGGCTAGGGCAACTTCGTCGGTCACGCGTCGCCTCGTCACACATACGTCGGTGGCGGCCCAACGCACCCTGGGGCCAGTGGGTTTGCACCATCGCTGCGGATCAATGTGCGAACTACTCGACTCCAGGCGCAAGGACACTTGGTCCCTCTGCTGCGGGTGCCGGCCAACACGGAACTAACTCAGTTCCTGTGCCTCCACAACGACGGGACCTCTCCACACAGCCTGGCCCGCATCTACGTGCCATCCGATCTGCCACCGAAGGGCCTGCCCTGTAAGCCGCATTCGTGCCGGGCCTTCGGAACGAGGTCGGCGGAGTACTGCCCACCACCGACAGAGATCCGAGAACGCCTCACAGCCCGCCTACCGACGCATGAAGAAGCCGAGACTCTTCGGATCGGTTCCACCCTCGCGGTGCTCGACATCACCCGCGTGACGATCGACAGCAATGGACGCGTGATCGAGGCGGCGCTCCTCGTCCTTCCCAGCCACCGCGCAGACGCCTACTTCATCACCCGCGTCGCGCACGCAGAGAACAGGAGGGAAGGATGACGACACCGAACGAGCTGCGCCTCCTCCCTTGGTCGGGACCCGAGGGCCAGCCCTGCTACTTGAGCACCGACAACGCGAACAGCTACCTGTCCCGCCTGGCCGACAACACCGAAGCCATCCACTTGGGAATGGCTTCCGAAGTCCTGGACCAGGCTGTCGAGCTGCTCGCCGGGGAGAAGGTGACGCCGAACGACTTGTGCCTTGTGGCGAGGGACCTTGTTGGGGCCCTGAGGTCAACCCTCAGGGTCGCCGCTAGCCGCGGCCAGCGGTTGCCGCAGCCTGACTCAGCTAAACAGGAACGAGGTGACGAGGGCCCTAGGTTGTCGGCGTCAGCGTTTGCTTAGCCGCCCAGAGCGCGGACAACGGAGATCTACGGGAGGTATGTATCCGGGGGTCTCCGTTGCTGCTGCCCGGGTTCCGATCTGTGGAGACGACGCGAGACCACTCCCCAGCGGCACCTGCTTGGGCACTCCAAGGTGTGGACGGCTACGCGCTACACCCCCGCCGTTTGCTCGCAAGCACCTCAAAGATGGCGCTTGGCAGCCATGACCAGTCGTCGGATCGAGTCGCGGGTGTCTCTCCTGCGCTCGTCCAGTTCGGCTCGACTGTCGACTTGTACAGCCGCGTCACGAGCGAGAGTACTTCCTCAGCAGAACTACTCAATGTGTTGAGCATCTATGCTTTGAAGAGCGCCTCCTGAGCGCTGGAGCGGAGGTCGTAGGCGCGGATCCGCACGTCATCTGCGGCCTCGGGGGGCGGTTGTTCGTGCAGACAGAACCACAGGTGCACCAAGCAGCGACGGTAGTTGATCAGGACGCCGGCGTAGGTGGAGTAGGCGTCCAGCCGCTCCTTCCGAAGGCGCTCGTCTCGCGCGAATTTATGGCCCCGTGTCGTGGTGCGCTGCTGGAGGCCAAGGTGATCCCCGAGCCGAGCAAGGTGCCCAGGACAGCTATGGCACTAGCGATGATGGCGTCCACTCTGCTAGCTGATCACAGACGGCCCGGAACGGCGTTTAGTTGAAGCAAGTTGGGGGCTCAACACGCATTCAAGTCTGTTGGTGCTGTCCGCCGTAGTGAACGAAGCCGGCTATCCTCCTCGCCGCAGTCCGGCGCCATCTGGTGCGGACGTGGTCCGCAGTTTGTAGGGCCTGCGGCTCAACTACATCGACCAGGGCATCGGGGACTTGCGGCCACCGCCGATGTGGAGATCGAGAACACGATCCTCAGCATCATCCGTGCCACATGCCGGAGTGCGTGTTGCTTGGCGAGGAGGGCGGGCACCAAGTTGCCTCCGACGCTGCGCGCTAGTGGTTGGACGATCCACTGTGCGGCTCGCCGTTGGCAACATGCTGGCGCGGTCTCTGACTTCCTCGCACCAAGCGCTGGCCCGGTTGCTGAAAGTCCAAGGCGGCGCGGAGGACGACCGCACACATCCGGTCATTGGTTACCTCGGCGACGCAGCCCTGACCGTGGCGCCACGCAGGCATGGCCCGGAAGGCGATCAGGAGACCTCCAGGTCCTGGCGAGGTCGTTGAACCTTGCGGCATGATGATATTCGGACTAGTCCCATGGGTTGGAAAGAAGTGCATGTCTGAGACCGCGGTCGTTCCCGCGAGCGTTACCGTTCGCCACCCTTCCTTCTTATTGATGAGGAACACGCCTGCCCGGCTCGCGAGCGTGGAGTTATTCGCTGGCGCTGGCGGGCTTGCGCTGGGCTGTCAGGAGGCTGGCTTCGACCCGTTGGCGACCCTGGAGTTGGACAAGTGGGCCTGTGACACGGTGCGGCAGAACCAAGCCAGGGGAAACGAGCTCGTCGCGAACTGGCACGTCGAGGAGGGCGACGTGCGGGACTTCAACTGGTCACGCGTAACCGACGAGGTGGATCTCGTCGCCGGTGGCCCGCCGTGCCAGCCATTCTCAATTGGCGGCCGCGGCAAGGCGGACGACGACGAGCGTGACATGTTCCCGGCCACGGCCGAGGTGATCGCCCACCTGAGGCCCCGCGCGTTCATCATCGAGAACGTGAGGGGGCTGGCGCGCCCGAGGTTCGCCGACTATTTTCAGTACATCCAGGCCAGACTCTCTCTGCCCCTCCTCGCTGCGAAGCCCGACGAACTGTGGGCGGATCACCTGCGGCGGCTCCGGGCAGCAGACAAGGACATCAGCAGCCAAGAGGTGTCCTATCGGGTCATCCCCGCCTTCGCCAACGCGGCGGACTTCGGAGTGCCGCAGCAGCGACAGCGCGTCTTCCTAGTCGGATTCCGAAACGATCTGGACGTGAACTGGGAATTCCCGCAAGTCACGCACTCTAGACGCGCGCTCCTGCACGCCCAGTGGACCACCGGTGAGTACTGGCAGGAACACGAAGTACCCAAGGCAAAGCGTCCGGAACGACCCAACGTTCCGATACCTGCGGAACTGCGGCCGGACGAGGTGCACGCGCGCTGGCGCACCATACGGGACGCGCTGGCTGGTCTCCCAGAGCCAACGCTGACAGGCAGTACGGGCGTCCTCAACCACGTTCTTCAACCCGGTGCTCGTTCCTATCCTGGTCACACTGGTAGCCCGATTGACTGGCCAGCGAAGACGTTGAAGGCCGGGCGTCACGGCGTTCCCGGTGGCGAGAACATGCTGCGTGAGACGGACGGCTCCATCCGCTACTTCACGGTCAGGGAAAGCGCCCGCTTGCAGACCTTCCCGGACGACTACGAGCTGCATGGCCCTTGGGGCAAGGCGATGCGCCAGCTCGGCAACGCTGTTCCCGTCGAGTTGGCACGGGTCGTGGCCGACAGCGTTCACGCCGCCCTCCGCGTGGGGAGAGCCGAAGCATGACGGAGACGGAGACGCGACCCGACACCCTCAACCTCACACCGTCCCCTCGGATCTTGGAGATGATCGCGGAGGTTGATCTCCAACTACACCAGTGCTTATGTGAGTTGATTGACAACTGCCTCGATGAGCTGGTCGAGGCCACCCGTGTCGATGAAACGTTGGAACCTCGAATAGACATCGCCTTGCCCACGGCGAGCAAGGCCAACAGGGCCGCCAAGGTCGTCGTGAGCGACAACGGTCGGGGCATGTCCCAGGCGGAGTTGCGGTACGCCCTGAGCGCCGGCACGTCGGGTAAGCAACGGTTCGGGAGCCTCGGCCTGTTCGGCATGGGGTTCAACATCGCCACGGCCCGCCTTGGCACGTTGACTGAGGTCCGTACCGGGCGGCGTGGCGACGACCAATGGATCATCGCCACCATCGACCTCAGAGAGATGCAGCGCCGCTCGTCGTACGAGGTACCCCTTCGCTATGAACGGAAGGATCCCGGCGAGCACGGCACTCTCGTCTCGGTGACAAACCTCCGTGATGACGTGGTCGACAAGCTGAAGTCGGCGAGTTCGACCCGGGAGGTCAGTAAGAACCTGGGGCGTATCTACACTTATATGCTGCGTGATCCCGATGGTCCCCATTCGGGTGCACAGTTGATGGGCGGCTTGAACCAGCGCCTGTACGTCAACGCTCGCCAGGTGCCCCCTCTCGTGCCATGCATCTGGGACCCTGCCCGATCGGTCACGTACAAGGCTGGGGAGGTGCCTGCCGCGGAACGCATCTACGTGCCACTCACCAACGCGTTCGCCTGTATGAACTGCGGTCGCTGGTACACCTCAAGGTACGACCGGTGCGTCGATTGCGAGAGCACTGAAATCCAGGAGCGGCAGCGGCGGATCGTGGGGTGGCTAGGCGTCCAGAGGTTCGCCGATAAGTCCGACTTCGGACTGACGTTCTTTCGGAGTGGGCGCGCGATCACGACCAGGGATAGGTCGCTGTTCGACTGGGAGGGGCCAGACGGGGACAACGAGCTGGAGTATCCGATCGAGCTCGGTATGGGCCGCATCGTCGGTGAGATCCATCTCGACCACGCTCCGGTCAACGTCCGCAAGACAAACTTCGACACATCGTCGCCGGAGTGGCGGTACATGGTCGAGAAGGTGCGAGGCGACCTACCTCTGCGTCCACAGCTCGCGAAGCGCCTGTTCAGACGCGAGAACGACTCTCCGATGAGCCGGTTCTTCAACGCTTTCCGAGAGAACAAACCTGGTCTCCGGTACCTCATGCCCGGCAACGGCAGCACCGCCATCCACAGTGACGCGAAGGGATGGGCACAGAAGTTCCGCAGCGGGGATCCGGAGTACCAGACCGACGAGAAATGGTACGAGGCCGCAACCGATCATGATCGGGTCAAATATGGACCACCGCCGGAGTCGGCACCGCCCTCTGACGAGGATGACTGGCTCGAGCGGGAGGGGCTCGGACATCTGGGGGCGGGACCGACCGACGGTCATACACCTCCCAAAGATCAGAAGCAGCCGGAGCCAGATGCAGAGACCCGACCGGAGACCGAAGACCAACGCTTCGCGAGGTACAGGGAGCACGCGACGTTGCTCCCGGACACTGACCGCGGAGTTCGCCTCGGTACCGCTCAGGCGATCCTTCGCGTCTATGTCACCTCTGGAGTCGAACTGCTCAAGGGCGGCCAACGGCAGCCGTCCGTGGTTCGGATCGTTGCTGGCGAGGTCGAGATCTACGTGGACGCCGATACCGCGCTGATCGCGCGGTACGGGTGGCCCCCGCTGAACGTCGCGCTCGTATGTGCGGCACCACAGTTGAAGAACGTGTACTCAGTATCGGATTCCATCGACGGGTTGGTGACCGCGATCCTCGAGCAGTTCCCGGATCGGCGGGTGGACTCCAGCGCCGTGCGCAGTCGCGCGGAGATGCTGCTGGAGGGCTTGCGCGATCGTCTCGCCGACCTCACCGCGAAAAGAGCGTCCACGTTCTGGTCCGTGCTGTCTGGCGAGTCGAAGCGGGCAGCCGAGTCGTACGCCATCGCGGTGGCGCCGGATGTCGATTGGAAGGCTGCAGTCGAAAACGGCGAGTTCGCACGCTACCTGGGAGTCGAAGGCGTCCTCGACCTTGTTGCGAGCGGTCCCGAACTGGTACTGGACGGCGGCTTGTTCCGCACTACCTACGCGGCGCTCGGCGAGGAGACGCAGGCGGATCAAGTGGCCCGCGTCAGCGCCTTCCTCACCGACCTCAAGCGGATGGTTGTGGGCCCACCCCTGCAGAACACCTTGGAACTGTCCCGCCTGCTCCTTACCGCAGACCTATTGGACGCGGAGATTGTCCAGGCATGACTAGATCATTCATAGAGCCAACCTTCCTTGTTGAGGAAGGCCCGAAGGGTCTCACGCGCCAGATAGAGCGTTTGCTCAGCCTGATCTCGTTCACGGATGTAGTCAACATCGATGGTCCCGGCGATAAGGGTGCTGATCTCCTTGGCCGACTCAACGGTGAGGATTGGATCTTCCAGTCGAAATGGAAGAAGTCGGGCAACGTGGATCGCGAGGCCGTGGACGAAGCGCATGCGGCGATGCGGCATTACGCCATACACCGAGCGGTCGTGGTCACCAACCGACTCTTCACTCAGAAGGCCAAGGAGCGAGCAGACGCTCTGAGGGACGTCGGAGTCAACGTAACCCTCTGGGACGGCCGACGTCTGGCGACGATCTACGATCGCGCTCCGGAGCGAATCACACCGTTCGATCTCCACCCCTATCAGGACCGTGCCGTGGAAGCGGCCTGGTCTGCCCTAGAGGACACAGGTGAGGCGCTGATCTACCTCGCCACTGGCCTTGGTAAGACGGTCGTCGCCGGCAGGGTGCTGCGGCGATTCCTGCTCTCCAATCCGGGGTCCAAGGTTCTAGTCACCGCGCACATGATCGACCTCGTAGAGCAACTGGAACGGGCCATGTGGCGGGACGTCCCCAAGCACGTACCGACCCGCCTGCTGCATGGCGACTCGAAACCCGACTCCTTGCCAGGCGTCACCTTCGGCGTATCGAACACGGCACGTGACTACATTCAATCGGGCTACGATCCCAAGCTGGTGATCGTGGACGAGGCACACCACGTGGGAGAGACCGGAAACTACGCCACCATGATGGGTCTGCTCCCCAAGGCCAAACGGATAGGTGTGACGGCCACGCCCTGGCGAGGTGACAAGTACGACATTGAGCGAACCTTTGGTGAACCAGTCGAACGGGTGTCCATATCGGAGGGCATGAGATTGGGCTACCTCGCCGACGTGAAGTACCGCGTGTTCGCCGACAATATCGACTGGGACTTCGTCCGCCACGCCTCCGAGCACGGCTACTCCATTAAGGACCTGAACAAGCGTCTCTTCATCCCGGAGCGGGACGAGTCCGTCCGGGGACACCTCGAGAAGGTCTGGGACCAGACCACGAACCCGCGGGCCATCATCTTCTGCCAGACGATCGAGCACGCCGAACGGATGCGCGACCTGCTCGCCCGACGGCCCGGCTGGGAACGGTCCGAGACGCTGCACGCCAAGCTGAGGACACGGGAGCGGCGGGCACGACTGCTCAAGTTCCGTTCAGGAGAAGTGCCCATCCTCGTCGCCGTAGACATTCTTAACGAGGGCGTCGACGTGCCCGACGTCAACATTCTCTGCTTCACCAGGGTGACCCACAGTCGACGGATCTTCGTGCAGCAGCTAGGCCGCGGACTCCGCCTTCGCAAGGGAAAGACCCACGTGGAGGTACTGGACTTCGTGAGCGACATCCGAAGGTTGGCCGAGGTGTACGACATACGAGAGCAGGTATCCGAGGGCGAGATCGAGCAGGTATCGGTCGGACGGAACCAGTTTGATTTTGAGGACCTGAGGGTGAAGGGGCTCTTGGACCAATGGATGGCCGACGTGGGTGACCTCGGGGGGGCCGACGACAGCGTCCGTTTGGAGTTCCCGCCCATTGAGGGGGGCTGATGGCGGCCCTTCCGGAACCGATCCGCTTGGAGATCTTTGCGGAGCTAGCCCGTCACTTCGATGTCACGAGGTGGGAAGAGGTCTCCTCGCCTGCAGCGACTGAGATGTACGACCGGTTCGTCAAAGATCCCAAGATCGGGGGACGACTCGCTAGGTTCATGCCGACGGAGAAGATACGTCCGTGGATCAAGGACGGACCGGCGAAGCAGTATCGCAGGGCGCTTGAGGGTGTCGGACCGATGGCTCAGATGACGACGCGCGAGTATCCCGGCCCGCAGTCGGTCGTTCGGCTCGCCATGGGCCCGGGATGGACCCTTCGCGCGCAGACACTGGATGTGAAGCCCATGCGTTGCCTCGCCGATGGACCCGAGGGGGAGTCGGCCTTCATCACCTGGGGCTCAATGAGTGGCCTGCAGGGCATGGTTTGGCACGCCTGCCTACGCCGGGCGGAGTTCGAGTCGCAATTGATCACCATCGCCGTCACCAAGCCCAGTTCCGCGCCATTGCCCGACGACGACTGGCAGCTCGCGCGCTCGCTAGCCGCCATCTTGAGAGCACGATGCGAGCAGGTCACCTACGCGGTCTCTCGGAAGGCGACCGGCGACTGACGGACCGTCTGATCACTTCGTCCGCTATCTTGTCGGCCACCTCGACTGGGTCAGCGTGCTCCCAGAAGCGCAGAACGGCCCAGCCCGCCGATGCGAACGCCCTGGTGGAGTCCTGATCACGCCGTTGATTCTTCGCGACTTTGGCCGCCCAGAACTCCTTTCGATCCCCCTTCGCCGGCCGATAGTGTTCCGGACAGCCGTGCCAGAAGCACCCGTCGATCAGGACGGCGACCCGCTGCCTGGTGAAGGCGATGTCGACCGTCCGCCGCAACGTGGACACAGGCTTGAAGTTCACCCGGTACCGGAGACCGCGCCGGTGCAACTCACGACGAACCTTCATCTCGGGTGCAGTGTCTCGCCCTCGGATTCGGGACATACGTGCGCTGACGATTGGGTCGACACCAGCAGACATCAGGCTCTCCAGTCGAACTCCAGCGGCGGCCTTGGCAGTCCACACGCCCATCAAGACGCCCACGAGTTCCGCTTGGGCGAAGTCCACGACGAGGTCGGCAGCAGGAAGTCAGCAGTCGCCAGTTGTATGGGTGAAGCGAGGAACTGGACGGCGGCGTACCGAAGTCCAGCCCGCGGGCAACTGATTCGGTCCGGGCCCCGAGGGCGGTAGGGCAAAGAAGTGTCGCTGGGAGTGCGAGGCGTTCGCTCGAATCATTGAGCCTAGCGGCTCTTAGCGGCCCTCGGAAGTGATGGGTGAACGTTGTGGTGGTCTGCGCCCTGCGCCGCGAACCACGCCCTCGCCGATGGCTTGATCGCTGTCTCCTGCGGGACCTATGCCAGCTCCGGTACCGCCACGACGCCCCCGACGGATGCCTCACCACCACCCCGGCCTCCGGCGGTAGACACCAGGGCGCAGCACATATCAGGCTTGTGGCTTCGATCCCAAGCAGGGACCCGTTCCGATAGTTTCTCGACGCGAATACGGTGAAGGCATAGCCTGTAAGGCTGACGTACGTTGGCCATGCGGACCGAGGGGGCCAATGAGGGTTTGCTTCTTCGTTGAAGAGGGCTGGCGGGATGGCGAAGAATGGGGATGGTTTACCCTGCGGGAGCACTTTATGCGCATCTACATGGATACCGTCCCGCGTCACCGGCGATATGCGCGCTTCGATATCGGATCGCTTTTTCTGTGGAAGGTTTACGCAGGATCCGGTGGAGTCGAGCGAGGGGTGGAAAGGCTCCTTGGTGAGCACTGGGCGGTCTGGAGCACGTTTTATGGGCCGGAGCTGGTTGAAAGGGCGGCGGCGCAAAGCAACCTGCCGGCATCGCAGTGGATTCCCTTAACCCCGCAGATGCGCGGGCCCTCCACAGCAGATTGCAGGGTCAGCCCTGGTATGTGGGGGCGATGCAGATCCTCCCGGAGATCCCCCTGCACGTAGCACTGTTTCTGGGGTCGTTGCCGGCTTCCTTCCGGGTCTTCGAGGACTCCCTCTACCTCTTTCATCGAGGCTATGAGTTGGCAGTTGAGGACAACCGGGACCACGTCAACTTCGAGAGCTGGGAGGCGTCGCGGATCTTCGAGGCTGTCCACTGGGAGGACATCGGGGTGCGGGGAACCATCTGGGACCCGTACCACGACCCAGATTATTTTCGGCGCCTAGGCGAACTTGATGGACTGCTGCAAGGGCAGCTTTCCTCTGCGCTCGACGAACTTCTGATCAGGTGTACCGATGTTGACCCTCGACTGACGGATAAACTCCACGGTGCCATTAAGTCGTTTGAGAATCATGAATCGCCTGAGGGGTTAGCACACGTCTCGCTATCGTGCCGGAGGTTCACGGAGCAGTTGGCTGACTGTCTCTATCCTCCGCGGGCAGAAAAGGTCAATGGGAGGAATGTCGGAAAAGAAGCCTATCGAAATCGCCTATGGGCCTATGTTGCGGAGAACGCGAGTGGCCGCACTACGCAAAGACTCCTATTGGCCAATACTGAAGATCTAGGTAAGCGAATCGACACGCTTGACGCTCTTTCCAATAAAGGACTCCACGACCAGGTTTCCACCTCGGTCGTCAACCGATTGCTCCTGTCGCTGGTGGTTGCGGCGCACGACCTCCTTACATTGCGCCCCCCGGGCGGAGCGTTCCGGTACGACGCTTACGCGCAGCACATCAATAAGGTGACGCGGGAGGATCTACGACGGCGGCGTTGAGGGGGAGGGAGGAGTCCGCGAACTCCGTTCTATCCATCTATGGACGGCTGTTCAAAGAAGGCCGGAACAGAATGGTGCTGTTCAGCCACAACTGATCATCTACGTCCGTGGCCTGCGGCCGCCTACTCGATCACCGCTCTGAACTGCGACGCACCTATCGCCAGTTGTCAGCTCTGGTCACCAACGAGCGCCCTTCTACGGCCCAGGACGGCCCGGGAGGGCGCTCGTGCGTACTGTGCACTGCCCTGTTGGCCGCCGAGGCTGATTAGTACCAGCGGCGATAGCGGTTACTTGGGATGCGAATTCTGTCTCCCTTACTCGTATTGCACTTTTCGCAGAGAAGTTGGAGGTTGGTTACGTCGTTCAATCCGCCGCGGGCCAGCGGGATCATGTGATCGTAGTTTGCGACATCAAATGTATCAATGAGGCCAGACAAGTTAACTCTGCATCCTGTGCAGCGTCCACGATCGCGATAGAAGACTGCCCTCCTTGCCCATACTGGCGGGCGTACTCGTTTTAGTTCTCCCTCCCGCTTGAACAGTTTGGTTAATTCCTGATCCTCTTTGCCGAAATATGCGGGGTCGAAGCCGTCGAGATACATAGAGAGGAATTTGTTTAGACTCGCCAAGGCTCGTCGATTCGTAAACATGACGAAAAATACTTCATCGGCGATTCGATCCATGAGGTCTACGTACGGCTGCAGCTGTGGTAGGTGCATGAGGTAGTCAGAGCAGGCGTTCTGAACGAAGTAGGGATCGCTGTCTGTATTTCCCTCGGTGCGATCGAACGGGTCGCCGTTTGATGGGGCATCCGGGATGAAAAACAGGGGCTCGTTAATAATCCCATAGTTCATCATCGCCAGATCGGCGGGGAGAATCCATTGCGGGTGGACAGGATCTGGCCCGTGTGGGACGCGGCTGGGCCCGTGGGAGTCTGCCATGAAGATGTCGTCAGCAATATATCTAATGAACTTATGGAGGGCTGAATCTCTCTGCCAATGAGGAAGGAAATCCATGATTCCGTTATCTACGGTTAGGCCTTCTAGTTCACGTAGGTAGGCAAAAGGATCGCGCATGATGGTGTCGACTGTGTTGGCAATCCGATAGGTGCGAAAGTATTCGTGGGTTAGCCATTCGCTGTTTTTTGCTCGCATTCTTGCTCCTGATGTCTGCGGGATTATCGCTTGCCTGTATTTGGTGGTTCGTCGAATCGAGGTCGGTGGAGCGGCTTTGGGCTGGAGCTGCTTTGGGGCGAGTGATCATGGCCCGTTAAGCTGATGGCGAGTCGGGCAGTCTGTGGAGCTGCCCGTTAAAGCACGACGTTGGGCCATGATCTTAGAGGCTCGCCCCAAAGTGGCTGCCTAAAGCCGTGATCAGTGGTGCGAAGTCCTGATCCACACCGCGACTCCGGAAGTCGGCAAGCAGTGGACGGACACCGGAGAGATCCACGAAGAGCGCGATCTCAAAGGCCGCGCTGAAGGGGAGACGCGAACCGTCCCGGGACACCCCGCCCTGACCCGCATCCTCCGGCAGCACATCGAGGACGAGGAACTGAAGCCCAGCGATCTCCTCTTTCAGGGCGAGAAGAGCGGAATCCTCGCTGGCTCCGTCATCCGCCGCGCCTGGCGCAGTGCTCGCAAGGCCGTGCTGCCGGCGCACGTTTTCGAGTCGCCCATGGGCAAGCGCGTGTACGACCTTCGACACACCCGCCTGACCAAGTGGCTCAACGACGGGATCCCGCCCGCTCAGGTGGCCGACTGGGCGGGGAACAGCGTCCCCGTGCTGCTCGCGATTTACGCCCGATGCGTCGACGGCCAGTTGCCGGACCTGAAGCGGCGACTCGAAGCGGCTGGGGATCTCGAAGACCTGCCTGCCTCCGACTGACGGACTGAACGGCAGGACTGACCCGCCGCCGAAAACTTCGACACGTATTCGACAGAGCGACCCGCAGGAACCCGGTTTCAGCCGGACAGCCCCGGACCCACCCCATGATCGGCGGGGGAGTGGCCGGGGCTTCTGTGTGCGCACGTACAGGGCCTCTGACCAGCAGAAAGGCCCCACCGAAGTGGGGCCTGCGCTAGGCGCCCCCGGCAGGACTCGAACCTGCGGCCAAGCGCTTAGAAGGCGCCTGCTCTATCCACTGAGCTACGGGGGCCGGGTGTGGCCGGGTGGCATGGAGCCCGGACATGGGGGTGATCCGTGACCTTGCCGGGGACAAGGATAGGGCTCCCCGGTCCCTGTCCCTGGTGCTTCGCCTCCGCGCCGTGATGTGGAGGTTCGGTGAAGCGATCCTGATAATCGCAGGCAGGTGCGAATCGCGCATCGCTTTTGGCGCCTCGCGCCCCGGGTGTTGTGCACTCGTTATGCCTGCGTCCCAGTCGCCCCTTCCATCACCCGTGTCCGATCGGCGCGCAGAGACGCCCATATGCTTCAGAAAGCCGTCAAAATTGGGCATTCTTCGCATGTGGTGACCTTGGACGTACGGCCTCAGCTGCTTGACGCACTCTCCGCCCTGCGCGAGCGTGTCGCCGCCGCACGCTTTCCGCTCCCCCTGCCAGGGGCGCCACGCGCGCGTGCCAACCGGGACGAGCTGCTGGCGCAGCTCGATGACTATCTCGTGCCCCGGCTCAAGGCGCCCGAAGCGCCCCTTCTCGCCGTCATCGGCGGTTCCACCGGCGCCGGCAAGTCCACCCTGGTGAACTCCCTGGTGGGGCGACAGGTCAGCGAGGCGGGCGTGCTGCGGCCCACCACGCGTACGCCGGTGCTCGTCTGCCACCCGGACGATCACCACTGGTTCTCGGGGATGCGCATCCTGCCCGACCTCACGCGCGTGTGGGTGCCCCGCCAGGAGTCCTGCGAGAGCGGCGACGAGGACAGCGACGACGTGACCCCGATCGTCGGCGAGGACGAGCGCGCCCTGCGCATCGAGACCGCCCCGAGCCTCCCGCGCGGTCTCGCCCTCCTCGACGCCCCCGACATCGACTCGCTCGTCGCCGACAACCGCGTGCTGGCCGCCGAGCTGATCTCCGCGGCCGACGTGTGGGTCATGGTCACCACCGCCTCCCGGTACGCCGACGCCGTCCCCTGGCACCTCCTGCGCACCGCCAAGGAGCACGACGCCACCCTCGTCACCGTCCTGGACCGCGTGCCCCACCAAGTGGTGACCGAGGTGTCACGCCAGTACGGGGCACTGCTCACCAAGGCGGGACTCGGCGACGTACCCCGCTTCACCGTGCCCGAGCTGCCCGAGTCCGCGGGCGGCGGCGGACTGCTCCCCGCCACCGCCGTCGCCCCCCTGCGCGCCTGGCTCACCCACCGCGTGCAGGAGCCCGCGGCCCGCACCCAGGCCGTCGCCCGCACCGCGCAGGGCGTCATGGGCTCCCTCAACTCCCGGATGCCGGAACTGGCGGGCGCCGTCGCCGCCCAGTACGCGGCCGCGCTGCGGCTCACCGCCGCCGTCGACGAGGCGTACGAGAACGAGCACGCGCGCGTGCGGGGACGGCTGCAGGCGGGCGGTGTGCTCGCCGGGGGCGCCCTGAAGCGCTGGCGCAGCTACCCGCTCGACTGCGGCGCCGGCGAACTGCTCGACGCCATCGCCGAGAGCCTGGAGGCGCTGCTGCTGTGCGCCGTCACCGCCGCCGACGAACGCATCGACGACGCCTGGCGGCGCGAACCCGCCGCCGGCGCCCCCGAGCTCGTCGGCCGCGACCCCGAGGCGGAGAGCGCCGAGCACCGCATCGGCATGGCCGTGCGCCGGTGGCGGCGCGTCCTGGAGGAGTACGCGGAGGAAGAAGTACGCGGCTTCGAACGGGTCGACAAATCCGCGCTGCCCGACCCCGAAGTCGTCGCCGCGCTGCTCGCCACCGCCCTGCTCGGCGGGCGCCGGGCCCGTTCCGCCGGGGAGGCCCTCGCCGAACGCATCGGTGCCCAGGGCGCGGTCCGGCTGCGCGACCGCGGCGGGCGCCTGCTGACCGACTACCTGGAGAAGGTCCTCACCGCCGAACGGGAGCGCAGGCTCGCCCCGCTGGACGCCCTGGAGGTCCATCCGGAGCCCCAGGCCGAGCTGATCGCCGCCCTGTCCGTACTGCAGAAGGAGAGGTGACCGCGGTGACCGCCGTCACGGATCACGCCGATCACGCCGACCCCACAGAACCCTCCGACCACACGGACGGGACCGACAGAGCTGACAGGGCCGGCAGAGCAGACGGGGTAGGCAGAGCTGACCGGGCAGACAGGGCACAGCGGGTGGAGCGGAGGGAGAGGGGTGACGGGGCCCACCGCGCCGATCACCGGGACCGGGACGACCGCGTCGACCACCGGGACCGGGACGACCGCGTCGACCACCGCGACCGGGACAACCGCACCGACCACCGCGACCAGGACACCCGCCGCGCCCGGGACGCCCACCCCGATCACGCCGACTCCACCGACCCCTCCGCACGCCCCTGGGACGACGGCCTCATCGCACGCCGCGTCGCGGGCGGGCCACGAGGTGGCGAGGCGGAGACGGCGGACCCCGGAGTTCGCTCGTACGTTCCCTCCGGAGTGCCTACCGGTACTCCCTCCGGCGCCCCCACCCGTACTCCGTCCGGGTCGCCTTCCTCGTCCCCCTCCTCCGCTCCCTCCACGACCTCCTCCGCGTACGAAGGGCCCCTGCGCGCACGCCTCGACGCGCTGCGCGAACTCGTCGGGCTCTCCCGCACCCGCCTCGACACCGGCACGCTCGCCGAGGCGGGCCGGGTCCTCGACGAGGCCGCCGCTCGCCGCAGGCTCTCCGAACGGCACACCGTCGTCGCCATCGCGGGCGCCACCGGAAGCGGCAAGTCCACGCTCTTCAATTCCCTCGCCGGAGTGATGATCTCGGAGACCGGCGTGCGCAGGCCGACCACCGCCGCACCCATCGGGTGCAGCTGGACGGACGGTGCCGCGGGTCTCCTCGACCGGCTCGGGATTCCGGGCCGGCTGCGCCGCCGCCCGCTCCAGGGGCCCGGCGCCGACGAGCTCCAGGGCCTGGTCCTGATCGACCTGCCCGACCACGACTCGGCGGTCGGCGAGCACCGCGAGCAGGTCGACCGGATCCTGGCCCTCGTGGACGCCGTCATCTGGGTCGTGGACCCGGAGAAGTACGCCGACGCGATGCTCCACGAACGCTATCTGCGGCCCATGGCCGGGCACGCCGAGGTCACTTTCGTCGTGCTCAACCAGATCGACCGGCTCCCCGGGGACGCCGCCGACCAGGTGCTCGACGACCTGCGGCGGCTCCTCGACGAGGACGGCGTCGCGCTCGGCGAGCACGGTGAGCCGGGCGCCACGGTCCTGTCGATCTCCGCGCTGACCGGCGAGGGCGTCGGCGAACTGCGCGAGGCCCTCGGCCAGTTCACGCACGAGCGGGGCGCCGCGGCGCGCCGGATCTCGGCGGATCTGGACGCCGCCGCGGAACGCCTGCGTCCGGTGTACGTGACCGGGGCGCAGCCCGGCCGTCACCCCGCGCGGATCGGGCTGAGCGAGGAGGCGCGCGAGGAGTTCGCCGACCGGCTCGCGGACGCCGTGGGCGCGACGGCCGCGGGGGACGCGGCGGAGCGGGCCTGGCGCAGGAACGCGGGCAAGGCGTGCGGCGACCCCTGGCTCAGGCTGTGGCGGTGGTACGAGGCCCAGCGCTCCCCGCAGGGGGTGCCGACGTTGACCGGGCGGGTCCCGGCGGACGAGGAGGCGACGGCGCGCCAGCGCGTGGAGCACGCCGTGCGCACGGTGGCCGACGAGGCGGCGGCCGGGCTGCCCGTGCCCTGGGGGCAGGCCGTACGGGAGGCCGCGGTGCGCGGCGCCGAGGGCCTGCCGGAGGCGCTCGACGAGCTCGCCGTGACGGCGGGGGTGCCCGCCGGGCGGCCGCCGCGGCCCGGCTGGTGGCCGGTGGCGGTGCTCGCGCAGGCGGCGATGACGTTGCTGCAGGTCGTGGGCGGGCTGTGGCTGGTCGGACAGATCGTCGGGGTCGCCACGCCGAACCTGGGCGTGCCGGTGCTGCTGATGCTCGCGGGCATCGTGGGCGGGCCGTGCGTGGAGTGGGCGAGCCGGCTGGCGGCGCGGGGGCCGGCGCGCCGGTACGGCCATGACGCGGAACGGCGGCTGCGGGAGGCGGCGGCCGGGTGCGGGCGGGCCCGGGTGCTGGATCCGGTGGCGGCGGAGTTGCTGCGGTATCGGGAGGTCAGGGAGCAGTACGTGCGGGTGACGGGGGCGCCGGTGGGGTGAGGGGCGGCCGACCTCTCGTACCCGCCCCTCCTTGGCCCTCTGACCGTTTTCCCTGCGCCTTCCCCTTCTCCTTCTCCTTCCCCTTCCCCTTCGCCTGCGCCTGCGCCTTCACCTACGCGCTCTTCGGTCGTCTGCGGCCTTCGGTCCCCTGACCCTGACCGTCACCTGACCCCTTCGGGTGACGGAGTTATCCACAACCGGTGGGCGGTCCACAGGGCTCAGCGGGATCCGGGCGGCCGGTGCAATCTGAGATCGCGGCCGCGGAAGGCGCGGCGGCGGAAGCGGACGATACGGGGGAGTGGTCGGCGTGAACGAGACCTTGGTGACGGTCGTGGGCAATGTGGCGACGACGCCGGTGTACCGGGAGTTGCCGTCGGGGCCGGTGGCGCGGTTCCGGCTCGCGGTGACGGCGCGGTACTTCGACGCCGCGAAGAACACGTGGACCGACGGGCACACCAATTTCTTCACGGTCTGGGCCTGGCGCGCGCTCGGTACGAACGTGCAGGGCTCGGTGTCGGTGGGTGAACCGGTCATCGTGCAGGGCCGGTTGAAGGTACGGGACGAGGAGCGCGGCGGACAGCACTGGACCTCGGCGGACATCGAGGCGACGGCGGTCGGGCACGACCTGTCGCGCGGCACGGCGGCGTTCCGGCGCGTGGTCAAGAGCCATGCGGCGGTCGCGGGGCCGGGGGGTGCGGGAGCGGGGGCGGCAGCCGACAAGGACGCCGGTCTGTGGGACAAGGAGCCGGAGCCCGTGGGATGACGAGTCGTCAGCGGGCGAGGTGCGGGATGCGAGGGGTGCGGGACGCGAGAGGCTCGGGACGCGAGATGTTCAGGAAGGGCGCGGCGCAGGGGCGACCGATGTGCGGCATATCGGCGATTGAGGGCCGTGGATTTGTCGATAAGCCCAGCTCGGAGCGGGTGTTGGGGATAACGATTCCGATTCGGATCCGCTGCCCGATGGGATGCGTGGGGCTCGTGATGCGCTGCTTCCTTAGGATGCCGGACGTAGCTCACGGGGCAGTTGGCAGGTGATGCCCTGCAGGTGGCAGGCGTTCCTGCCGCTTTCAGTCTGCTGGCGGGACCACCCCCCAACGTGTCAACGGGTCCCGCCCGGAGGGGAATTCTGTGTTTTCTGCGTTGTCCATACGTAGCCGAGGCGCCGTCCGTCTTGCCGCAGTGACCGTGGCGGCGGGTCTGGCCGTGGCGGGCGGGATGACCGCCGCGGGTGCGGCGGTGGCCGAGGAGGCGCCGCAGCACCAGGGCGGCGCGGTCGCGACGCTGAGCGGGCTGCAGACGTACGACCAGGCCGTCATCCGGGACAACGGCAGTTCGCAGCGGGTGCCCGCGGGGCTCTTCGAGATGGCCGTCGAGGGCGGCGGCACCCTGCAGACGTACTGCGTCGACATCCTCAACCCCACGCAGAAGGACGCCAAGTACCAGGAGACGTCCTGGAGCGGCACTTCGCTGAACGGCAACCGTGACGCGGGCAGGATCCGCTGGATTCTGCAGCACTCGTACCCGCAGGTGAACGACCTCGCGGCGCTGGCCCGGAAGGCGGGGGCGGGTTCGCTCACCGGCAAGACGGCCGCGGCCGGCACCCAGGTGGCGATCTGGCGGTACTCGGACGGCGCCCGGGTCGAGGCCGTCGACCCGCAGGCCGAGAAGCTCGCCGATTACCTGTACAAGAGCGCGCGGAACAGCGCGGAGCCCAAGCCGTCGCTGACCCTCGACCAGCCCGCCGTCTCGGGGCACGCGGGCGAGCGACTGGGACCGGTCACCGTGCGGACCGACGCCGACTCGGTGACGGTGACGCCGCCCGCGGACTCCGCGGCGAGCGGCGTGACGATCGTCGGCAAGGACGGCAAGCCGGTGAAGTCCGCGGCGGACGGCAGCCGGCTCTACTTCGACGTGCCCAAGGACGCCCTGGACGGCTCGGCGGCGCTCTCCGTGCAGGCGTCGACGACCGTGCCGGTCGGGCGGGCCTTCACCTCGGAGACCCGCAGTCAGACCCAGATACTCGCGGGTTCCAGCGAGTCGACCGTGTCGGCGACGGCGACGGCGCACTGGGCCCTGAAGGGCGCGGTCCCGGCGCTCTCGGCGCAGAAGAACTGCGCCAAGGGCGGCGTGGACATCACCGCGACCAACAAGGGTGACGAGCCCTTCACCTTCCGGCTGATGGACTTCAAGCACACCATCGCGGCAGGCGCGTCCCAGACGGTGACGATCCCGCTGCAGGAGGACCAGCCCTACGACTTCACGATCACCGGACCGAGCGGCTTCGAGAAGCGCTTCAAGGGCGTCCTCGACTGCCGGACCGAGGGCGACACGCTCACCGCCAGGACCGAGCCCGTCTCGGAGCCGAGCCCCGCGTCGGCGGGCGGCACCACGGCCATGGGCGGCGGCGACCTCGCCGAGACCGGCAGCTCCAGCAACACCCCATTGATCATCGGCATCGCGGTGGCATTCGTGGTCGTGGGCGGCGCGGCGGTCTTCTTCCTCCGCAAGAAGTCCGACTCGACGCAGCCTTCTCCCGAGGACTGACGTCCAGCCATAAGGATCGGATGCGGGTGTGCCGGGCGGCTCGTGGCAGTTAGCGCTACGGGCGTGCCCGGCTTCCGGCTACCGGTATCGAACCGAATACGGACCACGGCACGGCAGCCGACCACGGCACAGCAGGGGTGGGATGGCGTTCAGTTGGTTCCGTCGGGGGCGGAACCGTTGGCTCGCTCGGTGCGACGCCTCAGGTACGTGGATTCGACGATGCCGACAGCCAGTGCCTGCGTGATCACATCTCTGGACCGAATGGCCTTGCGGACCCCCTGGCGAAACAGAAGGAATCCGTACGCGGTGCTGGCGATCGTGAGGAGTGCCTGCGCATAAAGGCTTGGCCGGGATGACCAGATGAGGATCAAGGACAGCAGCGTCAGAGGCGGTGCAATGTTGACCCGAAATGAACTCTCCGCCAGGAGTCGGTCGTACTTGTTGTACAGGTCGATGTTGTTCGCCTGAATTCGGGTCGCTATCTGGCTCTCCTCCTTCGTGATGTTTGACAAAATTTCACGAACCTCGCCAGGGTCGCCTGCCGTCGAGCCCAGGATGGCTTCCGAGAATATGGTCATGTCCTCTCGCGCCTGACCAGAGATGGGAAACACCTGCAGCCGGGAGAAGAACGGGAGGTTCCGAAGCATGTTGCGCCCCCTGGTGATCCACGCCGGGCGCCCTCCGTGTTCCCACATGTGCAGGGGGTCTATCTCGAGGAACGTTCCCACCAGGTAGGCGGCGAAGCTGAGGGCTGCCAGGAGCGCGGGCCTCCCCAGTGACTCTCCCACGCGCCACATTGTCGAGAACGGGCCGTGGCCGGGGTCCTCCGTGGGCGCCGAATCGCCGATGAATATCCAGAGAATGGCAAGCCAAAGGTATCCCGACGTTAGTGGTGTCCTTATCTCGCGAACTCCTGGCAGCAGGGAAGATAACATTCAGCCTCCTGCGGTTGAGGGGACCCTGGGTGAATGCATGTGCGCGGTGCTGTCGGTGCGCGACCGGCGGTGATCGTGCCCCTATGACCCTCCGCCCTTCAGCCCCTGCAGGCGCAATCACTCGCAGTTCCTGAGATGCCGCGTGTGCCGGTAGCGGCAAGTGTCCCGGAGTTGTGAGAGGAGAGGGCTCGATTGAACAAGAGTCGGGCCCGCGGTGCATTGCGCGTGCCGCGCGAGCCGTCCGGAGACCGCGAGGTCGCCTCGACCGTCAGCGACAGGAGAGAGGAGGGGGTAGCTCTGTGCCGGCCGCTTCTGGGGCGAGCGGAGTTGCTCGTCCAGGGCTGGCGGTGACGTTCGGTCGCGGGGCGGCTACCCAGACCATGGGTGAACGTCCAGGTCGCGAGCCCCCGGCCATACGGGTTTCCTCCGGGGGGTGGCCGTCAGGCAAGATGGGGTGTATCTGCCCACTCACTGATTGCCGGACGGTTTCTCTTGGCTGAGTACATCTACACCATGCGCAAGACGCGCAAGGCGCACGGCGACAAGGTGATCCTCGACGATGTCACCTTGAGCTTCCTTCCTGGCGCCAAGATCGGTGTCGTGGGCCCCAACGGCGCCGGTAAGTCCACGGTGCTCAAGATCATGGCGGGCCTCGAGCAGCCGTCGAACGGCGACGCGTTCCTCTCGCCCGGCTTCACCGTCGGCATCCTCATGCAGGAGCCGCAGCTCGACGAGTCGAAGACCGTCCTGGAGAACGTGCAGGACGGCGCCGCCGAGATCATGGGCAAGCTCAAGCGCTTCAACGAGGTCGCCGAGCTCATGGCGACCGACTACTCGGACGCGCTCATGGAGGAGATGGGCAAGCTCCAGGAGGACCTGGACCACGCCAACGCGTGGGACCTCGACGCCCAGCTCGAGCAGGCCATGGACGCCCTCGGCTGCCCGCCCGGCGACTGGCCCGTCACCACCCTCTCCGGTGGTGAGAAGCGCCGCGTCGCGCTCTGCAAGCTCCTCATCGAGGCGCCCGACCTGCTCCTCCTCGACGAGCCCACCAACCACCTCGACGCCGAGTCGGTGAACTGGCTGGAGCAGCACCTCTCCCAGTACGCCGGTGCCGTCGTGGCGGTCACCCACGACCGCTACTTCCTGGACAACGTCGCCCAGTGGATCCTGGAGCTCGACCGCGGCCGCGCCCACCCGTACGAGGGCAACTACTCCACGTACCTGGAGAAGAAGCAGGCCCGTCTCAAGGTCGAGGGCCAGAAGGACGCCAAGCGTGCGAAGCGTCTGAAGGAAGAGCTCGAGTGGGTGCGGTCGAACGCCAAGGGGCGCCAGGCCAAGTCCAAGGCGCGTCTGGCCCGTTACGAGGAGATGGCGGCCGAGGCCGACAAGATGCGGAAGCTGGACTTCGAGGAGATCCAGATCCCGCCGGGCCCGCGCCTGGGCTCGATCGTCGTCGAGGTCGAGAACCTCTCGAAGGCCTTCGGCGACAAGGTCCTGATCGACGACCTGAGCTTCACGCTGCCGCGCAACGGCATCGTCGGCATCATCGGTCCGAACGGCGCGGGCAAGACCACGCTGTTCAAGATGATCCAGGGCCTGGAGCAGCCGGACTCCGGCAAGATCAAGATCGGTGACACGGTCAAGGTCTCGTACGTCGACCAGGGCCGCGCCAACATCGACCCGAAGAAGACGCTGTGGGCCGTCGTCTCCGACGAGCTGGACTACATCAACGTCGGCCAGGTCGAGATGCCCTCGCGGGCGTACGTCTCGGCCTTCGGGTTCAAGGGCCCGGACCAGCAGAAGCCGGCCGGTGTGCTCTCCGGCGGTGAGCGCAACCGCCTCAACCTGGCGCTGACCCTCAAGGAGGGCGGCAACCTGCTGCTCCTCGACGAGCCGACGAACGACCTGGACGTCGAGACCCTCTCCTCGCTGGAGAACGCGCTCCTGGAGTTCCCGGGTGCCGCTGTCGTGATCTCCCACGACCGCTGGTTCCTGGACCGGGTCGCCACGCACATCCTCGCCTACGAGGGTGACTCCAAGTGGTACTGGTTCGAGGGCAACTTCGAGTCGTACGAGAAGAACAAGATCGAGCGTCTGGGTGCGGACGCGGCCCGCCCGCACCGCGCCACCTACAAGAAGCTCACCCGGGGCTGAGGCGACTGTGGCTCGACACATATACCAATGCCCGCTGCGCTGGTCGGACATGGACGCCTTCGGGCACGTCAACAACGTCGTCTTCCTGCGGTACTTGGAGGAGGCGCGCATCGACTTCATGTTCCGTCTCGCGCCCGGTGACGGGTCCCCCTCGTTCTCCGGCGGCTCGGTCGTGGCCCGGCACGAGATCGACTACGTACGCCCGTTGGTGCACCGGCACGCCCCGGTGACCATCGAGTCGTGGGTGACGAAGATCGGTGCCGCGTCGCTGACCATCGCGTACGAGATCAAGGACGCGGAACAGGTGTATGTGCGGGCCGCCACGGTGGTCGTGCCCTTCGACCTGGAGGCGCAGCGGCCCCGCCGGATCTCCGCCGAGGAGCGGTCGTTCCTGCAGGAGTACGTGGACGACAGCGCCGACAGCGCAGGCAGCGCCGACGGCACCCGCAGCCGCTCGGGGGCGCTCGCCGCATGACCGCGCGGCTCCACTTCGCCGATGCCGGGGAGGCGGCGGACCTCGCCGCCTTCCTGGCCCGGCTGATCCACTACGACAAGGCGGCCGCCGTGCGGCTGCAGGCCGCCGGGGACACGCTCGCCGTGTTCGGGCGGCCGCCGTCGTTCGAGGTGCTCGTCGTCCGTACGGCGCGGCTGGTCAAGCCGTACGAGTACGGGCTCGACACCACGCTCGACGTGACCGTCTCCGCCGGTGAGTTCCTGGAGCACGTCGCGGAGTCGGCCCAGTCCGTGGCCGCGGAGGGCGTCGCCGACGTGCCGGGCGCCGTCACCGGACCGCCGTGGGCGGGCGTACTGCCGCCGCGCGGCGGCTGGCGGCAGGAACCGGGGCTGCCGGTCCCGGACGCGATGCGGGCGCTGGTGAAGAAGGCCGTCGCCGAATTCCGGGCCCGCGTCGAGGAGTTGCCCGCCGAGCGGCGGGTGAGGGCCGAGCTGGACCGGGTGGGACGCGAGATCTGGTCCCGGCCGGTCGGTGACACGGAGCTGCCGGTGCGGGCCGCCCACGCGGCGCAGTCCCTCGGCTTCCTGCGCGGCGACGCGCTGACCCTGCTGTCGTCGGGGGCGTGGCTGCGGCTGCGTACGGCCTACGGCTCCGTCGTGGTGCGCCGGGCCGGCGTCGGGGGACTCACCGTCACCCCCGCGTGAGTGGCCTCGGCCCCTCCCGGCCGGTGGCGGGAGGGGGCGGGCACGGGGCCGTACGGACCTCGGTGCGTCCGCAGGGCTTCGGCCGCGCAGGGCTTCGGCCGCGGAGGGCTGATCAGCCCTCCGAGTTGACCATGGATGCTGCCGCGTACGTGAGGTAGTTCCACAGCGTGCGCTCGTGCTCCTCGGCGAGGCCGAGCTGGTCGACGGCCGCGCGCATGTGCTTCAGCCAGGCGTCGTGCGCCGCCCGGTCGACGGTGAACGGCGCGTGCCGCATGCGCAGCCGGGGGTGGCCGCGGTTGTCGCTGTAGGTGCGCGGGCCGCCCCAGTACTGCATCAGGAAGAGCGCCAGGCGCTCCTCGGCCGGGCCCAGGTCCTCCTCCGGGTACATCGGCCGCAGCAGCGGGTCCTCCGCGACCCCCTGGTAGAAGAGGTGCACCAGGCGCCGGAAGGTTTCCTCGCCGCCGACCTGCTCGTAGTAGGTCTGCTCCTGAAGCGTGCCGCGCGGGATCTCATTCACACCTTCCATGGTCTCAGACGGGGCGGCCGAGTACGGAAGGCTTAGGACCATCGTCCGGATCATGGGGACCCGCCCCGGTTCGGCCACTCGCACACGAGGCGTCCGCGCAGCACAGTGGAGCCATGGAACCAGCCATGGGACCGGACGCGGCACTCGACCCCGCACTCGTCGCCGAGGCCCGGGCCGCCCTCGTCCGCGAGATCGGGGCGAGCGGGGCCTGGCAGGACGCCCCGGCCTGGCGGGCGGCGTTCACGGCCGTGCCGCGCCACCTGTTCGTGCCCTACTACTACGTGAGCGCGGGCCCCGGCGCCGGGTACGAGCGGCTGTGGGGCGAGGACCCCGACGAGGCGCGCCGCACCCGCTGGCTGCGCGGCGCCTACCGGGACGCGCCGCTCGCCACCCGGGTCCGCGACGGCGAGCTCGTCTCCTCCAGCAGCCAGCCGTCCCTGATGGCGAAGATGCTCGCCGAGCTGGCCGTCCCGGACGGCGCGCCCTGCGACGTGCTGGAGATCGGCGCGGGCACCGGCTACAACGCGGCGCTGCTCGCCCACCGGCTCGGCGCGGCGCACGTCACGACCATGGACCTCGACCCGGAGATCACCGAGTCCGCGCGGCGGCATCTGGCGGCCGCCGGCCACCGCCCGGCCGTGGTGACCGGCGACGGCGCGGCCGGCTGCCCCGAGCGGGCACCGTACGACCGGATCATCGCCACCTGCACCCTGACGTCGGTGCCGCGGGCCTGGCCGGCCCAGTGCAGGCCGGGCGCGCGGATCCTCGCGCCGCTGGCCACCGGTCTGATCGCGCTGACCGTGCGGGACGCGCGGCACGCCGAGGGGCGCTTCCTGCACACGCCCGCCTACTTCGTGCCGCTGCGCGGCGGCGGCGCGCGGCCCCCGCGGGACCAGCACATCGGCGGGCTGCCGCGCGGAGCCCTGCAGAGCGATCTCTTCCGTTTCCTGCTGGAGCTGACCGCGGGCAGCCTCGACCCGCACGAGGCCCTCGCGCTGTGGCAGCGCGAGGGACGTCCGGTGCGCGAGCGCTTCGGGGTCACCGTCAGCGGACCCTACGCGTGGGCCTGGCTGGACGACCCCGAAGGGCCCTACGTCTGGCCGCTGTGACCGGCGCGGGCCGCGGGGGCCCCGGGCTCAGTCGCGGCGGATGGTGAGCGTCGTCCAGGCCCCGACGTGGACCTGGTCGCCGTCCTGGAGGGGTACGGGCACGAAGGGCTGGATGGGCTCCTCGCCGCCGTTGACCGTGGTGCCGTTCGTCGAGTTCTGGTCGACGACCGCCCAGCTGCCGTCCGGCTGCTGGACCAGGACCGCGTGCTGGTGCGAGACGCCCGGGTCCTCCGGGGGCACCGACAGGTCGATGTCCGGGGTGTCACCCGTGGAGTGCCTGCGGCGGCCGATGCTGATCTGGTTGCCGGCCAGCGGGCGCTGCTGCTCCGGCGAGTACGCGGGCAGGTTGAGCCCCGAGGCCTCGGGGCCGCTGCGCTGCATCATCGCCATGAAGTACTCGCGGTCGGGACCGATCGTCACCGTCCACGTGCCGGGACCCTGCTGGGGCTGGGGAGCCTGCGGCTGCCCGGGGCCCTGCGGGAAGGACTCCTGCGGGAACGGGTCCGGCTGGTAGGAGTCGGGGCGGTACCCGTCGGGCTGCGCCGGGGACGAGGGCGGCGAGAGCACCCAGTCGTCGCCTCCGCCGCCGAAGGACGGGCCGGGCGGCGGCGGGGGCGGACCCTGCGGGCCGCCGCCCTCCTGCGGGAACGCGGGCGGCGCGGGCGGACTCGGCTGCTGGAAGGCCTGCGGCGCACCGGGGCCCTGCTGACCGGGGTGGCCGGGGTGGCCGGGGTGACCGGGGTGGCCCTGCGGACCCTGCGGGCCGGGGCCGCCGGGACCCTGAGGACCGCCGCCGTTGCCGTTGCCGTTGCCGAACGGCGGGATCGGCTCGGCGGGCCGGTTCATCTGCGAGGGGCGCGAGCCCTGGTACTCGTATCCCGGCGGGGGCTGGTGCTGGAACTGCTGCTGCGGCGGCGGGGGCATGCCGGGGCCGCCGTGCGTGGGCAGCGGCGGGTTCGGCGCGGCCGGGGTGTACGAGGTCGCCGTGTTCGTCAGGAAGTTCCAGCGGCACTCCTCGCAGAACGGCGCGTTCGCCTCGCGGGGCGTGCGGCACTGCGGGCAGAGCTCCGCCTCGGCCGACGCGTCCGGCACGGCGGCCAGGTGCGGGCGGCCCTGCCCCGGCTGCGGGAAGCCCTGGTCCTGGCCGGGCGGCGGCGGGGGATAGCCGTATCCGGCCGCGGGCGGCGGCGGAGGCGGCGGCGGTACGGCACCGGCCATGCGGTGACCGCAGACCTCGCACCAGTCGTCGGAACCCGACTGGTGTCCGTTCGGGCAGGTCGGCATGTCGGCGCTTCCCCCTCTCCTTCTCCGGCCCGAGGGCCGTGCGTACTGCGGGTGGTTCTTACGGTGTGACGGCGTGATTCCCGTGAGGTGCCGCCGCGGCGCTGCGCGTACGGCTACTGCTTCTTCACGCGAACGGTCTTCGTCGACCGTGTCTCGAGTGTCATCTCGTCGGCCTCGGCGACCTTCGCCTTCAATCGAACAGTACCTGCCGCCGCGTCCACGACGTCCACCACCTTCGAAAGCAGTTTCGCCGTATCGGCATTGCCCGAGGCGCTCGCGAGCTGGACGGCGCGCCCCAGTTTGGCCGTGGCTCCGTCGACATCTCCCGATTTGCGCGCGTCCAGTCCCTGCTGGATGACCTGGGCCAGTTCCGCCTGGCCCGTGTAGTGCGCGACCTGCGGATTGATCGACGTGGAGGCCGCCATGTCGTCCGTCCACACCGCCCGCACCAGCCCCTGCGACAGCGTCTGCACGCTGCCGTCGCCCTGCGGCACCACCAGCGAGACCCGGGCCGCGAGCATCTCCTGGCCCAGCTCCGCGTTCGGCACGTGGACGCAGATGTGGTAGTCGCGGGACTCGTCGCCCCAGGAGCCCGTCGGGTAGTCGCCCGCGCGCGGTCCGGCCTCCGTGCGGCGGCCGGTCAACTCCTCGACCGTGGGCGCCACTTGCTTGACGAACCGGATCTCCACGCCCATCGGCGTCCACAGCCGCAGGCTGACGTCGGCGACCTCCTTGCCCATCGCCGTCTCCATCATCCGCGTGAAGTCGGCGGCGAGCCCGGCCGGGTCGGCCACGATGTCGGCGGTGCCGAGCAGCGCGGAGGCGATCCCTGTGACCTCCTTCACCTCCCAGTCCGTGCCGACGCCGCGGGCGTCGCAGGTGAAGCGGCCCGCGCAGGAGTCGAGCGCGGCTTTCAGGTCCTGCGGCGACTCGTGTTCGTTGCGGCCGTCGGTGAGCAGGATGCCGTGCCGGATGGCGACCTCCGCGGAGGCCAGGAGGCGGTCGGCCAGGCGCAGCCAGGTGCCGATCGCCGTGCCGCCGCCCGCGCTGAGCCTGCGCAGCGCCTGCTTGGCCTGCTCGCGGGTCTGCGGGTCCGCCACCGCGAGCCGTCCGCCGCCCGGGTAGACCTCCTTGGCGACGTGCGTGCCGCCGATCACCGCGAAGTGCACGCCGTCACGGACGGCGTCGATCGCGGCGGCCGTGGCGTCCCGGGCGCCGCGCATCTTCGTCGGCGGGTAGTCCATCGAGCCGGAGCAGTCGACCATGATCGCCACGGCCGCGTCCGGGCTCTGCCCCGCGGAGTACAGGTGCGGGGCGCCCACCGCGGCGCCGATCGTTCCGCCGCCGGTCGAGCTGACCGTGGCGATGGCGTTGACCTCGCGGCCGCCTTCGGGCAGGTACTCGTTCTGGTACACGTCGACCGAGAACTGCGGCACGTTCGACTTCGAGAAATTGGCCATGGAACTGCTCCCCCTCAGAACCTCAGAACCTCAAGACCCCTGAACCTCAGAACCGCAGACGTCCGGACCCCGGCGTCCCCCCTGGTCGGCCGGGTCGCCCCTGGGCGGGGCGTGCGTCCGTCGTGCTGCCGTACTGCCGTACTGCCGTGTGCGCGTGCGTCTAGGCCGATCCTGCCCCTTGCGGCACGAAGGGGAACGGGACGACGGCCACTGTTACGTTGTCGTGGCCCCCGCCGTCCAGCGCGTGGCCGACCAGGACCTGGGCGCTGTGCAGCGGCCGGTCCGCCGCGTCGGCGGGCACCGCTTCGGCCATCTCGCCGACGCCCTCCGCGTAGTTCCACAGGCCGTCCGTGCACACCACCACTACACCGGCACGGTCCGGCTTGAAGGAAGCGGTGTGCGGCTCCAGTTCGTACGCGTCGGCGCCGAGCCAGCCGGTGATGGCGTGCGCGCGCTCGTCGGCGTACGCCTCGGCCTCGTTCATCAGGCCCGCGGCGACCATCTGCGCGGCCCACGAGTCGTCCTCGGTCAGCCGGACGGTGGGGCCGGTGCGGTCGTCGGGCACCCAGTACGCGCGGCTGTCGCCGACCCAGCCGACGACGAGCAGGCCGCCGGCGACGACGGCGCCGACCAGCGTGCAGGCGGGCGCGTTCTGGTGGGGGCTGTGCTCGCGGGCGGCGGCGGGCTCGGCGGCGAGCGCGTTGACCGCGTCGGCGGCCGCGAGGATCGCGTCGTGCATGCCCTGCTGGGGGTGGATGCCGCGGGGCAGCGACTCCAGGAGCGAGGCGTTGGCGGCCCGGGAGGCGGCCAGCGAGGCCTCGTCGGGGCGGGTCGCCGAGGAGACGCCGTCGCAGACGATGGCGACGACGGCGGGCGAGCCGTCGGGCAGCGCGGCCCCGGAGATCGCGAACGCGTCCTCGTTGCGGTGGTGGCGCAGCCCGCGGTCGCTGACCGCGGCGACCGCGTCGAGCTGCTGCTCCATGTGGTCGCGCTCGCGCGGCTGGGCGTGCCCGCAGTTCTCGCAGTAGCCGTCGGGGTCGACCCGGCCCGAGCGGCAGGCCACGCACAGCTTGGTGCCGGCGGCGGGCGTCGGGTCGGGGCTCTCCGTCCGCGGGTCGGCGGGCGCCGCCGCGGGGGCGGCGGCAGCGGGGGCGGGCAGCGGGTACTCGTCGGGCTCCGCCGCGGCCCGGGCGGGCAGCTCGCCGCCCGCCGAGTCCGTGCCCGGCAGGTCGGTGGGCAGGTGGGCGGGTACCGGCACGTCGGAGCTGTCGACGTCCGGCGCGACGGGCCACTCGCCGGGCTCGTGGGGCCGTTCGCCCGCGCCGTCCCGGCCGCCCGCGGGGGCGGCGGCCCCCACGGGTCCCGCGGACCCGTTCGGAGAGGAGTCCGGCCGCGGCGGCACCGCCGACAGGTCGAACCCGCACGCTCCGCAATACAGGTCACCCGACTCCAGCGGCTCCTCACAGCTGGGGCAGGCAGACAGCTGGGGCATCTGCGACATACTCACACCCACGTCCGGGGGCGGAAACGGTTGGCCCGCTCCACCAGTTCGATCCTCTCCTCGCCACCCTGAGCGAGCCGGGCCAGTGTCCGGTACGAACGCTCCAGACCGAACCGGAGACCGCGCTCGTCCAGGTCGCTGCCGAGCAGTACGGTCCGCGTCCCGGTGGTGGCCGGCGGCGCGGAGACGTGACCAGAGTGCCTACCGGAGAGTACCCAGTCGAGCGCCGTGCCCAGAACCTCGGTCGACAGACGCTCCCTGCGCACCGCGTCGAGCCCGAACCCGGCCAGCGCCTCGATCTGCCCCGCGGCGGCCGTCAGATCGTCCAGGAAGGTCTCGCCCGAGGGCTCCGCCGCCCCGTTCGCCAGCCGCTGCCGCAGCCGCGCCCGCACCGCCGCGACCCGGGCCGCGGTGTAGTGGATGGACGACTCCGGCACCGACTCCAGGGTGCGCACGGCGCCCGTCCTGTCGTCGGCGGCGAGCTGCACCCGGGCCAGGCCGAAGGCGGCGCTCACGTAGCTCGGGTCGGTGGTCCACACCAGCCGGTAGTACTCGGCGGCGTTGTCCAGCTGGCCGAGGACCTCGGCGCACACGCCCAGCGCCAGCTTCGGCGCGGGCTCGCCGGGGAACGCGTCGTAGACCGCGTCGAAGGAGAGCGCCGCGTTCTCGAAGTCGCCGGTGGCGAGCGCGGCCACGCCGCGGTACCAGATCACCCGCCAGTCGTCCGGGTGCTGGGACTCGAGCTCGGCCAGGGCCTGCGCGGCGGGCGCCAGTTCACCCATGGCGAGCCGGGCGCGCAGGCCGCGCAGCCGCAGTTCGAGGGACTCGGCGGGCGCCGACGCCAGGGCGGTGATCAGCTCGGCGGGCGCGGAGGTGATGAGACCGGCGAGGAACCCGGCGTTCGGGTCGCTCGGGTCCACCAGGGGGACGGGCAGCGTCAGCGCCGTCGCGGGCGCGTCGATGACCCGGACGATCCCCGTGGCCGTCGTCGCCCCCTCGGCGATCGCCGCCACCGCGGGCGCCGCGCCGAGCGCCCGCCGCCCGCCGCCCGCCGGGCCCGCCAGGTCGGCGCGCGCGCCCAGGTGCGACACGTCGCCGGTCAGCTCCGCGAACAGCTCGGTGTCCGTCACCTTGACCTCGGGCCCGAACAGCGTGGACAGCGCGGGCCGCGGCCGGCCCGTGCGCAGCGCCATGACCTCCCGCAGCACCCCGGTGAGCTGCTCGGCCATCTCCTGCGCCGAGGCGAAGCGCCGGCCCGGGTCCGGGTCCGTGGCGCGCACCAGGAGGCGGTAGAAGGACTCGTACGTACGGAAGACCTCGATGTTGTCCGGGTCGGGCAGGGAGTCCACGAACACGTTCGTGTAGCCCTGGAAGTCGAAGGTCAGCACGGCGAGGGTGCGCGCGACGGTGTACAGGTCGGAGGCCACCGAGGGGCCGAGCTCGGCGACTTCGGGTGCCTGGTAGCCGACCGTGCCGTAGATCGCGGACTCGTCGTCGTCCATCCGGCGCACCGCGCCCATGTCGATGAGCTTGAGCTGGCCCTCGGTCTGGATGGCGTTGTCGACCTTGAAGTCGCAGTAGAGGAGATTGCGGCTGTGCAGGTGCCCGAGCGCCTCCAGGGCCTCGATGCCGTACGCACAGGCCTGGGCGACCGGCAGCGGGTCGCGTCTGCCCTCGGGCGTGCGGCGGTCGTTGGCGATCTCCTTGAGGGACTTGCCGCCGACGTACTCCATGACGATGTAGCCGTCCATGGAGCCGGTGCGCTGGTCGAGGTGCTCGACGAAGTTGTAGATCCGGACGATGTTGGAGTGCTCGATCTCGGCGAGGAAGCGGCGCTCGGAGATCGCGGCGGCCATCGCGTCCTGGTCACCCGTGTCCAGCAGGCCCTTGAGGACCACCCAGCGGTCGGACACCGCGCGGTCGACGGCGAGATAGACCCAGCCGAGGCCGCCGTGCGCCAGACAGCCCACGACCTCGTACTGGCCGTGCACGATGTCGCCGGTGTTCAGCTTCGGCACGAACGAGTACGGGTGGCCGCACTTGGTGCAGAAGCCCTCCGTGCGGCCCGGCCGCGCACCGCGCGCGCGGCCCACCGGCGCCCCGCAGTCCGAGCGCGAGCAGAATCGCTTCCGCTCCGGTACCTCGGGGTTCTGCTGCACCGCGCCGCGCGGGTCGGGGCGCGGCACGTCCGGCACCGCGACCAGGCCGACGCCGAGCCGCCCGCGCGCCGAGGACCCGGCCGCCGAGCCCGAACTGCGCACCGACACCGAACGCGACGTCGAGGCGCCCGAGAGGGAACGGGACAGCCGCCCCGACACCGACCGCCGCGAGGACTGCGAGCGGGACGAACGGGAGGAGCGGGACGAGCGGGAGGAGGACCCCGTGGAGGAGCGCCCGCTCGCGCTGCCGGAGCCCCGCGAGCCCCGGGCGCCCGCGGTGATCCCGGTGGGCGGCGAGCCCACCATGCCGTTGGGCGCGACGACCGGGGCGAGGCCGCAGGTGTCGCAGTACAGCTCGCCGCCGCCGACGTCCTCGTACGACCCCGTGCATCCGGGCCGCTGACACTGCCGCTGGCTCACGATTCCCCCGTCCGGTCGGTGGGCCCGCCCTGCTGCGGGACCCTCGGCGCGAGCGCCTCGGCGGCCGCCTGCTGATAGCGCAGCACCGCCTGCTCCGCCACGCGCAGATCGCAGGGCGCGCTCCACAGCATCCGGCGGGCCGCGTCGTACCGCTCGATCAGGAGCGGGTCCTCGGCGTGACCGTGCCGGGCCATCTTCGCCTTGTACGCGTCCAGGCGGCCGCGCAGCTCCGCGCGGACCGCGAGCGGCGCGGTGACGGCCGTCAACGACTCGCGGGCGCGCAGCAGTTCCTCCTCGGCCTGCTCCTCCAGGGACTCCAGGAGCGGCGAGAGGCGGTGCCACTGGGCGTGCCTGCGGTAGTCGGAGGCCATCGCGAGCTGTTCCTGCAGCGCGGTCGGCGGGCCGCTGACCGCGGGCACCTCGGACGCGGCGATCTTGGCGAGGACCTCGCCGCGCGCCGAGCGGGCCTCGGCCAGCGTGCGGTCCGCGCGCGAGAGCAGGTCGCGCAGCCTGCCCAGGCGCGCCTCGGCGTCCTGGCGGACGGTGAGCACGGCCTCGATCTCGCGGCGCACGTCCTCCAGTGCGCGGGCCTCGCGGTCGTAGCGGTCGGTGTGCGGCCGGCCGCCGCCGGGCGCCGAACTGCCCTCCGCACGCTGCCAGAAGGCCAGCGGGTCGGAGACGACCTGCTCGCGCAGGGCGGTCAGCGTGCGGGTGATGCGCTCCAGGTCGTCGCCCGAGGGGTGTTCGCCGGGGCGCACCCCGACGGAGTGCGCGAGCTGGCGGGTGCGGCCGAGCTCGGCGGCGAGCAGGTCGATGCGGGCCGGCAGCGCGGACCACACCGCGTCGGCGGCAACGACCATGTCCAGGGAGTGGGCGTACAGGTCGTTCATCCGGGCGACGAGCTCTTCGAGGGTGAACCGCTCGGTGAGCCTGGCGGGTCCGGTGAGCGCGGGGGAGACGCCGGAGGAGGAGCCGCCCGCGACGGTCACCGACTCGCCGCGCAGCAGCTCCGTCAGCTCCACCAGGTCGTCCCGGGCAGGCCAGCGCCTGCGCTCGCGCACCTCGCGGGCGGTGCGCAGCGCCCCCGCGTAGGCGTCGAAGTAGGCCCAGAGCAGCGTGATGCGGTTCTCGGTGTCGCTCCAGCGCTCCTCGGTGACGCCGGTGAGCCGGGCGCCTTCGAGGAGACGGCGGCCCGCGTGGTCCTGGAGGGCGAGGAGCGAGGTCTCGATCGCCTCGTGCTCGGCGTCGAGGCGCGCCAGCGCACGGTCCACCTCGTCCCGGTCCATCACCGGACCGGGGGGTCCCGTGACGCTCATCGATCACCTCTCCGCTCTGTGTCGCCGTGCCCCCGCGCCATGGCGCGGGCGGTGCGCGTGGGTCGTAACTCTCCAGTGGTACCAGGTCGGTTGTCGGCTCCGGGTCAGTCGACCGGGTCAGTCGCGGTACTCGGGGGCCGGCGGGGTCGCGTCCTTGCCGAGGGCGGACTTGAGCCAGTGGTCGTAGGACTTCTGCCAGCCGTCGTCGTCGCGGTAGTCGTCGAGGACCTTGTTGACCCGGCGGACCAGGTCGTCCGAGCCCTTCTTCATCGCCACGCCGTAGTGCTCGGTGGTGAACGGCTCCTTGCCCTTGAGCTCGACCGTCGGGTCCTGGGCGGCCTGGCCCGCGGCGAGCGCGCTGTCGGTGACGACGGCGTCCACCTCGCCGAGCTGGAGCCGGACCAGGCAGTCGAGCTGGTTGGGCACGGTGGTGGAGATGTCCGCGCCGAAGTTCTTCTTCTTGAGCTCCTCCTCGGCGATGGAGCCGGAGGCCGAGCAGATCTTCTTGCCCGCGAGGGATGTGTCGTAGCCCGTGATGTCGGACTTCTTCGGCGCGAGGACCTGCTGGCCCGTCTCGAAGTAGCCGGTGGAGAAGTCGACGTCGTCCAGGCGCTTGCAGTTGACCGTCATGGTGCGCACGACCATGTCGACCTGGCCGCTCTGGATCGCCGGGATGCGCTGGTTGGTGGGGATGGCGCGGAACACGACGGCGTCGCGGTCGCCGAATATCTCCTCGGCGATCTCGTGCGCCAGGTCGATGTCGAAGCCCTCCAGCTTCCCGCCCTTCTTGTTCGGGTCGCGGTAGCCCCAGCGGTAGCTGTTCTGGTCGACGCCGACGACGAGCTTCTTGACGTCGCGGTCCTTGATCTTGCCGATGGCCGGGCCGTCCTTGGCCGAGGGGCGCAGACTGCGGTCGTTGCAGTCGTCGGCGTCCGCCCGCGCGGGCACGGCCAGGACGGCGCCCGGCCCGCCGCGGTCCGCCGCGTCCCCGTGGCCGCCCCGGTCGGGCAGGGCCAGGACCAGTGATCCCGCCAGGGCGCAGGCGAGGCCCATCGCGCCCACACCGCCCCAGCCGCGCAGGCCTGCCGTGCCGCGTCGCGTCCGCATCGTCTGCGCGCCCCCTCTCGCCTCTGACCTCGTCACCGGTACTCCGAAAGCCTGCGGCCGATGCCGAGCACGGCACCCGCGGCGGCGAGCACCGCGAGGACGGCCGCGCCGACGGGCAGGCCGCTCATGGCGCCCCTGCCGTCCTTCGCCGCCTGCTGGAACTCGCGCTGTTCGTGCGCCAGGGCCCGGTCGAGGGCCGCGTCCACGTTGTCGAAGCACTCGCCGGTCGGCTCGTCGTCCTTGGCGCCGATGACCTTGTCGAGCGCGCCCTGGTAGTCACCCGAGTCGTCGCTGGAGCGGGCCACCTGGTGGCGGTCCTTCCAGACGCCCACGTTCTTCGCGGCCTCGGCGACCGGCTGCTTGCCGTCCGGGTCGTCGGCGAGGGCGGCGGCCTTGCCGAGCAGGCCGCTGTCGGCGCCGCCCAGCTGCTTCATCTGCGCGCGGTAGGCGACGTCGAAGGTGTCCTCGGACTTGCCGCCCACGTCGGTGGTCTCGGCGCCGCGGCTGACCAGCGTGAGGTTTTCGTTGCCCCGGGCCTTCAGGGAGCTGATGCGGGCGTCGTTGAGGACGTTCAGCGACCGCACGCCGTCGTCGTAGGAGTCGCCGAGGCCCGAGCGGGCGAAGGAGTGGCCGACGACGAGCCAGAGCAGCACGACGCCGGCGGCCGCCGTCGCGGCGAGCAGGCCGTGGTTGAACACCCGGTTCGTCCGCCGGTAGTTGCGGTGCTGGGCCCAGGCGAGGGCGGCCAGCGCGAGGACGCCGAGGGCGATGGCGAACCAGGGGTAGGGCTTGGCGCTGTCGTAGTCGGAGCCGAGCCGTTCGTTCTCCGCCTTGTAGAGCTTCTCGGCGGCCGGGAGCATCTCGGTCTGCATCTTGTCGTTCGCGTACCGCAGGTAGGCGCCGCCCAGCGGCAGGCCCTGGCGGTTGTTGGCGCGGGCCCGCTCGATCAGGCCGGTGTACTCGGGCAGGAGCTTGTTCAGCTTGCCGACGGAGGCCGCCGATGAGGAGTCCGACCCGGCGTTGGACGCGGCCTTGGCCAGCTTGTCGGAGGCCCGCTCGATGTCGCGTTCGTAGCGCGCGCGGACCGCGGCGGGCTCCTGGCCGCCGGCGAGGAAGCCGCTGGACGCCGCGGTGTTGGCGTCGGCCAGCGAGCGGTAGATGGCGGCGGCGTCGGCGCTCAGCGGCTGGCTGCGGTGCAGCACGTCGTCCGCGGCGGCGGCCCGCTCGGTCATCTGCCAGGTGGTGACGGCGCCGAACGCGACGACGAGCAGGGCGAGGACGGCCCCGATGATGCGCAGCCTGCCCGGCTCCGTGGTCGCGGCGGCACGCAGCCGGTCGACGCCCTCGGACCAGGCCGTGCGGCGGCCGGCGGCGGGCGGTCCGGTGCGCGGCGGGCCGGCCGGCGGGCCCGGTGCCTGCGGCGGCACCGCGGGCGGCGCCGGTGCGGTCGGCCCGGGAACCGGCGCGGGCGGACCCGGCACCTGTCCGGGCGGACCGGGTGGCACAGCGCTGCCGTTCGGCGGGTATGTCACCTTGACCTCGACCTCCCCCTCGGGTCTCCGGACGGTTGCTTCCGCCCGGCCGCGCGCGGCGCGGGAAGAAGTGCTCGGCCGCAAGTATTGCCGCAGGGACCGACATCCGCACAGGCATTGACTCGATCTTGTGCGGATCCCTGCCCCTGAACACGCGGGGGAGAGGTGTTCGGTTCCCCGCCCGCGCCGTGCGCGCGGGCGGGAGCCCCGTCAACTGCCGTGCGCGCCGCCCTCGTACTGCTCCCGCACGCGCGCGTGCACCTCGCCGGGCGCCGCCACGTGGTCAAGGCCGAGCAGGATCGCGCCGAGCACCGGACGGGCCGCGACCACCCGCACCGTCGCCTTCGGCGCCCGCTCGGCGAGCAACGCGCGGACGCGGTCGTCCAGTTGCGGGTGCCGGGCCGCCAGGACGCTGCCGCCGAGCAGCACCGGGGCCTGCTCGTCGAGCAGGCCGAGCCGGCCGAGGGCCACCGTCGCCATCGCCACCACCTCGTCGGCCATCCGGTCCACCAGGGACCGTGCCACGGCGTCGCCCGCCGCCGCGGTGGCGAACAGCACCGGCGTCAGTTCGTGCCGCCTGACCGGCGCGATGCGGCCCAGGTGCAGCGCCTCGATCAGCGCGTACATGGAGTCGAGGCCGAAGTGCGCGGGCAGCGTGCCGCGCAGCGCGGTCGCCGACCCGCGGCCGTCCTCGGCGCGCGCCGCGTGCCACAGCGCCTCCTCGGCCAGGCCGCCGCCCCCGCCCCAGTCGCCGGACATCCGGCCGATGGCGGGGAACCGGGCGGTGCGCCCGTCCGGCAGCATGCCGACGCAGTTGATGCCCGCGCCGCACACCACGGCCACGCCGCGCGGCTCGGTGTCCTCCAGGAGCCCGGCGCGCAGGATGGCGAAGGTGTCGTTGCGCACGTCGACGGAGGCGCCCCAGGCCCGCCTGTCGAGCGCCGCCGCCAACTCCCGTTCCTCGACCGGCAGATCGGCGTTGGCCAGACACGCGGACACATGGCCCACGGAGTCGACGCCGGCCTCGGCGAACGCCCGCGTCACCGCGTCGGCCAGGACGTCCACCGCGGTCTCGACGCCGACCTGCGGCGGCTGGAACCCGCCGCCGCGCGCCGCGCCGACGACCCGGCCGTCGGCCGCGACGACCGCGACGTCGGTCTTGCTGTTGCCCGCGTCGATCGCGAGCACGCTCGTGCCTACGCCCACGCCAGGTGCTCCCGGTTGTGCGCGACGAGGCTGTCGGTGAGCCGCTCGGCGTAGGCGTACTGGCCGACCAGCGGGTGGGCGAGCAGCGCCTTGAACACGCGGTCGCGCCCGCCGCGCAGGGCGGCGTCGAGGGCCAGGTCCTCGTAGCCGGTGACGTGCGCGATCAGCCCGGCGTACAGCGGGTCCGGCCTCGGCACGGCGAGCGGCTGGGCGCCCTTGCGGTCGACGGTGGCCTGCACCTCGATTACGGCGTCGTCCGGCAGGAACGGCAGCGTGCCGTTGTTGCGGGTGTTGACCACCTGGTAGGGGCTTCCGCCGTTGCCGAGCAGCGAGGCCGCGAGGTCGACGGCCGCCTCCGAGTAGAAGGCGCCGCCGCGCTTGGCGAGCAGCTCCGGCTTCTCGTCGAGGGCCGGGTCGCCGTACATCCGGAGCAGTTCCTGCTCCATCGCGGCGACTTCGGCGGCCCGGGACGGCTTGGTCCGCAGCTCCTCGACGACGGCGTCGTGCTGGTAGAAGTAGCGCAGGTAGTACGAGGGCACGACGCCGAGCCGGTCGACGATCTCGCGGGGCATGCGCAGGTCGGCGGCGACCGCCTCGCCGTGCTCGGCGAGCAGCCGGGGCAGGACGTCGGTGCCGCCGGGACCGCCGAGGCGTACGCCCGTCTCCCACGTGAGGTGGTTGAGGCCCACGTGGTCCAGGTGCACCTCGCCCGGGGCGACGTCGAGCAGCTTGGCGAACTTGCGCTGGAAGCCGATCGCCACGTTGCACAGGCCGACGGCCTTGTGGCCCGCCTGCAGCAGGGCCCGGGTGACGATGCCCACCGGGTTGGTGAAGTCGATGATCCAGGCGTCCGGGTTGGTGCGGCGGACCCGCTCGGCGATGTCGAGGACGACCGGGACCGTGCGCAGCGCCTTGGCGAGGCCGCCGGCGCCGGTGGTCTCCTGGCCGACGCAGCCGCACTCCAGGGGCCACGTCTCGTCCTGCTGCCGGGCCGCCTGGCCGCCGACGCGCAGCTGGAGCAGCACGGCGTCGGCGTCCGCGACGCCCGCGTCCACGTCGGAGGTGGTGACGATGCGGCCGGGGTGGCCCTGCTTGGCGAAGATGCGCCGCGCGAGGCCGCCCACCAGGTCGAGGCGGTCGGCCGCCGGGTCGACGAGGACGAGTTCCTCGATCGGCAGGCTGTCCCTCAACCGCGCGAATCCGTCGATGAGTTCGGGTGTGTAGGTCGACCCTCCGCCGACCACTGCGAGCTTCATATCGGTTCTCAGCCCTTTACTCCGGTGAGGGTGACGCCTTCGACGAAGGCCTTCTGTGCGAAGAAGAAGATGATGATGACGGGGGCCATGACGAGCAGGGTCGCCGCCATCGTCATGTTCCAGTTGACGGCGTGGGCGCTCTTGAACGACTCGAGGCCGTAGCTGAGCGTCCAGGCGCCGGGGTTCTGGGCGGCGTAGATCTGCGGCCCGAAGTAGTCGTTCCAGCAGTAGAAGAACTGGAAGAGCGCGATGGCGGCGATGCCCGGCTTGGCCATCGGCACGACGATCCTGACCATCGTGCGGAACTCGCCGCAGCCGTCGACCTTGGCCGACTCGATGTACTCCTTGGGGATCGTCAGGAGGAACTGCCGCAGCAGGAAGATCGAGTAGGCGTCACCGAACGCCATCGGGATGATCAGCGGCCACAGGGTGCCGGACAGGTGGAACTGCTGGGCCCACACCAGGTACATCGGGATCACGATGACCTGCGGCGGCAGCATCATCGTGGAGATGACGAGCAGCATCGCGGTGCGCCGGCCGCGGAAGCGGAACTTGGCGAGCGCGTAGGCCACGGGGATCGCCGAGCAGACGGTGAAGAGGGTGCCGAGGCCCGCGTACATCAGCGAGTTGCGCCACCAGTCGAGGAAGCCCGGGGTGTCGAAGACCTCCTTGTAGTTGGACCAGTGCCAGGAGTCGGGCCACAGGTCGCCGCTCATCGCCTGGGAGTCGCTCATCACCGACGTCAGGAAGACGAAGACGAACGGCAGGACGAAGAGCAGCGCGACGGCTATCGCCACGCTGTGCACGGCGATCCAGTGCAGGATCCGCTTGCGGCGCGCGCGGGCGGCGGCGGGGCCCCGGGCCGGGGCGGTGCGTTCGGGCGCCGACGCGGGCGCCCGGAGGGTGGTGGAAGTCATCGGGTCCTCAGTCCTCCGCCGCGAGCAGTCCGGAGCGCTTGCGCATCAGGAGCATCGTGACGGCCATGGCGATGGCGAAGAGCACGAGCGAGAGAACGCACGCCGCCCCGGTGTTGAAGTTCTGGAAGCCCATCGAGTAGACGAGCTGGGGGATGGTGAGCGTCGAGTGGTCCGGGTAGCCGGGCTGGATCACCGAGCCGGGGCCGATGTTGACGCCGGAGGCGACCTTTCCCGCGACCAGGGCCTGCGTGTAGTACTGCATGGTCTGTACGACGCCGGTGACCACCGCGAACATCACGATGGGGGTGATCGCGGGCCAGGTGACGTAGCGGAACTTGGCCCAGGCGCCCGCGCCGTCCAGGTCGGCGGCCTCGTACTGCTCCTTGGGCACGTCGAGCAGTGCGGCCATGAAGATGACCATGAGGTCGCCGATGCCCCACAGGGAGAGCAGGACGAGCGAGGGCTTCGCGGTGTCCGGGTCGTTGAACCAGTTGGGCCCGGAGATGCCGAGGGATTCGAGGATCTCGTTGACCGGGCCCGTGCCGGGGTTGAGCAGGAAGACGAAGGCGACGGTGGCGGCGACCGGCGGGGCGAGGTAGGGGATGTAGAAGGCGGTGCGGAACAGGCCCGTGCCCGTCTTGATCTTCGTGATGAGCAGCCCGAGCGAGAGCCCGAAGACCACCCGCACGGCCACCATGACGACGACCAGCCACAGGGTGTTCCACAGGGCGGGCCCGAACAGCGGCATCTGCTCGAACACGTACGTCCAGTTCCGCAGGCCCACGAAGGTGGGCTCCTTGATCTGGTTGTAGTGCATGAACGAGAAGTAGACGGTGGCGATCAGCGGGTACGCGAAGAAGACGCTGAAGCCGACCAGCCAGGGGGAGAGGAAGCCGAGCGTGCGCAGGCGGCGGCGCGCGGGGCTGGAGAGGGAGATGGCCATGGCGGGGTCCTCGGCTAGCTCTTCGACTGGAGGGTGTCGGCGTCGATCTGTTCGTCGAGCTTCTTCAGGCGCTCGCGCAGGTGGCCGGTGCGGCCGGCCTCCACCCCGTACGCGAAGTCCGCGAGCGAGACGACGTAGGCGCCGCCGTTGACGGAGGGCGGCAGGGCCTTGCTGTGCTTGTTCGCCAGGATGTCGAAGAAGGCCCGGAAGGTCGGATCGGCGTCCAGGTCGGGGGACTTGAGGGCGGCGAAGGTGGAGGGGACGTTGTGGATGGCGTTCGCGAAGCGGACGACCTGCCGGGTGTCGGCGGTCAGGAACCGCACCAGTTCCCAGGCGGCGTTCTGGTGCTTGCTGCTGTGCGCGATGCCCGCGACGGTGCCGGTGATGAAGCCGCGTCCGTACGTGTCGGCCTGGTCGTCCGGCACGGGCAGCGGCGCCACGCCCCAGTCGAAGTCGGGCTTGGCCTCGTCGAGCATCAGGCCGCGCCACTCGCCGTCCAGGTGCATGGCGACCTTGCCGGTCAGGAAGGCGTTCTGGCTGGACATCTCGTCGCCGAAGGTCATCCGGAAGCGTTCCAGGTCCTTGAAGCCGCCCTGGGCGTCGGCCAGTTGGCCGGTGGTCCTGAAGAACTTGTACGTCGAGGGGTCCTCGGCGAGCCGTGAGTCGCCCCGGGCGTCGAAGTACCGGGGGCCCCACTGGGCGAAGAGGCGGTCCGGACTGTTCTGGTAGAAGCGGAAGTTGGGCAGGAAACCGACCTGCCGGTAGGAGTTCTTGCCGCGGCGCACGGTCAGCTTCTTGGCGACCTCGGCGAGCTCGGACATCGTGCGGGGCGGGCGCTCGATGCCGGCCTTGGCGTAGGCGTCCTTGTTGTAGTACATCCCGAAGGCGTCCGCGAGCAGCGGCAGCGCGCACTGGTTGCCGCGGTAACTCGTGTAGTCGAGCAGCGTCTTGGGGAAGGTCTTGTGCTTGTCCAGGCCGGTCTTCTTCATGAACGGGTCGAGGTCGGCCCACATGCCCGAGTCGCAGTACTGGCCCACGTTGTTGGTGGTGAAGGACGACACCACGTCCGGTGCCTTGTCGCCGCCCGCCCGCAGGGCCTGGTTGATGGTCTCGTCGGAGACGTTGCCGGTGGCCTTCACCTTGATGTTCGGGTGCAGCTTCTCGAACCGGTCGATGCTGTCGTCGACGGCCTTGACCTCGCCGGGGGTCGCCCAGCCGTGCCAGAACTTCAGCGTCACCGGTTCGGTCGGGTCGTCGTTCGCGCTGCCGACGCTCGGGTTGGCGCAGCCGGAGAGCAACAGACCGGCTGCGGCGAGCGCCGCGGACGCGCAGGTGGGCATGCGCCATCGCGGCATGGCGGACTTCCTTTACGGGGGAAGGGGCGGGAGAGGGGTGTGTCGGGAGAGGGGGAGGGGCGGGGAGAGAGGTCAGGCCGTGTCGAAGACCTGGTCGCGGGCCTGGGTGAGGGCCGAGCGCAGCGCCCCGGTGAGGATCGGGTCGTCGTCGAGCACGCTGATGCGGATCTCCGGCCGGGGCAGCGCGAGCCCGGTGAGCTCCTCCTCGACCCGGGCGCGCAGCTTGTCGCCGCCCGCCTGGGCCACCGAGCCGGAGAGCACGACGAGTTCGGGGTCGACGACGGCGACGACCGCGGCGATGCCGACGGCGATGCGCCGTGCGACCTCGCCGAGCGCGTCGTCGTCGGCCATGACCTCCGCCAACGTCGCTCCGCCGCCGGTGAGTTCACGCACGACGTAGGCGGAGACGAGGCTCTCGAAGCCGCCGCCGTCGCCGCTGCCCCCGCGGGCCAGGGGGGCGCCCGGCAGCGGCATGTAGCCGATCTCGCCGGCGCCGCCGGTGGCGCCGCGCAGCAGCGTGCCGCCGAGCACGATGGCGGCGCCCACGCCCTCGTCGAGCCAGGTGAGGACGTAGTTGTCGTAGTCCTGGGCGGCGCCCTCGTACTGCTCGGCGACGGCGGCCAGGTTCACGTCGTTCTCGATGTCGACGGGCGTGCCGAGGACGGCGGCGAGGTCGTCGCGCAGCGTCCGCGAGTGCCAGCCCGGCAGGTGCGGGGCGTACCGCAGGGTGCCGGTGTGCGGGTCGATGGCGCCGGGGGTGCCGATGACCGCGGCCCGCAGGTCGTCGTGGCCGAGGCCGGCCTGCCGCAGCGCCCCGTCGACGGCCTCCGCGACCAGCTGAGCGGTGCGGTGGCGCACGTCCTCGGCGACGGCGTCGGCCTCGACGCGGGCCCGGCCGAGGACGGTGCCGGTGATGTCGGCGACGAGGGCGGTGATGCCGCCCGGGTCGGCGGAGATCGCGGCGACGTGTCCGGCGCCCGGGTCGATCTCGTACAGCAGGGCGTTGGGCCCGGGGCGGCCGCTGAGGCTGCCGGTGGTGTGGACGAGCCCGGCGGCCTCCAGGCGGCCGAGGAGCTGGGAGGTGGTCGGCTTGGACAGGCCGGTCAGCTCGCCGATGCGGGTGCGGGTGAGGGGGCCGTGGGCGACCAGGAGGTCGAGCACGGCCCGGTCGTTCATGGCCCGCAGGACGCGCGGCGTGCCCGGGGTCCCCGGCGTGCTGCCCGCTGCTGCCATGACGACACCTGCCTTTCGGCTGCCTGCCCCCGCGACTGCGGTGTCGGGGAGCGCTGACGGTCTGAGGAGATCCAGGATCCCGGATGGCGGTGACCGGGGTGATCCGGATCGGGAAAGCAACTGTTAGGAAACTTTCCAATTGGTGAGGACCGTACGGCTGGCGTGAATGAGGCGTCAAGAGCGGACGCCCCCGCGGCAACCAAGTCGTTACCTGCGGGGGCGGGGTGTTGCACGGGGTGCCGCGGGAGGCGGCGCGGGGCGGTGGCGCGGGCCGGAACGCCGATGGGGCGGCGCCCCGGTCCGGGCGGGGTGCCGCCCCGTCGGGGAGGGGTTACTTCGCGAGGTTGGGCGGGGGGATGGGGGAGGCCGCCAGGGACTGGGGGGACGTCGTCGAGGCGTAGGCCGAGGGGGCCGCCACCGCGGCGGACGGGTCGGCCGCCGTCTCCTCCGCCGGGATCGGGAGGCCGCCGACGATGCGGATGCCCGCCGCGTCGAAGGCCTGCTTGATGCGCCAGCGCAGCTCCCGCTCGACGCCCAGGGACTTGCCCGGCATCGTCTTCGCGGAGACGCGCACCACCATCGAGTCGAGCAGGACGCTGTCCAGGCCGAGGACCTCCACCGGGCCCCACAGGCGCTCGTTCCACGGCTCGTCCTTGGCCATGGTCTCGCCGACCTCGGCGAGGGTCGCCTTCACCTTCTCCAGGTCCTCGTCCGGGCGGACCGTCACGTCGACGCCCGCCGTGGACCAGCCCTGGGAGAGGTTGCCGATGCGCTTGACCTCGCCGTTGCGCACGTACCAGATCTCGCCGTTGTCGCCGCGCAGCTTGGTGACGCGCAGGCCGACCTCGATGACCTCGCCGGAGGCGACGCCCGCGTCGATGGAGTCGCCGACCCCGTACTGGTCCTCAAGGATCATGAAGACGCCGGACAGGAAGTCCGTCACCAGGTTGCGGGCGCCGAAACCGATCGCCACACCCGCCACGCCCGCGGAGGCCAGCAGCGGCGCGAGGTTGATGTCGAACGTGCCGAGGATCATGAGCCCGGCCGTGCCGAGGATCAGGAACGACGCCACCGAGCGGAGGACCGAGCCGATGGCCTGCGAGCGCTGGCGTCTGCGCTCCACGTTCACCAGGAGACCGCCGAGCGCTGTGCCGTCCACGGCCTGGGCCGTGCGGTTCATGCGATCTATGAGCTTGGTGATGGCGCGGCGCACCAGGACACGCAGGACGAGGGCTATCGCGACGATCAGCACGATGCGCAGGCCGATGCCGAGCCAGGTGGACCAGTTCTGCTCGACCCAGCTCGCCGCGTTCGTGGCGCTCTCCTGGGCGTCCTCGAACGTGGGCGACTTCGGCGTCGGCTTGTCGTCCGGGTCCGTTCCGGCTGCCGACAGGACGGACAGGAACACTGCAGGTACCTCCAGGTATCGCGGCCTGCCCGGAGGGAAAAGCGCCTCTGCGGAGACGGACCGGGGGTACCGGGCAGACTCACCACACTAACGGGGCATTGTGTGTGGATCGTTGTGATGTTCCAGGGAGAGACGGTGCTCACCTGGGGAGGAAGCCGCGGCGCACCGGCGCCGCCCCCCATGTGGTCGAAAACACTTCAAGGCCGTTACGGGGACATGCTGGCGCTACGACCAGGCATGAGGGGAGACTGGCTGCAGATCGTCCCGGCGCGAGCCACGCGCCGCCGGCGTACAAGGAGGCATCCGCCGTGCCGCATGTCTTGGTCCTCAACGCGTCGTACGAGCCCCTCGGCGTCGTACCGCTCCGCCGCGCGCTCGTCCTCGTCCTGGAGAACAAGGCTCTCTGCCTCGAGGAATCCGGCGCCTTCATGCACAGCGCGACACGCACCGTCCCCGCACCCAGCGTGGTCCGCCTCAAGCGGTTCGTCCGGGTCCCCTACCGGGGCCCCGTTCCGCTGACCAGGCGGGCGCTGTTCGCCCGCGACGGCGGTCGGTGCATGTACTGCGGTGGCGTCGCAACCAGCGTCGACCACGTCATCCCCAAGAGCCGAGGCGGCCAGCACGCCTGGGACAACGTGGTGGCATCCTGCCGCCGCTGCAACCACGTCAAGGCCGACCGGCACCTCATGGAGCTCGGCTGGCGGCTGCGGCACAAGCCCGCGCCGCCCTCGGGCCTCGCGTGGCGCATCATCGGGACCGGACACCGGGATCCGCGCTGGCTGCCGTACTTGCAGCCGTTCGGCGCGGAGGACGCCATGGCCCGGATCGACGGCATTTCTGCCTAGCACTCGATCCGGGCCTTCGTCCGTCGTGGGCGTCCGTGCCCCGCCCGGCTCCCGCGGCGCACGGACGGCACAGGCGTACGAGGGACATGTGCGCACCCGGCCACCCCTCCCCGGGGGACCTTCCCCGGCGGCCTAGGGCGTGTCCTCCCCGGCGACCGCGTACGCCTCCACCGACCACAGCGAATAGCCGAACCGCGTGGCCCGCTTCTCGCCCTGGACGCGGATGAAACGGGTGTCCGGCGCGTCCATGCGCACCGCCTCGCGCCCGCCCCTGCCGTCCCGCACGGTCGCCGCCGTACGCCAGGTCCGCCCGTCGGCGGACGTCTGCACCCGGTAGCCCGCGGCGTACGCGTCCTGCCAGCGCAGCACCACCTGGCCGAGCCGGACCGGCTCCGCCAGCTCCACCTGCCACCAGGCGCCGTCCCGCACGGGCGAGGACCAGCGGGTCCGCGGGTCGCCGTCGACGGCCGCCCGGGCGGGGAAGTCCGCCGTCTCGTCCGCGGAGGACGAGGCCCGCCCGCCGCGCGCCAGGTCGGGCCCCGCGGTGCGCGGGAAGGCGCGGACCGCCACCGTGCGGGTCCGGCCGGCGAAGGTCACCGGGATCTCGTACGTCCCCGCGCGCGTGCCCGCCGGGACGGTGATGTCCAGCGGCACCTCGACCTCCGTGCCGCGCGGCAGCGCGGTCCGCCCGGGCACCCGGACCCGGATGCCGCCGGGCGCCTCGGCCCGCAGCCGCCCCTCGACGTCGCCGGGGCGCAGCGACAGCAGCTTCGCGGCGACCCGCCGCGACCGCCCGCCGATCTCCGCGTCGGTCTCCGTCCGGGTCAGCGAGAGCCGCACGGCGGGGCTGTCGCCGAACCACGGCACGAGGTGGTGCACGGAGCCGTCGCCGGGCGCGACCACCCGCACACGATCGGCCCGCAGGCCCGTGCGGGCCGGGTCACCGCCGGGGTCGGCGCCGGAGGGGTCACCGGGCTCCGGCTTCGTGAGGTCGAGCTCCGTGAAGCCGGTCGCCGAGAGGGGGCCGATGCGGTGCCAGCCCTCGCCGGGGACGTGGGCCTCGACGCTGCCGCGGGTGGCGGGGTCGGTCAGGGCGGTCACCGCCGTCAGGGTGCGGACGCGGCCGAAGGCGGACCTGCCCGTGTCCGAGGCGTGCTCGCCGCGCAGGCCCGCCCAGGTCCCGTGGGCCCGCTGCGCGCGCGCAAGGAACGGGTCCAGTACGCCCTTGCCGACGGTGACGCCGCTGCCCTTCAGCTCCTTGCGCAGCACGCCCAGCGCGCGTGCCCCGCGCCAGGCCGCCGCCCCGTCGCCCGCGGACTGCGCGGCCAGCAGGTCGAGCGCGGTCTCGCCCGCCTCGCCGTACCGCGCCAACTGCTCGATCCAGGGCCCCACTTCACCGTGCAGCTCGCTGCCCGCCAGGTGCTCGGGCGCCCGGCGCATCACCGCGAAGGCCGCCCGCAGGCTCTGCGCGGCGCGCTGGGCCCGCGCCCGGTCCGGCGCCGTGCGGGCCTGCCAGAAGGCGCCGATGAGCGGCCGCAGGTACGCGGACTCGTCGGTGGCCAGGACGGACGACGCGTCGTTGCCCGCCAGGGCCCGCAGCGCGCCCCGCGCCTTCGGGTCGGCGCCCGCCAGGTCGTCGATGGCGGCGAGCCAGGACTCGCCCGGACGGTAGGCGCGCGGGTTCCACGCGAAGTCGGCGACGGTGAACAGCGGGATGCGGGAGGCGGCGGGCTGCTCCATGGCGTTGCCGAGGAGGGCGGCCGAGCCCGCGGCGACGGCGGGCCTGCGGCCGGTGTAGGGGCCGAGGAAGATCCGGTCCTGCGCGAAGTCGTTGACGGGGTAGTTGTCCATCGTGACCAGCGGGTGCGGGGCGAACGCCGCGCGGGCGCCCGCGAGCTCGCGCCCGGTGATGGTCCGCGGGACCACGCCGACGCCCGTCCAGGCCACCTCGATCCGGCGGTCCAGGTCGCGCGCGAGGGCCGCGCGGTAGTCGGTCGTGCCGTCCTGGAAGTACTCCGTGGGCATCAGGGACAGCGGCGGCGCCCCGGGGTGGCGCGCGGCCAGGTGCCGCGCGACGGCGTTGGCCACCCGGGACTGCGCCTCGGCGGCGGCCGCGGGCCCCGAGCCGAACTGCTCGGCGTCCCGCGCGCAGTGCCACTCGCTGTAGCTGACGTCCTGGAACTGCAGCTGGAAGGCGCGCACGCCGAGCGCCCACATCGCGTCGATCTTGCGGTTGAGGTCCCTGACGTCCCGCTCGGACGACAGGCACATGGCCTGCCCCGGCGCGACCGCCCAGGCGAGCGTGACGTGGCGGGCGCGGGCGTGCTCGGCCAGGGCGCGGAAGTCGGCGCGCCGCCCGGCCGGGTAGGGCTCGCGCCAGCGGGCCTGGCGGTAGAGGTCGTCGCCCGGCGCGTACAGGTAGCGGTTCTGCTTGGTGCGGCCCATGAAGTCGAGCTGGGCGAGCCGCTGTTCGAGGGTCCACGGCGTGCCGTAGAACCCCTCGGTCATGCCGCGCACGGCGGTGCCTGGCCAGTCGCGGACGCGGACGCCGGGCACGGAGCGGGCGCCGCCGCCCGTGCCGACGAGCTGGCGCAGGGTCTGCACGCCGTGGAAGAGGCCGTCCTCGCCCGCGCCCGCGAGGGCGACGGTGTCCCGCCCGCCGACGCGTCCGACGGCCAGCCGGTACCCGCCCGCGGGCAGGTCGGCGCGCGCGGCGACGCCCAGGGAGCGCAGCGCCCGGTCGGCACCGGCCCCGCCCGCCCGGACGAGGAGCCCGCCGCCCGCGGGCAGCGGGTCGCCGTCGCGCACCGTGGTGACGTGCCGCGCCCCGGCGTCGTGCAGGAGGGTGCGCAGCGCCGTCAGGGCGTAGGGATCGGCGTCCTCGGTGCCGGGGTCCGGCGCGACCAGGACGACGTCGTCGCCCACGGGGACGGCGCCGCCCGCGGCCTCGATCGACTGGGGCCGCGGCCAGACAGCGGGCGGCCCGGCCACGCCCGTACGGGAGGCGGAGGTCCCGGAGAGTGCCTCGGCGGGCACGGCGGGGGAGTCCGGGGCAGCGGCGGGCACGGCGGGGGAGGGGGAGTCAGGGGAGGCGCCGGGCACGGCGGGGGAGTCCGGGGAGGCGGTGGCGGCCCCGGGCCTGCCGGGGGTGCCCGGGGCCGCGAGGGCACCGGGTGCGCCGCCGAGCGCGCCCGCCATGACGGCGACGGCGATCGCGGCCGCGCCCTTCCTGCGCCGCAGCTGCACGACCCTCGCCCCTGTCTTCGCTCCCCGGGGTCCTCGCGGTCCCGCTGGTCCCGTGTGGCAGCGACCCCACCACCACGGTGGCGGGGGTGTCAACGCAACCGGGACCGGGGCGCCGGTTTCTTCGCGGAACCTGCGCGTTTTCCCCGCTGGGAGGGGGTGCGGGAGAGCCGGGCCGTACTCGAACAGAGGCGTGTGCGATGCCCCGTGGGAGTGGATGTCTTCCCGTCCCCGCCCGGCGTCGGAAGAGGTTCTTCCGGGGCGGGGCGGACCTCGGTGCAACACCTTTCGCCCGGGCACCGGATGTGACCAGGGTCACGTTGGGGCGTCGGATACGTCTGCGCTCGCGGACTCTGGGTAGGGCTGGCGAGACCTGCCCCCTGAAAAGGAGCTCCTTGTGGCTGCTTCCGCGAACCTTCTGCTCGACGCGTTCTCCAAACAGGTCTCCCACCCCGACTCGGGCCTCGACGGCTCCTGCTCCTGCGGCTGCCTGGAGCTGCCCCTCACCAGCGAGCCCCCGCTCGCCGACTACACGCCGCTCACCAGTGAGCCGCCGCTGGCCGACGCCGCCCCGCTCACCAGCGAGCCCACCTCCACCGGCATGGCCTCGGGCCTGGACTACTCGGGGGTCTGATGCCCCTCTCCCGGTTAGCCGCCTCCTACGGGGTGGCGACCTCCTACTCTCCGTCGCCCGGGCGCACCGTCCGCGCCGCCGACGCCGCGGTGATCGCGGCGCTCGCCGCGCTGGACGTGGACGCGAGCAGCCCGGAGGCGGTCCGGTCGGCGCTGGCCGCGCGCGAGGCGCAGCTGGCCGCGCGACTGCTGCCACCGACCGTGGTGGCCTGGACGGACGGCCCGCCGTCCGCCGCCACCACGGCCGCGCCCACCGCCCTGCCCCCGCCGCTCGCCGCGCTGCCGCCCGGCACCCGGGTGCGGGTGGAGCTGGCGGACGGCGGCACCGAGGAGTGGACGACCGGACAGGGCGGCGCGGACCCCGGCACGGCACGGCTGCCCGTCCGGCTGCCGCCCGGCGCGCACCGCATCCGGGCGCGCGGCGCCGACGGCCGCGAGGCCCTGGCCCACCTCATCGCCGCCCCGCGCAGGATCAGGACGCCGGGGCGGCGCACGCACGGCCTCCTGGTCCAGCTCTACTCCCTGCTCTCCCGCCGCTCCTGGGGCATGGGCGACCTCGGCGACCTGGCCGAGCTCGCCGACTGGTCCGGCCGCGCCCTGGACGCGGGCTTCCTCCAGGTCAACCCGCTGCACGCGGCCGTCCCCGGGGTGCCGGGCGGGCCGGGCAGCGACCCCTCGCCGTACCGGCCGTCCTCCCGCCGCTTCCCCGACCCGGTGCACCTGCGCGTCGAGGCCGTCCCGGAGTTCGCCTATCTGCGGGGCGAGGCCCGCGACCGGGTCGAGGCCCTGTGCGACCGGGCCGCCCGGCTGCGCGAGTCGGTGCTCGGGCCGGGCGGTCTGATCGACCGGGACGCCGTCTGGGCCCTCAAGCGCGAGGCACTGGAACTGCTCCACGAGGTGCCGCTCGGCCCCGGCCGCCGCGCCGCCTACCACGCCTTCCTCGCCGACCAGGGGCCCGCCCTGGAGGACCACGCCACCTGGTCCGCGCTCGCCGAGACCTACGGCCCGGACTGGCACTCCTGGCCCGCCGCCGTGCGCGACCCCGCCTCGCGCGGGACGGCCCGCGCCCGCCGCGAGCTGATGCACCGCGTCGACTTCCACTGCCGCCTCGCCTGGCTCACCGACACCCAGCTGGCCGCCGCCCAGCGCGCCGCGCGCGAGGCCGGCATGGACATCGGCCTCGTCCACGACCTCGCGGTCGGCGTGCACCCCGGCGGTGCCGACACCTGGGCCCAGCAGCGGTACTTCGCGCCGCGCACCACGGTCGGCGCGCCGCCGGACGCCTTCAACGCGCGGGGCCAGGACTGGGGCCTGCCGCCCTGGCGCCCCGACCGCCTCGCCGAGTCCGGCTACGCCCCCTACCGCGCGCTGCTCCGCGGCCTGCTGCGGCACGCGGGCGCGCTGCGCATCGACCACGTCATGGGCCTGTTCCGGCTGTGGTGGGTCCCCGAGGGCCGCGACCCCACCGAGGGAACGTATGTCCACTACGACGCCGAGGCGATGCTCGCCGTCCTCGCCCTGGAGGCGCACCGCGCCGACGCCCTCGTCATCGGCGAGGACCTCGGCACCGTCGAGCCGGGCGTGCGCGAGACGTTGCGCGAGCACGGGGTGCTCGGCACCTCCGTGCTCTGGTTCGAGCGGGACTGGGCGGGCACCGGACGGCCGCTGGCCGCCGAGGACTGGCGGGCCGACTGCGTGGCCACCGCCACCACCCACGACCTGCCGCCGACCGCTGCCCGGCTCACCGGCGAGCACGTCCGACTCCGCCACGACGTCGGCCTGTTGACCCGCCCGCTCGCCCAGGAGCAGTCGGAGGACCGCAGGGACGTGCGCGAGTGGCTGGACCTGCTGTCCCGGCTCGGCATGCTGCCCGGCGGCACGGGCAGCGAGGAGGACGAGATACGGGCCGTGCACCGCTTCCTGCTCGCCACCCCGGCCCGCATGATCGGCATCTGGCTGCCGGACGCGGTGGGCGACCGCCGCCCGCAGAACCTGCCCGGCACCTGGGACCAGTACCCCAACTGGCGCCTGCCGGTCGCCGACGCCACCGGACGCCCCGTCACCCTGGAGGACCTCGCCGCCTCCCCGCGCCTGCACGCGTTCATGGCGGTGTTCCGGCAGGAGGCGGCACCGGGCGAAAGCGCCCGTACGGCACCCCCGGGCGCGCACCCCGTTTAGGAGTTCGCTACGTTGGCACCGTGGACAAGAAGAACGCACTGCGCGCCGGCGCCCTGGCCTCCGGCACGACGCTGATGATGCTGCTCATGTCGTCCCCCGCGTTTGCCGCGCGCGACGACGGCGACGACCCGGGCCCCGGCCTGAGCGTCATCGACACGCTCGGCCTGTATGTCGCGGCGCCCATCGTGCTGTTCCTGGTGATCGCGGGCCTCGTGATGGTCGGCGACAAGTCCCGCAAGCAGAAGCAGGGCTGACGCACCACCGCGGCCCGCGCCCCGCTCCGGGGCCGTGATCCGCACGCACGAGCTTTTGCGCCGAGGGCGTCCTCGGGCGACTTCCGTACGCGGTACGGGAGGACGCCGCCCGAGGGCGCCCTCGGCGTGCTTCACGGCCGTTCGGCCGTCAGGTAGCGCTGGAGGGTCGGCGCGAGCCAGTCGGTGATCTCCTCGCGGGTCAGCGCGGCCGACGGCGGGAAGCCCAGCACGTAACGCGTCAGCGCGAGGCCGAGGACCTGGGAGGCGCAGAGCGCGGCCCGGGTCGGCGCCTCGGCCGGATCCGGGCAGACCGCGCGCGCCACCGGCAGCAGCTGCTCGGCGAAGACGCCCCGCATGCGCTCGGCCCCCGCCTGGTTGGTGATCCCCACCCGCAGCAGGGCGGTGAGCACCCCGTCGCCCTCCCAGAGGCCGAGGAAGTGGGTCACGAGCGCCCGCCCGACCTCCGCCCGCGGCACCGGCGAGAAGTCCGGCATCCGCAGGTCCACGGAGGTGGCGGCGGCGAAGAGCCCCTCCTTGCTGCCGTAGTAGCGCATGACCATCGACGGGTCGATCCGGGCGTCCCCGGCGATGGCGCGGATGGTCGCCCGCTCGTACCCGTCCGCGGCGAACCGCTCGCGGGCCGCGGCGAGGATGCCGGCGCGGGTGGCGTCGGAGCGGCGGCCCGACGGCAGGTCGGTGGCGGGATCGGCGGCGGGACCGGCCGCATTCTCAGTCATGCCAACAACCGTAGGCCAACAAGCGTTGACAGTCCATGCCACCCGCCCTACTTTGGTCAACAGGCGTTGGCATACAGACGTTGGCATACGAGTGTTGGCACACCGGTGTCGGCCCACGGACGACGGCCCACCGGTGCCGGCCCGAAGGAGGCGGCCATGAACGGCACCACCGGACACGACGGCACCACCGGGCACCCGGACACCCCCCACGGCGCGACCGCGGCGCGGACCCCCGGCGACAGCGCCGTCGTGGTCGTCGGCGCGGGCCCCACCGGGCTGCTGCTCGCCGGGGACCTCGCCGCCGCGGGCATCCCCGTCACCCTCGTGGAGAAGCGCCCGCACGGCATCAGCAACCTCTCGCGGGCGATGGTCGTGCACGCCCGCACCCTGGAGCAGCTGGACACCCGGGGCCTGGCCGACGAGCTGGAGGCCAAGGGGCGGCCGCTGGGCACGCTGCGTCTCTTCGGCCGTCTCGCCCTCGACCTCGGGCGCCTGCCCACCCGCTTCCCGCACGTCCTGGTCCTCGCCCAGTACGAGGTCGAGCGGGTCCTGGAGCGGCGCGCCGTGGCCGCCGGGGTGCGTTTCGCGTACGGGACGGAGGTGGCCGGACTCGCCCAGGACGCCGACGGCGTGACCCTCGCGCTCCGCGGCCCCGACGGCGCCCCCGGCACGCTCCGCGCCGCCTACGCCGTCGGCGCCGACGGTCTGCGCAGCGGGGTCCGCGAGGCCGTCGGGCTGCCCTTCCCCGGCTGCTCCGTCATCCGCTCGCTGGTCCTCGCCGACGTCCGGCTGGCCGAGCCGCCGCCGGGGCTGCTCACCGTCGACGCGGTCGGCGACGCCTTCGCCTTCATCGCGCCCTTCGCCGACGGCTACCACCGCGTCATCGGCTGGAACCGCTCGCGCGACGTCCCCGACGGCGAGCCGCTGGGCCTCGACGAGGTCAAGGAGATCGTGCGGGCCGCGCTCGGCCGGGACTTCGGGATGCACGACGCCCGCTGGATGTCCCGCTTCCACAGCGACGAACGGCAGGCGCCCGCCTACCGCGTGGGCCGCGTCCTGCTCGCCGGGGACGCCGCGCACGTCCACTCGCCGGCCGGCGGCCAGGGCATGAACACCGGGCTGCAGGACGCGGCGAACCTGAGCTGGAAGCTGGCCGCGGCCGTCCGGGGGCGGGCCCCGCAGGGCCTGTTGGACACCTACCAGGCCGAGCGGCACCCGGTCGGCAGGGCGGTGCTGCGCAGCAGTGGCGGGCTCGTCCGGCTGGCGATGGCCAAGCGCCCGTGGACCCGGGCGGCCCGCGCCGCCGTCGGCGCCGTCGCCGCCCGGGTGCCCGCGGTCCGCGCCAGGGCGGCGGGACAGGTCACCGGCATCGGCATCGCCTACCCGTCGCCGAAGGGGGCCCACCCCCTCGTCGGGCGCAGGGTCCCCGATGTCGCGACGGCGGAGGGCCGCCTGTACGAACTGCTGCGCACGGGCGGGTTCGTGCTGGTCTCACCGCGCGACGAGAAGCACCCGGTGCCGGGTGGCGTGACATCGGCCCACTGGTCGAGCGACCGCCGCACGACGCTCCTGGTGCGCCCGGACGGTTACGTGGGGTGGGCGGCGCGGGACGCGGACGCGGGGTCCGTGCGGGCGGCCCTGGGGGATTGGGGCCTCGCGTAACGCCCGCCTCCCCCCCCAACGATTCAGTTCTCCTTAAAAGAATCAGCGAAAAGATTCGATGGACCTGATGGGTGTACGGGTGTCACGGTGGTCCCGCACCGCACCGAGACACCCCCGCCGACGCGGGGGAGAGAGACAAGGGATACCCCGTGACCGTCCTGGACCAGACCCCCGCTCGCACCGCACCGGCCGCACACCCGGCAGCCCGCCCCATCGGCGTCGGGCTCGCCCTCGCGGCCCTCGCCACGGTCGTCTGGTCGGGCAGTTTCGTCACCTCCCGCGCCCTGCACGACACGGTGCCGCCCGTCCAGCACGCGTTCTGGCGCTGGATCATCGCCATCGCCGCCGTCGCCCCCTTCGCCGTACGGCAGACCTGGCGGCAGCGCGCGGTCCTGCGCAAGCACCTGAAGTTCCTGCTCCTCGCCTCCCTGCTCGGCGTCACCGTCTACAACACCCTGGTCAACCAGGCCGGCATGACCACCACCGCGGGCAACATGGGCATGATCATGGCGGCGTCGCCGGTCCTGATGGCGGTCTACGAACGCCTCGGCGGCACCCGGCTCGGCGCCCGCCGGGTGACCGGCATGCTCGTCGCCTGCGCCGGGGTGCTCCTCCTGGTCAGCAAGGGCTCTTTCGCCATGGACTTCGCGGTCGGCGACCTGTGGGTGATCGCGGCGGCGTTCTCCTTCGGCTCGTACAGCGCGCTGCTGCGGCGCAGGCCCGCCGAGATCGAGGGGCTGCCCTTCCTCTTCTCCACGTTCGTGCTCGGCGCGCTGATGCTGCTCCCTGCGTTCGTGGTCAGCTACGTCGTCCAGGGCGGCTTCGAGGTCACGGCCGGCACGGTCTCCCCGCTCCTGTACGTCGGCGTGGTGTCCTCGGCCGTCGCCTTCTTCGCCTGGAACAAGGCGATCTCGATCATCGGCGCGGCCCGCGCCGGGGTCGTCTACTACCTCCAGCCGGTCTGCGTCGCGCTGCTCTCCTTCGCGGTCCTCGGCGAGGCGATGGGGTGGCTGCAGGTGCTGTGCATGGGTCTGATCCTCGGCGGGGTCGTGCTCGGCGCGGCCCGCACGAAGTAGGGGGCGCGGGCCGTGGGTTCCGCGGTGCTGACCAGTCGGTACGTTGGCCTCATGAGCGAGTGGGACATCAAGAAGCTGCAGATCCTGCGCACGTTGAGCGAGCGGGGCACGGTGACGGCGACGGCGCAGGCGCTGCAGATGACGCCGTCGGCCGTCTCCCAGCAGCTGTCCAACCTCGCCAGGCAGCTGGGCGTCCCGCTCCTGGAGGCGCACGGGCGCCGGGTCCGGCTCACCGACGCGGCCCATCTGGTGCTGCGGCACGCGGAGGCGGTCTTCGCCCAACTGGAGCGGGCGGACGCCGAGCTGACCGCGTACGCGCAGGGCGAGGCGGGGGAGGTGCGGGTCGGCGCGTTCTCCACGGCCGTGCCCGCGCTGGTCGTCCCCGCCGTGCGGGCGCTGCGGGAGGCGGCGCCCGGCATCTCCGTACGGGTACGGGAGACCGAGGCGGCCCAGGCCTACGAACTCCTCGCGGCCGGCGAGGTGGACATCGCCCTCTCCCTGGCGGTGCAGGCGCCCGTGGCGGGGGACGTGGACGCCCGCTTCACCCGGGAGTCCCTGCTCGCGGACCCGCTGGACGTGGCGCTGCCCGGCGACCACCGGCTGGCCGACCGGGCCGGCCTGCGCCTGGCCGACCTGGCGGGCGAGCCGTGGATCTTCGGCGGGAGCGGGCCGTGGTCCGAGATCACCCGGGCGGCCTGCGAGGGGGCGGGCTTCACCCCGGAACAGGCGCACTCCGCGTCCGGCTGGACGGCGATCCTCGCGATGGTCGAGGCGGGGATGGGGGTCGCGCTGGTGCCGCGGATGGCGGCGGTGCGCAGGGGTGGGGTGGTGATGCGGGAGCTCTCCGAGGATCACCCGTCGCGGCACGTCGTCGCCGCGGTGCGGCGGGGGGCGGGGGCGGGACCGGCGATCTCCCGCGTGCTCGATGCTCTTCGCCGAACAATCCCACCCCGATCCCCTTAAACCCCACCCCACCCCGGCCGCCGGACCGCCGCCCCCGGCACCGTCATGAGCCCGTGGCTTCCCCACCCCGTTCCCTGGCCGCCCGACCCAACTCCCCCGGCACCGCCCCTCCCTGGTCCCCGCGCTCCGCGCGGGGCTTCCCCACCCACCCACCCTCCACCTGCCCCGGCACCGTCCGGGGGGCGGCATGAGATGGGTGGGTCAGCCCGGCTGCCCCAGGGGCGCGGGGAACTGCGCGAACGGTGAGGTGTGGGGCAGTGCTTGAGGGTGGTCGTGCTGGGGGTGGCTCAGGGGCGCGGGGAACTGCGCAGGGGGTGAGGTGTGGGGCGTGGTGGGGCTGGTGGGGTGCGCCCGGGGTCCCTTGGGGGCGCGGGGAACTGCGCGAGCGGCCGTGGGTTGGGCGGTGCTTGAGGGTGGCTGTGCTGGGGGTGGCTCAGGGGCGCGGGGAACTGCGCAGGGGGTGCGGTGTGGGGCGTGGTGAGGCTGGTGGGGTGCGCCCGGGGTGCCTCGGGGGCGCGGGGAACTGCGCGGGCGGTGAGGTGTGGGGCGGTGCTTGAGGGTGGCTGTGCTGGGGGTGGCCCAGGGGCGCGGGGAACTGCGCGGGCGGTGCGGTGGGGGGGCTGGGGGGCAGCCCCGGTTTCCTTGGGGGTGCGGGGGGCGGTGTGGAGGGGCCGCCCCCCGCCCGGCAAGGGCTACGCGTCGGCCGACCGCGCCCGAAGCGCCCGCTCGACCCCCGCCCGCGACTCCGTCACCAGCCTCCGCAGCGCCGCCGACGGCTCCGCGGACGCCAGCCACGCGTCCGTCGCGTCCAGCGTCGCCCGCGACACCTGCAGCTGCGGGTAGAGCCCCGTCGCGATCTGCTGCGCCATCTCGTGCGAGCGCGAGTCCCACGCCCCCTTGACCGCCGCGAAGTACTTCTCCGCGTACGGCGCGAGCAGCTCACGCTGGTCGGTCTGGACGAAGCCGCCGATCACCGCCTCCTGGATCGCGTTCGGCAGCGAGTCGGACTCGACGACCGAGGCCCACGCCTCGGCCTTCGCCTGAGCCGTCGGCCGCGCCGCCCGCGCCGCCGCCGCGTGCCGCTCGCCCGCCGCGGTCCGGTCGCGCCGGAGCTCCGCCTCGATGCCCGCCTCGTCGAGCCGGCCGGTCGCCGCGAGGCGCGCCACGAACGCCCAGCGCAGCTCCGTGTCGACGGCCAGGCCCTCGACCGACTCCGAGCCGTCGAGCAGCGCTTCGAGCAGCGAGAGTTCCGCGTCCGTGCGGGCCGTCGCCGCGAACGCGCGGGCCCACGCCAGCTGGTGGTCGCCGCCCGGCCGCGCCGCCCGCAGGTGCTCCAGCGTCGCCCCGGTCCAGCGGGCCAGCGCCGCGTCCCGGCCGGCCGGCGCCGCGTACAGGTCGAGGGCCAGCTTCACCTGGCGGTGCAGCGACTGCACCACGCCGATGTCGGACTCCTTGCCGATGCCCGACAGGACGAGGTCCAGGTAGGCGCGGGTCGGCAGCTCCCCGTCCCGCGTCATGTCCCACGCCGACGCCCACGACAGCGCGCGCGGCAGCGACGCCTCGAAGTCGCCGATGTGCCCGGTGACGAAGGCCAGCGACTCGGCGTCCAGGCGGACCTTCGCGTACGACAGGTCGTCGTCGTTGAGCAGGATCACCGCGGGCCGGTGCTTGCCCACCAGCGCGTCCACCGAGGTCAGTTCGCCGTCGACGTCCAGCTCGACGCGGTCCGTGCGCAGCAGCTTGCCGGACGCGTCGTCCAGGTCGTAGAGGCCGATCGCGATGCGGTGCGGGCGCAGCGTCGGCTCGCCCGTGGCGCCCTCGGGCAGCGCGGGGGCCTCCTGCTTGACCGCGAAGGACGTGATGACGCCCCGCGTGTCGACGTCCACGACCGGGCGCAGCACGTTGATGCCGGCCGTCTCCAGCCACTTCTTCGACCAGGTCTTCAGGTCCCGGCCACTGGTCTCCTCCAGCGCGCCGAGCAGGTCCGACAGGCGCGTGTTGCCGAACGCGTGCCGCTTGAAGTACGCCTGCACGCCCTGGAAGAACTCGTCCTCGCCGACGTAGGCGACGAGCTGCTTCAGGACGCTCGCGCCCTTCGCGTACGTGATGCCGTCGAAGTTGACCAGGACGTCGTCCAGGTCACGGATCTCGGCCATGATCGGGTGCGTGGAGGGCAGCTGGTCCTGGCGGTACGCCCACGTCTTCATGGAGTTGGCGAACGTGGTCCAGGAGTGCGGCCAGCGGGACTCCGGCGCGTACGCCTGGCAGGCGGCCTCGGCGTAGGTAGCGAACGACTCGTTCAGCCACAGGTCGTTCCACCACTCCATGGTGACCAGGTCGCCGAACCACATGTGCGCCAGCTCGTGCAGGATCGTGGCGGCGCGCACCTCGTAGGCCGCGTCGGTCACCTTCGAGCGGAAGACGTACTGGTCGCGGATGGTCACCGCGCCCGCGTTCTCCATCGCGCCCGCGTTGAACTCCGGCACGAAGAGCTGGTCGTACTTCGGGAACGGGTAGGCGTAGTCGAACTTCTCCTGGAACCAGTCGAAGCCCTGCCGGGTGACCTCGAAGATCGCGTCCGAGTCGAGGAACTCGGCCAGCGAGGGGCGGCAGTAGATGCCGAGCGGTACGGACTGGCCGCCCGGACCCTCGTAGGAGGAGTGCACCGAGTGGTACGGGCCGACGATCAGGGCCGTGACGTACGTCGACATGCGCTGCGTCGGTTCGAAGGACCAGACGTCGTCCTTCGGCTCGGGCGTCGGCGAGTTGGAGACGACCGTCCAGCCGCTCGGCGCCTTCACGGTGAACGTGAACGTCGCCTTGAGGTCCGGCTGTTCGAAGGAGGCGAAGACGCGGCGGGCGTCCGGCACCTCGAACTGCGTGTACAGGTAGGCCTGCTGGTCGACCGGGTCGACGAAGCGGTGCAGGCCCTCACCGGTGTTGGTGTAGTCGCAGTCCGCGACGACCCGCAGCTCGTTCGGCCCGGCGAGCAGGTGCGGGAGCGCGATGCGCGAGTCGCGGAACACCGCGGCGACGTCCAGCGCGTGGCCGTTCAGGACGACCTCGTGGACCGCGGGGGCCACCAGGTCGATGAAGGTCTCGGCATGCGCCTCGGCGGAGTCGAAGCGCACCGTGGTCACGGACCGGTAGGTGCCGCCCTCCTGGGCTCCGGAGAGGTCGAGATCGACCTCGTACGCGTCAACGGTCAGCAGCTTCGCCCGCTGCTGTGCCTCTTCGCGGGTCAGATTGGTGCCGGGCACGCGGTCATCTCCTCGGGTACGACGTGTCGTCCAGGTGGTACGACGTCTCGGGTCTTCGGGGGGTGCGACTTGTGGTGTTTCCGGCCATCCTTCCATGCACCCCCGGATGGCCGCCCGGGCCATTGTTCTCCCGCTGCCGTCCGGTTACGCTCCGCGCGTTCGCACCGGTCCCGGCCGGCCGCCGACCAGGGCCGCCGGGACCGTCAGGGACCACAGGGGGATGCCGGAGATGCTGGGGACCGAGAGGCCGGCCACCGCGGGGCCGACCGCGCGGCGGCCATGACCGACGTACTGGTGGCGGGCGCGGGCATCGGCGGGCTCACCGCCGCGCTCAGCCTGCACGCGGCGGGCATCGAGGTGCGGGTCGTGGACGCCGCCGAGCAGCTGCGCCCGGTGGGCGTGGGGATCAATCTGCTGCCGCACGCCGTGCGGGAGTTGACCGAGCTCGGGCTCGGCGACGAGCTCGCCGCCACCGCCGTCGCGCCCGAGGCGATGGTCCACTTCGACCGGCACGGCAACCGTATCTGGGCCGAGCCGCGCGGCCGGGCCCTCGGCTACCGCTGGCCGCAGTACTCCATCCACCGCGGCGCCCTCCAGGTGCTCCTCCTGCAGGCCGTCCGCGACCGGCTCGGCGACCACGCGGTGCGTACCGGCACGGCCTTCGTGCGGCTCGCCGAGCGGGAGAGCGGCGCGCTGCGGGTGATCCTGCGGGACCGGGGCCGCGGCCGGGAGCACGGGGTGCGGGTGCGGGCCCTGGTCGGCGCCGACGGGCTGCACTCGACGGTACGGGCGATGCTGCACCCCGGCGAGGGGCCGCCGCTGTGGAACGGCATCCGGATGTGGCGCGGCACCGCGGAGTGGCACCCCGTCCTCGGCGGGCGGACCGTCGCGGTCGCGGGCAGCAACGCCAGCGCGAAGCTCGTCGTCTACCCGATCTCGCGGCGGGCCCAGGAGCGCGGCAGGGAGCTGCTCAACTGGGTCGCCGAGGTGCGCTTCCCCATCTCGCGCCACCACGGCATGGCCGGGCCCGCCGACTGGAACCGCTCGGGGCGGCTGTCCGACGTCCTGCCGCACTTCGCGGGCTGGCGCATCGGCGACCTGGACGTCCCCGCGCTGCTCGCCGCGACCCGGCACATCCTGGAGTACCCGATGGTCGACCGGGACCCGCTGCCGCAGTGGGGGCGCGGCCCGGTCACCCTGCTCGGCGACGCGGCCCACCCGATGTACCCGGTGGGCTCGAACGGCGGCTCCCAGGCGATCCTCGACGCCCGCGTCCTGGCCCGCTGCCTCGACCGCGCCGCGCCGGACCGGGAGGCCGGGCTGCGGGCGTACGAGGACGTGCGCCGCGAGCCGGTCAACTCCCTGGTGCTGGCCCACCGCAACATGCCGGCGGACCGCATCCTGCACACCGTCGCCGAGCGCGCCCCGGAGGGCTTCGACCGTGTCGAGGACGTCCTGACCCGCGAGGAGCTGGGCGAGCTGGACACGGCGTACCGCAGGACCACGGGCACGGAGGCGACGGACCTGGAGGGCCGCGGCTCCTGGGGCACGGAGGGCGTCGTCTGACCCCGCCCCGCCCCGCCCCGCCCTCGTGCTCGTCAGGGCCGTCGAGTACGGCTGCTTCCCCTTCGAGGTGCGCCGCCCGGCCCGACCGCACCGGCACGGCCGAGCACCCGCGCGAACTCCCGGACCCGCGCCGTCTCCGCGTCCCGGTGCCACACCATGCCGAGGACCGAGTCCGGCAGCCCGTCGACCGGTACGAAGACCACGTCCTTGCGGCCGTGGTAGTCCGCCGTCGGGCGGCACAGCAGCATCGCGCCCCGGTCCGCGGCCACCAGGGTCAGGCCCTCCTGGAGCGTGCGGACCGCGGGGGCCGGGGTGTCCGAGGGGGCGTGCGCGGCGCGCCAGTAGGCGGGCGCCGGGGCGGTCGCCGCGATCAGCGGGGTCCCCGCGAGGTCGGCGGCCGTCAGCGAGGGCCGCCCCGCGAACGGGTGCCGCACCGAGACGGCGACGGTCTGCCGCTCGCCGCAGAAGACCGGCCCGAGCACCAGATCCGGCTCGTCGACCGGCAGCAGCACGACCGCCGCGTCCACGCCGCCGTGCCGCACCGCGCCGAACGGGTCGGCGAAGGGGATCTCCACGATCTCCGTGACACAGCCGGGGTGCCGCTCCTGGAACGCCGCCACGGCCTCCATCAGCCGGGCGTCCGCCGTCCCCTGGAACCCGAGCCGCAGCGTGCCCGTCACGCCCCGCGCCGCCGCCGTGGCCCGCTCCACCACGGAGGTCAACTCCGCGTAGGAAGGCCGGAGTTCGGCGACGAAGCGCTCCCCGAGTGTGGTCAGGGCGACCCGGCGGCTCGTACGCTCCACCAGGCGCGCGCCGATCCGCCGCTCCAGGGCGGCGAGCAGCTGGCTGACCCGGCTCTGCGACACGTGCAGACGCTCGCCGGCCCGCCCGAAGTGCAGCTCTTCGGCGAGCACCAGGAAACACTCCAGCTCACGGATCTCCAGACCGTGCCCCGGTCCCCTCCCGGGCCGGGAGGGGAGGTCCCCGCCCCGTCCCCCGTCTGTTCCCGTCCCCGGTCCGCCCACGGCGCGCGCGCTCTCTTCCCCGGTCGTTTCCCCGATCGATGAATCCGGCTCATACAAGGATGAGATCTTCGCCGTTGTTCCCGGGCGGGCACCCCCACAGGGTGGATCTCATGTCACAGCGCACGCAGACACCCACACGGCACGCCGTGGTGGAGCGGCCCCGGGGCGCCGTCGCCGTCCTCGCCGTCGCCGCCGCCACCTTCTCCGTCGTCACCACGGAGATGCTGCCCGTCGGGCTCCTCACCTCCATCGGCACCGGCCTGCACGTCTCGGACGGCACCGCGGGTCTCGCCGTCACCCTGCCCGGCCTCGTCGCCGCGCTCGCGGCCCTGCTGCTGCCCGTCGCGGTCCGCCGCGCCGACCGGCGCACCGTCCTCGCCCTGCTGATGGCGCTGCTCGCCGTCGCCGACGTGGCCTCCGCGCTCGCCCCCGCCTTCGGCGTCCTGCTCGCCGCGCGCGTCCTGGTCGGCGTGTGCATCGGCGGCGTCTGGGCCGTCGCGGCCGGTCTCGGCGCACGGCTCGCCGGACCGGAGCGGGCGGGACGGGCCACCGCGGTGATCTTCAGCGGGATCGCCGTGGCCTCCGTGCTCGGCGTGCCCGCGGGCACCCTGCTGGGCGAACTGGCGGGCTGGCGCTGGGGGTTCGCGGCCCTGGCCGGGCTCGCCCTGGCCGTCTCGGTGCTGCTCGTCACCGTGCTGCCCCGGCTGCCCGCGCAGGAGGGCGTCCGGCTCGGCGCGTTCCCCGGCCTGCTGCGCATCGGCCGGCTGCGGGCCGGTCTCCTCGCCGTCACCCTCCTGGTCACCGGCCACTTCGCCGCGTACACCTACGTCCGCCCGGTCCTCGAACGGGTCCCGGGCATCGGGGCGGGCCTGATCAGCGGGCTGCTCCTCGCCTACGGGACGGCCGGCATCGTCGGCACCTTCGCGGGCGGCGCCGTCGCGGCCCGCGACCCGCGCCGGGCGCTGTCCGCGATCAGCGCGGGACTCGGCGCGGTGGTGCTGCTCATGGTGCCCGCGGGCGCCTCGCCGGCCGCTTCGGTGGCGCTGCTCGTCGCGTGGGGGCTGGCCTACGGCGGGGTCTCGGTGTCCGCCCAGAACTGGGTGATGGCCGCCGCGCCGCACGCCCGCGAGGCCGCCTCCGCGCTCTTCGCGGGCGTGTTCAACGTGGCGATCGCGCTCGGCGCCTTCGCGGGCGGCCGGGTCGCGGACAGCCGGGGCGCCGGGGCGGTGCTGTGGCTGGGCGGCGGGCTCGCCGGGCTCGCGCTGCTCGCGGTGGTGTGCGCGGGCGGCTCCCGGCACGCCGCGGGGGCGGCCACCGGCACGCGGTGACCGCCCCCGGGGGGCGTAGGGGCGGGGGTCAGCCCTTGAGCTCGGCGGCGACCAGCTCGGCGATCTGGACGGCGTTCAGCGCGGCGCCCTTGCGGAGGTTGTCGTCGGAGATGAAGAACGCCAGGCCGTTCTCGACGGTCTCGTCCGTGCGGATGCGGCCGACGAACGAGTCGTCCTTGCCCGCGGCCTCCAGCGGCGTGGGCACCTCGGTCACGACGACGCCCTCGGCCGAGGAGAGGATCTCGGTGGCGCGCGCGGGGCTGAGCGGCCGCGCGAAGCGGGCGTTGACCTGGAGGGAGTGGCCGGTGAAGACCGGGACGCGCACACAGGTGCCCGAGACCTTCAGCTCCGGGATCTCCAGGATCTTGCGGGACTCGTGGCGGAGCTTCTGCTCCTCGTCCGTCTCGTTCAGGCCGTCGTCGACGACGGAACCGGCCATCGGCAGGACGTTGTACGCGATCGGCGCGACGTACTTGTCGGGCTCGGGGAAGTCCACCGCGGAGCCGTCGTGGGTGAGCTTGGGGGCGTCCTGGCCGACCTTCTGGACCTGCCCGAAGAGCTCCTCGACACCGGCCACACCCGAGCCGGACACGGCCTGGTAGGTAGCGACGACCAGCGCTTCGAGGCCCGCCTCCGCGTGCAGCGGACGCAGCACCGGCATGGCGGCCATCGTCGTGCAGTTCGGGTTGGCGATGATGCCCTTGGGGCGGTTCCTGATCGCGTGCGGGTTCACCTCGGAGACGACGAGGGGGACCTCGGGGTCGCGGCGCCAGGCCGAGGAGTTGTCGATCACGACGGCGCCCTGCGAGGCGACCTTCTCGGCGAGGGCCTTGGAGGTGGCGCCGCCGGCCGAGAACAGCACGATGTCCAGGCCCGTGTAGTCGGCCGTGGAGGCGTCCTCCACGGTCACACCGTCCACGACCGTGCCGGCGCTGCGGGCCGAGGCGAACAGGCGCAGCTCGTCGGCCGGGAACTTCCGCTCGGCGAGGATCCTGCGCATGACCGTGCCGACCTGACCGGTGGCTCCGACGATTCCGACCTTCACTGGGACTTCCTCCGTGGGTGTGCGGCCTCGTGACCTCGGCCGATCTGTGGGGGGTGGCTCCATGATGCGTCTGTCCAGACCCGCGTTGTCCAATCCATTGTCCGAGGTGCGGGACGCCACATGGGAGATGAACCATTCGGCCCGCCCCGGCGTCGTAGGGGAAACGCGGGGACGGGAGGGGCACATTGCTGCGCAGAGGGGTGCGCCGTGCGTCGCGGGGGCAGGGGGCGGATCCCCTGGACGCGGCCCAGGAGGACCGGGTCAGGGCGGTGCTCGCGCTGGGCGGGGTGCCGTACGCCGATCTGCCGGACGGGGTGCAGCAGGTCAGGCTGAAGCTCCTGGAGCGGGCCGCCGACGGGCGCGAGGCGCCGCGCGACGTGTCGGCGTGGGCGGCGGTCGTGGCCTCCAACCTGGCCATGGACTGGCACCGGGCCCGGCGCAGACAGGAGCGGCTCGGCGAGCGGCTCGCGGTGCTGTGGCGGGAGGCCACCGACGAGGACGGCGCGGAGGCGCGGGCCACCTCGCTGGCCGTCGCCCAGGGCCTCGGGGAGCTGCCGGACGCACAGCGCCAGGTGGTGGTCCTGCGGTTCTACGCGGACCTTCCGGTGCGCGCCATCGCGGACGAGCTGGGCATTCCGGAGGGCACGGTCAAGAGCAGGCTGCACACGGCGGTACGGCTCCTGCGGGCACGGCTGCACGAAGGGGAGGTGGTGTGACGTGCACGGCAAGGACGCCGAGGGCGGCGCCCCGGACGCGCTGATGCTCGCGATCACGGGCGAACCCGTGCCGGACGGCACACCGCGCGACCCCGCGTTCGACGCCGAGCACGCGGCGGCCGTGGCGGACCTCGCCCTGCTGAGGGAGCGGCTCGGCACGGTGGGCGACGCGCTGGCGGCCGGTCCGCGGCGGGCGGCCCCGGCCGTCGCGCCGCGGCCGCCGCGCGCCCGGGCCCGGCGGGGTCTCCTGGTCGTCGCGGGCGGCGCGGTCGCCGCGCTGGCGGCCTCGGCCCTGCTGGGCGGGCTCGCCTGGCTGGCCGTGGAGGGCGGGGCGGAGACGGGCGGGGGCGGCGACGGGTCCAAGGGCGCGGCCTCCGACGGGCAGCGGCGCGAGACGGGGGAGGGGAGCGCCGACGCGGGCGGCGACTCGGCCGACCTGAGCCCCGAGGGCTTCGTGGCCTGCTCGCGGCTGATCGTGGAGGGCACGGTCACGGCGGTCGACGCGGTGCCGGGCGGCCTCCAGGACCGCGTCACCCTCGACGTGACGCGCTACCTGAAACCGAGGAGCGGCGAGGGCACGGTCCGTTTCCCCATGGACCGGGACGTGGACCCGCGCCTGAAGACCGGCGACCGGGTCCTGATCACCGTCACCGAGGGGTCGGCGGAGCCCGCGAACTGGGCCGTCGGCAAGGAGCGCGACCGGCTGCGCACGACGATCCTCAAGGCCCTGCCCGCCGCGGAGAAGATCCGCTGCGACCGCGGCCCCGGCCCGGCCGGCTGACGGGCGGGCCGGCTGACGGGCGGGGCGGCTGACGGGCGGGGCGGCACGCGAAGGGGCCCCGCCGGCCTGCGCGCGGGAGCGGCAGGCCGGCGGGACCCCGTCGGCGGTGCCCGCCGGAGCGGGCGCGCGGTGTTACGGCGTGACCTTCTCGACCTTCACGCTGCCGCTGCCCGCGACCGTGCCGCCCGCGTTGAGCAGGGACACCTCGCCGAACAGCTCACGGCCCGCGGCGGCCGGGGTCTTCGCCTCGACCTTGGCGTCGACCTGCGCGGTGGCGCCGTTGGCGAGCTTCACCTGCTTCGACTCGTCGACGGTGATCCGGCCGAGCGCACCGGAGAAGAACACGTCCCGGTAGTCGTACGCGGTCGTCCCGGCCGGTACCGCGTAGCCCACGACCTCGATCGTGTAGGTGCCGGCGGCCGGCTTGGACAGGCTCACCGACTCCTCCGAGTCGCCGTCGGCCGACGAGCCGACGACGACGCCGTCCTTCTTCACGGCGAGGTCGAGGTCGGCGGCCGCGTCCGCGGTGGCGCCGATGGCGGCGTCGAGACGCTCCGCGCCCGCGGGCACGACGACCTCGGTCACCTGCGTCTCACCCTGCTTGATGGTGGGACGCGCCGACTTGGCCGAGCCGAGCGAGCCGCCGCGCAGCTTGCCGTCGACGGCCGCGAAGTTGTTCGTGACCTTCCAGGAGACGGGCGCCGGCGTGCCGACCTTCGCCTCCGGGATCGTCTGCACGGCCGGGTCGAAGTCGACACCGAGGGTGGCGACGTTCAGCTTGTACGGGTTGTCGAGCAGCGGCGACGTACGGCGCGACTCGACCTCGATCTCCCAGACGCCGGCCTGCGGCTCCGCGTACGAACGCAGGTCCGGGCGGCAGGTGTTGGCGGGGTTCTCGTAGTTCGGGTAGCAGGCCGTGGACGCGGTCGACTCGACCGGGACGCCGTAGGGGTGCACCGCGATGAAGCGGGTCTGGCTCTTGTCCTTCAGGCCGCCGAGGGAGACCTCGAGGGACGTGGCGCCCTGCGGGACCGTCACGAAGTACGACTGCGTGCTGTTGCGCTGCGTCGAACCCTGGGCGGAGTAGGTGTGCGTCGGCTTGGCCAGCGGCGCGGAGACGACGACGGTCGCCATGATCTGCTGGTCGATGCCCTCGCTGCGCTCGTCGTCGACGGTCAGGATCGCGCTGTGCAGCCCGGCCGACTTCGCCTGCGCCCGGACCTTGACGGTGACCGGCTTGTTCAGCGGCAGCGACACGGAGCCCTTGCCGAGCAGCTCGAACGTCTTGTCGTGGTTGTTGACCAGGTCCAGCTCGTGGCGGATGCCGCGGTCCGGGCCGGAGGTGCGGGTGATCGTCACGTCGTACGTCCGCTTCTGGCCGGTCTTCAGGCCACCCTCACGGTCGTAGATGCCGGTGCCGGGCTTCTTCAGCTCCTGCTCCAGGGCGGTGTCGACCGGGGCCTGCACCGTGTACGTGTGCGCGCTCGCCTCGTCCTCGATGGCGTTCCAGGCGTCGACCACGTTGATCAGGCCGGTACCCTGCGCGTACGCCTGCTCGCCGCGGATGCGGTCCGCGGTGGAGGTCAGCGCGGTGCGCAGCTTCGCCGGGGTCAGGTCGACGTGCTCGCGCTTCGCCGCCGACAGCAGCAGCGCCGAGGCGCCCGCGGCCTGCGGGGAGGCCATCGAGGTGCCCTGCAGCATCGAGTAGCCCGCGGGCAGCCGGTAGCCGGCCTCGGCGACCGGGGAGCCCGGCAGCCAGGTCTGCGTGGTGTTGATGGCCGAGCCGGGCGCCGAGATGATCGGCGCGAAGCCGCCGTCCTCGCGCGGGCCGCGCGAGGAGAACGGCATCATCGCGTACTTCTTCTCCACCTGGGAGCCGTAGTTGGCCGCCCAGGTCTCCTTGGAGATGGCCGCGCCGACCGAGATGACCTTGTCCGCGAGGCCGGGGTCGCCGATGGTGTTCGCGCCGGGGCCGGAGTTGCCCGCGGAGATCACCAGCTGCACGCCGTAGGTGTCGATGAGGCGCGTGTAGAGCTCGGCGCGCGCGTTGTTGCCGTCGTTCAGCGCGGGCAGGCCGCCGATCGACATGTTCACGATGTCGACGCCGCGCTTGGTGACGAGGTCGATCATGCCCTCGGTGAGCGCGACGTTGGTGCAGCCGCCGGTCCAGGTGCAGGCGCGCGAGGAGACCAGCTTGGCGCCGGGCGCCGCGCCGTTCATCTTGCCGCCGAACAGGCCGTTGGCCGCGGTGATGCCCGCGACGTGCGTGCCGTGCTCGGACTCGATGACGCCGATGTTGACGAAGTCGGCCTTCTTGCCGACCCAGTCGCCGCCGTACGGGTCGGTCGGCACGTCCTTGCGGATCTCGACGACGAACGGGACGCGCTCGGCGACGTCGGTCGCCGGGTCGTCCTTGCCGAGGTAGGCGACCTGGTGGTCGTCCTTGTACGGCTTGAGGACCTCGTCGTCGGTGAAGTCGTTGTTGGCGTTCAGGTCGACGCGGACCGTGCCGGCCGCCGGGTCGTACAGCACGCCCCAGCTGTCGGTGGTGTCGCCGTCGCGGTTGAGGTCGCCCTTGGCGTCGCCGCCCGCGGTGGCCGACTCGCGGAAGCGGTTGACCTGGAAGGAGCCCGCCGGGGCCTTCCACGACTGGCCGTCCCAGCTGAAGACGGGGCCGGTGACCGGGTTGGTCATGCGCCGCCAGGTGCCGTCCGCGTCCACGATCGGGTCGGTCGCGGTCACCCAGTCGGTGATCTTGCGCTCGCCGGTCGTGGTCTTCTGCAGCGCCGGGTGGCCCAGGTCGACGCCGGAGTCCAGGATGCCGATGGTGATGCCCCGGCCGTCCGCCTTCGGGTGCTTCTTGACGAAGTCGACGGCGCCCGTCTCGGCGGACGGGTTGTACGGGTTCTTCGCCGGGGTGGTCCTGTCCGGACCCGGGTAGGTGCCGCGCGCCGCGGTCTTCGCGCCCTTGGCGCGGTCGGCGGCGGGCGTCGGGTCGTCCAGCTCGATCTCGTGGCGCAGGTCGATGGCGTGCACCGACGACAGCTTCGCGGCCGACTTGATCGCGGCGTCGGCCCGGTCCGTCGGCACGGTCGCGCGGACGTAGCCGAGCTTGTCGTCGGTCCGGCCGACCGAGCCGCCCTTGACGCCGTCGAGCTGGTCGGCGACCCGCTCGGTGGCACCGGGGGCGGTGGCGACCATCATCGTGACGGTCTTCTCGCCGTCCGCCTTGGCGTCGGCGAGCAGGTCGGCGTCGGCGGCGCCGAGCTTCTTGTCGGACGACTTGGGCGCGGGGGCGGGCGATCCGTCCGCCGCGAAGGCGAGGGGAACGGCCCCGGTCGCGCAGAGCGCGGCGGTCAGACCGACGGCTATCGCGAGCCGGGGCGCGCGTCTGGCGCTGGAACTGGATCTGGGCATCGGCATCCCTGTTGCGTGAGGGTCGGGAAGGAAGATCGGGAAGAAGAGCGAAGGTCGGCAGGAGGAGCGACGGATCGATCGATACGGTCCCGGAATCGCGGAAGGTCCGGATTCCGGGGCCGGATGACCGCTCAGCCTTACGCAAGTGGCCGCCGTTTGGGGAGAGTTGTCCGAGCTGTGATCAGGGCGTGACGCAATTCCGCCATGCGTCATGCGGGACATGCGGGCGTAAGAGGGGATATGGCGGTGCGTCGCGCCGTCCCGCCGGCACGGTGAACGGCACCACCCGCCGGGGCGAACGCGCGGATGGCAGACAGGCGTCGCACCGGGCGCCTAGCGTCGACGGCGTGCAGAAAGAATTGAGAGTGGCGGCCTACGCCGTGTGCGTACGGGACGGCCGGGTCCTGCTCGCCCGCTGGGTGGCCGGGGACGGCGCGAAGCGCTGGACGCTGCCCGGCGGCGGCATGGACCACGGCGAGGACCCCTACGACACCGTGATCCGCGAGGCCGACGAGGAGACCGGATACGTCGTCGAGCCGGTCACGCTCCTCGGCATCGACTCGCTGCGCCGCCGCTACCCGCGCAGGCTCGGCGCCGTCGCCGACTTCCACGGCCTGCGGATCGTGTACGAGGGCCGGGTCACCGGCGGCACGCTCCGCAGCGAGGCCGACGGCTCCACCGACCTCGCCGCCTGGCACCCCCTGGAGTCCGTGCCGGACCTCGACCGGGTCGGGCTCGTCGACATCGGCCTGGCACTGTGGCGCGCCCGCCCGGCCGACGGGCACACCGCCGCCCCGGGCCGCTGACCCCGCCCGGAACCTTCCCTTCCCCGCGAGGTGAACGTGGAGTGACCGCCTCCTCTCCGCCCGGAGAGGACCGCGTGACCGCGTAGGGTGCCGACTGATCCACGTACGGTGATCGGCGCTGCCCGTTGCGGTCTCGTTAACGCGCAGGCCACCCCCGCTGCCAACGATCCAGTACGAGCGGGGAGTTCGCCGGCCGCAGCCAGGCCCGGGCGCCCCGCGACCACTGCCGTCGCGTTCGCACCCGGGGAGACCGCGCCATGCCGCGCACACGCTCTGTCGCCACCGCAACCGCCTCGGCCGCCACCGGCGCCGCCACCGCGACGGCCCACGCGGCCCGCGCCGTGGCCGGTGCCGCGGTCCGGCCCGACCGCCGCGCCGTCCTCGCCGCCGCCGGCGCGGTCACCCTCTCCGCGGGCGTCGGCTACGCGCTGGGCCCCGGCGCCGGAGCGGGGAACGCGGCGCCCGCGGGCCACGCCACCGTCCCGCGCTCCCGCCCGGCCCCCGCCGCGCCCCTCGCCCCCTACCGCGGCGGCACCACCCTGCTCACCGTCGCCGCCCCGCGGGGCACCGCGGGCTATCGGCGGCTCGGCGACGGACCCGCCTGGCCGCGCGTCGTGCGCGGCGACCTCGCGGCGGCGAAGGCGGGCCGCGCGGGGCGGCGCACCGCGCTCGCCGCGTTCGTGCAGTTCACCGACCTGCACCTGGTCGACGTGCAGCACCCGCTGCGGTACGAGTACCTGCGCGCGCAGACCGCGAGCGCCTGGCGGCCGCACGAGTCCCTGTCGGTGGCGGGCGCCGTCGCGCTGGTCGAGCGGGTCAACGCCCTGCGCGGCGCGCCCGCCACCGGGGCGCCCCTGCACTGCGTCGTGACGACCGGCGACAACACCGACAACAACTCCCGCTCCGAACTGGACTGGTTCCTCAAGGTGATGAGCGGCGGCCGCATCACCCCCAACACCGGCGACCCGCGCCGCTACGAGGGCGTCCAGGCCAGCGGCCTGCCGCTGTACTGGCACCCCGACGACGACCTGCGCGACGCCGACAAGCGGCTCGGCTTCCCGCACCTGCACGGCTTCCTCGACGCGGCGATACGCGAGGTCAACAGCCCCGGCCTCGGCCTGCCCTGGTACTCCACGGTCGGCAACCACGACGCGCTGCCCGGCGGCTGCTGGGCGCCCAGGGACCCGTACTTCACCGAATTCGCCACCGGGGGGAAGAAGTTGATGTCCCTGGACGAGCCGCGCGGTGCCGCCCTGTGGAAGGCCGTCAAGAAGGGCCGCGACCCCAAGGGGGCGCACTTCAAGGAGCTGCTCAAGGGCGAGGCCCGGCGCATGCGGTCCGTCACGCCCGACGCGTCCCGGGCGCCCTTCACGCCCGCCGAGTACCTGCGGGCGCACCTCGACCCGGCCCACCGGGGCGCGGGACCCGCCGGACACGGCTACACCGAGGAGAACCTCGCCGCGGGCACCCAGTACTACTCCTTCCGCATCAGCGACGACGTGCTCGGCATCAGCCTGGACAGCACCGACCCCGGCGGGCACTACGAGGGTTCGCTCGGCACCGCCCAACTGCGCTGGCTGGAGCGGGAGCTCGCGGCCAACGAGCGCCGGGCGGGCGGCCCCTCGTACGTCGTCGTCCTCAGTCACCACACCAGCGCGACCATGCGCAATCTCCGCGACGACCCGGCGCACCCCGGCGAGGCCCGGCACGGCGGCGACGAGATCGTCGCGCTGCTCGGCCGGTACCGCTCGGTGCTCGCCTGGGTCAACGGCCACAGCCACAAGAACGCCATCACCCCGCACCGCACCCCGCACGGCTCCTTCTGGGAGGTCTCCACCGCCTCGCACATCGACTTCCCGCAGCTCGCCCGGGTGGTGGAGCTCACCGACAACCACGACGGGACGATCTCGCTGTTCACCACGCTCATCGAGTCCGCGGCCCCGCACCGCACCGATTTCGCCGACCTCTCCCAGACCGGCCTGGCCGCGCTCTACCGCGAACTGTCCTTCAACGCCCCCGGCGCGAAGCCCGCGTTGGGCGGCGGACCCGGCGACCGGAACACTGAGCTGCTGCTGCACAAGGACGGCGGCGGCTGAGCCGCCGCACGGGACGGCTACCGGGGCAGCACGACGACGTACGCGGCCGGGTCGCGGTCGCCCGACGCCATCAGCGCGGTCCGGACGACGGCGGCCTGCTGCTCCGGCGCGTCCCGCAGCTTGCGCGGCGTGATGTGCACGACGGCGATGCCGAGCCGCTCCAGGTGCTCGCGCTTGCGGGCGTACTCCGACCACAGCGCGTCCTCGTCCTGGCGCGGCGCCCGGGTGTCCAGCTCGACCGCCACCGCCTGCTCGGGCCAGTAGGCGTCGACGCCGCCGAGGTGCGGGCCGCCGGGCAGCCGCAGGTCCACGTTCCACAGCGGGTCGGGCAGGCCGTGCTCGGCGACCATCCCGTACAGCCGGTCCTCGGCGATCGCCCGCCCCTCGGCGAGCAGCGAGTCGACCGCGTCCACCACGTGCGGCCGGGTGAGCAGCCGGGCCTCGTTCAACTCCCGGACCACGGCGGCCGGTTCGCAGTGTCCGCCGCGCACCGCCTCGCTGAGCAGGCGGCGCACCACGCCCGCGTCGGCGAGCTGCGCCACGGCGTCGGCGAGCGCGCGGGGCACCGGGGCGACCGGCACCGCGCCGATCTGCTGGGGCGTCGGCAGCGCGGGGCACCGCACGAGCCGGGCGAAGCCCACCGAGCGCAGCCGCCGGGTGCGCGGCACCAGGACGTCGATGCGGTCCAGGGACGGCAGCGGGGGAGCGGACGAGAAGCGGTGCAGGGCGAGCGCGGCGAGCCCGGTGATCATCGCGTCCGCGTACGGGGCGTGCGCCTCGCCCGTGCGGGGCTGCACGGGCACGGCCCTGGCCTGGCGTGCGGGCGGGCGTCCCGCGTACAGCAGGGCGCCGTGCAGCCGCTCCTCGCTGGTGGCCGGTCCCGGGTGCAACAGGCAGACGCCGGGCAGGAGTTGCTGCCAGGGTCCGCCGGGGCGGCAGTGGGCGCCCGCGTCGGCGGCGGAGACGCCGTGCGCGCCGAGCTGGGCGGTGCTCAGGACGCGCAGCTGGGTGCCTGCGAGGTGCTGGAGGGGCAGCGGGGAGAGCGGGGCGTTGTGGTTCATGACCCGGTCGTTCCCGCCCCTCCGCCCCTCGCTAACCGCTGTTACACGCTCGTCGACAAACCCGGACAACCTCGCCCTAAAGCACGGACGTTCGACAACCGATGAACGCGCGTTCCCCTCCCGGCCCTGACCTGCACCTCGCCCGCCCCCGCCGCGCACACGGGCCCCGCGCCGCCCCGTCGGCGCCCCGGTGCACGCCGCAGGGGCGGCCCCCCGCGCGCCGGGCGACGGCACGCGGGGGACCGCCCCGGGCAGAACCCCTGAACGCGAGGGGATACGCGGTCGGCCCGGCTAGGCCGCCGCCCCCGCGTCGCACGCCTGCGCCCGCAGCGCCCGCGCCAGGTCGTCCCGCGCCTCAAGGACCAGCCGCCGCAGCGCGGGCGCCGACGCCTCGTGCGCGGTGAGCCACGCGTCCGCCGCCACCAGCGTCTCCCGGTCCCCCTGGAGGCTCGGGAACAGGCCCCGCACCACGTCCATGCCGATCTGGATCGAGCGCTGCGCCCACACCCGCTCGATCGCGGCGAAGTACTGCGCGGTGTACGGCGCGATCAGCTCGCGCTGCGAGGACTGCGCGAAGCCCGAGATGGTGGCCTCGACCAGCGCGTTCGACAGGGCGTCGGACTCCACCACGGCGGCCCACGCCTGCGCCTTGACCGCCGCCGAGGGCCGCGCGGCCAGGCACCGCACCTGGTGCCGCTTGCCGGACGCGGTGTCGTCCCGGGCCAGCTCGGCCGCCAGCGCGTCCTCGCCCGCGGCGCCGTGCGCGGCCAGCGGGCCCAGGAACGCCCAGCGCAGCTCCTGGTCGATCTCCAGGCCGTCGATCTTGGCGTTGCCGTCGAGCAGGCCCTGCAGGAGCTGGAGGTCGGCGGCCGTCGAGGCGACGGCGGCGAAGAACCGCGCCCACGTCAGCTGGTGCTGGCTGCCCGGCGCCGCGATCCGCAGCTCGCGCAGCGCGCCCTCGGCGAGCGCCCGGCCGCCCTCCTCGCGCCACTCGGGGGCGGCGTAGTGCGTGAGGGCGGAGTTCGCCCAGGCGTGCAGCATCTGGAGCACGCCGATGTCGCTCTCGCGCCCGGCGAAGCGCAGCACGAGCCCGATGAAGTCCCGCGCGGGCATGAGGCCGTCCCGCGTGAGGTTCCACAGCGCCGACCAGCACAGCGCGCGGGCCAGGGGGTCGGTGAGGTCGCCCAGGTGCTCCCGCAGCGTCGCCAGCGAGTTCTCGTCGAAGCGGATCTTGCAGTAGGTCAGGTCGTCGTCGTTGACCAGGACCAGCTCGGGGGCCTGCTCACCGGCCAGCTCGGCGACGACCGTGCGCGGACCCTCCACGTCGACCTCGGCGCGGGCGTACCGCTCCAGGTCGCCGCCCGCGGCCCGGCGGTACAGGCCCACGGCCACCCGGTGCGGCCGCAGTTCGGGGTGGGACTCGGCGGCTTCCTGGAGCACGGAGAGCTCGGTGATCCGGCCCTCCGCGTTCAGGATCACCTGCGGGGTCAGGGAGTTGACGCCGGCCGTCTGCAGCCACGCCTGCGACCAGGTGGCCATGTCGCGCCCGGAGGTCTCCTCCAGGACCGACAGGAGGTCGCCGAGGACGGTGTTGCCGTACGCGTGCCGCTTGAAGTAGCGCCGGGCGCCCTCCAGGAACGCGTCCCGGCCGACGTAGGCCACGAGCTGCTTGAGCACCGAGGCGCCCTTGGCGTACGTGATCCCGTCGAAGTTGAGCTTGGCGTCCTCCAGGTCGCGGATGTCGGCCGTGACCGGGTGGGTGGAGGGCAGCTGGTCGGCGCGGTAGGCCCAGGCCTTGCGGTTGTTGGCGAAGGTGATCCAGCCGTTGGTGAAGCGGGTCGCCTCGACCATCGAGAAGGAGCCCATGAAGTCGGCGAAGGACTCCTTGAGCCACAGGTCGTCCCACCAGCGCATGGTGACCAGGTCGCCGAACCACATGTGCGCCATCTCGTGCAGGATGACGTTGGCCCGGCGCTCGTAGGACGCCTGGGTCACCTTGCCGCGGAAGATGAACTCCTCGCGGAAGGTCACCAGGCCCGGGTTCTCCATGGCGCCGAGGTTGTACTCGGGGACGAACGCCTGGTCGTACTTCCCGAAGGGGTACGGGTAGTCGAAGTGGTCGTGGAAGAAGTCCAGGCCCTGCTTGGTGACGAGGAAGACGTCGTCGGCGTCGAAGTGCGGGGCCAGGCCCTTGCGGCACATCGCGCCGAGCGGGATCTCCAGACGGGTGCCGTCCGCGAGCACGCGCTCGTAGGAGTCCGTCACGTAGTGGTAGGGGCCGGCGACGACCGCCGTGATGTACGTCGAGATGGGCTTGGTCTCGGCGAACTTCCAGACGCCGTCGGTCAGCTCGCCCACGCCGTTCGACCACGCGGTCCAGCCCTCGGGGGCCCGCACCGAGAAGCGGTAGGGCGCCTTCAGGTCGGGCTGCTCGAAGTTGGCGAAGACGCGGCGGGAGTCCGCGGGCTCGTACTGCGTGTAGAGGTAGACCTCGCCGTCCTCCGGGTCGACGAAGCGGTGCATGCCCTCACCGGTGCGGCTGTAGGCGCACTGGGCGTCCACCACCAGCTCGTTCTCCTCGGCCAGGTCCTCCAGCGCGATCCGGGTGCCGTCGAAGACCTCGGCGGGGTCGAGGTCCTTGCCGTTCAGCGAGACGGCGGTGACGCTCGGCGCGATCAGGTCGGCGAAGGTCGCGGCGCCCGGCTCGGCGCTGCGGAACCGGATCGTGGTGACCGAGCGGAACGTGCGCGGCTCCCGACCGCTCTCGCCGACCGCCGACCTGAGGTCGAGAAAGACCTCGTAGCCGTCGACGGAGAGCAGCGCGGCCCTCTCGTGGGCCTCGTCGCGGGACAGATTCTCACCGGGCACGGGCGGCACTCCCTTGTGACTCGCATGACTGTGATTCGCCTGACTCGTACGAATGTCTACGATCCTCGCATGTGCCGTCAGCGGCCGACATCCGGGAATGCCCCGGTGTGCCACCGACGTTTTCCCTGGCAGATGCGAACGGATTCCCTAGGGAGAGACATGTCCGAGAACGGCAGCAAGACCCCCGTCGACTTCTGGTTCGACCCGCTGTGCCCCTGGGCGTGGATGACGTCGCGGTGGATGCTCGAGGTGGAGAAGGTCCGTGACGTGGAGGTCCGCTGGCACGTGATGAGCCTCGCGGTCCTGAACGAGGACAAGATCGACCAGCTCCCCGAGGAGTACCGCGAGATGCTGGAGACGAAGGCCTGGGGCCCCGTCCGTGTCGTCATAGCGGCCCAGCAGAAGCACGGCGACGAGGTCGTCGGCAAGCTCTACACCGCGCTCGGCACCCGCTTCCACAACCGCGGCGAGGGCCCCACCCGCGAGGCCGTCGCCGGCGCCCTCGCGGACGTCGGCCTGCCTGCCGACCTCGTCGATCACATGGACTCCGACGCCTACGACACCGAGCTGCGCGCCTCCCACAAGGAAGGCATCGACAAGGTCGGCCAGGAGGTCGGCACCCCGGTCATCGCCGTCCCCGGCGCCGACGGCGAGCAGATCGCCTTCTTCGGCCCGGTCGTGACCCCGGCCCCCAAGGGCGAGGCCGCCGCGAAGCTCTGGGACGGCACGCTGCTCGTGGCGTCGACGCCGGGCTTCTACGAGATCAAGCGCACCCGCACGCAGGGCCCGATCTTCGACTGACCTGCCCCCCGGCGGACACCCGCCCGGCACCGAAACCCCGGCACCGAAAGACCCCCGTGAGTCACGTCCTCACGGGGGTCTTTCCTCTATCCGCCCGCCTCGGCGAAAGTTGAGAAGACGATCACGAGGCGGGACGTTCTCACGGGGCGAGCAGCAGGCTGTTCACCCGCTCCTTGGCGGCGGCGTAACGCTTGGCCACGTCCTGCCAGTTGACGACCTGCCACATGGCCTCGATGAAGTCGACCTTCTGGTTCTTGTACTGCAGGTAGAAGGCGTGCTCCCAGGCGTCGAAGACCAGGATCGGCGTCGAGCCCTGGCCGACGTTGCCCTGGTGGTCGTAGACCTGCTCGACGATCAGGCGGTTGCTGAGCGGCTCGTAGGCGAGCACGCCCCAGCCCGAGCCCTGCGTCGTCGCGGAGGCCTTGGTCAGCTGGGCCTTGAACTTGGCGAAGGAGCCGAACGACTCGGTGATCGCGTCCGCGAGCTCACCGACGCCGTCGGCGGCCAGCGGCTCGCCGCCGCCGCCGTCCTTCGGGCTGTTCATGTTGTGCCAGTAGATGCTGTGCAGGATGTGCCCGGAGAGGTGGAAGGCCAGGTTCTTCTCCAGGCCGTTGATGGCGCCCCACGTCTCCTTGTCGCGCGCCTCCTCCAGCTGCTCAAGGGTGTCGTTCGCGCCCTTCACGTACGCCGCGTGGTGCTTGTCGTGGTGCAGCTCGATGATCTGCGGGTTGATCACCGGCTCGAGCGCCGCGTAGTCGTACGGAAGTTCAGGAAGCGTGTAAATGGCCATGGATCCGAGCCCTCCGACTGCTGCTTAGCTGTGGTGCACTGTTGTGTTTCTCAAGTTATTGCAAGTCCGTCGCAACTGCAGGCTAGCAGCAGGTGCCCGCGGAAGTTGATCAGCCCTTCGTCCTAGGTCCGGACGGGAATACCGGAGGAAACTCCGGCCGCACGAAAGGGCGACACACTGCCCGGAGGTGCTCTCGGCCTGTCGGATATGGTGCGTTGCGCAACTTTTTCCTGCGTTTTGGAGACCGATCCGGCCGTGCCTCCTGTGAATGTCATGGTCGTGGACGACGACAAACTGCTGCGGTACGGCCTCCGGCGCATCCTGGAGAGCGCCGGGAGCATCACGGTCTCCGCCGTGTGCGACGGCGCCGACGCGGTGGAGCGGGCGGTGCGCCACCGGCCCGACGTGGTGCTCGTCGACCTGCACATGCCGGACCTCGACGGCATCAGCGTCCTGCGGGCCCTGCGCGGCCTTGACGCGCCGCCCGTGGTGGCCGTGCTCACGGGATTCGGGGACGACGCCCAGGTGACCGAGGCGTTCGCCGCGGGCGCCGCGGGGTTCTTCCTCAAGGACGCCGCGGCCCGGGAGCTGATCCCCGGGGTGCTGCTGCTCGCGGCCGGCGGCAGCGCCCTGTCCGCGCGGGTGGTGCGCTCGCTGCGCGCGGCCCCCGCGCCGCCGCTCGCCGGGCCCGCGGAGCCGCCCCTTCCGCCCGCCGCCACCCCGCCCGCCGTCCCCGCCGTCCCGGCCGTCCCGCCCGTCGCGCCGACCGTCGCGCTGACCGGCCGCGAGCGCGACGTGCTGGACCTGCTGGCCACCGGGATGACCAACGCGCAGATCGCCGAACGACTCCTGCTGAGCCGCTCCACGGTGAAGGACCACGTCAGCTCCGTGCTGGCCAAGCTCGGCGCGAGCAACCGCATCCAGGCGGCCGTGCTGGCCCGCGCCACGGTGCGCTGACATGGCGCGCCGCCTTCCGGCCCGGGCGGTGGACGCCGTGGTCGTCGCGGTCGCCGCGGCGGAACTGGTGACCGTGCCCGACGGCGTCGGCCCCGTGGTCGCGGCCTCCTACCTGCTGGCCGTGGCGGCCCTCGCGGTACGCAGGCGCTGGCCCCTGGCGGTCGCGCTCGCCACGGTCCCCGCGGCCGCGAGCGGCTATCTGTGGCTGGCCCCGATGTGCGCGCTCGGCACCGCCGCCGCGCTGTCCTCCCGCGCCCTCGCCCACGGCTGCGCCGCGGCGATGTTCCTGGTGGCCGCGGCGCCCGCCACCGCCGCGGAGGCGCGCGCCCGGAGCGCGCACGAGTGGGCCACGGTCGCCCTGGGCCCGGCGCTGTTCAGCGCGGGACCGACCGTGCTCGGCCGTCTTGCCCGCACCCGGCGCGAGCTGGCCGAGCACCTGGAGCGGCTGAACGCGGTCCGTGAGCAGGAGCGCGAGCAGGCCGCCGAGCGCGCCATCGTGGTCGAGCGCGCCCGTATGGCCAGGGAGATGCACGACGTGGTCTCGCACCAGGTGAACCTGATCGCCGTGGAGGCGGGCGTGCTCGCGCTCACCTCGCGGGACGACCGGGCGCGGGACTGCGGGGAGCGGATCGGCGAGCTGAGCAGCAGGACGCTGGACGAACTGCGGGACATGCTGGGCGTCCTGCGCGCCCCGGCGCGGGGCGGCGCGACGGCGGGCCTCGCCGACCTGCCGGCCCTGGTCGCGGCCAGCGGACTCCCGGTGCGCACCGACTACCGCCTGGCGACGGCGTCGTCCCCGCCGTCCCCGGAGACGGCGCACGCCGTCTTCCGCATCGTGCAGGAGTCCCTGACCAACGCGGCCAAGCACGCCCCCGGGAGCGCCGTCGGCCTCGTCATCGCCGGGGGCCCGGCGCACGGCACCCTGAGCGTCGAGGTCACCAACGGCCCGCCGGACGACGCCTCCCGGCCGCCCCACCCGCGGCGTCGCCGTGCTCCCGGCCACGGCCTGGCCGGGCTGCGGGAGCGGGCCGCGCTCCTCGGGGGATCGGTGACCGCGGCTCCCACCGCCGACGGCGGGTTCACGGTCCGGGCCGAACTGCCCTACGCCTGACGGCGGCAGCGGACCCCCGCCACCCGGCGGGGGTGCGCCTCCCCGCCACCTGTCTGAATGAAAAGGGCGAAGGGTTCATAAGCCGCCGAACCATGACATGTGGTTCTTGGGGGTGCCTCATCCAGGCGATACGTTCATCTCGCCCACCCAAGGTCTGGACCAAGGCCGCACGGGGGGCATTCACCAGGCGTCCGGCGGCCGTGACCAGGCGGCCGGACTGCTGGGCCCAGGGGGGAGCCGGGCGAGACCAAGGTTTCGCAGGACGGGCATCGCCACGACTTCGCCCCTTTGTGCACGAACACCCAAAGGAGCATGCACAGATGAACAAGCGTACGCGCATCGGCGCCGCCGCTGTCTCCGGCCTCGCGGCCCTGTCCGTCGGGGTCACCGGCGTGTCGCAGGCCTACGCGGCCGGTCCCGCGGCGGGCGGTGCGTCCGCCCTCGCCGAGCAGGTGACCGAGGACCAGATCGACGAGCTCGCCGGTCACCTGGCGGCCCTCGACCGGGGCGAGCACCTGGACGCCGACGGCGCGTTCGACTACGAGGCGACGAAGGCGCGGTTCGGTGCCGAACTCGCCGATGCCCTGCGTGTCGTCTTCCCGGACGGTGTCGTGGACGTGCCGGAGGGCGTGCAGCGTTCCTACGCGTCCTGCCTGATGGCCGCCGTCGGCCTCGGCGGCGTGCAGGGTGTCGTCGACAAGGTCAAGCACCACATCGAGAAGAAGAACTGGCGCAAGGTCGCCGAGATCGGGCTGAAGGAGGCCGCCAAGCGCGGCATCAAGATCGCCGGGAAGGGCGGTGTCGCGGGCATGGCGACGGCGCTCGCGGTGGCCGCCATCGGCTGCATCTGGGCCGCCCCGCAGCAGCCCGGTGCGCAGGTGTCCGCAGCCCAGGAGGGGGCGGCCGGATTCGTGCCGGTCTCCTTCGCCGGTCGGGACGCCGCGTCCTTCGCGCCCGCCGCCTGACCGTCGGGTCGCAGGACCGGTGAGCCGGGGAGCTCCGTCCGTGGGGGGGCGGGCGGGGCTCCTTGTCGATCGGCCGCGTCAGCCGCCGTCGCCCTCCACGATCGCGCGCAGGTCGGCCAGATAGGCCGCGAAGCGCTCGCGCCCGGAGTCGGAGAGGCGGACATGGGTGACGGGGACACGCTTGATCCGCAGCTTGGCCACCTCCACCATGCCCTCCTTCTCCAGGATCGCGATCTGCCGGGACAGTTCGGGGGACGTCAGGTGCAGGCTGTCGCGCAGCTCGGCGAAGGCGACGTGCTGGACGCGGTTGAGGACGGCGATGATGGCCAGCCGGTTGGGGGAGTGGATGAGGTTGGCCAGGGCCTCCCGGGGCGGCCGCGCCGCGGTGTCGTCGGCCATCCCTCACCGCCTCCAGCGCAGTACGAAGTACACCGCGGCGGCGGCCGTGGGCAGCGCGGCGGACACGAGGTGGCCGGTGAGCGAGTCGGAGCCCTGGCCGAAGACCAGCGCGGCCCCCGGCATGCAGAGGAAGACGAGGCCGCAGAACCGGACGGCCATCTCCAGGCGGGTGTGGGGCCGCCTGCGGGCCGCGCCGTCGTGGTGGCCGTTCCAGCCGAGCAGCAGCGCGGTGGCCGCGATGAACACGGCGGCCCCGGCGAGCCGAGGCAGATCGCTCTCCAGCGCGATGACCAGGCCCGCGTACAACGCCACCAGCGTGACGACTCCGACGACGCGCTCGCCGGTCGAGGCGGGGCGCGAGAGGTCGGGGGCGGAGTCGATCACGGACAGCTGGTCGGCGGGAGTGGTGCGGGGCTCGTCGTGCGTCATGCCAACAACTTTTACATCTACTTGCACAAAGTGCAACTGGCTCCTGGCCGCCCGCCCGCCCACGAAAAAGCCCCGGACCGCCGCGGGTCCGGGGCTTCTCGGCGGGTGGCGGCGCGCCTACGCGGTCGCGCGGCGTTCCGCCGTCTTCTGGCGGACGATGCCGATCACCGCGAGCGCCAGCGTCAGGCCGCCCGTGGCGAGCAACTGCTTGCGGGTGTCCGGCTGGTCGGTCATCAGGTAGAAGACGTACGCCATGCCGGCCAGCGCCACCCAGGTCAGGAAGGGGAACGCCCACATCTTGACGACCAGCTTCTCCGGGGCCTCGCGCTCCGTGCGGCGGCGCAGGATCAGCTGGGAGACGGCGATGAAGATCCAGACGACCAGGATCATCGCGCCGATCATGTTGAGCAGCCAGGGGAAGACCTCGTCCGGGCTCCAGTAGCTGAGCAGCACGCAGACGAAGCCGAAGACCGAGGAGGCGAGCACCGCCAGGCGCGGGACGCCGCCGGAGATCCGGCCGAGCGCGCGGGGGCCCTGGCCGCGCTCGATCAGGGAGTACGACATGCGCGAGGCGCCGTAGATGTTGGCGTTCATCGCGGAGAGCAGGGCGATCAGGACGATGACGTTCATGATCTCGCCGGCGCCGGGGATGCCCAGGTGGTCGAGCGTGGCGACGTAGGGGCCCTTGGCGACGACTTCCTTGTTGTCCCACGGCAACAGCGTGACGACGACCAGCATCGAGCCGACGTAGAAGACGGCGATGCGCCACATCGCGGTGCGCACGGCCTTGGCCACGCTCTGGACCGGCTTCTCCGACTCGGCGGCGGCGATGGTGACGGTCTCCAGGCCGCCGTACGCGAAGACGGACGCGAGCAGGCCGATGATCAGGCCGTCCGTGCCGTTGGGCATGAAGCCGCCCTCGCCGGTCAGGTTCGCGGTGCCGGGGGCCGGCGCGTCCGAGCCGGGCAGGATGCCGAGGATCGCGAGGACGCCGATGGCGAGGAAGAGCGTGATGGCGCCGACCTTGAGGGCGGCGAACCAGAACTCGAACTCGCCGAAGTTCTTCACGGCCGTCAGGTTCGCCCCGCAGAACGTGAGCATGAAGAGGGCGACCCACATCCACTTCTGGGTGTCGGGGAACCAGCCCACCATGATCTCCGCGGCGCCGATGCCCTCCAGGCCGACGGCGACGCAGAGCAGGAACCAGAAGCCCCAGCCCGCGGTGAAGCCCGCCCAGGGGCCGATGGCCCGCTCGGCGTGCACCGAGAAGGAACCCGACGCCGGGTTCGCGGCCGACATCTCGCCCAGCATGCGCATCACCAGCATCACGAGCGCGCCGGACACCGCGTAGGCGAGGACGATCGAGGGGCCGGCCGCGGCGATACCCGCCCCGGAGCCCACGAAGAGGCCCGCGCCGATCACGCCGCCGAGGGCGATCATGGAGAGGTGCCGCTGCTTGAGGCCGTGCACGAGCGGCGAGTCGGCCTTGGGGGCCTCGTCGGGTGCTGCGTCCTGGGGGGTGGACGTCCGAGACATGGGCGTGCCCTGTTCAGTAGCTGAGACGGAGAGCGGAGGGCCCACAGTCTGAAGTCCTGCACCGCTGACAGGGAACACTTGACCGGTATACGGACACAACGCTCACACCTGGTGAAGTAATGCGCACGTCAAGTTCATGCGGCCTTCACACGCCCTGCCCTCCGACCGCGAGCCCCACCCCGCGCGCCTCACCCCATGCGCCTCACCCCGCGCGCCGCATCCCGCGCGCTCACCCCACGCGTCGCGCGTACCACTCCCGTACCCCCGCGACCGCGAGGACGACCCCCGTCGCCCCCGCCGACCACAGCAACTGCGGCCGCGCCGTCCCGTCCGTCAGCATCAGCCCGAGCACGGCTGCCATCGCGGCCAGCGCCGCCCACGTCAGATACGGGAACGCCCACATCCGCAGCACGAGCCGCTCCGGCGCCTCCCGCTCGATGCGCCGCCGCAGCCGCAGCTGCGAGACCGCGATCAGCGCCCAGACGAACAGCAGCACCGCGCCCACGGAGTTGAGCATGTAGAGGAAGACGGAGTCCGGCCACTTCAGATTGAGCAGGACGGACACGAAGCCGAAGGCGACGGACGCGAGGACCGCGCGGCGCGGCACCCCGCCGCCGGACACCTTCAGGAGCGCCTTCGGCGCCTCGCCGCGCTCGGCCAGCGAGAAGACCATCCGGGACGAGCCGTACAGGTTGGCGTTCAGCGCCGAGAGCAGCGCCACGAACACCACGATGTTCATGATCGTCCCCGCCGACGGCACGCCGATCGAGTCGAGGACGGTGACGTACGGGCTGGCCCCGGCCTGCTGCGCGGTCCACGGCAGCACCGTCACGATGACCAGCATCGATCCGACGTAGAAGAAGAGGATGCGGTAGACCGCGCTGCGCACCGCGCGGGCGACCGAGCGCACCGGGTCGTCGGACTCGGCGGCCGCGATGGTCACGACCTCCAGGCCGCCGAAGGCGAAGACGACGGCGAGCACGCCCGAGACGACGCCCTCCCAGCCGTGCGGCAGGAAACCGCCCTGCCCGGTGAGGTTGGTCAGGCCCACCGGATCGGTGTCCGGCAGCACCCCGAAGACCGCGAGCAGCCCGAGGACCAGGAACGCGACGATCGCGAAGACCTTCAGCGTCGCGAACCAGAACTCGAACTCGCCGAAGTTCTTCACCGCGGCCAGGTTGGCGCCGGTGAAGACCAGCATGAAGATCAGCACCCAGGCCCACTGCGGCACCGCGGGCACCCAGCCGCCGGCGATCTGCGCGGCGCCGGTCGCCTCCACGGCGAGCACCACGACGAGCAGGAACCAGTAGAGCCAGCCGACGCTGAACCCGGCCCAGCGGCCGAGCGCGCGCTCCGCGTGCACGGAGAAGGAGCCGGACGCGGGCATCGCGGCGGACATCTCGCCGAGCATCCGCATCACGCACATCGCCAGCGCGCCCGCGATCAGGTACGAGACGACGATGCCGGGCCCGGCGACGGAGATGCCGGCCCCCGACCCCACGAAGAGCCCCGCCCCGATGACCCCGCCGAGGCCCAGCATGGTCAGGTGCCGCTGCTTGAGCCCGCCGCCGAGCGGCTCGGACTCCGGCGCGGTCACCTGCTCCCGCTCCGCTGCGGGCCGGGTGGGAGGTACGTCGTGCATGGTGCTCAGGCTGCTCTCGGGGCTCGCAAGGCTTTGGCGGGACTCCACAGTCTCCCCGGGCGGCGGCCCTCCGCGCAAAACGGGACACCGACCCCCCGACCTCAGTGACGAGCGTCACGCCGTCCGAGGTGTACGCGCGGCCCTTTGTGCGGAGCCCACCAAGCCGCCGCCCCCGGGTTGTCGCCCGGAGACCGTGTTGCCGCGCCCGCGGCTGGGATAGCGTCGTCGCGTCCCCACCTGCCCACGCTTCCGCGGAGTCCCGATGAGCATCGCCGCTGCCACCACTCGTCCCGGCCAGGTCCTCGCCGACCTGCTGCCCGCCTCCCGTGTGAAGGACGCGGCCCTCGTGCTCGGCGGCGCCGCGCTCACCGGGATCGCCGCCCAGATCGCGGTGCCCGTGCCCGGCTCCCCGGTCCCGGTGACCGGCCAGACCTTCGCCGCGCTGCTGGTCGGCACCTCGCTGGGCGCCCGCCGCGGTTTCCTCTCGCTCGCGCTGTACGCCCTGGTGGGCATGGCCGGCATGCCGTGGTTCGCGCAGGCGGGCTCCGGTGTCGCCGCGCCCTCGCTCGGCTACGTCCTCGGCATGCTGCTCGCCGCCACGGTGGTGGGCGCCCTGGCCCGCCGCGGCGGCGACCGCTCGGTGCTGCGCACCGCGGGCACGATGGTCCTCGGCTCCGCGATCATCTACGCGGTCGGCGTGCCGTACCTGGCCGCCGCGACCGGCATGTCGCTGACCCAGGCCGTCGCCGCCGGGCTCACGCCCTTCCTGATCGGCGACGCCCTGAAGGCCGCGCTGGCGATGGGCGCGCTGCCCACCGCCTGGAAGTTCCTCGACCGCTGATCCGGCGGCCGGGTCCCCGACGGACCCGGCCTACGGAGTGCCGTGGTGGTACGTGAAGAGGTTCGCCGGGTCGTACGTGGCCTTCAATACGGCGAGCCTCTTCAGCGTTTCCGGGTCGTAGAGGTCTTGCGGCCGGTCGTTGCCGCCGAAGGCGAAGTTGAGGGAGCGGCCGAGGGCCCGCGGTGCCACGAGCCCGAACGCCTCGGCGTGCAGCGCGCGCAGGGTCGCGACGTCGGTGCCGTCGAGCGGGGACAGGATCCGGATCAGCCAGCCCGCCTCCCGGTAGGGCACCGCGTTCGCGGCGGGCCGCGCGAGCGCGCCGCCCAGGTGGTTCATCTGTACGACGTGCATCGACGGCGCGGCGGGCCCGGTCAGCGCGAGGAGCTCCGCGCCGGCCGCGGGGTCGAGCTCGCCGAGGAGCACGTTGTCGCCGTAGTAGGCGTGCGGGAAGTCCGGGTCGCCGTGGATGGCGGGGCTCTCCGCGTACGGCATCTCGTGCAGGGTGTCCGACACGGTCGGCCCGATCTCCCGCAGCGGTGCCACGAGCCGCTCGCCGTCCGCGGCCGAGCCGGTGGACGCGATCCGGATCAGCAGCAGGTAGCGGCCCCTGAGGTGCGGCGGGAGCTGCGGCAGGTCGGGGTAGACGAGCGCGGCGAGCGAGGAGGTCACCTCGTCGGGCAGCGTCCGCGTCCACCGCTCGTAGCCGCGCAGCACGTCCGCCGGGTCGACCTCGCGGCCGTCGAAGGCCAGCGCGCCGCCGTACAGCCGGGCGACCGGCACGAGGCCGATCTCCAGGGACGTGACCACGCCGAGCTGCGCGCCGCCGCCGAGCAGCCCCCAGAACAGCTCCGGGTCGCTGTCCGCCGTGACGTGGCGCGGCACGCCGTCCGCGGTGACGACGTCGACCGCGCGTACGTGGTCGGCCGCGTACCCGAACGTGCGTCCCAGGATGCCGAGGCCGCCGCCGAGCGTGTACGAGACGGCGCCCACGCTCGGCGCCGTGCCGTTCAGCGGGGCCAGGCCGTGCGCCACCGAGGCCGCCACGACCTGCCCCCAGCGCGCGCCCGCGCCGACGGTGGCCGTGCGCGTCCCCGGGTCGATCCGGACCGTGTCCATCCGCCGGGTGCTGATCAGGACGCCGCCCTCCCAGTCGCCGGGTACGCCGTGTCCGGTGGCCTGGACGCCGAGGGGGAGCCCGGCCCCGGCGGCGTGCGACACGGCGGCGACGACGTCGTCGGTGCCGGTGGCGCCGAAGACCAGGGCGGGCCGGGTCGCGAAACCGGTCTGCATGCCGGCGAGTTCCTCGTCGTACCCGGCGTCGCCGGGCCGGAACACGAGTCGCTGGGCGGTGAAGTCCACGGGAGCCTCCGTTGAGCGGCGTGCGTCTGCTGCGTCGGTACGGGGGAGAGCCTTCCGCAAAAACCTGACATCCGCCGTCAAGTTTTCGAAGCCGCCGCGCGATCGGGTGGGCCGGGCACGACGAAGCCCCCGCGGTGCGGTCCGCGGGGGCTGCGTACGAGGGGCTGCGTACGAGGGGCTGCGTACGAGGGGGCCGGGAGGCGGCCGGGGCGTCAGGCCTCGATCCGCTCCTCGGCGGGGGTGGTGCCGTCGGTGGTCGCGGCGCGGGGCCGGACCTTCTCGCGGATCAGCGAGAACGCGACGACGAACGCGGCCGCCAGGAGCGAGAGCAGCACCTGCTTGCGTCCGGCCTCGTCGGTCAGCATGTAGACGAGCACGAACGAGATCATCGCGATGGTGACCCAGGTCAGGTACGGGAAGAGCCACATCTTCACGACGAGCTTCTCCGGCTGCTCGCGCAGGATGATCCCGCGCATCCGCAGCTGCGTGAAGGAGATCATCAGCCAGACGAACAGGGCCACCGCGCCCGAGGAGTTCAGCAGGAAGTCGAAGACGGTGTCCTTCCACTGGTAGTTGAACCAGACGGCGATGAACCCGAAGACGACGGAGCCGAGGATGGCGGCCTGCGGCACGCCCCGCGCGTTGGTGCGGGCGAAGGCCTTGGGTGCGTCGCCGCGCTGGCCGAGCGAGAAGGCCATGCGGGAGGCGGTGTACAGGCCCGAGTTGAGGCAGGAGAGGACGGCCGTCAGGACGATGACGTTCATGACCTGGCCGGCGTGCGGGATGCCGATCGAGTTCAGCGCGGCGACGTACGAACCGTCCTCGACGATCGACTTGTCGTTCCACGGCAGCAGCGTGATGACGACGAAGATCGAGCCCAGGTAGAAGACGCCGATGCGCCAGATGACGCTGTTGGTCGCCTTGGTGACGGCGCGCTGCGGGTCCTCGGACTCGCCCGCGGCCAGCGTGACGATCTCGCTGCCCATGAAGGAGAAGACGACCATCAGCACACCGGTGAGGATGGCGCCCGCGCCCTTGGGCATGAAGCCGCCCGCGTCGGTGAGGTGCGCGAATCCGGCGCCCGGGTTGTCGGAGCCGGGCAGCACGCCGAAGACGGCGAGCAGGCCGACGACGACGAATCCGCCGATCGCGACGACCTTGATGCCCGCGAACCAGAACTCGAACTCGCCGTAGGAGCCGACCGAGACGAGGTTCGTCGCGGTGAGCACCACCATCACGATGAGCGCCCAGCCCCACTGCGGGACCGCGGGTATCCAGCCGTTGAGGATCACCGCGCCCGCGGTGGCCTCCACCGCGAGGACGACGACCCAGAAGAACCAGTACAGCCAGCCGATGGAGAACCCGGCCCAGCGGCCGAGCGCCTGGTCGGCGTAGGTCGAGAAGGAGCCGGAGGTCGGCCGGGCGGCGGCCATCTCGCCGAGCATCCGCATCACGAGCACGACCATGGTGCCGACCAGGGCGTACGAGATGAGGATGGCGGGTCCCGCGGCGGCGATGCCGGAGCTGGAACCGACGAACAGACCCGCGCCGATCACGCCGCCGATGGCGATCATGGAGAGGTGGCGGTTCTTCAGACCCGCTTTCAGGCCGTCGCCGGTGTCACCACTGTGGCCGGACTGCGGATCCCCAGGGGTTCGGGGACTGCTGTCTGCCTTCGCAAGGGAGGGTTGCGAGGTCATGGACGAATCCTTAAGTTCTCGGGTCACGAGCCCCCGCATTCAAACTCAGGGGTGAACGGGACGGAAGTCCTGAATCCGGATCGTTGTATTCCGGCCAAAGGCCTGGACCAAGGTCCCGACCTGGACGATCGGGGCCCTGCCCCGGTCGCGGCTACCCGCCCCGTGACGTGCCACACTCGGACCCATGCGCGTGTACCTCGGCTCGGATCATGCCGGCTACGAACTGAAGAACCACTTGGTCGAATGGCTCAAGAGCCACGGCCACGAGCCCGTCGACTGCGGGCCCCACATCTATGACGCCCAGGACGACTACCCCCCGTTCTGCCTGCGTGCCGCGGAGCGCACCGCCGCGGACCCGGAGGCGCTCGGCATCGTCATCGGCGGCTCGGGCAACGGCGAGCAGATCGCCGCGAACAAGGTGAAGGGCGTACGGGCGGCTCTCGCCTGGAGTGAGCAGACGGCGGAGCTCGGCCGCGAGCACAACGACGCGAACGTCATCTCGATCGGTGGCCGGATGCACACGCAGGAAGAGGCGACGAAGTTCGTCGAGATCTTCCTGCGGACGCCGTACTCGGGGGAGGAGCGGCACACGCGTCGGATCGACATGCTGTCGGCCTACGAGGCGACGGGGGAGCTGCCGCCGATCCCGGCGCACCACCCCCAGGCGTAGGTCGCGCACCCCCACGGGGCTCCGCCCCGGACCCCGCTCCTCAAACGCCGGAGGGGCTGGAACTCCCCAGCCCCTCGGGCCCGCCCCCGGAGCGGTTGCGCACCCCCACGGGGCTCCGCCCCGGACCCCGCTCCTCAAACGCCGGAGGGGCTGGAATTCCCCGGCCCCCGGAGCCGGGCGCACTGCCACGGGGCTCCGCCCCGGACCCCGCTCCTCAAACGCCGGAGGGGCTGGAATTCCCCGGCCCCCGCTCCTCAAGCGCCGGAGGGGCTGACTCACCCGGCATCCAAGCGCCGCCGGAAGGGCTGACCTTTCTGCGTTCACACCCCCGGAGGGACCCGTGCCGGAGGGGCACACCATTCATCGTCTTGCCCAGGACCACCTGGCACGGTTCGCGGGGCGGGTCGTCGCCGTCCGCAGCCCGCAGGGCCGGTTCGCCGACAGTGCCGCCCGGCTCGACGGGCGGGTCCTGGACACCGCCGAGGCCCACGGCAAGCACCTCTTCCTCGGCTTCGGCGCCGACTGGATCCACATCCACCTCGGCCTCTTCGGCAAGTACGCCCTCGGCGACACCCCCGCCCCGCCCCCCACGGACACGGTCCGCCTCCGGCTGCTCGACGACGTGTCCTACTCCGACCTGCGCGGCCCCACCACCTGCGCCCTCATCACCGACGACGAGAAGCAGGCGATACACGACCGGCTCGGCCCCGACCCGCTGCGCCCCGCGGACGCCCCCGACAACGACCCGGAGCGGGCCTGGCGCCGGATCTCCCGCAGCCGCACGACCGTCGCCGCCCTCCTCATGGACCAGAAGGTCGTCGCGGGCGTCGGCAACGTCTACCGGGCGGAGGTCCTCTTCCGGCACGGCATCGACCCGTACACCCCGGGCAAGGACCTCGCCGAGGCGCACTGGAAGGCGATCTGGGCGGACCTCGTGGAGCTGATGCACGAGGGCGTGCGCCTGAACCGCATCGACACGGTCAGGCCGGAGCACACCCCTGAGGCGATGGGCCGCCCGCCCCGCGTCGACGACCACGGCGGCGAGGTCTACGTCTACCGCCGCGCGGCCCAGCCCTGCCACCTCTGCGGCACGGAGATCCGCACGGCGGACCTGGCATCCCGCAACCTCTTCTGGTGCCCCACCTGCCAACACCCCGCCCCCAAGCCATAACACCCCCAGGGGCCCCTCCCAGGGGCGCGGGGAACTGCGCGACCGGCCACGGCGGACCCGCACAAAAGAACCGCCCTCAGCCCCCCTAGGGGCGCGGGGAACTGCGCGACCAGCCACAGCGGACCCGCACAGGACAACCGCTAGAAGCCATGCGGCAGCCACGGCGCGGCCGACGACCCGAACGCCACCGACGCCTCCGCCAACGCCCCCCGGCGAGCCTCCCGCACGCGCCCCGCCCCCGCCAGGGACACCAGCGACACACCCCCGAGATAGGCCGCGCCCAACTCCCGCACGGACAGTGCGAGGTCCGCCACGTCGTCCGTCCGCTCGCAGGACGCCCCCTTCGCGTCCCCGGTGAGCCGCCACCGCCCCGCGTTCCACGCGCAGAAGTCGTCCTCGACCTCGAACACCACGTCCACCGGCGCCTGGTACGTCCGCGCCTGCAGCGCCGCGCCGACCTCCACCAGCCGCACGTACAGCGCGTCCCGCACGGACAGGTCGCAGCGCCGCACGTCGGAGACCAGCTGCAGCAGCGGATCGTCCACGGGACGGCTGTGCGCCACGACCGTCGACGTCAGGTCGATGCCGAAGAGGAACCGCCACAGCGCCGCGTACGCCGCCGGGTCCAGGCCCTGCACGTCCCGGACGTGCACCGTCCCCTTGGGCCCCTGCCAGTCCCAGTCCGGCTTGACCGCGAAGCGCGCGTACCCCACCGGCTCGCCCGCCCGCTCGGCGACCACGCACTGCAGCGGCGACGCCCCGCTCCGCTCGCCCGGCGGGTCGAGCAGCCCGAGCCGCTCCCAGCCGGGCTGCCGGGCCAGCATGCCCGGACGCCGGGTCACCTGCCGTGCGTACAGCTCCTCGCACGCCGCGTGGACGTCCGCCGGCTTCGCGTACCGCAGGCGTACGTCGTCCGTGCCGGGCGGCACGGACAGCCGCACCCGGGCCGTGTCGATCGCCGCCTTCATCTGCGAGGTGGCCGCGCCGTACCCGAACCGGCCGTAGATGGCGGGCTCGGAGGCGGTGAGCACGGCGACCGGCTCGCCCGCCGCACGCACGTCGTCCAGCTGCCTGCGCATCATCGACGTGAGGATCCCGCGCCGCCGGTGCGTGGCGGCGACGCTGACCATCGTCACGCCCGCCGCGTCCACGAGCGCCCCGCCGGGCACCGACATGCGGAAGGTGAAGGCCCCCGCCGTCGCGACACAGGCGCCCTCGTCCCAGAGGCCGAACGACCGGTCGTGCTCGGTGAGCGAGCGCCACAGCTCCTGCTCCTCGGCGGACTCGGCGACACCGCCGAACGCCACGTCCAGCGTGCCGTACCAGCTCTCCCAGTCGGCCTTGTCGAGCACCCGCAGATCGGGCAGATCAGTCGTCATACGCCATCACTACCAGGGCGATACGGACGGGTGCGACAGGATTTCCACGGTCCGCACACGCCGTCGCCACGTGTCCGGGGCATGCCTCTGACGGGGGACAAGTGGGACCTCCCGTGCGAAGTGCCCGGCCCGCTGGATAAGGTCCACGAGCGATGGCAGTACGAGGAACGCGCCGCGAGCGAGGCGAGCGGCGCGCGGAAGCAGACACGTTCACGGCCCGGCTGAAGAAGCGAGTGCACCGGGCACGCATCACGCTGCGCAAATCCGGGGTCGACTACTTCCGCGGCGACGGCTCCGACTGGGTCGCCCTCGCGGGCCTCCTCCTGACCATCCCCGTGATCACCTGCTGCACGATCGTCAACAACGTCTGGTTCTCCCCGGCCGCACTGGTCCTGCCCATCGTCGCGGGCGGCCTGCTGCTGCGCCCGGCCAGCCTGCTCGGCCTGTACGCGGCCTCCGCGGTGGCCCTGATCGTGGAGTCCGTCCAGCTCGGCCCGTACACCCAGGGCGCCTCCCGGGTCACGCCCGGCGTGGTCCTGGTGGTCGCGGCCTGCGGCTTCTTCGGGCTCCTGATCGCGCAGTTCCGCAGCCGGGTCGGCGTGCCCTGGCGCGGCGGCGGCACCATGCTCTTCGACCTGCGCGAACGCATCCGCGTGCAGAGCAAGCTGCCGAAGCTGCCGCGCGGCTGGCACCGCGAGATGGCGCTGCGCCCGGCCGGCGGCCAGTCCTTCTCCGGCGACTTCGTGGTCGCGGCCAGGACGAACGGCGGCCGCACCCTGGAGGCCGTCCTCACCGACGTGTCCGGCAAGGGCATGGACGCCGGGTCGCGGGCCCTGCTGCTGTCCGGGGCGTTCGGCGGCCTGCTCGGCTCGCTGCCCCCGCACGCCTTCCTGCCCGCGGCCAACGGCTATCTGCTCCGCCAGGACTGGGACGAGGGCTTCGCGACCTCCATCCACCTCGTCCTCGACCTGGAGACCGGCGACTACGAACTGTTCTCCGCGGGCCACCCGCCCGGCCTCCAGCTCAGCGCGGGCAGCGGCCGCTGGGAGGAGAAGGCGGGCCAGGGCCCGCTCCTGGGCGTCTACGACGGCGCGCAGTTCGACCCGGTCAAAGGCGTCCTGCGCCCCGGCGACGTCCTGATGCTCTTCACGGACGGCCTGGTGGAGACCTCCGACCGCGACATCGCCGAGGGCATGGACCGGCTGACGGGGGAGGCCGACCGGTATGTCGCCGGGGGCTTCCACGGCGCCGCCTGGCACCTGATCGAGGCGGTCGCCAAGGACGTCAACGACGACCGGGCGCTGCTGCTGATCTGCCGGGAGGCGTAGCCCCGCCGAGCACGGACCGCCGGACACGTAACGCCGGACCGCCGGACACGGAACAGGGCGGCCCCGTGCGGGACCGCCCTGGAGCATGCCGCTCCCGGCTACGGGACGCTGTTCGCCGAGGACCGCTCGGCCGTCTCTGTCTTCTCTGTCTTCTCCGTCTTCTCGGAACCGCCCCCCGCGTCGGGACCGGGACCGCCCGCCGTCGCGAGCGCACCGCCGCCCGGCAGGATCCGCGCCAGCCACCCGGACTGGCCCGCCGCCAGGGGTCCGAGGACCGCGAGCAGCAGCACGTATCCGGCGATGAAGGGCGACAGCCGCTCGTCGAGGCCCGCGCCCGCCGCCATCGTGGCGAGGATCAGCGCGAACTCGCCGCGGGCGAGCAGCGTGGTGGAGATGTTCGCCGCGGGGCCCGCCCCGAAGCCGTAGACGCGCGCCGCGCCCAGTCCGGCCAGGACGTTCATCACCAGGGTCAGCGCGACCGCGGCGAGGACCGGCCACAGCACCACCGGCAGATCGCCGGGGTCGATGGAGAGCCCGAAGGCGAAGAAGAAGATCGCGCCGAACGCGTCCCGCAGCGGGTGCACGAGCGTGCGGATGCGGTCGCCGGACGCCGTGCTGCCCAGCATCAGACCGACCATGAACGCGCCGATCGCGTCGGCCACGCCGAACCACTCGGAGACCCCGGCCACGAAGACGGCGACGCCCAGGAAGGAGATGACCAGGAGCTCGTCGTCCCGGGTGTCCATCAGCCGTCCGACGACCTTGGTGCCGAAGCGGGCCGCGAGGGCGAGCAGGAACAGGAAGCCGAAGGCCTTGCCGCCGTCCATCACCGCGGCGGCGAGGCTGTCGGCGCCGGACAGGATCGGCTGGAGCGCGGCCAGATACAGCGCGAGGAAGATGTCCTCGACCACGATGATGCCGAGGATCGGCTTCGTCTCGGGGTTGCCGAGCCTGCCGGTGTCGACCAGGACTTTGGTCACGATCGCCGAGGACGAGATGCCGAGCACTCCGGCGAGGACCAGGGCCTCGGAGGTGCCCCAGCCGAGGGCGAATCCGAAGCCCAGGCCGGCGCCGACGTTCAGGGCGAGGTAGGTGCCTCCGGCGATGGCCATCTTGCGGCCACCGGTCTTGAGGTCGTCCATGTGGAACTCAAGACCCAGGTAGAAGAGCAGGAGCACCAGGCCGAGCGCCGAGAGCATTTCCAGGTCGTGCGGGTCCGAGAGCAGGACCACGCCGGGGGTGTGGGGGCCGAGGAGGATCCCGGCCAGGATGAAGAGGGGGATGGTGGGGAGTCCGATGCGCCCGCCGAGGCGGGCGAGGACGGCGGCGGCGAGGAAGGCGCCGCCCATGGCTATCAAGGTGTCTGCGTGTCCGATGGGCCCGTTCCTTCTGTGTGGTCGGTACGAGTCGTCTGGGCAAGAAAAGTGCTGAGTGCAAAGGAAGCGTCAAGAACGCGTCAATACTTAGGTTACCAAACGATCCGTTCGGGCCCCGAGGGCAGCGAAAAGCCCGCTCGGTGCGGGCGGCGGATGCTGCCCCGCACCGAGCGGGCCGGAAGAAGAGGACGGGTGGTCGGCGCTAGGCCGGGCCGCTCACACGCGGCCCGCGGCCGCCGCCGACACGAACGCGGCGAAGGCGTCCGGCGCGACGGTGAAGGCGGGGCCCCCGGGGTTCTTGGAATCGCGGACGGCGACGTGGGCGCGGAAGTCGGCGACCTCGACGCAATCACCGCCGGTGGTGCCGCTGTACGAGGACTTGCGCCAGGCCGCGGTGCCGAGCGGGGCGCACTCCACGCACTGGCCGCCCGTGTCGCTGCTGTAGCTCGACTTACGCCATGTCACGCCCGTCAGACGTTGGTTGCTCCCCATAACGTTCCTCCATCACGCGCGCGATCAGTGCCGCCGAGTCCTCCACGGACAGGGCGGATGCCTGCAGGCGAGCGTAACGAAGGGAGCTTTCCTTGACCTTCTCGGGATGAGCCGTCATGTGTCCTTGAACGAAGTCCTCGGTGTAGATGAGATCGGGGTCGTCATCGAAGCGCAAAGTGCTGAAGGTGCCGGGCAGGCCTGCGTGTTGCCCTGCACTGAACGGCAGGATCTGGATGTTCACCCACTGGCGGTCCTGGAATTCGCGCAGGCGCGTCAGTTGCTCGCGCATGACCTCGTGGCCACCGATCTCCTGATGTAAGGCCGCTTCGCTGAGCACCACCCATGACAGCGGTGGGTTGTCCCGCCTCAGAATGCGCTGACGCTCAAGGCGGGCCTCGACCCGTGCATCAAGGTTGTTCTCCGTCAGGACGCCGAGCACGGCTCGCGCGTAGCCCTCCGTCTGCAGCAGCCCGTCCACCAACTGCGCCTGGTACGTGGAGATGTACGACGCCCGCGCCTCCAGCTCCGCGTACGCCTGGAACCAGCTCGGCAACTGGCTGCGCAGCACCAGGCCGATCAGGCGCGAGAGGTGGCCCTCCGTGCCGAGCGCCGCGTCGACCCGCTCGGAGAAGTCGCGGGTCGGGACCTTCTTCGCCGTCTCGATCTGGCCCACCAGCGAGGCCGTGCAGAAGATGCAGCCGCCGAGCTGGGCCTGGTTGAGTCCGGCGGCTTCGCGCAGGCGGCGCAGCTCCGCGCCGTAGTAGTCGAGGGGCGAGGCGCTCGCGTCGAGCGTGCGGGGTTGCGTCATGGCTGCCTCCAGCGTCACGGAGGGTTGCCTCCGGCCATGGTCAAGCGTAGGGGCGGGAAGGTCCACGACGGGAGCGAATCGCGTAACTGCCCTAGTGGCGGCCGGGGTTGAGGACCCGGGTCGGCCGGAGGTCGGGCCACGGCCGTCACCCTCCGTGAGAGGCGGGGGTGTGGGGGCGGAGAAACTGAAGGCCGGGGGTGGGGTTCTCCCCACCCCGGGTTCGCCAGCCGCCCTCATGGTCCGCCGCACCCCCTGATCCGTACGTTCGAGGCATCACCAGGGACGCGGGCGGCGATGCGGTCGGCGAGGCACGGACGGAAGGCGGGCACAGCCATGGGGCTGCGACGGAAGAAGCGGGCCGAGGACGGCACGAAGGCGGCGGCGACGCCCCCGATGCCGGCCGGCGGGCCCGGTGACTGGGCCGTCGAACTGCGCGGGGTCCGCCGCCAGTACGGGCGCGGGTCCGGCGCCGTGCACGCCCTCGCCGGCATCGACCTCGCGCTGGCGCGCGGCAGCTTCACCGCCGTGATGGGGCCCTCGGGGTCCGGCAAGTCGACGTTCCTGCAGTGCGCGGCGGGCCTGGACCGGCCGACCGGCGGCACCATCCACCTCGGCGGCACCGAGATCACCGGGATGAGCGAGAACAAGCTCACCGCGCTGCGCCGCACCCGCCTCGGCTTCGTCTTCCAGGCCTTCAACCTGCTGCCGTCGCTGACCGTCGAGCAGAACGTCGTGCTGCCGATGCGCCTGGCGGGCCACCGCCCGGACCGGCGCAGGGCCGCCGAGATGCTGGCCCGCGTCGGCCTCGGCGACAAGGGGCGGCGCCGCCCCGGCCAGCTCTCCGGCGGCCAGCAGCAGCGCGTCGCCATCGCCCGCGCCCTGATCACCGAGCCCGACGTGATCTTCGCCGACGAGCCGACCGGTGCCCTGGACACCACCACGGCGGGCGAGATCCTCGGCCTGCTGCGCTCCGCCGTCGACGCCATGGGCGCCACCGTCGTGATGGTCACCCACGACCCGGCCGCCGCCGCCCACGCCGACCGCGTGCTCTTCCTCGCCGACGGCTCGATCGTCGACAGCCTGGGGCGGGCCCCCGCCGCCCGGATCGCGGCCCGCATGGCCGCCCTGACCGCGCCCGCCCCCGCGGGGGTGGCCGCGTAATGGCGCTGGTGCCCAACGGCCTCGCCCGCGCGGCCGTCCGCTTCAAACCCGCCGCCTTCGCGGGCACCTTCGTCGCCCTGATGATGGCCTCGCTGATCGTGTCCGCCTGCGGCATCCTCCTGGAGACCGGCCTGCGCGCCTCCGTGGCGCCCACCCGTTACGCGAACGCCCCGGTGGTGGCCGCCGCCGACCAGACGGCCCACTTCGTCACCGGCAGCGGCGACTCCCGCTCCGAGAACTCCACGCCGCTGCCGGACCGGGCCCGCGTCGACGCGTCCCTGGTCGCCGCGGCGCGCGCGGTGCCCGGCGTCCGTACCGCCGTCCCCGACGTCACCTTCCCCGTGCGGTCCGGCGACCGGGACGTCACCGCGCACGGCTGGGGCTCCACCGCCTTCACCGGCGAGCAGCTCACCGCGGGCCGCGCCCCGCACCCCGGCGAGGTCGTCCTCGCCGCCCCCGGCGCCGCCGTCGGCGAGCGCACCACGCTGACCACGGCGGACGGACCGCGCGAGGTCCGCGTCTCCGGCACCGTGCGCGGGAGCGGCGCGGGCCCGACCGCCTGGTTCGCCGACTCCGAGGCCGTACGGATCTCCGGGCACCCCGGCCGCGTCGACGCCGTCGCCGTGCTGCCGGAGGCCGGGGTCTCCACCGACACCCTCACCTCCCGGGTGGCGCACGCCGTCGGCGACAGGGCGAAGGTGTACGCGGGCGACGACCGCAGCGACGCCGAGGGCTCCTCGCTCGCCTACGCCAAGGAACTGCTCACCGGTCTCGGCGGCTCCTTCGGCGGCATCGCCGCGCTGACCGCCGTCTTCACCGCCGCGGGCACCGTCGCCCTCTCGGTGGGCCAGCGGGCCCGCGAGTACGCGCTGCTGCGGGCCATCGGCACCACCCCGCGCCAGATCCGCCGCACCATCGCCACCGAGACCCTCCTCGTCGCTCCGCTCGCCGGAGCCGTCGGCCTGCTGCCCGGCATCGCCCTGGCCACCTGGTGGTTCGGGCAGCTGAAGGTGAAGGGCGCGATCCCGCGGGGCGTCGAGCTGTCCGTCTCGTTCATCCCGCTCGTCGCCGCCGTCGGCGTCGCCGTCCTCTCCGCGCTCGGCGCCGGATACCTGGCCGCCCGCCGCCCCTCCCGCATCAAGCCGGGCCAGGCGCTCAGCGAGGCCTCCGTCGAGCGGTTCCCGCTCGGCTGGATCCGCACGCCGCTGGGCGTCGCGGCCGCGGCCGGCGGCGCGGTCTTCGCCGGGTTCGCCGCGAGCAACACCGGCGAGGACGCGGCGAACGCGGCGCTCGGCGTCGTCATGCTCTTCATGCTCGCCGTCGCCCTGCTCGGCCCGCTGGTGGCCCGGGGCTGCGCCGCCCTGTTCGGCCTGCCGCTGCGCGGCGCGGGCGCCCCCGCCGCGCTGGCCGCCGCCAACTCCCGCACGAACGCCCGCAGGCTGGCCTCCGCGATCACCCCGATCGTGCTCGCCATGGCCTTCTCGTCCGTCCTCGTCTTCCTGCACACCAGCGAGGACCGGGCCGCCGCCGACCAGCAGCGCGCGGGCATCACCGCCGACCACATCGTCGGCCGCCCCGGGGGCCTCACCCCGGGCGAGCTCGCCCGGGCGGCCGACGCGAAGGGCGTCACCTCCGCCGTCGGCGTCCTCAAGACGTCCCTGCTCGTCCCGGTCGGCTCGGGCGGCGACCGCTGGCTGCAGTCCGCCTCCGCCCAGGGCATCACCGGCACGGCGGCCGACCTCGCCGCGGTGCAGGACCTCAAGGTCGAGAGCGGCGCACTGAGCCTGGGCCGGGGCGAGATCGCCGTCGACCGCACGCTCGCCGACGCCGCCCGCGTCGGCACCGGCGACCGCGTCGACGTCCGGCTGCCCGACGGCACCGAGGCGTCGCCGAAAATCGTGGCCACGTACGCCAGGGGGCTCGGCCTCGCCGAGGTGACGCTGCCCGCCGCCGACCTGAAGGGGCACGTCACCTCGTCCTTCGCCACCGAGATCTGGACCGGCGGCGGCTCCGCCGACGCGCTCGCCGGACTCGGCACCCTCAGCGACCGCGAGGACTACGCCACCGCCCGCGACCGGGACCGCGAGCTCAACGCCTGGGCCAACACCACGATGGCGGCCGTCCTCGGCGGCTTCGCGGCCGTCGCCGCCGTCAACACCCTGGTGATGACGGTCCTGGACCGCCGCCGCGAACTCGGCACGCTCCGCCTCATCGGCTCCACCCGCCGCCAGGTGATGCGGATGGTCCGCTGGGAGGCGCTGCTGGTGGCCGGCGCGGGCATCGTCATCGGCTCGGCCATCGCCCTGGCCACACTCATCCCGATGATGAAGGGCCTGACGGGCGAGTCGCCCTACATTCCCCCGCTGGTCTACGGCTCGTTCGTGGGCGGCACCCTGCTCCTGGGCCTGCTGTCCACCACGCTCCCGGCACGGGCGGCCCTCAAGGGCACCCGCTGAGGACCGCCCGGCCGGTCCGGTGCGGGCCGGGGGACAATCCCCGCATGGACCCCAGCCCGCAGCTCCTGACCCTCGCCGAGGTGGAAACCGTGGCCCGCACCGCGCACGCCGACCAGCGGGACAAGGCGGGCCGCCCCTACGCGGAACACCTGAGCGCCGTGGCGGAGGGGGTGCGGGCGCGCGGCGGCGACGACGAGCAGATCGCCGCCGCCTGGCTGCACGACGCGGTGGAGGACGACGCCCTGACCGAGCGGTGGCTGCGGGAGGCGGCCCTGACCTCCCGTACGAAGGACATCGTCCTTGCCCTCACCAAGCGCGCGGGCGAGCCCCCGGAGGCGTACGCGCGGCGGATCCTCGCCACCCCGGGCGCCCGCCTGGTCAAGGAGGCCGACCTCGCGCACAACGCGGACCCGGACCGCCTCGCGGTCCTCGACCCCACGACAAGGGCGCGCCTGACGGAGAAGTACACCGTCATGCGCGCCCTGTTGCGGCGGTAGCGGGCAGCGGCCGCTACGAAGCCTTCGCCCTGGACCGCTCCCGGGCCAGCTGTGCCGCGTCCCGCTTGAAGGCCCACTCCATCTTGGGCTCCATCGCGAAACGGAACATCCGCTGGACCGGTGGCGTGCACAGCACGGTCACCACGCTCGCGGCGACGAGCGTCACGAAGATCTCGCCGGCCGGCTGGTGCAGCCAGTCGTGCTCGAACCAGCCCCAGAAACGCGAACCCTTGGCGAGGAAGCCGTGCAGCAGATAGCCGTACAGCGTGCCCGCGCCGAGGACCGTGAACCACATCTTGCGGCGCGGCACCCACGCGAAGAAGCACGCGGTGAGGACCACGGAGCAGCCGAAGAGCGCCAGCGTCATCACGACACCGGCCCACCACGGGGCGCCCAGCTCCTGGGCGCTGTCCCGGCGGTAGAACCAGGCCGACGTCATCCGCGGGGCCGCCCAGTACGCGAGGAGCAGCGCACCGGCGAAGACCGGGATCGACAGCAGCCGGACCTCGCGGCGGCGCACCAGCTGGAAGTACTCGGGCTTCATCACGAGGCCGAGCACGAAGAACGGCATGAACTGCAGGACGCGCTGCAGGTCGAGGTCGTCGCCGATGTCCGGTGAGATCACGGCGAGCATCGCGATGGCCAGGGCGAGCGGCACCGGCCAGCGCACGATCTTCCACAGCGGCACGGTGAGCCGCCACACGAAGAGCGCCACCAGGAACCAGGTGAGGTACCAGGGGTCGAGCAGGCTGATCGGCTGGCTCGGGTCGTCGTCCGCCCAGCGCTTGAACAGCGTGTACGCGATCTCGAAGAGGACGTACGGCACGGCGACGCCGGTCACCAGGCGCTTGAGCCGGTCGGGCCGCATGTCGAAACTGCGCGAGAAGTAGCCGGAGATCAGGATGAACGCCGGCATGTGGAAGGTGTAGACGGTCATGTACAGCGCCTCGGCGGCGCGGCTGTGATCCGTCAGCGGTTCCCACGAGTGGGCCATCGCCACGAGGACGATCGCCAGGTACTTGGCGTTGTCGAAGAACGCGTCGCGCTGCTTGGCGGGCTTGGGTCCGCCCTCAGCGGTGCTGCGGCCTGCCGTGGTGGGGGGAGCGGTGGCGACGGCCTGCGGGGTCGGGTGGTGGGCGCGGGGGGAGGGGACTCCGTCCGCCGGCACCTGGGCCGGGGGGAGCGGCGTCCGGTGGCGTCCGTGCGGGTGCACCGAGTTGGTCACAGGCCCTCCCACCATGAGCTCGGTGAGACGATCCGGGACCGCACTGCGCCTCTGGGGATGGTGGCAGCGTGGAACATCTGAGGCACCCTAGCGGCGTGCCGCCGTTTTCGTAAAACCCTCGTCACTCGTCTCAACTCAATCTCTGCCTATCGACGGAGGAGAATCCCGCTTAACGGGTCCCGTGTACCCAGAAAACGGCTGGGACGACAAAGGGATGTGGCCGTATCCGGACGACTTCTGTCCGTTACGTCACCACTCATCCGGTTTAAATGGTGCATAACACCCTCGGGCGACTCTGGTGAAATGTCCGATTGGCCGGGCGGTTCCGGTGGGATTCCGTCCCGTGATGTCCCCGTGATGTAGCCGCGGGGGGCCCGCCGTGTGCCGTCGACGACAATTCGAATTTCCTGCGAACGTCGTGTGTGGCGACGGCGACGATCATGCTGAATTTCCGTGCCCGGCGACCCTTCGAATTGCCGTACGACGGCGCGCCGCCCGTGCGCCCCGGGGGATGCGCCCGCGCGCCGGGGGTGGCGGCCGTCGGCCGACGATGTGTCACCGGCCGCATACAGGGGGCCTGTTGGTGGCACGATGGTCCCTGGCGGGGGAGTGCGGGGTCGCACCCCCCGGGCCGGGAGAGCGACCGACCTAGGGTGTGATCAGTGTGGCCATTTCGCTGTCAGTGGTACTGCTGTTGGCGATCATTCTCGTGGTGCTGATCCGCGGGAAGTCGCTCAAGGCGGGGCCCGCGGTCGTCGCGGTGCTCTTCGGCTTCTTCCTCGCCTCCACGGGCATGGCCCCCTCCATAAATCGCTTCTTGAACGAAGTGGCGGAGACCATCAACTCGATCAGCTTCTGAGGCGCGCGGAGCGCTCCGGGGTCCCGCACGGCCGGGCCCCGGAAGTCCCGTGCGACCCCCTCCGGGAACGACGAAACCCCAGACCGGGACGGCCTGGGGTTCCTGCGTGGAGCGGGTGACGGGAATCGAACCCGCGTAGCTAGTTTGGAAGACTAGTGCTCTACCATTGAGCTACACCCGCACAGATCGCGCCACGCAGCGGAAGCCGCGGCACGACAGGCATCGTAGCGGGTCGTGGGCCCTCGCCGCACGCCCCCCTCGTCGGACCCCGTCTTATCGGGAGCCGCACTGCCTGCGGGCATGTACCCTACGTGTCGCACCGACGGGGTGTGGCGCAGCTTGGTAGCGCGTCCGCTTTGGGAGCGGAAGGCCGTGGGTTCAAATCCCGCCACCCCGACCAGCTTGCCCCCTCCCCCTGCGTCCCCTCGCGTCCTCTCGCGACTTCCTCCGCGCACGCGACTCCCTCTCCGTGAGATCTCCGTGAGATCGCCGTCAAGATCGCATTGTGGGTCGGCTCCCGCTTGCCGTTACTATGCAAGCTGTGTGCCCGTGTGTCTCTGAGCCGGGCTCAATCCCAAGAAGTCAGCCCCAAGGAGACCGAACCGTGAAGAGCGCCGTGGAGACCCTGAACCCGACCCGGGTTCGGCTCACTGTTGAGGTGCCCTTCGAGGAGCTCAAGGACAGCCTCGACGCGGCCTACAAGAAGATCAACCAGCAGGTCACGGTGAAGGGCTTCCGCAAGGGCAAGATCCCGGCCCGCGTCATCGACCAGCGGTTCGGCCGCGGCGCCGTCCTCGAAGAGGCCGTCAACGACGCGCTCCCGAAGTTCTACACCGAGGCCGTCAACGAGGCCGAGCTCAACGTCCTGGGCCAGCCCGAGGTGGACATCACCGAGCTGAAGGACAACGAGACCCTCAACTTCACCGCCGAGGTCGACATCCGTCCCGCGATCGAGATCCCGGACTACTCCGGCATCGAGGTCGAGGTCGACGCGATCGAGGTCAGCGACGAGGACGTCGACAAGGCCGTCGAGGAGCTGCGCGAGCGCTTCGCCTCCACGTCCCCGGTCGAGCGTGCCGCCGAGGACGGCGACGTCGTGACGATCGACCTGGAGGCCAAGGTCGAGGGCGAGGTCCTGGAGGACGGCGTCGCGTCCGGCGTCTCCTACACGATCGGCTCCGGCGAGCTCCTCGAGGGCATCGACGAGGCCGTGAAGGGCCTGGAGGCCGGTGGCGAGGCCACCTTCTCCTCCGAGCTCAAGGGCGGCTCCGCCGCCGGCAAGGAGTCCGAGGTCACCGTCAAGGTCACCCAGGTCGCCGCCCGCGAACTGCCGTCCCTGGACGACGACTTCGCGCAGCTCGCCTCCGAGTTCGACACCCTCGACGAGCTGAAGGCCGACAGCCGCAAGCGCCTCGAGAACATGAAGCAGTACGACCAGGCCACGCAGGCCCAGGAGCGCGTCCTGGAGAAGCTGCTCGAGCTGGTCGAGGTCCCCGTCCCCGAGAAGCTCCTCGCGGACGAGATCCAGACCCGCACGCACAACCTGGAGCACCACCAGCTCGGCCAGATGGGCCTCGACCTGGACAAGTACCTGGAGATCCAGGGCAAGTCCCGCGAGGAGTTCGACGCCGAGACCAAGGAGCAGGCGGAGAAGGGCATCAAGACGCAGTTCGTCCTCGACGAGCTCGTCAACAAGGAGAAGCTGAACGTGAACCAGGAGGAGCTCACCGAGCACCTCATGCGTCGCGCGCAGTCCTCCGGCATGTCCCCCGACCAGTTCGCCCAGGCCGTCGTCGAGGGCGGCCAGGTCCCGATGCTCGTCGGCGAGGTCGCCCGCGGCAAGGCCCTCGCGGTCGTCGTCGAGGCCGCGACGGTCAAGGACACGAACGGCGAGGTCGTCGACCTCGAGGACGAGGACGAGACGGCTGCCGCCGAGGGCGAGCAGACCGAGTCCCCGGCCGAGGAGAAGACCGAGGCCTGAGCGCTGCCGCTCGCCTGACCCCGCACCGGGCCCCCGGAACCATTGGGTTCCGGGGGCCCGGCGTCATGAGGGGCACGGGCCCCACCAGGGGCGCGGGGAACTGCGCGCGCAACCAGAGCCCACCCGCACTCGCCGTGGGCCTGCGCCCCTCAGGGGCGCGGGGAACTGCGCGAGCAACCAGATTCGACCCGCACTCGCCGTGGGCCTGCCTCGGCAGACGCGTCTGCGGCCCGGTGGGGGCTGGCCGCGCAGTTCCCCGCGCCCCCAGACGGGCCCTGCGGGCCTCCCCGCACTCGCCGTGGGCCTGCCGCGGCAGACGCGTCTGCGGCCCGGTGGGGGCTGGCCGCGCAGTTCCTCGCGCCCCTGACGGGGCGCGGCCCGTACCGTCCAAGGCGCCCCCGCCAGAACATGCGCTCACAGCGAACAGTCACCTTTGCGGGATTCCCCGGACGGGGCTGAGCGTTAGGGTCCATGAATACGAGGGCAGGGGAGTCCCCGAAGCCGTCCCGGAGCGGCGAGCACGCGGGTGCCCCAGCCCCAGCTGAAGACGTGAGACGGCCCGGCGCCGTCGTAAGACGAGCAGGTGGATACGTGACGAATCTGATGCCCTCCGCCGCCGGCGACCCCTCCATCGGTGGTGGCCTCGGCGACCAGGTCTACAACCGGCTGCTCGGCGAGCGGATCATCTTCCTCGGCCAGCCGGTCGACGACGACATTGCCAACAAGATCACCGCACAGCTGCTGCTCCTTGCCTCCGATCCGGACAAGGACATCTACCTCTACATCAACAGCCCCGGCGGCTCGATCACGGCCGGCATGGCGATCTACGACACCATGCAGTACATCAAGAACGACGTGGTGACGATCGCGATGGGCATGGCGGCCTCCATGGGCCAGTTCCTGCTCAGCGCGGGCACGCCCGGCAAGCGCTTCGCCCTGCCGAACGCCGAGATCCTGATCCACCAGCCGTCCGCGGGCCTCGCGGGCTCCGCGTCGGACATCAAGATCCACGCCGAGCGGCTGCTGCTCACCAAGAAGAAGATGGCCGAGCTCACGGCGCACCACACGGGTCAGTCCGTCGAGCAGGTCACGCGCGACTCGGACCGCGACCGCTGGTTCGACCCGCAGGAGGCCAAGGAGTACGGCCTCATCGACGACATCATGTCCAGCGCCGCGCGCATGCCGGGCGGAGGCGGCACCGGAGCCTGAGCCCCGCTCAGCGCCCCGCAGCCACCACCTCAGCCCCTCCCCTCTCAGGAGAACACCAGAGATGAACAACTTCCCCGGCAGCGGCCTGTACGGCCGTGCGCAGGCCGAGAGCGGCCAGGCCGAGTTCACCGGCGCCACCGCCGAGTCCCGTTACGTGATCCCGCGCTTCGTCGAGCGCACCTCGCAGGGCGTGCGCGAGTACGACCCGTACGCGAAGCTCTTCGAGGAGCGCGTGATCTTCCTCGGCGTGCAGATCGACGACGCGTCCGCCAACGACGTCATGGCGCAGCTCCTGTGCCTGGAGTCGATGGACCCGGACCGTGACATCTCGATCTACATCAACAGCCCGGGCGGCTCGTTCACCGCGCTCACGGCCATCTACGACACGATGCAGTTCGTGAAGCCCGACGTGCAGACCGTCTGCATGGGCCAGGCCGCGTCCGCCGCCGCCGTGCTCCTCGCGGCCGGTACGCCGGGCAAGCGCATGGCCCTGCCGAACGCCCGCGTGCTGATCCACCAGCCCTACAGCGAGACCGGCCGCGGTCAGGTCTCCGACCTGGAGATCGCCGCCAACGAGATCCTCCGGATGCGTTCGCAGCTGGAGGAGATGCTGGCCAAGCACTCCACGACGCCGATCGAGAAGATCCGCGACGACATCGAGCGCGACAAGATCCTCACGGCCGAGGACGCGCTCTCGTACGGCCTGATCGACCAGATCATCTCCACCCGGAAGATGAACAATTCCGCGGTTGCCTGACACCGAGCTGTAGCATCTGCCGCTCCACGGCACGGTTCGCGCACGACCCGCGTCGAAGCGAACCGTGCCAAGGGGGGCCCGAACGGGGGGCCCGGCAGGGTACCGTCGGATATGAGGCACCAGGAGCCGCTGAACGTGGCGTCTCCCAGGCGAAGGGGAAGCACCTCGTGGCACGCATCGGTGACGGCGGCGATCTGCTCAAGTGCTCGTTCTGCGGAAAGAGTCAGAAGCAGGTCAAGAAGCTCATCGCAGGCCCCGGTGTGTACATCTGCGACGAGTGCATCGACCTCTGTAACGAGATCATCGAGGAAGAGCTCGCGGAGACGAGCGAGGTGCGCTGGGAGGAACTTCCCAAGCCTCGCGAGATCTACGAATTCCTTGAGGGCTACGTCGTGGGCCAGGAGCCCGCGAAGAAGGCCCTCTCGGTAGCGGTGTACAACCACTACAAGCGGGTCCAGGCCGGAGAGAACGGCGGCGCGCAGGGCCGTGACGACGCGATCGAACTCGCGAAGTCCAACATCCTGCTGCTCGGCCCGACCGGCTCAGGAAAGACGCTCCTCGCGCAGACGCTGGCGCGCATGCTGAACGTCCCGTTCGCCATCGCGGACGCGACGGCGCTGACGGAGGCCGGCTATGTCGGCGAGGACGTCGAGAACATCCTGCTCAAGCTGATCCAGGCGGCCGACTACGACGTCAAGAAGGCCGAGACCGGGATCATCTACATCGACGAGATCGACAAGGTCGCCCGCAAGAGCGAGAACCCGTCGATCACGCGCGACGTGTCGGGCGAAGGCGTCCAGCAGGCCCTGCTGAAGATCCTGGAGGGCACCACGGCCTCCGTTCCGCCGCAGGGCGGCCGCAAGCACCCGCACCAGGAGTTCATCCAGATCGACACGACGAACGTGCTCTTCATCGTGGGCGGCGCCTTCGCCGGCCTCGAGAAGATCATCGAGTCGCGGGCGGGCGCCAAGGGCATCGGCTTCGGCGCCACCATCCGCTCGAAGCGCGAGATGGAGGAGAAGGACCAGTTCGAGGACATCATGCCGGAGGACCTGGTGAAGTTCGGGATGATCCCCGAGTTCATCGGCCGCCTCCCCGTGATCACCTCGGTCCACAACCTCGACCGCGAGGCCCTGCTCCAGATCCTGGTCGAGCCGCGCAACGCACTGGTGAAGCAGTACCAGCGCCTGTTCGAACTCGACGGCGTGGAGCTGGACTTCGAGCGCGAGGCGCTGGAGGCCATCGCCGACCAGGCGATCCTGCGGCAGACCGGCGCCCGAGGCCTGCGCGCCATCATGGAAGAGGTCCTGCAGTCGGTGATGTACGAGGTGCCGTCCCGCAAGGACGTGGCCCGCGTCGTCATCACGGCGGACGTCGTCCGGTCGAACGTGAACCCCACGCTGGTCCCGCGCGACGCGCGCGGCGGCACCGGCGGGGAGCAGAAGTCGGCCTAGCCGGACACCGGCCCGGCCCGTACGCCGAAGGGGCGCCCAGCGATCACTCGCCGGGCGCCCCTTCGGCGTACGGGCCGGGCCCGCGGGGCTAGCGCTCCGCCTCGACGCGGACGTCGGCGCGCAGCTTGGCGGCCAGGCCCGCGACCGTGTCCAGGGAGACCTGCTCGCCGCTGGCCGTGGCCCCCGCGTCGGAGTGGCCGACGGTGACGACCGTGCTGTGGTCGCCCCAGATGCACACCGGGTTCGCGAAGCCGCGCGGGCCGGCCGTGTCCTTCCCGTCCCGGTCGGCGTCCCGGTCGGCGGGGCCCGGACGGAACTCGGCCCGCTGGCACTTCATGACGCCCTCGTCGAAGCCCGCCGGGGTGAACACCTGCGGGACGCCGAGGAGCCGCACACCGCCGGACCCGCGCGCGGACGTCCGGCGCAGCTCGGCGAACATGCCGTCGACGACCTTCTCCGGGTCCTCGACCGTGCCGTACACGCCGGAGAAGGTCAGTGCCTTCTGGCCGGCGCTGCTGCCCGCCGTGTAGCGGCCGCCGACCGCCTTCGCGCCGCGCACGCCCCGCTCGGCCAGGTCCCTGAGCCCCGCGTCGGACAGCCCGCCGTCGGCGCCGGAGGACCCCGCCTTCCGGTACGAGCCGCCGAGCACCGTCGGGGGCGCCGTCAGCTCGTACCGCCCGGCGCCCGCCTCGGACGACCCGGCGTCGGTCCCGGCGAGCAGGACGTACCCGCCGGCCGCGGCCGCCACCAGGACCGCCACGGCGCCGACGAGGAACCCGGTCCGCTTCCTGCCGTCGCCCCGGACGGCCTGCCGCGGCTGCCCGGGAGGTCCGGGCCGGTCGTGGCTCACTGCGTGGTTCCCCCTCGTCGGTGGTGCGGCGGGCGTCGGGCCCCGGCGTCGGTCAGCCCTTGACGCGGACTTCCTTGCGGACCTTGAGCGTGGTGGCGGACGCGTCGGCGAGCGAGATCTTGCCCGCGACGGCGTCGGCGACCTCGACGGGCACCACGACGGCGAGGGTGCTGTGGTCGCCCCAGATGCACACCGGCATGTGGATCTCCTTGGGGCCCGACGCCGCGCCGCTGCTCGGCCCGTCGTTCTTGATCACGGACTCCTGGCACTTGAGGACGGCCTCGCCGGTGCTGAAGTCCTTGGGGCTGCCGACCAGTTCGCCGGTCTGCGCGCCCTCCTTCCGGGAGTCCTCCTTGACCTTGGCGAACATGCCGTCGACGACCTTGCCCGGGTCGTCGATCTCGCCGTACACGCCCATGAACTGGATCGCCTTCTGCCCCAGCGGGTTGCTCTCGTCGCCCGACTTGTAGGAGGCGTCGACGTCCTCGGGGTTCTTCACGCCGGCCTTCTCCGCGGCCGCCATGTCGCTGGAGTTGAAGCCGCTGCTGGGGTCGTCGCCCTTCTCGTACTCGCTGAGGATCCGCTGCGGCGTGGTCAGCTTGTGCGGGCCGTCGTCCTTGATGCCGCCGTCCGCGACGCTGGAGCCGCCGTTCTTGCCGCTCTTTTCGTCGTCGCCCCCGGCGAGCAGGAAGTAGCCGCCGACGGCGGCCGCGGCGACCACGGCAACGGTGGCGACGATGATGCCGGTCTTCTTCTTGCCGCCGCCGGGCGGCGGGGGCGGCACCTGCCCGTAGGGGGCCTGCGGGGGGACCTGCCCGTAGGGGCCCGGCTGCTGGGGCTGGCCGTAGCCGCCCTGCTGCGGGTAGCCGTACCCGGGCTGGGGCTGCGGCGGGGGAGCCTGCTGGGGGTAGCCGTAACCGGGCTGCGGGGCCTGCGGCGGCTGCCCGTAGGGGCCGGGCTGCTGCGGCTGCTGGCCGTACGGGCCGGGCTGCTGGGGCGGCTGCTGGCCGTACGGTCCCGGCTGGTTGTAGCTCATGGGGGTCCCCCTTCGAAATGCTGATGTGTTCCCGACATCCTGACGCAGCGGGACCGGGCCGGACGACCGGGTCCCGCCGCGCGGGCGCCGTCTCAGGCCTTGACGCGGACCTCGCCGCGGAACCTGGCCGTGGTGGACGCCGCCTCGTCGAGGTCGGCGGGCGTCCCGGCCAGCGCGCCCGCGACATCCGTCGTGACGACGTAGCCGAGGGTGCTGTGGTCGCCCCAGATGCAGGTCGCCGCGGACATCTTGCTCGGCCCGGAGGACCCGGCCGTGGACCCGGCCGTGGAGCCGGACGTCCCCGCGCCGCCGCCCAGGTCGACCTTCATCTCCTGGCACTTCATGACCGCGCCGTCGAGCCCGGCGGGCTCGTACGCCTTCGGCTCGCCGACCAGTTCGACGCTCTCGCCGCTGCCGCCCGACGCCGCGTTCTTCTCCTTGGCGTTGGTGAACATGTGGTCGACGACGCCCTCGGGGTCCTCGATGTCGCCGTACACGCCGCCGAAGGTCAGGACCTTCTGCGCCATCGGGTTGTCCTTGCTGCCCGACTGGTACTGGCCCTGGACGTCCTTGGGGTTCTTCACCCCGGCCGCCTCCGCCTTGTCCAGGTCGACGCTGTTCAGACCGCTGGAGCGGGCCGGGTCCTTCTTGTAGTCGGTCAGGACGGTGTCCGGCGCGATCAGCTTGTGCGGGCCGTCGTCCTTGATGCCGCCACCGCCACCGCCGCCGTCCGCGACGCTCGACGAGCCGCCGTCCTTGCCGCTCTTGTCGTCGTCGCCCCCGGCCAGGAGGAAGTAGCCGCCGACGGCGGCCGCGGCGACCACGGCGACGGTGGCGACGATGATGCCGGTCTTCTTCTTGCCGCCGCCGGGCGGCGGGGGCGGCACCTGCCCGTAGGGGGCGTGCTGACCGTAGGGCGGCTGGGGCGGCTGCCCGTAGGGGCCCGGCTGCTGGGGCTGCCCGTAGGGGCCCTGGGGAGCCTGCTGGGGATAGCCGTAGCCGGGCTGCGGGGCCTGCTGGGGGTAGCCGTAGCCGGGCTGCGGGGCCTGCGGCGGCTGCCCGTAGGGGCCGGGCTGCTGCGGCGGCTGCTGGCCGTACGGACCGGGCTGCTGGGGCTGCTGCCCGCCGTACGGTCCCGGCTGGTGGTGGCTCATCGCTGGGGTTCCCTCCCGATGCTTTACATGGCCCGAACATCCTGTCGGATCACGGGAGGGGGTCGGGGCGCTCGGACCGGATCGATGCGGAGTTGTTGAAGGGCTGTTCCCGAGGCCGGACGTACGGCGGCCGATCCGGGCCGGACGTCCGGCTGATGTGCGGCTGATGTGCGGCGGGCATGCGGCGGACGTGCGGCGGGCACGGCGGGGCCCGGAGCCGCCGCGCGACCCCGGACCCGCCCCCGCGTCCGCGCCGCTACGCCTTGACGCGCGCCGCTTCCCGCAGTTGGGCCGCGAACCCGGCGACGTCGTCCGTGGCCAGGCCGCCACCGCCCTTGGCCATCGCCGCCAGGTCGACGCCGAAGACGATGCCGTACGTGCTGTGGTCGGCCCAGATGCAGATCGGCAGCCGCGTCTCCTGGCCGTCGTCCTTGATGCTGGCGCTCTGGCACTTCATGACGGCGTTGTCGAGGCCGTCGGGCTCCACGGTCTCCGGGCTGCCGACGAGTTCGATCTTGTCGTCGGTGTCGCCGCCCGACTCCTTGCGCGAGTTCTCCTCCGCCTTGGCGAAGCCGTCGTCGACGGACTTCTCCGGGTCCTCGATCTCGCCGTACATCCCCTGGAAGCTCATCTGCTTCGCCTTGAGGGCCGTGCCCGACCGGTACGAAGCCGCCACGTTCTGCGGGTTCTTGATGCCGATCTCCTCGGCGTTCTTCTTGTCGCCGGAGCCCAGCGGACCGTCGTCGGGGGAGCTCGAGTCGTCGCCCTTCGTGTACCCCGCGACCGAGGCGGGCGGCACCAGCTTGTGGGCCCCGTCGTCCTCGACGGACGTCGAACCGCCCCCGCCGAAGACGAAGTACGCGCCGACCCCGAGGGCCGCGACCACCGCGACCGCGCCGATGACGAGCCCGGTCCTCTTCTTGCCGCCGCCCTGCGGCCCCGGCGGGGGCGGCACCTGTCCATAGGGCCCCTGCTGCCCGTAGGGGCCCTGCGGGGGCTGCCCGTACGGCGCCTGCTGCGGCGGCTGCCCGTAGGGGCCCGGCTGCTGCGGCTGGCTGTAGCCGCCCTGCTGGGGCGGGGGGCCGGGCGGCTGCTGGGGGTAGCCGTAGCCGGGCTGGGGCTGCTGCGGGGGGACGCCCTGCGGGGGCTGCCCGTAGGGGCCCGGCTGCTGCGGCTGCCCGCCGTACGGGCCGGGCTGCTGACCGTCGTACGGTCCCGGCTGCTGGTGGCTCATGGCGTGGGTCCCCCTCCGAACGCTGATGTGTCCCGGACATCCTGAACGAAGTCCGGGGGCCGTGGAGCGCCCGACCGCAAGCGATGTCGAACATTCCGGTTTCGGGACCGCTCCGTCGCCCCTCTAAACTGGCCGGGTGACCGAGAACGCTCAGCAGCAGCCTCCAGCGACCACTCCCGAACTGCCGACCCAGTACGCGCCGGCCGAGGTAGAGGGGCCGCTGTACGAGCGCTGGGTGGAACGGGGCTACTTCTCCGCCGACGAGAAGAGCGAGAAGCCGCCGTACACCGTCGTCATCCCCCCGCCGAACGTCACCGGCGCGCTGCACCTGGGCCACGCCTTCGAGCACACGCTCATCGACGCGCTGACCCGCCGCAAGCGCATGCAGGGCCACGAGACGCTGTGGCAGCCCGGCATGGACCACGCCGGCATCGCCACGCAGAACGTCGTGGAGCGCGAGCTCGCCAAGGAGGGCAAGTCCCGCCACGACCTCGGGCGCGAGGAGTTCATCGAGCGCGTCTGGAAGTGGAAGGGCGAGTCCGGCGGCCAGATCTCCGGCCAGATGCGCCGCCTCGGCGACGGCGTCGACTGGGAGCGCGAGCGCTTCACCATGGACGAGGGCCTCTCCCAGGCCGTCCAGACCATCTTCAAGAAGCTCTACGACGACGAGCTGATCTACCGCGCCGAGCGCATCATCAACTGGTGCCCGCGCTGCCTGACGGCGATCTCCGACATCGAGGTCGAGTACCAGGACGACGACGGCGAGCTCGTCTCCATGAAGTACGGCGAGGGGGACGACACCATCGTCGTCGCCACCACCCGCGCCGAGACGATGCTCGGTGACACCGCCGTCGCGGTCCACCCCGGGGACGAGCGGTACAAGCACCTGGTCGGCAAGCAGATCAAGCTGCCGCTGACCGACCGCACGATCCCCGTCGTCGCCGACGAGCACGTCGACCCCGAGTTCGGCACCGGCGCCGTCAAGGTGACCCCGGCCCACGACCCCAACGACTTCGAGATCGGCCAGCGCCACGGCCTGCCGAACATCGCGGTCATGGACGAGCACGCGGTCATCACCGTGCCCGGCCCCTTCCAGGGCCTGGACCGCCTGGAGGCCCGCTCCGCCATCGTCGGCGCGCTGCGCGCCGAGGGCCGCATCGTCGCCGAGAAGCGCCCGTACACCCACTCGGTGGGCCACTGCTCGCGCTGCAAGACCACCATCGAGCCGCGCCTGTCGATGCAGTGGTGGGTCAAGGTCGGCCCGCTCGCCAAGGCCGCCGGTGACGCGGTCCGCGACGGCCGGGTCAAGATCCACCCGCAGGAGATGGAGAAGCGCTACTTCGACTGGGTCGACAACCTCCACGACTGGTGCATCTCGCGCCAGCTCTGGTGGGGCCACCGCATCCCCGTCTGGTACGGGCCGAACGGCGAGGTCGTCTGCGTCGGCCCCGACGACGAGGCGCCCACCGGCGAGGGCTGGACGCAGGACAACGACGTGCTGGACACGTGGTTCTCCTCCGGCCTGTGGCCGTTCTCCACGCTCGGCTGGCCCGAGGAGACCGAGTCGCTCGCGAAGTTCTACCCGAACTCGGTCCTGGTCACCGGCTACGACATCCTCTTCTTCTGGGTCGCCCGGATGATGATGTTCGGCCTGTACGCGATGGACGGCACCCCGCCGTTCCACACGATCGTGCTGCACGGCATGGTCCGCGACCAGTTCGGCAAGAAGATGTCGAAGTCCTTCGGCAACGCGGTCAACCCGCTGGACTGGATGGACAAGTACGGCTCGGACGCCCTGCGCTTCACCCTGGCCCGCGGCGCCAACCCCGGCACGGACGTGCCGATCGGCGAGGACTGGGTCCAGGGCTCGCGCAACTTCGCCAACAAGATCTGGAACGCCACGCGCTTCGCGATGATGAACGGCGCCACGATCGAGGGCGAGCTGCCCCCGGCCGAGCAGCTGTCCGCCACCGACCGCTGGGTGCTCTCCCGCCTCAACGCGACGGTCGCCGAAGTCGACGCGCTCTACGACGACTTCCAGTTCGCCAAGCTCTCCGACGCCCTCTTCCACTTCGCGTGGGACGAGGTCTTCGACTGGTACGTCGAGCTGTCCAAGACGACGTTCATGGCGGGCGGCGAGGGCGCGAAGGTCTCGGCCCGCGTCCTGGGCGAGGTCCTCGACGTCACCCTGCGCCTGCTCCACCCGATCGTCCCGTTCGTCACCGAGACGCTCTGGACGGCGCTGACCGGCGGCGAGTCGCTCGTCATCGCCGACTGGCCGTCCACGGTGGTCGTTCCCGGGGCCGACGCCCCGGGCGGCTTCCGCGACGCGGGCGCCGAGCGCGAGATCGAGACGCTCCAGCAGGTCATCACCGAGGTCCGCCGCTTCCGCGCCGACCAGGGTCTGCAGCCGGGCCAGAAGGTCCCGGCCCGGCTGACCCTGGACGGCACGGCGCTCGCCCCGCACGAGGCCGCCATCCGCCAGCTGCTCCGCCTGCAGCCGGAGGGCGACGCCTTCACGGCGACGGCGACGCTGCCGGTCTCCGGCGCCACGGTCGCGCTCGACCTGTCCGGCACGATCGACGTGGCCGCCGAGCGCAAGCGCCTGGCCAAGGACCTGGCCGCCGCCGAGAAGGAGAAGGCGCAGGCCACCGCGAAGCTCGGCAACGAGGCGTTCCTCGCCAAGGCCCCCGACAACGTGGTCGACAAGATCCGCGGCCGCCTCACCAAGGCGGAGGCCGACATCGCCCGGCTGCAGGCCCAGCTGGAGGCCCTGCCCGCCGCCTGATGCCCGACCCGGCATGCGCAGCTCGAAGGCCCCGGCACCGATCCCTCGGTCCCGGGGCCTTCGCGTACCCGCTACGCCTCCGTGGCGACCGGCCCCGCACCCACGGCCTCCGCGTTGCGCCGCGTCTTGGCCCAGCCGTTCCTGCCGCGCAGCACGCGCAGCAGGCCGCGGGTGGAGACGACGAAGACGTGGTACGCGTACAGCCACAGCGCGAAGCCCCACAACAGGCCGGTGAGCCGACTGCGCCCGGGCGCGAAGTCCCTGCGGTAGACCGGGCCCCACAGGACGAACGGCAGCACCGAGAGCACGCACAGGACGAGCACCGAGGGCCAGGCGCCGAGCGCCGAGTCCAGCGGGGCGCGGCCGAGCGCGAGGGCGGCCACCAGCAGCACGGTCAGCGCCAGGCTCGCGACGTGCGCCAGCGGCTGCATGAAGGTGTACAGCGTCTCCAGGACCCCGCGCCCCGAGTAGTGCCGGGAGCCGACGATGCGCGGCGCGTACCGCACGCACTGCAGGTTGCCCTGCGCCCAGCGGGTGCGCTGGGTCAGGAAGCGGCGGGCGTGCGGCAGGCCCTCCTGGGAGACGTGGGTGTCGGCGATGTGGGCCACGCGGTAGCCGCCGAGGATCGTGTGCAGGCCCAGCTCGTAGTCCTCCAGGAGCGCGTCGCGCTGCCAGGGGCGGCGCTCGGCGGCGGCGATCCGGTCCAGGGCGGTGAGCCGGGTGAACTGTCCGTTGCCGCCCAGGCCGACCGAGCCGGTGCGCCCGCGCAGGAGCTGCATGCCCGCGTTGGAGACGGCGAACTCCATGTCCTGCATGCGCACCAGGAGCCGGGCGAGGGCGTTGCGCACCCGGCCGCGGCCGGGCAGCGGGCGCGGCTCGTCGACGTTCCGCATCCGCACGCCGACCTGTACGCCGCCGGTCTCGGGGTCGCCGAATCCGGCGGGCCCGCTGACCGCGTCCAGCGCGCCGGGGGCGAGCTGCCCGTCGGCGTCGACCACGCACACCACGACCCGGGAGCGGTCGGCGTCCGACGGCAGGAACTCGTCGAGCTCGCCGTAGGCCGCGTTGAGGGCCGCGCCCTTGCCGATCCGGGCGTCGGGCAGCCGGCGGGAGACCAGGTGGACGCGGACGTCGTCCTCGGCGAGGGCGGCGACGACGGCGGCCGTGCGGTCCTCGCTGGCGTCGTCGACGACCCAGACGTGGGCGGCGGGGAAGTCGGTGCGCAGCCGGTGCACGGTGGTGCCGACGACGGTCTCCTCGTCCCGGCAGGGCACGAAGAAGTGCCAGTCGAGGGCGCCGGAGTCGCCCGGCTCGTGGGCGGGGCGGCGCAGATAGGCGTGGCGGGCGCCCGCCCAGTACAGCAGGAAGCAGGCGAGGAGGACGAAGGGGAAGAGGAGGAGCAGCCGGTCGAAGGTCAGCATCGGGGGTCCTGGGCGTGGTGGGGGAGCGGGGTCAGGCCGCGGCGGAGAGGCGGTCGGCGTGGCCGGCGCCGGCCACCAGGTCCGTGAGGAGCGCGACGATGCGCTGCGCCGCGCGGGCGTCGCCGAACGGGCTGGGGGTGGCGGCGAGGCGGCGCAGCCCGTCCCGGCCCTCGGCGAGCCTGCGCCGTGCGGCCCGGCCGATCTCCGGTCCCGGCGCGACGAGTTCGGCGAATCCGGCGGCCATCGCCTCGGGGCGTTCGGTGGAGCGGCGCACGACGACGAGCGGCCTGCCGAGGACGGTGACCTCCTCCTGGACGCCGCCGGAGTCGGAGACGAGCAGCGCCGCGTGCCGGGCCAGTGCGAGGAACTCGCCGTGGCCGAGCGGGGGCAGGGCGGTGAGCGGGGTGAGCAGGTGGCCGAGCCCGGCGGCCTCGGCGCGGGCGCGGGTGCGCGGATGCAGCGGGACCAGGACGGGCAACCGCCCGGCCAGCGCGGCCAGTTCGGTGAGGACGGCCCGCAGCGCCGCCGGGTCGTCGGTGTTCTCGGGCCGGTGCACGGTGGCCAGGACGTACGCGTCCGGGGTGAGGCCGTGCGCGGCCAGCAGGGCGGCGCGCTCGGCGGGGCCGGGCAGGGCGTCGGCGACGGCCGCGACGACGGTGTTGCCGGTGACGGCGATCCGCCCGTCGGGGATCGACTCGGCGACGAGGTGGGCGCGGTTGTCCTCGGTGGCCGCGCACAGGACGTCGGCGAGCTGGTCGATCAGGACGCGGTTGTGCTCCTCGGGCATCGCGCGGTCGTGGCTGCGCAGGCCCGCCTCGATGTGGACGAGGGGGATGTCGCGGGCGTTGGCGGCGAGCGCGCCGGACAGCGCCGCGTTGGTGTCGCCCTGGACGACGACGGCGCGGGGCGGCCGGGCGGCGAACTCGGTGTCGAGCCGGGCGAGCGCGACGGAGATCTGCACGGCACGGGCCTGCCCGCCGACGCCGTCGAGCAGGATGGGTTCGGGCAGCCCGAGCTCGGCGAGGAACCGCCCGGAGAGCGAGTCGTCGTAGTGCTGCCCGGTGTGGATCAGCCGTGCGGCGTCCCCGAGCAGCCGCACCAGCGGCGCGAGCTTGACCAGCTCGGGCCGGGTCCCGAGCACGACGGCGACGCTCCCCGCGGGGAGCCGGTGGGCGGTGGGGCTGACGGACACGGGGCACTCCAGGACGAACGGGACATGACGTCGTACGTCCTGGAGCGTGCGGGCCCCGGGTTGCGCCGCCGGATCGCCGTCGGTTGCGCGACGGTTGCGACCTTCGGAATGCCCGGAAAAGGGACTTTGGTCCGGGACGTTGGTCCCGGGGGGCCTACCGATCCGCCCGGTACCGGTACCCCAGCCCCCGCACGGACTCCAGCGGATCCCCGTCCCCCGCCCCGGACGCCGCCAGGCGCCGCCGCAACCGGAGCACCGCGAACTTCACCCGCTCCCGCCCGGCCCCGTCGGGCGCGTCCCACACCAGATCGAGCAACTGCTCGGTCGTGACCACGCGCCCCCGGTTGCGGACGAGCACCTGGAGCAGCCGGTACTCGATGTCGCTGAGCCGGATCTCCCGCCCCTGCCAGACCGCCGACCGCCGCTCGGGCACCATCCGCAGCCCCGCCTCCACGTAGTCGCCGCGCCACTGGTCGGGCCTGCTGCGCCGCAGCAGCGCCTCGATGCGGGCGAGCAGCTCCTGCGTGTCGAAGGGCTTGGTGACGTAGTCGTCCGCGCCGGCGCGCAGCCCCCGTACCCGCTCGTTGGGCGAGGTGCGGCCGGAGAGGATGAGCACGGGCAGGTCGGTCATGTCGCGGGTGCGGTCGAGGACCTCCCAGCCGTCGAGGCCGGGCAGCACCAGGTCGAGGACCATCAGGGCGGGCCGCTCGGCGAAGAGCAGCCGCAGCGCCGCGTTGCCGTCCTCGGCGAGCACCGTCTCGTAGCCGGCCTGGTCCAGGACGGTGCGCAGGGCCAGGCCGAGGTCGGGGTCGTCCTCGACGACGAGCAGGCACGTCATGCGGGCGCGGGCCGCCCCGTCGGCAGCCGGACCACCACGGACGTGCCGCCGTCCTCCCCGCCGTGCAGGGCGATGTGCCCGTCGTGCAGCCGCACGGTGTCGCGGACGGCGGAGAGGCCGAGGCCGGTGCCGGGGTAGGCGCCGCGGCGGGCGTTGGGGGCGCGCACGAACTCGGTGAAGACCTCGTCGTGGAACTCCTTGGGGATGCCGATGCCGGTGTCGGCGACGGAGATCTCCCAGCCGGTGCCGTCCGGCTCGTCGTAGGGGTGGGCGGAGACGGTGACCGTGCCGCCGGGCGGGGTGAACTTCACGGCGTTGTCCAGGAGCGCGGCGAGGGCGTTCTCCAGCTGGTTGCGGTCGGCGTACGCGGGCGGCCCCGGCTCGTGGGCGTGCACCAGGAAGATCCCGGCGGCCTCGGCGCGGGGCAGCAGCTCGTGGGTGAGGCGGCCCAGGAGCCGGGCCATGTCGACGCGTGCGTACGTCGTCTCCGGGCGGCTCCCCGTGCTCGCGGCGGCGTGCAGCAGCCCGTCGACCATCTCCTGCATGCGCTGCGCGTTGCGCCGGATGGTGTCCAGGTAGGTGCCCTGGGTCGCGGAGAGCGGTCCGCCCGCGGGCGGCGCGAGCAGGTCGCAGAAGCTGAGGATCGTGGCGAGCGGGGTGCGCAGCTCGTGCGAGGCGCGCGCAGTGAACTCGGCGCGCTCGCGGGCCAGGTCGCCCAGGGTGCGCACGTGGCGGCGCAGGTCGTGCTCGCGGCGGCGCTGTTCGGTGATGTCCTCGGCGAGCCACAGGACGCCGAGGTGCTCGCCGTCCACGTCGATCGGGCGCCGGTTGGTCCTGATCACCCGGCCGTCGAGGAAACGGACCTCGGCGGTCCGGGGGAACTGGCGGCGGTTGAGCTGGCGCAGCGCCGTACTGCCGGAGGGCAGCTGCTCGGCGACGGCCTCCGCGAGCGTGCCGACCGGCGTGCCCGGGGAGGTGTCGACGTCCTGCAGCCGCGCCATCTCGACGAGCTGCTGGTTGACGGCGACCACCCGTTGGTCGGCGCCGACCAGCAGCGCGCCCTCGGGCACGGCGCCGAGCAGGGCCTCGGCGACCTGCGAGGTCAGCCGCAGGGTCTGGGGCACGGCGGGGCCTAGGTGGCCGGGCCGGTGGCGGACTCGGCCGCCTCGACGGGCTCGGCCGTCTCGGTGGCCTGCGCCGGGACCGGCATGCTGACCGGGGCGGGCGCGGGGACGGGTGCCGGGGGCGGAGGTCCGGCGGCGGGCGGGGCGAGGTCGAGGCCGAGCCGCTCCAGCTCGGCCGAGGCCAGCGCGTCGAGCGTCTCCGGATCGCCGTGCCGCCAGCCCCAGGCGAGACTGCCCGGCGTCGCGTCCGGGATCTCCGAGGCGGTGACGGCCACCTCGTGGAGCGGGCGCAGCAGGGAGCGCAGGGCGAGCAGGTCGCGGCCGTCGTCGGTGGCGGCGAGGTCACGGGCGGCGCCCGCCTGCCGGATCCAGCGCAGCCGGCGCGGCAGCCAGGCGCTCAGGACGAGGCCGACGGGGACGACGAAGAGGGCGACGGCACCCACGGCCACGGCCGTGCGGACGACGACGGGGTCCATGGCGTCGACGACGCCTGCCACGAGCCGCAGCACACGGTCGACGCGCCCGCCGACCAGGGGCAGCGGCGCGCTGTGTTCCTGCAGGGCGCGGGGGAGGGCGAGCAGGCAGGCCAGCCGGTACGTGATGACGGCGGCGGCGGCCCACAGCGCGGTCCACAGGAGGACCCCGGCGTCGCCGGCGAGCTGATGGGTCCGCCTGGCGGGATTCTGGGCATACCACATGGTCCGATTTGACCCCCGGCGGGCGTTCTGGTGGGGCAGCCGCGCCGAAGGGACACCCGTTGGGCCACCCGTTAGGCGCCCGAGGCGCGCACGACGGGACGACACGACCATGATCACCCGCAACGTCCCGGGGTGCGGCAAATCACCAAATCAAGGACGTAAGTCCGGTGAAACGGGCCGAAAGACCTTGGATGATGGACAGCATGCGCAACCGGCCCGCCGCCTTCCCGGCGATTCGCCAGGCGGCGGCCACGGCCGGCCGCCTCGGCAGGCGCTGGTCGCAGGAGCCGCGCGCGCTGGACGTCCTCGCGGCGCTGAGCGCCTTCGCGCTGATGAGCCTGGACGTCCCCGGCCTCGCCGAGGCGGACAACTCCCTCAACGGCCCGCTCGCCGTCCTGGCCCTCGCGGCCGGCGCGTCCTCGCTGCTGGTGCGCCGCAGGGCGCCGTGGCTGACGTACGCGATCGCGCTGCTCTTCCTCAGCTGGCTGCACGAGCTGACGCTGGCCCAGTTCGCGCTCTACTCGCTGGGGCGCTACCGGGGCCGGCTCGCGGGCACGCTCGGCGTCGTCGGGTACGTGACGTTCGCGTACGTCATGTTCAACCTGCCGGGCTGGCCGGTGCACCGGGGGGACACGCTCGGCGCGTTCCTCAGCCTGGTCGTGCCGATCGGCGTGCTCGCGGCGGGTGTCGGCGTCGCGGCGAACCGGCAGGACCTGGTCCGCGCGCTGGAGGCGCAGCGCGCGGAGACGGACACGCTGCACGCCGTCCAGCAGGAACGGACCCGCATCGCGCGGGACGTGCACGACTTCGTGGGCCGCGAGCTCACGCTGCTGAGCGTGCGCTCGCAGGTGCTGGCGCGGCGGGCCACGGGCGGCACCTTCGAGGGCGACTTCGAGGAGCTCTCGGAGACGGCGCGCAGTGCGCACCGGATGCTGAACGAGATCATCGTGCAGCGCGGCACGGACGGTGCGCCGACGCCGGGCCTGGACGCGCTGCCCGAACTCGCCGAGCGCAGCGGGCGGGCGGGCAGCCCCGTGGACCTCGTGGTCGACGACGCCGCCCACGGCCTCTCGCCGCTGCGCCAGGCGGCGGTCCACCGGGTGGTCCAGGAGTGCCTGACGAACGCGGCGAAGCATGCGCCGGGGGAGTCGGTCGAGGTCCGGGTCGCCCTGTGCGGCACGCGCCTGCGGATCACGGTGCGCAACCCGCTCCCCAGGACGGCGCCGCCCGCGGCCCCGGTCTCCGCGGGTACGGGGACGACGGGGATGGCGGAGCGGGTCCGGGCGGTGGGCGGCACGTTTGCGGCGGGGCCGCGGGGTGGGGTCTACGAGGTCCACGCGACGCTTCCCTCGGGCGACCGCGCCTGATCCCCGGGCCTGTCTCACCCGGCACCGTCCGGTGGGGGCAGGGGCTGCGCCCGGCGCCGTGGCGGGCCCTTCCCACCCGCCCACCCGTTTGCCCGGCACCGTCCGGCGGGGGTAGGGGCCCCGTGCCTGCCCGCTCCCGTGCCCCGCGCCCCGCGCCGTGCCGGGCCTTCCCCACCCGCCCACCCGTTTGCCCCGCACCGTCCGGCGGGGGTAGGGGCGTACGGCGGCCCGCTCCCGTGTCCCGTGCCCGGCGCCGTGGCGGGTCTTTCCCGCCCGCCCACCCGTTTGCCCCGCACCGATCGGTGGAGGTAGGAGCCCGTGCCTGCCCGCTCCTGTGTCCTGCGCCCGGCGCCGTGGCGGGTCTTTCCCACCCGCCCACCCGTTTGCCCGGCACCGTCCGGCGGGGGTAGGGCGCCGCGTACGGCCGCCCGCCCGCCCGTTTGCCCCGCCCCCCTCCTCGTTCGCGTGAAGGGTGAGGTTCGGTGGGGTTCTTGTCCGGCGTTGCGGTGCGGGGTGAACGGGTGGGTGGGTGGGTGGTATCCGCCGCGGAGCGGCGGGTCAGGGTCATCCCCCACGGCGGGGCAGACGCAGGGGCAGGGACAGCCGAAGCCCACCCCCCCCGGTCCCCCCGCCCGGGAGGGCTAAGCCGCTGACATCACCCGCTCCAAGCCGTCGAAGTCCTCCACGCACTTCCCGCAGCCCAGCGCGACGCTGTCCAGCGGGTCCTCCGCCACGAAGACGGGAATCCCCGTCGCCGAGGCGAGGCGCAGGTCGAGGCCGGGGAGCAGCGCGCCCCCGCCCGTCAGCACGATCCCGTGCTCCATGATGTCGCCGGACAGCTCCGGCGGGCACTCCTCCAGCGTCGTCTTGACCGCCGCGATGATCTGCTCGACGGGCTCGTCCAGCGCGGCCCGCACCTCGCGCGCCGTGAGGTCGACCGTCTTGGGCAGCCCGCCGACCTTCTCCCGCCCGCGCACGGTGAACGTCCGCATCTCCAGGGCGTCCTCGCCCGGCACCGGCCACGCCGACCCGATGGCGACCTTGATGTCCTCGGCGGTGCGCTCGCCGACGAGCAGCGAGTGCTCCTTGCGCACGAAGTCGGTGATCGCCGTGTCGAGCCGGTCGCCGCCCACCCGCAGCGACTGCGCCGTGACGATCCCGCCGAGCGAGATGACGGCGACCTCGGTGGTGCCGCCGCCGATGTCGACGACCATCGAGCCGCGCGGCTCGGCGACCGGCAGCCCCGCCCCGATCGCCGCGGCCATCGGCTCCTCGACCAGGTGCACCGCGCGCGCCCCGGCCCGCTGCGAGGCGTGCACGATGGCGCGCCGCTCGACGGGCGTGACGCCGCTCGGCACGCAGACGACCATGCGGGTCCGCGGCCTGCGCCCCGGCACGGCCTTGCGCACGAAGTGCCGGATCATCTCCTCGGCCGCCTCGTAGTCGCTGATCACGCCGTCCCGCAGCGGGCGGATCGCGGTGATGGACCCGGGCGTGCGCCCGATCGTCTCCTTGGCCTCCGCCCCCACGGCGAGTGCCCCGCCCTTGCCCTCGCGCACGGCGACCACGGACGGCTCGTTGAGCACGATCCCCTGGCCGCGGACGTAGAGGAGAGTGTTCGCTGTGCCGAGGTCGATACCTATGTCCATGATCGCCAAGTTTGCCGGGCGACCCGTCGAAGCGGAGGGACCAAGGTCCTGAATCGGACGGGCCGAAGGTCCTGACCAGGGGTCGGAAATCCCCTGGGGAACCCCGCCGGCAATCCTCTCGGGAATCCCCTGCGGGTCCAGGAATCCGCAACCCCGAAAAGCCACGGAAAGCCCCGGGAGGCCACCGCCCGCAGGCCCGCCGGGCCGGCCCCCCGCCGGGCGCCCCGAGAGGGTCCTCGCCGGGGGTCGAGCGAGGATCGAGGGCCCGGGGCAGGTCCTGGGGGCAGGTGTCGGTGGCGCTCCGTAGACTGACGTACGTGAGTGACCTCCCTCCGCACGACGACGACCACCAGACCGACCCGGACGGCGCCTTCGAGGACATCGTCGGAGCCGAGACCGACCGCGACCCCGACCTCGCGGTGATCGAGGCGGGCAGCCGCACCCTGCGCACCCAGGCGGGCCCGCCGCAGGGCGACATCCCCGCGCGTCCCACCGACCCCGAGGTGGACAGGGCGCTGCGCGAGGTGGAGACCGAGCTGGCGGGCCGCTGGGGCGAGACGAAGCTGGAGCCTTCCGTCAGCCGCATCGCCGCCCTGATGGACGTGCTGGGCGAGCCCCAGCGCGCGTACCCCTCGATCCACATCACGGGGACGAACGGCAAGACGTCCACGGCCCGCATGGTCGAGGCCCTGCTCTCCGCCTTCGAGCTGCGCACCGGGCGGTACACCTCGCCCCACGTCCAGTCGATCACCGAGCGGATCAGCCTGGACGGCGCCCCGGTCGAGGCCGAGCGCTTCATCGAGACCTACCAGGACATCAAGCCGTACGTGGAGATGGTCGACTCCCGGCAGGAGTACCGCCTCTCCTTCTTCGAGGTCCTCACCGGCATGGCGTACGCCGCCTTCGCGGACGCCCCGGTGGACGTCGCGGTCGTCGAGGTCGGCATGGGCGGCAGCTGGGACGCGACGAACGTGATCGACGGCTCGGTCGCCGTCATCACCCCCATCGACCTGGACCACACCGACCGCCTGGGCTCCACGCCGGGCGAGATCGCCAAGGAGAAGTCCGGCATCATCAAGCCGGACGCCACGGTGATCATGGCCCAGCAGCCGGTGGACGCCGCGCAGGTCCTGCTGAAGAAGGCCGTCGAGGTCGACGCGACGGTCGCCCGCGAGGGCCTGGAGTTCGGCGTCGTGGCCCGCCAGGTGGCGGTCGGCGGCCAGCTCCTGACCCTGCGCGGCCTCGGCGGGGAGTACGAGGAGGTCTTCCTCCCCCTGCACGGCGAGTACCAGGCGCACAACGCGGCGGTGGCGCTCGCCGCCGTCGAGGCGTTCTTCGGCATCGGCTCGCAGCACGCGCGCCCGCTGGACATCGACACGATCCGCAAGGCCTTCGCCTCGGTCGCCTCGCCGGGCCGCCTGGAGGTGGTGCGCCGCTCGCCCACCGTCGTCCTGGACGCCGCGCACAATCCGGCGGGCGCCCGCGCCACCGCCGCCGCGATCAGCGAGGTCTTCGACTTCAGCCGTCTGATCGGCGTGGTCGGCGCGAGCGACGACAAGGACATGCGGGGCTTCCTCGAGGCCTTCGAGCCGATCTTCGCCGAGATCGTCGTCACGCGGAACTCCAGCCATCGCGCGATGGACGCGGACGCCCTGGCCGGCCTGGCCGTGGAGGTCTTCGGCGACGACCGCGTGCAGGTCGAGCCGCGTCTGGACGACGCGCTGGAGGCGGCGATCACCCTCGCCGAGGAAGAGGGGGAGTACGCGGGCGGTGGCGTGCTCGTCACCGGTTCCGTCATCACGGTCGGCGAGGCCCGACTGCTCCTGGGGAGGGGCTGATTCCTGTGCGTATGCTCTGCGCTTCGACGCTGATCGGCGAGTTCTTCGTGATCGGCTTCGCGGGTCTGGTCGCCATGAAGGACGAGGACCTGTCCATGGGCACGGTCTGGACGGTCAGCGGCATCGCGATGCTGCTGAGCCTGCTGCTCTGCGGCATGATCACCCGGCCGGGCGGCGTGCAGCTCGGCTGGGCCCTGCAGATCGCGCTGATCGCCAGCGGCTTCGTGGTGCCGACGATGTTCTTCCTCGGTGCGGTCTTCGCCGCCCTGTGGTGGGCGTCGGTGCACTTCGGGCGCAAGATCGACGAGGCGAAGGCGCGGTTCGCCGCGCAGGCCGAGGCCGAGGCGGCCTGACCCGGCTCCCGCGGGGCGGCCCCGCCCGCCCTGCGGCACGCCCGCCCCTCGTACGGCGGTATCGTGCGGGCCATCCCACGTGATCGCAAAGATCGTGACACCACTGCTTGGAGCCGCACATGAGCCAGCGCACCCTCGTCCTGCTGAAGCCCGACGCCGTCCGTCGTGGCCTGATCGGTGAGATCATCGGCCGCATCGAGCGCAAGGCGGGCTGGACGATCTCCGCGCTGGAGCTGCGCCCGCTGGACCAGGAGACCCTGGAGCAGCACTACGGCGAGCACAAGGGCAAGCCGTTCTACGAGCCGCTGGTCGCCTTCATGTCCTCCGGTCCGGTCGTCGCGCTCGTCGTCGAGGGCGAGCGGGTCATCGAGGGCGTGCGCGCGCTGGCGGGTCCCACCGACCCGATCGCCGCGGCGCCCGGCTCGATCCGTGGCGACTTCGGCACCATCGTCCGGGAGAACCTGATCCACGCCTCGGACTCCGAGGAGTCCGCCGAGCGCGAGCTCAAGATCTTCTTCCCGGGCATCGCCTGACCGCCACGGTGGCCGGTACCGGCCGGGACCGGTCCGGTCCGGGCCGGCGCGGAAGGACCGCGTCAGGATTTTTTTCTGACACGAGGTCAGCGGAGTGCCCGGACCGACCTGGGACGGCCGATGTTTTTCGGCCGTCCTTTGGCATATGCACCCCCATTGGGGGAACCCGTGCCTCCGATGGCACGTCTCCAGGAGCGGAGCGGCACATCATCTGCTGACAATGGCGAAGACCCTAGCGCCGTGTTCGCGCAGCCGAGACTACGATGGAAGCCTCCACTGCCACACAGCACCCACCTCGCCTACCTAAAAAGCCATCACAAGCTCGACTAGGGAAGGCCAGACGCATCCTCATGGGGAACAACATGTCGTTCATCGGCCGTGACATGGCTGTCGACCTCGGGACCGCCAACACGCTGGTGTACGTCAGGGGTCGGGGGATCGTACTCAACGAGCCGTCCGTCGTCGCGATCAACACCAACACCGGTGGCATTCTCGCGGTCGGCGCCGAAGCGAAGAAGATGATCGGGCGCACGCCCGGCAACATCGTCGCCGTGCGCCCCCTGAAGGACGGCGTGATCGCCGACTTCGAGATCACCGAGCGGATGCTCCGCTACTTCATCCTGAAGATCCACAAGCGGCGCTACCTCGCCCGCCCGCGCGTCGTCGTCTGCGTGCCCTCCGGCATCACGGGCGTCGAGCGCCGCGCCGTCATCGAGGCCTCCTCGCAGGCCGGCGCGCGCCAGGTGCACATCATCGAGGAGCCCATGGCCGCGGCCATCGGCTCCGGCCTGCCGGTCCACGAGGCCACGGGCAACATGGTGGTGGACATCGGCGGCGGCACCACCGAGGTCGCCGTGATCTCGCTGGGCGGAATCGTCACGGCACAGTCGATCCGCGTCGCGGGCGACGAGCTGGACAACGCGATCATCCAGCACATCAAGAAGGAGTACTCCCTCCTCCTCGGCGAGCGCACCGCCGAACAGATCAAGATCACCATCGGTTCGGCGTACGACATGGACGCCGACGAGCACACCGAGATCCGCGGCCGGGACCTGGTCTCCGGGCTGCCCAAGACCGTCGTCATCTCCGCCGCCGAGGTCCGCAAGGCCATCGAGGAGCCGGTCAACGCGATCGTGGACGCGGTCAAGACCACCCTCGACAAGTGCCCGCCGGAGCTCTCCGGCGACGTCATGGACCGCGGCATCGTGCTGACCGGCGGCGGCGCCCTGCTGCGCGGCCTCGACGAGCGGCTGCGCCGGGAGACCGGCATGCCGATCCACATCGCCGAGGACCCGCTGGACAGCGTGGCGCTCGGCTCCGGAAAGTGCGTCGAGGAATTCGAGGCGTTGCAGCAGGTGCTCGACGCCCAACCGCGCAGATGATCTGACGCGAAAAGATCCGCCGTACGAGTGCCTGCCGCCTCGTGCGGCGGATCGTTGATATAGAGGCAAGGCACGACAATTCCCCAGAAACTCGTGGAACCCGCAGAAGCCCGCAGAATCCGCGGAATCCACGGCATCCGATTGAGGAAGGCACGCCGCCGCACGTGAGGGACACACGAGAGAGCCGGCTGCTCCTGGTGCTGCTGGTCGCCATCGCGTTCGCATTGATCACGGTGGACATCCGCGGCGGCGAGGACTCACCGGTCGACGGTGCCCGCCAGGCCGCCGCCACCGTCTTCGGTCCGGTCGAGGAGGGCATGTCCTCCGCCGTCGACCCGATCGGCAACGCGATCGGCGCGGTCCGCGACTCCGGTGAGCGCCACGACCGCATCGCCGAACTGGAGCGCCAGAACGCCGCGTTGAAGGCGAAGCTCGGCAGCGACGACCGCAACCGCAGCCGGGTCCGCCAGCTCGACAGCATGCTGAAGAAGGCGGGCGCCGGACAGTACGGCATCAAGGGCGCCGAAGTCATCGGCATAGGAGCGGCCCAGGGCTTCTCCTGGACCGTCACCATCGACGCCGGGGCGAACGACGGACTCAAGCGCGACATGACCGTCCTGAACGGCGACGGCCTGGTCGGCCGCGTCACCACGGTCGGCCCCGACACCGCGACCGTCCTGCTCGCCAACGACCCCGACTTCACCGTCGGCACCCGCATGGAGAAGACCGACGAGCTCGGCTTCGCCACCGGCCAGGGCGACCGGCCGCTCTCCGTCCAGCTGCTCAACGGCAAGGCCAAGGTCAAGAAGGGCGACCGTCTCGTCACCTTCGGCTCGCAGGCCGACAAGCCGTTCGTGCCCGGCGTCCCGGTCGGCGAGGTCGTCCGCGTCGACCCCTCCGGCGGCGACCTCACGCGCAACGTCTACGTGAAGCCGTACGTCGGATTCACCAAGCTCGACATCGTCGGCGTCGTCGTCGAGGCGCCCCGCGCGGACCCGCGCGACACGGTCCTGCCGCCCAAGCCCGCCAAGCCCAGGCCGACCCCGACGGTGACCGTCACGGCCACCCCGTCAGGACAGCCCCCGGCCGACGGCGCCGACAACGGCAACGAGCAGTAGGAGACCGGACCCATGCGCTTCAACCGAATCCTGCTCTCCGTCACCCTCGTCGTGGTCGCCCTGGTCGTCCAGGTCAGCGTCCTGGCCCGGCTCCAGCTGCCGGGCGCGGTGCCCGACCTGGTGCTGCTCACCGTCCTCGGCCTCGCCCTGGTCTACGGCCACGTCGGCGGCGCCCTCGTCGGCTTCGGCGCCGGGCTCCTCGCCGACCTGGCCCCGCCCGCCGACCACGCCGCCGGGCGGTACGCGCTGGTGCTCTGCGTCGTCGGCTACCTCGCGGGCCTCGCCAAGCCCGACAACGGCCGGCTGCGCTCCGCCACCGGACCGCTCGTCGTGGTCGTCTCCGCCGCGATCGGCTCGACCCTGCTCTACGCGGGTGTCGGCTCCCTCGTCGGCGACACCGCCGCCCGCCATGTGGGCCTGGTCGGCCTGCTGTTCACCGCCGCGCTCTACGACCTGCTGCTCGCGCCCTTCACGGTGCCGCTGATCATCGCGCTCGCCCGGCGCGCCGAGAACGACCCGCTGGGGGAGAACTCGCCGGTCAACAAGGCCGCCGACGTCTCCGCGGGATGGCTCTCGTCCGGCACCGGCCTGCGCATCGGCAACCAGCGCGGCGGCCTGCGGGCGAAGGCCGCCAAGGCCCGCGTCGCCCGCGCCGGACGCATCAAGGGGGTCAAGCGCCTGTGACCGCCGCCCGCCAGGACCGGCCAGCGCCCGCGCCCGCGCACAGGTCGATCGGGTACACGTACGCACCGTACGCACACTGAAGGGGGGAACACCACAGTGACCAACATCCCCGAGACCGGACGGACCCCACGCGTCCAGATCCGCCTCGTCGTCATCCAGATCCTCGTCGTCTCCCTCCTGCTCACCCTCGGCGGCCGCCTCTGGTACCTCCAGGTCCGCAACGGCGACGAGTACGCCGAGGAGGCGTCGGGCAACCACGTCCAGCAGGTCGTGCAGCCCGCCGTGCGCGGCTCGATCCTGGACGCCCGCGGGGTGCCGATCGCCGACAACCAGACCCGCCTGGTCGTCTCCGCGTCGCGCACCGACCTGATGAAGATGAAGGACGACGGCAAGGCGGTCCTCGCCAAGCTCGCCGACGTCCTGGACATGAAGCCCGAGGACGTCGCGGGCAAGGTCCGCCTCTGCGACGCCAAGACGCCGCAGCCCTGCTGGAACGGCTCGCCGTACCAGCCCATCCCGATCACCGACGAGGCCACGCCCAAGCAGGCCCTGCAGATCCGCGAGCGCTCCGAGGACTTCCCCGGCATCACCGCCGAGCCCACCGCCGTGCGCCGCTACGCCGCCCCCGGCAAGTCCAACACCGCGCAGGTCCTCGGCTACCTCTCGCCCGTCACCGACGACGAGATCAACAAGGCCAAGGACACCGACTCGCCGTTCCTGCGCTCCGACCAGGTCGGCCGCTCGGGGCTGGAGCGCACGTACGACAAGCAGTTGCGCGGCAAGGCCGGCGTGACCCGCTACGAGGTGGACAACCTCGGCCGCGTCATCGGCAAGGCCAAGTCCGACGAGGCCCAGCCCGGCGCGAACGTCGTCACCAGCATCGACGCGCGCGTGCAGGCCGTCTCGGAGTACTGGCTGAACGACGCGATGAAGAAGGCCCGCGGCGAGTTCGACAAGAACACCGGCGAGAACTACAAGGCCGACGCCGGCGCCGTCGTCGTCATGGAGAACAAGACCGGACGCATCGTCTCCATGGCCTCCAATCCGGCCTACGACCCCAACGCCTGGGTCGGCGGCATCTCCGGCAAGGACTACGCCCAGCTCACCGGCAAGAAGTCCAACTACCCGCTGCTCAACCGCGCCATCCAGGGCCAGGCCGCCCCCGGCTCGATCTTCAAGGTCATCCCGACGACCGCCGCGGTCAACGCGGGCTACCGGTTCAACGGGCGCTACCCCTGCCCCAGCTCGTACTCCATCGGCGGCCAGACCTTCAAGAACTTCGAGTCCAAGGGCCACGGCTCCATCACCCTCGGCCAGGCCCTCGAGGTCTCCTGCGACACCGTCTTCTACAAGCTCTCCCACGACCAGTGGGCCAAGGACGGCGGCAACAAGCCGAAGAACGACGCCAAGGACTGGTTCTACAAGACCGCCCACCAGTTCGGCCTCGGCAAGGAGACCGGCATCGACCTGCCCAACGAGGTCACCGGCCGCGTCCCCGACCGCCAGTGGAAGAAGGACTACTGGAAGGCCAACAAGGACGCCTGGTGCAAGCAGGGCAAGAAGAGCGGCGAGTACGCCGAGCGCATCGCGTACGAGAACTGCCTCGAAGGCATGAAGATGCGCGCCGGTGACTCCGTCAACTACTCCATCGGCCAGGGCGACACCCTCGTCACGCCGATCCAGATGGCCACCATCTACTCCGCCATCGCCAACGGCGGCACCCTGTACGACCCCACCGTCGGCAAGGCGATCGTCAGCGCCGACGGCAAGCAGGTCCAGGAGCTCAAGCCGAAGTCGCACGGCAAGCTCCCGATGAACGCCGCGCTCCAGAAGGACATAGACGGTGCGCTCGCGGACGTCGCGACCCGCGGTACGGCCGCGTGGCGGTTCGGCGGCTGGCCGCAGGACAAGATCCCGATGCACGCCAAGACGGGTACCGCCGAGGTCTACGGCAAGCAGACCACCTCGTGGTTCGCGACGTACACCAAGGACTACTCGATCGTCATGACGATCTCCCAGGGCGGTACGGGCTCCGGTGCCTCCGGGCCCGCCGTGCGCAAGATCTACGACGCGATCTACGGCCTCGACGACAGCGGCAAGCAGGACCTCAAGAAGGCCCTCCTGCCGCAGCCCGAGAAGAAGCTGCCGAAGATCGAGACCGACGGCTCCATCGACGCCCCGACCATCAAGCCGTACAAGCCCACGGCGCCCAAGCCGCCGGCCGAGCAGCAGGAGCTGGCCGGCGCCCCGGCCGGCGGGAGGCGGGACTGACGCCGATGACCATCAACAACGGCTTCTCCGTCTCCGGGTACGGCCCCGAGCGCTCCAGCATGTCCCGGCTGCTCGCCCGCGACTCGCTGGTGCGCAGGCTCGACTGGCCGATGCTCCTCGCCGCCCTCGCGCTCTCCGGCATCGGCTCCGCGCTCGTCTACTCGGCGACCCGCAACCGCACCGAGCTCGTCGGCGACGACCCGTACGCCTTCCTGATCAAGCACATCATCAACATCGGCATCGGCCTCGGCCTGATGGCGGGCACGATCTGGCTCGGCCACCGCACGCTGCGCACCGCCGTGCCGATCCTCTACGGCGTCTCCGTCTTCCTGGTGCTCCTGGTCCTCACCCCGCTCGGCGCGACCATCAACGGCGCCCACGCCTGGATCGTCATCGCGGGCCAGTCGCTGCAGCCGTCCGAGTTCTGCAAGATCACGATCATCCTGGGCATGGCGGTGCTGCTCGCCGCCCGCGTCGACGCGGGCGACCGGGAGCACCCCGACCACCGCACCGTCGTGCAGGCCCTGGGGCTCGCCGCCGTACCGATCATGATCGTCATGCTGATGCCCGACCTCGGCTCGGTCATGGTCGTCGCGATGATCGTGCTCGGCGTGCTGCTCGCCTCCGGTGCCTCCAACCGCTGGGTGTTCGGCCTGCTCGGCACGGGCGTCGCGGGCGGTGTCGCCATATGGCAGCTCGGCGTCCTGGACGACTACCAGATCGCCCGCTTCGCCGCCTTCGCCAACCCCGCCCTCGACCCGGCGGGCGTCGGCTACAACACCAACCAGGCGCGCATCGCCATCGGCTCCGGCGGCCTGACCGGCACCGGCCTGTTCAAGGGCTCCCAGACCACCGGCCAGTTCGTCCCCGAGCAGCAGACCGACTTCGTCTTCACCGTCGCGGGCGAGGAGCTCGGCTTCGTCGGCGCGGGCGCCATCCTGGTGCTGCTCGGCGTCGTCCTGTGGCGCGCCTGCCGCATCGCCCGCGAGACGACCGAGCTGTACGGCACGATCGTCGCCGCCGGGATCATCGCCTGGTTCGCCTTCCAGTCCTTCGAGAACATCGGCATGACCCTCGGCATCATGCCGGTCGCGGGCCTCCCACTGCCCTTCGTCAGCTACGGAGGATCGTCGATGTTCGCGGTCTGGGTGGCCGTCGGCCTGCTCCAGTCGATCAAGGTGCAGCGCCCGATGTCGGCGTAGGGGGACTGCCCAGCTCCGCCTTTCGCGTCTAGATTCGGTTCATGGCGGACACGAAGCGCGAGATCGAGCGGAAGTACGACGTCACCACGGACGCGACCCTGCCCGACCTGTCCGGCGTCGCCGGGGTCGCGCAGGTCGTCGACCGGGGCGTCGCCGAACTGGACGCCGTCTACTGGGACACCCCCGACCAACGCCTGGCCGCCGCGGCGATCACCCTGCGGCGCCGCACCGGCGGCGCCGACGCGGGCTGGCACCTGAAGCTGCCGGTGTCGCTCGCCGACGGCGTGCGCGAGGAGATCCACGCCCCGCTCTCCGACGCGGTGCCCCGCTCCCTGTCCGGCCTCGTGCGCTCCCGGGTGCGCGGGGCCGAACTGGTCCCGGTGATCCGGCTGCTGTCCGCCAGGAACCTGTGCCACCTCGTGGACGCGGACGGCGCGCTGCTCGCCGAGGCGAGCGTCGACCAGGTGCGGGCCGAGCGGCTCTCGGGCGGCACGGGCACCGCAGCGTGGGCCGAGGCCGAGGTGGAGCTGGCCGACGGCGGCGACCCCGCCTTCCTCGACAAGGTGGAGAAGAAGCTCAAGAAGGCGGGCGTGCGCCGCTCCGACGCGCCCTCCAAGCTCGCCAGGGCACTGGCCGAGACCGCGCCCCGGGAGCCCGCGGTCGAGCCGGCCGCCGCCGAGACCGCCGCGGGCAGCGGCCGCAAGCCCGGCAAGAGCGGCGCCGTCGCCGAGGCCGTGCACACCGCCGTCGGCGAGGGCACCGGCACCGCGGGCGACCACGTCCTGGCCTACCTGCGCGCCCAGCGCGACGCCCTCGTCTCCCTGGACCCCGCCGTCCGCCGCGACCTGCCCGACTCCGTCCACCAGATGCGGGTCGCCACCCGGCGGATGCGCAGCGCCTTCGCGTCGTACCGCACGATCCTCGACCGCACGGTCACCGACCCCGTCGGCGACGAGCTCAAGTGGCTCGCGGGCGAACTGGGCGTCGACCGCGACCAGGAGGTCCTCGCCGAGCGGCTCACCACCCGCATCGCCGGCCTGCCCAGGACCCTCCTGCTCGGCCCGGTGCGCGGCCGGCTGCGCATCTGGTCCGTCGCCCGCCGCGCCGGATCGCGCCGCAGGACCGTCGCCGTCCTCGACAGCAGGCGCTACTTCGCCCTCCTGGACACCCTCGACGCCCTGCTCGCCGCGCCCCCGCTGCGCCCCGCCGCCGCGAAGCCGCCGGGAAAGGCGCTGCCCCAGGCCGTGCTGAAGGACTACCGGCGGCTGGCGACCCGCGTCGAGCACGCCCTGTCGCTGCCCCCGGGCCCCGCGCGCGACGTCGCCCTGCACCAGGCCCGCAAGGCCGCCAAGCGCGCCCGGTACGCGGGCGAGTCCGCGGTCCCCGCGCTCGGCGGGCCCGCCAAGCGGTTCGCCAAAAGGATGAAGTCGGTGCAGGGCGTCCTCGGCGACCACCAGGACAGCGTGGTGGCCCGCGAGGCCCTGCGCGCCCTGGCGGTCCAGGCGTACCTGGCCGGCGAATCCGCCTTCACCTGGGGCCTTCTGTACGGGCAGGAGGAGGCGGCCGGAGCGGACCGCGAGCGCGAGCTGCCGCAGGTGTGGGAGGAGGCGTCCCGGCCGAAACTGCGCGCGGCACTGGGCGGCTGATCGCCGGGGTACGCTTGATGGTCACCCCTGCCAGCTCATGAAGGTCCGCGATGTCTGCCGAATCGGTCTTCCCACAGCTCGAAGCTCTGCTCCCGCATGTGCAGAAGCCCATCCAGTACGTCGGCGGTGAGCTGAACTCCACCGTCAAGCCGTGGGAATCCTGCGACGTCCGCTGGGCGCTCATGTACCCGGACGCGTACGAGGTCGGGCTGCCCAACCAGGGCGTCATGATCCTCTACGAGGTCCTGAACGAGCGCGAGGGCGTGCTCGCCGAGCGCACCTACAGCGTGTGGCCGGACCTGGAGGCCCTGATGCGGGAGCACCGGGTGCCGCAGTTCACCGTCGACTCGCACCGCCCGGTGGGCGCCTTCGACGTCTTCGGCCTCAGCTTCTCCACCGAGCTGGGATACACGAACATGCTGACGGCCCTGGACCTCGCGGGCATCCCGCTGGAGGCCAAGGACCGCACCGTCGACCACCCGATCGTGCTCGCGGGCGGCCACGCGGCCTTCAACCCCGAGCCGATCGCCGAGTTCATCGACGCGGCGATCATCGGCGACGGCGAGCAGGCCGTGCTCGACATGACGGAGATCATCCGCGCCTGGAAGGCGGAGGGCCGCCCCGGCGGCCGCGAGGAGGTCCTCTTCCGCCTCGCCAGGACCGGCTCGGTCTACATCCCCCGGTTCTACGACGTCGAGTACCTGCCCGACGGCCGCATCGGCCGCGTCGTGCCCAACCGCAGCGGCGTGCCGTGGCGCGTGTCCAAGCACACCGTCATGGACCTCGACGAGTGGCCCTACCCCAAGCAGCCCCTGGTCCCGCTCGCCGAGACCGTCCACGAGCGGATGTCCGTGGAGATCTTCCGCGGCTGCACCCGCGGCTGCCGTTTCTGCCAGGCCGGCATGATCACGCGCCCCGTGCGGGAGCGAAGCATCACCGGCATCGGCGAGATGGTCGACAAGGGCCTCAAGGCGACCGGCTTCGAGGAGGTCGGCCTGCTCTCGCTGTCCTCCGCGGACCACAGCGAGATCGCCGACGTCGCCAAGGGCCTCGCCGACCGGTACGAGGAGGACAAGATCGGCCTGTCCCTCCCCTCCACCCGCGTCGACGCGTTCAACGTGGACCTGGCCAACGAGCTGACCAGGAACGGCCGCAGGTCGGGCCTGACCTTCGCCCCCGAGGGCGGCTCCGAGCGCATGCGCAAGGTCATCAACAAGATGGTGTCCGAGGAAGACCTCATCCGCACCGTCTCCACGGCGTACGGCAACGGCTGGCGCCAGGTGAAGCTGTACTTCATGTGCGGCCTGCCCACCGAGACCGACGAGGACGTGCTGCAGATCGCCGACATGGCGATGAACGTCATCCAGAAGGGCCGCGAGGTCTCCGGTTCGAACGACATCCGCTGCACGGTCTCCATCGGCGGTTTCGTGCCCAAGCCGCACACTCCCTTCCAGTGGGCCCCGCAGCTCTCCTCCGAGGAGACCGACGCCCGCCTGGAGAAGCTCCGCGACAAGATCCGCGGAGACAAGAAGTACGGCCGCTCGATCGGCTTCCGCTACCACGACGGCAAGCCCGGCATCGTCGAGGGCCTGCTCTCCCGCGGCGACCGCCGCATCGGCGCCGTCATCCGCGCCGTCTACGAGGAGGGCGGCCGCTTCGACGGCTGGCGCGAGCACTTCAGCTACGAGCGCTGGATGCGCTGCGCCGAGAAGACGCTGCCCGAGGTGGGCGTCGACGTCGACTGGTACACCACGCGCGAGCGCACCTACGAGGAGGTCCTGCCCTGGGACCACCTGGACTCGGGCCTCGACAAGGACTGGCTCTGGGAGGACTGGCAGGACTCGCTCGACGAGACCGAGGTCGAGGACTGCCGCTGGACCCCCTGCTTCGACTGCGGCGTCTGCCCCCAGATGGACACGCACATCCAGGTCGGCCCGACCGGCAAGAAGCTCCTGCCGCTCACGGTCGTCAAGTAGCGGCGGGCGAGAGGGAACCCCCGCGAGCCGAAGCGCCGAGCACCCGCACATGCCACGACTCGTCCTGCCCACCGGCCTGGTGCACCGCTCCTTCGTCGCCGCGATGGACGAGCTCCGGGCCGAGGGCCAGGGCGGCCCCGGCGACGACTCGGCGCTCGGCGGCACCCTGCGGCACTACGGCAGCCGGTGGCGCGACCGCGCGGTCTTCGAGACGTACGTCGCCGAGGTCCGCGCCGCCGCCCATCCCGCCCAGCCGCACTCCGTCCCCGTCACCACCCTCTGGTACGTCGAAGGGACCGACTACCTCGGCCGCCTCACCCTCCGGCACACCATCGGCACCCGCTTCCTGCGCGAGTACGGCGGCCACATCGGCTACGACGTCCGGCCCTCGGCCCGTCGCCGCGGCCACGCCACCGAGATGCTCCGCGCCGGCCTGCCGCACGCCGCCGCACTCGGCCTGGAGTCCGTCCTGGTGACCTGCGACACCGACAACACCGGCTCGCGCAAGGTCATCGAGGCGGCGGGCGGCCGGTTCGAGGACGAGCGGGGCGGCAAGCTCCGGTACTGGATCGCGACCGGCCGCATCCGAACCGACGCCGCACGCGTCTAGACCAGCATGGACCTGGAGAAACGGCCCCAGCAGCAGCCCGCACCGCCGTCCGGACGACCCGGCGGGCCCGTACCGCCCACGCAGCCCGTACCGCCCACGCAGCCCGTGCCGCCCGCGCAGCCGCAGGCCGAGGGCTGTCTCGCCGTCGCGATCCGCATCCCGGTCCGCATCGTCGTGCTCGTCCTCGTCGTGCCGGTCCGCCTGCTCTGGGACGCGCTCGCCGTGTCCGGCCGCTTCGTCCACCGCACCCTGCTGCGGCCGGTCGGGCGCGCCCTGGCCGCCGCGCTGACCTGGCTGTTCAAGGCGGTCTTCGTCTGGCCGTGGGTGGCCCTGTGGCGGTACGTGCTGGCGCCGGTCGGCGCCGCGCTGGTCTGGCTGGGCCGCACGCTCGTCGTGGTCCCGGCGGTGTGGCTGTACCGGACCGTCCTGACCCCCGTCGGCCACGGCATCGCCCGGACGGTCCGGGGCATCGGCGCCGGCATCGCCTGGCTCGGCCGGGTCCTGTTCGTGATCCCCGCCGAATGGCTCCACCGCGTCGTCCTCGCCCCGGTCGGCCACGGGATCGCCCGGCTCGCGCGGGCGATCGGCGCCGGAGTCGCCCTCACCGGCCGCGGCATCGGCGCCGCGCTGGTCTGGCTGGGCCGCACGCTCGTCGTGGTCCCGGCGGTGTGGCTGTACCGGACCGTCCTGACCCCCCTCGGCCACGGCATCGCCTGGACGGCCCGGGGGATCGGCGCCGGCATCGCCTGGCTCGCCCGGGGCGTGTGGACCGTCGTCACCACCCTGCTCCGCTGGATCTTCGTGGTCCCCGCCGTCGCCCTGTGGCGGTGGGTGCTCGCCCCGGTGGGCCGGGCGCTCGCCGTCGTCGCACGCGAGGTCGGCGACGCGTTCGGCCACGCCTGGCGGATCGCCGGACACCTCTCGCGGGCCGTCGGCCGCTTCCTCGGCACGCTCCTTCGGTGGATCTTCGTCGAGCCGGTGCGCTGGGCCTACCGGACCGTGCTCACCCCGGTCGGGCACGTGCTCCGCGACGCCCTGTGGCGGCCCGCCGCGGAGGCGGCCAGGAGCGTGGGCCGCACGGCACGCCTGGCCGTCGCGTCGGCGCGGGACGGGGTGCGCCGGGCCCGGGCCGATCTGCGGCGGATGCTGCTGGGCGGGCCGGGGGAAGCGGTGCCGGTCGCCGGGGGCCCGGCCGCACCGGCCGCGGTGCCGGTGGCCCGGCGGGAACCGGACACGCCGGAGCCGCGTAACCTAGAGAAGAACCCCGGGAGTGCAGTTTCCCCGCCTGGGCGGGGATGATCTCGACCGGGTGACGCCGCGAGACGTCCCCGAACTGCTCCCCGCCGACACGCGGGGCGTTCCCGGACCGCACACAAGGAGAAGTTCCACTGGGCAAGCGACAGCCCGTAGGCCCGCCGCCCGCACCCGCGGTGCAGCGCATCCGACTGCGCTACACCAAGCGCGGCCGCCTCCGGTTCACCAGCCACCGTGACTTCCAGCGCGCCTTCGAGCGGGCGCTGCGCCGCGCCGAGGTGCCCATGGCGTACTCGGCAGGGTTCACCCCGCACCCGAAGGTGTCCTACGCCAATGCCGCACCCACCGGCACGGGCAGCGAGGCCGAGTACCTGGAGATCGCGCTCACCGCGCCGCGCGACCCCGAGAAGCTCCGTGAGCTCCTCGACGAGTCGATGCCGACCGGCCTGGACATCGTCGACGCCGTCGAGTCCCGCACCTCGGGACTCGCCGACCGGCTGACCGCCTCCGTCTGGGAACTGCGCCTGGACGGCGTGGCCACCGAGGAGGCGCGGCGCGCCGCCGAGCTGTTCACGGCCGCCGAGAAGGTCGAGGTCCAGCGCCGCACCAAGAACGGCATGCGGACCTTCGACGCCCGCGAGGCCGTCGTGAGCCTCGCCCCCGTCGCCGACGGAGAACCGACAGCTCACGACACTGATAGGCCGACCGACAAGCCCTGTGCGATACTGCGGCTGGTTGTTCGGCACGTGACACCTGCCGTACGACCTGACGACGTCCTGTCCGGTCTCCGAGCTGTGGCCGACCTGGCGCCGCCGGTCCCCGCAGCGGTGACCAGGCTGGCGCAGGGGCTTTTCGATGAAGAGACCGGCACGGTGACCGACCCGCTCGCGCCCGACCGCGAGGCAGACACGGCCGCATCACCCGCGGCCGCCGTACCTGCCGCCGCGAAGGCGCCTGCGCCGGAAGGCCTCCGCTAAGGACGTACGTCACCGCGCCGCCCTCGTACTCGGGAGCCACCTGGGTCGGGCAGCGCACTGACCGAGACTTTCGCCAGGCCGTCCGCACATGGGCGTACGGAACCGGCGAGACAAGACATAGAGCTCCCGTGCGGCGCCCACGCCCCCGGATGGCGGCCCCGCGCACCAAGCGCGAGCCGCGGACATCACCGGACGGCGCGGCGCCCGGGAGCGTGACGGGAGAACCGCCCGCATGCTTGAGCCGAACGAACCCACCGAGGGCTCGGACAACAACACCCCCAGCGACACCCTGCCGCCGCGCCGCAGGCGCCGTGCGGCGTCGCGCCCGGCGGGCCCCCCGACGGGCGCCGCCGCGACCGCGGCTCCGGCCATACCGGCCACCCCCGCCGCCGAGGAAGAGCCCGAGGGCATCGAGGCTGCCGAGGCCGAGGAGGCCGAGGAGACGGTCGAGGCCGCCGCGCCGGTCGCCGAGCCGGAGCCCGAGGCCGCCCCGGCCCCGCGCCGCCGCCGCGCCACCCGACGCGCCTCCGCCCCCGCCGGCGCGCCGCAGGCCGCCGAGGTGACCGAGCCCGCCGCCGAGGCCCCCGCGCCCGCCGAGCAGGCCCCGCAGGCCGCCGTGGAGGAGGCCGAGGAGGCCGCCCCCGCGCCGCGCCGCCGCCGTGCCACCCGGCGCGCCTCCGCCCCCGCCGGTGCGCCCCAGGCCACCGCCGAGGAGGCGCCCGCCACCGCCGAGGCCTCCGCGAAGACCGAGGCCGAGCCGGCCGCCGACGAGGCCGCGCCGCGCCGCACCCGCCGCCGTGCCGTCCGCGGCGCCTCCGCGCCCGCCGGTGAGCCCAGGGCCGCCGAGCAGGAGGTCGCCGCGAAGCTCGCCGACCAGCCGAAGGCCGCCGAGCAGCCGAAGGCCGCCGAGCAGGCCCCCGCCGAGAAGGCGCAGGCCGAGCAGGCCCCCGTCGAGGCGTCCGACGACGACGCCCCCCGTGGCCGCGGCCGCCGTCGCGCCACCCGCAAGACCGCCGCCACCGGGTTCTCCGCGCCGTCCGCGCAGAAGGCCCGCAAGGCGCAGCAGGCCGACGACTCCGGTGAGAACGGCGGCCGCAAGCCCCGTCCCGCCGTCGCCGTCTTCCAGGCCCCGGTGTTCGCCGAGCCGATGTTCCAGACCCCCGAGCGCGCCGCCGCGGCTGCCGCCGCCGAGGCCGCCGAGGAGTCCGCCGCGCCCGCGCCCGCCGCGGCCGAGGAGGAGCAGACGCCGCGCCGTCGCCGCCGCCGTCGCGCCGCGGACGAGCAGCCCGCCGCCGAGGAGCGCGAGCCGGTCGCGGCCGAGGCCGCCGAGCCCGCCGACGACCCGGCCGCGCAGTCCGAGGACACCGCCGACGCCGCCGACGCCGCCGATCAGGACGGCTCCGACGACGACACGGAGGAGTCCGGCGAGCGCCAGGGCCGCCGTCGCCGTCGCGGTGGCCGCCGCCGTCGCCGCGGTGACGCCGCCGACCAGGACAACGACCAGAACGACGCGTCGGGCGAGTCCGAGGACGCCTCCGACGCCGCGGACGTAGCGGACGGGGATGCCTCCGACGCGGCGGACTCCGCCGAGCAGGACGGGGACGACGCCGACGAGTCGGCCGCGGAGTCGGGCGGCTCGGGCTCCAGCAGCAGCCGTCGCCGCCGTCGCCGTCGCCGCCGCGCCGGTGACTCCGGCGAGGGCGAGGCGACCGACGGCGACCCGGAGCGGACCGTCGTCAAGGTCCGTGAGCCGAGGGAACGGCGTGGGAAGGATGCGGAGCGCGAGCCCGGCACCGGCGCCGACGAGGTCCAGTCCATCAAGGGCTCGACCCGCCTGGAGGCCAAGAAGCAGCGCCGCCGCGAGGGCCGCGAGCAGGGCCGTCGCCGGGTGCCGATCATCACCGAGGCCGAGTTCCTGGCCCGCCGCGAGGCCGTCGAGCGCGTGATGGTCGTCCGCCAGAACGGCGAGCGCACCCAGATCGGCGTCCTCGAGGACAACGTGCTCGTGGAGCACTACGTCAACAAGGAGCAGGCCACCTCGTACGTCGGCAACGTCTACCTGGGCAAGGTCCAGAACGTGCTGCCGTCCATGGAGGCCGCCTTCATCGACATCGGCAAGGGCCGCAACGCCGTGCTGTACGCCGGTGAGGTCAACTTCGAGGCGCTCGGCATGGCCAACGGGCCCCGGCGCATCGAGTCCGCCCTGAAGTCCGGCCAGTCGGTCCTCGTGCAGGTCACCAAGGACCCGATCGGCCACAAGGGCGCCCGCCTGACCAGCCAGGTCTCGCTGCCCGGCCGCTACCTGGTCTACGTGCCCGAGGGCTCGATGACCGGCATCAGCCGCAAGCTGCCCGACACCGAGCGCGCGCGTCTGAAGACCATCCTCAAGAAGATCGTCCCCGAGGACGCGGGCGTCATCGTGCGCACCGCCGCCGAGGGCGCGAGCGAGGACGAGCTGCGCCGCGACGTCGAGCGGCTGCAGCAGCAGTGGGAGGACATCCAGAAGAAGGCGAAGGCGGCCTCGACGAGCTCGCCGAGCCTGCTGTACGGCGAGCCGGACATGACCGTCCGCGTCGTGCGCGACATCTTCAACGAGGACTTCTCCAAGGTCATCGTCAGCGGCGACGACGCGTGGGACACCATCCACGGCTACGTCTCGCACGTCGCCCCGGACCTGGCGGACCGCCTGTCCAAGTGGACGTCCGAGGTCGACGTCTTCGCGACGTACCGGATCGACGAGCAGCTCGCCAAGGCGCTGGACCGCAAGGTCTGGCTGCCCAGCGGCGGCTCGCTGGTGATCGACAAGACCGAGGCGATGATCGTCGTCGACGTCAACACCGGCAAGTTCACCGGGCAGGGCGGCAACCTCGAAGAGACCGTGACGAGGAACAACCTCGAAGCGGCCGAGGAGATCGTGCGCCAGCTGCGCCTGCGGGACCTCGGCGGCATCGTCGTCATCGACTTCATCGACATGGTCCTGGAGTCCAACCGGGACCTGGTCCTGCGGCGCCTGCTCGAATGCCTCGGGCGGGACCGCACGAAGCACCAGGTCGCCGAGGTCACCTCGCTGGGCCTGGTCCAGATGACCCGCAAGCGCGTCGGCCAGGGCCTCCTGGAGTCCTTCTCCGAGACCTGCGTCCACTGCAACGGCCGCGGTGTGATCGTGCACATGGAGCAGCCCACCTCCGCCGGTGGCGGCGGCAAGCGCAAGAAGCGCGGCCGGGGCGGCTCGGACCACCAGGACCACGGTCACGAGCACACGCACGAGACGGAGACGGCGGACGGCTCCGCGGAGCCCGACACCGAGACCGCGGCCGAGGTCGCCGCCGAGGTGGCCGCCCCGGTGGCGCTGCCCGAGCCCGACTTCGTCCCGGACGAGGAGCTGTACAGCAGCGCGGCCGAGGCCGAGGCGGCCGCCCACCGCGGCGGACGCTCGCGGCGCCGTGCGACCCGGCGGGCGTCGGCCCCGGCCGGTGCCCCGCGCGCCGAGGTCGCTCCGGAGGCCCCGCAGGAGGAGGCTCCGCAGCCGGAGTCGCCGAAGGCGGACGCCCCCAAGGCGAAGAAGTCCGGCCGCAAGGCCAAGTCCGCCGAGAAGGCGGCCAAGGCGAAGTCCGAGGCCCGCGAGGCGGAGGTGCCGGTCGTCGAGTCCGACGTCGCGCGCACCGCGGCCCCCGCGGCCGAGGACCCGGTCGTGGGCAGCCCCGAGGCCGTCGAGGCGGCGCAGACCGCGCCCGCGGAGGACGCCGCCGCCCCGGCGGAGGACGCCGCGCCCAAGGGGCGTACGCGCCGCCGTGCGGTCCGCAAGGCGACGTCGCCCGCGGGGTCGCCGAAGGCCGCCCAGGGCGCCGAGCCCGAGGCCGCCGAGGTGGTCGTGGCCGAGGCGCCCAAGGCGGAGCCCGTCGCCGAGCCGGTCGCCGAGGCGCCCGTCGCCGACGCCGCGCCCCCGCGTGCGCGCCGTCGTGCGGTGCGCAAGGCGACCGCGCCGACCGCGTCCGAGGAGACGGCCGTCATGGTCGTCCCGGCGGCCGAGAAGCCCGTCGAGACGGCCGAGGCGGTGACCGAGGCCCCGGCCGAGGAGGCCGCTCCGGCCAAGAAGACGGCGCGCAAGACCGCCAAGAAGGCGACGGCCAAGAAGGCCGCCACCAAGAAGACCGCGGCCAAGAAGACGGCCGCCAAGAAGACGACGGCCAAGAAGGCGTCGAAGACGACGGCGAAGAAGACCGCGGCGGCGGAGCAGACGCCGTCCGGTGTCTCCGCCGGCGCGTCCAGCGAAGGCTGACCCTTCGCACACCCGTGCCCCCTGTCCGGCGTTTCCGCCGGACAGGGGGCACGGTCGTGTCCGGCATTCGGCGGTCGCGCGGCCCGAAAGCGTGAAGTCGGCGGGGCCCCCTTGGAGCGCCGGAGGGACACCTGTAAAACTCGTGCGGTCTGATGAGTGAACAGATCTGATGAGTGAACGCGGACGTGTGCGCCCGTTTGGGGAGACGGTGTGCGTGCGTCAGGGGAGGGATGAGACATGGCGCACGGGCGCCTGAGGGGCACGGGACGACACCGTGTGGTGAAACCGGTCAAGGGCGGCCGCCAGGCGGTGGCGTTCGCCACGGTCCTGTCCGCGGCGGGCCTGCAGGCCGCGGGGGCCGTGGGCACGGCCCACGCGGAGGTGGCCCCGACCTGGACCGAGGGGCCGATCTTCAACGACCCGAAGGGGTCCGTCGACGAGCAGTACGCGGTCCGGGCCCGGCTGATCGAGCTGACGAACTCCGCGGTGCGCGGCTCGACGATCAAGGTCGCGGTCTACCACGTGTGGGAGGCCTCGGTGGTCGACGCGCTCGTCGCCGCCAAGGCCCGCGGCGTGCACGTGCAGATCCTGCTCGACGAGACCAGCAGGAGCGACCGCCCGACGAACACCTCGTACAGCATGCTCAAGGCGGCGCTCGGCACGAACACGGCGAGGTCGTCCTTCGTGACGCTCTGCCCCACCGGCAAGTCCTGTCTGGGCAACCCGCGGTACGGCAAGTCGATCATGCACAACAAGTTCTGGCTGTTCTCCCAGGTCCAGGGCGCCAGGGACGTCGTCGTGCAGACCACGTCGAACTCGACGCCGTCGGCGCACACGAAGTTCTACAACGACGCGCTGCTGCTCCCGGACAACCCCGCGATGTACGACGCGTACGCGGAGTACTTCACCGACATGCTCGGCAAGCGCTGGGCGGACTGGGACTACCGCACGGTCAGCAGCGGCCGCTACAAGGCGTACTTCTTCCCGCGCAACGGCACGGTCAACGAGACCGACACCATGTACTCGGTCCTGAACAACGTGAAGTGCACGTACAAGGACACCGCGGGCGTCACGCAGCACACCAAGGTCCGCGCCGCGATATTCAAGATCACCCGGCAGCAGATCGCCGACAAGCTGGTCTCGCTGAAGAAGGCGGGCTGCTCGGTGAGCATCCTGTACGCGGAGACCGACAGCGCCAAGAGCCAGGGCGGCACCCCGGGCACCTGGGAGCAGCTCCACAAGTCGGGCGGCCCGAGCGTGCGCTGCTACAACGACGACCGGGACCCGCTGAACCCCGGCACCCGGCTGACGACGCCCTTCATCATCCACTCGAAGTACCTGCTCGTGGACGGCATGTACGACGGCAAGCGGAACAAGGTCTCCTTCACCGGCTCGCAGAACTACACGGCGCCCGCGCTGCGCGAGAACGACGAGGCGATCGTCAAGATCGACGACGACTCGGTGCACGACACCTACCGCTCGCACTTCGACCGCACGCGCGCGGTGGCCTGGCCGGGCAGCGCCGACAAGACGGACCTGTGCAAGGGCGTCAAGCCGCTGCCGCCGGACGGCGAGAAGCCGACCACGTGAGCGGGGGAGCGGGGCCGGTTTGACCCGCCAGGACCGGCCCCGTAACCTTGACCGTCGGCGTGTTCCTATGCACGTCCGCCCCTCGTAAACCTTCTTCCTCCCGTGGCCTGCGCCATGAGAGAGGCCGCTCGCTTCTTGCGGTGGCTGGACTGCGAGGGTCCCGTTCCGAGCGAGAGAGAGATCCGCGTGTACGCCATCGTGCGCAGCGGTGGTCGCCAGCACAAGGTTGCTGTCGACGACATCGTTGAGGTTGACAAGATTTCCACTGCCAAGGTTGGCGACACGGTCGAGCTCTCGACCCTGCTCGTTGTCGACGGCGACGCCGTGACCAGCGACCCGTGGGTGCTTGCCGGCATCAAGGTCCAGGCCGAGGTCGTGGACCACCACAAGGGCGCGAAGATCGACATCCTTCGCTACAAGAACAAGACCGGCTACCGCCGTCGTCAGGGTCACCGTCAGCAGTACACGGCGATCAAGATCACCGGTATCCCCACGGCTGCGAAGTAAGGGACTGAGACAAGATGGCACACAAGAAGGGCGCATCGTCCACTCGGAACGGGCGCGATTCCAATGCTCAGCGGCTCGGCGTGAAGCGCTTCGGCGGTCAGGTCGTCAACGCCGGTGAGATCCTGGTCCGCCAGCGCGGTACCCACTTCCACCCGGGCTCGGGCGTCGGCCGCGGCAAGGACGACACCCTGTTCGCGCTGGACGCGGGTGCGGTGGAGTTCGGCACCCACCGTGGCCGCAAGGTCGTGAACATCGTTCCGGTCGCCGTCTGAGTCCGTCGTTCTGACCGACTAGGCGCTCGTCGAGCGAGTTCTGCGAGTTCTGCGAGGGCGGACCTCGCTTCCCGGTCACCGGGAAGCGGGTCCGCCTTTCGCGTGTTAGACGTAAGACATTTCCGTATGCCCCCTCTGCCCTGACGGCGTGGGGGGACCCCCAGGAGGCACCGAACCATGACCACCTTCGTGGACCGCGTGGAGCTGCACGCCGCCGCGGGTAACGGGGGCCACGGCTGTGCCTCCGTCCACCGTGAGAAGTTCAAGCCGCTCGGCGGCCCGGACGGCGGCAACGGCGGCCGTGGCGGCGACGTGATCCTGGTCGTCGACCAGGACGTCACGACGCTCCTCGACTACCACCACAGCCCGCACCGCAAGGCCACCAACGGCCAGCCCGGCGCCGGCGACAACCGCTCCGGCAAGGACGGCCAGGACCTGGTCCTGCCCGTCCCGGACGGCACGGTCGTCCTCGACAAGGAGGGGAACGTCCTCGCCGACCTGGTCGGCCAGGGCACCACCTTCGTCGCGGGCCAGGGCGGCCGCGGCGGCCTCGGCAACGCGGCGCTCGCCTCCGCCCGGCGCAAGGCCCCCGGCTTCGCGCTGCTCGGCGTGCCGGGCGAGGAGCGGGACGTCGTCCTGGAGCTCAAGACCGTCGCCGACGTGGCCCTGGTGGGCTACCCGAGCGCGGGCAAGTCCTCGCTGATCTCCGTGCTGAGCGCGGCGAAGCCGAAGATCGCGGACTACCCCTTCACCACCCTCGTCCCCAACCTGGGCGTGGTGACGGCGGGATCGACCGTCTACACGGTCGCCGACGTGCCCGGCCTGATCCCCGGCGCCAGCCAGGGCCGCGGCCTCGGCCTGGAGTTCCTGCGCCACGTCGAGCGGTGCAGCGTCCTGGTGCACGTCCTGGACACGGCGACCCTGGAGTCCGACCGCGACCCCGTCTCCGACCTCGACGTCATCGAGGCCGAGCTGCGGGAGTACGGCGCGGGCCTGGAGAACCGCCCCCGCCTGGTCGTCCTGAACAAGATCGACGTACCGGACGGTCAGGACCTGGCCGACCTGGTCCGGCCCGACCTGGAGGAGCGCGGCTACCGCGTCTTCGAGGTGTCGGCCGTCGCGCACAAGGGCCTCAAGGAGCTCTCCTTCGCCCTGGCCGAGCTGGTCGGGCAGGCGCGTGCCGCCAAGCCGAAGGAGGAGGCGACCCGCATCGTCATCCGCCCCAAGGCCGTCGACGACTCCGGCTTCACGGTCAAGCGCGAGGAGGACGGCATCTACCGCGTGCGCGGCGAGAAGCCGGAGCGCTGGGTGCGCCAGACCGACTTCAACAACGACGAGGCCGTCGGCTACCTCGCGGACCGGCTCAACCGCCTCGGCGTCGAGGACGAGCTGATGAAGGCGGGCGCCCGCAGCGGCGACGGCGTCGCCATCGGCCCCGAGGAGAACGCGGTCGTCTTCGACTGGGAGCCCACGATGATGGCGGGCGCGGAGATGCTCGGGCGGCGTGGCGAGGACCACCGCCTGGAGGCACCGCGGCCGGCCGCGCAGCGCCGCAGGGACCGCGAGGCGGAGCGGGACGAGGCACAGCAGGCCTACGACGACTTCGAGCCGTTCTAGGCGGGGGCGCCCCGGACCGGTCCCGGTGGGCGCCTCCTGGTCCGGTGGGCGCCTCCTGGTCCGGTGCCCGGCAGCGGGGGCCGTGCCCACCCTCTCCGAGCAGGGGATGACGGGACGGCGGGCCAACGGGATAACGGGATAACGAGAAGGGCCCCGGAGCGGATGCTCCGGGGCCCTTCTCCTGCGTGCGCCGTGTTACGCGGTGACCGCGTCCTCCGCGCCGTTCTGCTCGTTCGGGTCCTGCTCCATCTCCTCGGCCGCTTCCTCGGCGATGCGCTGGCCGGGGATCTCCGCGTCGACGCGCTGGTCCATGCGGGCGCGGCGGGCGTCGGCCTGGGCGGACAGGGCGAGCGCGGCGGCGTTGAAGCGGGCCAGGGACGGCGGGTCGGAGGGGCCCAGGAGGTGCTCCTTGAGCTCCGCACGGGCCTCGCCGTGGGTGTCGAGCTCCGGGGCGCGTACGGCCTTCAGGAGGCCCGCCAGGCCGTCCGCCTCGGGCGTGAGGATCGTCGCCGCCGACGCCGTCGGGAAGCTCGCGCGGAACTCCGCCTCGGACATGCCCGCGGTGTTGGCGACCGCGTACGGCTTCTCGCTGCTCAGCCAGTCGGAGACGACCGAGGAGACGTCGCTGATGAGCAGGTCCGCCTGGTTGAAGCAGGCGAAGATCGCCGGGCGCGCGGCGGTGACGATCTGGTGCTCCCACTCGGGGAAGGACGCCCAGAACGCCGTCTCCCAGGCGGCCGTCGCCGCGGCCACCGCCGCCGCCTGGCCGCCCTCGGGGGCGCCCTGGAGCATCATCCGCTCCTGCTCGTCCGCGCTCTTGCGGAACGTGCGGGCGGTCAGCCGGTCGAGCTCCGCCGTGCGGGCGGTCAGCTCGGCCGCGGCCTCCGCGCCGGGGCGCGCGCCGGAGCGCTTGGTGTTGGCCGCGAGGATCATCGCCTTGATCCGCTCGTTGGCGGCGCCCGCGCGCGGGTCCTGCGAGCCGGTCATCGGGTGCGGCTTGTAGAGCAGGCGCACGGTCGGGTCGGCGAGCAGCTCACGGACGATGTTCTCGCCGGCCAGGACCACCGAGGTGTTGCCGGGGTTGCCGTCCCAGCCCTCCCAGGTGGGGGCGTACAGGACGGTGGTGTACGCGCCGGTGGGGGCGCCGGAGTACGGGCGGATCGGGGACAGCTGCGGACGGCCGACCTCGACCACGTCCTTGTCCTCCACGCCGATGTCCGCGAGCTGGTAGCGGTCGCGGGCCGCGGGTCCGGCCACCCACACCTCGTCGTACGCCTTGGCGTAGGGGTTGCAGGAGGAGAGCTTGTCGCTCTCGCCGTGGTTGATGAAGGCGTGCTTGATCGTGGGGATGCGCAGCACCTGCGAGGTCTTCGCGGCGTTCGCCGGGTGCAGCATCATCTTCAGCGTCGACGTCTCCAGGGAGAACATCGTGGCGACCTTCGGGAAGCAGATGATCGGGACGTCGGTCGCGTCGATCTTCTGCACCATGAACCGCTCACGCAGCACGATCAGCGGCTTGCCGTCCAGGTCGGCGAGGGTGGAGAGCCACATGTTCGCCTGGTAGGCGGACGTGGTGCCGCCGGAGAAGTACATGGCGACGGTCGGCTTGTAGTCGGCGAGCCACGCGTCCAGCCACTCCATGACCTTCTCGTCGTTCTTCGCCCGCTTCTTCGGCAGCAGCCAGGTGGCGAGGTAGAGCGCGCCGGCGCCGATCAGCGTGAGGGAGACGGCGAGCCCGATGCCGCCCCAGTACGCGTCGGTGGTCGCCGCGGTGACCAGCAGGCCGACGGTCGTCGGCACCGAGAAGGTGAGCAGGCGGTGGGCCTGGCGGCGGGAGAGGATCCGCGGCGGGGCGGCCGTCAGGTGCAGCTTCGAGGAGTCGATGTTGCGCGTGACGATCGGCAGCGAGCGGGTGCGGCGCACCAGCACGGCGACGGCCTGGCAGCAGAAGTGCAGGACGTAGAAGGCGAGCAGCGCGATCGTCAGCGGCGACTGCTCGGCCAGCGGCTCGATGCCGTCGATGCGCAGCAGGCCGACCAGGATCAGCATGTCGCGCAGCAGCTGGCGGACCGTGACGTCGAAGCGGATCTTGCCAAGGAGGGAGAGAAGTCCCGGCTGCTTGTACTGCAGATAGATGTCGAGCGCGAGGTTCGCCGCGGCCGCGGCGATGAACACCGGGACGTAGGGAATCAGCGCGCTCACCAGCTGGGCCGTGAAGAGCGCGAACATCGCGAACAGCGCTGTCAGCTGCACGATGCGTCGGGGGGCGAGTCCGGCAGAGGGCACGGGCTTGGGCTCCTGGCGGGGAAGAAGGAGGGATCGGGGGGAAGTCGACCACTGACCGTATGACGCGCAGTGGCTCCCTAGCAATCTTCCGTGACATCAATCACCGGATAAAGGGGCAAAGGGACTGAACCGAGAGGGTCTTTTCTGCCTCTGACCGCGATGCGCGTGTCCCGCGCCCGGCCCGGTCCGCCCCTCGGAACGCGCAGGCGCCGGGCCCCGCCGCTCACGTAGATTGCAGGTCCGGGAACCGCGGTTCCGGGGCATCGGGAGCATTTGGGGAAGAGCGTGGCAGCGGCAAGGCAGTCAGTGGCAGAGGCCCGGCGGGTCGTCGTCAAGGTCGGGTCGTCATCCCTGACCACCGCATCGGGGGGCCTGGACGCCGACCGCGTTGACGCCCTCGTCGACGTGCTCGCCAAGAGCCGCGACGGCGGCCGGCGCGAGATCGTGCTCGTGTCCTCCGGCGCCATCGCCGCCGGACTCGCCCCGCTGGGCCTGGTGCGCCGCCCCAAGGACCTCGCCCGCCAGCAGGCCGCGGCCAGCGTCGGCCAGGGCCTGCTCGTGGCCCGCTACACCGCGTCCTTCGCGCGCTACGGCGTACGGGTGGGCCAGGTGCTCCTCACCTCCGACGACATGGCCCGCAGGGCCCACCACCGCAACGCCTCGCGCACCCTGGACCAGCTGCTCGCCATGGGCGCGCTGCCCGTCGTGAACGAGAACGACACCGTGGCCACCGACGAGATCCGCTTCGGCGACAACGACCGGCTCGCCGCCCTGGTCGCCCACCTCGTCCACGCCGACCTGCTCGTCCTGCTCTCCGACGTCGACGGCCTCTACGACGGCGACCCCGCGAAGCCGGGCTCCGCGCGCCTGGACGAGGTCAGGGGCCCCGCCGACATGGCGCACGTCGAGATCGGCAGCGCGGGGAAGGCGGGCGTGGGCACCGGCGGCATGGTCACCAAGGTCGAGGCGGCACGGATCGCCGCGGCCGCGGGCATCCCCGTCGTCCTGACCTCCGCGAGCCAGGCCGGGGACGCCCTCGCGGGCCGCGCCACCGGCACGTACTTCCACCGCACCGGCCGCCGCTCCGCCGACCGCCTCCTGTGGCTGCAGCACGCCTCGGAGCCGCGCGGCGCGCTCGCCCTGGACGAGGGCGCGGTGCGCGCGGTGGTCGAGGGACGCAAGTCGCTGCTGCCCGCGGGCATCGCGGGCGTCGAGGGCGACTTCGCCGCGGGCGACCCGGTCGAGCTGCGGGACGCGGCGGGCCGGGCGGTCGCCCGCGGCCTGGTGAACTTCGACGCCAAGGAGATCCCGCAGCTCATCGGCCGCTCCACGCGCGACCTCGCGCGGGAACTCGGACCTGCGTACGAGCGGGAGGTCGTGCACCGCGACGACCTCGTGCTGCTGCACGGATAGCCGTCACAAAAGCCGCAGGTCGCGTCGGACCACCCGTCCCACGCGTCTCGTCCGCCCCGGCCGAAAACCGTCGCGAACGGCGCCCGCGGAGCGGCCCGTGGGAGGTGAAACTCCCCAAAACCGCCCCGCGGACCCGTCAGTCCTGCTCAACTTTGTTGAAGACAGTTCTGCACGACCGTTGCGTACCGCACCACCATTGCGTAAAGGAGGCCGTCGTGAGACGAGTGCGTCCAGGGGCGGCGTCCCGCGGCTCGGCCGGGCGGGCGCTGACGAGCGTCGCCGCAGGTGCGACGTACGAGGGCGAAGCGCACCGGGCGCGCGAGGGCGACACGGGAGAGAGCCGGGAGGGCGAGACGGTGGAGGCGCCCCGTCTGTGGCACGTCACGCTGAGCGTCTCGGGCGCCGAGGCCCCGCTGGACGAGGTCAGACGCGGCCTCGAACAGCTCGCCCACGACCACCCCTTCCTGCTCACCAGCCGGTACGCGCCGGACCACGCGGAGATCCGCTACTGGGAAGAGGCCCGCGACCTGCACGACGCGGCCGCGGTCGCGCTGCGCCTGTGGGGCGAGCACCGCCAGAGCGCGCAACTGCCCGCCTGGGAGATCGTGGGCCTCGAAGTGATCGGCCGCGACACGTATCACCAACGGATCGCGGAAGGTTACGGTCCGCTACCAGCCACCCCGGTGGGCGTCCACCCGTTTTGAGCCGAAGTCCCCGGCGGACGTTCCGCGCCCGGCCGGGTCCCGCACGCACCCCGGACCCGGCCCCGCGGGGCCCCCGGGCCCGGTCTCGGGTACTGGAACACCGGCTGGACGCTCCCCGCGCGGGGATTACCCTGCGGGCATGACGTCGCTCTCTCCCGTCTCGCCCTACGACAACCTCTCGCCGGTCGCCCAGGCCGCCTACCGCGCCCGCGGCGCCGCCGCCACGCTCGGCCCGCTGCCGCGCGCCGCCAAGGACGACGCGCTGCTCGCCATCGCCGACGCGCTCGAGGTGCGGACCGCCGAGATCGTCGAGGCCAACGGCAAGGACATCGCGCGCGCCCGCGAGGCCGGGACCGACGAGGGCATCGTGGACCGGCTGACCCTCACCCCCGAGCGGGTCCGCGCCATCGCCGCCGACGTGCGCGACGTGGCCGCCCTGCCCGACCCCGTCGGCGAGGTCGTCCGCGGCTCGACCCTGCCCAACGGCATCGACCTGCGCCAGGTCCGCGTCCCGCTCGGCGTGGTCGGCATCATCTACGAGGCCCGCCCCAACGTCACGGTGGACGCCGCCGCCCTCTGCCTGAAGTCCGGCAACGCCGTGCTGCTGCGCGGCTCGTCCTCGGCGTACGCCTCGAACACCGCCCTCGTACGGGTGCTGCGCGACGCGGTGCACGGCGCCGGCCTGCCCGCCGACGCCGTCCAGCTCGTCCCCGGCGAGAACCGCGACTCCGTCCGCGAGCTGATGCGCGCCCGCGGCCTCGTCGACGTGCTCATCCCGCGCGGCGGCGCCTCGCTGATCAGGACCGTCGTCGAGGAGTCCACCGTCCCGGTCATCGAGACCGGCACCGGCAACTGCCACGTGTACGTGGACGCCGACGCCGACCTCGACATGGCCGTCGACATCCTCGTCAACTCCAAGGCTCAGCGCCCCAGCGTCTGCAACGCCGCCGAGACGCTGCTCGTGCACCGCGACATCGCCGACGCGTTCCTGCCGCGCGCCCTGGACGCCCTCGCGGAGGCCGGGGTGACCGTGCACGCCGACGAGCGCGTGCTCGCCTACGCGGACGACTCCAAGGCCACCGTGGTGCCCGCGACGACCGAGGACTGGGAGACCGAGTACCTCTCGTACGACATCGCCGCCGCCGTCGTCGACACCCTGGAGCAGGCCGTCGAGCACATCCGGCTGTGGACCTCCGGGCACACCGAGGCCATCGTCACCACCTCGCAGCGGGCCGCCCGCCGCTTCACCCAGCTCGTCGACTCCACGACGGTCGCGGTGAACGCCTCGACCCGCTTCACCGACGGCGGTCAGTTCGGCTTCGGCGCCGAGATCGGCATCTCCACCCAGAAGCTGCACGCCCGCGGCCCGATGGGTCTGCCCGAGCTCACCTCGACCAAGTACATCGTGACGGGCGACGGCCACATTCGCTGACGCGCCCCGGGTGCGGGCATATGACGGAAGCAACCGCAGGTCGGCGGGGGTTCCCGCCGGTGGGCGCCCCCGCGGGGCGCGCGGCCGCCGCGGGTCACATGCGCCGAATTCCCTTACCGTCTGCCCAAATTGCCCCGTCCAGGGCTACGCTGGAGAGGTGCCGGAGGACGTGGGGGGCACGCCGTCTTTCCCTGACGGCTGGGAGCCCGACGACGACCGCGACCACGGGGGTGCGGACGAAGAGTTCGCCTCCGTGGTCTTCGACGAGGACTTCGTGCGAGCCGCGGAGATCCATGAACCGACCGCCGTGGAGCGGCTGTTGGCCGCCGCCCAGGCGCGCGCCGAGGCCTCCGAGGCCGAGGCCCGCCGGGCCCGCACCCGCGGCGTGGGCCGCGACCCCGCGGACGACGAGTTCTACGAGGACGGCTTCGGCCCCGACGACGGCGAGTTCGGCCGCGACGACGACCTCGACGACGCCTACGAACACGACACCTCCGGCCGGAGGTACGGCCGCCCGGGCCGCCACCCCGCCCAGGCCCGCTGGCACCGGCCCATCGCGTGGATGCTCGCCCTCCTGATGGGCATCGGCATGGTCGCCCTCGCCTTCACCGCCGTCTACCGGGGGGCCTCCTCGGGCCGCCAGGACCACGTGCCCGCCCCCGCCTCCACCGAGGTCGGCCAGAGCGCCGACAAGGAGGCCTCGCCCAGCCCCTCCGTCCCGGCCGGGTTCAGCCAGTCCGCCGTGCCCGCGGAGCCCCGCACTCCCTGAGCGCCACCCCGCCCCGCCAGGTACCCCGCCGTCCCGCACGCCCGTGGGGCGTTCTCAGAACTTGTCGTGTACCAGGGCGTTTACCTGACCGCCCGGAGACCTACTCTGAAGGTATGGGCGGGCCAGGAGACCCACCGGCGGGGACACCCGAGGGCGCTCCGAGCGGTGGTGAGGACGAGTACCGATCCGTTGTCTTCGACGAGTCGTTCGTTCGTGCTGCCCGCCTCCAGGAGTTATCCGCGCGCGAGCGCATGGACGACCACACCCGCGCGGTGCGCCGCCGCCCCCACCGGGCCCTGTCCCGACAGCTCGTGATCCTCGCCGTGCTGATCGCGGTCGCCTTCGGCACAGCGATCTACATGGGCTTCCGCACCCCGTACCGGCCGCCGGTGGCCGACCGCCCCGATCCGCTGCGCATGACGGTCATACCGCTCGCGCCCACCGGCCGCGTCGCCGGTTCGAAGAGCGTCGCCGACCTCTACGCGCACAGCCGGGCCGACGAGTTCCGGGTCGGCGCCGAAGGCATCAACATCCCCGCGGCACGCCGTACTTCGCACTTCTCGGAGAGCCAGGTGATGGCCGCGCTCATCACCGCCAAGGACTACCTCGTCGAGTCCTCGCTCGACCCCGACGTGCTCACCGGCGGCTCCGCGCGCTCGGTGCGGATCCTGGTCGACCCGGAGCAACTGGGCCAGTTCGACCAGAGTTTCCTGCACCCGTCGGCCGACGGGCGGCACGCGGCCACCGGCTGGCTGGTGCGCTTCGACCCGGCCCGGACCGCGCTCGCCGACCAGCACGTACGGGCCGACGGCACACTGCGGGTGGTCGAGGCCGACAAGAACACCCTCGAAGTGACCTCGGACCACACCTTCGTGTACGCGCTGCGCCCCACCGGCAAGGACCGCGCCGAGGCCTCCCTGTTCACCGTCCGCCGCGAGCTGCACTTCCGCTTCGACCGCGACGACCTGCGCATGCACCGCGCCGAGGTGCTCGTCTCCGCCACCCAGGCCGGCCCGCTCGCCTGCGCGGCCGACACGGCGAACCACCTGCGCCCGCTGCTCGCCGGACAGAAGGCGAGGGCGGGCGGCCCGGCGGGCACCGACCCGTACGCGACGGGCGAGGCGACGGCGCTCTGCGGATCCCTGGCGACCTCGGCCCGGCCCCCGGCCGTGCCGCGCTGACCCCGCCGGGGCCACCGCGCGATCCGGGGGCCGCGACCCTCGTACGCGCTAGGGCCGGTCGGTCGGCGGGGTGCCGTCGGCCGGGGGAGTGCCGCCGGACGCCGGGCCCCCGCCCTGCCCCGTGAACTTCCCGCGGAGCTTGCCGCCCAGGTCGCCCGCGCCGCCCGCGATGTCGCTGACCAGCTTCATCAGCGGGTCCTTGCTGTTGCGGACGTCGTCGGCGTACGCCGAGGCCGACTGCCGGAAGGAGTCCGAGACCGAGGTGTCCTTGTCCTCGTCCCTGCGCGGGTAGTGCCCGTCCATGATCCGCTGGAAGTCGCGGGACTCGGCCCACTTCTTCAGCTCGGCGGCCCGCACCGTCGCGAAGGGGTGCGTGCGCGGCAGGACGTTGAGGATCTTCAGGACGGAGTCGCGCAGGTCGCCCCCGGCCTCGTACTCCTCGGCCTGCGCCAGGAACGCGTCGACGTTCATCTCGTGTAGGTGGTTGCCGCCCGCCAGCTTCATCAGGCCCCGCATCGAGGCCTTCAGGTCCTGGCCGACGAGCAGCCCGGCCCGGTCCGCCGACAGCTCGGACTTGCGGAACCACTCGCGCAGCGCCGTCACGATCGCCATGATCGCGACATTGCCGAGCGGGATCCACGCGACCTTCAGCGCCAGATTCGTGAGGAACAGCAGGATCGTGCGGTAGACGGAGTGGCCGGACAGGGCGTGGCCCACCTCATGGCCGACGACCGTCCGCATCTCCTCCTCGTCGAGCAGCTCGACCAGGCCGGTCGTCACGACGATGATCGGCTCGTCCAGGCCGATGCACATCGCGTTCGGCACCGGGTCCTGGTTGACGTACATCGGCGGGACCTTCTCCAGGTCCAGGATGTAACAGGCGTCCCGCAGCATGGTGTTGAGGTGCGCGAACTGTGCGTCGGACACGCGCACGGAGTCCGAGAGGAACAGCAGCCGCAGGCTCCGCTCGGGCAGCAGCCCGCTGAGCGCCTTGAAGACCGTGTCGAAGCCGCTCAGCTTGCGCAGGGCCACCAGGGCCGAGCGGTCCGCCGGGTGCTCGTAGGCCCGCGAGGAGATGCCGGGAAAGCGCCTGCGCTGCCGGCTCGGCACGCGCTCGTACCCCTCGCCGTCCCCGCCGCGGTGGTGGTCGTCGGTCATGCCGCATCCCCCATGTGTCTCGTCCTCCCGTGCCCCCGAGGTGGGGCCCAGCCTAGGCGGAGATACCGTGACAGGGCAGCACACAGAAGGAGTCTTCCGTCATGGAGCACAGTCCTGGGGCCGCCTGGCTCACGGAGGCGGCGCAGGCCGCGGAGCAGCAGGGACCGGGCAATCTGCTGCGGATCGTGCTGATCGTCATGGTCGTCGGATGCGTACTGGTCGGCTGGTTCCTCCTGCGGGGTTACCGCCGGACCAGCGACAGCGGCTCCGTGCGCGGCGCCGACAGCGCGCCGGACCGGAGCCCGGCGCGCACGCCCGGTGAGGCGGCGGACCCGGCCGACGGGCAGAGCGCGGACGGTACGTCCGACAAGGGCCCCGGCCACCGCAACGGCTGAGTCGGCGTAAGGCGGAACGAGCCCCCCGCTTACGATGGGACGGAAGTCTTTATGTCCATCCCACCTCCGGATAGGTCCTGCCTGAGATGAGCCTCCACAGCAACGCCGCCCAGCTGGTCACTCTCGCCTCCGAGGGCGGCGAGCACGGCGGCAACCACGAAAGCCTCAGCCCTCTCCTCACCGGCGGCGGCGCCTTCGTCGTCCTCCTGCTGCTCCTGTGGATCACCACCCGCTTCAACCGGGACCGCTGAGCCGTACCGTCCCGGACGGGACGGCCGAAGTACCGGAACGGGACCGCTGAAACAGGGTCCGTCCGCCGGGCCGGTAGGGTCTGCACGCATGGGAGAGCAGGACATGCCTACCGGTCCGGAGACCGGTCCGGTGAGCAACGGCAAGCGCCGCCTCGGCGTCATGGGCGGAACGTTTGATCCGATCCACCACGGACACCTCGTGGCGGCCAGTGAGGTCGCCGCGCAGTTCCACCTCGACGAGGTGGTGTTCGTGCCGACCGGCCAGCCGTGGCAGAAGAGCGACAAGCAGGTGTCACCCGCCGAGGACCGCTATCTGATGACGGTCATCGCGACCGCGGAGAACCCGCAGTTCTCGGTGAGCCGCATCGACATCGACCGCGGCGGAGCCACCTACACCACGGACACGCTGCGCGATCTGCGGGCCCTCAACCCCGACACGGACCTCTTCTTCATCACGGGCGCCGACGCCCTCGGCCAGATCCTCACCTGGCGCGACACGGAAGAGCTCTTCTCGCTGGCGCACTTCATCGGGGTGACCCGGCCGGGCCACACGCTGGCCGACCCCGGACTGCCCAAGGGCGGTGTCTCCCTGGTGGAGGTGCCGGCCCTGGCCATCTCGTCCACGGACTGCCGGGCGCGGGTCGCCAAGGGAGACCCGGTCTGGTACCTGGTGCCCGACGGCGTGGTGCGTTATATCGACAAGCGAGAGCTGTACCGCGGCGAATGAGCCGAGAGGGGCACCGGTGAACGACCGACAGTACGACCCGTATGCGGGCAGCGATCCGTATGCGGGCGAGTACGCGGCTGACCAGTACCAGGTCGTCGGGTACGACGAGTACGGGCGACCGGTGTACCAGCAGGTGCAGCCGCAGGTGCCCCCGCAGCAGGCTCAGCAGCACCAGACCCAGCAGCACCAGGCGCAGCAGCAGGGCTACGGGTACGACCCGTACGCGGGCGGTCAGCAGCAGGGGTACGAGAGCGGGGCGAACGGGGCGACCGGGGCGTACGACGCGTACGGGAACACCGGGACCTCGTACGGGACGGGCGGCGCCGCGGCGTACGGCACGGCCGCCACGCAGGACACCGGCTGGATCCCCCAGCAGCAGCCGCACCAGGACCAGCAGCAGCACTACCAGGATCACCAGCAGGCGCAGCCCCCGCAGCCCCCGCAGCAGTCCGTACCGGCGCCCGCGGCCGCGCCGGAGGCGGAGCGCGCACCGGAGTCCGCGCGGCGTGCGCCGGAGCGTGCGGCGCGCGGGGAGCAGCCGGGCGAGTACAAGACCGAGCAGTTCTCGTTCATCGAGGAGCCGGACGAGGAATCCGAAGACGTCATCGACTGGCTGAAGTTCACCGAGAGCCGCACCGAGCGGCGCGAGGAGGCCAAGCGGCGCGGGCGCTCCCGGGTCGTCGCGCTCGTCGTGGTGCTCGCCCTGGTGCTCGCGGGCGGCGTCGGCTACCTGTGGTTCGCGGGCAAACTGCCGGGCCAGTCGGGCGGCGAGGACACGGCCGCCACGGCCACGGGACCGCAGAAGCGCGACGTGATCGTCGTGCACATGCACAACACCAAGGGCAAGGGCACCTCCACCGCGCTGCTGGTCGACAACGCCACGACCAAGCAGGGCGCCACCGTCCTGCTGCCCAACACGCTGGCCGTCTCGGACGACGACGGCACGCCGACGACGCTCGGCACGTCCGTCGACGACGACGGCTCCACCGGCACCCGCGAATCGATCGACACGGTGCTCGGCACCGAGGTCGAGGGCACCTGGCGCCTGGACACCCCGTATCTGAACAACCTCGTCGAGCTCGTCGGCAACATCGACATCGACACGAACGCCGACGTGCCCGACCCCAAGGCGAAGAAGGGCGAGGCGCCCCTCGTCAAGAAGGGCGGGCAGCAGACGCTCAGCGGTCCGATGGCGGTCGCGTACGCCACCTACCGCGCGCCCGGCGAGAGCGCGACCGCCCAGCTCGAACGCTTCGGCGCGGTCATGCAGGGCATCCTGCGCAAGCTCTCCTCGGACCCGCAGGCGGCCACGACCACCGTGCAGTCGCTCGCCCAGATCCTCGACCCCTCGCTGGAGGAGAAGGACCTCGGCGCCTTCCTCGCCAAGCTCGCCGACCGGGCCAAGGGCGGCGACTACCAGACCACGCTGCTGCCGGTCCGGCAGGACGGCACGCTGTCCGAGCAGGCCGGCGACACGGTGGTCAAGGACGTCCTCGGCGGTGCGGTGAAGAGCCCGGACAAGGACGCGGCCGTGCGGGTCGGCGTCAAGAACGCCTCCGGGAAGAAGGCCGCGGCCCAGGAGGCCCGGGTCTCCCTGGTCAACGGCGGCTACACCTTCATCGACGGCGGGGCGGGCACCGCGGCCCAGGCCACCTCCCAGGTCACCTACGCCGACGCGGGCAAGAAGACGCAGGCCACCGAGGTCGCCAAGACCCTGGGCCTGCCGGCGAGCGCGGTCCGCAAGGGCACGACGCCGCAGAACGCGGACGTGTCCGTCGTCCTCGGCCAGGACTACCGGACCGGGTGAGACGAGGCGCACCGCCCCGGCACGAAGGCCCCCGGGCCGCCCGTGCCGGGGCGGTGACGCAATCGTCTGGGGCGGTGTCGGCGGTCCGTGAGACCCTGGGGGTGTATCCACCAGCCGAAGGAAAGCTCACTAGTGACCGCCACGGACCGCTCCACCGAGCTCATCACCGTCGCCGCCCAGGCGGCTGCCGACAAGCTCGCGCACGACATCATCGCGTACGACGTCAGCGACGTGCTGTCGATCACCGACGCCTTCCTGCTCGCCTCCGCGCCCAACGACCGCCAGGTCAAGTCGATCGTCGACGAGATCGAGGAGCAGCTGAACAAGCAGCTCGGCGCCAAGCCGGTCCGCCGTGAGGGCGACCGCGACGCGCGCTGGATCCTCCTCGACTACGTGGACATCGTCGTGCACGTCCAGCACAGCGAGGAGCGCGTCTTCTACGCGCTCGAGCGCCTGTGGAAGGACTGCCCCGAGATCGACCTGCCCGAGGACGCCAAGGCGACCCGCGGCAAGGGCGCCGAGCACGCCGAGCAGCGGGCCGCGGAGGAGGCCGACCTGGACGGTGAGCTGCGGTGACGACCCGCGGTTGCCGGATCATCCTGTGGCGGCACGGCCAGACCGCGTGGAATCTGGAGCGCCGCTTCCAGGGCTCCACGGACATCGAGCTGACCGAGACGGGCGTCGCCCAGGCCCGGCGCGCCGCCCGGCTGCTCGCCTCCCTGAAGCCGGACGCCATCGTCGCCTCCGACCTCAGGCGGGCGGCGGCCACGGCCGGTGAGCTCGCCGCGATCACCGGGCTCCCCGTCGCGTACGAGGAGGGCCTCCAGGAGACGTACGCGGGTGCCTGGCAGGGTCTGACGCACGACGAGATCATCGCCCGCTTCGGCGAGCAGTACGCCGCGTGGAAGCGCGGCGAGGCGGTGCGCCGCGGCGGCGGCGAGCTGGAGACCGAGGTCGCCGACCGGGCCGCCCCGGTGGTCCTGCGCCACGCCGAGAAGCTGCCGGAGAACGGCACGCTGGTGGTCGTCAGCCACGGCGGCACGATCCGTACGACGATCGGCCGCCTCCTCGGTCTGGAGCCGCACCACTGGGAGGGCCTCGGCGGGCTCACCAACTGCTGCTGGTCCGTCCTCGGCCAGGGCGCGCGCGGCTGGCGCCTGCTCGAGCACAACGCCGGCACCCTGCCGGAGCCGGTGCTCGGCGACGACGACTGAGCGACGCCCGGACCTGCTCCGACGTGCGGCGGAAGCCGTTCGGCGGGGCGGCGGAACCCGCTCGGGCGGGCGGCCGGACCCGGATTTCACATTCGGCCTGGTCGCAGGCTAAAGTTCTTCTTGTTCGCCCGCCGAGCGGGAAGAACACACGGGGCTATAGCTCAGTTGGTAGAGCGCCTGCATGGCATGCAGGAGGTCAGGAGTTCAATTCTCCTTAGCTCCACAGTCCCGGAAATCCCGTCCCCATCAGGGGGCGGGATTTTCTTGTGTCACGGCGGGACCGCCGCCGCCTGCGTCGGAGCGCTTTTCCCCGGCCGGATTGAGTCGGAGGGGGCACCGGGAGCGTATGCATCCGGGAGCGCGCCGTGGGGGTGCGCCGGTGCGATGTCCGCGGTGGCCGCGCTCGGTGCCGTGTCCGGACTGGTACGAATGCGTCGCTGACCGGTTCGCTCGGGGCGTGGCAGAATCGGACGGCCGGAAGGGGACGCAGCCCGACGGGAGGGAGAGCGAGATGCCTGCGCGCATCCTCGGAGAGGTCGACCGCCTCTCCGGAGCGGCGGCGGTAGGAGACCGACGCGGGCTCCGCACGCTCCTCGACTGCCCTTCCTGCGGCTCGGCCCACGTCGCCCAAGTGCTGGGGGACAACGGCGGCATCTCGTACGTGTGTACCGCCTGCGGCCACAGCTGGAGCTGATCGATGGGTGCACACAGGCGGAAATGCGACTGGTGCGGCAGCGGTACGCCGATCGTCCGCGACATGGAACCCGTCAACCAGGACTACCAGTACTGGTGCGAGGAGTGCGCGCGGGCGCTGATCATAAAAGGCGATCCCATCGAGACGTACCGCGAACTCGAAGGGGAGCCGATCTACGGCCGGTTGCTCGACGAGCACTGCACGCTCAAGCGGTTCTACTCGTTCGCGACCGCGTGACCGCGACCAGCAAAAACGTGAAAGCAGCCGCTACGTAGAGCGCGGACAGCGTCATTTGGCCATAATTCTGGCCGAGTTCGCGCCTGCCGATGCCGTGCGGCACCCACCACAGGGCGTACGAGCAGAAGACGAGACCGACGCCCCCGGCGACCGCCCACCGGGCCCGGCCGCCCCGGTGCGCCGCCTCCGTCCCCAGGAGCAGCACCATCGGCACGCACCACACCCAGTGGTGCGACCACGACACCGGGCTCACCAGGAGTGCCGTCGCCGCGCAGGCGAGCACCGCCCGGGCCCGCTCCCCGCGCAGCGCGGCGGTCACCGCGACCGCGAGGCCGAGCGCCCCGGCCGCCGCCGCGGCCGACGCCCACCGCGCACCCGGCTCCCCGGTGTGCAGGAACCGGGCCAGCACGCCGCGCAGCGACTGGTTCGCGGTGTCCTCGGCGAACCCGACCCGGCCCGCCTCGAAGACCATGCGCGTCCAGAAGCGCCGCGAGTCGTACGGCAGTACGGCGGCCGCGAGGAGCGTCGCCGCGGCGAACGAGCCGCCCGCCACGCACGCGTGCCGCACCGAGGGCCGCCACGGTCCGCGCCGCACGGCCTCGGCGGCGCCGGTGAGCAGCAGGAGCACCGCGAAGAGCGCGGGCGTCAGCTTGATCGCCGCGGCGACGCCGATGCCCACGCCGGCCCAGCGGTGACCGGGGCGCCGGGAGAGGTCCCACAGGACCAGGACGGCGAGCAGCAGGTTGATCTGTCCGTAGCGCAGCGTCGTCCACACCGGCTCGCACCAGACGGCGAGGGCCGCGACCCACAGGGCGCTCTCCACGCGTGCGTGGCGCTCGCCCCGCACCAGCCGCAGCGACAGGTGCGCGAAGGCGACGAGGAGCAGCAGGTTCCCGAGCGTCGCCAGGGTGCGCATGTCCGCCGTGCCCAGCAGGGTCAGCGGGGTGAACAGGAGCGCGGCGAAGGGCGGGTAGGTGGTGGGCAGCCGCGCCTCGGTGGTGCGCAGCGCGTAGAGGTCACCGCCCGCGCGCACGGTCTCGCCCTCGGCGCGGTAGACCATCAGGTCGATCATCGAGACGTCCGCCGCCCGCTGCGCGAGCCAGAAGGCCGTGAAGGAGAGCAGGCAGGCACCGGCGGCCAGTGGCACACGGCGTCGGGCGGCGGCGAGCGCGATCACGGTCACGAAGGCTGACAGTACCGCCCGTATCCACCCAGACCGGAAACGATTTGGTGGAGCACGGGTAGGACCGTGTAATGTTGGCGGAGCCGCCGGGGGAACCGGGCGGACAGGCAAGGGGCTATAGCTCAGTTGGTAGAGCGCCTGCATGGCATGCAGGAGGTCAGGAGTTCAATTCTCCTTAGCTCCACAGAAAATGAGCGGGCCACCCGAAAAGGGTGGCCCGCTTTTTCGTGTGCTGTTCTCCGGTTCGTGTGCTGCTCTCCGGTTCCTCGTGTGGTGTCCTCCGGCGGTCAGGAGCGTCCGCTGCCGAGTGCCCTGCGGCCGCGTCCCGGCGGCAGGGCGGCCTGCGGCGCCGGGCGGCCCCGGGATGCCGTCGCCGGGTCCTCCTCGATGCGCAGGGCGAGCGCGGGGCAGCGGCGGACGGCGCGGGTGGCGCGCGCTTCCGCGTAGCGCGGCACGGAGGCTTCCGCCACCGAGGGGAAGCCGTCCGGGCCCAGCTGGATGAGCTCGGGCACGATGTCCGCGCACAGTCCGTGGCCCTGGCAGAGCGTCCAGTCGACGGCCAGCTTGCGGCCGCTGGGCGCGGCGGCCTGCGGGGCGTCCTCCTGGAGGGGCAGGACTCCTTCCACGGGACGACCGCATCCGCCGCCCAGGACATGGGCCGCGAGATCGTCGGTGAACGCCGAGATCGTCGACTCCAGGAAGGCGGCCGAGCCGTCCGGGTGCTTGCAGGCGCCGCGCCGCTTCACGGCCCGGGTCACCTCGCGCAGCGCTTCGAGTGCGGTCGGGCCGCCGCCCTGGAGCACGTCCGCGAGACCGCGGGCCGCCGCGGGCAGCCCCAGGTAGCAGGGCCCGCACTGTCCGGAACTCTCGGCGGCCAGCCACTGCGCGACGCGCAGCGACTCCCCGAGCGGACAGGTGCCCTCGCCGATCGGCAGGATCGCGCCCGCGCCGAGCGCGCCCCCGCAGGCGTCCAGGGCGGCGCGGGAGACGACCGCGTCCTGGGCGGTGACGCTGTCGAGCCACCTGCCGTGGTAGCCGCCCGTCAGGACGCCCTGGGGGAGCGCGGGCGCCCCGGCGAGCTGGAGGACGTACCGCAGCGGCACGCCGGTGGGCACCTCGATCACCATCGGCCGGGCGACCGCTCCGGAGAGGGTCAGCAGGACCGTGCCGGGCTCGTCGTGCAGGCCGGTGCGGCAGTAGCGGTCGGCGCCGGCCCGCGCGGCGACGGCGAGCTGGGCGAACGTCTCGGCGTTGGAGAGCAGGGTCGGCGCACCGCCCACTCCGGAGTCGGACGTGCGCACCTTGCGGCCCGGCGGCAGCGGGGGCCCGCCGTCCGCCGAGCGGACGAGGGCGGAGGACTCTCCGGTGACCATCCGCACCGGGTTGCGCTGCACGCGCGCGCGCAGGGCGGGGCCGCGCCGGTTGCCGAGGCCGCGCTCGGCCAGTGCCGTGCGCATCGAGGCCTCGGTGGAGTCCCGGGTCACGCCGACGACCAGGGTGCGGGCTCCGATGGCCTCGGCGGCGAGCAGGGCGCCGTCCAGGATGAGGTGCGGTGCGCGGTTGATCAGGACGGTGTCCTTGCGGCAGGCGGGCTCGTCCTCGCTGCCGTTGACGACGACCACGGGGCGTACGCCGCGACGTATCGCCGCGTCGGCGACGGCCCGCAGCTTGCGTGCGAACGGGAAGCCCGCGCCGCCCCGGCCGCGCAGCCCGATGTGCTCGGCGAGGCGGGCCAGCGGCTCGCCCGCCATGGGTTCCAGCGGGCCGTGCACCTTCAGGTGCATGGCCAGGTCGAGGCGTTCGACGAGGTCGAAGCCGGAGGTGAGCAGGGGCAGGCCGACGACGCGGACTTCGGGGACGTCGGGCAGCGACGCGTTCACGGGTGGCCTCCGGTGGCGGCGTTCCAGGGCTCGCCCGAGCTGGGGGCCTGAAAGGGCCGGTGCAGCGGTTCGGTGGCGGGGCCGCTGTCGTACGCGGGATCGAGGACGGGGTCGTACGCGGGGTCGAGGGGCGCGTCGTACGAGGGGTCGTAGACGGGCCGGGGAGCCGTGTCGTACGTCGGCTGGGGTGCGACGTAGGGGGACTCGGCGGGCGGTGGCGGCGAGGGCGCGGGCCAGCGGCCCATCGGTTCGGCGCGGGGCCGCGGGACGGTGGGGTGCGACTGCGGGGCGGGGGCCGTCGCGCGATAGGCGGCCGAGATGCCGACGACGGGGTCAGGGGCGGTCGCGGGGGCTGCCGTGCCGGGCAGCGGGGCGGCGGCGGTGTCCCGCGCGGGAGGGGTCTCCCGGGGCGGGGCGGCCCGTTCCGGTTCGAGCAGGGCCAGGACGCGGGCGGCGACCGTCCGCTTGACCGGCAGGGGCGCCGCGCGCAGGGCGACGGCCCCGGCGACCGCGACCAGGCACAGGCAGTACAGCGCGACCACCCACGGCTTCGGCTGGCGGCCCGCGTACAGGCCGTGGACCAGCGCCGCGCACCAGGCGGGATAGGCGAGCATGTGCACCGCCCGCCAGCGCGAGGCGATCCGCGCCGGGGAGGCGAAGGCGCTGCGCAGGGCGCCGGTGACGCCCGTGGCGACCATGAGGAAGCCCGCGAGCGAGCCGAGGCCGATGAGGCCCGCGCTGCCGGTGACGCCGAGTCCGAACGGCATCAGGGCGCCGAACAGCGACACGTGGTCGAGCGCGACCTTGACGGTGCCGTGCAGCAGCAGGAAGCCGACCGAGGCGACCGCGAGGGCGCGGTGCACGGCCTGGGCGACCAGGCGCTGGCGCGAGTGCAGGAACAGACGGTCGGTGGCGACCAGGCCCCACACTACGGCGGACGTCAGCGAGACCAGGGACAGGACCCCGGCGGTGAAGTCGATGGCGGCCCGCAGGGCGTCGCCGCCGGCGAAGACGAGCAGGGGTATCAGGAGCAGGGCTCCGACGCTCAGGACCCGCGAGAGCGGGAAGGAGCCGCGCCCGGCCGGCCGGGCGGACGGACGGGGAAAGGAGCCCGAGGGCGCACGGGAGGCCGGGCGCGGCGACGAGCGGGAAGCGGGACGGGACGACGAACGGGGAGATGATCGCGGGAGGGAACGGCTCTTGCGGTGCGGGTGCAGAGGGTTCATGGGGGCGACTCCGAAATGGTTCGGTCCCGCCGCATGCTAAGTCGCTCCATACCGGTGGGTACGGGGTTTGAGTTATTGCGTCGTTATCAAAGTGCGACACGATCTTGGTGTTGCCCCGATAGTGGGCGGTACGCGGGGTAACCCTTGGCCAAGGCTCGGTGATCGACCCGGCGGGGGCCCGCCGGTCCACGGGGCGGCGGGGGCCGGGCGTCACGAGGGGAAGCTCGTCGCGGGCCGCGGGAGTGCTGCGGTACCCTGATGCCATGCGTGCCGTACGCCTTCTGCTTAGCGGGCCGCGCTGATCAGTCCCGACCGCCGCTGACATCGCGGTCGGAATCGGCGCGGCGTCCCCTCCTGTGCGAGGGGCATTTTTATTTGGCCACCACGGTCAATTCCGCAGGCAGAGACGATCGATGGAGCTTTGAGGATCATGAGCGAGACGAATTCTGCTGCCGCCTCCGAGGTGGCCGCGCCGCACCGCTACACGGCTGCTCTGGCGGCCGAGATCGAGGCACGCTGGCAGGACTTCTGGGACGCCGACGGCACCTACGAGGCGCCGAACCCGAGCGGCGACATGGGTGCGCGGAACGACGCCGAGACCGCCCTGGTCGAGCGGCCCAAGAAGTTCATCATGGACATGTTCCCGTACCCCTCCGGAGCGGGCCTGCACGTCGGCCACCCCCTGGGATACATCGCCACGGACGTCTTCGCGCGCTTCCAGCGCATGACGGGCCACAACGTCCTGCACACCCTGGGCTTCGACGCCTTCGGCCTGCCCGCCGAGCAGTACGCCGTGCAGACGGGCACCCACCCGCGCGTGTCCACCGAGGCCAACATCGAGAACATGAAGTCCCAGCTGCGCGCGCTGGGCCTGGGCCACGACAAGCGGCGCTCGTTCGCGACGATCGACCCCGAGTACTACAAGTGGACCCAGTGGATCTTCGTCCAGATCTTCAACTCCTGGTACGACGCGGACGCCGCCAAGGCCCGCCCGATCGCCGACCTGGTCGCCCAGTTCGAGAGCGGTGAGCGTGCCGTACCGGCCTCCACGCGCGCGTGGAGCGAGCTGGACGCCACCGAGCGCGCGGAGGTGCTGAGCCAGTACCGCCTGGCCTACGCCTCCGACGCGCCGGTCAACTGGTGCCCCGGCCTGGGCACCGTCCTGGCCAACGAGGAAGTCACCGCCGACGGCCGCTCCGAGCGCGGCAACTTCCCCGTCTTCAAGGCCAAGCTGCGCCAGTGGAACATGCGCATCACCGCGTACGCCGACCGCCTGCTGGACGACCTGGACGCGCTGGACTGGCCCGAGGCCATCAAGCTGCAGCAGCGCAACTGGATCGGCCGCTCCGAAGGCGCCCGCGTGAGCTTCCCGGTGGGCATCGAGGGCGACGCGATCACCGTCTTCACCACCCGCCAGGACACCCTGTTCGGCGCGACCTACATGGTGCTGGCGCCCGAGCACGAGCTGGTCGACAAGGTCGTCCCCGCGGCCTGGCCCGAGGGCACCCACGAGGTCTGGACCGGCGGGCACGCCACGCCGGCCGAGGCCGTCGCCAAGTACCGCGCCTTCGCCGCCGCCAAGTCCGACGTGGAGCGCCAGGCCGACGCCAAGGAGAAGACCGGCGTCTTCACCGGCGTCTACGCCACCAACCCGGTCAGCGGCGAGCAGGTCCCGGTCTTCATCGCCGACTACGTCCTGATGGGCTACGGCACCGGCGCGATCATGGCCGTCCCGGCGCACGACAGCCGCGACTTCGCCTTCGCCCGCGCCTTCCACCTGCCCATGCACTGCGTCGTCGAGCCGTCCGACGACCGCGGCACCGACACCCGCACCTGGGACGACGCCTTCTCCTCCTACGAGGCGAAGCTGATCAACTCCTCGAACGAGGAGATCTCCCTGGACGGCCTGGACGTCACCGGCGCCAAGGCCCGCATCACCGGCTGGCTGGCCACCCGGGGCATCGGCGAGGGCACCGTCAACTTCCGCCTGCGCGACTGGCTGTTCAGCCGCCAGCGCTACTGGGGCGAGCCCTTCCCGATCGTCTACGACGAGGACGGCATCGCCCACTCGCTGCCCGAGTCGATGCTGCCCCTGGAGCTGCCGGAGGTCGACGACTACTCCCCGCGCACCTTCGACCCGGACGACGCGAACACCTCCCCGGAGACCCCGCTGTCCCGCAACGAGGACTGGGTCAACGTCACGCTGGACCTGGGCGACGGCCCCCGCCGCTACCGCCGCGAGACCAACACCATGCCCAACTGGGCGGGTTCGTGCTGGTACGAGCTGCGCTACCTGGACCCGCACAACGACCAGCAGCTGGTCGACCCCGCGGTCGAGCAGTACTGGATGGGCCCGCGCGAGGGACAGCCCACCGGCGGCGTCGACCTGTACGTGGGCGGCGCCGAGCACGCGGTGCTGCACCTGCTGTACGCCCGCTTCTGGTCGAAGGTCCTGTTCGACCTGGGCCACATCTCGTCCGCCGAGCCGTTCCACAAGCTGTACAACCAGGGCATGATCCAGGCCTACGTCTACCGGGACGGCCGCGGCTTCCCGGTGCCGGCGACCGAGGTCGAGGAGCGCGACGGGCAGTTCTTCTTCGCGGGCGAGCCGGTCAAGCGCGAGCTGGGCAAGATGGGCAAGTCCCTGAAGAACGCCGTCACGCCGGACGAGATCTGCGACGAGTACGGCGCGGACACCCTGCGCCTGTACGAGATGGCGATGGGCCCCCTGGACGTCTCGCGCCCCTGGGACACCCGCGCGGTCGTCGGCCAGTACCGCCTGCTGCAGCGGCTGTGGCGCCTGATCGTCGACGAGTCCACCGGTGAGGTCACCGTCGCGGACGTCCCCGAGGCCGACGTCGACGAGGCCACCCTGCGCGCCCTGCACAAGGCGATCGACGGCGTGCGCCAGGACCTGGACGGCATGCGGTTCAACACCGCCATCGCCAAGATCACCGAGCTGAACAACCACCTGACGAAGGTGGGCGGCGCGGTGCCCAAGTCCGTCGCGGAGCGCCTGGTGCTGCTGATCGCGCCGCTGGCCCCGCACGTCGCCGAGGAGCTGTGGCGCAAGCTGGGCCACACCGACACGGTCGTCCACCAGGACTTCCCCGTCGCCGACCCGGCCTACGTCGTGGACGAGTCCGTGACCTGCGTCGTGCAGATCAAGGGCAAGGTCAAGGCGCGCCTGGAGGTCTCGCCCTCGATCTCCGACGCCGATCTGGAGAAGGTGGCGCTGGCCGACGAGAAGGTCGTCGCCGCGCTGGGCGGCGCGGGCATCCGCAAGGTGATCGTGCGGGCGCCGAAGCTGGTGAACATCGTTCCCGCCTGATCGCGGTCGGAGTCCCGGCGCGTTCGCCGGGTGATCGCGGGCGGCTCGGGACGCGCTTCTCGGGGTAGTCCCCTACGGGCAGGTTGGGGGTTCCATTGGAACCCTCGGCCTGCCCGCTGCGTTTACCGTGGAAGAGCGGCGATCGCGCCGCAGCGGAGCCCGGGCCCGAGCCAGCCGATCGTCGGCCGAAGGAGAAGCGTCGTGGACGTCGTGATCGCAGTGGTCGCGCTGCTCTTCGTGCTGTTCCTGATCCTGGGGGTGTACGCCACGGTGAAGGTCGTCCGGGCCGCCAAGCGGGGAGTGGACCGCACCCTCTCGCAGGCCCGCCGCACGGTGGAGGACACCACGCTCCGCGCGAAGGCGTTCGCACAGGTCGGCACCCCGTCCGAACTGGCCCAGCTGCGCCTGTCGTTGCGCACCTCGATGCGGGCCACGCAGGACGCGCTGCACGCGGGCGTGGTCGAGGACGCCTCCCTCAAGGAGTCCTTGGCCCTCTTCGAGCGGCTCAGCGTCCACGGCCACGAGCTGGACGGCGAACTCGCGCGCCTGGAGCGCGACCCGGACAAAGCGGCGCTGGCCCGGCGACTTCCCGAGCTGCGGGACCGCACCCAGCAGATCACCAAGGCGGCGGACTCGCTGCGCTGGTCGGCCCGCGACCGCGCCCACCGCTTCGCCGGCGACGACCTGGACTCGCTGAGCACCCAGATCGACATGGAGGCGGGCGCCCTGCGGCACTGGACGACGGCGGAGCCGCCGCCCGCGCGGCAGACCCCGCCCGTCTGGCCCGAGGCCGCGCCCGAGCCCGGCAGGAGCACCGAACAGACCTGGTCGGAGCCGCCCGCGGCCGACCGGGACCGGACCAGGCCCGCGATCACTCCGCCCACGGAGCGGGTCGCCCCTCCCTGGGAGAAGAAGGCCAAGCCCGAGAGCACGACCTGATCCGCCGCGTGGGGCGGGGAGCTTCCGGGGCGTCGGGCGTGCAGGGGCCGGGCTGCCGTCCGGCGGTCCAGACAGGTAATCTCCAGCTCATGTCCCGCCATGTCGCGATCGTCACGGATTCAACGGCCTACCTGCCGCAGCGGACGATGGAGCGGCACGGCATCACCGCGGTGCCCCTGACCGTCGTCCTGGGTGACCAGGCGCTGGAGGAGGGCACCGAGATCTCGGCCCGCTCCCTCGCCCAGGCGCTGCAGAAGCGGAAGCCGGTGACCACGTCCCGGCCCAGCCCGCAGATGTTCGCCGACGCCTACCGCGAGGCGGCCGAGGCGGGCGCCGCGGCCATCGTCTCGCTGCACCTGTCCGCCGAGTTCTCCGGCACGTACGACGCCGCGGTCCTCGCCGCGAAGGAAGCGCCGGTGCCGGTGCGGGTCGTGGACACCGGCATGGTCGCGATGGCCCTCGGCTTCTGCGCCCTCTCGGCGGCACAGGCCGCGGAGGCGGGCGAATCGGCGGAGGAAGCGGTGGCCGCCGCGGAGAAGCGGGCCGCGGGAACATCCGCGTACTTCTACGTCGACACCCTGGACTACCTGCGCAGGGGCGGCCGGATCGGCGCCGCGCAGGCGCTGTTGGGCTCCGCGCTCGCCGTGAAGCCGCTGCTGAAGCTGGACGACGGCCGCATCGACATGCTGGAGAAGGTCCGCACGGCCTCGAAGGCCATCGCCCGCCTCGAGGAGATCGTGGTCGAGCGGGCCGGTGCGGGCCAGGTCGACATCGCGGTGCACCACCTGGCGGCACCGGAGCGGGCGGCGGCGCTCGCCGAGCGGCTCAGGGAGCGGGTGCCGGGCCTCGCGGAGCTGCATGTCAGTGAGGTCGGCGCGGTGATCGGGGCGCACACGGGCCCCGGACTCCTCGGGGCCGTGGTCTCGCCCCGGTGACGGAGCGCCACGTTCGGGTGGCCGAGTTATCCACAACTGTCGGGTAATCCACGGGAATTACCCAAGATCAACAACTTTCTCCCGCGGTGCCTACCGTCGTCGGCATGGCACTTCGATCACTTTCCCGGACCCCTTCCGTCACGAGCGGCCCCGGTCGCGGCCCCGCGTCCGACGGCCGCGCGACCCACCGTCACGCCCGCGAGCGGGCCCGCCGCAGGCGCGCCGCGAGGGAGGCGGTGCGGGCGCGGGCGGAGCGGTTGTTCGCCGAGGGGGTGGTGGCGCCGGGGGCGTTGGCGCCGCCTGCTTCTTCCCTTCCGTCCCCGCCCGGGGCGCCGCTCGGGGCGCCGCCCGGGGCCGATCCTGCGCCGACAGCTCTTTCGGGGGCGTTTCCCTACGCGCCGGCAGCTCCTTCCGCGCCGGCAGCTCCTTCCGGGGCGCTTCCCTCCGCTCCGCCTCCGCCTCCGCCTCCGCCTCCGCCTCCGCCTCCGCCTCCGCCTCCGCCTCCGCCTCCGCCTCCGCCTCCGCCTCCGCCTCCGGCTTCGGCTTCCGGCTCCGACCTTGCTTCGGCTTCGGCTCCTGCTGCGGCTCGCGCGTCTTCTCCGGTCCGGTCTTCGGCTCGGTCCTCGTCGGTGGCTTCGCCGTGGCTGGACGTGGCGGGGCCCGACGCGGCGCTGGTGTCTGTGCGGCGGAGGTCTGCGCCGGGCGGGTCGGTGCCGGGCCGGGTGCGGGGAGCAGGGGTGGTGGCGGCGGGGGCGCCTGCGGATGTGGGGGAGGCGGAGAGGGCGGACGTGGCGGATCCGGAGCCTTCGCGCCGGGAGCGGATGGGGCTGGCCGTGCGGGAGCGTCTGCCCGTGTGGCTGCAGGCTCGGTGCGGCTTGGAGCGGCGCGGGGTGATCGCCCTGGTCGGCGTCCTCATGGTCGCCGCGCTCTTCGCCGCGCAGCACTTCTGGACGGGGCGGACCCAGCCCGTGCACCCGCCCGACGTGGTGCGCGAGGCGGGCGCCGCCCCTGCACGCGATGCGGAGCCGGCACCCTCACCGGGGCTCCCCGCGCAGGCGGGCCGGGCCTCGGCGGACGGGCGCGGCGCGGAAGGTGCGGCGGCCGGAGCGGGCGGTGCCGGTGCGGTCGTCGTGGACGTCAGCGGAAAGGTGCGGAGGCCGGGTGTGCACCGGCTGCCCGCCGGGTCCCGGGTGGCCGACGCACTGCGGGCCGCCGGCGGGGTGCGCCCCGGCACGGAGACGGACGGCCTCAACCGCGCGCGGTTCCTTGTGGACGGCGAGCAGGTGGTGGTTGGAGGGCCCGCGGCGGGGGCCGCCCCGGCGACCGGAACCGTCGCCGGGGCGGGCGGAGGATCGGCGGGGACGGGCGGAGCCCGAGGAGCCGGGGCAGTGCCCGCCACGGGCCCGGTCGCGCTGAGCACGGCGACTCCGGAGCAGCTCGACGAACTCCCCGGCGTCGGACCCGTGTTGGCGCAGCACATCATCGACTACCGCACCGAGCACGGCGGTTTCCGTACCGTCGAGGAGCTCCGCGAGGTCAACGGCATCGGTGACCGGCGCTTCGCCGATCTCCAGGATCTCGTACGGCCATGACACGCGCGGCGGTTCACCTCGCGTCGGGTCACCGCCTCGGTGACTCGCACCCCCGCCAGGAGGGCCCGGTCGACCTCAGGCTGGTGCCACCCGCACTCGCGGCCTGGGGGTCGGCAGCACTGATGCTCGACGCCCCGCCGGGCTGGGCGATCGCCACGGTGGCGGTCTGTCTGGGGACGGCCGGAGCGCTGCTGATCACATGGACGGCCCGGGGGAGGGGCAGCCGGGCACGGGCACAGCCGCAGCACACCGCGGCCGCAGCCACCGCATACGGTCCCGGCGGAGGTGCCGACGGGGCGGGCTCGCGGAGATGGGGGCGGCTCTCCGTGGCCGCGGTCCTGCTCTGTGTCGCAGGGGCGACAGGCTCCGCGGCTCTGCACGGCGCGGACCTGCGCCGTGGCCCCGTCCCCGGGCTCGCGGCCCGGTACGCGGAGGTGCGGGCGGACGTGGAGGTCACGTCCGATCCCAGGCGGACCCGGCCCCGAGTGGCCGCCGCTCATGCGATGCCGCCCACCGTCGTCCTGGACGCCGAGACCGTGCGCGTCACGGAGGCGGACGGCACGTCGACGGTGACGCGCACCCCCGTGCTGGTGGTCGTGCGGACCGGGGCCACGCGCTCCGGCCCCGGCGCCGCATGGCTCGCGCTGCTGCCGTCGACCAGGCTGCAGGTGCAGGGGCGGCTGGCGCCGCCGCTGCAGGGAGGGGGCAAGGCCGCCGCGGTGCTGCGGGTGTCCGGGGAGCGGGCGCCCCGCGTGGCCGCCGCGCCGTCGGGAGCGCAGCGGCTGGCCGGGTCATTGCGCAGCGGGCTGCGGGACGCCACGGACGGGCTGCCGGACGACGCCCGCGCGCTGCTTCCCGGGCTGGTCATCGGGGACACCTCGCGGGTGCCCGCGGAGCTGGACCAGGCCTTCCGGGCGACCGACCTCACCCACCTGCTGGCCGTCAGCGGTGCGAACCTCACGATCATCCTGTTCCTGCTCATCGGACCGCCGGGCACCGCCCACCGGGCGGAGCGGCGCGGCCTGGCGCCGAGGCTGGGCCTGCCCCTGCGGACGACCGCGCTGCTCGGCGGGGCCCTGACCCTGGGGTTCGTCATCGTCTGCCGACCTGACCCCAGCGTGCTGCGGGCGGCGGCCTGCGGTCTCGTCGTGCTGCTCGCGATCGCGACCGGGCGGCGCCGCTCCCTCGTCCCCGCGCTGGCCACGGCGGTGCTGCTGCTCGTCCTGTACGACCCGTGGCTGTCCCGGAGTTACGGCTTCCTGCTCTCCGTCCTGGCCACCGGGGCCTTGCTGACGCTCGCGCCGCGGTGGGGCGCCGCACTGCGCGGGCGCGGGGTGCCGGCGCGGCTCGCCGAGGCGCTGGCGGCCGCGGCGGCGGCGCAGGCGGTGTGCGCGCCGGTCGTCGCCGTCCTCGCGGCCCGGGTGAGCCTGGTCGCGGTGCCGTGCAATCTGCTCGCCGAGTTCGCCGTGGCGCCCGCCACCGTGCTCGGTTTCGCGGCGCTGGCCGCCGCACCGGTCGCGATGCCCGTGGCCAAGGGATGTGCCTGGGCGGCGAGTTGGCCCTCCGAGTGGATCGCCGGGATCGCCCGCACGGGGGCGGCGTTGCCCGGCAGCGGGGTCGACTGGCCCGGCGGGTGGCGGGGCGGATGCGCGCTGGCGCTCGTCACCGTCGTCGTGGTCCTGGTGGGGCGCAGGCTCGTGCGGCACCCGTGGCTGGTGGCGGCCTGTGCGCTGCTGCTCTTCCTGGTGGTCGTCCAGCCCCCGCCCGTCACGCGGGTGATCGCGGGGTGGCCGCCCGAGGGCTGGCGGATGGTGATGTGCGACGTGGGCCAGGGCGACGCGATGGTGCTCGCCGCGGGCGACGGCGCGGGAGTGGTAGTCGACGCGGGACCCGACCCGGTGGCGGTCGACCGGTGCCTGCGCTCGCTGGGGGTCACCCGGGTTCCCCTCGTCCTGCTCACCCACTTCCACGCCGACCATGTGGCGGGGCTGCCCGGCGTGCTGCGGGGCCGCTCGGTGGGAGCCGTCCAGACGACGGGCTTCATGGAACCGCCGGAACAGGCCGCGTTCGTGCGGGAGCGGGCCGCGGCTGCGGGGGTTCCGGTGCTGCGGGCGGTTGCGGGGGAGCGGCGTCGTGCGGGTGCCCTGGAGTGGCGGGTGCTCTGGCCTCAGGAGGGGATGCCGGGACCGCGGCCCGAGGGGGCCAACGACGCGAGCGTCACCCTGCTGGTGAGGACGGCGGGGCTGAGCCTGTTGCTGCTGGGGGACCTCGAACCACCGGCCCAGCGTGCGCTGTTGCGTACACCGGCCGCCGCGTCCCTCACCTCGGTGGACGTGCTGAAGGTCGCCCATCATGGTTCGGCCCACCAGGATCCCGGGCTCCTGCGCAGGGCGGCGCCGCGGCTGGCGCTCATCTCCTGCGGCGCCGACAACACGTACGGGCACCCCGCCCCCGTCACGCTGACCGCGTTGCGGGCCGCGGGAGCGCAGGTGCTCCGCACCGACAGGGACGGCGCGATCGCGGTGGTCGCAGGGGGCCCGCGCGCGACGTCCCGGCTGCGGGTGGCCACCCGCCCGCCGTAGAGGAGAGAGGAGGGGAGGGGAGGGGAGGGGAGGGGGCCCAGCCCTGGCCGGGTGAGAGTTGGTGAATTCGGGCCAGTCGCGGCCGATCCCGGCGCATCGTCAGCATTCCCTCGATCTGGGTCCGTGTTGCGTCGAAAGCCGCAACGGTGATCGAATGCCCTTTCGTTGCAGTGTGCAGGTGTTGTTTCAGGGATCGCGGGGGTGTGTCGCACGTGTTCGGCCGTTGGCTGGGAAACCGTACGAATCGGGCCGGGCGGACGGGGCCGTTGTCGGCGCTGACGGTTCCGTCGAGTGCGGGGGTACTCAGCTGCCGGGTGCTCGACCCGGTCAATGAGCCGGTGCGGAACGCGGAGTTCGCGGTCAGCGACGCCATGGGACGCAAGGTCGTCAGCGGGGGCACGGACCCCTTCGGGTCGTTCGTGACGGCCGTGCCCGCGGGGGACTACCGGCTGGCGGTCTCGGCGGAGGGCTTCACCCCGTACCGGGCGAGCGCCACCGTCGGGGAGAACGCGCACGCCTCGCTCGGCGACGTGATGCTCCAGGTCGCCCATCCGCCGACGCTGCCCGAGCCCGGCGACTGGGAGATCGATCCGCTGCACTCGTCGGTGGCGTTCACCGCGCGGCACATCGGACTCGCCCGCATCCGCGGCCGGTTCAACACTTTCGCGGGGGCGATCCGGCTGGGTGAGCGCGTGGAGGACTCGGCGATGCACGTCGTGATCGACGCGGCCTCCATCGACACCGCCGTGCAGATGCGCGACGACCATCTGCGGTCGGGCGACTTCCTCGACGTGGGGCGGTTCCCGACGATGGAGTTCTACGGCGACCGGTTCGTGCACAAGGGCGGCAGCCGCTGGGCGATATCGGGTGGCCTGACGCTGCACGGCGTGACGCGGACGGTCACCCTCGACACCGAGTACCTCGGGGTCGGCACCGGGCTGGAGGGCGAGACCCGGGTGGCCTGCCGGGCCACCACCGAACTGCACCGCGACGACTTCACCATCACGTGGCAGACGATGCTCGCCCGTGGCATCGCGGCCGTCGGGCACAGCATCACCATCGACCTGGACATCCAGATCGTCCCCAAGAGCTGACCTGCCTCCTCGCGGGCAGGCGCCGTATCACGGCGCTTCCAGCCAGCCTTCGTGCTCGGCGGCCAGTGCGTCGAGGGCGGCCGGGTCAAGGCGGGCGTCGGGGTCCTCGACCACGACGAGCCACTGGGCGTCCTCCGCGTCGTCCTCGCCCGCGAGGGCGTCACGGACGAGCTGGGGCTCCTCGGCCACGCCGAACCGGTCGGGGAGTTCTTCGGCCACTTCCTCCGCGGCGTCGCGGTCGGGCAGCACCAGGACATGTCGTACGTCGGTCACGGGCCCATTCTCCGTCACGGCGCCGGTGCGGCGGCGGCCGGGCGGGGCGGGCTGTCAGTGCCGCGTGGGATGCTTGACCGCGATGGCCAGGAAGACAGCTCACGACGATCCGCTCGCTCCGCTCACGCTCGCCGTGGGGCAGGAGGACCTGCTCCTCGACCGCGCCGTGCAGGAGGTGGTCGCGGCCGCCCGCGCCGCCGACGCCGACACGGACGTGCGCGACCTCAGCCCCGACCAGCTGCAGCCCGGCACGCTCGCCGAGCTGACCAGCCCGTCGCTCTTCGCCGAGCGCAAGGTCGTCGTCGTGCGGAACGCGCAGGATCTGTCGGCGGACACGATCAAGGACGTCAAGGCGTATCTCGGGGCGCCCGTCGAGGAGATCACCCTCGTCCTGCTGCACGCGGGCGGCGCCAAGGGCAAGGGCCTGCTCGACGCGGCCCGGAAGGCGGGCGCGCGCGAGGTCGCCTGCCCGAAGATGACCAAGCCCGCGGACCGGCTGTCGTTCGTGCGCGGCGAGTTCCGCACCCTGGGCCGTTCGGCGACGCCCGAGGCGTGCCAGGCCCTGGTCGACTCGATCGGCAGCGACCTGCGGGAGCTCGCCTCCGCCGTCTCCCAGCTGGTGGCGGACGTCGAGGGCACGATCGACGAGGCGATCGTCGGGCGGTACTACACGGGCCGGGCGGAGGCCTCCAGCTTCACGGTGGCCGACCGGGCCGTCGAGGGCCGGGCCGCCGAGGCGCTGGAGGCGCTGCGCTGGTCGCTCGCGACCGGGGTCGCCCCCGTCATGATCACCAGCGCCCTCGCGCAGGGCGTCCGGGCGATCGGCAAGCTCTCCTCCGCGCGCGGCGGACGCCCCGCCGACCTCGCCCGCGAGCTGGGCATGCCGCCCTGGAAGATCGACCGGGTGCGCCAGCAGATGCGCGGCTGGACCCCGGACGGCGTGGCCGCCGCGCTCACCGCGGTCGCCGCGGCCGACGCGGGCGTCAAGGGCGGCGGCGACGACCCGGAGTACGCCCTGGAGAAGGCCGTCGTGGCCATCGCCCGCGCCGCGCGCTCCCGCCGCGGCTGACGAACGCCCCTGGATCCCCAGAAGCCGCGTCCCCCGGGCAGCAGGTATCACCGGCAGCCCGCCAGTCGGCTTCACCGGCGGTCGGCATCACCCGAGCGCGAGCGGAGTCTCGGCAACTCCGCCAACTCCACCAACTCCGTCGCGCCCAAGAACCCCGTCGCACGCAGGCGAAAACCCCGTCGCACGCAAGCGAAAGCCCCGTCCCGTCGACCTGGGGAAGGTCGGGGAACGGGGCTTCCGTTCGAGCTGCTTGGATCCGTACCCGCGTGGCGAACGCAGTCGTGTACGGATCCGGGTGCCGTACGGGAGCGGAAGAGAGGGTCCGCTGGATCCCGTGCCGGCGTCGAATCAAGTGAGTGCCGTCAGCCGTCGAGGACGACCGCCGAGGCGCTCAGCAGAAGGTTCAGCCCTTGAGGGACGAGGCCTTCGAAGCAAGCGCCGACTTCTTGTTGGCGGCCTGGTTCTTGTGGATGACACCCTTGGAGACGGCCTTGTCGAGCTGGCGCGTGGCCTCACGCGTGAGCTCGGCGGCCTTCTGGGCGTCACCGGCGGCAACGGCCTCGCGGGCCTTGCGGATCGCGGTCTTCAGCGAAGACTTGACCGCCTTGTTGCGCTGACGCGCCTTCTCGTTGGTCTTGATCCGCTTGATCTGGGACTTGATGTTCGCCACGAAAGAGCCTTTTCAGGTTCAGGTACTGCAGAGGTACTGCAGATGAGTGTTATGACACGCGCCTCGATGCTTGAGAGGGCTACGAGACACAGCTGTCCACGGTACCAGTCGCCCTCTCACCGGCCCAAACCGAGCCCCCGCCCCCGTCGGCCGAGCCCCCGCTCCTCGTCGCACCGGCCCGGACCGGGCCCCGCACCCCTCTCACCGGCCCACACCGACCGCAGTGCCCCGCCCATGGGACGATGGAACCTACGTATAGATCCGACCCGAGGCGACAGGCGCCTCAAGAGACAGGACCCTGCGTGCCCGCGACCCCTAAGAATGTGCCCGAGCCGAGCCGTACGGACCCGGCGCTGATCCGCAATTTCTGCATCATCGCGCACATCGACCACGGCAAGTCCACGCTCGCCGACCGCATGCTCCAGCTCACCGGTGTGGTGGAGCAGCGGCAGATGCGTGCTCAGTACCTCGACCGCATGGACATCGAGCGCGAGCGCGGCATCACGATCAAGTCCCAGGCGGTGCGTCTGCCCTGGGCCCCTACGGAGGGCCCGGACCAAGGCAGTACGCACATCCTCAACATGATCGACACCCCGGGCCACGTGGACTTCACGTACGAAGTCTCGCGTTCGCTCGCGGCCTGTGAGGGCACGATCCTCCTGGTCGACGCGGCCCAGGGCATCGAGGCGCAGACTCTCGCCAACCTCTACCTGGCGATGGAGAACGACCTCAAGATCATCCCCGTACTGAACAAGATCGACCTGCCGGCCGCGCAGCCCGAGAAGTTCTCCGAGGAGCTCGCCAACCTCATCGGCTGCGAGCCCGAGGACGTCCTGAAGGTCTCCGCCAAGACGGGCATGGGCGTCGAGGCGCTGCTCGACAAGGCCGTCGCCGAGATCCCGCCGCCGGTCGGCGTCGCGGACGCCCCCGCCCGCGCGATGATCTTCGACTCGGTCTACGACTCGTACCGCGGCGTCGTCACGTACGTCCGTGTCGTGGACGGCCAGCTCAACAAGCGCGAGCGGATCCGGATGATGTCCACCGGCGCCACGCACGAGCTCCTGGAGATCGGCGTCTCCTCGCCGGAGATGACCCCGGCCGACGGCATCGGCGTCGGCGAGGTGGGCTACATCATCACCGGCGTGAAGGACGTCCGGCAGTCCAAGGTCGGTGACACGATCACCTCCCTGCACAAGGGGGCGACCGAGGCGCTCGGCGGCTACAAGGACCCCAAGCCGATGGTGTTCTCGGGCCTGTATCCCCTGGACGGCTCGGAGTACCCGGACCTGCGCGAGGCCCTGGACAAGCTGCAGCTCAACGACGCCGCGCTGGTCTACGAGCCCGAGACGTCGGCCGCGCTCGGCTTCGGCTTCCGCGTCGGCTTCCTCGGCCTGCTCCACCTCGACGTGATCCGCGAGCGACTGGAGCGCGAGTTCGGCCTCGACCTGATCGCCACCGCGCCGAACGTGGTCTACCGCGTGATCATGGAGGACGGCGCCGAGCACACGGTCACCAACCCGAGCGAGTTCCCCGAGGGCAAGATCGACCAGGTCTTCGAGCCCGTCGTGCGCGCGACCATCCTCGCGCCCAGCGAGTTCATCGGCTCGATCATGGAGCTGTGCCAGAACCGGCGCGGCGTGATGCTCGGCATGGACTACCTCTCCGAGGACCGCGTCGAGATCCGCTACACGCTGCCGCTCGCCGAGATCGTCTTCGACTTCTTCGACCAGCTGAAGTCCAAGACCCGCGGCTACGCCTCGCTGGACTACGAGCCCACGGGCGAGCAGTCCGCGCAGCTCGTCAAGGTCGACATCCTGCTGCACGGCGACAAGGTCGACGCCTTCTCCGCCGTCACGCACAAGGACCAGGCGTACGCGTACGGCGTCCGGCTCGTCGCCAAGCTGCGCGAGCTCATCCCGCGCCAGGCCTTCGAGGTGCCGGTGCAGGCGGCGATCGGCTCCCGGGTGATCGCCCGCGAGACCATCCGCGCCATCCGCAAGGACGTCCTCGCCAAGTGCTACGGCGGTGACATCTCCCGTAAGCGGAAGCTGCTGGAGAAGCAGAAGGAAGGCAAGAAGCGGATGAAGATGGTCGGCTCCGTGGAGGTCCCGCAGGAGGCCTTCATCGCGGTGCTGTCCAGCGACGACAGCGGCCCCGGCAAGGCGGCCAAGAAGTAGGTCCGGGCGCTGCCCCGCGGCGCTGCGCAAGGCGCCCGTCCACACTCTGGACGGGCGCCTTGCGCGTACGGCGGACAGGGCCTGACCCGCCCCGTCCGCCCGGCGCCCCGTCCGGCACGGAACGTGCCCTATGTCACTCGCGTCACGGCGTGCCGAAAGGGGCCCGCGGCGCTCCCGGGCGACGGGCCCGTTCCGTATGGGTGTCTGTAGGAAGTGACAGGCAGCAGCCCCTTACGCGCCGGGCGCCGGAGCTTTACTCTGATCACCACTCGTAGGTTACTCGCAAGTTAAACAAGTAGCCGACAGGGATGTAAGAAGCAGCCGCCAGCCAGTTCGCCGCACTGACGTGGGCCCGGAGGATGTCGTGAGCGACACACAGACCTTGATCGAGAACCGTCCGCCCTCCGTGGCGCACCTCCTCCTGGAGCGCGTGGCGGCCACGCCGGACGCCGAGGCCTATCGCTACCCCGTCCCGGCGGCCTCCGGCGAGGGCCCCGACGAGTGGAAGTCGCTGAGCTGGGCGCAGGCCGCCGACCGCGTGCACGCCATCGCGGCCGGTCTGATCGACCTCGGTCTGGCGGCCGAGGACCGGGTCGCCCTCGCCTCGTCCACCCGGGTCGAGTGGATCCTGTGCGACCTGGCCATCATGTGCGCGGGCGCGGCCACCACGACCGTCTACCCGCAGACCAACGCCGAGGAGTCGGCGTACATCCTGGCCGACTCCGGCAGCCGCGTGCTGATCGCCGAGGACGCGGCCCAGCTCGCCAAGGCCCGCGAGAAGCGCGCCGAGCTGCCCGAGCTCGCGCACGTCGTGGTGCTCGACCCGGCGGGCGCCGGGCCCGCCGAGGGCGACCCCGAAGGCTGGCTGCTCACCCTCGCCGACCTGGAGACCCGCGGCGCCGCGCACCTGGAGAAGAACCCGGGGCTCATCAAGGAGCGGATCGCGGCGATCACCGCCGACCAGCTCGCCACGATCATCTACACCTCCGGCACCACCGGCCGCCCCAAGGGCGTGCGCCTGCCGCAGGACAACTGGTCGTACATGGCCAAGGCCATCGCGGCGACCGGCCTGCTCGGCCCGGACGACGTGCAGTACCTGTGGCTGCCGCTCGCGCACGTGTTCGGCAAGGTGCTGACCTCCGGGCAGATCGAGCTCGGGCACGTCACCGCCGTCGACGGCCGCGTCGACAAGATCATCGAGAACCTGCCGGTGGTCCAGCCGACGTACATGGCCGCCGTGCCCCGCATCTTCGAGAAGGTCTACAACGGCGTCGCCGCCAAGGCGCGGGCCGGCGGCGGGGCCAAGTACAAGATCTTCCAGTGGGCCGCCGGGGTCTCCCGCGAGTACGCGAAGGTCAGCCAGGACAACTTCCGCAGGACCGGCAGCGCGTCGGTGCCCTTCGCGCTCGGCGCCAAGCACAAGGTCGCCGACACGCTCGTCTACTCCAAGCTGCGCGAGGCCTTCGGCGGGCGGCTGCGCGCCGCCGTCTCCGGCTCCGCCGCGCTCGCCCCCGAGATCGGCTACTTCTTCGCGGGCGCCGGCATCCACATCCTGGAGGGGTACGGCCTGACCGAGTCCTCCGCGGCCTCCTTCGTGAACCCGGGCGAGGCCTACCGCACGGGCACCGTCGGCAAGCCGCTGCCCGGCACCGAGGTACGGATCGCCGACGACGGCGAGATCCTGCTGCGCGGCCCCGGCATCATGGAGGGCTACCACGGGCTGCCCGAGAAGACGGCCGAGGTCCTGGAGTCCGACGGCTGGTTCCACACCGGCGACATCGGCGAGCTGTCCGTCGACGGCTATCTGCGGATCACCGACCGCAAGAAGGACCTGATCAAGACGTCCGGCGGCAAGTACATCGCGCCCGCCGAGGTCGAGGGCCAGTTCAAGGCCGTCTGCCCCTATGTCTCCAACATCCTCGTGCACGGCGCCGACCGGAACTTCTGCACCGCCCTGATCGCGCTCGACGAGCCCGCCATCCTGGACTGGGCCAAGGAGAACGGCCAGGAGGGCAGGTCCTACGCGGAGGTCTGCGCGAACCCCGCGACCGTCGAGCTCGTCGAGGGCTATGTGCGCGAGCTCAACGAGGGCCTCCAGCGCTGGCAGACCATCAAGAAGTTCCGGCTCCTGCCGCGCGACCTGGACGTCGAGCACGGCGAGCTGACGCCCAGCCTCAAGCTGAAGCGCCCGGTGGTCGAGCGGGAGTACAAGCACCTGATCGAGGAGATGTACGCGGGCTCGCGCGAGGCCTGAGCGGCGCGGCGGCGGAGCCGCCCGCGGGCGGGGCGTCGCGGCAGTCCCTAGACGCCCCGCCCGCGGCGCATCTCCTGCACCAGTTCCTCCATGTGCGTCACGTGGCGGCGCAGTTCGAGCACGTCCTTCAGGCTGCTCGCGGCCATGTGGGTCTCGATCGCGGACAGGCGCGCCGCCAGCTCGTCGAACTGGCGCTGCTCGCGGGCCAGTATGCGTTCCAGCTGCCGGTTCTTGCGGTGCAGCTCCAGGAAGACGGTGACCTTGGCGCGCAGCACCCACGGGTCGAACGGCTTGGTCAGGTAGTCGGCGGCGCCCGTCGCGTAGCCGCGGAAGGCGTAGCCCGCGTCGTTGTCGGTGCCGGTCAGGAAGATGATCGGCACGTCCTTGGTCTGGTCGAGCCGTTTGATGTTGGACGCGGTCTCGAAGCCGTCCATGCCGGGCATGCGGACGTCCAGCAGGATCACGGCGAATCGTTGCCGCAGGATCGCCTTCATCGCCTCCTCGCCGGAACGGGCGCGCACCAGCGGCTCGTTCAGCGATCCGAGGACGGCCTCGAGTGCCATCAGGTTGTCCTCCATGTCGTCGACGAGGAGGATGCTCGCGCGGTTGTCGGTCGTGGCCTCAGCGCTCATGGTGACGGTGCCTCACTCGGTTGCCGGCGGAACATCCTTCTCCCCAGGTGTGCTCGGCTGCTCCGTGGCGACGGATTCTGGGTCGGGGGACGTGGCCTCCCCGCCGTCGTCCGCGCCCTCGGGGTCCAGGAGGGCACAGACGACACCGAGCAGCTGATCCACGTCCACGGGTTTGGGTACGTAGTCGGTGGCGCCCTCCGAGATGGCCTTCTCCCGGTCGCCCGGCATGGCCTTCGCGGTGAGCGCGACGATCGGCAGGCCCTGCCAGCGGGGGCTGCGGCGGATGGCCGCCATCGTCTCGTAACCGTCCATCTCCGGCATCATGATGTCCATCAGCACGAGGTCGACGTCCGGATTGCGCTCCAGCGTCTCGATGCCCTCGCGGCCGTTCTCCGCGTACAGGACGGGCATGCCCACCCTGCTCAGGACGTGCGTGAGGGCGAAGACGTTGCGGATGTCGTCGTCCACGATGAGCACCCGGCGGCCCGGGAGTATCCGCCCGGCACGCCCCTCCTTCCACTCCTCCAGCTTGGTGGGGGTGGGCCAGCTGTCGTCGGGCTCCAGGGTGGTGTGCGGGCGCAGCGCGGCCTGCTCCAGGGGCTCCGGCAGGTGCTGGGTGTGGGCGGCGGCGTACGCGATGGCGGCCGCGCCGTGGCCCGGGTGCACCACGGGGACGTACAGCGCGAACGTCGAACCCTGGCCGGGGCGGCTGGAGGCGGTGATCCGGCCGCCGAGCAGGCCCGCGATCTCGCGGCTGATGGAGAGCCCGAGGCCGGTGCCGCCGTACTTGCGGTTGGTGGTGCCGTCGGCCTGCTGGAACGCCTCGAAGATCACCGGGAGCTGCTCGGCGGGGATGCCGATGCCGGTGTCGCTGACGGCGAAGCAGAGCAGGTCGTCGTTGTCGTGCAGGAGCCGGTCCACCGCGGTGTCCTTCACCCGGCTGACCCGCAGCTCGATGCTGCCCGCCGAGGTGAACTTGACCGCGTTCGACAGGAGGTTGCGCAGGATCTGCTGCAGGCGCTGCTCGTCGGAGAACATCTCGCGCGGCACGTCCTCGCCGACCGACACGTCGAAGGCGAGACCGCGGTCCAGGGTGAGCGGGCGGAAGGTCGCGTGGACGTAGTCGAGGACCTTGATGAGCGGGAGCTTCTTGGGGCGCACGTCCATCCGGCCCGCCTCGATCTTCGACAGGTCCAGGATGTCGTTGATGAGCTGCAGCAGGTCGGAGCCGGAGCGGTGGATCGTCGTCGCGAACTGCACCTCCTGGTCGGAGAGGTGGTCGTCGGGGTTGTCGGAGAGCAGCCGGGCCAGGATCAGCAGGGAGTTGAGCGGGGTGCGCAGCTCGTGCGACATGTTCGCCAGGAACTCCGACTTGTACTGCGAGCTCGTGGCGAGCAGGGCGGCCTTCTCCTCCAGCTCCGCGTTCGAGCGGCGCAGCTCCGCCTGCTGGCGCTGCAGTTCGTCCGAGCGCTCCTGGAGCTGGGTGGCGAGCCGCTGCGACTCGCCGAGCAGCGACTCCGTGCGGGAGTTGGCGATGATGGTGTTGATGGCGACGCCGATGGTGTTCACGAACTGGTCGAAGAAGGCCAGGTGGACGTCGGAGAAGCGGGAGAACGTCGCCAGCTCGATCACGCCGAGCAGCTTGTCCTCGAAGAGGATCGGGATGATGACGACCGACGCGGGCGCGGCGTCCCCGAGACCCGAATGGATCTTGATGTAGTCCGGCGGGACCTCCTCGACCAGGATGCGCTTCTTCTCCAGCGCCGCCTGGCGCACCAGGCCCTGCGCGGGCATCCCGCCGGTGTCGACGACCGAGCCCTGCGCCGAGCCGTACCCCGCGATGAACGCCAGGCCCTTGGCCGGGACCTGGGCCGGCGAGTCCGCGGTGTCCGGGTCGGCCAGGAAGAACGCGCCGTACTGGGCGTTCACCAGCGGGGTCAGCTCGCGCAGGATCAGGTCGGCGACCTCCATCAGGTCGCGGTGGCCCTGCATCAGACCCGCCAGCCGGGCGAGGTTGGACTCCAGCCAGTCCTTGGCGCGGGTGGTCTCGCGCAGGTTGGAGACCATCAGGTTGATGTTGTCCTTGAGCTCGGAGACCTCGCCGCGCGTCTCGACGGTGATGGCGCGGGTCATGTCGCCCTGCGCCACCGCGGAGGCCACCTCGGCGATGGCGCGGACCTGCGTGGTCAGGTTCAGCGCGAGCTCGTTCACGTTCGTCGTCAGGCGCTTCCACGTGCCGTAGACGCCCTCGACGCGGGCCTGGCCGCCCAGTTGGCCCTCGGAGCCCACCTCGCGGGCCACCCGGGTGACCTCGGAGGAGAACGAGGACAGCGTGTCCACCATGGTGTTGATGGTGGTCTTCAGCTCCAGGATCTCGCCGCGCGCGTCCACGTCGATCTTCTTGGACAGGTCGCCCTGGGCCACCGCCGTCGCGACCTGCGCGATGTTGCGGACCTGGCCGGTGAGGTTGTCCGCCATGTAGTTGACGTTGTCGGTGAGGTCCTTCCACACGCCCGACACGCCGAGCACCTGGGCCCGCCCGCCCAGCCGGCCGTCCGTGCCGACCTCGCGGGCCACCCGGGTCACCTCGTCGGCGAAGGCACGCAACTGCTCCACCATCGTGTTGACGGTGTCCTTCAGCTCCAGGATCTCGCCTCGCGCCGTGACCGTGATCATCTTGGACAGGTCGCCGTTGGCGACGGCGGTGGTGACCTGGGCGATGTTGCGGACCTGGGAGGTGAGGTTCGACGCCATGAAGTTGACGTTGTCGGTGAGGTCCTTCCACACGCCCGACACGCCCCGCACCTGGGCCTGACCGCCGAGGTTGCCCTCGGTGCCGACCTCGCGGGCCACCCGGGTCACCTCGTCGGCGAACGCGGACAGCTGGTCGACCATCGTGTTGATCGTCGACTTCAGCTCCAGGATCTCGCCCTTCGCCTCCACGGTGATCTTCTTGCCGAGGTCGCCCTGGGCCACCGCCGTCGACACCAGCGCGATGTTGCGGACCTGGGAGGTGAGGTTGTCCGCCATGAAGTTGACGTTGTCGGTGAGGTCCTTCCACACCCCCGACACGCCCCGCACCTGGGCGCGCCCGCCCAGGTTGCCCTCGGTGCCGACCTCGCGGGCCACCCGGGTCACCTCGTCGGCGAACGCGGACAGCTGGTCGACCATCGTGTTCACCGTCGACTTCAGTTCCAGGATCTCGCCCCGGGCGTCGACGGTGATCTTCTGGCTCAGGTCGCCGTTGGCGACGGCAGTGGTGACCTGGGCGATGTTGCGGACCTGGGAGGTGAGGTTCGACGCCATGAAGTTGACGTTGTCGGTGAGGTCCTTCCACACCCCCGACACGCCCCGGGCCTGCGCCCGGCCGCCCAACTGGCCCTCCGTGCCCACCTCACGGGCGACCCGCGTCACCTCCGCGGCGAACGCCGAGAGCTGCTCGACCATGGTGTTGACGGTCAGCTTCAGCTCGAGGAGCTCGCCCGTCGCCTCCACCGTGACCGTCCGCGTCAGGTCGCCCTGCGCCACCGCCGTGGTCACCAGGGCGATGTCACGCACCTGGGCGGTGAGCCGCGCCGCCATCGTGTTGACGGCCTCGGTCACGTCCCGCCAACTGCCCGAGAGACCGCGCACCTTGGCGCGCCCGCCGAGCCGCCCCTCCGTGCCGACCTCGCGGGCCACGCGCGTGACCTCGCCCGTGAAGAGCGACAGCTGGTCGACCATCGTGTTGACCGCCCGGCCGAGCCGCCGCAGATCCCCGCGCAGCTCACGGGTGCCGTCGTGCAGGTCGACGCGCTGCGTCAGATCGCCGCCCGCCACCGCGTTCAGCACCCGGGTCGCGTTCGCCGCCGGGGCGACCACCGCGTCCAGCAGGGTGTTGGCCTCCGCCACCCGCGCCGCCCACCTGCCCTGCCCCGGACTCGCCGAGAACCGCTCGTCGAGCCGCCCGTGCCGGATGATCTCCCGGCGTACGCGGATCAGTTCCCCGTCGAAGTGCAGCGAACGGTCGAGCATCTCGTTGAACACCGAGTACAACTCGGCGGTGATGCCCTCACCGACCGGGGGGACCTTGGTGAAGTCGCCGTCCCGCGCGGCACGCATGGCGGCGAGCAGCGGGCGCAGTTGGGAGTTGGCCGAATCCGGGTCGGTGACATCGGGCCCGACGTTCTGCGCCGGCACCGGAATCCGGTCGTGGCCGAGCGCAGGCATAGCACTGTTCTCACTCATAACGGCCCACTTCAGTAACTCGGTGCTTATGGGCGTGGTCAGTCTGTCACTCTGTCGGTGTCGCCTGAGGCGTATTCGCCCGAACTGCTCAGGAGCCGCACCGTGGGGTCCATTCCGATGCAACGGGAGACCGATTTTCGTGCCTCCGCCACGGCCCCGGACCGCGCCGGGCCACCGGCGGTGGTGCGTACGTCGCTGCCCGGAAATCCACTGGCGCCCGCCGCCGCACGCAGGTTCGTGCGGGCGGCGCTCGCCGACTGGACCGAGCTGGGCGTGCCCGCGGCCGCCGGCTTCACCGAGCGGCTCGCCGACGACTCGGTGCTCCTCGTCAGCGAGTTGGTGACCAACGCCGTCGTCCACGCGGGCACCGCCGTCGAGCTCGTCTGCCGGCTCGACGCGTCGCCCGGCGACACCACGGACTTCCTCGTCATCGAGGTCTCCGACCACCACCCCTCCCGCGCCGTCCGCGGCGAGCAGCTCCCGCAGGCCGCCGGCACCCCCGAGTACGGCCGCGGCCTGCACCTCGTCGCGACCCTCTCCGAGTCCTGGGGCATCACCTACCGCACCGGCACCAAGACGGTCTGGGCCCGGCTGCCCGTCGACGGCGTCCATGCCGTCGACGAGATCGAGACGTACGCGAGCGAACAGGCGACGCAGCGCGGACTGCGCGCCGCCGAGATCCTCGCGCCGCTGCCCAAGCGGGCCTCGCACGACACGGAATGGGTCAACCGCGGCGCGCTCACCTTCCTCGCCGAGGCCTCCGACCTGCTCGCCGGACAGTTCGACGAGGACCTGGTCGCCGCCCTCGCCGGGCAGCTGCTCGTGCCGCGCCTCGCGGACTGGTGCGCGGTGTGGCTCGACGACGCCTCGGAGGGGTCCGCGCGCGGCCCCGCGGATGCGCCGGGGGCGCGCCTCGCCCGGGTGTGGCACAGCAGCGAGCACCGCATAGAGGAACTCCGCCGGGTCCTGGAGAAGGAGCCGCCCCGGCTGCCCGACGCGGCGGGCACCGGCGCCTTCCCCGTCCCCTGGCCCGGCGAGGCGCTGGCCGGCGGCGGGTCCGGCGCGGCCCTCGCGTACCGCCTCACCGCGGGCGGACGCGCCCTCGGCACGCTCCTCATCGGCCGCGCCGGGCTCATCCGGTTCGCCGACGAGATCACCGGGCTCGTCGAGGACTTCAGCCGTCGCGTGGCCCTCGCGATCAGCACGGCCCGCCGCTACCAGCGCCAGGCCAACATCAGCCAGGTCCTCCAGCGCGGGCTGTTGCCCAGCAAGGTCGCGGAGATCCCCGGCGTGGAGAGCGGCATCGTCTACGAGCCGCGGGACAAGGGCGGCCCCGGCGGCGACTTCTACGACGTCTTCCAGGCGGGCGACAACCGCTGGTGCTTCGCGCTCGGCGACGTCCAGGGCAAGGGGCCCGAGGCCGCCGTCGTCATCGGCCTCGCCCGCCCCTGGCTGCGGCTGCTCGCCCGCGAGGGCTACCAGGTCGCGGAGGTCCTCGACCGCCTCAACCAGCTCCTGCTCGACGACGCCACCGAGGCGGCGGACGCGGCGGCGGCGGTCGTCGCCGTCGCCGGCGGCCAGGGCGTGCCGCCCGACGGGCCCACCTCGCGCTTCCTCTCCCTCCTGTACGGGGAGCTCGTCCCCTACGACGGGGGCGTGCACTGCACCATCGCCTCCGCCGGGCACCCGCTGCCGCTCCTCATGTCCGCCGACGGCGCGGTGCGGGAGGCGGCGAGCCCGCAGATGCTGCTCGGGGTCGTCGACGACGAGACGTACACGAGCGAGAGCCTGGACCTGCGGAGCGGCGAGACGCTCCTGTGCGTCACGGACGGCGTCACCGAGCGGCGCTCGGGCCACCTCCAGTTCGACGACGCGAACGGCCTCGCGGACGCGCTGGCCGGCTGCGCCGGGCTCGACGCGGCTCTGGTGGCGGAGCGGATCCGGCGGCTCGTGCACGAGTTCTCCGACCGGCCGCCGGACGACGATCTGGCGCTTCTGGTGCTGCGAGCGCGGTGACGATACCTCTGCGGGTGAGGTGGGGTGGGGTGGGGGCTGGGGGCGGCTGTGTGTGGGCGGGTTGCAGGCTGATCGTTGCGGCTGGGGGCTGGGGGCTGGGGGCTGGGGGCCTGTGCTTGTGCCTGTGGGTGTGGGGGCGGTGAGGGTGTGCTGTGCGGGACAATCGAAGGTATGCCTTCCGCACTGCCCGATGGTGAGCCCATGCCCGAGGACGGGGCGCTGCCCGCGTCCGCCCTGGTCGGCGCGGCCTCCCGGCCCCTCGGCTTCTATCTGCACGTCCCGTACTGCGCCACGCGCTGCGGCTACTGCGACTTCAACACCTACACCGCGACCGAGCTGCGCGGCTCCGGCGGTGTGCTCGCCTCCCGCGACAACTACGCGGACACCCTGACCGACGAGGTGCGGCTCGCCCGCAAGGTCCTCGGGGACGATCCGCGGCCGGTGCGGACCGTGTTCGTCGGCGGCGGTACGCCGACGCTGCTCGCCGCGGGCGACCTCGTGCGCATGCTCGCCGCCGTGCGGGACGAGTTCGGGCTCGCGGACGACGCGGAGATCACCACCGAGGCGAATCCCGAGTCGGTCGACGCGGCGTACCTCGCCGAGCTGCGGGAGGGCGGCTTCAACCGGATCTCCTTCGGCATGCAGAGCGCCCGGCAGCACGTCCTGAAGGTGCTCGACCGCACGCACACGCCCGGGCGGCCCGAGGCGTGCGTGGCCGAGGCGCGGGCGGCGGGCTTCGAGCACGTGAACCTCGACCTGATCTACGGCACGCCGGGGGAGAGCGACGACGACTGGCGGGCCTCGCTGGACGCGGCGATCGGCGCCGGGCCCGACCACGTGAGCGCGTACGCGCTGATCGTCGAGGAGGGTACGCAGCTGGCGCGGCGGATCCGGCGGGGGGAGGTGCCGATGACCGACGACGACGTGCACGCGGACCGGTACCTGATCGCGGACGAGGTGCTGGGGGGTGCGGGGTTCGACTGGTACGAGGTGTCCAACTGGGCCACGTCCGAGGCGGGGCGGTGCCTGCACAACGAGCTGTACTGGCGGGGGGCCGACTGGTGGGGTGCCGGGCCCGGTGCGCACAGTCACGTGGGCGGGGTGCGGTGGTGGAACGTCAAGCATCCCGGGGCGTACGCCGGGGCGCTCGCGGGTGGGGGGTCGCCCGGGGCCGGGCGGGAAGTGCTGAGCGCGGAGGACCGGCGGGTGGAGCGGATCCTTCTCGAGCTGCGGTTGCGGGAGGGGTGTCCGGTGTCGTTGCTGCGCGAGGCGGGGGTTGCGGCGGCGCGGAGGGCGGTGTCTGAGGGGTTGCTGGAGGGCGGGGCGTTCGGGGAGGGGCGGGCGGTGTTGACGTTGCGGGGGCGGTTGCTGGCGGATGCGGTGGTCCGGGACCTGGTGGATTAGGGCCGGCCGTCCGCGCCCCGGCTGGGTTCGTGGGGCGGGGCCGCGGGGGTATGTGCGTACTCGCTATCCCTGCGCCCCGCTGCACGAACAAAGGCGCCATTGTTTCCTCGGTGCTCCGTGCGCACATACCCCCACGTCCCCTCCGGCCGGTTGGGCGGGTGCGGCCCGGCGTGGCCTGATCCACAAGTCCCCTCGACGGGTGGGTGGGGGAGTTCCCCACCCACCCGCCCCCACCCGACATCAGAGCGGGCCTCACCCGCCCCCCCGTCCGGCGTGAGGCGGAACTCACCCGCCCCTACTCCCGCCGAACGGCGCAGGGTAAACGGGTGGGTGGGTGGGGAGTATCCGTCGCGGAGCGGCGGGGTGGTGGGTGAGGTCAGGGGAGGGTGACGAAGTCGATGAGTTCTTCCACGCGGCCCAGGAGCGCCGGCTCCAGGTCCTTGTAGCTGCGCACCGAGCCCAGGATCCGCTGCCACGCCGCCCCCGTGTTCTCCGGCCAGCCCAGCGCCCCGCACACGCCCTTCTTCCAGTCCTGGCCCCGCGGGACCCGGGGCCACGCGGTGATGCCGACCGAGGACGGCTTCACCGCCTCCCACACGTCGATGTAGGGGTGGCCGACGACCAGGGCGTGGGCGCTGGTGACCTCCGCCGCGATGCGGGACTCCTTGGAGCCGGGGACCAGGTGGTCGACCAGGACGCCCAGGCGCGCGTCGGGGCCGGGGGCGAACTCCGCGACGATCGCCGGGAGGTCGTCGATGCCCTCCAGGTACTCGACGACGACGCCCTCGATGCGCAGGTCGTCGCCCCAGACCCGCTCGACGAGTTCGGCGTCGTGGCGGCCCTCCACGTAGATGCGTCCGGCCCGCGCGACCCGCGCCCGCGCGCCCGGCACGGCCACCGATCCCGAGGCGGTGCGGGACGGGCGTACCGGCGCCTGCGAGGGACGTACGAGGGTGACCGTGCGGCCCTCGAGGAGGAAGCCGCGCGGCTCCATCGGGAACACCCGGTGCTTGCCGAAGCGGTCCTCCAGTGTCACCGTCGGGCCCTGCGCCGACTTCTCGCAGCGGATCACCGCCCCGCAGAAACCGGTGCTCAGCTCCTCCACCACGAGGCCGGCGTCCGCCGCCACCTCGGGCACGGGCTTCGGCTTCTTCCAAGGGGGCGTGAGATCGGCGGAGTACTGGCGCATTCTGCCGACGATAGGAAGAACGGCGCCGCCCGCGCTCACGACACGCCGAAGCGCTCCGCCAGTGTGGCGCGCTGCGCACGGACAAAAGCCGCGTCCACCACCGCACCGTGCCCCGGCACGTACACCGCGTCCTCGCCGCCGAGCTCCAGGAGCCGGTCGAGGGCCGACGGCCAGTGCCGCGGCGCCGCGTCCGGACCGGCCTGCGGCTCGCCCGACTCCTCGACCAGGTCGCCGCAGAAGACGATCGCCCGGCCGCCCTCGCCGCCCCGCACCAGGACCGCCAGGTCGTGCCCGGTGTGCCCGGGGCCGACGTCGGCGAGCAGCACCTGCACCCCGCCGCCCAGGTCGAGCGCCCACTCCCCGCGCACCAGGTGGTGCGGGCGGACCAGCAGATCGGCCGCCTCCGCCGCCGCGTCGGCGGGCACGCCATGGCGTACCGCGTCCGAGCACAGTTCCTCGCGGCCCGCGGTGAGGACCGTGTCGATGCCCGCTGCCCCGTACACCCGCACGCCCGCGAAGGCCGCCGCCCCCAGGACGTGGTCGAAGTGCGGATGCGTGAGCGCGAGATGCGTGACCCGGCGGGTGCCGCCGAGGATGTGCCGGGCCTGCGTCCGCAGCGCCGCGCCCTCGGCGAGCGTCGCCCCGGCCTCGATCATGAGGGCCCCTTCATCCCCGACGACCAGTCCCGCCGTACAGTCCCAGACGGGCAGCCGGCACCGGCCCACGTGCGGCGCGAGCCGCTCCCATCCGCCGGCTTCCCACGTCAGTGCCGCGTTCATACGGTGACGCTATCCGCAGGGACGGTGTCCGGCAGCCCGCGCACGGCCGCCGCCACGACGGGGCGGGGTCCGCCCTTGCCGGGGCCGTACCCGACGGCCGTACACTGACCCAGTGAAAGGCTGGCACTCGCCCGCGGTGAGTGCCAGGCCGGGGGCTCGGGGGATGCCGGGGCCCGTCGTGGACGACGGAGACAGCTGGAGGTGTGCGCGATGCTCAATGAACGCAGGCTCGAGGTGCTGCGCGCCATCGTCCACGACTACGTGGGCACGGAGGAGCCCGTAGGCTCCAAGGCGCTCACCGAGCGGCACCGTCTGGGGGTCTCTCCCGCCACGGTCCGCAACGACATGGCGGCGCTGGAGGAGGAGGGCTTCATCGCCCAGCCCCACACCAGCGCCGGGCGCATCCCGACGGACAAGGGCTACCGCCTCTTCGTCGACAAGCTGGCCGGCGTCAAGCCGATGACCGGTCCCGAGCGCCGGGCCATCCAGAACTTCCTCGACGGCGCCGTCGACCTCGACGACGTGGTGGGGCGCACGGTGCGGCTGCTCGCGCAGCTGACGCGGCAGGTCGCCGTGGTGCAGTACCCCTCGCTGACCCGGTCGACGGTCCGGCACGTGGAGCTGCTCTCGCTGGCTCCCGCGCGGCTGATGCTCGTGCTGATCACGGACACCGGCCGGGTCGAGCAGCGCATGATCGACTGCCCGGCGCCGTTCGGCGAGAGCGCGCTCGCGGACCTGCGGGCGCGGCTCAACAGCCGGGTCGCGGGCCGCCGCTTCGCGGACGTGCCGCAGCTCGTGCAGGACCTGCCGGAGGCCTTCGAGCCCGAGGACCGGGGTACGGTCACGACCGTCCTCTCCACTCTGCTCGAAACGCTCGTCGAGGAGACGGAAGAGCGGCTGATGATCGGCGGAACCGCCAATCTCACCCGCTTCGGACATGACTTTCCCCTCACCATCCGGCCCGTTCTCGAAGCCCTCGAGGAGCAGGTCGTGCTCCTCAAGTTGCTTGGTGAGGTGCAGGATTCGGGCATGGCCGTACGGATCGGTCACGAGAACGCCCATGAGGGACTCAGCTCCACGTCCGTGGTCTCGGTCGGCTACGGTTCGGGAAGCGAGGCAGTCGCCAAGCTCGGCGTGGTCGGACCGACCCGCATGGACTATCCGGGAACGATGGGAGCAGTACGCGCAGTGGCACGTTACGTCGGACAGATCCTGGCGGAGTCGTAAGTGGCCACGGACTACTACGCCGTACTCGGCGTGCGCCGCGACGCTTCCCAGGACGAGATCAAGAAGGCCTTCCGGAGGCTGGCCCGTGAGCTTCACCCGGACGTGAATCCGGATCCGAAGACTCAGGAGCGCTTCAAGGAGATCAACGCCGCCTACGAGGTGTTGTCGGACCCGCAGAAGAAGCAGGTCTACGACCTCGGCGGCGACCCCCTGTCCCAGGCGGGCGGCGGCGGAGGCGCGGGCGGCTTCGGCGCCGGTGGCTTCGGCAACTTCTCCGACATCATGGACGCGTTCTTCGGGACGGCGTCGCAGCGCGGACCGCGCTCGCGCACGCGTCGCGGCCAGGACGCCATGATCCGGCTGGAGATCGACCTTGACGAGGCCGCCTTCGGGACCACCAAGGACATCCAGGTCGACACGGCCGTGGTCTGTACGACCTGCAGCGGCGAGGGCGCCGCGCCGGGGACGTCCGCCCAGACGTGTGACATGTGCCGCGGTCGCGGCGAGGTGTCGCAGGTCACGCGGTCCTTCCTCGGCCAGGTCATGACCTCGCGGCCGTGTCCGCAGTGCCAGGGCTTCGGCACGGTCGTGCCCACCCCGTGCCCCGAGTGCGCCGGTGACGGCCGCATCCGGTCGCGGCGGACGCTCACCGTGAAGATCCCGGCCGGTGTCGACAACGGCACCCGGATCCAGCTCGCGGGCGAGGGCGAGGTCGGCCCCGGCGGCGGCCCCGCCGGTGACCTGTACGTCGAGATCCACGAGCTGCCGCACGCCGTCTTCCAGCGGCGCGGCGACGACCTGCACTGCACCGTCACCATTCCGATGACGGCGGCGGCCCTCGGCACGAAGGTGCCGCTGGAGACGCTGGACGGCCTGGAGGAGATCGACATCCGGCCCGGCACGCAGTCGGGCCAGTCGGTCCCGCTGCACGGGCGCGGCATCACGCACCTGCGCGGCGGCGGACGCGGCGACCTCATCGTGCACGTCGAGGTGCTCACGCCGACCAAGCTCGACGCGGAGCAGGAGCGGCTGCTGCGGGAGCTGGCGCAGCTGCGCGGGGAGGAGCGGCCCACGGGGCAGTTCCAGCCCGGGCAGCAGGGGCTGTTCTCGCGGCTCAAGGACGCGTTCAACGGGCGGTAGCGCCTCGGACGGTGACGTCGGCCCCCGGTGACGGTTCGTTCCGTTGCCGGGGGCTTCGTCGTCCCTGCGGGGCCCGGGACGGGCCTTCAAGGGGCGCGGGGAACTGCGCGAGCAACCCGGGGCGGCCCGCAGACGCAGGCGGGGGCAGGGGGCGGGCGGGGCGGCGCACGCCGGTGCGGGGTGCGCGATTCGGCGGCGGAAGAGGACCGTGGCACGATGCCGTCATGTCCTCCGCACTGACCGATCTCTGCCGCCACCCGATCGTGCAGGCCCCCATGGCGGGCGGCGCCTCCGGCCCCCAGCTGGCCGCCGCCGTCGCCGAGGCCGGCGGGCTCGGGTTCCTCGCCGCCGGGTACAAGACCGCCGACGGGATGTACCAGGAGATCAAACAGCTGCGGGGGCTGACGTCGCAGCCCTTCGGCGTCAATCTCTTCATGCCGCAGCCCGACACCGCCGACGCCGCGGCCGTCGAGGTCTACCGCAGCCAGCTCGCCGGTGAGGCCGCCTGGTACGAGACGCAGCTCGGCGACCCGGACAGCGGCCGCGACGACGGCTACGACGCCAAGCTCGCGATCCTCCTCGACGACCCGGTGCCGCTGGTCTCCTTCACCTTCGGCTGCCCCACCCGCGACGTCCTGGACGCCTTCGCGCGGGTCGGCACGCTGACCGTCGTCACCGTCACCACCGCCGAGGAGGCCCAGGCCGCCCAGTGGGCGGGCGCCGACGCGGTGTGCGTCCAGGGCATCGAGGCGGGCGGCCACCAGGGCACCCACAAGGACAATCCCGAGGCCGACGGCGCCGGGATCGGACTGCTCGCCCTGATCACCCAGGTCCGCGAGACCGTGCAGATCCCGCTCGTCGCGGCCGGCGGTCTGATGCGCGGCGCGCAGATCGCCGCGGTGCTCGCGGCCGGCGCGGACGCGGCGCAGCTCGGCACGGCCTTCCTCGTCACCCCCGAGTCCGGGGCGAACACCCTGCACAAGCAGGCCATGACCAACCCGCTGTTCGTACGCACCGAGCTGACCCGGGCGTTCTCCGGGCGCCCCGCGCGCGGCCTGGTCAACCGCTTCATGCGCGAGCACGGCCCGTACGCCCCCGCCGCCTACCCGCAGGTCCACCACCTCACCAGCGGCCTGCGCAAGGCCGCGGCGAAGGCCGGGGACGCCCAGGCCATGGCGCTCTGGGCCGGGCAGGGCCACCGCCTCGCCCGGGAGCTGCCCGCCGGACAGCTCGTGGAGGTCCTCGCGGCCGAACTCGCCGAGGCGCGGGCCGCCACCGCGGGCGGCGCCCCCGAGCAGCCGGGCGGCGCGGCGTGACCGCCCCCGTCTTCGTCGTCGAGGACGTCACCGCGGGCGACGGCGGACGCTATGTCCTGGACGGTCCCGAGGGACGGCACGCCGTCTCCGTGAAGCGGCTGCGCGCCGGTGAGGCCGTCGTCCTGACCGACGGCGCCGGGCGCTGGGCGGACTGCGTGGTCCTCGGCACCGAGGGCAAGGACCGGCTCGTGGTGAAGATGGACTCCTGTGCCGAGGAGCCGGCCGAGTCGCCGCGCATCACCGTCGTCCAGGCGCTGCCCAAGGGCGACCGCGGCGAGCTCGCCGTGGAGACCATGACGGAGACCGGCGTCGACGCCGTCGTGCCGTGGACCGCCGCCCGCTGCATCACGCAGTGGAAGGGCGACCGCGGCCTCAAGGCGCTCGCCAAGTGGCGGGCCACCGCGCGCGAGGCCGGCAAGCAGTCGCGCCGGATCCGCTTCCCCGAGGTCGCCGACGCCGCGTCCACCAAGCAGGTCGCGGCTCTCCTGGCGGACGCCGACTTCGCCGCCGTCCTGCACGAGGAGGGCAGCGAGCCGCTGGCCACCGCCGAACTCCCCGCGGACGGACACATCGTGCTGGTCGTCGGGCCCGAAGGGGGCGTGTCCCCGGACGAGTTGGCGGCGTTCGCGCAGGCCGGCGCCAAGCCGTACCGGCTCGGCAGCACCGTGCTGCGCACGTCGACCGCCGGCACCGCGGCGACCGCGCTGCTCCTGGGGCGCACCGGCCGCTGGTCCTGAGCCGCGCCGCCCCGCCGGTCCCCGAACGCCCGCGCGTGAGGGGACATATGGCCGCAAGAAGCCTGTCGCACCGGCACCCCGCGGTGACACCCTGCCGCTCATGGGGGCATGGCGGCGGGCGGCCGGACGGACACGACGGGCACCGGTCCGGTACGCCGTCACGCTGGCCTGCGCGGCCGCGCTCGGCGCCACGGCGTGCGACCCCGTGGACGGGCCGGGCGGGCGGATGAACACCGCGGCGGTCGCGCTGACCACCGACGGGACGGCCACCCGGGAGCTGGAGCGCGGCCACGCCGACGTGGCGTGGCTCAGCTGCACCGCGCGCTTCGCGGACCGCACCACGGCGCGCGGCGCGTCCGGGTCGGCCGCCACCGTGGTGCGGGTCGACTGCCAGGGCGAGACCGACGACGGCAAGGACATCACCGTCAAGGGCACCGTCCGTTCGGTCGTCGACGGGGACTGCGTACGCGGCCGCCTCACCGCCAGGGTCGACGGCAAGGTGCGGTTCCAGGCCGATGTCCTCGGCGACTGCGGGGCGGGTGACGGCCACGACGACGGCGGCGGAAACGGCGGCGGGGGCCACGACGGGAGCGGCAAGCCCTCCGCCCCGCCCGGCACGCAGCGCCCCCCGCCCTCCCACGAGCCGCAGGACCCCCGGCCCACCGTCACGGTGACCGTCACCGCCGACCCGCCGCCCCGGCCGACCTGCACCTGCCACCCCGGCAAATGAGCCGCGGGCCCGCACGGGCGGCCCCCGGCCAAGTGATCCAAACCGCTGCCGGGCCGCCGGGAGCCTGCCTAGGGTGGACGGCGTGACAGAGGCAGCGCACTCCGCGTATCTCCGGTTCCCGCACATCCACGGCGAGTTGACCACCTTCACGGCCGAGGACGACGTCTGGATCGCGCCCCTGGACGGGGGCCGCGCCTGGCGGGTCAGCGCCGACAACATGCCCGTGAACCACCCCCGGATCTCCCCGGACGGCACCACCGTCGCCTGGACCTCCACCCGCGACGGCGCCCCCGAGGTGCACACCGCGCCCGTCGACGGGGGCCGCGCCGCGCGGCTGACGTACTGGGGGAGCGGCAGGACCACCGTGCGCGGCTGGACCCCCGACGGGCGGGTCCTCGCGCTCAGCGCGGTGGGCCAGGCCTCGCTGCGCCGCACCTGGGCGCGGGCCGTGCCGCTCGACGGCGGCCCCGCCGCGACCCTGCCCTACGGCCCGGTCGGCGACGCCGCGCACGGCCCCGACGGCCAAGTGCTGCTGCTCTCCGCCCCGATGGGCCGCGAGGCCGCCTGGTGGAAGCGGTACCGGGGCGGCACCGCGGGCAAGCTGTGGATCCGCACGTCCGCGGCGGACCCCGCCGACGGCGAAGGCGCCGAGGACCGCTTCGTGCGCGTCCACGAGGACCTCGACGGCAACATCGAGTACCCCCTGTGGGTGGGCGAGCGCATCGCCTTCCTCAGCGACCACGACGGCGTGGGAGCCCTCTACTCCTCGCTGCCCGACGGCTCCGACCTGCGCCGTCACACCCCCGTCGACGGCTTCTACGCACGGCACGCGGCCACCGACGGCACCCGCGTCGTCTACGCGTCGGCGGGCCGGCTCTGGCTCCTCGACGACCTGTCGGGCGCCGAGCCGCGCCCCCTGGACGTCCGCCTCGGCGGGCAGCGCACCGACCTGCAGCCGCACCCCGTCTCCGCCGCCCGCTGGTTCGGCGCGGCGGCACCCGACCACACCGGACGCGGCAGCGCCGTCTCGGTGCGCGGCTCGGTGCACTGGGTCACGCACCGCGAGGGCCCCGCCCGCGCGCTCGCCGCCGAGCCCGGCGTGCGCGCCCGGCTGCCCCGCACCTTCCGCGTCCAGGGCGAGGAACACGTCGTGTGGGTCACCGACGCGGAGGGCGACGAGGCCCTCGAATTCGCCCCGGCCACCGGCACGGCACCCGGCGCCACCCCGCGCAGGCTCGCCGCGGGCCAGCTCGGCCGGGTCCAGTCCCTCGCCGTCGCCCCCGACGGCTCCCGTGCCGCCGTCGCCTCGCACGACGGCCGCGTCCTGCTCGTCGAGCGGGAGAGCGGCGAGGTCCGCGAGGTCGACCGCAGCGACGACGGGGAGGCCACCGGGCTGGTCTTCTCGCCCGACTCCGCCTGGCTGGCCTGGTCGCACGCGGGACCGCGCCCGCTGCGCCAGCTCAAGATCGCGGGCACCGCCGACCTGACGGTGTCCGAGGCGACCCCGCTGCGCTTCCGCGACTACGCGCCCGCCTTCACCCTCGACGGCAAGCACCTCGCGTTCCTGTCCGCACGCGCCTTCGACCCGGTCTACGACGCGCACGTCTTCGACCTCGCCTTCGTCGGCGGCTCCCGGCCCTACCTGCTCACGCTCGCCGCGGCCACCCCCTCGCCCTTCGGACCGCAGCGCCACGGCAGGCCCTTCGAGGCGCAGGACGGCGCCGAGACGCCCGACAGCGAGGGCGCCCCCGTCACCCGCATCGACTTCGACGGACTCGCCGACCGGATCGTGCCGTTCCCCGTCGAGGCCGCCCGCTACACCACGCTGCGGGCCGCCAAGGACGGGCTGCTGTGGCTGCGCCACCCGGTGCGCGGCGTCCTCGGCTCCTCCCGCGCCACCCCGCACGACCCCGACCCGCGGACCGAGCTGGAGCGCTACGACTTCGACCGGCACCGCGTCGAGGAACTCGCCGCCGACGCCGACCACTTCGCGGTCACCGGCGACGGCAGGCGGATCCTGCTGTGGACCGACGGCAAGCTGAAGGTGGTGCCCAGCGACCGGCGCGCCTCCGGCGACGAGGACAGCGACACGAACATCACCGTCGACCTCTCCCGGGTCCGCCACACCATCGACCCGGCCGCCGAGTGGCGCCAGATGTACGCCGAGGCGGGCCGCCTCATGCGGGACAACTTCTGGCGGCCCGACATGGGCGGCGTCGACTGGGACGCCGTCCTGGAGCGCTACCGGCCCGTCCTGGACCGCGTCGCCACCCACGACGACCTCGTCGACCTGCTGTGGGAGGTGCACGGCGAGCTCGGCACCTCCCACGCGTACGTCGTCCCCGGTGCGGGCGGCGCGCACCGGCAGGGGCTGCTCGGCGCGGACCTCTCGCGCGGTGAGGACGGCCTGTGGCGCATCGACCGGATCCTGCCCTCGGAGACCTCCGACCCCGCCGCGCGGTCGCCGCTGGCCGCCCCCGGCGTCGCGATCCGCCCCGGTGACGCGATCGTCGAGGTGGGCGGCCGGCCCGTCGACCCGGTCGCCGGCCCCGGACCGCTGCTCGTGGACACCGCGGGCAAGGCCGTCGAGCTGACCGTCTCGCCGTCCGGCGGCGGCGACCCGCGGCACGCCGTGGTGATCCCCGTGGACGACGAGGAGCCGCTGCGCTACCACGCCTGGGTCGCCGACCGGCGGGCCTACGTCCACGCGGCGTCCGACGGGCGCCTCGGCTACCTCCACGTGCCCGACATGCAGGCGCCCGGCTGGGCGCAGATCCACCGCGACCTGCGCGTCGAGGTCGCCCGCGAGGGCCTGGTCGTCGACGTCAGGGAGAACCGCGGCGGGCACACCTCGCAGCTCGTCGTGGAGAAGCTGGCCCGCCGCATCGTCGGCTGGGACATGCCCCGCGGCTCGCGGCCCTTCAGCTACCCCGTGGACGCGCCGCGCGGCCCCGTCGTCGCCGTCGCCAACGAGTTCTCCGGCTCCGACGGGGACATCGTCAACGCCGCGATCAGGGCGCTCGGCATCGGCCCCGTCGTCGGCACCCGCACCTGGGGCGGCGTCGTCGGCATCGACAGCCGCTACCGCCTGGTCGACGGGACGCTGGTGACCCAGCCCAAGTTCGCGTTCTGGCTGGAGGGCGCGGAGTGGGGCGTGGAGAACCACGGCGTCGACCCGGACGTGGAGGTCGTCACCACGCCCGACGACCACGCGGCGGGCCGCGACCCGCAGTTGGACGAGGCGGTGCGCATGGCGCTGGCCGCGCTCGCCGAGAATCCGGCGAAGACGGCGCCCACCGTGCCGGGACCCCGGTGACCTGCCCGCGTCCGCGGGCCACGGCGGCCGATAGCATGCCGAAGGTACTGATCTTTCCCCTCGTGCCCATGCTCAGCTAGGAGGCGGCCCATGGCGGGCGAAGCGCACACCGACTGCCTGTTCTGCAAGATCGTCGCGGGTGAGGTGCCGGCGACCGTCGTCCGGGAGACCGAGACGACCGTGGCCTTCCGCGACATCAACCCGCAGGCGCCCACCCACGTCCTGGTCATCCCCAAGGCGCACTACCCGGACGCCGCCTCGCTCGCCGCCGCCGAGCCGAAGGTCGCCGCCGACGTGCTGCGCGAGGCCGGCGAGGTCGCCGCCGAGGAGAAGGCGGACAGCTACCGCATCGTCTTCAACACCGGCGCGGGCGCGGGCCAGACCGTCTTCCACGCGCACGCGCACGTCCTGGGCGGCCGCGGCCTCCAGTGGCCGCCCGGATAGCGGGGACCGCCCTCCTTGTCCGTACGAGAACTGGTGGTGCTCGGCACCGCCAGCCAGGTCCCCACCCGGCACCGCAACCACAACGGCTACGTCCTGCTCTGGGACGGCCAGGGCATCATGTTCGACCCCGGCGAAGGCACGCAGCGCCAGATGCTGCGCGCCGGGGTCGCCGCCCACGACCTGCACCGGATCTGCGTCACGCACTTCCACGGCGACCACTCCCTGGGCCTGGCCGGAGTGATCCAGCGCATCAACCTCGACCGGGTCCCGCACCCGGTGACCGCCCACTACCCGGCGTCGGGCCGGCACTTCTTCGACCGGCTGCGGTACGCGACGGCCTACCGCGAGACCGTCCGCCTGACCGAGGCGCCGGTCGCCGCGGACGGCCCGCTCGCCACCACCCCCGCGTACACCCTGGGCGCGGCGAAGCTCTCCCACCCCGTCGAGTCCTACGGCTACCGCCTCACCGAGCCCGACGGGCGGCGGATGCTGCCGGAACTGCTCGCCGCGCACGGCATCGCCGGACCCGATGTCGGCCGGCTGCTGCAGGAGGGCGGCCTGGGCGGCGTGACCCTCGACCAGGTCAGCGAGGTGCGGCGCGGGCAGCGGTTCGCCTTCGTGATGGACACCCGGCTCTGCGACGGCGTGCACGCGCTCGCCGAGGGCTGCGACATGCTCGTCATCGAGTCGACCTTCCTCGACGAGGACGAACACCTCGCCACCGACCACGGCCACCTGACCGCCGGCCAGGCCGCCCGCGTCGCCGTCGAGGCCGGCGTGCGCCACCTCGTGCTGACCCACTTCAGCCAGCGCTACCCCGACCCGGCCGCCTACGAACGCCAGGCCCGCGCCGCCGGATACGACGGCGAACTCACCGTCGCCCGCGACCTGGCCCGCGTCCCCCTGCCCAAGCGCATCTGACCCCCCACCCCCGAACGACCCGAGCGAGACCGCACCATGCCGATCCCCAAGGCCGAACTCCACCTCCACATCGAAGGCACCCTCGAACCCGAGCTCGCCTTCGCCCTCGCCGCGCGCAACGGCGTCGACCTGCCCTACGCCGACACCGAGGAGCTCCGCAGGGCCTACGAGTTCGACGACCTGCAGACGTTCCTGAACCTCTACTACCGCCTCATGGCCGTGCTGCGCACCGAGGCCGACTTCGAGGACCTCGCCGACGCCTACCTCGCCCGCGCCGCCGCGCAGGGCGTGCGGCACGCGGAGATCTTCTTCGACCCGCAGGCGCACACCGCGCGCGGCATCCCGATCGCCACCGTCATCGAGGGCCTGGGCCGCGCCCTGGACCGCAGCGAGGAGCGGCACGGCGTCTCCACCCGGCTCATCATGTGCTTCCTGCGCGACCAGTCCGCCGACTCCGCCCTGGAGACGCTGACCGCCGCCGAGCCGCACCTGCACCGCATCATCGGCATCGGCCTGGACTCCGCCGAGGTCGGCCACCCGCCCGCCAAGTTCCGGAAGGTGTACGAGGCGGCCGCCGCCCGCGGCCTGCGCCGGGTCGCCCACGCCGGCGAGGAGGGGCCGCCCGCGTACATCACCGAGGCCCTCGACCTCCTGGGCGTCGAGCGCATCGACCACGGGCTGCGCTGCATGGAGGACCCGCACCTGGTGGAGCGCCTGGTCCGGGACCGCGTGCCGCTCACGCTCTGCCCGCTCTCCAACGTCCGGCTGCGCGCCGTCGACGTCCTCTCCGAGCACCCGCTGCCGCGGATGCTGGACGCCGGTCTGATGTGCACGGTCAACTCCGACGACCCGGCCTACTTCGGCGGGTACGCCGACGACAACTTCCGCGCGGTCCGGGAGGCGCTCGGCCTGGACGAGGAGCGGCTGCGCACCCTCGCGCGGAACTCCTTCGAGGCGGCCTTCCTCGACCGGGACGCGGCGGACGAGGCGCTGCGGGCGAAGTACCTGGCCGAGGTCGAGAGTTATTCGTTCGACTGACCACCGGAGCCCGGTTAGGGTCCCCGGCATGGACTCCATCGCGCAGATCTACGGCTGACACGGCCCCGTCGGGCCCCCGCCCCGCCCGCACCGGGCCGGGGCGGCGGGCCGCCGTGTCCTGATCACCCAGCCGCAGCTCTCCGCATCCGGAGGAAACCCCATGCCCCGACGGCTCTCCCGTCGCCCTGCCCACATCGCCATGGTCGGCGTCCCGATGGTCAGCCACGTGCTGCCCGGTCTGGAGGTCATCCGTGAGCTGGTGGCGCGCGGCCACCGCGTCACCTACGCCAACGACCCCGCCACCGCGGGCCTGATCGAACCCACCGGCGCCACGCTCGTCCCGTACGAGTCGACGCTCCCGCACCGCGACAACATCTGGCCCGAGGACCCGGTCGCGGCCGGCGGTCTCTTCCTCGACGACGCGATGGCGGTGCTCCCGCAGCTCCACGCGGCGTACGACGACGACCCCGCCGACCTGTACCTGTACGACATCGGCGCGTACGTGGCCCGCGCGCTCGCCGAGGCGCAGGGCCGCCCGCTCGTCCAGCTCTCGCCGACCTACGTGGCCTGGGGCAGTTACCAGGAGGACGTGGGCCGCCACCTCGCGCAACTGCCCGGCGCCGACGCCCTGGAGGCCCGCTTCGCGCGCTGGCTCGCCGGGTGCGGGGCCACCACGCTCGACGTGGCCGAGTTCTCCGGGCGGCCGCCGCGGGCCGTCGCCACCGTCACCCGGTCCATGCAGCCGCACGCCGACACCGTCGACGCCGACCGGATCGACTTCGTGGGGCCCTGCCTCGGCGACCGCGCCCGGCGCCAAAGCTGGCGGCGGCCCGCGGGCGCGGAGAAGGTCCTGCTGGTCTCGCTCGGCTCGTCGTACACCGTGCAGCCGGAGTTCTACCGAAGGTGCGTGGCCGCCTTCGGCGACCTGCCCGGCTGGCACGTCGTGCTGCAGATCGGCAGGCACGTCGACCCCGCCGAGCTGGGCGACGACCTGCCCGACAGCATCGAAGTGTGCTCCTGGGCACCGCAGTTGGCGATCCTGGAGCAGGCCGACGCGTTCGTCACGCACGCGGGCATGGGCAGCAGCGGCGAGGGGCTGCACGCCGGTGTCCCGATGATCGCGGTGCCCCAGGGCGCCGAGCAGCCGCTGAACGCCGACCGGCTGGTGGAACTCGGCGTGGCCCGGCGCGTCGACACCCCGGACGCGACGGCGGACGTGCTGCGCGCGGCGCTGCTCTCCCTCGTGGCGGACCCCGAAGTCGCCGGGCGCTCGGCCCGGTTGAAGGAGCTGGCCCGCTCCGAGGGCGGCGCCCGCCGGGCGGCGGACCTGATCGAGGCGGAGCTCTAGGGCGTGTTTCGAAAGTGGCGTCGTCCGCCCGCAGGGCAGACGGGACTTTCGAAACACGCCCTAGGGGGCCGCGACGGGCGGTTCCCGCGCCGTGCCGGGCCGATATCGCCGGGCCTCCGCGGGGATCGTCCGTTACGTTGCCTGCATGGTCGTACCCGTACAGCCCACTGTCGACCCGCTGAAGGCGGCCCGCAGAGCCGGTGATCCGGACTGCGACGTCTACCTCACCGGCACGGTCTTCCTGGACATCGTCTTCACCGGTCTCGACTCCGCGCCGGTGCGCGGCACCGAGTCCTGGGCCCGCGGCATGGGGTCGAGCCCCGGCGGGGTCGCCAACATGGCGACCGCCCTGGCCCGGCTCGGCCTGCACACGTCGCTGGCCGCTGCCTTCGGCGACGACCACTACGGGGAGTACTGCTGGGACGCCCTCGAACAGGGCGAGGGGATCGACCTGACCCCGTCACGCACCGTGCCCGGCTGGCACTCGCCGGTGACGGTCTCCATGGCCTACGAGGGCGAGCGGACCATGGTCAGCCACGGCCACGAGCCGCCGCCGGACGCCGCCGCGCCGGACGGCGGCGCCCCGGCCTGCCCGCCGCGCGCGCGGGCCGCCGTCGCCTCCCTGACGCCCGGCACGCGCGCGCCGTGGATCGCGCAGGCCGCGCGCAGCGGCACCCGGATCTTCGCCGACGTCGGCTGGGACGACACCGGGCGCTGGGACCTGGCCGGCCTCGCCGACCTGGAGCACTGCGAGGCGTTCCTGCCGAACGCGGAGGAGGCGATGCGCTACACCCGCACGTCCTGCCCGCGGGCCGCGGCGCGGGCGCTCACCGAGCACGTGCCGCTGGCCGTGGTGACGCTGGGCGCCGAGGGGGCGTACGCGGTGGACGGGCGGACCGGCGAGACCGCCGAGGTCCCCGCCATCGAGGTGGCGGCCCTGGACCCGACCGGGGCCGGGGACGTCTTCGTCGCGGGCTTCGTCACCGGCACCCTGGCGGACTGGCCGCTCGCCGACCGGCTCGCCTTCGCGGGCCTGACGGCGGCGCTCTCCGTCCAGGAGTTCGGCGGGTCCCTGTCGGCGCCCGGGTGGGCGGAGGTCGGGGCGTGGTGGCGCCGCGTCCGCGAGTTCGACGACCAGGACCCCCTGGCGCTGCGCCGGTACGCGTTCCTGCAGGAGCTGCTGCCCGCGGCGAGCCGCCCGTGGCCGCTGCGCCGCGCGGTGCCCACGATCGGCTTCCGCTCGGCCTAGTGCCCCCCGCCGCCCCGTCCTCGCGGGACCCGTGAGGAAAAGCCCTACGGCTGTGTCAGTGCCGCGTCGTACTCTTGGCAGTGCAAGGCTGTCGAGCGGCCACAAGCCCCGCACGAGGAGGATGAGCAGGCTTCATAGCCGGCCCATGACTCAGACACCCACCACTCCCACCGACGCGCAGGACCAGGCCCGAGCCCACTTCGCCGTCCCGGCGAATCATCCGATGGTGACGGTTCTCGGCTCCGGCGACGCTCTGCTGCGGGTGATCGAGAAGGCCTTCCCGGCGGCCGACATCCACGTCCGGGGCAATGAGATCAACGCCGTGGGCGATGCCCACGAAGTCGCCCTGATCCAGCGCTTGTTCGATCAGATGATGCTGGTGCTCCGCACCGGTCAGCCGATGACGGAGGACGCAGTGGAACGCTCGATCGCCATGCTGAGGGCGGACGAGAACGGCAGCGGCGCGGAGGAGACCCCCGCCGAGGTCCTCACGCAGAACATCCTCTCGTCCCGCGGCCGCACCATCCGCCCCAAGACGCTGAACCAGAAGCGGTACGTCGACGCGATCGACAAGCACACCATCGTCTTCGGGATCGGCCCCGCAGGCACCGGCAAGACCTACCTGGCCATGGCCAAGGCCGTGCAGGCCCTGCAGTCCAAGCAGGTCAACCGCATCATCCTGACCCGCCCCGCGGTCGAGGCCGGCGAGCGCCTCGGCTTCCTGCCCGGCACGCTGTACGAGAAGATCGACCCCTACCTGCGCCCGCTGTACGACGCGCTGCACGACATGCTCGACCCCGACTCCATCCCGCGCCTGATGGCCGCGGGCACCATCGAGGTCGCCCCGCTGGCGTACATGCGCGGCCGCACGCTGAACGACGCGTTCATCATCCTCGACGAGGCGCAGAACACCAGCGCCGAGCAGATGAAGATGTTCCTGACCCGCCTCGGCTTCGACTCGAAGATCGTCATCACCGGTGACATCACCCAGGTCGACCTGCCGGGCGGCACCAAGAGCGGCCTGCGCGAGGTGCAGCGGATCCTCGACGGCGTGGAGGACATCCACTTCTCGCGGCTCACGTCCCAGGACGTGGTCCGGCACAAGCTGGTCGGCCGTATCGTCGACGCGTACGAGCAGCACGACAGCCGCGACGGGAAGTAGACGAGCACCACCATGTCGATCGACGTCAACAACGAATCCGGAACCGAGGTCGACGAGCAGGCGATCCTCGACATCGCCCGCTACGCACTCGCGCGGATGCGCATCCACCCGCTCTCCGAGCTCTCGGTGATCGTCGTGGACGCCGACGCCATGGAGCAGCTGCACATCCAGTGGATGGACCTGCCGGGGCCCACGGACGTCATGTCCTTCCCCATGGACGAGCTGCGGCCGCCCATGAAGGACGACGACGAGCCCCCGCAGGGCCTCCTCGGCGACATCGTGCTCTGCCCCGAGGTCGCCACCCGGCAGGGCAAGGACGCCCCGACGCAGCACTCCATGGACGAGGAGCTGCAGCTCCTGACCGTCCACGGCGTGCTGCACCTGCTGGGGTACGACCACGAGGAGCCCGACGAGAAGGCCGAGATGTTCGGCCTGCAGGCCGCGATCGTCGACGGCTGGCGTGCCGAGAAGGGCCTGACCGGCCCGTCCCCGGCGCCGACGGTCTCGTAGCGCCATGAGTCCTCAGTTGATCGCCGGCGCGGTCGCCCTCGTCGTCGTGGCCTGGCTCGCGGCGTGCGCCGAGGCCGGCATCGCCCGGGTCTCCAGCTTCCGCGCCGACGAGGCGGTCCGCTCCGGCCGGCGCGGCAGCGCCAAGCTCGCGCAGGTCGCCGCCGACCCGACCCGCTATCTCAATGTGGCGCTGCTGGTCCGGGTGGCGTGCGAGATGGCCGCGGCGGCCCTCGTGACGTACGCCTGTCTGCAGGAGTTCGACGAGACCTGGCACGCCCTGGCGGTCGCCATCGGCGTGATGGTCCTCGTCAGCTATGTGGCCGTGGGCGTCTCCCCGCGCACCATCGGCCGCCAGCACCCGCTGAACACGGCGACGGCCGCGGCCTATGTGCTGCTGCCGCTGGCCCGTGTGATGGGCCCGATCCCGCCCCTGCTCATCCTCATCGGCAACGCGCTCACGCCCGGCAAGGGCTTCCGGCGCGGCCCCTTCGCCTCCGAGGCGGAGCTGCGCGCGATGGTCGACCTCGCCGAGAAGGAGTCCTTGATCGAGGACGACGAGCGGCGCATGGTCCACTCCGTCTTCGAGCTCGGCGACACCCTGGTGCGCGAAGTCATGGTGCCCCGCACCGACCTGATCGCCATCGAGCGCTTCAAGACGATCCGCCAGGCCCTCACCCTCGCGCTGCGCTCCGGCTTCTCGCGCATCCCGGTGACCGGGGAGAGCGAGGACGACGTGGTGGGGATGGTGTACCTGAAGGACCTGGCGCGCAAGACGCACATCAACCGCGACAGCGAGTCGGAGCTGGTGTCGACGGCGATGCGCCCGGCGACGTTCGTGCCCGACACGAAGAACGCGGGCGACCTGCTGCGCGAGATGCAGCAGGAGCGCAATCACGTCGCCGTCGTGATCGACGAGTACGGCGGCACGGCGGGCATCGTCACCATCGAGGACATCCTGGAGGAGATCGTCGGTGAGATCACCGACGAGTACGACCGGGAGCTGCCGCCCGTCGAGGAGCTCGCCGACGGCTGCTACCGCGTGACGGCGCGTCTGGACATCGGCGACCTCGGGGAGCTCTTCGGCTTCGACGAGTTCGACGACGAGGACGTCGAGACGGTCGGCGGGCTGCTGGCCAAGCAGCTGGGCCGGGTGCCGATCGCGGGGGCGAGCGCGGTCGTGCCGCTGCCGGACGGCCGGGAGCTGAAGCTCACCGCGGAGTCCGCCGCGGGCCGCCGCAACCGCATCATGACCGTCCTCGTCGAGCCCGTCACGCGTCAGGGCGAGGCGGCGGGGGAGCGGGGATGACCCCGGAGGGCCTGCGCGCGTTCTGCCTGTCGTTCAACGACGCGGTGGAGGAGTTCCCCTTCACGCCGGAGACGTCGGTCTTCAAGGTGGCCGGGAAGATGTTCGCGCTCGCGGCCCTCGACCGGCGTCCGCTCACGGTCAATCTGAAGTGCGAGCCGGACATCGCGGACCGGCTGCGGGCCGCCCACCCGGAGATCGTGCCGGGCTATCACATGAACAAGCGGCACTGGAACACGGTCTCGCTGGACGGCGCGCTGCCCGACCGGCAGATCAAGGAGCTCGTCGAGGACTCCTACGACCTGGTGGTGGCGGGGCTGCCCCGGGCGGAGCGGCTGCGGCTCGACCGTCCCTGAGGGGCGTGCGCCGCCCCGAGGGGCGTGCGCGGGCCGGGGTGCGTCGGGCAGCGTGTCCCAACAGCCCCTCGCCATCGGGCGGTCGGGGCGGCAGAATGGGAGGACGGGCGGACCTCGAACGCTCCCACTCCGGGCTGCCGGTCAAGGAACTCGGAGTGGAAACGTCGTGCGATGGCGTCCGCCGCAGCTGGCCCTGGCCTTGTCGGCCGGGGCCAGTCCCTTTTACACGTGGAGCACCCACCTGTCGATGATCTGCTGGATCACGTAGACGAGGCCGGCCGTCTGGGCCGAAACCGCGACCCAGTCGGTCCACGTGCGGATGGTGCGACGCCCGTCCGGCTTCTCGGCCATCGGGCTGTTCTCCTTCCTGGTTCCACGCGAGTCGTGGATACCGCGGCGAGCCACGAACGGGTGGCGCCAGGAAGAGGGAACTGACGGGAGGACGGCACTCGATCGAGTGGGTTCGTGCCGTCCTGGATCCGATCTCAACCTCCTTGCGGCGACGGTCAGTTGAGCAGGCTACCCTCTGCCATATCGTAGCCCGGACGTCGCGACATGGGTAGTGCTGTCGGATACCTCGCCGAAGTAAGGCTGCGAAGTGCGATATAGCTGTTCGTGAGCTGTCGGCCCGGCCGGCCCCGCGTGGTTGCCTGCCGCTTCGGGGCCGACCGGGTGCCCCGGCAGTGGCGTGAACTGTCGTCCCGGAAGGTCTCGATGAGTAAGCTGCTAGTCTGCTATGTTGCACCTCGCACGGTCCGGTTGGGGGTGGAGCCATCATGAGCGCGCCAAGTGCGGCACTTCAGCGGCTCCGGCTGCGCACCGAGCTCCGCAAGGCGCGCACCGCCGCCGAGCTCACCCAGCGGCAGGTCGCCGCGACCATGGAGTGGAGCCCCTCCAAGCTGATCCGCATCGAGGCCGGCGAGGTCGGCATCTCGGTCAACGACCTGCGGCCCCTCCTGGAGGCGTACGGGATCAGGGACCGCCGCCGCATCGAGTCGCTGCTCGATCTCGCGCGCGGCAGCAGGAAGATGCCGTACACCGAGTACCGGGACCTGTACAGCAAGGAGTTCCTGAACTTCCTCGCGCTGGAGGCGTCGACGTCGATCGTCCGCGCCTTCAACTCGCTCCAGGTCCCGGGCCCCTTGCAGACCGAGGAGTACGGGCGCGCCATCATCCGCTCCTACGACAAGGGCGCGGCCGACGACGTGATCGAACGGGCCGTCGAGGTCCGGCTCTCCCGCCAGGAGACCCTGACCTCGGGCGAGCGCGAGGTCTTCTACATCCTCGACGAGTCCGTGGTGCGGCGTCAGGTCGGCGGCCCGGGTGTCATGAAGGCCCAGTTGGAGCGCCTTGCGGAGATCGCCGCCCTGCCGAAGGTGAGCATCCAGATCCTGCCGTTCAGCGTCGGCGCGCACCCGGGCATCCAGGGCCCCTTCACGCTCTTCGAGTTCGAATCGGACGAGATGCCGGACTCGCTGTATCTGGAGAATCCGCGCGGCGACTCCTACAGCACCAACGCGCCGGAGGAGAGCGGGCTCTACCTGGAGCGATTCTGGGAGTTGGAGGATCTCGCCATCAAGGAGCGGAACGTGGAGCTGTTCCGGACGCTGGCGGCCCGGGTGGGCGAAGGCGTGGACAACCTGGACCGCCTCCTGCCGGCCGCCGACGCGGCCTGAGCTGCTCCACCGGTACCTGATGCAGGGTCAAATCGCCCTGTGTCAGGGGACCTTGGCGCGAAACCGCTCGTTCATATCGCGATGTCGCGCCATTATCCTGGAAGAGGTGCTACGTGCCTCTTTCCCAGCCATGTCGGCTGGCCTTCCGCACCCGGGTGGAGGAGAAGCGTGGGCAGCACATGGGCATGGCGCAAGAGCAGCGCGAGCGGGAAGCCGGAAGATGACTGCGTGGAGATCGCCTGGACCGGCACGACGGTCCTGATCCGCGACACCGCTCGCCGGCGGGGCCCCGTCGTCGTGGTCGGCCCCGACGCCTGGACCGCCTTCCTCTCCTCGGTCACCGGCCCCTCCGTGCACGTGGACGGCGACGTGACGCCGGTCCGCCCCTGATCGGGGGCGGACCGGAGCGGGACCGGCGGGCGCGGGCGCTACGCGCGTCGGCGTCCGCCGAGTCCCACCGCGACCGCGGCCGCCGCCGCGAGCACCACGGCCGCGTCGACCAGGAGGACCGTCCGCGTGCCCGCGAGCAGGTCGGTGCCGGTGGTGGCGAGGACACCGAGCAGCGGGATGCCGATGGTGATGCCCACCTGCTGGGTCGAGGTGACCAGGCCCGTCGCCAGCCCCTGCTCCTCGTCGGGGACGCCCGAGGTGACCGTCACGCCGTACGAGATGATCGCGCCCAGGTGGCACATGCTGGCCAGCGACACCCCGGCCGCCGCCAGCCACAGCGACCAGCCGCCGTCGCCGATGCCGAGCAGCGCGGCCACGAACAGGCCCTGGCCGAGCAGTGATCCGACCAGCGTGCGGCGGGCGCCGAAGCGGCCGATCACCCGTGACGCGTACATCCCCGCGGCCACCGAGAGGACGCCCTGCGCGCCGAAGACCAGGCCGGTCTCGAAGGCGGACAGGCGCAGCACCTCCTGGAGGTAGAGGGTCAGCACGAAGACGACCGTCGACATCATCGAGAAGGTGACCAGGCCGCCGAGGTTGCCCCACGCCACCGTGCGGCGGCGCAGCATGGGCAGCGAGACGAGCGGCGCCGCGGTGCGCGACTCGACGTAGCCGAACGCGGCGAACAGCAGGACGCCCGCGATCAGCGTGACGATGACGTCCGTGCCGCCGAAGCCGCGCTCGGCCGCCGTCGACAGGGCGTAGATCAGGGCGAGCAGGCCGCCGGTCACGGTGACGGCGCCGGGGACGTCCAGGCGCGGGCGGTCCGGGTTGCGGGACTCCGGCAGCAGGCCGGGCGCCAGCGGCAGCACGATCAGCGCGAACAGGGTCAGCAGGCCCATCGTCGAGCGCCAGCCGAGGGTGTCGGTCAGGACGCCGCCGAGCACCATGCCGACCGTGAAGCCGAGCGAGAGCAGCGTGCCGGAGATGCCGAGCGCCCGGTCGCGCTGCGGGCCCTCGGGGAACGTCGTCGTCAGGAGCGACATGCCCGTCGGCACGATGGCCGCCGCGCCCACGCCCTGCAGCGCGCGTCCGGCGAGGAAGGACGCCGGGTCCCACGCGAACGTGGCGAGCAGCGAGGCCAGGCCGAACAGGGCGAGGCCCGCCAGGAACAGCTTGCGGCGCCCGAAGAGGTCACCGGTCCTGCCGAAGAGCAGCAGGAACCCGCCGGAGGGGAGCGCGAAGGCGGTCACCGCCCACTGCAGCGCGGACTGGTTCATGCCGAGGTCGGCGCCCAGCACCGGCAGCGCCACGTTCAGCACGGAGAAGTCCAGCGCCACCATGAACTGCGCGGCGCAGAGCACGAACAGGACGAGCTTGTCGCGGGAGGAGAGCTTGGGGCCGTGCGTGCGCGGCGCCGGTAGGGCGGCCTGGGGGGACGGGGCAGGGGTGGTGTCTATCGCCATGGCCACGAGCTTGGGCCGTCCGGAATAGTCGTGGGGAGCGGGAACTTATGCTGGTGGTCGGAACACCAGTCAGGGCTTGGGGGAGCGCCACATGACAACAGCGTCGGTCTCGACGTCGGGCACGGACGCCTCGAAGGCGCGCCGCCTCGGCGAACTGCGGGAGTTCCTGATGAGCCGCCGGGCGCGGATCAGCCCCGCGGAGGCCGGGCTCCCGGACGGCGGGGCGCGGCGGCGCACGCCGGGGCTGCGCCGCGAGGAGGTCGCCGTGCTCGCCGGTGTCGGCGCCTCCTGGTACCAGTGGCTGGAGCAGGGCCGTGACATCTCCGTGTCGCCGCAGGTCCTGGACTCCGTGGCGCGCGTGCTGAAGCTGAACGGCGCCGAGCGGCGTCATCTGTACGTGCTGTCCGGGCTCAACCCGCCGCCGCCCGAGGTGGCCAGGGACGACCAGGACATGTGCGACGGGTTGCACCGGCTCATCGACACCTGGCTGCCGTATCCGGCGCACATCATGGACGCGTACTGGAACTGCGTGATGTACAACGACGCGGCCGCCGCGGTCCTCGGGATGCGTTCGGAGACGTCCGAGAACTGCCTGCTGACCTTCTTCACCGACCCCATCTACCGCGCCCGCGCGACGAGTTGGGAGCGCAACGCGCCGCAGGTCGTGGCGATGTACCGGGCCGCGTGCTCGGAGGCTCCCGCGGACGACGGGTTCGCCGCGGTGGTCGCCGAGGCGCGGGCGGTGAGCGAGGAGTTCGGGGAGCTGTGGGAGCGGCGGGACATCGTGCCCGGCGGGCAGATCGCCAAGGAGATCGAGCATCCCGTGGTGGGGGCGCTGTTCCTGGAGTCGACGCAGCTGAAGGTGCCGGCCAGGCCCGATCTCACGATCGTGCTGCACACGCCGCTGCCGCACGCGGAGGCCGACACGGCGGGGAAGCTGGCGTGGCTCGCCTCGCCCGAGGGGCGTCGTGGGTCGATCCATCCGGTGGCGGGCTAGCGGGGCGTGCTCCGTATGCTCGGGGCATGACTGAGAGCGCCGCGCTGGATCCCGAGGACCGCAAGATCGTCACCCTGGCCCGTTCCGCACGGGCCCGCAACGGGGTGCCCGAGGGGGCCGCGGTGCGGGACGAGACCGGGCGCACGTATGTGGCGGGGACGGTCGCGCTCGACTCGCTGCGGCTTTCCGCGCTGCGGACCGCGGTGGCGATGGCGGTGGCGTCCGGGGCGGAGTCGCTGGAGGCGGCGGCGGTCGTCTCCGGGGCGGAGGGGGTCTCCTCCGAGGACCTCGCCGCTGTGCGGGACCTTGGCGGGGCCGGGACGCCGGTGTTCCTCGCGGGGGCGGACGGGGAGGTCCGGGAACGGGTGGCAGCGACCTAGGCATCCGCCGGTGTCCTTTCCCCTTTCATCACCGGCTCCGCCGGGTTCGTCCTCAAGCGCCGGACGGGCTTGATCCCGCATCACCGGCTCCGCCGGGTTCGTCCTCAAACGCCGGACGGGCTTGATCCCGCATCACCGGCTTCGCCGGGTTCGTCCTCAAGCGCCGGACGGGCTTGATCGTGCGTCACCGGCTTCGCCGGGTTCGTCCTCAAGCGCCGGACGGGCTTGATCGTGCGTCACCGGCTTCGCCGGGTTCGTCCTCAAGCGCCGGACGGGCTGATTTACCCGGCCGGGCTGATTTACCCGGCGGGCTGGATTTTCCCGGCCGGGCTGGAGTTCCCGGGGCGGTGTGGAATCTCCGGGACGGGATGGGGTTCCCGGCTGAGGGGGGGCGAGGTTGGGGATTTTGAGCCTGTCCGGCGATTGAGGACGAACTCGGCGGAGCCGGTGATAGGGCGAGCCCCGTGGGACCGTTCACCCGACCGGAGGTCACACCGCGTCGGACCCCCGCTCCCCCGTCCGCACCCGGACCACCGTGTCGACGGGGACCGACCACACCTTTCCGTCGCCGATCTTTCCCGTGTGGGCCGCGCGGACGATCGCGTCGATGGCGGGGTCCGCGTCCAGGTCGGGGACGACCACCTCGATACGGACCTTGGGGACCAGGTCCACCCGGTACTCGGCGCCGCGGTACACCTCCGTGTGCCCGCGCTGGCGCCCGTAGCCGCTCGCCTCGGTGACCGTCAGGCCGTCGACGCCGATTTCCTGGAGCGCCGTCTTCACCTCGTCCAGGCGGAACGGCTTGATGATCGCGGTGATCAGCTTCATGCGGCGGGGCTCCCCTTCTTGGCCGAGGCCTTGACCGAGGCGGTACCCACCGGGCCCGCCAGGACGCCGTGATCGTAGGCGCTCTCCGCGTGCTGTGTCTGGTCCAGGCCCGTCACCTCGTCCTCCGCCGACGCCCGGAAGCCCATGAGCCGGTCGACGGCCTTCCCGATGCCGTACGTGACGGTGAACGTGTACGCGGCCACCGCCACGACCGCCACCGCCTGCTTGCCGAGCTGACCGGGCCCGCCCCCGTAGAACAGGCCCTCCTGACCGCCCGCCGTCATCGTGGCCGTCGCGAACAGGCCGATCAGGAGCGTGCCGACCACCCCGCCCACCAGGTGCACGCCCACGACGTCGAGGGAGTCGTCGTAGCCGAGGCGGAACTTCCAGGCGACCGCGTAGGAGCAGACGACGCCCGCCGCCAGGCCGATCACCGCCGCGCCCACCGGGCCCACGACCCCGCACGACGGGGTGATCGCGACGAGCCCGGCCACCGCGCCCGACGCCGCGCCGAACGTGGTGGGGTGGCCGTCCCTGCGCTGCTCCACGAAGAGCCAGCCGAGCAGGCCCGTGCAGCCCGCGACCAGGGTGTTCAGGAGCGAGGCCGCCGCCAGGCCGTTCGCGCCGAGGGCCGAGCCCCCGTTGAAGCCGAGCCAGCCGAACCACAGCAGACCGGCGCCCATCAGCACCATGGGCAGGTTGTGCGGGCGCATCGCCTCCTTCTTGAAGCCGATGCGCGGGCCGAGCACCAGGCACAGCGCGAGACCGGAGGCGCCGGACGCGATCTCCACGACCAGGCCGCCCGCGAAGTCCAGGGCGCCCAGCGCGTTCGCGATCCAGCCGTCCGGCCCCCACACCCAGTGCGCCACCGGAACGTATACGAGCAGCGTCCACACCGGTACGAACACCAGCCAGGCCGCGAACCGGGTGCGGTCCGCGATCGCGCCGCTGATCAGCGCCGCCGTGATGACCGCGAAGGTCAGCTGGAAGGTGGTGAAGAGGAGGGTGGGGACCGTGCCGGTGAGGGAGTCCGGGCCGATGCCCGCCATCCCGGCGTGGTCGAGGCCGCCGATCAGGCCCGCGAAGGTGTCGTCCCCGAAGGCCAGCGAGTAGCCGGCGACCAGCCAGACCACGGTGACCAGGGCGATCGCCACGAAGGACATCAGCAGCATGTTCAGGACGCTCTTGGTGCGGACCATGCCGCCGTAGAACAGGGCGAGGCCCGGCGTCATGAGGAGGACGAGCGCGGTGGCCGCGAGCAGCCAGGCGGTGTCGCCCGTGTCGAGGTGGGGGGCGGCGAAGGTCGTCATGGGGGGAGAGCGTCACCGGCCCGCGTTTCGGAACGGGCACCCGCGGGTTTCCGCCGTGTTTCGTGTTGCCGGGGGGTTTCCGGGGGCTCACGCGGGGCGCCGGTGGGGCGCCCGCGGGGCGTGCCCGGCCCGCCCGCGGTCCGGCCGGTGCGGCGGGGCTCCCGGGATCAGGGACAATGGGCGCCATGAGCGTTCGTACCCCGTCATCAGCCGAGCCGTCCGAGGCCGTCCACCGCGCCGGCTTCGCCTGCTTCGTCGGCCGCCCCAACGCGGGCAAGTCCACCCTGACGAACGCTCTGGTCGGCCAGAAGGTGGCGATCACCTCGAACCGGCCGCAGACCACGCGGCACACCGTGCGCGGCATCGTGCACCGCCCGGACGCGCAGCTGATCCTGGTGGACACCCCCGGCCTGCACAAGCCGCGCACGCTCCTGGGCGAGCGGCTCAACGACGTGGTGCGGACCACCTGGGCCGAGGTCGACGTGATCGGCTTCTGCCTGCCCGCGAACGAGAAGCTCGGCCCCGGCGACCGCTTCATCGCCAAGGAGCTCGCCTCCATCAAGAAGACGCCGAAGATCGCGATCGTCACCAAGACCGACCTCGTCGACGGCAAGACGCTCGCCGAGCAGCTCATCGCGATCGACCAGCTGGCCGTGGAGCTCGGCTTCGAGTGGTCCGAGATCGTGCCGGTGTCGGCCGTCGGCGACCAGCAGGTCGGCCTGCTCGCCGACCTCATCGTGCCGCTGCTGCCCGAGGGCCCCGCGCTCTACCCGGAGGGCGACCTCACCGACGAGCCCGAGCAGGTCATGGTCGCCGAGCTGATCCGCGAGGCCGCGCTGGAGGGCGTGCGGGACGAACTGCCGCACTCCATCGCCGTCGTCGTCGAGGAGATGCTGCCGCGCGAGGACCGGCCCGCGGACAAGCCGCTGCTCGACATCCACGCGTTCGTCTACATCGAGCGGCCCAGCCAGAAGGGCATCATCATCGGCCCGAAGGGCAAGCGGCTCAAGGACGTCGGCATCAAGTCCCGCAAGCAGATCGAGGCGCTGCTCGGCACGCCCGTCTTCCTGGACCTGCACGTGAAGGTCGCCAAGGACTGGCAGCGGGATCCTCGCCAGCTCCGCAAGCTCGGTTTCTGAGGGGGCCCGGCGGACGGGGCGCCTCACCGCCCCCCCTGATCATCGATGGTCACCGCACCCCCCTGATCCGGTTCACCAGCGCCGCCCCGGCCAGGCCGATCACCGCCGCCGTCAGGTAGAGGGTGCGGTAGCCGCCGAGGTGCGTCACGATCGGGGCCGCCAGGGCCGGGGCCGCGACCTGGGGGAGCGAGTTGGCGATGTTGATGACGCCGAGGTCCTTGCCGCGGTCCATGGCCGTCGGCAGGACGTCCGTCATCAGGGCGAAGTCCACCGACGTGAAGACGCCGAAGCCGACGCCGAGGACCGCCGCCGCGACGATCGCGCCCGGCCAGGTCTGCCACAGCGCGAGCAGCCCCGTCGCCGCCGCCATCAGCGCCCCCGACCAGACCACGAAGGGCTTGCGGCGCCCCACCCGGTCCGACCAGGCGCCGCCCACCACGACCGTGGCGAGCATCGTCACGCCGTTCACGGCCGTCAGGATCAGCACGCCCCGCTCCGGGTCCGGGTAGGCCAGGCGGTCCCGCAGGAAGTACAGCAGGTAGAGCAGGACCACCGAGTTGCTGACGTTGATCAGGAAGCGGGTCAGCCAGGCCCAGGCCAGGTCGGGGTGGCGGCGCGGGCTGAGCCGGAACCCGGCGAGGAAGGCCCGCCGGTCCCACGGCGGCCGGTCGGCGGCGGCCAGGCGCAGGTCCCGGTGGCGTACGACGTAGGGCAGCACGCCCGCCACGGTGAAGACCGCGCAGGCCGCGTACCCCGCGACCGTGCCGCCCGCCGCCGTCGCGAGCCCCGTGCCGACGACCACGCCGAGGAGCTGGGCCGCGCCGAGCCAGCCGCCCACCGAGCCGCGCTGCGCGCGCGGCACGCGGTCGGGGACGGCGGCGGTGACCGCGGCGAAGGCCGCGTTGAGGGTGAGCTGGACCAGGCACCAGCCGGCCGCCATCCACCACACCGAGCCCGCCGCCGAGAGCAGCAGCAGCGCGGCGGCGCCGCCCGCGGTGCCCGCCACGATCCACGGGGTGCGCCGTCCCCGGGACGACGTGGTGCGGTCCGAGAGCGCGCCGAAGAGGGGGTTGGCGGCGAGGGAGACGACCGCGCCGGCGCCCGTGACCCAGGCGAGGACGGTCTCCTTGGAGGTGCCCGCCGGGGCCAGGTCCTCCGCCTGGAGGGCGAGCAGGATCTGCAGCGGGCCGTACCAGCCCACCCAGATCGCGCCGTTGGCGACCGACAGCGAGGCCGTCCAGCCGCGGCCGACCCGTTCGGTCGGCTCCCGCAGCGCGGGGGCGGTCATGGGCGGCGCGCCCGCAGGACCTCGCGCAGCCAGTGGTAGGACGCCTTCGGGGTGCGCTCCTGGGTGGCGTAGTCGACGTGGACGAGGCCGAAGCGCTGGCGGTGGCCCTCCGCCCACTCGAAGTTGTCGATCAGCGACCAGACGAAGTAGCCGCGCACGTCCACGCCCGCCTCCACCGCCCGGTGCAGGGCGCGCAGATGGCCGTCGAGGTAGGTGATCCGGTCCTGGTCGTCGAGCCCTTCGTAGGAGCAGCCGTTCTCGGTGATGACCAGCGGCGGCAGGAGGTCGCCGTAGCGGTCGCGGAAGGCGGTGAGGAGTTCGGTGAGCGCGTCGGGCACGACCGGCCAGCCGAAGCCGGTGACCGGATGGCCCTCGATCTGCCGCGGGGAGAAGGGGAGTTCGGGCGGCAGGGTGACGCCGGAGAACTCGGCGGCGGTGCCGCCGGGGAGCGGGGCGCCCACCTTCGTCGGCTGGTAGAAGTTCACCCCGTACCAGTCCAGCGGCTCCGCGATGATCTTCAGGTCGGCGTCGAGGTCGGCCGCGGGCATCAGCTCCCCGAAGCCCTCCGGGTAGTGGCCGAGCAGCAGCGGGTCGGCGAAGAGGCGGTTGAGCAGGACGTCGTAGAGGTCCGCGGCGGCCGTGTCCTCGTCGGCGGGGGAGGCGGGCCAGGTCGGGCCGTGCGAGTTGGCGATGCCGATGTCACGGGCGCCGGCCGCGCGCAGCGCCCGTACGGCGAGGCCGTGCGCGAGGAGCTGGTGGTGGGCGGCGGGCAGCGCGTCGAACAGGAGCCGCTCGCCGGGGGCGTGCTGGCCGAGCGCGTGGCCGAGCAGGGTGTGCTCCGCGGGTTCGTTGAGGGTGATCCACTTGGTGACGCGGTCGCCGATGCGGGCGGCCACCACGGCCGCGTACTCGGCGAACCGTTCGGCGGTGCGCCGGTTCAGCCAGCCGCCGGTCTCCTGGAGGACGAGCGGGGTGTCCCAGTGGAAGAGCGTGGGGACGGGGCGGACGCCCGCCGCGCACAGCTCGTCGACGAGGCGGTCGTAGAAGTCGAGGCCCGCCGGGTTCACCGCGCCCGCCCCGGCCGGCAGCACGCGCGGCCAGGAGACGGAGAAGCGGTAGGCGTCCACGCCCAGGTCGCGCACGAGCGCGACGTCCTCGCGGTAGCGGTGGTAGTGGTCGCAGGCCACGGCGGCCGTGCTGCCGTCCTTCACGTTCCCCGGCACGGCCGTGAACGCGTCCCAGACCGAGGCGCCGCGCTCGTCGACGGCGCCCTCGATCTGGTGGGCCGATGTGGAGACGCCCCACAGGAAGTCGCGGGGGAACGGGGGAAGGGGTGATCGCGCCGGTGACGCCGCACTCGATGCCATGGGCGGGATCCTCCGTACCGGCCGGTACGGAAGTCAATGGGCGTGCGCGGAAAAGATGAACAAGGCTCAGGTTTTCCGTGCCGGGGCGGCCGCGGGCTAGGAACCCTCCTTCAGGACCCGTGAGATCAGCTTCCGCTGGGGCTCCGTGAGCCGCGGGTCCGCGCAGTACACCGTCCGCCCGTCCACCGTCAGCTGGTAGTGGAAACCGTCCGGCACTCCGAGGGGCGGGGCGCCCCGCCCCTCGGCCAGGGCCTTCTCGGCCAGGGCGTGCCATTCCGGGGCATCGGCCAGCTGCGAGGTGTCCACCTCGGCATGCCGGTCGATGCCCGCGAATCCTCCGGTCCGCTTCACCTGGATACGCATGGGTCCTGTCTACTCCACCGGAGGGGCGGCCGAAAGCGCGGCGTCAGCCGTCGGTGGCCGGCACCTTGACCGTGGACCACGCGTCGACGACGGCCTTGAGCTCGTCGCCGTCGCCGTACTTGGCGCGCGCGGCGGCGACCGTCAGCTTCGCGAAGTCCGTGAACGACGCGTCCTGCGCCAGCTCGCCGCCGGTCAGCACGGCGTACCAGATCTGTCCCGCGCGCTCCCACGAGTGACCGCCGAGGGCGTCGGCGACCAGGAAGAACGCGCGGTTGGGGATGCCGGAGTTGATGTGCACGCCGCCGTTGTCGCGGCCGGTGCGCACGAAGTGGTCCATGTCGGCGGGCTGCGGGTCCTTGCCGAGCACGTCGTCGTCGTACGCCGTGCCGGGCTCCTTCATGGAGCGCAGCGCCTTGCCCGTGACGCGCGGGGCGAGCAGGCCCGCGCCGATCAGCCAGTCGGCCTCGGCGGCGGTCTGGCCGAGCGTGTACTGCTTGATCATCGAGCCGAAGACGTCCGCGAGGGACTCGTTCAGGGCGCCCGGCTGGCCGAAGTACGTCAGGTTCGCCGTGTACTGCACGACGCCGTGGGTGAGCTCGTGGCCGATGACGTCCACCGGGATGGTGAAGTCGAGGAAGATCTCGCCGTCGCCGTCGCCGAAGACCATCTGCTCGCCGTTCCAGAAGGCGTTTCCGTAGTCCTCGCCGTAGTGGACCGTGGCGTTCAGCGGCAGGCCGCCGCCGTCGATGGAATTGCGCTCGTAGGACTTCTGGTACAGCTCGAAGGTCGCGCCGAGGCCCGCGTACGCGCGGTTGACGGTGGCGTCCTTGCCGGGCTTGTCGCCCTCGCCGCGCACCTTGCGGCCCGGGAGCTCCGTGCGGTGCTTGGCGTCGTGGATCGTGCGGTGCGGCTTGTCCGCGGCGGCCTCCTTGGGCGCCGCGACGGAGGGGGCGCCGACGACCGTGGTCAGGCGGCGCTGGGTGCGCTCGAAGGCGTCCCGCTGGAGGGTGCGGCGGGCGGGCGCGGAGAGCGCCGGGTCCTGGCTCCGGGCGAGGGTGTCCAGGACGTGGGGCGGCACGATCGTGCAGAAGACGGGCTCGAAGCCCGTCGGGTTGGCGGTCATGGCGGCAATGTGGCACTGGGTCATGCCGCTGTCACTACCTGCGACCATGATTAGTGAAATAGAGGTATTGATCACCTCTTGGCCGTAACCTGCCCCCGGTCCCGCATACTGATACGGGCCCGCGCATCCGGTGCGGCTCGGCTAGGCTGCGGTTCATCATGCGATTCGGGCTGCTTCTCCTTAGCTGCCGCGGCGAGGGCCTGTAGTCGAGGCCGACCCCCTCCCCGCGGAGTTCGGCGTTGCGCTAAGACCGTCGGCCGTCCTTCAGGACACTTCCGAGGAGCCCCGCACATGCCGAACTTCCAGCGCCCCACCTCCCTGCCCGTCCACAAGTACGGGCAGTACGAGCAGGTGGACATCCCCGACCGCACCTGGCCGGACCGGCGCATCACGGTCGCGCCGCGCTGGCTCTCCACCGACCTGCGCGACGGCAACCAGGCCCTGATCGACCCGATGTCCCCGGCCCGCAAGCGCGCCATGTTCGACCTGCTGGTACGCATGGGCTACAAGGAGATCGAGGTCGGCTTCCCCTCCTCGGGGCAGACCGACTTCGACTTCGTGCGGTCGATCATCGAGGACGAGGACGCGATCCCCGAGGACGTGACGATCTCCGTCCTGACCCAGGCGCGCGAGGAGCTCATCGAGCGCACGGTGGAGTCCCTGAAGGGCGCGCGGCGCGCGACGGTCCACCTGTACAACGCCACCGCACCCGTGTGGCGCGATGTCGTCTTCCGCGGCTCGCGCGACGCCGTCAAGCAGATCGCCGTCGACGGCACCCGCCTGGTCATGGAGTACGCGGACAAGCTGCTGGACGACCGTACGGCCTTCGGCTACCAGTACAGCCCCGAGATCTTCACCGACACCGAGCTGGACTTCGCCCTGGAGGTCTGTGAGGGCGTCATGGACGTCTGGCAGCCCGACGCCGAGCGCGAGATCATCCTGAACCTGCCCGCGACCGTGGAGCGTTCGACGCCCTCCACGCACGCGGACCGCTTCGAGTGGATGTCCCGCAACCTCTCCCGGCGCGAGTTCGTCTGCCTGTCCATCCACCCGCACAACGACCGCGGCACCGCCGTGGCCGCCGCCGAGCTGGCCGTCATGGCCGGCGGCGACCGCGTCGAGGGCTGCCTGTTCGGCCAGGGCGAGCGGACCGGCAACGTCGACCTGGTGACGCTGGGCATGAACCTCTTCTCGCAGGGCGTCGACCCGCAGATCGACTTCTCGGACATCGACGAGATCCGTCGCACCGCCGAGTACTGCAACCAGATGGAGATCCACCCGCGCCACCCCTACGCGGGCGACCTCGTCTACACCGCCTTCTCCGGCTCCCACCAGGACGCCATCAAGAAGGGCTTCGACGCGATGGAGACCCGCGCGGCGAGCCAGGGCAAGACGATCGACGACATCGAGTGGGCCGTGCCGTACCTGCCCATCGACCCCAAGGACGTCGGCCGCTCCTACGAGGCCGTCATCCGCGTCAACTCCCAGTCCGGCAAGGGCGGCATCGCCTACGTCCTGCAGAACGACCACAAGCTGGACCTGCCGCGCCGCATGCAGATCGAGTTCTCGCGGATCATCCAGGCGAAGACCGACGCCGAGGGCGGCGAGGTCACGCCGGGCGCGATCTGGAGCGTCTTCCAGGACGAGTACCTGCCGAACCCGGCGAACCCCTGGGGTCGGATTCAGGTCAAGAACGGCCAGACGACGACCGACACCGACGGCGTCGACACCCTCACCGTCGAGGCCACGCTGGACGGCGCGGACACCGTCCTGACCGGTTCGGGCAACGGCCCGATCTCCGCGTTCTTCGACGCGCTGCAGGGCATCGGCATCGACGTACGCCTGCTGGACTACCAGGAGCACACGATGAGCGAGGGCGCGTCCGCGCAGGCCGCCTCGTACATCGAGTGCGCGATCGGCGACAAGGTGCTCTGGGGCATCGGCATCGACGCCAACACGACCCGCGCCTCCCTGAAGGCCGCGGTCTCCGCCGTCAACCGCGCCGCACGCTAGTCCACCGGCGATTTCCTCCCGCCCCGTCCGCCCTTCCGGCGGGCGGGGCCGCGTCGTCTCCCGGCCACGTTCGGCTCGCTCTCCTGTGCGAGGTGCTGACGCCGCATCATCGATGTGGCTAACATCACGCCAACGCGGCAATGCAGCCGGGGAGTTACGGAGGTGCGTGGTGCTGCCAGATCGGGGACGAAACGGCCGGAATTCCCGCATCCCCGCCAAGCCGGTCTCACGCGGGCGGGCGCTGTACCGGCGCATGTTCGGCGTGCACACCGCCTGGGACACCGTGGGCGACGGGGAGTTCTTCTGCCCGGCCTGCGGCGGCGACCGCAACTACCAGCGGCTCACCGGCCGGCGCCGCTTCGTCCTGTGCGGCCTGCCCCTCGTGCCGCGCGGCACCCGCGGCCCCGTCGTCCAGTGCGCCGCCTGCCAGGACCTGTTCGACCCGGACGTCCTGGACCACCCCACCACCACCCGGCTCTCCGCGATGCTCCGCGACGCCGTCCACACGATCGTCCTCGCGGTCCTGTCCACCGGCGGCACCTGCGCCCGCGCCACCCTGGACACGGCCGTCGCCGCGCTGCACGGCGCGGGCTACGACGACTGCACCGAGGAACAGCTCGTCGCCCTCGTCGAGGCGCTCGCCACGGACGCGGGACGCGCCACCGAGCCCGACTGCGGCCCCGGCCTCGCCATCGAACTCCACGAGGCGCTCGGCCCGCTGGCCCCGCACCTGGCCCCCGCCGGCCGCGAGGCCCTGCTCCTGAAGGGCGCCCGCATCGCCCTCGCGGACGGCCCCTACACCACGCCCGAACGCGACGTGCTCACCACGGCGGGCTGCGCCCTGACGATCTGCGCGGAGGACGTCACCCGCCTCCTGGCGACGGCACGGACGCCGTCCTGAGCGGTCCGGCCGGGAACGCCCCGCGCGTACTCCGCGGGGAGTAGTCCCCGGCCCCGGCCTCCCCACGGCGTACCGCCGAACCAGCCCTCGCGCCCGACGGATTCGCCCCGCGCCACCGGGAGTGTTGACCCCGTACCTGTCATCACTCCGAAGGAGGCCGGCCATGGGGGCCGCTCAGAACACCGCCGTGCCGCGACGGCGACGGCGTGCCGTGCCCTGGGTGTTTCTGGGGCTGTGGATCGTCGTGCTCGCGCTCGCCTCGCCCTTCGCGGCGAAACTCGCCGACGTCCAGGAGGACCGGGCCGTCGACTACCTGCCGGCGAGCGCGGGTTCCACCGAAGTCGCGAGGATCCAGGAACAGCTGCCCGGGGGCGAGGCCACCGAGCTGGTGCTCGTGTACCACCGGGACGGCGGGCTCACCGCGGCCGACCGCACGACCGCGCGCGACCAGGTCGCCGAGGTGGCCGCGGCCCACCGGCTCGTCGCCGAGCCGCGGGGCGTGCCCGCCGAGGACGGCAGCACCCTCATGTACCCGGTCGCCAGCACCGGACCGGGCCAGGACGAGGACAAGCGGGACGCCCTCGTCGAGGACGTCCGGGACATCGCTAACGGCGGGGGCGGCCTGCGCGTCGACGTCGGCGGCGCGGGGGCGCTCGACACCGACGCGGGCGAGGTCTACGACTCGCTCGGCGGGCCGCTGCTCTACACCACCGCCGGCGTCGTCGCGCTGCTGCTCGTCCTCATCTACCGCAGCCCCTTCCTGTGGCTCGTGCCGCTCGCCGTCGCGGGCGCCGCGGACTACCTCGCGATGGGCGTCGCGTACGGACTGCACCAGGCCTTCGGGACGTCCGTCACCGGACAGAGCTCAGGCATCATGACCATCCTCGTCTTCGGCGCGGGCACCGACTACGCCCTGCTGCTCGTCTCCCGCTACCGGGAGGAGCTGCGCAGGCACGAACGCCCCCACGACGCCATGGCCGCCGCGCTGCGCGGCTGCGGACCCGCCGTGCTCGCCTCCTCCGCAACCGTCGCCGCCGGGCTGCTCTGCCTGCTCGCCGCCGACCTCAACAGCAGCCGCGGCATGGGCCCGCTCGGCACCGTCGGCGTGCTGTGCGCCCTCGCCACCATGCTGACGCTGCTGCCCGCCGTCCTCGTGCTGCTCGGCCGCCGCGTGTTCTGGCCGCTTGTGCCCGCCTTCGGGAGCACGCCCCGGCGCCGCCGCGGCCTCTTCACCGCCATGGGCGCGTCGGCCGGGCGCAGGCCCCTGGCCGTCCTCGCGGGCGGCGCGCTGCTCCTGGGCACCCTCGCGCTCGGCGTGCTGAACCTGCCCGGCGCGCTCAAGCAGGAGGACGCCTTCACCAGGACACCGGAGTCGGTGTCCGCCATGGAGACGCTCACCGCCGCCTACCCCGAGCAGGGCACCCAGCCCATCACCGTCATGACACCCGCCGACCGGGCCGACGCCGCCCTCGCGACGGTCCGCGCCACCCGGGGCGTCGGCGCCGCCGAGCGGGGGCGCACCGCGAAGGGCTGGACGGAGATCTCCGTGACCGCGCAGGCCCCGCCCGAGTCCGCCGGGGAGACCGCGACGATCAAGGCGCTGCGGGACCGCCTCGACGACTCCCACGTGGGCGGATCCAGCGCCCAGCAGCTCGACCTGAAGGACACCAGCGCCCGCGACCGGGGCATCGTCGTGCCGCTCGTCCTCGGCGCCGTCCTGCTGGTCCTCGTCGCCCTGCTGCGCAGCATCGTCGCGCCGCTGCTGCTGCTCCTCGCCGTCGTCGCCGTCTGGGGCGCCTCGCTGGGCATCGCGGGCCTCGTCCTCGAACCGCTCTTCGGCTTCGAGGGCACCGACCCGGGACTCGGGCTGCTCTCCTTCGTCTTCCTCGTCGCGCTCGGCGTGGACTACGGCATCTTCCTGATGCACCGCATGCGCGAGGAGTGCCTGAACGGGGCCGAGCCGGGGACGGCCGCGCTCACCGCGCTGCGCACCACCGGCGGCGTCGTCGCCTCGGCCGGCCTCGTCCTCGCCGCGACGTTCGCCGTGCTCACCAACATGCCGCTGGTCCAGCTCGTCGAGCTGGGCTTCGTCATCGCCGTCGGCGTGCTGCTCGACACCTTCCTGGTCCGCACCTACCTGGTGACGAGCGCGAGCGTGGCCCTCGGCCGCCGGGTGTGGTGGCCGGGCCCGCTCTCCCGGCGCCCCGCCCCGGCCGCGCCGCCACCGGCCCACGGCGCCGAGCCGGTCCGGGTCCCCTCGCCTTGAGCAGGCCCCCGCGGGCGTCCCTCCTCTCCTCAAGGGGCGCCCGCGTGCCCGAGGATGGGGCGGTGGAAGCCTCCCTCACCGCTCCCGGCGCCCGGCCGTGCCCGGCCCGCCGCAACCTCGTCGAGCGTGTCCTCGGACCCGCGGCCCCCGGCGAACGGCTGCGCACCGACGTGCTGTTCGCCCTGGCCATGGCGGTCAGCGCCGTGGTGATCGTGCGGGTCGTGCGGGACAACGGCAGCCCGCCGAACGCGCTCGGCTGGGCCCTGCTGGCCGTCGCGCACGTCGTCATCGTGTGGCGGCGCCGCGCGCCGGTGCGCGTCATGCTCGTCCTGATGGCGGTCCTGCTGACCTACCACTCGATGGACGTCAACCACACCGCGCCCATGGCGGTGTCGATGACCGGCCTGTTCACCGTGGCCTCCCGCTCCCGGCCCCTGCACAGCGCCCTCATCGGCGCCGGGGTCATGGCCATCATGCTGAGCCTGAAGTTCCACGAGGGCCTGTCCGAGGGCGCCGAGTCGCTGCGGATCTCCGGCTGGATCGTCTCCTTCCTGCTGCTCGGCGTGTACGTGCGCATCCACCGGCAGTACGTCGCCTCCGTCCTGGAACGGGCCGAGCGGGCCGAGCGCACCCGCGAGGAGGAGGCGCGCCGCCGCGTCGCCGAGGAACGGCTGCGGGTCGCCCGCGACCTGCACGACCTGCTCGCGCACAGCATCACGCTCGTCGGCGTCCAGACGTCCGTCGCCGCGCACGTGCTCGCCGCCGACCCGGAACGGCTCGACCGCGCGGCCGTCGCCAAGGCGCTCGACGAGGTCGCCGAGACCTGCCGCACCGCCCGCGGCGAACTCCGCGCCACGCTCCAGGTGCTGCGGTCCGGCGCCGACGACGAGGACACCGAGGCGCGCGGCCCGCTGCCCGGACTCGACGGGCTGCCCGACCTGGCCGCGGCGGCCCGCACCGCCGGAGCCCGCGTCGAGCTGACGGTGACGCCCTGCCAGGCGCCGCCCGCCGTGGGCGTCGCCACCTACCGCATCGTGCAGGAGGCGCTCACCAACGTCGTCCGGCACGCGGGGGCCGGGAGCACCGTCCGGGTGTCGGTGCACCCCCGGGACGCGGCGCTGCACGTGCGGGTGTCCGACAACGGCGCCGGCGCCGGGGCCGCGGCGACCGGCCGCGCGCCGGGGTTCGGGCTCGTCGGCATGCGGGAGCGGGCGCGTACGGTGGGCGGCACCCTGGACGCGGGACCGCGGCCCGGGGGAGGTTTCATGGTGTCGGCGGTGCTGCCCCTGGCACCCGTGCCCCTGGGAGGTCTCTCGTGACGGTCCGCTGCCCGGGAGGACCGCGATGACCATCCGCGTGCTGCTCGCCGACGACCAGACGCTGGTCCGCGCCGCGTTCGCCATGCTCGTCGAGTCGGCGCCCGACATGGAGGTCGTCGGGCAGGCCGGGAGCGGGCGTGCGGCGGTCGACCTGGCGCGCTCCGCGCGCGCCGACCTCGTCGTCATGGACATCCGCATGCCCGACCTCGACGGCATCGAGGCGACCCGGCTGCTCGCCGCCGACGAGGACCTGGCGGGCGTGAAGGTCCTGATGCTCACGACGTACGACACCGACGAGCACGTCGTCGAGGCGCTGCGCGCCGGGGCGTCCGGCTTCCTCGTCAAGGACACCAGGCCCGCCGAACTCCTGGACGCCATCCGCACGGTGGCCGCCGGCGACTCCCTCCTGTCGCCGGGCCCCACGGCCCGCCTGATCGCCCGGGTGCTGCGCGCCCCGGACGACACCGCGCTGTCCTGCGGCGGCGGACCCGACGGCCTGTCGGGGCGGGAGCGGCAGGTCCTGCGGCTCGTCGCGCGCGGCCTGAACAACCAGGAGATCGCCGACACGCTGGGCCTGAGCCCGCTGACCGCCAAGACGCACGTCAGCCGGATCATGGGCAAGCTCGGCGCCCGGGACCGGGCTCAACTGGTCATCGTGGCCTACGAGTCGGGTCTCGTCGCCCCCGGGCCGCCGGGTCCGGCCGGGTCTCCCTGAGGCGCGGCAGGACCCGGCGGGCGGACCTCAGAGCAGGCCCGCCGCCGCCAGGTGCTTGCCGACCCGTTCGGTCTCCGCCGGGGACAGCGGGATCTGGGGTTCCGCGGTCGCCGGGCAGGCGATCACGCCGCGCAGGTGCAGCGCCGCCTTGAACGCGCCGAGCGCGGACGAACCGGCGCCCATCCGGGCCGGATCACCGGCCGTCACCATGCCGAACAGGCCGCACAGCCGCTCCTGTTCGGTCCGCGCCCGCGCCCAGTCGCCGTCCCGGCAGGCCCGGTACAGGCGTGCGTACCCGGCGGGGTCCACGTTCCCGAGCCCCGGCACGACGCCGTCCGCGCCCATCGCGAGCGCCGAGTCGGCGGTCACCTCGGAGCCCGTCAGGACGCCGAAGCCCGCGAGCGCGGGTTCCGCGCGGCGGCCGAGGACGACGGCGCGCAGGCCCCCCTCGTCGCCGCTGGAGTCCTTCAGGCCGGCCAGGACGCCGTCCCCGGCCAGTTCCAGGACGAGGTCCGGGTCCAGCTTGGCGTGCACCGACACCGGGATGTCGTACGCGAGGACCGGCACCGGGCAGTCCCGTGCGACGAGCCGGAAGTGGCGGGCGATCTCGGCCGGGTGGGTCCGCGCGTAGAAGGGCGCGGTGACGACGACGGCGTCCGCGCCCGCCGCCGCGGCGGCCCGCGCGTGGTCCAGGACGCGGGGCGTCGTCATGTCGATGGCCCCGGCGAGGACCGGCAGCAGGCCGCCCACGTGCCGTACGACGGTGTCCACGACCAGGGTGCGCTGCCGGTCCGTCAGATAGGCGGCCTCCGAGGTCGAGCCGAGCACGAACAGGCCGTCGACGCCGCCCGCGACCAGGTGGTCGACGAGCCGGGCGAGGGAGGCGGTGTCCACCTCGCGGTCCGGTGTCAGGGGGGTGCAGACGGGCGGGACGACACCGGTCAGCGGGGCGCGGAGGGTCATGGCTGCTCCCTGGGGGGCGGGACGGGGGCCGTGGCGGCGGCCCGGGCGACGAGGTCGTGGGTCGACTGTCCCTCGTCGACGGGGTGGAAACACCGGAACCGGTGCCCCGCGCCCGCCATGCGCGCCTCCGGCATCGCGTCGGCGCACGTCTCGTCCGCCTTCCAGCAGCGGGTGCGGAAGGGGCAGCCGCTCGGCGGCCGGGTCGCCGAGGGGACGGGACCGGCCAGCGGGATCGGGTCGATGGGGTCGAGCAGGCCCGGCGTGGCGGAGAACAGGGCACGGGTGTACGGGTGCCGGGCGCGGTCGGGGATCTCGGCGGCGGGCGACTCCTCGACGATCCGGCCGAGGTACATCGTGACGACGCGGTCGCTCATGCGGCGCACGGTCTGGATGTCGTGGGAGACGAACACGAGGGCCAGGCCCAGGCGTTCCTTCAGGTCGAGGAGGAGGTTGAGGATCTGGGCGCGCACGGACACGTCGAGGGCGCTGGTGGGTTCGTCGGCGACGAGCAGGTCCGGTTCCAGGGCGAGGGCGCGGGCGATCGCGACGCGTTGGCGCTGTCCGCCGGACAGCTGGCCGGGGAGGCCGTCGGCGAGGGCGGCGGGCAGGCCGACCAGGGACATCAGCTCCCTGACGCGGTCCTCGCGCCGGGCCGGGGTACCGCGGTGGTGGACGTCCAGGGGGTCGCGCAGGATGCGGCGGACCGGGAGCCTGCGGTTCAGGGCGGTCGAGGGGTCCTGGAAGATCATGGCGGCGTGCGTGCCGATCGCCGTCCGGCGGGGGGCGGGTCTCATGGTCCACAGGTCGGTGCCGAGGAAGGTCACGGTGCCCCGGGTGGGGCGCTGTACGCCCAGCAGGACCCTGGCCAGGGTGGATTTGCCGCAGCCCGATTCGCCTACGACGCCGACGGTTTCGCCGCGGGCGACCGTCAGGGATGCGGCGGTGAGGGCGTACACGTGGTCCCGGGAGAACAGGCCTCCCGAGCGGGCCCTGTGCACCACGTGCACGTCGTCCAGTTCCACGAGTGCTGTGGTCATGTCTGCTCGCGCCTCGTCGTGGTTGCTCGCGCCGTTCCCCGCGCCCCCGGGGGTGGGCTCGTGTCCGCGGGTGCCGGGTGGTGGCAGGCCGTGGTGTGGGCGGGGGTGCCGCGGGGGGCCGGGGGGTCGCGGCGGCAGACGTCGGTCGCCGCGGGGCAGCGGTCCGCGAAGCGGCAGCCCGGGGGGAAGTCCGCGGGGGACGGGACCACGCCCCGGATCTGGGTGAGGCGTTGCTCGGCCGACTCCAGGGAGAGGACCGAGCCGAGCAGCCCGCGCGTGTAGTGGTGGGCGGGGGCCCCGACCAGGTCGGCGGTCACGCCGGTCTCGACGATCTGTCCGCCGTACATCACCGCCACCCGGTCGGTGACGTCGGCCACGAGTGCCAGGTCGTGGGAGACGAGGACGAGGGCGAAGCCCAGTTCCGCGCGCAGGCGCAGCAGGAGCTGGATGATCTGCGCCTGGACGGTGACGTCGAGTGCGGTCGTCGGCTCGTCGGCGATGATCAGTTTCGGGTCGCGGGAGAGGGCGAGGGCGATCAGGACGCGCTGGCGCTGGCCGCCGGACAGCTCGTGCGGGTAGCTGCGCAGGGTGCGGGCGGGGTCGAGGCCGACCAGGTCCAGGAGCGCGGCGGGGCTGCGCCGGCCGCCCCTGCGGACGACCTGTGCGAGCTGGGCGCGGACGGTCATCGCGGGGTTCAGGGAGGACAGCGCGTCCTGGTAGATCATCGCCATGTCGTGGCCGAGCAGGCGGCGCCGGGCGCGCATCGGCAGGCCGGTGAGCTCCCGGCCGTCGAAGGTGACGCGGCCGCCGACCCGCGCGCCCTTGGGCTCCAGGCCCATCACCGTCAGCGCGGTGAGCGACTTGCCGCAGCCCGACTCGCCGACCAGGCCGAGGACTTCGCCGGGGCGTACGGCGAAACCGATGCCGTCGACGATGTCCACACCGCCGTGGCGGCCGGGGAAGGAGACGGTCAGGTCCGCCACGTCCAGGACCGGGGCGCCGGTCGGCAGGGGCCGGGCGCGGGCGCGCAGGCGCCGGGCGGCCTCGGTGAGGCCGGGCAGGTCGAGGACGCGGCCGCTGCCGGGTTCGGGGGCCTCCAGGCGGTCCTGGGTGCGGGCCGCCCCCGTGACGTCGCGTCCGGAGGGCGCCGCCCAGGCGTCGGACACGCCCTCGGAGAGGATGTTCAGGGCGAGGACGGTGAGCAGCATGAGGAGCCCGGGGAAGACCGTCGCCCACCAGCCGCCGATCAGGACCATGTTCTTGCCGTCGGCGATGACGCTGCCCCAGGAGGGGTCGGGCGGCCGGACCCCGGCGCCGATGAAGGAGAGCGAGGCCTCGAAGACGATGGCCTCGGCGACCTGCACGGTGCAGAAGACCAGGACGGGCGCCGCGCAGTTCACGGCGACGTGGCGGATCAGGATGTGCGGGGTGCGGGCGCCGATGACGCGTTCTGCGGTGACGTAGTCCTCGCCGTACTGGTCCAGGACGTTGGCGCGCACGACGCGGGCGACGGGCGGCGTGAACAGGAAGGCGATGGCGCAGATCAGGACGGTGATGCCGCCGCCGAAGACGGCGACGAGCACGGCGGCGAGCGCGATGCCGGGGAAGGCCATGACGACGTCCAGGCAGCGCATCAGCGTCTCGTCGACGGCCTTGCGGGAGGTCGCGGCGACCGCGCCGATGACGGCGCCGACGACGAGGGCGAGCAGGGTGGCGCCGAGCCCGATGGCCAGCGACCAGCGGGCCCCGTACATCAGGCGGCTGAGGATGTCGCGGCCCAGGCTGTCCTGCCCCATCCAGTGGTCGCCGGAGGGGTGGCCCGTGCCGTCGGCCTGCGGCTGCTGGTCGAGCGGGTCGTGCGGGGCGATGAGCGGGGCGAACAGGGCGACCAGGGCGACCAGGGCGACGACGCCGACCGCGATCCGGGACAGCACGGGGAGCCTGCCGAGCGGGCGCGGTCCGGGCACGGACAGCCGCGCGGCCAGCTCCTTGCGTGAGGGGAACATCAGCCCGACCCCCTCAGGCGCGGGTTGACCAGGAGGTGCAGGACGTCGATGACGAGGTTGACGACGACGAAGCCGACGGCGGTGGTGAGGACGACGCCCTGCACCACGGCCGGGTCGCCGTTCTTCACGGCGTCGATCATCAGCTTCCCCATGCCGGGCAGCGAGAAGATCGTCTCGATGACGACCGCGCCGCCCAGCAGGTAGCCGACGCGCAGGCCGAGCACGGTGAGGGGGTTGATCAGGGCGTTGCGCAGGACGTTGCGGCCGACGACGACCACCGGCGGCAGCCCGCAGCCGATCGCGGTGCGGACGTAGTCCTTGTCGAGCTCCTCGACGACGGCCGTGCGGATGATCCGGGTGAGCCCGGCCGCGACCGGCAGGGAGAGCGCGAGGGCGGGCAGCGTCATGGTCCTGAGCCACCCGGTGAAGGAGTCGGCGGGGTTGATGTAGCCGCCGGTCGGGAACCAGCCGAGGTCGACCGCCAGGTACTGGATCATCAGCAGCGCCAGCCAGAACCCGGGCGCCGCGACGCCGGTCAGCGACAGCACGCGGATGAGCTGGTCCGGCAGCCGGTCGCGGTGGATGGCGGCGGTGACGCCGAGCGTGAGGGAGAGCACCACGGCGATGCCCAGGCCCAGGAAGGTCAGCTGCACGGTGAGCGGCAGGGCGGTGGTGACCTGGTCGATGACGGGGGAGCGGTTGAGGACGCTGATGCCCAGGTCGCCGTGGAGGAGGTCCCCTACAAAGGCGATGTAGCGGACGGGCAGCGGATCGAGGAGCCCGTTCTCCTCGCGGAACCGGTGCAGTTGTTCCGGCGTGGGGTTGGCGCCCTGGAAGAAGGCGGAGGCCGGGTCGACGTCCGAGAACCGCATCACGAGGAAGACGAAGAGCACGATGCCGAGCAGCAGCGGGACGAGCAGGGCGATGCGGCGGGCCAGGATCCTGAGGACGGCGGTCACGGCGCGCGCCTCCCGGACCGGGCGGGGGTCACGTCCATCGGGCCTGCAGCAGGTTGATGCCGGGATACGGCTGGGCCTTGACGCCGGTGACCTTCTTCGGGTCCCAGGCGGTCATGAGTTCGTTGTGCACGACCGGGTAGAGCACGGCCTGTTCGGCGACGACGTCGATGTAGTCCTGGACCATGGCCTTCTTGCGGCCCGCCTCGGGTTCGCGGGTGGCCCGGTCCATGTCGCGGAAGAGCTTCTTGGCGACGGCGGCGTCGGCCCAGCGCGCGTAGCCCATCCACAGGTTCTCGGGGCCGTAGTTGTAGTGCATGATCAGGTCGGCGTCGAGCCCGAACTGGTTGGGGTTGGAGGCGGCCGCGACGACCTGGAAGTCCTTCTTCTGGTCCAGCTTGGTGAAGACGGCGGTGGTCTCCTGCGGGTCCAGGGTGACGTCGACGCCGAGCTTCTCCCAGCCCTCCTGGATGGTGGGCAGGCAGTCCACGATCCAGCTGACGTTGACGGCCATCAGACGGACGCTGAGCTTGCCGACCCCGGCCTCCCGGAGCAGCTTCTCGGCCTTCGCCGGGTCGTACGCGTACACGGTCCTCGCGGGCCGGTAGGAGGGGTTGGCCTCGTCGAGGAACGACGTCGAGGCCTTGCCGTGGCCCTTGAGGGCGGCCTCGATCATCTTGTCGCGGTCGATGGCGTAGTGCAGGGCCTGGCGGACGCGGATGTCGTCGAAGGGCCGGTGCGCGGTGTTGAAGAGCAGGAACAGGTTGTTCATCCCGGCGCCGCCCTCGACGCTCATGCCGCTCTGCTTGAGCCTGCCGATGTTGGCGTACGGGATGTTGTCGGCGATCTCCGCGTCCGCGCCCGCGCCGGAGATCTTCGCGACGCGGGGCGCGGCGTCCACGATGGTCAGCCAGTTCATCTTCGCGAAGGCGGCCTTGCGCGGGCCGTTGTAGTCGTCGAAGGCCTCGAAGGTGGTGTTGGACTTCGGGTGGTGGGCGGTCTGCCGGTACGGTCCCGAGCCGACCGCCTTGCCCCGGGTGGCCTCGTCCCAGGCGCCCGGCTTCGAGAAGACGTGCTTCGGCATGATCTTGGCGAGGGAGAGGCGGGCGGCGCCGTCGGGGAAGGGGAACTTCAGTTCCAGCTCGACGGAGGTCGCGCCGGTCTTCCTGACCTCTTTGAGCCAGCTCGCGAAGAAGCCCTTGGCCAGGGTCTGGGTCTTCGGGTCGAGGATGCGGTCGAAGACGAACACGACGTCGTCGGCGGTGACCGGCCTGCCGTCGTGCCACTTCGCGCCCGGGCGCAGGGTGAACGCCCACGTGGTGGCCCTGGGGTCGGCCGGGAGCCCGGTGGCGAGCGCGGCGTAGGGCTCGCGGGTGATCGGGTCGGTGCCGAGCAGGCCCTCGTAGATGTGTTCGTTGCCGGCCATCGCGAAGGCGGACGCGGTCTGGGTCGGGTCCCAGCTGCCGTCGTTGCCGTAGCCGATCACGGCGGTGAGCGTCGCGCCGCCGCCGGTGCCGCCGTCCCCGGTGTCGTTGGTGGACTCGGGGCCGGACGAGCAGGCGGAGAGGGTGGTGGTGACGGCGGCGGCCGCGCCCAGCGCGCCCGTGTACCGGAGGAAGGACCTGCGGTCCGGGCCGGCCGCGCGGTGCACGGTCCGAGAGGTCAGATCGCTCACTGTGTCGTTGCCTCCCTGAGAGGTCCCACGTCCTACGTCGTGGGTGGCGTGGCGACCATAGGAGGGGCACGAGGGCCGGTCAAGGCCCCCGGCAAGGGCTTTCCCGGGTGGTGGGCCGGGTGGGGTCCGAGGAGCCGAACTCGCTTTCCGGGTCCGTGCGTTCGCCGTCCGGCGGTGGCCCGCGGGGCGGCGCCCGGCGGTGAAAGGTCGGAGGACGTGCGGCGGGGGCGCGGGCGGTGGGCGGACCCCGCGGACCGCTCCCGCCCCCTGGGACCGGCGGTCTCGCGGTGCGGTCGCCCGGGGCGCGGGGGCCGCCCGGCTTTGTATTCTCGGCAGGCTCCACCCACCCGAGCGGCACCTGCGAGAGGCAACACGATGACCACCGAGCTGAGCCCCGACACCCAGGCCCAGGCCCCGGCCGGGCTGCTTGAGCGGGCACGGAAGGACTACGACGAGCTGGCCGGACGGGGGCTCTCCCTCGACCTGACCCGCGGCAAGCCCGCCCCGGAGCAGCTCGACCTCTCCGAGGAGCTGCTCAGCCTGCCCGGCGGCCGCTTCACCGCGGCCGACGGCACCGACGTACGCAACTACGGCGGGCTCCAGGGCCTGCCCGAGCTCCGGGAGATCTTCGCCGGGGTGCTCCAGGTGCCCGCGGCCCAGCTCCTCGCGCTCGGCAACTCCAGCCTGGAGCTGATGCACGACTGTCTCGTGCACGCCCTCCTGGGCCGCCTGCCCGGCGCCGAGTCGCGCTGGGTGGACCAGGAGCGCGTCGCGTTCCTGTGCCCGGTGCCCGGCTACGACCGGCACTTCGGCCTGTGCGAGCGGTTCGGCATCGACATGATCCCCGTGCCGATGACCGACCAGGGACCCGACATGGACGCCGTGGAGCGCCTCGTCGCCGAGAACCCGGCGGTCAAGGGCATCTGGTGCGTGCCGAAGTACAGCAACCCCGACGGCGTCGTCTACAGCGACGAGACCGTGGCGCGGCTGGCCGCGATGCCCACCGCCGCCCCGGACTTCCGGATCTTCTGGGACAACGCGTACGCCGCCCACCACCTCACCGACGAGCCGGCCGAGCTCGCCGACCTGCTCGCCGCCTGCGCCGAGGCGGGCAACGAGGACCGCGCGTTCGTCTTCGGCTCCACCTCGAAGATCACCGCGGCCGGTGCGGGCGTCGCCTTCTTCGGCTCGTCGCCCGCCAACGTGAAGTGGCTGCTCGCGGCCAACCAGAAGCGGTCGATCGGCCCCGACAAGATCAACCAGCTGCGGCACGTGATGTTCCTGAAGGACGCGGCGGGCGTGCGCGCGCACATGGAGCGCCAGCGCGCGCTGCTGCAGCCCAAGTTCGAGGCGGTCGCCCGGATCCTGGACGCCGAGCTCGGCGGCACCGGCCTCGCCACGTGGACCGCGCCCCGGGGCGGCTACTTCGTGACCCTCCAGGTCCCGGACGGCTGCGCCAAGGAGGTCGTGCGCCGTGCCGCCGACGCGGGCATCGTGCTGACCCCGGCGGGTGCCACGCACCCCTACGGCGACGACCCGCGCGACGCCGTCATCCGCATCGCGCCCAGCTACCCGGGCCTCGCCGAGCTGGAGGAGGCGATCAAGGGCCTGACCACCTGCGTCCGCCTGGTCGGCCTCGAGCGCAAGGCCGCGAGCTAGCCGAGACGGACCGACGTTGGGCGGAGCGGGCGGTCTCCGGCGCCCCGGCCCGCTCCAGGAACGGGCCGAGCAGGCCCGGTACCGCCCGCTCCGCGAACGCGAGGCCCTCCGCCTCGGCCACGTCGTACGCCGCGTACGCCTGGGCCCCCGCGGCCGTCGTGGCGCTCAGCGTCACCAGGCCCGCCCTGCGCTGCAGCACGGACTGCTTCACGGTCCAGCCGATCACCCCGGCCCGCCGCAGCGCCACCGTGGACCGCCGCAGCGTCCCCGAGCGCACCACGAGGTAGTCCCCGGCGAGCGCATGCCCCAGGCCGCGGTACGCGTCACGGGCCAGCGCCACCGCGACCGGCACCAGGACGGCCGTCGTGCCCGCGGCCAGATACGCCAGCACCGGCACCCCGGTCAGCGCCCCGAGCGGCAGCAGCACCGGCGCCGGGGCGAGCGCCGCCGACACCGCCCAGCGGACCCGGCGGGTCCGGGCGGCCCGCGGGTGGGGCGTGAGCGGTGCCGCGGTGGGCGTCACCGGCTCCCGCAGCACCCGCGCCGCCACCTCGTCCGCGCGCCGCCGCGGCGCGGCGGGCAGCAGCGTGCCGGGCCCCGCCTGGTCCTCCTCGTCCCGGCGCGACAGCCCCGTGGCGACCGCGTCCACCCGGGCCGCGCCCGACAGCCGCAGGCCCAGCGGCTCCACCACGTCGACCCCGCGCAGCCGGGCCTCCTCCAGCGAGACGGACCGGGTGGTGAGCAGTCCGCGCCGCACCCGCAGCGTCCCGCCGGGTTCGCGCTCCAGGCGGTAGCCCCACCACATCTCCACCCACAGGCCGAGCGCCCCCACCGAACCGGCCGCCAGCGCCCCCGCGACCAGCGCGAGGACCATGCCCGCCACGGACATCCCGCGAAAGGCGTCGCCGACCCGCTCGATGACCTCTTCCTGCACCCCGAACCACTCGCTGACCTGCATCACCGCGCCGCCCACCGCGGCCGCGAGCGCCGACGTGACGAAGGACAGCGGGGCGTAGCGGATCCAGCGGACGTCGAGGGAGGCGAGCGTGCCCTCCGCGTCCGGGGCGGTGCCCGGTGCCGCCCGGCTCAGCAGTTCGCGCCGCAGCCGCTCGCCCTCGGCCCGCCGCACCGGGCGCAGCTCCAGCGTCGCCTCCTGCGCGGAGCTCTGCTCGCCGGTGCCGATGCGCACCTCGACCAGGCCGAGCAGGCGCAGCAGCGGGTGGGCGACGAGGTCGACGGAGCGGATGCGCTCGCGGCTCAGCGAGCGGTGCTTGGCGAACAGGATGCCGCTGCGCAGCTCGGCGCGGTCGGGCCCGATGCGGTAGCGGCTGTGCCGCAGCCGCAGCGCGTCCAGGCCGACCCCGCCCGCGATCAGGAGCAGGCTCAGGCCCACCGCCCAGGCGATCACCGGCCCCATCGGCACCCAGCCCTGGAAGCTGAGGGTGACGGGCAGGCCGACGGCGGTCACCACCCCGCCGGTCATCTGGACGGTGATCAGCAGCGAGCGCCGGTCGAGGCGCCGCCAGCCGGTGTCCGGACCGCCCGGCACCGCGTCCCCGGGCCCCGCGGGACCCGGCGCGGCCCGCCCGACGGACTCCGCGAGGCCGCTCATGTGGCGTCCCCGGGCGTCGCCTGGGTGACCAGCGCGAGCCGCTCGGCCAGCTCGGCGGCCGTCGCGTGGTCCAGGCCCTTGACCTGGAGGGCGCCCCGGGCGGACGCCGTGGTGACCGTGACGGTGGTCAGCCCGAAGACCCGCTGGAGGGGCCCGCGCACCGTGTCGACGGTCTGCAGCCGCGACATCGGCGCGATCCGGCCCTCCATCCAGAAGAACCCGGTCCGCACGTACACCGCGTGGTCGGTGACCTCCCAGCGGTGCACCCGGTACCACCACGGGGGCAGCAGCGCCGCCGCGAGCAGCCCCGGCACCGCGATGAGCACGGCGGGCAGCAGCAGCCAAAAGCGGGCCGGGGCGATCAGCGCGCCGAGCAGGCCCAGGAGCGCCACCGGGGCGGCCACGGTCAGCAGCACCTGCGTGCGCCACCAGCCGACGGCACGGCGGTCCAGGGGGTGGCGGGGCGCCCGCAGCCGTACGCCCGAACCCGCCACCTCCCCCTCGTCCCCTTGGTCAACAAGCATGAGACGAAAGGTACTTGCTCCCTCAAGTTGCCTGCTCACCGGCTGTAGCGGGGCTCGGCCGAATATCGACCACGGCCGTGCCCCGCCCGCTCAGTGCTGCTGCGGCTTCTGCGGCGTCGCCTCGCTGGGCCGCACGATGACGTACCCCTCGCCCTCCAGCTTCAGCTGGACCGCCTCGCCCGAACCGCCGCGGATCATCGAGCCGATGGACTGCGAGCGGTGCAGCGAGGTGCTCAGCTGCGCGGTCCAGCCGACGATCGCGTCCGTGTCGACGTACACGGGCTGCTGCGGCGACACCGGGATCACCAGCGGGCTGCCCTCGCAGATCAGGCCGAGCCGCCCGCCGCCGGTGAACACGCTGTTGAACAGCCCGCCCCCGGCGATGCCCGACCCCTTCACGGTCTTGATCTCGTACGAGAGGGTCGCGTCGAAGCAGAGGATGTTGCGGCCGTTGACGGTGAGGACGTCACCGGGCTCCACGTCGACGATGAAGCAGTTCTGCGCCTCGTGCGCGAACCACGCCTCGCCCTGGCCGCGCACGGCCATCAGCGGCAGCCCCTCGCCCGTCACGGCGCGCTTGAGCATGCCGCCGACGCCCTGGCCCTTGCGCTCGAAGTGCAGGTCGCCCCGGTACGCGATCATCGCGCCCTGGCGAGCCAGCATCTCGCCGTTCACCGCGTACTTGATCGATTTCGCGTTCTGCAGGGTCATCCCGGGGGCGTGCGCGGGCTGCGCCATGTGCTCGCTGGAGAACAGATCACTCTTCATACCGGCATCCTGCCCGAGGAGCGCCGGTCCGCCCAGATCCGAAGGGATGCGCCGCCCCCTCCTTCGGTCTACGGCGGGCTACGGCTTGTACGCCCGGAAGCGCAGGCCGCCGCGGCCCGGATGCAGGTCCACCGCGACGTCGGTGAAGCCCGCGGCCTTCAGGCGGCCCGGGAACTCCTCGGGGGACACCGTGTTCATGGTGTCCCGGACGTGCAGCAGCCGGAAGGCGAACCCCGGCCGGCCGTCGCTGCCCGCGAAGACCCCGCCGGGCCGCAGCACGCGGAACGCCTCGGCGAAGATGCGGTCCTGGTGCGCGGCCGTCGGCACGTGGTGGAGCATCGTGAAGCAGACGACGGACGAGTGCGTGTCGTCCGGCAGCGGCATCGCGGCGCCGTCCGCGTGCAGGATGGTGGCCCGGCCGCCCCAGCGGCGGGCCAGGAGCCGGGCGGTGTCCTCGTCGATCTCGACCGCGGTCAGGCGGGGGGTCAGGTCGATCAGGGCGCGCAGGTTCGCGCCGTAGCCGGGCCCGATCTCGACGACGTCGTCGCCGAGTTCGATGTCCTCCAGGGCCCAGGGCAGCAGTTGTTCCCGCACGGTCCGCGCCCACTTCTCGGAGCTGCAGAACTTTCGGTGCACCCAGTTCATCGGCATACGGCGATGCTCGCCCCGGCCCGGCCGGGCCCGCCACGGGCTAGGCTGCCGACCCATGTCGCGCACCGGACAGCCGACGCCCGCCGACGCCGCCCGCGGCCCCGCGGGACCGATCGTCACCGCGCTCTTCATCGGCGACTTCCCCATGCCGCGCGGCAGCGCGCTCGGCGTCCACCGCCACCCCGAACACCAACTCGCCTGGCCGTCGCGGGGGTTGCTGCGGTTCTGGACCGCCCGCGGCTCCTGGCTGCTGCCCCCGACGCTCGCCCTGTGGATCCCCGCGGGCCTGCCGCACGCGCCGGAGTCGGAGGGCGACGCCGTCCTCGGCAGTCTCTACCTCGCACCCGGCCACGGCCCCGCCGCCCCCTGGCCCGCCCCCACCGTGCTGGCCCTGAACCCACTGGCCCGCGCGCTCCTGGACCACCTGGTCCGCACCGACCTGGCCCCGGCCGCCCGCGCCCGCGCCGAGGCCGTCCTCTTCGACGTGCTGCGGCCGGTGCCGGTGACGGACGTGTCCGTGCCGGAGCCGGCCGACCCGCGCGCCCGCACGGTGGCCCGCGCGCTGGCCGCCGACCCGGCCGACGGCCGGACCCTGGGGGAGTGGGGCGCCGGGGTCGGCGCCTCGGAGCGGACGCTGGCCCGGCTCTTCGCCACGGAGACGGGCCTCGCCTTCGGCCGGTGGCGGCAACGGCTGCGGATGCGGGCCGCGATGCCGGTGCTGGCCGAGGGCCTGCCGCTGGACGCGGTGGCCCGCCGCGTCGGCTACGCCTCCGCCAGCTCCTTCGCCGCGGCCTTCCACCGCACCGTGGGCCTCACGCCCCGGCAGTACTTTCCCCTCCGGGACGGGTGACGCGGTCGTACGTTTCGGCCCCGGCCGAAACGGCACGCCCTTACCTTCATGCCATGACACTTCGGTACGAGGAGTTCCGCGACCTGCACCGCCCGGGCGCGCCCCTGCTCCTTCCCAACGCCTGGGACCACGCCTCGGCCGCCGCGTTCGCCGCCGCGGGGTTCCGGGCCCTCGGCACGACGAGCCTCGGCGTGGCCGCCGCGGCGGGCCTTCCCGACGGGACGGGCGCGGCCCGCGCGGAGACCGTGCGGCTCGCCCTGGGTCTCGCCCGCCTCGACGCGCTCGTCAGCGTCGACATCGAGGGCGGCTTCAGCGACCGCCCCGAGGAAGTCGCCGACCTGGTGGCCGAGTTGGCCGAGGCGGGCGTCGTCGGCGTCAACATCGAGGACGGCCGCGCCGACGGCACCCTGCGGGACGTCACCCATCAGTGCGAGATCCTCCGGGCGGTGTGCGACGCGGTGTCCGGGCGGCTCTTCGTCAACGCCCGCACCGACACGTACTGGTTGCGGGGCGCGGGGGAGGCCGGGCGGACCGCGGCCCGCCTGGAGGCGTACCGGCGGGCCGGGGCGGACGGCCTCTTCGTCCCCGGTCTGCGCGACCTGACCGTCGTCGCCGAGCTCGCCACCGGGTTCGACGCGCCGCTCAATGTGCTCCACGCGCCGGACGGGCCCGCTCTCGCGGAGCTCGCGGACGCGGGCGCGGGGCGCGTCAGCTGCGGTTCGCTGCCGTTCCGCGCGGCGCTGCGGGGCGCGGTGGCGGCGGTCGAGGCGGTGGCCCGCGGGGCCGCCGCCGGTTCGGATGTCCCCTCGTACGACGAGGTGCAGGCGCTGTCCGACCACTTCGCCTAGCGGCGGGCGGGGCCGGTCCGGCCCTCCCGGCCGGACCGCCCGCGGTCGATGAACGCGGTCAACACCTCGACCAGCGCGGCGGGTTGCTCGTCGGGGATGAAGTGCCCGGCGTCGGGGACGAGGGCGCCGGTCACGTTCTTCGCCCACGGGCGGAGGGAGGCGGCCATGTCCGGGATCGAGCCGTGGGAGCCGGAGACTCCCAGGACCGGGACGGTCACGGGCCCCCGGCCGAGGGCCTCATGGTTCCCGCGCGCCGATTCCGCGGCCTCCCGGTAGTAGGCGAGCGACGCGGCGAGTCCGCCCTCGGCCGCGACGGCGGCGGCGTAGTGGTCGATCTCGGCCTCGTCGAAGGCGTCCGGGGACAGCGCCTTGGCCCGCAGGAACCAGCCGACGTAGTCGCGCTCCCGCCCCGCGAGCAGGGTCTCGGGCAGGTCCGGCACCAGGTGGAAGGCGAAGTGCCAGGTCTTCCAGGCCCGTTCGGGGTCCGTCGGGACGGAGTCCGGGAGGGTGATCCCGGGAATGCCGGCGTCCAGCAGGGCGACACCGTGCAGGCGCTCCTCGTGCCCCAGGGCCAGCGAGAAGGCGACCCAGGCCCCGATGTCGTGGGCGACGAGCCAGTACGTCGGCACGTCGAGCGCGGTCAGCGCGGCCCGGACGTGCGCGGCGACCGTGTGCGTGTCGTAGCCCCCGTGCGGGCGGGCGGAGTGGCCCTGCCCCGGCAGGTCGACCGCGAGCACGCGGAACCGCTCGGCCAGGCCCGGCATCACCTTGCGCCAGGCCCACCAGGTCTGCGGGAAACCGGCGAGCAGGACGACGGCGGGCCGGTCCGGCCGGCCGCCTTCCACGGCGTGCAGGCGGATTCCCTCCGCGTCGACCCAGCGGTGGGTGAATCCCGCGAGGTCGTGCAGCGGCAGTCCGGGCACCGGGTTCTCGTCGCCGGAACGGTTCTGGGGCAGGGCGTCGTCGGGCATGCCCCGACCCTACTGCATCTTGAACTGAATGGTTCAAGATAGGGTGGGCGGGGCCGCGCAAGCCGGTCCGGGAACGAACGAGGTGCGTGCGTGATGGCGGGAAAGAAGCAGTTCGACGTGGGCGTCGCGCTCGACGCGGCGATGGTCCAGTTCTGGCGGGCCGGCCACGCCGCCACGTCCGTCGACGACCTCTCCAGGGCTACCGGCCTGAATCGCAGTTCCCTGTACTCCTCCTTCGGCGACAAGGACGCGCTGTACCTGCGGTGCCTGGACCGCTACGCCGAGCGCTACGGACACCGGTACGACCTGGCGCTCTCCCGCGCGGCGGAGGAGCCGCTCCCCGCGGTACGGGCGTTCTTCGACGTCACCCTGGAACGCATCGCCGACCCCGACGTCCCCGACGGGTGCCTGGTCGCGCAGACCGCGATGGCTGCCCCCGTGCTGAGCCCCGCCATCGCCGCCCGCGCGGCCGAGGCCCTGGGCTTCCAGCGCGCGCGGCTGCGGACCGCCTTGACCGCGGCGCGGCTCGCCGAGGACACCGCCGACGACTTCGCGGTCCACCTGGCGGCGGTCAACCAGTCGCTGGCGGTGCTGAGCAGGGCCGGGGCGAGCGGGCGGCACCTGCGCACGGTGGTCGACGTCAGCGTGACCGCGCTTGCGCACGCGGTGCGGGCGGGAGCCTGAGGGCTAGGCGCGGCCCGCGTACGCCACGAAGGCGGCCCAGGCGGCCGCGCCGACGACCAGGGCGGGGCCCCGGACCACCTTGCTGTCCCGTACGGGGACGACTCCGGGCACCCCGTCGGCGACCTCGACGCACGACTCTCCGCCGTCGCCGCCGCTGTACGTGCTCTTGCGCCAGCGGGCGGCGCCGGGGAAGTCGTACGCGACCTCGACGCAGTCGCCGCCCTCGCCGTTGCTGTAGCTGCTCTTGCGCCAGCGGGCGTTGCTCAGGTCGTACTCGTGCATCGTCTGTAGTCCTCAGCCGCCGATTCGACCAGGGCGAGGGACGCCTCCGGCGACAGCGCGGCGCCCCTGAGCAGATCGTATGCGCGCTGTGTCCTCATCACCACCGCCGGTTCGTCCACGAGCGTCCCCGAAAACGACGTCTCTGTATAGGCGGTTGGGGGCGCATCGTCGAAGTCCATCAGCTTCAGGGAACCGACCATGGCGGCGTGCGCTCCTGCCGCGTACGGAAGCACCAACACCAGCGCGTGCCGCTTCCGCATCAGCGTCGCCACGTGATCCAGCTGCGCGGCCATGGCGGCGTGGCCGCCCACCGGAATGTAGAGCGCGTTTTCGTGCAGCACCACCCAGTACTCGGGCCGGGTCGCGTCCTTGAGAATGCCCGCCCGTTCCAGTCGCGCGGCGACGATGTCGTCGACGTACGCGTCGGTGACGAAGGGGTTCGCCGCCAGCGTCACCGCTCGCGCGTACGCGGCCGTCTGCAGGAGGCCCGGGACCAGCGTGGGCGCGAACTCGCAGATACGCGTCGCCAGCCCCTCCAGCTCCACCACCGCCGCGAAGTAATCCGCATAGCGCTTGTCGTCGATCAGCTTGCGGCACATTCGCTCGAAAAAGCCGTCCGTCCGCAGGACTTCGTCGATGCGCTCCGCCACGTCCAACTGCGGTTTGCGAATTGCCTGTTCGAATTGGCCGATGTATCCGCCGGAAACGAAAACCCGTACCCCCAGCGCCGACTGGCTGAGCCCCGCGTCCTCGCGGCGCCGTTTCAGCTCGGCGCCGAAGAACTCCCAGGCCGCCTGCCTCGAACCATTGGCCATGGCCAACCGCCTTCCACTGCCTCGCAGTTGTAGAGGACAGACTGCTGTCGAGTCTAGGCGGCTGCCGTCACCGTAGGGGTGTGAAGAGTGAAATCCGGCAGCAAAGGGGAACCACGTGACGGCGGACGGAAAGCGCCACGCAGTGGTGTGCATCGAACAGGCGGAGGAAACCGTGAAGGAATTGCGCGACGCGCTCACGCAGGCGGGAATTACGCTGCCCTCGCTGGGGATCGACCCGGCGTCACTCGCGCGGGAGGCACCCTGTCCGCGGATCGAATTGGGCGGGTGCCGCGTCGACACCGCCGCGCGGCTCGCCGCGGCCCTGCGGAGGCCCGCGTGAGCGGCCACCTGCCGGTCGGCTCGTACGTGGTGGACACCCGCAACGGACTGGTCGGCCGGGTGATGGGCCACGAGGGCCCGTACGTGCAGCTGCGCCCCTACGGCGGAGGCCGGGAGTGGGACTGCGCGCCGGAGGCCGTGCGGTCCGCGACGACCGCGGAGCGGCTGCGCGCGGCGACCGCGTACGCGAACGCCCGGAGCCGGGGCGAGCGCCCCTGAGGCACCGGTCGGGGAGACCCGGGCCCGGGGACCCGGCGGCGTACGCGAGAATGGGCCCATGAGTCTGTTCCGCGACGACGGCATCGTGCTGCGCACCCAGAAGCTGGGTGAGGCGGACCGGATCATCACGCTGCTCACGCGCGGTCACGGGCGGGTACGCGCGGTGGCCCGCGGGGTGCGCCGCACGAAGTCGAAGTTCGGGGCGCGCCTGGAGCCCTTCTCCCACGTCGACGTGCAGTTCTTCGCGCGCGGCAGCGAGCTGGTCGGGCGCGGCCTGCCGCTCTGCACGCAGAGCGAGACGATCGCTCCGTACGGTGGCGGGATCGTCACCGACTACGCGCGGTACACGGCCGGGACGGCCATGCTGGAGACCGCCGAGCGCTTCACGGACCACGAGGGCGAGCCCGCGGTGCAGCAGTACCTGCTGCTCGTCGGGGCACTGCGGGTGCTCGCGCGCGGCGAGCACGCGCCGCACCTGGTCCTCGACGCGTTCCTGCTGCGCTCGCTCGCCGTGAACGGCTACGCGCCGAGTTTCACCGACTGCGCCAAGTGCGGGATGCCGGGCCCCAACCGCTTCTTCTCGGTCGCGGCGGGCGGCTCGATTTGCGTCGACTGCCGGGTGCCCGGCAGCGTCGTGCCGTCGGCGGAGACGCTCACGCTGCTCGGCGCGCTGCTCACCGGCGACTGGGAGACGGCGGACGCCTGCGAGGCGCGGCACGCCAGGGAGGGCAGCGGGCTTGTTTCCGCCTATCTGAGCTGGCACCTGGAGCGCGGACTGCGCTCCTTGCGGTACGTAGAGAAAAGCACGTGAGCACCTCGCGTGCGCACCACAGCTAGGTAGGAGAGAGCCCCCCATGGCACGACGCGGAATCCTCGGACGGTCCCGCCGCGAGTACGCGCTTCCCGAGCCGCACCCCTCGGGCGCGCGACCGCCGAAGATCCCCGGCGAGCTGGTGCCGCGGCACGTCGCGATCGTCATGGACGGCAACGGCCGCTGGGCCAAGGACCGCGGCCTGCCGCGCACCGAGGGGCACAAGGTCGGCGCCGAGCGCGTCCTGGACGTGCTGCAGGGCTCCATCGAGATGGGCGTCGGGGCCATCTCGCTGTACGCCTTCTCCACCGAGAACTGGAAGCGCTCGCCGGACGAGGTGAAGTTCCTGATGAACTTCAACCGCGACTTCATCCGCAAGACCCGCGACCAGCTCGACGAGCTCGGGGTGCGGGTGCGCTGGGTGGGCCGGATGCCCAAGCTGTGGAAGTCGGTCGCCAGGGAGCTGGAGATCTCCCAGGAGCAGACCAAGGACAACGACAAGCTCACCCTGTACTTCTGCATGAACTACGGCGGCCGCGCCGAGATCGCGGACGCGGCGATGGCCCTCGCCGAGGACGTGAAGGCGGGCCGGCTCAACCCGTCGAAGATCAACGAGAAGACGTTCGCGAAGTACCTGTACTACCCGGACATGCCGGACGTCGACCTGTTCCTGCGCCCCAGCGGCGAGCAGCGCACGTCCAACTACCTGCTCTGGCAGAGCGCCTACGCCGAGATGGTCTTCCAGGACGTCCTGTGGCCGGACTTCGACCGCCGTGACCTGTGGCGGGCCTGCCTGGAGTACGCCTCCCGCGACCGCCGCTTCGGCGGCGCGATCCCGAACGAGCAGCAGATCGCGGAGAGCTAGCCGCACACGCGAAGGGCCCCCGCCGTCCGACGGCGGGGGCCCTTCGCGTACCGCTGCTCGGCTGCTCGCCGTGCCTACTTGGCGCACTCCGCGCACGTGCCGAAGATCTCGACGGTGTGCGCCACGTTCACGAAGCCGTGCTCGGTGGCGATGGCCTCGGCCCACTTCTCGACGGCGGGGCCCTCCACCTCGACGGCCTTGCCGCAGACGCGGCAGACCAGGTGGTGGTGGTGCTCGCCGGTCGAGCAGCGGCGGTAGACCGTCTCGCCCTCGTTGGTGCGCAGGGCGTCGACCTCGCCGGCGTCGGCGAGGGACTGGAGGGTGCGGTAGACCGTGGTCAGACCGACCGAGTCGCCCTTGTGCTTGAGCATGTCGTGCAGCTCCTGGGCACTGCGGAACTCGTCCACGTCGTCGAGTGCCGCGGCCACCGCCGCACGCTGGCGGGTCGACCTGCCTCGAACCGGGGCTCCCACGGTTGCCTCCTCGAATCTGCGCTCTGGTCTGGGCCTGCCGGGCCATTGTGCCAGGTCGCCCCCGGCGCAGGTCAGGTCTTGGCCACCGGCTGGGCCGGGACCGTGCATTCCGCGGGATCGCCCGCCGCCTCCGCGGCGGCCACGGCCCGCGCCCTGCGCCTGGCCAGCGGTGTCGCGAGCACGGTCAGGGCGATGAAGACGCCGATGGTGAGCAGCACGATCGTCGCGCCGGGCGGCACGTCCTGGTAGTACGACGTGACGGTGCCGCCGAGCGTCACGGCCACGCCGATCGCCACCGAGACGGCGAAGGTCGCCGCGAAGCTCCGGGTGAGCTGCTGGGCGGCCGCGACCGGCACGACCATCAGCGCGGAGACCAGGAGCAGGCCCACCACGCGCATGGCGACGGTGACGGTGACCGCGGCGGTGACGGCGGTGAGCAGGTTCAGGGCGCGCACCGGCAGACCGGTGACGCGGGCGAACTCCTCGTCCTGGCTGACCGCGAAGAGCTGGCGGCGCAGGCCGAGGGTGACGACGACCACGAAGGCGGCGAGCAGGCAGATCGCCGAGACGTCCTCCTCGGAGACCGTCGAGAGCGAACCGAACAGGTACGACTGGAGGTTCGCGTTGGAGCCGCCGGGGGCGAGGTTGATGAACATGACGCCGCCCGCCATGCCGCCGTAGAACAGCATGGCCAGGGCGATGTCGCCGCGGGTCTTGCCGTACCAGCGGATCAGCTCCATGACGACGGCGCCGACGATGGCGACGGCCGTCGCCATCCACACCGGGGACGTCGAGAGCAGGAAGCCGAGGCCGACGCCGGTCATCGCCACATGGCCGATGCCGTCGCCCATCAGGGCCTGGCGGCGCTGGACGAGGTAGATGCCGACGGCGGGCGCGGTGACGCCGACCAGGACGGCGGCGAGCAGGGCCCGCTGCATGAAGGCGTAGTCGAGGATTTCCATCGTGCGTGCTCGCCCTCAGGTCAGCAGGCCGGTACGGACCGGCTCCGCGTCGGCGGTGTGCGGGTGGACGTGGTCGTGGCCGGGCAGCGCGTGCTGGCCGACGGCCTTCGGCGGCGGCCCGTCGTGCAGGACGCAGCCGTCGCGCAGCACCACGGCGCGGTCGATCAGCGGCTCCAGCGGGCCCAGTTCGTGCAGGACGAGCAGCACGGAGGCGCCGGCCGCGACCTGCCCGCGCAGGGTGGCGGCGAGCACTTCCTGGCTGGCCAGGTCGACGCCCGCCATCGGCTCGTCCATGATCAGCAGCTCGGGTTCGGCGGCCAGGGCACGGGCGATCAGGACCCGCTGGTGCTGGCCGCCGGAGAGGGCGTTCACGGAGTCCTTGGCGCGGTCGGTGAGGCCCACCAGGTCGATGGCGCGGGCCACGGCCTCGCGGTCGGCCCTGCGCAGCACGCCGAAGCGGGCCCGGGACAGCCGCCCGGAGGCGACGACCTCGCTGATCGTGGCGGGCACGCCGCCCGCTGCGGTGGTGCGCTGCGGGACGTATCCGACGCGGGCCCAGTCGCGGAAGCGGCGGCGCGGGGTGCCGAAGATCTCGACCTCGCCGCCGGTGACGGGGACCTGCCCGATGACGGTGCGCACGGCCGTGGACTTGCCCGAGCCGTTCGCGCCGAGCAGGGCGACGACCTCGCCGCGGCGCACGGTGAGATCGATGCCGCGCAGCACGGGGCGCGAGCCGAGCTCGGCCGTCACCTTGCGCAGGGATATGACGGCTTCGCCTTCGCCGGAACCGGCTGTCTCGCTCATGGCTCGTGCCTCCGTAGCCGCGGAAGTGGGGGTCACTTGGCGCCCAGGGCCTTCTGCAGCGCCGTGAGGTTGGCCTCCATGACCTGGATGTAGTCGTCGCCCCTGGACTTCTCGGTGATGCCCTCGATGGGGTCGAGGACGTCGGTCTTCAGGCCGGCGTCCTTGGCGAGGGTCTTCGCCGTCTTGTCGCTGACGAGCGTCTCGTAGAAGACGGTGGTGACCCCGTCGGCCTTCGCCATCTTCTGGAGGTCCTTGACGCGCTTGGCGCTGGGCTCGGCCTCGGGGTCGAGGCCGCTGATGGCCTCCTCGGTGAGGCCGTAGCGCTCGGCGAGGTAGCCGAAGGCGGCGTGGGTGGTGATGAAGACCTTGGAGTCGGTGTTCTTCAGGCCGTCCTTGAAGGACGAGTCCAGGCCATCGAGCTTCTTGACGAGCTTCGCGGTGTTCTTCCTGTACGCCGCCGCGTTGTCCGGGTCGGCCTTCTCCAGGGCCTTGCCGACGCCCTCGGCGACCTCGGCGTACTTCACCGGGTCCAGCCAGATGTGCGGGTCGGCGCCCTCGTGGGAGTGGCCGTGGTCGTGGCCCTCGTGGCCCTCTTCCTCGTGCTCCTCGGCGTGCCCGCCGACCTCGTTGCCGTGCTTCTCCATGCTGGTCAGGGAGGCGGCGTCGACCTTGTTCTTGATCCCGGACTGGTCGATCGCGTCGTCCACGGCGGGCTGCAGGCCCTTGAGGTAGAGCGCGACGTCCGACTCCTCGAGCCGCCCGCGCTGCTGGGCGGAGACGTCGAGGTCGTGCGGCTCCTGGCCGGGCTCGGTGAGGTTGGTGACGGAGACGTGGTCGCCGCCGATCTGCTCGGCGAGGTACTGCATCGGGTAGAACGACGCCACCACGTCCAGCTTGCCGTCCTTGTCGCTCGCGGCCGATGTGGAGCAGGCGGTCAGGGCCGTGAGGCCGAGGACCGTGGCGGAGGCAAGGGCGGCGGTGGGTATGAGGCGTCGTACGTTCATGACACTCATTTTCAACAAATGTGGAAACGATTGTCAACAAGGGGTCCCCGGGAGCGCTCACGGGGAACCGATTTGATTAGGGGGGTAAGGCCGCCGGTAACCTGAAGCATTCGCTCCCGGAGCGCGTATTCCCGCTTCGCCCGCCGTCGTCTGAAGAGAGCACCGTGGCCGCCGACAAGATCGACACCATCGTCAGCCTGAGCAAGCGCCGTGGCTTTGTTTTCCCCTGCAGTGAGATCTACGGCGGACAGCGTGCCGCCTGGGACTACGGTCCGCTCGGCGTCGAGCTGAAGGAGAACCTGAAGCGCCAGTGGTGGCGCTACATGGTCACCTCGCGCGAGGACGTCGTCGGCATCGACTCCTCGGTGATCCTGGCGAGCGAGGTCTGGCAGGCCTCCGGCCACGTCGCGACCTTCTCCGACCCGCTCACCGAGTGCCTCTCCTGTCACAAGCGCCACCGCGCCGACCACCTGGAAGAGGCCTACGAGGCCAAGCACAACCGCCCGCCGGCCAACGGCCTCGCGGACATCAACTGCCCGAACTGCGGCACCAAGGGCCAGTTCACCGAGCCCAAGCAGTTCTCCGGCATGCTCGCCACGCACCTCGGCCCGACCCAGGACAGCGGCTCCGTCGCCTACCTGCGCCCCGAGACCGCGCAGGGCATCTTCACCAACTTCGCCCAGGTCCAGCAGACCTCGCGCCGCAAGCCGCCGTTCGGCATCGCGCAGATGGGCAAGTCCTTCCGCAACGAGATCACGCCCGGCAACTTCATCTTCCGGACCCGCGAGTTCGAGCAGATGGAGATGGAGTTCTTCGTCAAGCCGGGCGAGGACGAGAAGTGGCAGGAGTACTGGATGGAGCAGCGCTGGAACTGGTACACCGGCCTGGGCCTGCGCGAGGAGAACATGCGGTGGTACGAGCACCCGAAGGAGAAGCTCTCCCACTACTCCAAGCGCACCGCTGACATCGAGTACCGCTTCCAGTTCGGCGGCAGCGAGTGGGGCGAGCTGGAGGGCGTCGCCAACCGCACCGACTACGACCTGTCCGCGCACTCCAAGGCGTCGGGCCAGGACCTGTCCTACTTCGACCAGGAGGCCGGCGAGCGCTGGACTCCCTACGTCATCGAGCCCGCGGCCGGTGTCGGCCGCACCATGCTCGCCTTCCTCCTCGACTCCTACATCGAGGACGAGGCCCCCAACGCCAAGGGCAAGCTGGAGAAGCGCACGGTCATGCGCTTCGACCACCGCCTCGCCCCGGTGAAGGTCGCGGTCCTGCCGCTGTCCCGCAACCCGGAGCTGTCGCCGAAGGCGAAGGGCCTGGCCACCGCCCTGCGGCAGAACTGGAACATCGAGTTCGACGACGCGGGCGCCATCGGCCGCCGCTACCGCCGCCAGGACGAGATCGGCACGCCGTACTGCGTCACCGTCGACTTCGACACCCTCGACGACAACGCGGTCACGGTGCGCGAGCGCGACACCATGAAGCAGGAGCGGGTCTCCCTCGACCAGATCGAGGGCTACCTCGCGACGCGTCTCGTGGGCTGCTGACCACGGACGACCGCTGAGTGACATCGGGCAGCCCCCGGTTCCGGGTGACGGAGCCGGGGGCTTTCCGTGCACACCGAGGGCACACTGGGGCGCATGCTTCCCATGACCACGAGCAAGGTCAGACGGTGGGACCAGCACGGGCGCGAGCACGTGGTCCAGGTCCAGAAGGCGGGCATGCAGCGGCAGTTGAGCTGCGGGACCTGCGACTGGCGCAGGAAGGCGCAGTTCCTGCCGTGGCTCAAGGCCGAGGAGCACCTGGAGGTGGCGCACCAGGCGACGGTCGACCCGTCGGCCTCCGCCCGCTAGTGGGGCGGGGCGTCTGGACGAGCAGGGCCGCGTCCGGTGCCTGCGGGGCGAGCAGCAGCGTCATGTCGTACGCCCGGGGGAGGCGCTCGCCCGGCACGGTGATCCCGACCGTGCGCGGCGCGAAGTCGCCCACCGAGCGGCAGGCCCACCAGTGCGCCAGGTCCGGCCGCGCGGCGTGCAGGCGCGGGGCGAGACGGCCGAGCGCCGAGGAGCCCGGACTGCGGTCGGCGCGGGTGCGGAAGTGCCGGTACAGGTCCATGGCGACCGGCTCCCAGCCGGGCAGCAGCCGCTGGTGCCGCGCGTCGGTGACGAGCAGGAGCAGCAGATTGCGCCGGTCCTCGGCAAGCTCCGCCGGATCGGGCCACAGCGCCGCGTGGGCGCGGTTCCAGGCGAGGACGTCCAGGCCGGGTCCCAGGAGCAGGGCGGGGCTGTCCGGCCAGCTGTCGAGGAGGGCGCGCAGGCCGCTGTCGCACCCGGGGTCCCGGTCCGGCGGGCCCTGCGGCACGGGCGCGAAACCGGCGAGGGCCAGGGCGTGCCGGTGGGAGACGGCGTCCAGGCGCAGGGCGCGCGCGACGGCGTCGAGCACCTGGCGCGAGGTGTCGACGCGGCCCTGTTCCAGCCAGGTGTACCAGGCCACGGAGACGCCCGAGAGCGCGGCGACCTCCTCCCGGCGCAGCCCCGACGTGCGGCGCCGGGAGGTGCGCGGCAGCCCCACCTCCTCCGGGGCGAGCCGCTCGCGGTGGGCCCGCAGGAACCCGCCCAACTCCCGCCGGACCGACGTCTCGTGCTCCGCAGCCGCTGTCGCCATGCCCTCAGCCTATGACCCGTACTCACCCCTACACATGCCCTGCTGGCAGCCCGGGCCCGGGCGGCGCAGGCTGACTCCCATGACCGACACGCCAGTTGAGACCCCCGGACCCGCCGCCGGCACCCCCGCCCGCGAGACCCCCACGATGTGGCGCCGCCGCAACGACTCCACGGACCTGGCCGAGCCCCGCCCCTTCCTCCGCGTCTACACGGGGCCGGGCACGCTGGACGCCGTCGCCGCGTCCTACGAGCGGCTGCTCGGCACCGAGCGGGACATGTGGTTCGCGTACCCGGAGAAGCACCTCGCCCTCGCCGTGGTCGGCGCCTTCCTGCTGATCGAGGGCACCCCCGAGACCCTGGAGCCCTTCCGCGCGACCCACGGCACGCTGCTCGTCGACTCGGCGCAGGCGTACCTGGACCGGCTGGTGGCCGAGGGCGCGGAGATCACCGACCCGCTGATCGAGGTGCCCACCGGCTCGGGCTTCACGGCCCGGCACCGGGACGGCACGGTGATCGAATACGTGGAGCACCGGCCGACCGCGGAGGGGCTGTAGCGGGGGCGCGGCCGGGCGGATGTCAGAGGCGGCCTCTAGGGTCCGCCTGTGACTGAATCCTCCACCCACCTCGGCACGACCGCGAACGCCTACGACTCCGTCGCCGTGCGGTACGCCGCGATCCCGCGCGACGACCTCGAAGCCCCCTCCCTGGACCGCTCGTTCCTCGCCGCGTTCGCCGACCACGTGCGGGCGGACGGCCCGGGACCCGTCGCCGAACTGGGCTGCGGCCCCGGCCCCGTGACCGCCCTGCTGCACGAACTGGGCCTGGACGTGCACGGCGTGGACCTCTCCCCGGTGATGATCGACCTCGCCCGCGAGGCCTACCCGGACCTGCGGTTCGAGGTCGGCTCCATGGACGCCCTCGACCTGCCCGACGGGACGCTGCGCGGCATCGTCGCCTGGTACTCCGTCATCCACGCACCCGCCGGGCACCTGCCCGCCTACTTCGCCGAGTTCCGCCGGGTGCTGGCCCCCGGCGGGCGTCTGCTGCTCGCCTTCTTCGAGTCGGAGGGCGGCCCGCTCACCGCCTTCGACCACAAGGTGACGACGGCGTACCGCTGGCCGGCCGACGCCCTCGCCGCGCTGGCCCGCACCGCGGGCTTCACGGAGACCGGCCGCATGCTGCGCGAGCCGAAGGAGGGCGAGCGGTTCCGCAGGGGGCACCTGCTGATGCGGCTGCCGTCCTGACGCGGGACGCGCGCGGGCGCCGGGCGGCTCAGGCCCGCAGGCCGCGCAGGGCCAGGTCGAGCACGGCCTCGAAGGCGTCCTCGATGCCGGGGCGCGACCAGTGCGCGGCGTAGGACGGGTCGTGGAAGCGGGAGGTGGCGTCGAAGACGGCGCGGGCGGACGTCGCCGGGTCGGCGGAGGCGAAGTCGCCGCTCGCCACGCCCTGCCGCACGATCGCGGCCAGCTGGCCGGTGAGATCGGCGATGTGGTCGTCCACCACGTCGCTGTTCTCGCCGGTCAACACCGTGTAGGTGGCGAACAGTTCGGGATCGTCGCCCGCCTTGTGCTGCTTGGCGTCGAAGAGGCCCGCGAGCCACTGCCGCAGCTTGGCCGGGGGCGGTTCGGTGCCGGTGACGATCCCGGCGAGCGCCACGGACGTACGGTCGAGCCACCGCTTGGTGACCGCGCCGCGCAGCTCCGCCTTCGTGCGGAAGTGGCGGTAGACGGTGCCGTGGCTCACCCCGAGGGCGCGGGCCACGTCGACGACCGTGGCCTTGGCCGCGCCGTGCCTGCGCAGCACCTCCTCGGTCGCTTCGAGGATGCGCTCGGGGGTCAGGGGAGCCGCGGTTGCCATGGCATAGACCGTACCCGCGGGCGGCTCAGTGCTCGCTGTCGAGGTGTGCCATCTGCGCCTGGGGGTAGCGCGCCCCGGCCGCCGCGCCCGCGGGCACGGCCGCCTCGATCGCCGCGAGGTCCGCGTCGTCGAGCGTCATGTCCAGGGCGCCGAGCGCTTCGTCGAGCCGGTCCCTGCGGCGCGCGCCGACCAGCGGCACGATCGCCGCGCCGTGCCGGGGGCCCTGGGCGAGCACCCAGGCGATGGCGGTCTGGGCGACGCTGACGCCCTTCTGCTCGGCGACCTTGCGCAGCGCGTCGACCAGGTCGAGGTTGCGGTCCAGGTTCTCGCCCTGGAAGCGGGGGCTCATCGCGCGGAAGTCGTTCGCCGCCAGCTTGCGGTCGCGGGTGAAGTGGCCGGAGATCAGGCCGCGCGAGAGCACCCCGTACGCGGTGACGCCGATGCCGAGCTCGGCGACCGTCGGCAGGATCTCCGCCTCGATGCCGCGGGAGAGGAGGGAGTACTCGATCTGCAGGTCGGAGACGGGGGCCGTGGCCGCCGCCCGGCGGATCGTGTCCGCGCCGACCTCGGAGAGGCCGATGTGCCGGACGTACCCCTTCTCGACCAGCTCGGCGATGGCGCCGACGGTCTCCTCGACCGGGACGTCCGGGTCGATGCGGGCGATGCGGTAGACGTCGATGTGGTCGACGCCCAGGCGCTGCAGCGAGTACGCCGCGAAGTTCCTGACGGCGGCGGGGCGCCCGTCGTAACCGGACCAGCCGCCGTCCGGGTCGCGCAGGGCGCCGAACTTGACGCTGGTCAGCGCCTGATCGCGGCGGGCGGCGGGGGCGCCGCGCAGCGCCTCGCCGATCAGCATTTCGTTGTGCCCCATGGCGTAGAAGTCGCCGGTGTCCAGGAGCGTGACGCCCGCTTCGAGGGCGGCGTGGATCGTGGCGATCGACTCCGCGCGGTCCGCGTCCCCGTAGAGCGCGGACATGCCCATGCAGCCGAGGCCGAGGGCGGAGGTGCGGGGGCCGTTGTTTCCGAGGGTGAGAGTACGCATGCCTCCACCATGACATGACAGATGACAGATTTCAATATCTGTCATCTGTCACTCACACCGTCTCCTCCGTCAGCCGCGCCGCGGCCCTGCGCGCCGACTCCTGGGCCCACCGCCCGCTCGTCAGGGCCCCGAGCGCCAGCACCGCGAGACCGCAGCCCGCGATGATCCACCAGGCCGGGCGGGCGGCCGCGACGAAGCCGTCCGCGTACGAGGACGAGGCGACGCCCGAGGCCAGCACCGCGCCGATCACCGCCACGCCGAGGGTCGTGCCGATCTGGCGGCTGGTGGAGGCCACCGCGGCGGCGACGCCCGCCTGGGCGCGGGGCATCCCGGAGACCGCGGTGTTGGTGATCGGCGCGTTCACGAAGCCGAAGCCCAGGCCGAAGAGGAGATAGCCCACCAGGCGCGGCCCGTCGGAGGAGGCCGCGTCGAAGGCGGCGAAGAGCACGCCCGACGCCGTCATCGTGGCGCCCGCGAGCAGCAGCGGGATGCGCGGCCCCCGGCTGCCCACGAGCCGCCCCGACAGCGGCCCGCAGACCAGCGCCATCGCCGCGATGGGCAGCATCCACAGCCCGGCGTGCAGCGCGTCGAGACCGCGCACGTCCTGGAGGAAGAGCGTCGACAGGAACAGGAAGCCGCTGAGCGCGGCGAAGGCGCTGACGGCGATCACCGTCGCCCCGCTGAACGGCGCCGACCGGAAGAAGCGCAGGTCGATCAGAGGCTCCGCGCGCCGCGGCTCGTAGCGAAGGAGCCCGAGGAGGCCGAGCAGCGCGGCGCCCGCGAAGGCGAGGATGAGTGGGGAGGTCCAGCCCGCGCGGGGCGCCTCGATGATCGCGAAGGTCAGCGCGCCGAGCAGCACGATCACGAGCAGCTGCCCGACGGGGTCGACGCGGCGCGGCCTCGGGGCGCGGGACTCGGGGACGTAGCGCAGCGTGAGCAGCAGCGCGGCGAGGCCCACCGGCAGGTTGACCAGGAAGATCGAGCGCCAGCCGACCGTGTCCACGAGGGCGCCGCCGACCAGCGGGCCCGCCGCGAGCGAGATGCCGGCGACGCCGCCCCAGACCCCGATGGCGCGGGCGCGCCCGGCGGGGTCGGTGAACGTATTGGTGATGATCGACATCGCCACCGGGTTGAGCATCGAGCCGCCCACCGCCTGCACCATCCGGAAGGCCACGAGGGACTCCAGATTGGGCGCCAGCGAGCAGAGCGCCGAGCCGAGCGTGAAGATCACCAGGCCGGCCACGAAGATCCGGCGGCGGCCGATCCGGTCGGCGGTCGAGCCCGCCAGCATCAGGAGCGAGGCGAGGACCAGCGTGTACGCGTCGACCGCCCACTGCATGCCCGAGACGCTCGCGTCGAACTCCTTCTGCAGGGTCGGCAGCGCGACGTTCAGGACCGTGTTGTCGAGGGTGACGATCAGCAGGCTCATGCAGCAGATCGCGAGGACGAGCAGCCGTCTGCGGTGGGTGAGTTCATCGGCCATCTTTCGACCGTAGTCCGCCGCCGCCCGCGGACCCCGGAGCGGGGCCCTCCGGGCCGGTCGGGGCGGCCGGGTCCGGGCCGCCCGCGCGTGAGGGACAATGAAGGGTCCCGTCGTCCGTCCCGGAGATCATCGATGCCGTCCCAGCCGCAGCCCCTGTCGATCGGCCCGCACACCGTGCAGCCGCCCGTCGTGCTCGCCCCCATGGCGGGCATCACGAACGCGCCGTTCCGGACCCTGTGCCGGGAGTTCAGCGGCGGCAAGGGCCTCTTCGTCAGCGAAATGATCACCACCCGCGCCCTGGTGGAGCGCAACGAGAAGACGATGCAGCTGATCCACTTCGACGAGACGGAGAAACCCCGCTCGATCCAGCTGTACGGCGTCGACCCGGCGACCGTCGGCAAGGCCGTCCGCATGATCGCGGAAGAGGACCTGGCCGACCACATCGACCTGAACTTCGGCTGCCCCGTCCCCAAGGTCACCCGCAAGGGCGGCGGCTCCGCACTCCCGTACAAGCGCCCCCTGCTGCGCGCGATCCTCAAGGAAGCCGTCAGCGGCGCGGGCGACCTGCCCGTGACCATGAAGATGCGCAAGGGCATCGACGACGACCACATCACCTTCCTGGACGCGGGCCGCATCGCCGTCGAGGAGGGCGTGACGGCCATCGCGCTGCACGGCCGCACCGCCGCCCAGCACTACGGCGGCACCGCCGACTGGGACGCCATCGCGCGCCTCAAGGAGCACGTCCCCGAGATCCCGGTGCTCGGCAACGGCGACATCTGGTCGGCCGCCGACGCGGTCCGCATGATGGCCGAGACCGGCTGCGACGGCGTCGTCGTGGGCCGCGGCTGCCTGGGCCGCCCCTGGCTCTTCGGCGACCTGGTGGCCGCCTTCGAGGGCACGGGCGCCCCGCAGGCCCCCGGCCTGCGCGAGGTCGCGAAGGTCATGCTGCGCCACGCGACGCTGCTCGGCGAGTGGATCGGCGACGAGGCGCGCGGCGTCATCGACTTCCGCAAGCACGTGGCCTGGTACCTCAAGGGCTTCTCGGTCGGCTCCGAGATGCGCAAGCGCCTCGCGATCACCTCCTCGCTCGCCGAGCTGGCGGACGGCCTGGCCGAGCTGGACCTCGACCAGCCGTGGCCGGACGGCGCCGACGGCCCGCGCGGCCGCACCTCCGGCAACAACCGCGTGGTGCTCCCGGACGGCTGGCTGAAGGACCCCTACGACTGCGCGGGCATCAGCGAGGAAGCGGAACTGGACACCTCCGGCGGCTGACCGGCGTCTGCGCGGGCCGCTCAGGCGAGCGTCACCGTCACGGGCAGCTCCTTGATCCCGTTGACGAAGTTGGACCGCACCCGCCGCACCTCGCCGGTGACCCTGATGTCGGCGAGGCGCGGCAGCAGCTCCTCGAACATGATCCGCATCTCCAGGCGGGCGAGGGAGTTGCCGAGGCAGAAGTGCGGGCTGCCCTTGCCGAAGGTGACGTGGTCGTTGTTCTCCCGGGTGACGTCGAAGCGGTACGGGTCGGGGAAGACGTCCTCGTCGCGGTTGCCGGAGGCGAACCACAGCACGACCTTGTCGCCCGCCCTGACGGACTTCCCGCCGAGCTCGACGTCGCGGGTCGCCGTGCGCCGGAAGTGGTAGACCGGCGAGGCCCACCGCAGGCACTCCTCGACGGCCCCCGGTATGAGCGAGGGGTCGCGCACGAGCCGGGCCCGCTGCTCGGGGTGCTCGACGAGGGCGAGCATGGAGTGCGAGATGGCGTGCCGGGTCGTCTCGTTCCCGGCGACGACGAGCAGCAGGAAGTAGTTGTCGAAGTCGGTGGGGGAGAGCGGGACCCCGTCCCGGGGCGAGCTGTTGACCAGCGCGGTGACGAGGTCGTCCCCGCGCCCGCCGCGCCGCCGGGCGGCCAGCTCGCGCCCGTACGCGAAGACTTCCAGCGCGGCGGGGGAGCGGAAGGGGAGATCGCGGTACCGCGCGCTCTCCGCGCTGTCCAGGAGCACGTCGGCGTAGTCGGGGTCTGTGTTGCCGATGATGCGGTTGCCCCAGTCGATGAGCTGCCGGGTGTCCTCGTCGGGGACGTCGAGCATGCGCGCGAGCACGTTGATGGGGAAGTCGGCGGAGATCTCCCGCACGAAGTCGAAGGACCCCTTGGGCAGGGCGGCGTCCAGCGTGCGGGCGGTCAGCCCCCGCAGGAACGTCTCGTACGTCGCCACGGCACGCGGCGTGAACCGCTTCTGCAGGATGAGCCGCAGCGCCCGGTGCCGCAGCCCGTCGGTCTCCAGCAGCGAGCGCCGCTGGGCGATGCAGTCCTCGTCCACCTCCTCCAGATTGGTGAACCGCTCCGAGGTGAAGGTCTCGGGGTCGCGGTCGACCCGCACGATGTCGGCGTGCCGGGTGACCGCCCAGAAACCGGAGTTGGGCGCGGGCTCGGGCTGCCAGTGGACGGGATCCTCGCGCCGCAGCACGTCGAACATCCGCCAGGGCAGCGCCCGGTCGGTGAACCGGTCGTTGTCGGCGAGGTCGACGTCGGCGAGGGAGAGAGGCGGACCGGCCATACGCATGCGACGCACTCCTTGCTTCGTTCACCGGGGCGGTCAGATGAGAAAGGCGTACTCATCGAACTCCCAGTCCGTGACGGCGTGTTGATACCGGTCGATCTCGTCGCGCTTGTACGTCAGGAACGCCCGGACGAACTCCGCGCCGAGCAGCCCGGTCAGCGCCTCGTCGGCCGCCAGGGCGTCCAGGGCCTCGGGCAGGGTGCCGGGCAGCCGGGGCGCGGCGGTCTCGTCGTAGCCGTAGCCCGCCAGCGGGTCGGGCGGTTCGGGCCGGTCGCGCAGCCCGAGCAGCACGGCGGCGAGGGTCCCGGCGATCAGCAGATAGGGGTTGGCGGAGGCGTCGCCGAGGCGCAGCTCCAGGCGGGTGCCCGGGCCGCGCTCGGGCGGTACGCGGACCATGGCGCTGCGGTTGTCCAGGCCCCAGTCGATCAGCCACGGGGCGAGGGTGTCGGGTCCGAAGCGCTTGTAGGAGTTGACGGTCGGGTTGAGCAGCGCGGCGAGCGCGGGCGCGTGCCGGAGCACGCCGCCGATGGCGTGCCGTGCGGTGCCGGAGAGCCCGCCGGTGCCGTCCGGGTCGTCGAACACGTTGCGCCCGGCGGCGTCGACCAGCGACAGGTGCACGTGGAACCCGGACCCGCCGAGTCCGTTGAAGGGCTTGGCCATGAAGGTGGCGAGGCGCCCCTCGTGGCGGGCGGTCTCCTTGACGGCCGCCTTGAAGAGGAAGGCGCGGTCGGCGGCGTCCAGGGCGCCGGAGTGCCCGAGGTTGATCTCGAACTGCCCCCCGTCGAACTCGTGGTTCCCGGCGATGACGCCGATCCCGAGACGGTCCAACTGCCGCAGCGTACGCAGCAGATGACCGTCCGGGTCGCCGCGCCGACCGGCGCTGTACACGTTCCCCGTGGCGCGGCCGTAGGGGGTCCACCCCGAGGGGGTGCCGGGGGCCGCGTCGCAGAGGAAGTACTCCAGCTCGGGCCCGACGACGGCGGAGAGCGCGTCGTCCGTGTACGCGCCGGCCCGGTCGATCACCCGCCGCAGCAGGGCGCGCGGCGACTCCGGGGCGGGCTCGCCGGTGAGCGGGTCGACGCTGTCGCCCAGGCACCAGGCGACGCCCGGCTCCCACGGCAGCGGCTTCAGGGTGTCCAGGTCCGGCTGTACGCAGATGTCCGGCAGCCCCGCGTCGAGCCCGCCCGCGACGGGGACGACGCCGCCCCGGGGCGTGGTGTGGTAGACCGCGCGGCAGAACGACAGCCCGTGCGCGCAGGCCTCCGGCAGGTGTCCGACCAGGACGTCACGGCCCCGGTCCACCCCGATGAGGTCGGGGTAGACGACACGGACGACGTCCGTACCGGTGCTCCGCAGATTCTCGACGGTCTCCGCGACGGCGCCCCCGCGCCGCGGCCCTGAGCTCGCTCCACTCACCCGGGTCCCCCTTCCTGGGGGTACGACACGCCAACTTGTTTGACCTCAAACGGTATTCAGGACACCCCCTCCCCACAACCCCTCACGCGAGGTTCGAAGGCCAAGATCTTCTGGGGTCCACCCCCACCGCCCCGCACCCACAAGCGAGACACGAGGGGACGCACGGGCCCCCGCCGGCCCGCACCCGAGACGGACGCCCCCACCGGGCCGCACCTGCACGCGAGACGCGAGGGGACGTGGGGGTATGTGCGCACGGAGCACCGAGCGCACCATGGCGTCTTTGTTCGTGCAGCGGGGCGCAGGGATAGCGAGTACGCACATACCCCCGCGGCCCCGCCCCACGAACCGAGCCGAGGCGCAGACCCAAGCCGAACCCCACGCCCGACGAGAGGCCGAACCACCCCATGGGCCCAGGGGCCAGAATCCCGTATCGTACGGCCTCAAACGAACCCCGAAAGGCCCAGCCCATGACCGGAGTTCAGGGATTCCTCCCGCCCAGGACCGCCACCGGCAGGTCCGCCATCGTCCCCCCACCCCCCTGGCACTACTCGGGCGACCTCCTCACCATCGAGTACCGCACCGACCCCGCCCACGTCCGCGCCCTCCTCCCCGCCCCCCTGGCCCCCGCCCCCGACGACCCCGGCGCCGTCGCCCTCATCTGGGCCGACTGGCAGTCCTGCGGCGCCGACCGGGCCGAACTCCTCGACCCCGTCCGCGCCCAGTACAAGGAGTGCTTCGCGGTCGTCCGCTGCGCCTACCGCGGCCGCACGTACTCCCGCTGCGCGTACATCTGGGTCGACAAGGACTTCGCCATCGCCCGCGGCAACCACCAGGGCTACTCGAAGAAGCTCGGCTCCATCCACCTCACCCGCCCCCACCCCTACGGCCCCGCCCCCCGCATCGAGCCCGGCGCCGTCTTCGGCGCCACCCTCGCCGCCGCCGACCGCAGGCTCGCCCAGGCCGTCGTGACGCTGCGCGCCCCGTCCGCGACCAACGGGTTCGTCAACGCCCACCCCATGGCCCACCACCGGCAACTCCCGTCCATCGACGGCAAGGGCCTGGCCCTGGACGAGCTGATCGAGTCGGGCGCGGCGGCCTTCGAGGGCGGCCCGGCGTGGTCGGGCGACGCCGACCTGGACCTCTTCGAGGCGCCCACGGAGGAGTTGGCGGCGCTGCGGATCGAGGAGCCGATCGGCGCGTACTACCGCCAGGTGGGCGTCACATGGAACGGCGGCACGCTCCTGGAGCGCGAGCTCTGAGAAAGGCCGCGGGACGGGGGCGCCGGAGCGGTCGACGCCCCCGGCACCTGCCGACCCGTCCGCGGCCTACCCACCCGCGGTCGACCCGGCCGACCCACCCGCGGCCGACCCGGCCGACCCAACCGCGGCCGACCCGCCCGACCCGATGCCCGCGTACGTCGCGGGCCGCGCCCCGCGCAGCCACAGCCCCCACGCCACCCCTGCAGCCCCGGCGGCGAGGATGAGGCCCGGCAGGACCCACCGCAGTGGATTGCCCGCCGAAACCCCCAGCTGCACGCTGAAGTTGGTGAGCGCGAGCCAGAAGACGACGGCGAGCGCGGCGCCGGACAGGAGCGGCGCGACGAGCCGGTGCCACCGGGGCTCGGCGAGCTCGGGCCTGCGCGCGAAATAGGCGACGACGGACGCGGACGTGGCGAACAGGAGCAGGATCACGCCGAGCGCCCCGAGGTTGGTCAGCCAGGTGAAGACGTCCGCGACGGGATCCCGCCCCGCCAGGGCGAAGACGCCGATGACGACGGCGGTGACCCCGGTCTGCAGCAGCGAGCCGCGGTGCGGCGAGGAGTGCCGGGGGTGCAGCGCCCCGAGCCCGCGCGGCAGCACCCCCTCGCGGCCGAGCGAACGCACGTACCGCGCGACGGCGTTGTGGAAGGAGAGCAGCGCCGCCAGCAGGCTGGTGATCAGGAAGAGCTGCGCGACGTCGGAGAAGACCGTGCCGAGTCCGGCGTCGCCGAGGACGAACATCATCCGGGGCCCCTGCTCGGCGGCGACCCGCGTCGCCCGCCCGGTCCCGGCGCCACTGATCATGGCCCACGCCGTGACGGAGTAGAAGACACCGATGAGCCCGACGGCGATGTAGGTGGCCCGCGCCACGGTCCGGCGCGGATCCCGGCACTCCTCGCTGTACAGCGCGGCCGACTCGAAGCCCATGTACGCGGCGAAGACGCAGCACAGCGCGACGCCGAGCGAGCCGTCCGTGGCGGCGCCCCAGGTGAGCGGCGTGGCCGAGATGCCGTCGGGGGCGTGGGCGAACTGGCCGATGTCGAAGACGAGTACGGTGCCGAATTCGAGGACGAGCAGTACGGCGAGCACCCGGACGCCCACGTCGACCCGCCGGTAGCCGAGCGCGCCGACGACGGCGGTGCACGCGAGCACGAGCACCCACCAGGGGATGTCCAGGCCCGTGCGGGCCCCGACGAACTCCGCGGTGGTGGCGCCGAAGAGACCGGCGATGCCGATCTGCATGGCGTTGTACGCGAGGAGCGCGACGAAGGCCGCGCCGACGCCGGGGGTGCGGCCGAGCCCCTGTGCGGTGTACGCGTAGAACGCGCCGGCGCCGGTGATGTGCCGGCTCATCGCCGCGTACCCGGCGCTGAACAGCGCGAGCACGACGGCGATCAGGAGGTAGAGCAGGGGTATCCCCAGCACGCCCGTCACGCCGAGGGACTGCGGGATGCCGCCCGCGGCGACGGTGAGGGGCGCCGACGCGGCGACGACGACGAAGACGATGCCCGCGACACCGATGCGGCGCTCCGGGGAGGCGGGGGCGGGGGCTGCGGAGAGGGAGGGCGCGGGCGGGGCTGACTCGGGGTGCTCGATGGCCATGCCGGGACTCCGGGGAGGAGGAGGGGAGGTCGTTTCCGGCGGAAACGCGTTATCGTTTGAGCCCGTACGATTTTCGAGTGGCGCCGATGGTACGGACGCGGCTGTGCCCCGGCAAGAGGCCTTGGGAGACTGGGGGCGGCCGACCGGAACCACGCGAAGCGCAGGGACCGCCAGGACCACCGGGACCACCGGGACCACCGGGACCACCGGAATCACCGGAACCGTCGGAACGAGGAGACACGCACGTGACGGGCTACCGCTCCATCCGCGAGACCGAGAAGGCGGTCCGGGCCAAGCTCGGCGGCACGCCCGTCAAGTACGAGCAGATGGCCGCCGTGTCGAACATCTACCGCGCGGGGGCGGCGGTGCGCCAGCACTTCGAGAACTCCGTGCTGCGGGGCGCCGAACTGACGTGGACGTCGTTCGTCGTGCTCTATGTCGTCTGGATCTGGGGCGAGATGGAGACGCGGTACGTCGCGGAGGAGGCCGGCATCTCCAAGGGCACGCTCACGGGGGTGGCCCGCACGCTCGCGGGCCGGGGCCTGATCGAGCGCCGCGGTCACCCCGACGACGGCAGGCTGGCGCTGCTCTGCCTCACGGAGGAGGGCGAGGGCCTGATGGGCGAGGTCTTCCCGGCCTTCAACGCGGAGGAGGCCTTCGTCACGGAGGGCCTCACGGACGAGGAGTGCCGGACCCTGGCGGATCTGCTCCGCAAGATCGTCGTCCGCACGGAGGACCGGGGCGAGGAGCGCCGCGCCCACCTCCTGAACGGCGCACCCCCCACCCCTCGCAGAAGCGGCCGCAAACCAAAGCCCCCCACAGCCAAGCCCTGACCCCCACACACCCGCACCCGAATCCCCCCGCCACTCGCCGCCGGGCGATACGCCCACGGCCACGGACCCCAAGGGGCGCGGGGAACTGCGCGACCGGCCCCGACACACCCGCACCCGAATCCCTCACGACTCGCCGCCCAGCGGGAAGCCAACCGCCACGAGTCTCAAGGGGCGCGGGGAACTGCGCGACCGGCCCCCACGCACCCGCACCCGAATCCCCCACCACTCGCCGCCCAACGAGAAGCCAACCGCCACGGGTCCCAAGGGGCGCGGGGAACTGCGCGACCGGCCCCCACGCACCCGCACCCGAATCCCCCGCCACTCGCCGCCCAACGAGAAGCCAACCGCCACGAGTCTCAAGGGGCGCGGGGAACTGCGCAGCCGGCCCCCACACCCCCGCACTCGGCCCCGCAGCCGACCCCACCCCCCGCCTCCCGAACCAGCCCCTCAAACAGCCCCCGCTGCCCCGCGTCGACCCCCGCCGTGTCCTCCGGATGCCACTGCACGGCCACGAACCACCCCTCCCCACCGGGGAGTTCCAGCGCCTCGACCGTCCCGTCCGCCGCCCACGCGGTGGGGACCAGCCCGCGACCCGGCCGCGCCACGCACTGGTGGTGGTAGCAGGACGCCCGCGTCCTCTCCGCCCCCAGCGCCCCCGCCACCGCGGACCCCGCGGCCACCCGCACCGGGTGCACCAGATGCCGGTGCACACCCCCGCCCCCGCCCATGTCCTGCCGCAACGTCCCCCCGAGCGCCACGTTCACCACCTGCATCCCCCGGCACACCGCCAGCGTCGGCAGCCCGCGACCCAGCGCGCACCGGGCGAGAGCGAGGTCGAAGGCGTCCTGCGCGTCGTCGACGTCGTACACCGCGTCGTGGACCTCGCCCCCGCCCCCGTACCGCCACGGCGCGACGTCCCCACCCCCGGGGAGCAGCAACCCGGCGCAGCGCGCGAGCCGTTCGGCGGCCTCGTCCGGCGGGCCGGGGTGCATCATGAACGGCTCCCCGCCCGCGCGGAACACCGCGTCGGCGAGGGCGCGCGCGGTGACGACGGCCGCGTACCGCAGCGCGGAGGTCGAAGCGGCGTACCGCTGCGGGAGCGCGATCAGCGGCCGCGCACCCGCCCCGCGCTCACCAGGAGCCCCGCACACTCCGCCCTCACCGGGCGCCCCGCCCCGCCCACGCGCCTCGGCGGGGGACGAAATGTCGTCGGGCATGGGGGCCTCCCCGAGTGTCCAGGCGTCCAGTTGTCCAGAAGTTCAAGCGTCCCGCCGCACCGGACACGCACCTCGTTTGACTCCAAACGGTAGCCCAACACCCGCCCCCCGGTCAGGGGTTGACCCCACAGCCGTACCGCTCCTATGTTGTTTGGGGTCAAACGAACTGGAGGTCGCGATGGTTCCTCCCGAGTTCCCGCACACGTTCCCGCACACGGCGACCGTCGCGGGCGTGCGCGTCGACACCCGCCACTGGATCGGCGGCACCCGCCTCACGGCAGCCACCGCCCCCGGCCCCACCACCGCCTCCCCGCCCGCCGCCCCCCACCCCGCAGGCCCCGCCGCAGCGACCGCCACCTTCACCGACTTCTCCCCCCTCGACGGCACCCCCCTCGCCGAGATCGCCCGCGGCGGCGCCGCCGAGGCCGGGGCCGCCGTCGCCGCGGCCCGCGCCGCCTTCCCGGGCTGGGCCGCCACCCCGCCCGCCGAGCGCGCCCGGCTGCTGCACGCCGTCGCCGACCGCGTCGAGGCCCGCGCCGAGGAGCTCGCCCGCGTCGAGACCGCCGACAACGGCGCCCTGCTCCGCTCCCACCGCCGCGGCGTCCTGCCCCGCGTCGCCCACAACCTCCGCTACTTCGCCGACCGCCTGCTCGCCCTCGCCCACGACGACTTCACGACCCGCGGCCACACCAACCGCGTCAGCCGGGACCCGGCGGGCCCCACCGTCCTGATCACGCCGTGGAACGCCCCGCTGATGCTCGCCACCTGGAAGATCGCCCCGGCGCTCGCGGCCGGGAACACCGTCGTGCTCAAGCCCGCCGAGTGGACCCCGCTGACCGCGTCCCTGTTCGCCGACCTCACCCACGAGGCCGGCCTGCCGCCGGGCGTCCTCAACGTCGTGCAGGGGTACGGGGACGAGGCCGGCGCCCCGCTCACCGCCCACCCCGACGTGCGCCGCATCAGCTTCACCGGCTCCGTGCCCACCGCCCGCCGCATCGCCGCCTCCGCCGCCGCCCACCTGGTGCCGTGCAGCTTCGAGCTCGGCGGCAAGTCGCCGCTGCTCGTCCTCGCCGACGCCGACTTGGACCTGGCCGCCGACCTCGCCGTGGAGCAGTACGACAACGCGGGGCAGGTCTGCCTCGCGGCCACCCGCATCCTCGTCGAGGAGTCCGTGCGCGACGCCTTCCTCGACCGCTTCCTCGACCGGGTGGCCGAGCTGCGGCTCGGCGATCCGCGCGACGGGGCCACCGACATGGGGCCGAACATCCACCCCCGGCACGTGGACCGCGTCGACGCCTTCGTGCGCCGCGCCCTGGCCGAGGGCGCGCGGGCGGTGACCGGCGGCGGCCGCAACCGGGCGCTCGGCGGCAACCACTACCTGCCCACCCTGCTCACCGACGTCGCGCAGGACTCCGAGATCGTCCAGGAGGAGGTCTTCGGCCCCGTCCTCACCCTGCAGACCTTCCCCGACGGCGACGACGACACCGCCGTACGCCTCGCCAACGGCACCCGCTTCGGCCTCGCCGCCACCCTCGCCACCGGCGACCGCGAGCGCGCGGACCGGATCGCCGCCCGGCTCGTCGCGGGCACGGTCTGGGTCAACTGCTTCTTCGTGCGCGACCTCTCCGCGCCGTTCGGCGGCTCGCGCGACTCCGGCGTCGGACGCGAGGGCGGCGACTGGTCCTTCGACTTCTACTGCGACCTCAAGAACACCGTGACCGCGCCGAAGGGGTGGGCCCACCGTGGGTGAGATCGTCGGGGCGGGCCTGCTCGCCCACGTGCCGACCATCGTGCTCCCCGAGCGCGAGCGCAAGGAGCTCAACGAGGGCCGCGAGATCAGCCTCGTCCCCGGCCTGCGCACGCTGCGCGCCGACGTCTTCGAGCGGCTCGACCACGACACCGTCGTCGTCCTCGACTCGCACTGGGCGACCACCGTCGAGTTCGTCGTCTCCGCACACGCCCGCCGCGCCGGCCTCTTCACCTCCGAGGAGCTGCCGCGCGGCATGTGCCGCATGCCGTACGACTATCCGGGCGACCCCGAACTCGCCCATGCCGTGGCCCGGTCCGCGGACCGGCACGGCACCTGGATCACCCCGGTCGACGACCCCTTCCTGCCCGTCCACTACGCCACCGTCAACCTGTGGAAGTTTCTGGGCGAAGGCCTTCCCGCCAAGAAGTGGGTCTCGATCGGGGTCTGCCAGACCGGCGACACCGAGGACCATCTGCGGCTCGGCCGCGCGCTCGCTGACGGCATCGCCGCGCTGCCCGGCCGCCGGGTCCTGCTCGTCGCGTCCGGCGCCCTCTCGCACACCTTCTGGCCGCTGCGCGAACTGCGCGCCCACGAGTCCAGCGATCCCGCCCACATCCGCACCCCCGGGGCGCGGGCCGCCGACGAGCGGCGCATCGCGTGGCTGGAGCGCGGCGACCACGCCCAAGTCCTGCGCACCATGCCGGAGTTCCTCACCCACAGGCCCGAGGCGCGGTTCGGCCACTACCTGATGATGATCGGCGCCCTCGGCGAGGAGCGCTGCACCGCCGCGGGCCGCGCCTACAGCGCGTACGAGAACTCCGTGGGCACCGGACAGATGCACCTCTGGTTCGACCGGCCGCCGCACGGCTGGACCGCCCCCACGACCGCCACCCCCGGGGCCACCGCCCCCACGACCGCCACCACCGAGGCCACCGTCCCCGTAACTGCCACCCCCGGGGCCACCGCCCCCGTCCCCGCGACCACCGGCCCGGACGCCACCGACCCGAGCGAGGCAGCCGTATGAGGGCCACCACCACCGAGTACCGGCGCGTCCTGCTCGACGGCGCCGCCGTCCAGGTCCGGCGCGAGGGCGACGAGCTGGCCGCCGCCGACGGGCGCCGCGTCAAGGCCGCCGACGCGCACCACCTGCCTCCCGTACGCCCCTCCAAGGTGATCGCCGTCCACCTCAACCACCGCAGCAGGGTGGCGGAGTTCGGGGTCGCGCTGCCGCCCGCGCCCACCTACTTCCACAAGCCCGTCTCCGCCCTCAACAGCCACGGCGGCGCGGTCGTGCGCCCCGAGGGCTGCAAGTACCTCAACTACGAGGGCGAGATCGGCATCGTCATCGGCCGGACCTGCCGCAACATCGCCCCGGCGGAGGCGGGTTCGTACATCGCGGGCTACACCGTCGCCAACGACTACGGCCTGCACGACTTCCGCGACACCGACGCCGGGTCGATGCTCCGCGTCAAGGGCTCCGACACGCTCTGCCCGCTCGGCCCCGGCCTGGTCACCGGGTGGGACTTCCGCGGCAAGCGGCTGCGGACGTACGTCAACGGCGAGCGGGTGCAGGACGGTTCGACGGACGAGATGCGGTGGGACATGCACTACCTCGTCGCCGACATCGCCCGCACGATCACCCTGGAGCCGGGCGACGTGCTGCTCTCCGGCACCCCCGCGGGCTCCCGGCCGGTCCGCCCCGGCGACGTCGTCGAGGTCGAGGCCGAGGGGCTGGGACGCCTCACCAACCACATCGTCACCGGCCCCACCGCGATCCGCACCGACGTCGGCGCCCAGCCCACCGAGTCCGAGGAGGTCCGCTCCACGGCCCTCGGCGGGGACTGGGAACTGCGCGGCGTACGCCCGCCGCGCCGCTAGGGCCCCTACCCGCCTCGTACCCCCCAAGGCCCCCAGGGAGTTCAGATGGCCAACGCCAACGCCAACGCCCACGCCCACGTGACCGCCACCGTCACCGTCACCGTCACCGTCGACATGGATCTCTGCCAGAACCACGGGCAGTGCGTCTTCGCCGCGCCGGACGTCTTCCGGCTCGACGACGACGGCCGCCTCGCGTACGTCGCCGCCCCCGACGCCGCCCTGCGCGACGAGGTCGAGGACGCCGCCGACGTCTGCCCGCTGCAGGCCATCCGGGTCGGGGGCTGAGGCGTGACGGGGGCGGGCATCGCCGTCGTCGGGGCCTCGCTGGGCGGGCTGCGGGCGGCCGAACAGCTGCGGGCCGCGGGCTGGGAGGGCCCCCTCACCCTCTTCGGCGACGAGTCCCATCTCCCGTACAACCGGCCGCCGTTGTCCAAGGAGGTGCTCGCGGGGCGCGCGCCCGCGTCCAGCACCCGGCTGCGCCGCCGCGCCGGTGTCGAGGACGCCGTGTGGCGACTGGGCACCGCCGTCGCGTCCGCCGACCTCGCGGCGCGCACGCTCACGCTGACCGACGGTTCCGTCCATGGGTACGTGGGTCTGGTGGCCGCGACGGGGGTGCGGCCACGCAGGCTCCCGCTGCCCGGGGGCCCGCCCCGGCACGTCCTGCGCACGGTGGAGGACTCGGCGGCGCTGGCCGCCGTGCTGGTGGCGGGCGCCCGGGTCCTGGTGATCGGCGCCGGGTTCATCGGCTGCGAGGTGGCGGCCACCGCGCGCGGCGCGGGCTGCGCGGTCACGGTCGTCGCCCCGGAGGCCGAGCCGATGCTCCTCGCGGTCGGCGAGGACCTCGCCCGGGCGCTCCGGGGCCGCCACGAGGCGCGGGGCGTGCGGTTCCTGACGGGCCGCCTCGTCACCGGACTCACCCCGTGCGGTGCCGTCCTGGACGACGGCACCGAGTTGCGGGCCGATGTGCTCGTGGAGGCCGTCGGCTCGCTGCCCAACACCGAGTGGCTGGCCGCGACGGCCGGTCTCGACCTCACCGACGGCGTGCTCTGCGACGCCCACCTGCGCATCGGCGGCCTCCCGCACGCGGTGGCCGTCGGCGACGTCGCCCGCTTCCCGAACCCGCGCTACGGCCCGGACGCGCACCGCGTCGAACACTGGTCGGTCCCCGGCGACACGGCCCGGCACGCGGCCCGCGCCCTGATCGCGGGCCTGACCGGCGCCGCCCTGCCCGCGGCCCCCTGCGCGCCCCTGCCGTCCTTCTGGAGCGACCAGTTCAGCCTGCGCCTCCAGTCGTTCGGCAGGACCGCGCCCGCCGAGCGGACCCGACTCCTCGAAGGGGACCCGGACGCGACGGACGGCGATCTGCTCTACGGCTACTACCAGGGCGACCGTCTCATCGGGGTGGCCGCGCTCGGCGGCCCGGCGGCTGCCGCCGCGGCGGCCCGCCACCGGCCGGACCTCATGGCGCCGCCCGGACCGGTGCCGCCCGAGCACGCCGGCGCTCACCGCTGAGCGGCCAGCACGGCCGCGAGGCCCTCCCGCAGGTCCGCGACGAAGTACTCCGGGACCTCCAGCGACGGGAAGTGCCCGCCGGCGTCGGGCTCCCGCCACCGGACGATCCGCCGGTACCGCTCCTGCGCCCAGGGGCGGGGGCACTTCTCGATGTCGCGGGGATACATGGTGACGGCCGCCGGGACGTCGACGCGCAGTCCGGGGTCGAGCGAGTCGTGGCTCTCGTGGTAGATGCGGGCCGCCGACGCGCCGGTCCGCGTCAGCCAGTACAGGGTGACGTCGTCGAGGATCCGGTCCCGGGAGATCGTCTCGAACGGGCTGTCGTCGGTGTCCGACCACTCGGCGAACTTGTCGAGGATCCACGCGAGCAGGCCGACCGGTGAGTCGACCAGCGCGTAGCCGATGGTCTGCGGCCGGGTCGCCTGCTGCTTGGCGTAGGCCGCCCGGTGCCGCCAGAAGAGCCGGGTCTCCTCGGTCCACCGGCGCTCGTCCGCCGTCAGCCCGTCCGTCGGCAGGCCGGGCGGCGCCTCCGCGAACAGGGTGTGGATGCCGAGGACGTGCTCGGGGAACCGGCCGCCGAGCACCGTGGTGATGTTGCCTCCCCAGTCGCCGCCGTGGGCCAGGAACCTGGCGTAGCCGAGCCGTCCCATGAGCTCCACCCACGCGGCGGCGATCTTCTCGGTGCCCCATCCGGCGGCGGCAGGGCGGTCGCTGTGGCCGAAGCCGGGCAGCGAGGGCGCCACGACGTGGAAGGCCGGCGCGGCCGGGTCGGCGGGGTCCGCCAGCTCGCCGATCACATCGACGAACTCGGCGACGCTGCCCGGCCATCCGTGCGTCAGGAGCAGGGGAGTGGCGTCCGCGCGCGGGGACCGGCGGTGCAGGAAGTGGATGCCCAGCCCGTCGACGGTCGTCCGGAACTGCCCGATCCGGTCGAGCCGCGCCTCGAAGGCCCGCCAGTCGTACGTGGTGCGCCAGTACTCCACGACGTCGGCGAGGTCGGCGAGCGGGACGCCCTGGTCCCACCGACGGCGCCCGGCCGCGCCGGGCCGGACCGTCTCGGCCTCCGGCAGGCGCGCGGCGGCCAGGCGGGCGCGCAGGTCGTCGAGTTCGGCGTCGGACACGCGGTGGTCGAATGCTCGGACGGCGCTGCCGGGGCCTGCTGGGACGGCGCTGCTGGGACGGGACATGGGACCTCCTGGCCATCGCGGAACGGACTGCGGCTCGCCCCGGGGCGCCCCGGGCGGTCGGGCAGCCGTCGGGCAGCTGTCGGGCCCCGGTCGGTCGCGAACCGTCTATGCCGGTTCTAACAGTTCTCGCGACGGTCCCGCAACCGGCTAAGGTGGTTCCATGAGCGCCGCCTTCCCTGAATTCCGCCTCGGCGCGGTCCTGGCGACCAGCTTCACGGGGACCCTGTCGGAGCGGCAGGGCGAGCCCGTGGAGCGCATCCCCGTGCCGCGGCGCCTCGCCGACTGGCTGGCGGTGAACGGCCTGGCCGTGGCCTCCTGCACCGAGGCCGAGCTCGACCGCGCCCGGGAGCTGCGGGAGGCAATCCATGCCGCGGCGACGGCCGCCGCGCTCCAGGAGGACCTGCCCGCGCCCGCCGTCCGGGTCATCAACGACCACAGCGCCCGGGGCCGGGCGGTGGCGGTCCTGACGTCGGAGGGCGAGCGGGAGTGGCGGCTCGGCCGGGCGTCCGGCGTGGCGGACGCCCTCGGCGTGATCGCCGCCGACGCGATCGCCGTCGTCGCGGGCGAGCGCGACGGCCGGCTGGCCCTGTGCGCGTCCCCGACCTGCCGCGCCGCCTTCTTCGACACGAGCCGCAGCCGCACCCGCAGATGGTGCGAGATGAACACGTGCGGAAACCGCGAGAAGAAGGCCCGCTTCCAGGCGAACCGGCGCAGGAGGACCGATCCGGCGGGCTAGGCCCGGTTCGCGGAGCGGTCGCCTCGGCGCCCGCTCCGGTGTGCTCGCCGGTGCTCAGCGAGGCGCGGTGCCGCCCGGGGCCTCCGTCCCCAGGAGCGCGAGCAGCCCGGGGAACCTCTTCTCGATGTCCGCGCGTCGCAGGCGGACGCCCTTGCGGTTGCCGTAGTCGATCTCGTCGACGAGACCCGCCTCGCGCAGCACGCGGAAGTGGTGGGTCTGGGTCTGCTTCGAGATCGGGAGGTCGAACGAGTTGCAGCCCCGCTCGCCGTCGCCGGCGTCGGCGGCCAACTGCGTCATCACCGAACGGCGGTGCTCGTCGGCGAGGGCCCGGAACACCGCGCCCAGGTCGAGCGCACCGGTCTCCGGGCCGACCAGCTTCTTCCCCGTCACGCGACACCTCCATCAGGTACGACTTGAATCGTACCTGAACGGTGTGCTCCACTGAGGTACGAAATTTTTCGTACCTGGGCCCGGCCGTGCCACCCGTGCCGCCGCGCCCCGAGACCCGGCCTCCAGCACCCGCCGAGGACCTGGTCATCGACACTGCGAGAGGTCATCGTCATGAAGAAGCCCGAGGTGCTGATAGTCGGAGCCGGAATCGCGGGGCCCGCCCTCGCGTACTGGCTCTCCCGGAACGGCTACAGGCCGACGGTCGTCGAACACGCCCGGCAACTGCGCTCCGGCGGCAGCGCGATCGTCGTGAAGGGGCCCGCCGTCCCGGTCGCCCGGCACATGGGCATCCTCCCCGAGCTCCGCGACCTCGCCACCCGCAATCGGTCGCTGACCCTGCTCGACCCCGACGGCAGGCGCGTCCTGAACCTTCCGCTCACCTCGTCCGGGGCGTCGACGGTCGAGGTGACCCGGGCCGACCTGTCCGACGTGCTCCATCGGGCGGCGCAGGCCGAGGCCGAGTTCCTGTTCGACGACACGGTCACCGCGCTCGACCAGGACGCCGGTGGGGTCGACGTCACCTTCCGGCGTGCCGCGCCGCGGCGCTTCGACCTGGTGGTCGGTGCGGACGGGCTGCATTCCACCGTGCGGCGCCTGGTGTTCGGCCCCGAGCGGCAGTTCACGAGCGATCTGGGCCTGTACGGCGCGACGGTCCCGCTGGAACCCGACGCCCTGGAGGACCCCAGCGAGATGACGATGCTGACCGTGCCCGACCGGATGCTGGTCCTCCACCCGTCGCGGACCACTCCGCTCGCGATCTTCACGTTCCGGGCCGCACGGGCGGCGCCCCACGACCGCAAGAACATCGCGCTTCACCAGCAGACCGTGGCCGACGCCTACGCCGACGTGCGGTGGCGGGCACCGGAGTTCGTGGCGGCGTTCCTCGACCACCCGGCCCCGTTCTTCGACCCCCTGACCACCGTCCGGGTGCCCTCGTGGTCCCGCGGCCGGGTCGTCCTGCTCGGGGACGCGGCGGCGGCGACAGCCCTGCTGGGCGACGGATCCAGCCTGGCGATGGCGGGCGCGTACGCCCTCGCGGAGGAACTCGCCGCCCACCCCGGCGACCACACCCGCGCCTACGCCGCCTACGAGTCGCGGCTCCGCCGGGAGGTGGGCCCGCGGCAGCGGCGCACGGGCCTGCTCTCCCGCCTCCTGCTGCCCCGCACCCGACCGGGCCTCGCGACGCGCAACGCGATGGTCCGCACGATCGCCCGCACGAGCCACTTCACACCCCGCGAAACGGCGAACCGCTAGACCCGGTGGTCGGCCGGGGCACGTGACACGCCTCCCCGGACCACGCCGGAAGGGGCAGCACCCCCGCACAGGGTGCTGCCCCTTCATCGTGGGCCGGGACCGTCGCCGCATCGGTACTGAGGGTCGGGGACACGGCGGCGGTCCCGGGGTCCGGTTACCGGTGGTCGCTGCCCGTCGAGTGGGAGGCGGCGCGGCCGGCCTCCAGGCGGGCCACCGGGATGCGGAACGGCGAGCAGGAGACGTAGTCCAGGCCCACCTCGTGGAAGAAGTGCACCGACTCGGGGTCGCCGCCGTGCTCGCCGCAGACGCCGAGCTTCAGGTCGGGGCGCGTGGCGCGGCCCGCGGTGACCGCGTCCTTGACCAGCTTGCCGACGCCGTCCTTGTCGATGGTCTCGAAGGGCGAGACCCCGAAGATGCCCTTCTCCAGGTACGCCGTGAAGAAGCTCGCCTCGACGTCGTCGCGGGAGAAGCCCCAGACGGTCTGCGTGAGGTCGTTCGTGCCGAAGGAGAAGAACTCCGCGGCCTCCGCGATCTGGTCCGCGGTGAGCGCGGCACGCGGCAGCTCGATCATCGTGCCGAGCGCCAGCTTCAGGTCGACGCCGGTGGACTCGACGACCTCCGCGATGACCTGCTCGGCCTCCTCACGGACGATCTCCAGCTCCTGGACGGTGCCGACGAGCGGGATCATGATCTCCGCGCGCGGGTCGCCCTTGGCGGTCTTGCGCTCGGCCGCGGCCTCCGCGATGGCCCGTACCTGCATGGTGAACAGGCCGGGGATGACCAGGCCGAGGCGGACGCCGCGCAGACCCAGCATCGGGTTCTGCTCGTGCAGCCGGTGCACGGCCTGGAGCAGGCGCAGGTCGTTCTCGTTGGCGTCCTTGCGGGACTCGGCGAGCGCCACCCGGACGGAGAGCTCGGTGATGTCGGGCAGGAACTCGTGCAGCGGCGGGTCCAGCAGGCGCACGGTGACGGGCAGGCCGTCCATCGCCTCGAAGAGCTCCACGAAGTCGCGCTTCTGCAGCGGCAGGAGCTCCTTGAGGGCCTCCTCGCGCTCGCCGTCCGCGTCGGCCAGGATCAGCCGCTCGACCATCTCGCGGCGCTCGCCGAGGAACATGTGCTCGGTGCGGCACAGGCCGATGCCCTGCGCGCCGAAGCGGCGGGCGCGCAGCGCGTCCTCCGCGTTGTCCGCGTTGGCGCGCACCCGCAGGCGCCGCACCCGGTCCGCGTACGCCATGATCCGGTGCACGGCGGCGACCAGCTCGTCGGCGTCGTCGGCGCCCGCGTGCATCCGGCCCTCGAAGTACTCGACGACGGGGGAGGGCACGACGGGCACCTCACCGAGGTAGACCTTGCCGGTGGAGCCGTCGATGGAGACGACGTCGCCCTCCTCGACGACGACGTCGCCCACGGTCAGCCGGCGCCGCTTGGTGTCGACCTCCAGGTCCTCGGCGCCGCACACACAGGTCTTGCCCATGCCGCGCGCCACGACGGCGGCGTGCGAGGTCTTGCCGCCGCGCGAGGTCAGGATGCCCTCGGCGGCGATCATGCCGTCCAGGTCGTCGGGGTTGGTCTCGCGGCGGATCAGGATGACCTTCTCGCCGGAGCGCGACCACTTGATCGCGGTGTACGAGTCGAAGACCGCCTTGCCGACCGCGGCACCGGGTGACGCGGCGATGCCACGGCCGAGCTGCTCGACCTTGGCGCCCTCGTCGAAGCGGGGGAACATCAGCTGCGCGAGCTGGGCGCCGTTGACGCGCTGCAGCGCCTCGGCCTCGTCGATCAGGCCCTGGTCCACGAGCTGCGTCGCGATGCGGAAGGCGGCACCGGCGGTGCGCTTGCCGACGCGGGTCTGCAGCATCCACAGCTGGCCGCGCTCGATGGTGAACTCGATGTCGCACAGGTCCTTGTAGTGCGTCTCGAGGGTCTCCATGATCTGCATGAGCTGGTCGTACGACTTCTTGTCGATCTGCTCCAGATCGGCGAGCGGCACGGTGTTGCGGATGCCCGCCACGACGTCCTCGCCCTGCGCGTTCTGCAGGTAGTCGCCGTACACGCCCTGGTGGCCGCTGGCCGGGTCGCGGGTGAACGCGACGCCCGTGCCGGAGTCCGGGCCGAGGTTGCCGAAGACCATCGAGCAGACGTTGACGGCCGTGCCGAGGTCGCCGGGGATGCGCTCCTGGCGGCGGTAGAGCTTGGCGCGGTCGGTGTTCCACGACTCGAAGACCGAGCGGATCGCGAGGTCCATCTGCTCGCGCGGGTCCTGCGGGAAGTCCCGCCCGGCCTCCGTCTTGACGATCTTCTTGAAGCGGGTGACCAGCTTCTTCAGGTCGGCGGCCTCCAGGTCGGTGTCGACCGAGACCTTCTTGGCGTCCTTGGCCTTCTCCAGGGCGTCCTCGAAGAGTTCGCCGTCGACGCCGAGGACGGTCTTGCCGAACATCTGGATGAGCCGGCGGTAGGAGTCCCACGCGAAGCGGTCGTCGCCGGACTGCTTGGCGAGGCCCGTCACGGACTTGTCGGAGAGCCCGATGTTCAGGACCGTGTCCATCATGCCGGGCATCGAGAACTTGGCGCCCGAGCGGACCGAGACGAGCAGCGGGTCGTCGGCCTGGCCGAGCTTCTTGCCCATGTTCTTCTCGAGCGCGTCGAGGTGCGCGCTCACCTCGTCCCGCAGCTCGACGGGCTCCTCGCCGCTGTCGAGGTACGTCTTGCAGGCCTCGGTGGTGATGGTGAAGCCCGGGGGGACGGGCAGCCCGAGGTTCGTCATCTCGGCGAGGTTCGCGCCCTTCCCGCCGAGAAGGTCCTTGAGGTCCTTGTTGCCCTCGGTGAAGTCGTAGACGAACTTCACGCCCTCACTCGTGTGAGCTACGTGGGGATCTTTGTTTTCCGACACGGGTCTCGACTCCTCGAGGACTCGGTGGCTGCCCTGACGGCGAGGAACATACCCAGATCGAAGGCGCCTGGGTACGTCCACTTGTGCGTCATGCGGCCGTAACCACCCGTCCGCCGCTAGATCGAAAGTGACTGAGCGGTAGCCGAGGGCGGCGTCTTGTCTTCAAGTCTTGAAGTCGCTACCCCCGTAGACCCCGTAAAACGCTCAGATGAGCGGAGTGAACTCAGATGTGAGTTCAGCTCATGAATGATCGAGCAGTGGCACTGAGTGCCACCCCTTGGAGAAGTGCAGTCGCCCGGAATGCGCTCATCTGAGCGCGAGGGGTATCAGGGGTGGCGAGAATCACGCCGTTTGAAGGCGCCGGATGTCAGCATCCGGACCCCCTTCGGACACCCGCGACCACCTCGGGGACCGTTCGGCCGATCGCACTACACCCCCAGCGCGGCGAGCCGCTCCTCCACCCGCTCGGGGGCGTACAGGTGCTCCACCACCAGCGTTCCCGCCCCGACGAGCGCGGCACGCGCGCCGAGGCGCGAGGTGACGACCTCCAGGCGGGCCGTGGAGCGGGGCAGCGCCCGCTGGTAGAGCAGCTCCCGGACGCCGGTGAGGAACGGGGTTCCGGCCAGATCTCCGGCGATCATCAGAACGCCCGGGTTCAGCAGCGTCACCACGGTCGCGAGGACCTCCCCGACGTGCCGCCCCGCCTCACGCGCGAACCGCACCGCCTCGGGGTTGCCCGCCTCCAGGAGCGCCCGAACGTCCGACCCCGAGGCCGCGGGGACGCCCGCCTCCGCCAGCCGCCGCGCCACGGCCCGGCCGCTGGCCACGGCGGCCAGGCAGCCGTACGACCCGCACTTGCACAGCGCGTCGGCGCCCTCGGGCACCCGTATGTGCCCGATGTCCCCGGCGCCGCCGTCGATGCCCCGGTAGACGGAGCCGCCCACGACGACACCGGAGCCGATGCCGGTGGACACCTTGACCAGGGCGAAGGCCGCGCAGTCCGGATAGTGGGTGCGCTGTTCGCCGTACGCCATCAGGTTGGCGTCGTTGTCGACGAGAACGGGGAGAGCGGGGGGAGCGGGGAGGGCGGGCGTCCCGGGCGTACGGTCCGCTCCCGTCTGTTCCATGAACGCGCGGCGCAACCGGGACCGTATGTCGTACCCGTCCCAGCCCGGCATGATCGGCGGCTGCACGACACGGCCCGTCGCGCTGTCGACCGGCCCCGGCACGGCGAGTCCGATGCCGCACACCGACGCGGCGGAGCGCCCGCTCTCGCGCAGCAGCTGCCCGAAGCGGACGCCGAGCTCGCCGAGGGTCACGTCCGGGCCGTCCTCGACGGACAGCGGCGCCGCCCGCTCGGCGACGACCTCCCCGCCGAGCGTCAGCAGCGCCGTGCGGGCGTGCCGGGTCTCCAGGTCGGCGGCGAGCACGACGGCATGGGCGTCGTCGAACTCCAGGCGGATCGCGGGCCGCCCGCCGAGCGGTGACTCCACCGGGCCCCCGGCCCCCTCGCGCAGCCACCCCGCCCGGAACAGCCGGTCGAGCCGCTGCCCCACCGTGGCCCGGGACAGCCCCGTGACCTGCTGCAGCGCCCCCCGGGTGGTGGCCCGCCCGCTGCGTACGAGGTGCAGCAGGTCACCGGGTCCGGTGCCCGCCGACACCCCGGCCCCCGCCGCGGCCGGCCGCCGTGTGGTGCCGTCGGCACGCGTCACCCCTCGCCCCTCCCGTTCGATTCCGCCCCCGTGCCGCTCACCGTACGACCGGACCGGGTGCCGGGCGTACCCCGGTCTTCCTTGTGGTTCCCGTCATCGTTTCCCCTTGTGTTCATCAAGTCCGCGTTTCATATTGAGTTTTGCGCGTTGGTTGGGCGTAACTCAAGAGCCGAAGAGACCTAACTGACGGGCCGTCGAGGCCCGCGAGGAGCGGAGACACGCGTGGACCGCAGTACCGCAGCCGTCCGGCCGCACGCCCGCCGAGCCTGCCGGGGGCGGCAGGAGCTGCGGGAGCGGGCCGCCGAGGTGCTGTGGGCGAACTGGACGGGGACGTCCACCGTGCCGTCCCGTGCGCTGTATCCCCACCAGTGGTCCTGGGACTCCGCCTTCATCGCGATCGGGCTGCGCCATCTCTCGCCGCTGCGGGCCCAGTTGGAGCTGGAGACGCTTCTCGCGGCGCAGTGGGGCGACGGGCGCGTCCCGCACATCGTCTTCAACGACGCCGTCCCCCTCGACGCGTACTTCCCCAGCCCCGACTTCTGGCGCTCCACCACGGCGGGCCGCCGCGCCGGGGCGCCCGGCGGCGTGCAGACCTCCGGCATCGTGCAGCCGCCCGTGCACGCGCTGGCCGCCTGGCTGGTGCACCGCGCGGACCCCGGCCTGTCCCGCGCCCGCTCCTTCCTCGCCCGCCTCCACCCGCGGCTCGCCGCCTGGCACCGCTATCTGCTGCACGCCAGGGACGCGGGCGGCGCCGGACTCGCCGCCGTCGTGCACCCCTGGGAGCAGGGCATGGACAACAGCCCCTGCTGGGACGGGCCGTTGAGCCGCGTCGAGCCCGCCCCGCCCGGCACCTTCCGCCGCGCCGACCTCGACCACGGCGCCCGCGACGACCGCCCGACGGACCGGGACTACGGCCGGTACGTGCGGCTCGCGGCGGACTACCGCGACCGGCGGTACGCGGACGGGGCGCCCCCCGCCGGGGACGGCGGCGCGTTCCGCGTCGAGGACCCCGCCTTCAACGCGCTCCTGATCGCCTCGGAGTACGCGCTCGCCCGCATCGAGGACGCGATCGAGGCCGACACCGAAAGCGGCGTCACCGACGGCGGGGCGGTGGCCGGGCCCGCCGCCCGCCGCGCCCGCGCCGACGCGCTGACCCGGACGCTCGTGGACCGGCTGTGGGACCCGGGGCGGCGCCTCTTCCTCTGCCGCGACCTGTCCGCGGGACGGCTCGTCCCCGAGCGCGCCGTCACGGGCCTGATCCCGCTGCTGCTGCCCGCGCTGCCGCCGGACGTCGCCGCGGCCCTGGTCCGCACGGCCCGCGGCCCGCACTTCGGACTCGGCGGCCCGGCGCGCCTCGTGCCGAGCTACGACCTGACGGGCCCCGCCTTCGAGCGGCACCGCTACTGGCGCGGGCCCGCCTGGTTCAACACCAACTGGCTGCTGGCGCACGGCCTCCGGCTGCACGGCGAGCGGGTGCGGGCCGCCCGGTTGCGGGAAGAACTGCTGGACGTGGCGGCCACGTCCGGCTTCGCCGAGTACGTGGATCCGTACACCGGCCGGGGCCGCGGCGCGCGCGGCTTCGGCTGGACGGCCGCGCTCACGCTGGACCTGCTGCTCGACGGGCGGGCCTGGGCGCGGGACGCGGCGGGCGCGCACGGTGAGCGGGGCGGGCTCTCGGAAGGAGAGGTGTGGGCATGAGTGATCGGCATCGACTGCTGGTGCGGGGCCGGACGTTCGCGGCCGTCGGCACGGGCGGCGACATCACCGGGGTCGGCGCGGTGCGCGGCGCCGGGGCGGGCCCCGACGGCCTGTTCGTACGGGACGCGCGGCACCTGAGCCGCTGGCAGCTGACGGTCGACGGGGCCGTCCCCGAGATCCTCCGGCCCGTGGACACCTCCGCCGCCGCGAGCGGCGCGGCACGCTGCGTGCTGGTGCCGCGCGGCGGCCGGCAGGAGCCGCCCGCGTACACGCTCTTCCGCGAACAGGCCGTCGCCGACGGTGCGTTCGTGGAGTCGCTGCGGGTCCTGAGCAACCGCTCGGTGCCGACGCGGGTGCACATCGCGCTGACCGTCGACGCCGACTTCACCGACCAGTTCGAGCTGCGCGCCGACCACCGCACGTATGCGAAGCCCGGCGCGGTCCGGTCCCGGCGGCCGCTCGACGGGGGCGGGCGCGAGGCGGCGGACCGGCGCGAGGCCGCGGACGGGCGGCGGCGCGCGGACGACGGCGACGGCGGTGTCACGGGCATCGAGTTCGCCTACCGGCGCGGTGACTGGTGTTCGCGTACGACGGTCACCGCCGACCCCGCGCCGGACGCCGTCGAGGAGACCGGCGGCGGCGCGCGCCGGCTCGTCTGGGTCCTGGAGCTCGCCGCCCACGGTTCCGCCCAGATGGCACTGCGTGCCGCCGCGCAGCCGCACGGGGAGGCCCTGGCGGACGTGCCCGAGTCGCCCGCCGTGGCCGCGCGCCAACTGGCCGCCATGGAGGAGGACTTCGCGTCCTCCGTGGAGCTGCCCGCCCGGTGGCCCGGTCTCGCGGACGCCTGTCTGCGCGGGCTCACGGACCTCGCCGTCCTCCAGGTGCCCGCGTCGGGCCCCGACGGCGAGGAGCTGAGCGTGCCGGGGGCCGGCGTGCCCTGGTTCCTCACGGTGCTCGGCCGCGACGCCCTGCTGACCTCGCTGTTCGCGCTGCCCTATCTGCCGCGCCTGGCCGCGGCGACGCTGCCCGCGCTGGCCGCCTCGCAGGCCACGGACGCGGTGGCCGGAGCGGTCGCCCAGCCCGGCAAGATCGCCCACGAGGTGCGGGAGGGCGAGCTCGCGCACTTCGGGCAGGTGCCGTTCGGGCGGTACTACGGCTCGGTGGACGCGACACCGCTCTTCCTCGTGCTGCTCGGCGCGTACACGGAACAGACCGGCGACACCGCGACCGCCCGCCGTCTGGAGGCGCACGCGCGGGCCGCCGTCGGCTGGATGCTCGACCACGGCGGGCTCACCTCGCGCGGCTATCTGGTCTACCGCGCGGACGAGGGCGGCCTCGCCAACCAGAACTGGAAGGACTCGCCCGGCGCGATCTGTTCCGCCGACGGCAGCGGGGCGAGCGGGCCCGTCATGGCGGCGGGCGCGCAGGGGTACGCGTACGACGCGCTGACGCGGACCGCCTGGCTGGCGCGGAGCGTCTGGGGCGATGAGGTGTACGCGGATCTGCTCACGCAGACGGCGGGCGACCTGCGGGACCGCTTCCAGCGGGACTTCTGGATGGCGGACCGGGGCTTTCCCGCGCTCGCCCTGGACGGCGGGGGGCGCCAGGTCGACGCGCTCGCCTCGGACGCGGGCCACCTGCTGTGGTCCGGGCTGCTCGACAAGGAGTACGGCGAGACGGTGGGCCGCCGTCTGCTGGAGCCCGACTTCTTCTCCGGCTGGGGCGTGCGGACGGTCGCGGCCGGGCAGCCCGCGTTCCACCCGCTCTCCTACCACCGGGGCTCGGTGTGGCCGCACGACAACGCGCTCATCGCGCTCGGCCTCGCCCGCTACGGCCTGCACGACGAGGCCCGCGCGGTGGCCCGCGGCCTGGTCTCCGCCGCCGCGACGGCGGGCGGCCGCCTCCCCGAGGTGCTGGCCGGCTACGCCAAGGACGCGTATCCGGTGCCGGTCCCGTACCCGCACTCGTGCGAACTGGAATCCCGCTCGGCGGCGGCACCGCTGGCGTTGCTGACGGCGGTGGGCGGGGCGTGACCCTCGTATAACCGCGGAATGCTGGCGGGTCAACAGGAATCAATGGGGAACTTTTGTACGGGAGCCGGGGAAGCGCCCGTTGGTTTTCCTAACCGGCTCGCGCGGGCGTCCGTAGCGGCTCGCGCAGCCATCAATATCGGCTGGCGCGGGCGTCGGTTCGAGCACCGGCCTGTCGTAAGGGCCCTGACTCTGCGCTCGAAATCATGTGCCCGTCATATTTTCATTGCCGGGGATTTCGCCGCCCTGTCAGCCTTTTGGTGTTTCCCGACGTCGCACGAAGGGCCACCCACCATGTCTTCTCCCCGTGAGCCGGGCGTGCCCGGTGGCGAGCCCGCCGTGGCGCCGCCGTTCCCGATGCCGGTCTCCGCCGAACGCCAGACGGCCTGGGTGCAGGCGGTCCTCGCGACCGAAGGGGTCAACGTGCCGCGCGGCGCCCTGGAGAACATCGCGCCGTTCGTCGTCGACCCCGAGGCCATGATGGGCGAGCCGGACGCCGACGGCGTACGGACGCTGAAGGCGGGGTCCGTGCGGCGCGTCCGCACCGACGCGGGGGACATGTATGTCGCCGTGGTCCGCATGCACGGCGTCGGCGGCGTGCAGTGGGGGCACAACGAACGGATCAGCTCGATCTGGCGGTCCGTCGCGGACCCGACGGTCGGCCGCGCCACCGACCGGACGCTCGCCTCGATCCGGCCGTGGAAGGGCGTGGACCGCAACGGCGACGAGACGTACTACGCCGCCCTGGAGAGTTCCGTCGCGAACCGGCGGGCGTTGACGATGAACGCCGAGGACGCGGCGGACGCGCTGAAGCGGCGGGACCGGGTCCGCCCGTACGACCTCGAAGAGGATCTCGTCCTCAACGGACAGCAGGATCCCGGGATGTACGTACCGCAGCAGGTGCGTCTCGACGAGAATCCGGAACGGGACTCCGCCGGGAATCCGCTCTACCCGGACGCCTATTGGGGCTGGATGGCCGTTCGAGGGAACAATCGAACACAGAAAAGGCAGTCGATTTTCCGTTTGACCTCCGGCGAGGTGCTCGCCGGGGTTCCGCTGGAAAAGCTGGAACGGGACGGCGACGGCGTCATCTGCGACCCCCGCGACTGGCTCCCCGAATTCTCCGCCGTGCTCAACAGGGAGTACGCGGAGACGCCCGGCGACCCGCTCGACCCCACCGCCGGGTCGCGGGCGCGCCGGGCCGCCGCCATCGCCGTGGTGGACGCCCACCTGGTGGTGGGCTCCCCGACCCCGCAGCGCCTCTACCGCATCGTGCAGATGAACAACCGCCGCGACCACGTGCACCCGCCCCTGGAGTTCGACGCCCTGGACCGCTCGCGGGCGCTCGGGCGCAGCGTCCTCGGCATGTACGTGGCCCAGCAGGTCATGGACGAGAAGACGGCGGAAGTCCTCGCCGGGCTCGCGCCGATCCGTGAACTGCCGGAGGCCACCCCGGACATGGCCGTCTCCGAGCTCCGCGACCTGCGGTCGATGAGGCTGCTGTCCGAACTCTTCCCGGTCGACCGGGACAAGCGGCTGCTGCTGCGGCGGGCGCTGAGCGAGAACCAGCCGTCCCAGCTCAAGGCCGCCGAGATCAACCAGCGGGCCCGCACCTGGTCCGCGCTGACCTCCGAGAGCTACCCCGAGCCCTGGAACCCCCGGGTGGGGCAGATCTTCTCCACCAGGGTCCGCGACGGCATCGCGCCGTCCGGCCGCAGGCTGCCGGAGCTCCTCGCCGCGGCGGACACCGACGACCTCGCCTTCGAGGAACTGGTCGCCTACCGGGCGGCGCACTGGCTGGCCTCCTCCGGCATCATCGAGGCCGACCGCGGCTCGCTGGACGGCCAGGAGGCGGTCGACGACGCCGGGGCGCCGATCAGGCGCTCGCGCAGGACCGTCACGAACTGCCTCCAGGCCCTGCGGCACGAGAAGAACCGCCCGGCGGCGGTCGGCCTGCTCAGGTCGCTGGCCGCCGCGATGGACGACGGGGACCGCAGGCCCTGGCGGGTCAGCGGTTCGGGGCAGGAGATGCCGGGCCGGGAGATGACGCCGGTGTGGTTCGACGGGGAGTTCCCCAAGGACACCGGGGGGAAGCCGCGCGCCGCCGCCGTCCGGCCGCCGTCGCCGAAGGCGGCCCTTTCCGTACCCGGATCGCTGCCCGCGTCCGCACCCGCGCTGCCGTCCGTCCCGCGGCCGGCCGCCGCGCCCCTCCCGGGCGCGCTGGGAGCGCTCGCGCGGACCGTGGCGGCGGTCGCCCCCGCGGTGAGCGCGGCGATCGGGACCCCGGCCCCCGCGGTCCCGGCTCCCGCGCCCGCCGCCGACGACGAAGGTTCCGTGCCGGACCCCGGGGGGCCTGCGGACCCGCCGTCCGAGCCCGCCGACCTGGTCGCCCGCGTCGAGGAGCGGATCCGCGCGCTGCACACCGCCTCCACCGAGGTCGGCGAGCTCCTCGACGAGCTGGCACGGCGCAGCGGCGCGGGCGGGGGCGCCCGGCCCCTGGCCCGCGACCGGGCCGACGCGGCCGTCCGCACGGTCACGCAGACCCTCGTCCGGCTGCGCAAGCTCCCCGAGGCGATGGAGGACCTCGCCGAACCTGCGTAGACCCGGCCCCGCTCAGTCGTCGATCCCGGACCGCTCCACCCCCGCAACGATCCACCGCTGGAAGAACAGGAACACCACCAGGAGCGGCACGATCGAGACCGCTGCCGCCACGAACAGCTCGTGCAGGCGGATGACCTGGGACGTGGTGAACGTGGCGAGCGCGACCTGGACCGTCCACGCGTCGCGGTCCTGGCCGATCACCAGCGGCCACAGGAAGGAGTTCCAGGCGCCGATGAACACGATCGTGCCGACGGCCGCGAAGACGGGCCGGGAGTTGGGCACGACCACCCGCCAGTACGTGCGCCAGTACCCGAGCCCGTCCACCCGCGCCGCGTCCTCCAGCTCCCGCGGGAAGCCCAGGAAGTACTGCCGGAAGATGAAGCACGCGAAGGCGGAGAAGAGCGTCGGCACGATCAGCCCGCGCAGGGTGGAGACCCAGCCGAGCGAGGAGACCAGGACGAAGCTCGGCACGAAGGTGACGGCGGCCGGGACCATCATCGTGCCGAGGATCGCGTAGAAGACCTGGTTCGCGTACCGGTAGGGGATGCGGGCCAGGCCGTACCCGGCGAGGGAGGCGAGGACGAGCGTGCCGAGGGTCGTCGCGACCGCGATCAGCGTCGAGTTGAGCAGCGCGCGGGCCATCGGCACGGTCGGGTCGTCGAAGAGCTCGGAGAGGTTCGACCAGTGCAGGGTGGACGGGAAGAACGTCCAGTCGGGGGAGGTGATGTCGTCCTCGGACGCGAGGCCGTTGCGCACGAGGAGGTAGAAGGGGACGAGGAAGAGCAGCGCGAGGGCGATGAGCAGGACGACCCGCAGCGCGCGGCCCACCCGGACCAGGGCGTCATCCATGTCAGTCCTCCTTCCTGCCGAGGCCGAACCAGCGCGCCTGGCCGACCGTGACCACCGCGATGATCAGCGCGAGGATCACCGCGCCCGCGCTGCCGAGCCCGAGGTTCTGGCCCTGGCCGAGGGCCGTGTAGTACAGGTAGACGAGCGGTGGCCGGGCGTAGGGCGGGTAACCGCGGGAGTCCGAGAGCAGGTTGTAGAACTCGTCGAAGGCCTGGAAGGCGTTGATGACGAGCAGCAGGGTCACGGCGACCGAGGTCGCCCGCAGCTGCGGCAGCGTGATGTGGCGCAGGACCTGCCAGCCCGGCCGGGCGCCGTCCACCGCCGCCGCCTCGTAGAGGGTCGGCGAGATCCGCTGCAGGCCCGCGAGGAAGAGGATCATGTAGAAGCCGGCCTGGAGCCAGAGCCGCACGGTGACGATGACCAGCCAGTACCAGGGCGGTTCGGTGGTCGAGAGCCACGCGGTCTGGTCGGCGCCGAACCAGCCGAGGACGGTGTTGGCGAGCCCGAACCGCACCCCGTTGAAGATCGACAGCTTCCAGATCAGCGCCGCCACGACGTAACTGCACGCCGCCGGAAGGAAGAAGACCGACCGGAAGAACGCCTGGGCGCGGCGCAGCCGGTTCACCATCAGGGCGAGCGCGAGCGACAGGACGAACGTCGTCGGCACGATGAAGGCGGAGAACACCGCGAAGGTGACGAGGCTGTCGGTGAAGGCGTCGTTGCGCAGCATCGACGTGTAGTTGTCGAGGCCGACGAAGTCGGTGGGCGAGACGGTGTTGTGGGCGTCGAAGAAGCTGAGGTAGACGCTCCACGCGAGCGGCACGTACGTGAAGAGGATCAGGCCGAGCGCGAAGGGCCCGACGAAGACCCAGAACCACAGCGTGCGGTTCTGGCTGCCGAGCAGCCGGGAGCGGACCGTGCCGACCGGCGTCAACTCCCGGCTCACGACTTCTTCTTGACCCGGTCCAGCTCCGCCCGGACCTTCCGTACGACGGATTTCAGCTCGTTCTCCGGGTCGGCGCCGGACTTGATGACGCGGCTCAGCGCGTCCTGGTAGGCGGTGCGGCTCGCGGGCGTCCACAGGAGCGGCTCCGCGTAGCCGTACGCGGTGGAGTAGCGCACGGCGTCGGCGGCCGGGCCCTCCTGCAGCGCGGCGGCCTTCTTCGCCAGCGACAGCCGGGCGGGGATGTGGAAGCCGTAGGAGAGCGCGAAGTCCTTCTGGTACTCCGTCCGGTCGATCCACAGCCACTTCAGGAAGTCCTTCGCCTCCTTGCGGTGGTCGCTGCGCGCGCTCACCGCGGCGCCGTAGGCGCCCACCGGCAGCGCCGGCCTGCCGTCCGGCCCGTCGGCGGGCAGCGCGAGGACGCCGAAGTCGTCGCCCAGCTCCTTCTTGACGGCGGGCAGCGCCCACAGGCCGCACCACTGCATGGCGGTCAGCTCCTGCACGAACGCCGACGGGTCCGACCAGTCGGCGGGCGCGCCGAGCAGCAGCGACTTGTCGGCGTAGAGGCGGCGCAGCTTGCCCAGGGCGCGGGCGGCCGCCGGGTCGTCGAAGCCGACCTCGCCGTCCTCGGTGACCGAGGAGAGGCCCGCCGCGTACAGCGGGGTGATGCCGAGGGCGCCCGCCCCGCCGTCGTTGCCGAGGAAGAGGCCCTTGACCTTCTTCGTGGTGAGCGCCTTCGCCGCGTCCACCAGCTCGTCCAGGCTCTTCGGCGGCCGCACGCCCGCGTCGGCGAGCAGGCTCTTGCGGTAGTAGAGCAGGTGCATGTCGACGACCTGCGGGACCGCCCAGATCTTCCCGTCGTACGTCTTGGGGGCGAGCACCGCCGGGTTGAAGTCGTCCTTGACGCCCTCGAACAGGTCGGTGAGGTCGACGACCTGGCCGCCCCTGATCTGGTCCAGGGAGGGGCCGTTGACCTCGAAGACGTCGGGCCCGGAGTCGGTGAGCAGGGCGGCGGCGGTCTGCTCGTCGTAGTTGCCGGGCCGCCACTGGACGCTCACGGCGGCCTTCTCGTACGCGGCGGCGTACCGCTTCACGGCCTGCTCGGTGCCCGCCTCGCCGTACTGGTGGTACCACTGGGCGAGCTTGGGCCCCTTGCCGTCCGTACCGCCGTCGTCGCGTCCGGTGTTGGACCCGCACGCGGTGAGCAGCCCGAGTGCCGCGCCCGTCCCGAGCAGTGTCCTGCGGCTGATGGTCATGCTGGTCGTCCCCCTGCGTCGTGTCGGACCTGCGCCGCCGGCGGGCGGCGGCGCCGTACGCGTCGGTGTGTGCCCGGCCCAACGATCAACCATGCAGAGGGATTACGACAGGTGTGTTGCGTCCGGGTGTCGCCCTGCCCGGGACGGCCGCCCGCCGGGCCGCGGGAGGCCCCGCGTCAGCGGCCCGTCAAGGTGTGCCCGACGGGTGTCAGCACCACGTCAACGGAGGTGCCGCGGGCCTCCCGGCGTCCTACGGTTCCGCTCATGGGACATCACAGGACGGGACGGCGCGCGGCGCGCCGGGACACGGCGCGGGACGAGGGCCTGACCGGCGACGTGCGGGTCACGGGGGCGCCGGAGCGGAGCACGTCCGACCGCACCTGGGCGGCCGACGTGCGCGCGGCCGTCTTCTGCGCGCTCGGGCTCTTCGCTCTCGTCCTCCTCGTGGACGGGGCCAACGCCACCCTGAGCCCGCCGCGCGCCTGCCTGTGGGCCGCGCTCTCCGGCCTGCTCTACCTGGTGCTGCACCCGGTGCGGGTGACCGCGGGGCCCGGCTGGCTCGCCGTGCGGGGCCTCGGACGGCGGCGGCACGTCTGCACCGGCCTGCTGACCGCCGTCCGGCACAGCGGGGGCGTCGCCGCGCGCCTGGTCCTGTGCGACTCGCTGGGCAACCGGATCGAGCTCGACCCGCAGATCCTCGTCGACAACCCGCTGCTCCTCCACCGCCTCGACACCGGCGCCCGGGCCGCCCGGGAGGCCGGGCTGCTCAGGACGGGCTGCGCCGAGCTGCGGCGGCTGACCGAACGGGCCGACCGGGCGACGGCACGGGCCGTCTTCGAGGCCTCCGACCTGCACTGAGGGGGACCTTCGGCCCTGGGAGCGGCCCGGGCGCGGGCGGACCGTTGAGCCATGGACGCCCCGCACCTTCAGCCCGTTCCGCCCGCCGCACCCGCCCCGCAGACCCCGCCCGCCCCGATCGCCCCGCCCGTCCCGGACCCCGCGCGGCCGGACATCACCTCCCGCGCCGACCTCGACGCCCTGCTGCGCCGCTTCTACACGGCTGCCTTCGCCGACCCGCTGATCGGCCCGTTCTTCACGGAGATCGCCGGAACCGACCTGGAGGTCCACCTGCCGCGCATCACCGACTTCTGGGAGCGCGCGCTGTTCCGCACGGCCGAGTACCGCCGCAACGCCTTCGCCCCGCACGCGGTGCTGCACGAGGCGCGCCCGCTGACCGCCGAGCACTTCGGCCGCTGGGTGCAGTTGTGGCACGCCACCGTCGACGGACCGCACCGGGGCCCGAACGCGGACCGCGCGAAGGCGCAGGGGGAGCGGATCGCGCTCGCCATGCTGCGGCGCCTGGGCGGCAGGGACGCACCGACCGGCGGCACGGGCCCCGGCTTCGTGCCGCTGGCGGCGGTGGAGCTGCGCGCGGCGGCGTGAGGGCGGGACCCGCGCTCCCGGCGGGACGGGGCGGGGGCGCGGAGCCGGGCGGGGGCGCGGAGTCGCGTAGGGGCGCTGCGGGGCCGTCTCAGCCGGCCGGGGACGTGAGCGCGTCGTACCGTACGCCCGTCAGGTCCTGCGAGGCCGCCCACAGGCGTTCGCCCGCCACGTCGTCGCGCGTCCACTTGGCGCGCCAGGACGGTCCCGGCGCGCCGCGGAGCCCGAGGCCGCCGGGGCCCGTGAACCAGTCGGGCCGCACGCCGGGCGCCGTCGCCGCGTACAGCGTGGGCAGCGCGCCCGACTCCGCGGACTGCGCGATGATCCGGTTGCCGAGTTCCATGAGGCGCTCGACGGCCTTGCGGCCCTCCATCCGCGCGCCCGCGCCGTGCAGGTTCGTCGAGGCGTACCCGGGGTGGGCGGCGGCCGCGACGAGGCCGGAGCCGGAGGCGGCCAGGCGGCGCGCCAGCTCGTGGACGAAGAGCAGGTTGGCCGTCTTGGACCGGGCGTAGGCCACCCAGCGCCGGTAGCGGCGCTCGCTGTTGAGGTCGCCGAGGTCGATGTCGGCGAGCGCGTGCAGGCCGGACGACACGGTCACGACACGCGCCCCCGGCGTCCGCAGGAGGCACGGCAGCAGCAGTCCGGTGAGCGCGAAGTGCCCGAGGTGGTTCACGCCGAACTGCGTCTCGAAGCCGTCCGCGGTGCGCCGGTGGGGCAGCGCCATGACGCCCGCGTTGTTGATGAGCAGGTCCAGGCGCGTGCCCTCGTACGCCGTGCCGAACTTCCGTACGGACGCCAGGTCGCCGAGGTCGAGGCGGCCGAACTCGGCGTGCGCGTCCGGCACCTCGGTGCGCAGCCGGGCCACGGCGGCGCTGCCGCGCTCCTCGCTGCGGCAGGCCAGGACCACGCGGGCGCCGCGGCGGGCCAGTTCGCGCGCCGTGACGTAGCCGAGCCCGCTGTTCGCCCCGGTCACCACCGCCGTGCGGCCGCTCTGGTCGGGGATGTCGCTCGCGGTCCAGGCGGGCATGGCGGGGCTCCCTCTCCGTCGACCGCTTGCCGAAGGGCAAGTCGGGAGAGGGAGCCTACGGCAGGGGCCCGGCGCGGGCCGGTCAGGCCGCGGCGCCGCCGTCGATCACCAGGTCGGCGCCGACCACCGAGCCGGACTCGTCGGACGCCAGGTACAGCACGGCCGCGGCGACCTCCTCGGTGCTGGACACCCGGCCCAGCGGCGTGTCCTCCTTCATGCGGGCCGCCCGGTCGGCCTCGGTCTCGCCGGGGCGGAACGACATGGTGGTGTCGGAGGAGCCGGGGCTGACGGTGTTGATGCGCACGCCGTCCCTGATGTGCTCGGCGGCGGCGGCGCGGCCGAGCGCGGACACGGCGGCCTTGGTGGCGCCGTAGGCGGCGGTGCCCGGCACACTGGTGTGCGCCCCCAGGGTCGAGCCTATGTTCACGATGGCGCCGCCCCCGGCCTGCGTGCGCATCTGCCGGACCTCGGCCTGCAGGGCGAGCAGGACGCCGGTGACGTTGATGTCGAGCATGGTGCGCCAGTCCGCCTCGGGCAGTTCGGCGACCGGCTGTCCTGCGCGCAGGATGCCGGCGTTGTTCACGGCCACGTCCAGCGAACCGAAGCGCTCGACGGTGGCGGCCACGAGCGCGCCGAGGTCGGCCGAGCGGGAGACGTCCGCGGTGACGGCGAGGGCGGTGCCGCCCGCCTGCTCGATGAGGTCGACGGTCTCCTTCAGCGGGGCCTCGGTGCGCCCGGCGACGACGACGTTCGCGCCTTCGGCGGCGAGGGCGAGCGCGGTGGCACGGCCGAGTCCGGAGCCGCCGCCGGTGACGAGGGCGGTGCGTCCGGCGAAGCGGGAGCGGGGGGCGGGAGCAGTCATGACAGGGACTCTTTTCTTGACCGATCGGTTCAGTATGAGGGCAGGGTGAGGCCGTGTGCGACGGGCGGCGCGTGGGGCGTACGGGGGTGGGGAGCGGCCGGAGGCGCAGGGGAAGGGGTGGTGCGGGGGAGGCGAACAGGGGTCCGGAGGGCTGACGGGTCAGTCGAGCAGGGTGAGCGCCTGTTCGACCGCGTCCCGTACCCGGGCCGGATCCCTGGAGGCCTTGCCGACCACCCGCAGGCCCTGCATCACCACGAGCAGCATGCGGGCGAGCGTGAGCGGATCGCGGTCCGCGGGCAGCTCGCCCTGGGCCCGGGCCCGGACGAGCGCGGAGTGCAGCAGGGTCTCGATGTGGTCCCAGCTCCGCTCGACGCAGCGCGCCGCCGCCGCGTCGTGCGGCGCCAGCTCGGTCGCCGTATTGGTGATGAAACACCCGGTCAGGCGGCCTTCCTCGGCCGTCGACTCGGCGCCGAAGCGGCGCACCACCGCGCGCACCGCGGGCAGGGCGGGGCCCGGCGCCGCCAGCTCCGCGAGCAGCAGCGGCTTCTGCAGCTCGCCGTACCGCTCCAGCGCCTTCAGGTACAGGTCGTGCTTGTTCCCGAAGGTCGCGTAGATGCTGGCGCGCCCGATGCCGAGCGCCTCGACGAGGTCCGCCATCGACGTCGCCTCGTAGCCGCGGCGCCAGAACAGCTCCAGGGCCGTCTGCAGCGCGGCGTCCGGATCGAATTCCTTGGTCCTGGCCACGAGAGGAACACTACGTCTTTCTGGAACGACTGGTCAAGAGTTTTTTGGAACGATCGGTCAAGAGAGCGGGAGAGTGCCGGTCAGGCGATCCGCACCGGATGCACCGCGACCGACACCTCCTCGTCGTCCAGGCACCGCCCGGTCGCCAGGTCGAACCGCTGCTTCAGGAGCGGCGAGGCGACGAACGGCCGCCCCCGTTCCGTGCCCAGCAGGCCCCGCGAGAGGACCGAGGCGCCGGTGAACGGGTCGCGGTTGTCGATCGCGTACGGGCGGCCCTCCCGGTCGACGAAGAGCGCCGCCTGCCGGCCGTCGGGCAGCAGGGCCGCAAGGCCCCGGCCCGGCAGCAGCTGCGTGCGGTCGCAGACCGCGAACCAGGTGTCGTCCAGGCGCAGGTGGACCCGGGCGGCGGTCGAGTCGCTCATCGTGCGGCTCCTTCCAGGGGGCGGGGGCCGATCGAGAGGAGGGGGAGGTCCGGCTTGATCTGGTCGCGCTCGGGCACGAAGCCGACGGTGGGGTCCGGCACGCCCGGCGCGTTCACGAAGGACACGAAGCGCGCGAGCCGCTCCGGATCGTCCAGCGTCTGCGCCCACTCGTCGCGGTAGTGCGTGACGTGCGCGGCCATCAGCGACTCCAGCTCGGCGCAGATGCCCAGCGAGTCGTGGACGACGACGTCGCGCACGTGGTCGAGGCCGCCGTCGATCCGGTCCAGCCAGGCCGCGGTGCGCTCCAGGCGGTCGGCGGTGCGGATGTAGAACATCAGGAACCGGTCGACGAGGCGCACCAGGCCCGCGTCGTCCAGGTCCTGGGCGAGGAGGTCCGCGTGGCGCGGGGTGGCACCGCCGTTGCCGCCCACGTACAGGTTCCAGCCGCTCGCCGTGGCGATCACGCCGAAGTCCTTGGACTGCGCCTCGGCGCACTCCCGCGCGCAGCCGGACACCGCCGACTTCAGCTTGTGCGGCGCCCGCAGGCCCCGGTAGCGCAGCTCCAGGTCGATGGCCATGCGCACCGAGTCCTGCACGCCGTACCGGCACCAGGTGCGCCCCACGCAGGACTTCACGGTGCGCAGCGCCTTGCCGTACGCGTGCCCCGACTCGAAGCCCGCGTCCACGAGCCGCGTCCAGATCATCGGCAGCTGCTCGACCCGGGCGCCGAACAGGTCGATGCGCTGACCGCCGGTGATCTTCGTGTAGAGCCCGAAGTCCCGGGCCACCTCGCCGATCACGATCAGCTTCTCCGGGGTGATCTCGCCGCCGGGAATGCGCGGCACCACCGAATAGGAGCCGTTCTTCTGGAGGTTGGCGAGGAAGTGGTCGTTGGTGTCCTGCAGCGCGGCCTGTTCGCCGTCCAGGACATAGCCCCCGGCGCCGATCGTCGGCGCGAGCGACGCGATGATCGAGCCGACCGCGGGCTTGCACGCGTCGCAGCCCTCGCCGCCGCGGGCCTCCTCGCGGCCGTGCGCGTCGAGGAGCTCCCGGAAGGAGGTGACCCGCAGCGCGCGGACGATCTCGTACAGCTCCTGGCGGGTCTGCGCGAAGCAGCCGCACAGGCCGCTGTCGCCGCTCTGCGGGAGCAGTTGCCCGATCACTTTGAGGCAACTGCCGCAGCCCGTGCCCGCCTTGGTGCACTTCTTCACCTCGGGCAGCGTCGAGCAGGCGCAGATGGCGTCCTTGGTGACGTTGTGGCAGTTGCAGATCACCGCGGAGCCGGGCAGCGCCTCCGGGCCGAGCGCGACGGGCGCGCCCGCGCCCGCGGGCAGCACCAGCTGCTCGGCGGGCACCGGCGGCACCGACCCGGTGAGCGGCCGCAGCAGCCCGTAGGCCTCCGCGTCGCCGACGAGGATCCCGCCCAGCAGTTCGCCGCCCGGCGCCATCACCAGCTTCTTGTACGTCCCCGAACGCGAGTCGGTGTAGACGACGTCGAGGGACCCCTCCGCCGCGCCGTGCGCGTCGCCGAACGACGCCACGTCGACGCCGAGCAGCTTCAGCTTGGTCGACAGGTCGGCGCCGGTGAAGCTCGCCTCCCGGGCGGCGATGGCGGCGGCGGCCGTCTGCGCCATCTCGTAGCCCGGTGCGACCAGGCCGTACACGCGGCCGTCCGCCGCCAGCGCGCACTCGCCGATGGCGTAGACGTGCGGGTCGCTGGTGCGGCACCGCTCGTCGACGGTGATGCCGCCGCGCTCGCCGACCGCGAGGCCGTGCGCGCGCGCCAGCCGGTCGCGCGGGCGCACCCCCGCCGAGAACACCACCAGATCCGTGCCGAGTTCGCTCCCGTCGGACAGCTTCATGCCGGTCACGGCGCCGTCCCCGCCCGTCACGATCTCCTGCGTGCCGGTGCCGGTGTGCACGGTCAGGCCCATGCCGGTGATGGTCCGAAGGAGTGCCGCGCCACCGCCCTCGTCGACCTGCACGGGCATCAGCCGGGGCGCGAACTCCACGATGTGCGTGGCCAGTCCGAGCCCCTGCAGCGCGCCCGCCGCCTCCAGGCCGAGCAGTCCGCCGCCGACGACCGCGCCCGTCGTGGCGCGCCGCTTCGCGTACTCCTCGATGGCGAGCAGGTCCTCGATGGTGCGGTAGACGAAACAGCCCGTCGCGTCCTTGCCCGGCACCGGCGGGACGAACGGGTAGGAGCCGGTGGCGAGCACGAGCGTGTCGTACGTGAACACGGCACCCGAGCGCGCGGTGACGGTCCGCGCGGCGCGGTCGAGGCGCTCCGCCGCGTCGCCGACGTACAGCTCGATGCCGTGCTCGTCGAGGAAGTCCCGGTCGGTGAGCGAGAGTTCGTCGGGCGTGCTGCCCGTGAAGTACGAGGTGAGCCGCACCCGGTCGTAGGCGGGGCGCGGCTCCTCGCACAGCACCACGACCCGGTGGCTCGCGGTCAGGCCCTGCGCGGCGGCGGCCTCCAGGAACCGCTGGCCGACCATGCCGTGGCCGACGAGCACGAGGGTGGGGCGGGGGAGCGGGGTCGGTGCGGGCGTTGGCATGTCAGCGGCCTCCGATGGGGGTCTCCCCGGGGCGGGCGGAGCCGGGGGCCCGGGGATGGGTGAGCAGGTGCAGCAGCGGGCTGTCGTCGTCGGGCAGCGGGTCGTCGGCCTCCCAGGCGCGGGCCAGCACGCCGACGGCCGCCAGCTCGCCGAGCAGCACCCCGCCGACCAGCCGGCCGTCACGGACGACGACCTTGCGGTAGGTGCCGCGGGTGGCGTCGGCGAGCTGGACGACGTCGTCGTCGGGCCGCGCCCGCACGTCGCCGAAGGCCGCGAGGTCCAGCGGTCCCGGTCCCGGCAGGGTCAGCCGGGTGAGGGTGCGGGAACCGGTGTACGGGCGCGCGGCGGTGCGGGCTCCCGCACCTTTCGCACCGGCGCCGGGTGCGAGGGCGTCCGCGAGGGCGTCGGCCTGCTCGACGGCGGGCGTCGCGAGGCCGTAGACCAGGCCCGCGTGCTCCGCGCAGTCGCCCACGGCCCGGATGTGCGGGTCCGACGTGCGCAGCAGGTCGTCCACGACGACGCCCCGGCGCACCGCGAGCCCGGCCGCCCGCGCAAGACCGGTGCGGGGCCGCACGCCGCAGGCCAGGACGGTCAGCTCGGTGTCCAGGCGGTAGCCGTCGGCGAGCTCGACGCGGCGCACCGCCCCGCCGCGCACGCCGACCCCGCGCACCCGGCACTCGGTGTGCACCTCGACGCCGAGCCCGGCCAGGTGGCGGCGCACCAAGTCCGATGCTGCCGGGTCGAGTTGGCGTTCCATGAGCCGCTCGGCCTGCTGGGTCAGGACGACCTGGGCGCCGCGCCGGGCCAGCGCGCGGGCCGCCGACACGCCGAGCAGCCCGCCACCGATGACGACGGCCCGCGTCCCGGGCGTCACCGCCGCGGACAGGGCGAGGCAGTCGTCCAGGGTCCGGAAGGCGTGCACCCCGCCGGGGAGTTCCCGGGCGCCGGGGGCGAACAGGCCGCGCAGCGGCGGCAGCACGGGGTTCGAGCCGGTCGCGAGGACGAGCGTGCGGTACGGGACGACGGTGCCGTCCGCGCAGTGCACCCGCCGCTCGCCGGGGTCGACGCGGACCACGCGGGTGCGCAGCACCGGACCCGGCGGGCGCGGCAGGGCGATCACGTCGGGTCCGTACCGGCCCGCGAGGACCTCGGCGAGCAGCACCCGGTTGTACGGGGCGTGTTCCTCCTCGCCGATCAGCACGGTCCCGGCGCCGAGCCGCTGCGCGACGCGGGCGCCGGCCAGACCCGTGCCGATCACCACCACACCGTCGGCCGGTGCGGCGCCGGTGGCGGTCGGCTGCGCTGAGGAGGTCATGTCCCGCAGCGTGCGGGGCCGGTGTTACCCGGCAGGATCGCCGCTGTTTCCCGCGCGGAACGCTGCCCTCAGCGGGGGCGCGGCCCGGCTGTGAGGGCCCGTTGCTTAACCCTCGTTGAGCCGATCCTCAAGAGCGCCTTAAAGAACGGCCCGACGCCGCTGACCAGCGACTTCCAGCCCCTCACGGCGCCTAGTGTGCGGCCGTGACCACCGAGGCAGCCGACCCCCGACTCGACGCGTACCCCGCCCTGTCCGCGTACCTGCGGCAGACGGATCCCGCGGCGAGAGCGCCCACCGGGCCGACCGCGCGGACACCGGACGCACCGGTCCCGCCGGTGCCCGCCGAGCCGCCGCGGATACCGGCGCCGCCCGACGGCCATCCCCGGCGCGGGACGGGCGTCCGCCGCCCGGCCCGCACGGCACGGGCGGCCCGCGGCGCCACCCCCGTCCCCCCGGTCCGCGTCTCCCCGCGGGCCCTGCACGGGGGAGTGCTCGGCGGCGGCCTCGCCGTCGGCGCGCTGTGGGCCGTCCAGGCCGAGCCGTCCGCCCGGCTCGACGTGCTGTTCGCCACCGGGGCGCACCTCACGGGGCTGCTCGCCGGGTACGGCATCCTCGTCATGCTGTTCCTGATGGCCCGCGTCCCCGCCGTCGAACACGGCGTCGGCGCCGACCTGCTCGCCCGGCGGCACGCGCTCGGCGGGCGGTACGTCCTGACGCTGTGCGCCGCCCACGCCCTGCTCGCCCTGTGCGGATACGCCGCCCACGCCGACACCGACCTGCTGCACGCCGGGCTCGACCTGCTCGGCTACCCCGGCCTCGCCGCCGCGACCGCGGGCACCGCCCTGCTCGCCGCCGTCGGCGTCACCTCCGCGCGCACCCTGCGCCGCCGCGTCCCGCACGAGACCTGGCGGGCCGTGCACCTGCTCACCTACCTCGGCGCCGCCCTCGCCTTCGTCCACCAGCTCGCGGGCCCGGACGTCGCGGGCGGCCTGCCGAGCCTGTGGCTCTGGTCGCTGCTGCACGCCACCGTCGCCGTCCTGCTGGTCTGGTACCGCCTCGTCGTCCCCGTACGGCAGGCGCTGCGGCACAGCCTGCGCGTGACCGACGTGCGCGACGAGGGGCCCGGTGTGGTCTCCGTGGTGGTGCAGGGCATCGGCGTGGCCGACCTGCGCGCCGAACCCGGGCAGTTCTTCCGGTGGCGGTTCCTGCAGCGCAGGCTCTGGCACACCGCGCTGCCGTTCTCGCTGTCCGCGCCCGTGCGCGACGACACCCTGCGCATCACCGTCAAGGCGGCCGGGGACCACACCCGGCGGATGCGGCGGCTGCGCCCCGGCACGCGCGTCCTGGCCACCGGCCCGTTCGGCGCCCTCACCGCGCACCGGCGCACCCGGCGCAAGGTGCTGCTCCTCGCGGGCGGCGTCGGCATCACCCCGATGCGGGCGCTGTTCGAGACGCTGCCGGGCGGTCCCGGCGACGTCACCCTGCTCTACCGCGCGGGCAGCGCCGACCAGCTCGTCCTGCGGGAGGAACTGGAGGCCATCGCGGAGCGCCGGCAGGCCGGGCTGCACTACCTGCTGGGCCGCTCGGACGCGGCGTTCGACCCGCTCGCCCCGCAGGCCCTGCGCAATCTGATCCCCGACCTCGCCGAGCACGACGTCTACCTGTGCGGCCCGCCCGGCATGTCCGCGGCCGCGGAGGCGGCGCTCGTCCGCGCGGGCGTCCCTGCGGAGCGCATCCACGCGGAGTGCTTCACGTTCTGACACCGCACCCTCCGCCCCCCTCCGCCTCCTTCCGCCCCCCTCCGCACCCCCCTTCGAGTCCGAGAAAGCTGGTCAGCAGGTCCATGGGACGCCACCGCAAACCCGTCGCCCCCGCCCCGGGCCCCACCCTCCAGGCCCGCCGCAGGCTCGCCGCGGGCCTGGCCGGGGCGAGCGCGCTCGTCGCCACGGCCCTCGCCCTGGCCGTCGACCCGGCGGCACCCCCGGCCCCCGACCGCGTACCGGCGGGCGTCCCCGCCCCCCAGGCCGCCCCCTGAACCACCGCCGACCTGCCCCGACCTCAGAAGACGCTCAACTCTCCGGGATTCCGTGGACGCCATGATCACCCGGTCCCTAAGGTCGCGATCATGCCTGACATATCCCTCACCGCGGTCGTCGTCCTGTGCCTCGCCGCCCTCGCGGCCGGCTGGATCGACGCCGTGGTCGGCGGCGGCGGACTGCTGCTGCTTCCCGCCCTGCTGCTCGGCCTGCCCGGCTCCACCCCGGCCGCGCACGCCCTCGGCACGAACAAGGCCGTGGCGATCGTGGGGACGACGGGCGCCGCCGTGACGTACGTCAGGAAGACCCCCGTCGACGTGCCGACCGCCGTACGGATCGGCCTGGCCGCGCTCGCCGGGTCGATGGGCGGCGCCTTCTTCGCCGCCGGGATGAGCACCGAGGTGCTCAAGCCCGTGATCATGGTGGTGCTGCTCGCCGTGGCCGCCTTCGTGATCCTGCGGCCCGCCTTCGGCACCGTGCCCCCGGCTGCCCCCGCCTCCCCGAAGCGCATCCTGGCGGCGATCGCCCTCGCGGGCCTCGGCATCGGCTTCTACGACGGGCTCATCGGACCCGGCACCGGCACCTTCCTCGTCCTCGCCCTGACCGCCGTGCTCCACCTCGACCTGGTCTCCGCCTCCGCCACCGCGAAGATCGTCAACTGCTGCACCAACGCGGGCGCCCTCGCGATGTTCGCCTGGCAGGGCGCGGTCCTGTGGCAGCTGGCCGCGCTCATGGCCGTCTTCAACCTCGCGGGCGGCATGTTCGGCGCCCGCACCGCCCTGAAGAAGGGCAGCGGCTTCGTCCGGGTCGTGCTCCTGACCACCGTCCTCGCCCTCGTGGTGAAGATGGCCTACGAGCAGTGGCTGGCGTGAGGGTCGCTCCCTGGAGAGGGCGCCCCTGAGAGGGTGCCCCTGCGATCTCCCTAGCGCACCGCCGTGAGGTGGGCGAAGACCACCACGTTGCCCTGGTAGCCCGTCTGACGGGAGTACCTGCCGCCGCAGGTGATCACCCGCAGCTCCGGCCGGGGCGCGGCGCCGTAGACCTTCTCGTCGGGGAAGCCCTTGGCGTCGTACACCTCGTTCGCGTCGACGGTGAAGACGGCCACGCTGCCGTCCCTGCGCTCGACCTCGATCGTGCGGCCCTTCTGCAGCGCGCCCAGCTCGTAGAAGACGGCCGGGCCCTCCTTGTTGTCGACGTGGCCCGCCACGATGGCCGTGCCGCGCTCACCGGGCGTGGTGCCCGCCTCGTACCAGCCCGCCAGGTTCTTCCGCTCCGGGGGCGGCACGTCGAGGCTGCCCTGCGCGGTCAGGCCGAGGCCCATCAGGGGCGTGTCGACGCCGATGGACGGGATGCGCACGCGGTCGGGCGGGGAGGGCGGGAGCGGCGCGGTGCCGGTGCCCGGCGGGTGGTGGGCGCCGGCCGGCGCGGGGGCGCGGGGGGCGGCCGAGGCGGCCTGCGCGGCCGAGGGCTGCGGCGGCGGGTGCGGCGCGGTGCCGCCGGCCAGCAGCCACGCCCCGGTGCAGAGCGCGCCCGCGGTGACGGCCGCTATGACGGTGTTGCCGGTCTTCCTGCGTGCGCGGGGTGCACGGCGCATACGGCGTCCCCCTCGGGGTCGGGCGGGCAGGAGCCTCGTCCCCCTCCCCGCCCGCGAGGGGACACGGGCCGGGAGGGGGCAGGGGTGGCGGTACCGGTGGACAGCGGAGGGTGTCCGTCAGATCCTGTCGCCTCTCGCCCGGCGGTGCAGGAGCCAGGTACCGCCCGCGGCGGCGACGGCAAGCGCCGCCACTCCCGCCGCGGTCTGCACGGGGTCGGGACCGAGCGCGCCGCCGACCCCCGTCTTCACATGTCCCCTCGGATGCTGCGGCTGCCGGTCGCCGGCCGCCGCGGTGGACGTGATGGTGACCATGAGATCGCCCGCGAGCTGCTTGTCCTTCGCTCCCGAGCCGCCGGACCCGGAGCACTTGGCGACGATCTCGTAGGTCCCGGGCTGCGCGGACGGCGGCACCTCGAACCGGCCGGTCGCGGCCTCGCCGGTCTCCTGCTGGGTGCCGGGCGCCAGCGCGAAGGTGCCCGCGCCCACCGCGCTCGCGTCGCCCGCCGCGGTCCCGCCGGGGCCGCAGGCGGTCGTGTAGACGGTGACGGCCGAACCGGGGGTGACGGTCGCGGGCCGGATCTCCAGGTGCCCGGCGGGCGCGCCGGGGGCGACGGAGGCGGCGGCCGCGGGGACGGCCGCCAGGGCGCCCGCCGCCACGGCGAGGGCGGTAGCGGTCAGCAGGCGGGCGTTGCGCATGTGGTCGTTCCTCCGAGGGCCTTCGCACGGGTACGGCCCGCGGCACCCCCAAGTGCCGCTGCGTCGGTCGAACCCCGCTCCTCCGAGGTAAGTGGCACTCGGCGGCCCACGCCTGCTGATGAACCATCAGAAAGGCCGTGCGCGGCGCTCGCCGACCCGGCGGGAGGCGCGTTCCAGCAGGTCACCGGCGTATCGGCGGAAAGTCTCCGAAGGCTCGGCGCGGCGCCTGTGAATGGGTGACCCCGGGCGCCGCGCGCCCCCCGCGCGGACGCGTGCCGCGGCTCAGACCGTGTCCCAGGGCACCTCGTCGTAGGCCGCGGAGACCCGCTCCATCAGCTCCTCGTCGATCCCGTACGCGAGGTCGTCGATGCGCCGCACGGGCCGCACCCCCCACGCGTTGGTGACGAAGGCCGCCGAGTAGGAGGGCAGGTCGGCGAGGGTGACCGGGGCGTGCCGGGTGGGCAGGCCCGCGGCGGGCAGGCGCGGCTCGACCAGCTGCATCGTGATGCCGCTCAGGTGGGGCGCGTCCGGCCACACGACGTCCGTGCCGTCGAAGAAGGCGATGTTCGTGATCGCGCCCTCGCTGATCGCCCCGTCCGGGCCGGTGAGCAGCGCCTCGTCGTAGCCCGCCCGCCGCACGAGCTCGATGTGGTGGGCCTGCGCGAACCCGCCCAGGTGCTTGATGTGCGGGAAGGGCCGCTGGTAGGGCACCGACTTCAGGGACTGCGCGCGCTCCGCGGGCGCGGCGGGCAGCTCCGTCGGCGGCCGGACGGTGAGCATCAGGGACGGCTCCCCGTCGGGGGCGTGCACATAGACGCGTACGGTCGCCGCGGGGAAGTCGTCGCGGAGGATCTGCCGGATGAGCGCACGCACCCGCTCGCCGTCCAGGCCCTGCCCGAAGAGCTCGCGGGTGGCCGCGTCCAGTCGCGCCAGATGACGGTCCAGGCCGCGCACCCTGCCGCCCCTGACCTGCATGGCGGTGAAGTGGCCGGTCTGCACGAGGGCCGGCCACAGCAGGCTCGCCGCGGTGGCGGGCTGTCCGTCGATCTCAATGCGCTGAACGAGTCCGGTGCTTGTCATGCCGACACGCTACGAGACGCTCCGCGCGGGGACGGCGCCGAGGCACCCCGGACCCTCGGCGCCCGCTCCCCGGCACAGGTCGCCGGCGCCCTCGTCCCCCTGCCCGTCCGCCGCCTCCGCCGCAGCCGCAGCCTCCGCCGGGTCCGTGCCGTCCGTCCCGCCGGGGCCCTCCGTGCTCGGGATGCGGCGCTCCACCAGGCGGCGCGGGCCGGGGCCGCGCGTGCCCAGCGCGTCCCAGGTGTTGGAGAGCGCGCAGCGGGAGAGGGAGAGGCAGCCGCAGCCGATGCAGTCGGTGAGGTTGTCGCGCAGCCGCTGGAGGGTGCGTATCCGGGTGTCGAGGTCCTCGCGCCAGCACTCCGAGATCCTGGCCCAGTCCGCGCGGTTGGGCGTGCGGTCCTCGGGGAGCAGGGCGAGCACCTCGCGGATCGTGGCCAGCGGCATGCCGAGCTGCTGCGAGGTGCGGATGAACGCGACCCGGCGCAGCGTGTCGCGGCTGTACCGGCGCTGGTTCCCCGAGGTGCGGCGGGACGTGATGAGCCCTTCGCTCTCGTAGAACCGCAGAGCGGAGGGGGCCACTCCGCTGCGCTCGGCGAGTTCGCCGATGGTGGCTTCCTTGGCTTGCGGTGCGAGGCGCTGGGTCATACGGCCAGCGTAGCCACCCAAGTCACCCCGGCCGTAGTGGGTTTGACCAGGTCAGGCCCGCGGCAGCCGCACCACCGCCAGCGCCCCGCCGTCCGCCGCGTTGGCCAGCTCCACCTCGGCGCCGATCACCTGGGCCTGGCCGAGCGCGATGGTCAGGCCGAGACCGGTGCCCTGGCCGCGTTCGCGCGCACCGGTCTGGAAGCGCTGCGGACCGTCCTCCAGCAGGTGCGCGGGGTAGCCCGGCCCGTGGTCGCGGACCGTGATCTCGACGCCGTCGACCCGCACCTCGACCGGGCCGCCGCCGTGCTTGTGGGCGTTGGTCACGAGGTTGGTGAGGATCCGCTCCAGGCGCCGCGCGTCGGTCCGCACGAACGTCTCGTACGCCTCCCGCGCGCCCCGCGCCGTGAAACCGGCCGCCGACCCGCGCGCGTGCTCGGCGATCCCCTCGACGAGCTGCCCCAGCGGATGCACGTCGAGATCCGGCTTCTCCACCTCCGCGTCCAGCCGCGCCACTTCGAGCAGGTCCTCGGTGAGGGTGCGCAGCGCGCCGACCCGGTCGCGCACGAGCTCGGTGGGGCGGCTCGGCGGCAGCAGCTCGGCCGCCGTGTGCAGCCCGGTCAGCGGGGTGCGCAGCTCGTGGGCGACGTCCGCGGTGAAGCGCTGCTCGGCCTCCAGGCGCTGCTGCAGGGAGGCGGCCATCGTGTCGACGGCGGTGGCCAGCTCGGCGACCTCGTCCCTGCCGTGCCGCAGCCCGGGCGGGCGCGGGTGGTCGATGCGGGCGTCGAGGTCGCCCTGGCTGATCCGGCGCGCGATGGCGGCGGCGGTGCGCAGCTCGCGGCTGAGCCTGCTGGACAGGCCCGCGCCGCCGAGCGCGGCGAGGCCGACGACGACGGCACCGGAGACCAGCAGCTGCCGGTCGAAGTCGGCCATCTCGTCGGCCTGTCCGCGCAGCGACTCGCGGATGGACAGCACGTGGTGCGGGTTGTCGCCGACCGGCCGGGCCGCCCAGACGCACGGGTCGCCCGACGCCATGTCCAGGTAGGTGGTGCGCTGCCCGGCCAGCGCCGCCCTGCGCAGCGCCGCGGGCAGCCCGGGCGCGTCGATGGCGGCGTCCGTGTCGGCCTGGTCGACCTGCCCCGTCAGCTCGTACAGCTGACGCACCCGGACGAGCTGCGCGGTCGCCCCCGACCTGGCGTTCTCGGCGACCTGGTCGAGCCGGGCGTGGTGGACCAGGAAGCCGATGGCGACGGCCACCACCGCACAGCCCACGGCGAGCAGCGCGGCGATCTTCCAGCGCAGCCCGAGGCTGTTGAGCGCGGCGCGGAGCCCGCCGACGGCTCCGGAGCGGCGCGCGGCTCCGGTCCGGGCCGCGGACCGACGCGGCATCAAGGGCTCCCCGGGGAGGGGGACGCGGGGGAGGAGGGCCTGGCCCGCGCGTTCCCGGGCGGATTCGCCGCGCCGGAGGGCTGGGGCGTGCGCCGGTAGCTCTTGATGTCGCTGACCGTGGACATCCGCGCGCCGTCCCAGTGGAAGCGCACGGCCTGCTCGCCGCCCTCCGAGCACGGGGTGCGCACCAGCAGGTCGGGGCCGATGGTCTCCACGCTCAGGCTCCGGCCGGAGGTGAAGAGGATCGGATACACCTTGCCGTCGCGCTCGGTGTAGACGGTCAGCACGGACCGGCCGCTCTCGGTGTCGGCGGCCACCAGCATCTCGGGCTTCTTGTCGCCGGTCAGGTCGAGGAACATCGGCGGGCGCAGCCCGGCCTGCCCCGGCCGGTCGATCGAGCTCCGGTCGGCGAGCGGCCGGGTGCGCGGATCGGCCCGCAGGATCGTGTGGGGGTCCATCGCGGCAAGTCCTCCCTTGCCGACCTTCACGCCCTTCAGCGGCTCCGGCGGCGGCTGGCGCGTGGAGGCCTCCGCGCCCGGGGACCACGACGTCTTGCCCGCCCACGCGGGCCAGACCGCCTCGGGGCGGGGCTGCATGGAGACGGACGGCGCGGCGTCGCCCTGGCCGAGGCCGTTCGGGCCGGAGCAACCGGAGGCCGCGAGCGCCGCCAGCAGGGCGACGAGGGGGACGACGCCCAGCAGGAGCAGGCGGCGGAGGTTCGGATTCATGGCTGCTGACCGTCGAGGGGGAGGCAGGACAGGACTGGGGGCCTTCGCGGGCGGGGAACGGGGGCGGTGAACTGGTGGTGGCCGGCCCAGGGGCTGCACCGGGGATTCGGCAGAGGACCGGCCACCGCTGTCGACCGTAGGAACCGACCATCACGGAAAACCGGAGGTTGTGTAACAGCTGCGACCAATCGGGGCGAAAGCGCGAGGTTCGGGACCTTCGGCAGGGGCGGTCGCCTCTTGCCGCCGCCGCGCGCGACCGCCCTGTGCACAATCGGCGTATGCGGCACACGGACGACGACGGACCGAAGGCGCGGGTGCTGACCGTGCTGACCACGACGGACACCGAGGACAAGGCGCGGGACCTCGCGCGGGGAGCGGTACGGGCACGGGTGGCGGCCTGCGCGCAGATCGCCGGCCCCGTGACGTCCGTCTACCGGTGGGAGGGGGCGCTGGAGTCCGCCCGCGAGTGGCAGGTGCTGTTCAAGACGGCCACCGACCGCTACCCCGCCCTGGAGGCGTGGCTGACCGGGGCGCACGACTACGACACCCCGGAGATCATCGCGACCCCGGTCGTGCGGGGGAGCGCCACTTACGTGGAGTGGGTGGAGAGGGAGACCGCGGCGGACGGGGACATGGACCTGGATTCGGACGGGGGCAGGGACGGGGGCGGGGGCGCGGACGAGGGCGAGGGCGCAGACCTGGGTGAGGGCGAGGGCGAGGGCGCGGATCAGGGTGAGGGCGGGGGCGCCGACAGGGGCGTGAAGGCGCGCGCGGACGGGGAGGGCGGCGCGTGAGCGGACGCGGCACGGCCCGGCTGTCGTTGCCGTTCTTCGTCTACGGCACGCTGCGCCCCGGAGAGCACCACCACGGCCGCTGTCTCCACGGCCGCACCTCCGCGGAGGAGCCCGCCCTGCTGCCGGACGCCGTCCTCCACGACGGGCCCGGCTACCCGTACGTCGTCGAGGAGCCCGGGGGAGGCCCGGTGCACGGCGAACTGATCACCGCGCTGCCCGACGCCTACGACCGGCTCCTGGTCGCCCTGGACCTCCTGGAGGAGTACGTCCCGGGCGACCCCCGCAACCTCTACGAGCGCATCGCCCGCCGCGTCGTCCGCCCGGACCGCACGGAGGCCACCGCCTGGGTCTACGTCGCGGCACCCCGCGTCGCCGCTCGACTGCGCGCCTCCGGAAAGGTCATCGAGAGCGGCGACTGGTGCTCGCGCCGGCTCGGGACGGGATCCGGCACCGGAAACAGCGCCGGAAACAGCGCCGGAGACGGCACCGGAGACAGCGCCGGAGACAGCGCCGGAGCCGATACGGAAGGTAACTCCCGCCCCGCTGGTCGCTGACCGCCCCAGGCGTTCGTTCGCGCAGCTCAAACGCCCACGCCCTCGATCCGGTGATCTCAACCACTCGTGCGAGCGACTTCACGTGACTACGGATAGTGAGCGACTGGATGCTCTCCGTGTGCACCTGCAGGTGTGCAAGACGGTGCGCGAGCACCCCGTCCAGAAGGAGTCGCTTATGCGAGTTCGCCGTTCCCTGCCGGCCCTCATCGGCGCACTGACCATCGGCCTCGGCATGACGCTGGCGTCCTCGGCCTCCGCCGAGCCGTCGGTGCAAAACCCCTGCGGGTTCTACGAGACCGCGAGCGACGCGTACTACAACCACTGCACGAGCGACGGCTCGCACATCGTCATCGAGATCGACGACTGGGGCCCCAACTCCACGATGTGTGTGGGCCCGGGGGTCACCTGGATCGGCGAGGCCGGAGACATCGACGGCGCCTGGTACGTCGGGCGCACCTGCTGACCCCCGCGGTCACCGGCCGGACGCCGGCCCCCTGATCGGCGGGCCCGGGGCCTGACCCCCCGGGCCCGCTCCCTCCCCCCGTGGGGAGCCTCATGACCGTTCCACCGGCCGGACTTCCTCCACCGGTTCCAGCCGCACCGCGCACACCTTGAACTCCGGCATCCGGGACACGGGATCCAGCGCCGGATGCGTCAGGGTGTTCGCCCGCCCCTCACCCGGCCAGTGGAACGGCATGAAGACCGTGTCGGCGCGGATCGCCGACGTGACCCGCGCCGGAGCCACCGCGCGGCCGCGCCGCGAGACGACGGCGACCGGATCGTCCTCACCGACCCCCAGACGCGCGGCGAGCCGCGGATGCAGCTCCACGAAGGGCCCGGGAGCCGCCGAGTTGAGCTCGTCGACGCGCCGCGTCTGGGCCCCGGACTGGTACTGCGCGAGCACCCGCCCGGTGGTGAGCAGCACGGGATACTCCGCGTCGGGCTCCTCCGCGGCGGCCCGGTGCACCACCGGCACGAACCGCGCCCGCCCGTCCTCGGTGGCGAATCGGTCGAGGAACAGCCGCGGCGTGCCCCGCGGCGCCCCCTCCGCCGCCCCCTCGCGCCGGCCCCCGTCCCCGACGGCGCCCCCCGCACCCGCCCCCTCGCGCCGGCCCCCGTCCTCCACGGCGCCCCCCGCACCCGCCCCCTCCGCCGGGCACGGCCAGAACAGCCCCGCCCCGTCGTCCTCCCGCAGCCGCCCGTAGCTGATCCCCGAGTAGTCCGCGGGCCCGCCCGCGCTCGCCCGGCGCAACTCCTCGAAGACCTCCTCCGGATCCGTCGGGAACCCCTTCCCGTGGCCGAGCCGCGCCGCGAGCCCGTGCAGCACGTCCAGGTCGCTGCGCACCCCGGGCGGGGCGGACACGGCCCGGCGCCGCAGCAGCACCCTCCCCTCCAGGTTCGTCACCGTCCCGGTCTCCTCCGCCCACTGCGTCACCGGCAGCACCACATCGGCCAGCCGGGCCGTCTCGGACAGCACCACGTCCGCCACCGCCAGGAAGTCGAGCGAGCGCAGCCGCTCCTCCACGTGCCCGGCCCGTGGCGCCGAGACGACCGGGTTGGAGCCCATCAGGAGCAGCGTCCGGACGTCCCCGCCCAGCGCGTCGAGCAGCTCGTACGCCGACCTGCCCGGACCCGGCAGCGACCCGGGGTCCACCCCCCAGACCGCCGCCACGTGCGCCCGCGCCGCCGGGTCGGTCAGCTTGCGGTACCCGGGCAACTGGTCCGCCTTCTGGCCGTGTTCGCGCCCGCCCTGGCCGTTGCCCTGGCCCGTCAGGCAGCCGTACCCGGACAGCGGCCGCCCGGCCCGCCCCGTGGCGAGGCACAGGTTGATCCACGCCCCGACCGTGTCCGTGCCCTTGGCCTGCTGCTCGGGCCCGCGCGCGGTGAGCACCATCGCGGCGTCGGCGTCGCAGAACATCCCTGCGGCCTCGCGCAGTTCCGGCACGGACACGCCGGTGATCCGCTCCACATGCTCGGGCCAGTGCGCCATCGCCGCCGCCCGTGCCTCCTCCCATCCGCTGGTCCGCTCCTCGATGTACCTCTCGTCCGTGCGGCCGTCCGCCACGACCAGGTGCAGCAGGCCCAGCGCCAGGGCGAGGTCGGTGCCGGGCCGCGGCGCCAGGTGCAGGTCCGCCTGCTCGGCGGTGCGGGTCCGCCGGGGGTCCACGACGATCAACGTGCCGCCGTTCTCCCGCAGTTCCGTCAGGTAGCGCAGCGCGGGCGGCATCGTCTCGGCGAGGTTCGACCCGACGAGGATCACGCAGCCGGTGCGCGGGATGTCCGCCAGCGGGAACGGCAGCCCCCGGTCGAGGCCGAACGCCCGCTGTCCGGCCGCCGCCGCCGACGACATGCAGAACCGTCCGTTGTAGTCGATCTGCGACGTGCCGAGCGCCACCCGGGCGAACTTGCCCAGCGCGTACGCCTTCTCGTTGGTCAGGCCGCCCCCGCCGAACACCCCGCACGCGTCCGCGCCGTGCTCCGCCCGAGCCCGCGACAGGGCGTCCCCGACCAGGTCGAGGGCCTCCTCCCAGGGCGCGGGCGTGAGCCGTCCCGTGGCGGGCGACCGGACGAGCGGTTCCGTCAGGCGCACCCGGGAGGAGAGCACGGCGGGGGCCGTGCGTCCCTTGCCGCACAGGGCTCCTCGGTTGACGGGGAACCCCGGCCGCTCCACGACCTCCACGCCGTGCGGGCCTCCCTCGGCGAGGTTCATCCCGCATTGCAGGGCGCAGTACGGGCAGTGGGTCGGCGTCGCGGTGGAGTGCATGCGGGCAGCGTGCGCCGGGCTTGTTACGGGGTGCCGCGCTCGGCGTTACCGCCGCGGTACGCGGGCCTCAGCGCGGGGTCCGCGGGGCCGTGAGGCTGCTCTTCGGCTCTCCCTTCGCGGGATGGTCGCTGTTCCCGGGATGGTCGCTGTTCCCGGGCGGGGCTCGTCCGCGGCGCGGGCCCACGTGTCCTCGTGGGTCCGGTCGTCGTCGCGGGTCCCGCTCGTCCTCGTAGGCCCGCTCGTCCTCGTGGGCCCGCACCGGGGCGGTCAGCGGGGTGCCGTCAGGGCCCGGTCCACGCCCCGCTCCCGTTCGCCCAGGAAGTGCGGGTCCGGGTGGAACGTCGCGTCCAGGGCCGCCTTGCCCGCCGCGAAGATCTCGCGGGCGCCGCCGTAGTACCAGGTCGCGTCGTGCACGGCGTCCACCCCGACCCCGTACGACGACACGCCCGCCGCGTCGCAGAGGGCCACCGCCCTGCGTATGTGGAAGCCCTGACTGATCAGCACCGCACGGTGCACGCCGAAGATCTTCTTGGCGCGCACGCAGGAGTCCCATGTGTCGAACCCGGCGTAGTCGCTCACGATGTGCCGCCCCGGCACGCCGTGCTTCTTCAGGTAGGCGCGCATGGCGTCCGGCTCGTCGTAGTCCTCGCGGCTGTTGTCGCCCGTGACGAGCACGACCTCTATCCGGCCCGTGCGGTACAACTCGGCCGCCGCGTCCAGGCGGTGGGCCAGATAGGGCGACGGCTCGCCCTTCCACAGCCCGGCGCCGAACACCATCGCCACCCGGGTGCGTGGCGCGTCCGCGACCGTGCCCACCTTGTCGTCCGTCGACACGAACAGCCAGGTCGCGGGCAGCAGCGCGAGCACGCACAGCCCCATCACCGCCTGCACCGCCCGCCGCCGTCCCGTCCGCGTGCGCGGCACGCGCAGCCAGGCGGGCCGCCGCAAGCGCCCCGAGCGCCACGCCCGAGCGGGCATCCGCAACCACCCGGCCCACCCCGTGCGTTCCGCACGCTCCGCGCGATCCGTGTGTTCCGCGCCGTCCGTACGCTCCGCGCCGTCCGTACGCTCCGCGCCGTCCGTACGCTGCGTACGCTCCGCGCCGTCCGTATGCTCCGTGCGTTCCCCGTGTCGTTCCATCCGCGATCCGCCCCCGTACTCCCCGGATCTCCCCAGACCCGACCCGATCACTGCCACAACCGTAAACGGCCGCGCCCGCGACCGCGGCGACCCGTGCCCCCGAAACACCCCGGACACCACCCCCGACCCGGCCCGGAGCACCCACCCCGACGACACCCTGACACCGCGCCGAGAACCGCCGTGAGCCCGGCGAAAAGAGCCGTCACGGCCGCGCAACGCCCCCGCAACGTGTCCCGGCCATCCTCGGTCCATGACGCCGTCGAACCCACTCCGTGACGACTCCGGCATCACCCACCTCGACAGTACGGCGCACCTCATGGACCGCATCACCAGCCAGCTCGGCACCCAGCTCCGGCTCGTCTCGCCCGACGGCAGACGCCGTCCCGACCCGCGCCCCACCCTCGTCCTGGTCGCCCACGGCAGCCGCGACCCGCGCGCCCTCGCCACCGTCACGGCGCTCGCGGAGCGGATCCGCGCACAGCGCCCCGGCCTCGCCGTGCGGCTCGGCCACATCGAGCTGAACCCCCCGCTGCTGACCGCCACCCTCGACGACCTCGCCGCCCACGCCGCCGCCCACGCCGCCCACGACGCCCACGCCGCCCACGCCGTCCTCGTGCCCTTGCTCCTGAGCCGGGGTCAGCACGTCAAACGCGACATCCCCGCGGCCCTCGACGCCACACCCGGCCTCGACGCCCGCATCGCCGCCCCGCTCGGCCCGCACCCGCTGCTCGCCGAGGCGCTGCAGGACCGGCTCGTGCGGGCGGGCTGGCCCGACCGGCTCCTGGACGCGCGGGCACGGCGGCGGCACGCGGTGGTCCTCGCCGCGGCGGGCTCCCGCGACCCGGAGTCGGCCACCGGCACCGAGACCGCGGCCCGGCTGCTCGCCGACCGGCTCGGCGTGCCCGTCCTCCCCGCCTACGCAGCGCCCACCGCGGCCTGCCCGCGCACCGTCCCGCAGGCCCTGGCCACCCTGGCCGCGCAGGGGCGCACGCACACCGCCGTCGCCGCCTACTTCACCGCGCCCGGCCGCTTCGCCGCGCGGAGCACCGCCGCCGCCCCCTGGATCTCCACGCCCCCGCTCGGCGCCCACCCGGCGCTCGTCCGGCTCGTCCTGCACCGCTACGACCAGGCGTGCGAAACCCCGGCACCGGCCCGCCCGCGTCGCCTGACCAGCGTCTGACAGCGGCCGAATCCCAGGGGCCAGATCCCTGTTTGTCACTGCTTGCGTCTACTGTCGGTGCATGGAAGGCACAGCACCGCACGCGCGACCCGAGGCCTGCACCGCCCACTCCGCCTATGACGAGGCGGCCGGCGAGCGGTGGGCCGCCGAGCCGGACAAGAGGCCGGGACGCACGGCCTTCCAGCGCGACCGCGCGCGCGTGCTGCACTCCGCGGCGCTGCGCCGCCTCGCGGGCAAGACCCAAGTCGTCACGCCCGGCACCAGGAGCCATGCGTGGGACGCCAGCGCCCGCACCCGGCTGACGCACTCCCTGGAGTGCGCCCAGGTGGGCCGCGAGCTCGGCGCCGCCCTGGGCTGCGACCCCGACCTGGTCGAGACGGCCTGCCTCTCGCACGACCTCGGCCACCCCCCGTTCGGGCACAACGGCGAACAGGCGCTGAACGAAGTGGCGGCCGACTGCGGCGGCTTCGAGGGCAACGCCCAGTCGCTCAGACTCCTCACCCGCATCGAACCGAAGCGCTTCGTCCGCTCCACCGACACCGACGAGCTCGTCAGCGTCGGCCTCAACCTCACCCGGGCCGCCCTCGACGCCGCCACCAAGTACCCCTGGCCGCGCGGCGCCCACCCCGCCGACCCGGCATCCCCCAAGTTCGGTGTCTACGAGGACGACCGGCCGGTCTTCGACTGGATCCGCAAGGAGGCCCCGGGACAGCGCACCTGCTTCGAGGCACAGGTCATGGACTGGTCCGACGACGTGGCGTACTCGGTCCACGACGTCGAGGACGGCCTGCACGCCGGACACATCGATCCGAACGCGCTGCAGGCCGAGCCCGAGCGGCAGGACATCTACGCCGTGGCGATCGGACGCTACGTCCCCGAGGACACCGACCCCGAAGAGCTCGCCCAGGCGCTCGACCGCCTCCTCGACCAGGAGTGGTGGCCGCACGGGTACGACGGATCGGCCGTCGCCCAGGCCCGGTTGAAGGACGCCACCAGCCAGCTCATCGGCCGCTTCTGTCTGGCCGCGGAGACCGCCACGCGCGCGCGGTACGGGCAGGGGCCCCTCACGCGGTACGCGGCCGAGCTCGTCGTGCCGCGCGCGGCACGCCACGAGTGCGCGGTGCTCAAGGCGGTCGCCGACCGGTACGTGATGCAGCGCCCCGCGCAGGAGCGGCTCCGCGCGGACCAGCGCATCATCGTCGCCGAGCTCGCCGAGGCGCTCACCGCCCGCGCCCCCGAAGGCCTCGACCCGCAGTTCCGCGCGCTGTACGACGCGGCGCTGGACGACCGCGCCGCCCGGCGTGTCGTGATCGACCAGATCGCGTCCCTGACCGACGCGGCGGCCCGCGCGCTGCACACCCGGCTGACGGCGAGGCCCCGGTGACGCGACGGTAGGTGACCATGGAGTGACCACAGGGCGTGACGAGATGTGGCCGGTCGGGGCCCTGCCCCCTTCCCCCATCACGCTGCGTGCGGGACGCTCCCTGTGGCGGCAGGACCCAGTGGCAAGTCTGTGTTGTTCCGGGGGACATCCCCGGTCCCCCCCGGCAAGGAGGCATCAAGTGGTCGACGCGGATCAGACGTTCGTCATCGTCGGAGGAGGTCTGGCCGGCGCCAAGGCGGCCGAGACGCTCCGCTCCGAAGGATTCACCGGCCGGGTGATCCTCATCGGCGACGAGCGTGACCACCCCTATGAGCGCCCGCCCCTGTCCAAGGGCTACCTCCTGGGCAAGGAGGACCGCGACAGCGTGTTCGTCCACGAACCGGGCTGGTACGCGCAGGCCGACGTCGAACTGCACCTGGGCCAGACCGTCGTCGCCGTCGACCGCGACGCGAAGTCCGTGCGCCTGGGCGACGGCACGGTCATCCGCTACGACAAGCTGCTGCTCGTCACCGGCGCCGAGCCCCGCCGCCTGGAGGTGCCGGGCACCGACCTCGCGGGCGTCCACCACCTGCGCCGCCTCGCGCACGCGGACCGGCTGCGGCACGTCCTGGCCTCCCTGGGCAGGGACAACGGCCACCTGGTGATCGCGGGCGCCGGCTGGATCGGCCTGGAGATCGCGGCGGCCGCCCGGGAGTACGGCGCGGAGGTCACCGTCGTCGAGCCCGAGCAGACCCCGCTGCACGCCGTCCTCGGCCCCGAGATCGGCCAGATGTTCGCCGACCTGCACGCCGAGCACGGCGTCCGCTTCCACTTCGGCGCGCGCCTCACCGAGATCGCCGGCCAGGACGGCATGGTCCTCGCCGCCCGCACCGACGACGGCGAGGAGCACCCGGCGCACGACGTCCTCGCGGCGATCGGCGCGGCCCCCCGCACGGCCCTCGCCGAGTCCGCGGGCCTGGACCTCGCCGACCGCTCGGCGGGCGGCGGCATCGCCGTCGACGCGTCCCTGCGCACCTCCGACCCCGACATCTACGCCGCGGGCGACGTGGCGGCCGTCCGCCACCCGCTCTTCGACACGAGCCTGCGCGTGGAGCACTGGGCGAACGCGCTGAACGGCGGCCCGGCCGCGGCCCGCGCGATGCTCGGCCAGGACGTCACCTACGACCGCGTGCCCTACTTCTTCTCCGACCAGTACGACGTCGGCCTGGAGTACTCGGGCTGGGCGCCCCCGGGGGCGTACGACCAGGTGGTGGTCCGCGGCGACGCGGGCAAGCGCGAGTTCATCGCCTTCTGGCTGCGCGACGGCCAGGTCCTCGCGGGGATGAACGTGAATGTGTGGGACGTCACGGAGCCGATCCAGCAGCTGATCCGGCGGGGCACCCGCCCCGACCCGGACGCCCTCGCGGACCCGTCGACCCCCCTGACGTCGCTCCTGACGTGACCACCCGGGCAGGAGTGTCACAGGCGAGCCGTAGTATTCCTACGTGGCAGGCAGGATCAATGACGAAGACGTGAAGGCGGTTCGGGACGCGGTCCCGATCGACGCCGTGGTCTCCGACTACCTCCAGCTGCGGAACGCGGGGGGTGGAAACCTCAAGGGCCTGTGCCCCTTCCACGACGAGAAGTCCCCGTCCTTCCAGGTCAGCCCGAGCAAGGGTCTCTTCCACTGCTTCGGCTGCCAGGAAGGCGGCGACACGATCGCCTTCGTGATGAAGATCGACCACCTCACCTTCTCGGAGACGGTCGAGCGCCTCGCCGCCCAGGCGGGCATCACGCTGCGCTACGAGGAGGGCGGGTACAACCCCGCGCACCAGCGCGGCGAGCGCATCCGCCTGGTCGAGGCCCACAAGATCGCCGCCCAGTTCTACGTGGACCAGCTGGAGAGCCCCGAGGCCGAGATCGGCCGCAAGTTCCTCGCCGAGCGCGGCTTCGACCAGGCCGCGGCGGCGCACTTCGGCGTGGGCTACAGCCCCGCGGGCTGGGACCACCTCACCCGCTTCCTGCGCGGCAAGGGCTTCACCGACAAGGAGCTGACCCTCTCCGGCATCTCCCAGGAGGGCCGCCGCGGCCCCATCGACCGCTTCCGCGGCCGCCTGATGTGGCCCATCCGCGACATCGGCGGCGACGTGGTCGGCTTCGGCGCCCGCAAGCTCCGCGACGACGACAACGGCCCGAAGTACCTCAACACGCCCGAGACGGCGATCTACAAGAAGTCCCAGGTCCTGTACGGCATCGATCTCGCCAAGAAGGAGATCGCCAAGTCCAGCCGCGCCGTCGTCGTCGAGGGCTACACCGACGTGATGGCCTGCCACCTCGCGGGCATCACCACCGCCATCGCGACCTGCGGCACCGCCTTCGGCGGCGACCACATCAAGATCCTCCGCCGCCTCCTGATGGACAACGGCTCGGCCCGGGTGATCTTCACCTTCGACGGCGACGCGGCGGGCCAGAAGGCCGCCCTGCGCGCCTTCGAGGACGACCAGAAGTTCGCCGCCGAGACGTACATCGCCATCGCCCCGGACGGCATGGACCCCTGTGAGCTGCGGCTGGCCAAGGGCGACACGGCCGTCGCCGACCTGGTCGAACCCCGCACCCCGCTCTTCGAGTTCGCGCTGCGCCAGATCGTCGCCCGCTACGACCTGGAGACCCCCGCGGGCCGCGCCGCCGCCCTGGACGAGGCCGCGCCCGTGGTCGCCCGCATCAAGAACAGCGGCGCGCAGCACGAGGTCGCCGTCCAGCTCGCCGGCATGCTCGGCATCCTCGACACCCAGTTCGTCGTCAAGCGCGTCGCCCAGCTCGCCCGCTGGGCCCGCGACCGCGGCGGCCGCGGCCCCGCCCCGGCCCCCCAGCGCGGCTCCCCGGCGTACGAGGCGGCCCCGCAGGGCTTCAGCGGCCCCGCGCTGAACCTGCGCAGCCCCGCCCACCGCACCGAGCGCGAGCTGATCAAACTGGCCCTGCAGTACCCCCAGTTGGTCTCCCCGGCCTTCGACGCGTACGGCCTGGACGAATTCACCGCCCCGCCCTACGCCGCGGTGCGCCGCGCCATCGAGGAGGCCGGCGGCGCGGAATACGGCGCACAGGACCCCCAGGAGTACCTCGTCCGCGTCCGCGACGCCGCACCCGACGACGCGGTCCGCTCGATGGTCACCGAGCTCGCCGTCGAGGCGATCCTGCGCAAGACCGTCGACGAGATGTACGCGGGCATCCAGCTCGTGCAGGTCCGGCTGCGCGCCGTGGACCGCCGCATCCGGGACGTCCAGGGCAGCCTCGCCCGCCTCGGCGCGGGCGGCGACCCCCAGCACCTGGCCGCCGTGCAGAACGAGTTGTGGGTCCTCCAGCAGTACGGCCAGGCGCTGCGCGAGCGGGGCTCCGACGCGCTCTGAGGGCCCGCTGCGACGGCACGGCCGGGTGGGGCGCGCGGACACATCACGGGGCGCGTGGTTACCCGGCGAGTAACCACTCGGTCACGGACCGGACTCAAAAAGTCACCGCACGCCCCTCGTGGCGGCCGTGTGTCGTACCCCACACTGGGTTCCGGTGCCTGAGTCCTCGGAGCGCGGCCGACCCGCACACAGCGGGTCCGACACCCCCGCGGTTCCACACATCGTGTCCGGGACGGACAGCGGCGAGGCCGTCGTCCCTCTCCCGTTGCCGCACGCCTCAGCAGCGATCACCCTGGAGGTCGCCCCCGTGCAGACCCAGACCCTCACCCAGACCGACACCGCCGCCCGCGCGGACGCGGACGTCCTGGAGTCGGTCCCACCGCAGAGCCGAGCCACCCGGCACCCGGAGGCCTCGGAGCACCCGGAGGCGCAGGAAGCGGCCCGGGACGCGGTGCGGACACCGGAAACGGCGCAGCACCCAGGCCAGGACCCCGAGCCCGCACAGGACCCCGAGCCCGCACAGGACGCCGACGCGCCCTCCGAAGCGCGGGGCGAGGCCCCCGAGGCCCTGGAGCCGGAGATCCTCGACGTCCCCGTGCCGCGCGGCCGCGCCGACACCGGCGGCCCCTCGTCCGACCTGTTCCGCCAGTACCTGCGCGAGATCGGGCGCATCCCGCTGCTCACCGCCGCCGAGGAGGTGGAGCTCGCCCGCGCCGTCGAGGCGGGCCTCTTCGCCGAGGAGAAGCTGGGCAACACCCCCGACCTCGACTCCCAGCTCGGCCTGGACCTCGACAAGCTGGTCGTGCTCGGCCGGATGGCCAAGCGCCGCCTCATCGAGGCCAACCTCCGCCTGGTCGTCTCCGTCGCCAAGCGGTACGTGGGCCGCGGGCTGACCATGCTCGACCTGGTCCAGGAGGGCAACCTCGGGCTGATCAGGGCCGTCGAGAAGTTCGACTACGCCCGCGGCTACAAGTTCTCCACGTACGCGACCTGGTGGATCCGCCAGGCCATGTCCCGCGCCCTCGCCGACCAGGCCCGCACGATCCGGGTGCCCGTGCACGTCGTGGAGCTCATCAACCGCGTCGTACGCGTCCAGCGCCGCATGCTCCAGGAGCGGGGCTACGAACCCACGCCCGAAGAGGTCGCCGCCCACCTGGACCTGCCGCACGAGCGCGTCAGCGAGGTGCTGCGCCTGGCCCAGGAGCCCGTCTCCCTGCACGCCCCCGTCGGCGAGGAGGACGACGTCGCGCTCGGCGACCTGATCGAGGACGGCGACGCCACCAGCCCCGTGGAGTCGGCGGCCTTCCTGCTGCTCCGCGAGCACCTGGAGGCCGTCCTCTCCACCCTCGGCGAGCGCGAGCGCAAGGTCGTCCAGTTGCGCTACGGCCTGGCGGACGGCCGGCCCCGCACCCTGGAGGAGATAGGCCGCATCTTCGGCGTGACCCGCGAGCGCATCCGCCAGATCGAGTCCAAGACCCTCAACAAACTCCGCGACCACGCCTTCGCGGACCAGCTGAGGGGCTATCTGGACTGAGGAGGTCTGAGGCGGGGCGCCCTGCGGGGCCCACCCGTGAGGGGCGCGGGGAGCTGCGCGACCAGCCACGACGGACCGGCCCACGCGGCATCCCCGAGCCCCGACGGCGCTAGTCGACCTCGGCCACGGCCTGGGCGAACTGCGCGGCGTACAACCGCGCGTACGCCCCGTCGGCGGCCAGCAGCGCGTCATGCGTGCCCTGCTCGACGATGGCGCCGTTCTCCATCACCAGGATGGTGTCCGCGTCGCGAATCGTGGACAGCCGGTGCGCGATGACGAAACTCGTCCGCCCGTGCGCGAGTCGGGCCATCGCCTTCTGGATGAGCACCTCGGTCCGGGTGTCGACGGAGCTCGTCGCCTCGTCGAGCACCAGGATCACCGGGTCGGACAGGAACGCCCGGGCGATCGTGATCAGCTGCTTCTCGCCCGCGCTCACGCCCGTGCCGTCGTCGTCGATCACCGTGTCGTAGCCGTCGGGGAGCGTGCGCACGAAGCGGTCCGCGTGGGCGGCGCGCGCCGCTTCCTCGATCTGTTCGCGCGTGACGTCCTTCGGCGCGCCGTACGCGATGTTCTCCGCGATGGTGCCGCCGAACAGCCAGGTGTCCTGCAGCACCATGCCGATGCCGGACCGCAGCTCGTCGCGGGACATCGCGGCGATGTCGACCCCGTCCAGGGCGATCCGGCCGCCCGTGACCTCGTAGAACCGCATCAGCAGGTTCACCAGCGTCGTCTTGCCCGCGCCGGTCGGCCCCACGATGGCGACCGTGTGGCCGGGATCCACGACGAGGGAGAGGTCCTCGATGAGCGGCTTGTCCTTCTCGTAGCGGAAGGACACGTGCTCCATCTCGACCCGCCCGCGCAGCGTCGCGGGGCGCTCGGCCGGCACCGGGTCGGGTTCCTGCTCCTCCGCGTCGAGGATCTCGAAGATCCGCTCGGCGGAGGCGACGCCCGACTGCACCAGGTTCGCCATCGAGGCGACCTGGGTGAGCGGCATCGAGAACTGCCGCGAGTACTGGACGAAGGCCTGCACGTCACCGATGGACAGCGAGCCCGACGCGACCCGCAGACCGCCGACCACGGCCACCAGGACGTAGTTCAGGTTCGAGATGAACAGCATCAGCGGCTGCATGACCCCGCTGTTGAACTGCGCCTTGAAGGACGCCTCGTACAGCTTCTCGTTCTGCTCGGCGAACGCGGCGGCCGACTGCTCCTGGCGGCCGAACACCTTCACCAGGGTGTGGCCGGTGTACATCTCCTCGACGTGCGCGTTGAGCTTGCCGGTGCTCTTCCACTGCTGCACGAACTGCGGCTGCGACCGCTTGCCGATCCTCGTCGCCACGACGAACGACAGCGGCACGGTGACCAGCGCCACCAGCGCGAGCAGCGGCGACACCCAGAACATCATCACCAGCACACCGATGATCGTCAGCAGCGAGTTGATGAGCTGGCCCATCGTCTGCTGCAGCGTCTGGTTGATGTTGTCGATGTCGTTCGTCGCGCGGCTCAGGACCTCGCCGCGCTGCCGCTTGTCGAAGTACGACAACGGCAGCCGGGACAGCTTCGCCTGCACGTCGCCGCGCATCCGGAAGACGGTCTTGTTGATGGCGATGTTCGACAGCCGGGTCGCCACCGTCATCATCAGGCCCGCCACCAGGAACGTGCCGAGCGCCAGCAGGAGGACCCGGCCCACCGCGTCGAAGTCGATGCCCTGACCGGGCGTGAAGTCGACGCCGGAGAGCATGTCGGCCATGCCGTCGTCGCCCTTGGCCCGCAGCCCCTCGATGGCCTGCGCCTTCGTCGCCCCGTCGGGCATGCTGCGGCCGACGATGCCCGCGAAGAGCAGGTCGGTCGCGCGGCCCAGGATCTTCGGGCCGACCACGGACAGCGCGACGCTCAGCACGCCGGCCACGAGCATCGCGCACATGGTGGTGCGCTCGGGCCTGAACTGCGCGAGCAGCCGCTTGCCGGAGCCCTTGAAGTCCATCGACCGCGAGTCGGGGCCCATCATGGGCCCACCCATACCGCCTGGGGGCATTACGCGGCCTCCGCTTCCGTCAGCTGGGAGAGCACGATCTCCCGGTAGGTCTCATTGCTCTCCATCAGCTCGTGATGGCGGCCCGTGCCCACGACGCGGCCCTCGTCGAGGACCACGATGCGGTCGGCGTCCCGGATGGTCGACACGCGCTGGGCGACGATGACCACGGTCGCGCCGGCCGTCTCGCGGCCGAGCGCGGCCCGCAGCGCCGCGTCCGTGGCGTAGTCGAGCGCGGAGAACGAGTCGTCGAAGAGGTAGATCTCCGGGCGCTGGACGAGGGTGCGCGCGATGGACAGGCGCTGGCGCTGCCCGCCCGACACGTTCGTACCGCCCTGCGAGATGGGCGCGTCCAGGCCCTCCTCCAGGCCCTGCACGAACTCCTTGGCCTGGGCGACCTCCAGCGCGTGCCAGAGCTCCGCGTCGGTGGCGTCCGGGTTGCCGTAGCGCAGGTTGCCGGCGACGGTCCCGGCGAACAGGTACGGCTTCTGCGGGACCAGGCTGACGGACTTCGCGAGCAGCGCGGGCTCGATGGTGCCCACGTCCACGCCGCCGACCAGGACCTCGCCCTCGGTCGCGTCGATCAGCCGCGGTACGAGGCTCAGCAGCGTCGACTTTCCGCTGCCGGTCGACCCGATCACGGCGGTCGTCTCGCCGGGCCGCGCCACCAGGTGGATGGCCCGCAGCACGGGCTCCTCGGCACCGGGATAGCGGAAGCCCACGTCCCGTATCTCCAGGTGGCCGTGGCTGCGCAGCTCGCGGACCGGGTCGGCCGGCGGCACCACGCTGCTCGCGGTGTCCAGGACCTCCTCGATGCGCTCGGCGCAGACCTCCGCGCGCGGCACCATCATGAACATGAAGGTGGCCATCATCACGGACATGACGATCTGCATCAGATAGGCGAGGAACGCGGTGAGCGCGCCGATCTGCATGTCGCCGCCGTCGATGCGCTGCGCGCCGAACCACACCACCGCGATCGAGGAGACGTTCACGACCGTCATGACGATCGGGAACATCAGGGCGAGCAGCTTGCCGGTGCCGAGCGAGACGTCGGTCAGCGCGGCGTTGGCCTTGCGGAAGCGCTCCTTCTCGTACGCGTCGCGCACGAAGGCGCGGATGACGCGGTTGCCGGTGATCTGCTCGCGCAGCACGCGGTTCACCGTGTCCAGGCGCTCCTGCATGGCCCGGAACAGCGGCCGCAGCCGCCGCACGATGAGGCTCACGCTGATGCCGAGGACGGGCACGACGGCGACGAGCACGCCGGAGAGCGGGACGTCCTGGCCGAGCGCCATCACGATGCCGCCGACGCACATGATGGGCGCCGACACCATCAGCGTGAACGACATCAGGACCAGCATCTGCACCTGCTGGACGTCATTGGTGGTCCGCGTGATCAGCGACGGGGCGCCGAACTCGCCCACCTCGCGCGCGGAGAAGGACTGCACCCGGTCGAAGACGGCGGCCCGGACGTCGCGGCCGAGGGCGGCGGCGGTGCGCGCGCCGTAGAAGACGGCGCCGATGTTGCAGACCATCTGCACGATGGTGACGGCGATCATGATGCCGCCGAAGGACAGGATGTAGCCCGTGTCCCCCTCGACGACACCGTTGTCGATGATGTCGGCGTTCAGGGTGGGCAGGTAGAGCGCCGCGCAGGTCTGCAGGAACTGCAGCAGCACCAGCAGGGCGATGGGTTTCTGGTACGGACGCAGATACGTCCGCAGAAGTCGTATGAGCACGCTCGGTCTCTCGAGGAGTCGGGTGTCGGCCGGTGGGCGAGGTCGGACCCCATCCTCCGACACCCCACCCGCCGCCGTGCAACCGATTAACCCATGACCGGGTCAAATTTCAGCCCGGGTAAAGAAGTGGGCCGACTCAAGGATCTGGCTCCGCGCGGGCGGTGGCCGGCGGGCGAGCTTCGGCGGGCGGTCGCCGACGGGCGGTGGCCGGCGGGCGATCGTCAGCGGGGGTCGCCCGCGGTGATCGCCAGCGGTGGTCGTCCGCGGTAGTCGTCGGCGGGGGGTCGCCCGCGGCGGCCGTCAGGACGCGGGCGTCGCCGAGAACGCCCCCGGGTGGGACTGCTCGCGCACCGTCGCGTACTGCTGGCGCACCGCCTGCCCCACCGTGTGCTCCTCGCCCGGCTCGAAGACCTGCGCCGCGGCCCCCTGCCAGAGCGGCAGCCGGCCCGTCAGCGCCCAGGCGGCCTGGCGTGCGGCACCGATCGCCGCGTAGTCCGCGGGCTGCGGCACCACGACCTGCGTACCGAACAGCATCGGCGCCGCCGCCTGCACGGCCGGCAGCTCGGCGGCGGCCCCGAGCAGGAACACCCGCCGGACCTCCACGCCCCGCCCGCGCAGTACGTCGAGCGCGTCGCCGAGCCCGCACAGCATGCCCTCGAAGGCGGCCCGCGCCAGGTGCTCGGGCTTCATCGACTCGCGCCGCAGCCCGGTCAGCGTGCCCGCCGCGTGCGGCAGGTTCGGCGTCTTCTCGCCCTCCAGATAGGGGAGGAGCACCAGCCCGTGCGCGCCGGGCGTCGACTTCATGGCCAGCTCGGACAGCTCCTGCAGGTCGGCGACCCCGAGCATCTCGGCGGTGCCGCGCAGCACCCGTACGGCGTTCGTCGTGTGGACCACCGGCAGGTGCATCCCGGTGGCGTCGGCGAGGGAGGTGACGATCCCGCCCGCGTCGGCCAGCGCCTCGTGGTGCACGGCCATCACCGAACCCGAGGCGCCGAGCGACACCACGGCGTCGCCCTGCCGCACCCCGAGCCCGAAGGCCGCGGCCATCGTCTCGCCGGTCCCCGCGGAGATCAGCAGCCCCTCGGGCGTGGTCCCCGCGGCCTCGGCGGGTCCGATGACCTCGGGCAGCATCGCCTGGTGGCCCAGGGCCAGTTCGACCAGGTCGGGGCGGTACGTGCCGGTCGCAGCCGACCAGTAGCCGGTGCCGGAGGCGCCGCCGCGGTCGGTCGTGCGCCGCGCGGGCCGGCCGAGGAGCTGCCACACCAGCCAGTCCGGGGCCTGTACGAGGGAGGCGACGCGGCGCGCTGCGTCCGGCTCGTTCTTCGCCAGCCAGCGCAGCTTCGTCACGGGCTGCGCGGACTGCGGCACGCAGCCCACGGCCTGCGCCCAGGCCTCCCGGCCGCCGAGCCGGTCGACGAGGTCGACGGCGGCGACCTGCGCCCGCCGGTCGTTGCCGACGAGCGCGGGCCGGACGGTGTTGCCGTGCTGGTCGAGCGGTATCAGCGCGTTCTGCTGGGCGGACACGCCGATGGCCTGCACGCCTTCGAGCAGCCCGCCGCCCGCCGCCTCGCCGAGGGAGAGCAGCCACGCCTGCGGATCGACGTCCGAGGGCCGGCCGCCGCCCTCGGCGTTCTCCACCGGATGCGGGGCATATCCCTGCTTGAGTACGGCGCCCGTGTCCGTGTCACAGACCACGATGCGCGTGAAATCGGGCGAACTGTCCAACCCTGCGACTATCCCCATGCCGGGAATTCTGCCGCACGGAGGGGCGGGTCCGTACCTGTGTTCGCTCCCCGTGATCGCGGAGAGCGCGATCACGGGCCCACGGAGATCGCGGAGGCGCCCGCCTAGGTGTTGCTGGTGCCCCAGTCGTCCTCGACGCCGCCCTGCCCGCGCTCGCGCAGGGAGCGGACCCGGTCGGCCACCGAGTCGGGCATCTTGTCCCCGACCTTCTCCGAGACGGAGTGGAGGGCCTTGCCCGCCACCTCGCGGCCCTGCTGGGTCGCCGACTCGACGGTGTTGCGCACGGCCGGGTTCTGCGAGATCTCCCGGGCGGACTTCTTCAACTGCTCGTAGCGCTCGCGTCCGGCCCGGGTCCCGAGGACGTACCCGAGGGCCAGCCCCGCCACGAATGTGAGCTTGTACCTCATGGCTGCCACCCTTCCCTTGCGTCGGCTTCGCACGCCTGTCAGTCGTCTGTCGCTCGCCTGCTGATCGCCCGAGGGATACCGATTGGCGGAGCACCCCCCTGCTTGCGCTAATGTATGTGTCGCAGCGAACGCCCGCCGCCCGGAGAGTTCCCAGGTAGGTACGTTCGATGCAACGAGACGATCCCCTGTAGCTCAATTGGCAGAGCAGCCGGCTGTTAACCGGCAGGTTACTGGTTCGAGTCCAGTCGGGGGAGCTCGGTCTCCTGTAGCTCAATTGGCAGAGCAGCCGGCTGTTAACCGGCAGGTTACTGGTTCGAGTCCAGTCGGGAGAGCTGTACGGAAGGACCCCTGAGGACCCCCTCAGGGGTCCTTTTTCGTGCCCCGTGGAACCATGCGGGCAGCCCTGCGGTCCTCATGGTCGAGCGATGCCGACCATCCGAAGCAGGAGATCGTATGAGCGGCTATGCTGCGGCAGACGGCGCGCACAAATGTGCGCGACGCGCCGTTAGGGGCGGTAGCTCAGCCGGTTAGAGCAGCGGACTCATAATCCGTCGGCCGTGGGTTCGAGTCCCACCCGCCCCACTCTGGCTTGTCGGTGCAGAAACGATCTGGCCTGCCGAAACGTAACAGCGAGGGTCGCCGCGTAAACCGTGGCGGCCCTCGTTTCACTCTCCCGGCAACAGTGAACCGCTCTTTGGCGGCGTCCGTGCCTCTCTTCCCTCCTGCGGGTCCGGTGTTCGATCCCGGAGGCCTCTCTCGCCCATGACCCGCTCCGGGCCCGGTCGAAAGGTGCCCGTCGGCTCGCAGGCCGTCTTTCGGCCAACCGCAGTCCGACTGGTGGGCCATGTCCAGCGATGAGGCGCGCCCTCCCCTTTGCGGGCATCGCATATCCGAGGGGGGCGAGGGTCCCGTGAGCGCTGCCTGCCGTAAGCCCTGCTGGCTTCCGTGTTTGCTTTTGGTATGCAGCCATGCACGAAGGGTGATGGGGTGCGAATCTCGCCAGTCGGAGTCGATGGCGTGCAGGGCGCGCATTGACGGCCTCGGTTCGACCTTGTTGCCTCAGCTCACTTGTGAGGATCCTGTGACTCTGGGGTGGGGACTGTGGGGTTGGGGCGGAGTGTGCCTACGTGCGCACGGGCGTTCGGTGTGGGGATGGGAGCGGTGCTCATCGCAGCCGCGGGGACGTTCACGTCGGGGGTGTCTCCGGCGGCTGCCGCCGGGTGCACGGCGGGCACCGAGTCGGACTTCAACGGCGACGGAGTGCGGGACATGGCGATAGCCGACCCCCAAGCGACCGTGGACGGCAACGCGGGCGCCGGCCTGGTACGCGTCGTGATGGGCGGCGACAGGGGAACGTTCGAGATCTCGCAGGCCCTGAGCCAGATGAGCGCCGACCCGGAGGCCGGGGATCAGTTCGGCCACTCGATCGCCGTGTACGACGCCGACTCCGACGGGTGCTCGGACCTGGTGGTGGGCGCTCCGTACGAGGACGTCACCACGACCGAGGGTGCGCAGCAGGACGCCGGTTCGGTCTACGTCATCCATGGCACACCGACGGGTATCGGTACCGGATCGCCTGTGGACAGCTACACCCAGGCGGGCCTCGACGGATCGACGACGACCGAGGCGGGTGACCTGTTCGGCTTCTCGCTGGCGGCCACCAAGGTTTCGGGCGACAAGCCCACCCTGGCGATCGGAGTGCCGGGAGAGGCGATCGGCTCGCTCAAGGACGCCGGGTGCATCCACTACGTCCAGGGCACCAAGAAGGCCACGGTCAACCAGGACGATCCCGGGATGCCCGGGGCCGCCGAGGCGAACGACCGCTTCGGGTACTCGCTCGCGGCACGCTTCAGGTATCTCGTGGTGGGCGCACCTGGTGAGGCGATCGGCTCGGAGTCCTTCGCCGGTGGGGTAACGGTCTTCAGCCACACCCTGACCGACGGCCGACCGACGTCGCTGGGCGCCGTCGACGAGAACCAGCCCGAGTTGACCTCGGGGACGGCGGAGAAGGACGACCGGTTCGGTACGTCGTTGGCTGTCGTGCCCTACCGCCCGCAGGGCGCGTCATCGGAGACGGACGCCCTGGTGGCCATCGGCACGCCGAACGAGGACGTGGGCAACGTCGCCGACGCGGGCGCCGTCACCGTGCTGCACGTCAAGCCGTCGGGCGCCGTGAAGGAGGTCAACCTCATCGACCGCCTGTCTCCGGATGTCGACGGCGACCCCGTGGTGGGCGACTTCTTCGGGCAGCGGGTGGTGATGTCCAACACGGAGCCGGAAGAGGTCGGCACTGCGGCGAACATGCGCCTCGCGGTGAGCGTGCCCAACCAGGAGGTCGGGGCGGCGGAGAACGCCGGGGCGGTGCAGGTGTTCCACGGCCTCGGGGCGCCGGGAAACAAGGACGTGCTGCTCACCAGGGGAGCGGGGCTGCCGGACACGGCCGCGGCGCGGGACTTCGCGGGCCTCGGTCTGTGGGCGACAGGTACACGGCTGTACGTGGGCGTGCCGTACAGCAAGACACCCGGTGCGCAGAAGGGTGTCGTGTACTCGCTGCCGTGGGCGGTGGCCGGTGGTGGCGCCGGCACGGTGACCACGGTGAAGCCCGGCGCAGACGGCATTCCGGACGTGGGCAAGGCGTTCGGCTCGGCCATCCGCTGACGGCCGGACGGCACGACGGCACCGCGGCGCGGCGTACACGACAGGGGTGGGGAGCATGAAGAGCCGGACATACAGACGTAGAGGGTGGGATGTCGGGCGCCGGGCGGCAATGGCGGTCGGTGCGCTGGCCGCGACCTTTGCCGTCGCCGCCACCGGGGTCTCACCCGTGGTGGCGGCGGACACCGCACCGGTCGTCGCGGCGGAGGGCGACGCCGGGACGGGAAAGCAGGCTTCGAAGCCGGCGATGTCCCGGGCGGTGGCGGCCGAAGCCGCGGCCGAGGCGGGCCGCCGGGTGGAGGTCGCCACGCTGCGCGACGAGCGCAGCCAGACCTTCGCGAATCCGGACGGGACCTTCACGATCAAGGAGTTCGCGCGGCCGGTGCGTACCCGCAAGGACGGCGAGTGGGTCGACATCGACACCACGCTGGTGAAACAGGCGAGTGGGCGCCTGGTGCCGCGGGCAGCGAGTGCGGGGATGAGTATCTCCGGCGGCGGGGACAGCACGTTCGCCACGCTGGTGCGGGACGGCAGGACGATGTCGTTCTCCTGGCCCACGAAGCTGCCCGCACCGGAGGTCGCCGGCAGCACGGCGACGTACAAGTCGGTGCTGCCCGACGTCGACCTTGTGGTGACGGCGCAGAGTGATGGCTTCTCGCACGTCCTGGCGGTCAAGACAGCCGAAGGCGCCGCCAACCCGAAGCTCGCCGAGATCACTCTGCCCGTCGCCACGCGAGGCGTCACGGTGAGCGAAGACGACGGCGGTGGCCTGGTCGCCGAGGACACGACGTCCGGTGGCCGGGTCTTCGAGGCTCCACAGCCGGTGATGTGGGACTCGGGCGGCACGGCGAAGGGCAGGGCCGAGCATCCGATGCAGGCCGGCCCGGGCCCGCCCGAGGGCGCTCAAGTCGCTGATGTCGGGCTCGGTCTGCGGCGCGGCACGATGGTGCTGACACCGGACCGTACGCTGCTGCGCGGCAAGCACACTCGCTACCCGGTCTACATCGACCCGGTCGCCAAGACCACCTCGCGTACCGGCTGGACCTGGGTCTCCTCCGGCAACCCGGGTCTGGAGGGCTGGAAGTTCTCCAACTCCGCCGACGGCATCGAGTCCGGTAAGGGCGTGGGCCGTTGCCCCGCCGACATGTCGGTGCGCTGTACCGGCACCAATGACGTGCAGCGCCAGTACTACGCGTTGCCCACCGGCGGTCTTGAGGGGAAGACGATCCTCAAGGCGGAGTTCAGCATCACGTTGGTGCACACGTACAACAGTGAGGCGCGCTCGGTGCAGCTGCACCGGATGAACAGTTCAGGCGGCAGCGCCATCAACTCCGGGACGAACTGGTCCAACCGTCCCTCCAGCAAGGACCACATCACCTCCGAGTCCCCGACGCACCCGACCGGCTCGTGCACGGCCACGAACCAGAACGTGCGTTTCGGCGTGACGGGGACGGTACAGAAGGCCGCGAACAGCGGCTGGGACACCACCACGTTCGGGTTGCAGGCAGCCACCGAGGACTCGTACGCGTCGTGGAAGCGGTTCTGCAACAACGCCGCACTCGAGGTGACTTACAACCGGCTGCCGTACCAGCCCGCCATGAACGAGCTGACGATGAACCCGGGCGGCAAGTGTGTTTACGGTGAGGCGACCAAGCACTACACGAAGAAGCCCCCGACCCTGTCGGCGATCATCTGGGACCCGGACCACGGGGACGCGGGTGGCAACACCGAGAAGCTGAAGGCCCAGTTCAAGATCTTCTGGGCGACGACGGACGGCAGTACCAAGAGCTACACGGTGACCACCGACTACAAGCAGTCCAACAGCGACCCCGACCGCGCCAGTGGATGGGAACGCTTCAAGTACACGGTCGGTGACGACATCGAGGGTGACGGCACCGGAGCCTTCACCCCGCCGCAGAACCGGGTGATCGGCTGGGAGTCGCGGGGCAGCGACGGCACGAAAGACGGAGACGGCGACCTGCTCTGGGGGCCCTGGAGCAGCGAGGGAGACGCCACCCGCTGCGAGTTCATCCTGGACTCGACCAAACCGGCGGCGCCCACCGTCACCTCCACCGCGTACCCGGATGATGACCTCTGGCATGCGGGCGTGGGCGACTACGGGACCTTTTCCCTGTACTCGCCGGGCACTGATGTGACCAAGTACACCTACCAGTTCACCGGCGAGGCCGAGAAGACGGTCGTGCCCGACGAGCCGGGTCGCCCGGCGGTCGTGCGCTGGATGCCGGGCCGTGAAGGGCCCAAGGCTCTGATCGTCCAGGCCGTCGACCAGGCAGGCAACGCCAAGCAGGCCACCTCCAGTTACGAGTTCCGGGTCGCCAAGGGGCGGTCGCCCAAGGGCTCCTGGGCGCTGGCCGACCCGGCAGGCTCCACCGAGGCGGCCGGCGGCGACAACGCACCCGCTGCTGCGGCAGGCCCGGGCGTCTCGTTCGGCGCGAAGGGCCCGCACGGATCGGCCCGTACCGCGGCATCGCTGGACGGTTCGCCGAACGCGTACTTGAACGCCGGGCAGCACGTCGTGGACACCGACAGGACGTTCTCCGTGGCGGCCTGGGTGATGCTGCCGCAACTGCCGACCACGTCGATGAGCGTGATCAGCCAGGACGGCTCAGCGCGCTCCGGGTTCTCGCTCGGCTACGACGCGAACTCGAAGAAGTGGACCTTCCTCGCGCCGGACAGCGAGATCGATTCGATGCTCTCCTGGCAGGTCCTCGGCCCCAAGCCGGTACCGGGGGAGTGGACCCACCTCGTCGGCGTCTACGACATGAACGACGGCGGGGCGCCCGGCAAGATGCGCATGTACGTCAACGGCACTCTGATCTCCGGCGACATCCAGGAGCGCGCGACCACCTGGAACGCCACCGGCTCGCTGCAGATCGGACGTGCCCTGGAACCCGCCGGCTACACGGCGAACCTGAAGGGCACGGTCGCCGACGTTCAGGTCTTCGACCGGGTGATCGCCGCCGGGGAGAGCGCCAGACTGGGCGGTGTGCCGCCGCTGCAGCTCGCGTACTGGGACATGGACGAGACCGTTGACGGCAAGGTCCCCGACCGGGCGAAGGGTGCCGGACTGACCCCGCACGGCAGGGCGTCCGTCTACCAGCCGAAGGACACCTGCGATCCGAGCACCGACCCGGACTGCGTCCCTGCGGAGCAACCGGTCTGGGGTGATGGGCACTTGGCGCTGGGTGGTACGGACGGCTATGCGAACCGGCCGGCCGGACTGCTCAAGGCGAAAGCCAGCTTCACCGTGACCGCACGCGCCCGGCTCGCCACACCGAATCCGACCGCGGACGAGACGGTGCTGTCCCTGCCCGGCACGTTGAAATCGGCTGCCACCGTGCGTTACGACAAGGACAGCCGCCGCTGGCAGCTCGCGCTGAGCGAGAAGGACGCCGACGGTGCGGCGCTCACCGAATCCGTGGCGGTCGGATTCGCGCCGCGCAGTGAAGGCGACGGCGACCACTTGGCACTCGCGTACAACGCCTTGTTCGGTGAGGTGCGGCTGTACGTCAACGGCCAGTGGACCGGGCAGATCATCTCCTGGCCCAACGCCTGGGACCTGTCCAAGGCCGGTCTGCAGGTCGGCCGTTCCGGCGTAGGGGCCGGCGGTACGCAGTACTTCTCCGGCGCGATCGACGAGGTCCGCGTCTTCGAGGGCGCGCTGGACGAACAGCTCGCCGCGACGGTGGCGGGCCTGGAGTCCGGTACCAGCATCGGCGGCACCACGTAACTCCCGCCCCGTGGTCGGGAGCGGGCCCACCGGGCCTGCCCCCGACCACGGCACTCCGGCGCCTTGCACGGTCCGGTCACCTTTCCTCTCATGTCTTCCTGTCACGGAGAAACCTGTCATGGCTTCAGTCCGCCCGTTTCGAACGCCGTCCCGTATGTACCGACGCGGTCTGCGCCGCGGCATCGTTGCCACCGTGGCAGTCGCGCTCACGGCGGTCATGTTGCCGCAGTACGTACCTGAGGCTCAGGCGGTCGAGAAGGGCGGCACGCGTCCGGGTGTGCAGCAGGATCTGGGCGACCCGGTCGAGGGCACGGCGCTGAAGTCCAAACGTCACCGGGAGAACCCAGCGGAGAAGGCCAGGGTCACCTCCCCGGCCAAGGTGACCTGGCCGGCCCCGGGCAGCAGCAAGGTAAGCCTGGACGGAGCGAGAACCGTCGCGGCGAAGAGCTTGCCCGTCGAAGTCGGGCCACCCGACAGACAGACCAGATCCAGACCGCCCGCCGAGGCGGTCCGCGTCACGGTCGTCGACCGTGAGCAGACCGAGGCGGCGGGCGTCGACGGTGTTCTGCTGACCGTGGCATCCGCCGGCAGCACGGATGAGGCCGGTGCCGCCCGCCTCACCGTGGACTACGCGGGCTTCGCGGACGCCTATGGGGCCGGCTACGGCACTCGGCTGCGCCTGGTCCAGTATCCGGCCTGTGTGCTGACCACCCCGGAGAAGACCCGCTGCACCATGGGGAAACCGCTGCCGACCACCAATGACACGGCAGGCCGGACGGTGAGCGCGGACGTTCCCGTGCCCACCGCCGCGGCTCACCGGGAGACCGGTGGCCTGACGGTGCTGGCCGCCGAGGCCGGTGCATCGGGGGACCAGGGCAGCTTCGGCGCGACCCCGCTGGCCCCCTCCGCGGACTGGAACGTGTCGTATTCCTCGGGCGCGTTCAACTGGTCGTACCCCATGCGCACTCCCCCCGCACCGGGCGGTCTGGGACCGCAGGTCACATTGGGGTACAACTCGCAGTCGGTCGACGGTTCCACGGCCGTGACGAACAACCAAGGCTCGTGGATCGGCCAGGGGTTCAACTACGAGCCTGGCTTCATCGAGCGCCGCTACAAGCCGTGTGCGGACGACGGGCAGGCCGACAGCAACGGTGATGAGTGCTGGGCGTACGACAACGCGACCCTGCAAATGGCGGGCGGCAGTTCCGGCGAGCTGATCAAGGACGACAAGTCCGGCGAGTGGCGGGTCGAGGCGGACGACAATCTCAAGGTCGAGAAGCTCACCGGCGCCGCGAACGGCGATGACAACGGCGAACACTGGCTGGTGACGACCACCGACGGGACCCAGTACTACTTCGGCCTGGACAACTTGCCCGGCTACACCTCCGGCAAGGAGCAGACCGGCTCCACGTGGACCGTTCCCGTCTACGGCGACGACTCCGACGAGCCCTGCCACAAGTCCACGCTCGCCGACTCCCACTGCACCCAGGCCTGGCGTTGGAACCTGGACTACGTCGTGGATCCGCACGGCAACGCCATGTCGTACTTCTACGCCAAGGAGACCAACTACTACACCCAGGGCCTGAAGACGGGCGAGAACGGCAAGTCCTACATTCGCGGCGGCTACCTCAAGCGCATCGACTACGGCCAGCGTGACGGCAAGGTCTACACCACACCGGCCTCCGCACGCGTGGTCTTCACCACGGATGAGCGCTGTCTGGCCGCGGCCGCCGACTGTGAAGTCGGCGATCTGACGGACGCGACCGCGGCCCGCTGGCCGGACGTGCCATGGGACCGGAACTGCAAGGCGGGTACCAAGTGCAAGGGCCAGAACTCTCCGACGTTCTGGACCCGCAAGAAGCTGTCCAAGGTCACCACGCAGATCCGCGACGACACCGGCTACGCGGACGTCGACTCCTGGACCCTGGGACATCTGTTCACGGACAACGGGGACAGTTCCAAGTCCCTGTGGCTGAACACGATCACGCAGACCGGGCATGCGGGCTCGGGGACCGTCGCAATGCCACCGGTCGAACTGTTGGGCCAGCAACTGCCCAACCGGGTCGACAAACCGGGCGACAACATCCAGGCGATGAATCGCTACCGCCTCGCCGGTGTGGACAGCGACACCGGCGGCCTGCTCGATATCATCTACCGCGACGCAGAGTGCACCGCCGGTAATCTGCCCGCCCCGGACGCCTCCACCAAGGCCTGCTACCCGGTGAAGTGGAATCCACCCGGCGTCACCGAACCGATCAACGACTGGTTCCACAAGTACCTGGTCCGCAAGGTCGTCCAGAGCGACCTGACCGGTGGCGCCCCCGACGCGGTCACCGAGTACGAGTACCTGGGCGATCCGGGCTGGAAGAAGGCACGCGCCGACGGCATCACCAAGGACGAATACCGCACCCACAGCGACTGGCGCGGCTACGGCAAGACCCGGGTCACCAAGTCCGGCGGCACGGTCAGCGCGACCAACCAGCGGAGCGAGCACACCTTCCTCCGCGGCCTGGGCGGTGAGGTCACCGACTCGACGGGCGCCAAGCACGCCGACGATGACGACCTGTCCGGGTTCGAGCTGGAGACCACCAGCTACAACGGCGCGTTCGCCAACGACAAGGTCGTCTCCAAGAGCATCAGCACCGCTTGGCAGCACACCACTGCCACCCGGAAGCACACCTGGGGCACACGTACCGCCTCCTACGTGCGTCCGGCCACGACTTCCTCCTACACGGCGCTGGCCGCCGGCGGCTGGCGGGAGACGAAGTCGACGCTCCGCTACGACGACGCCAACGGCCGCGTCACCGAGACCGATGACTACGGCGTCAACGGCGACGGTACCGACAACCAATGCACCCGTACCTGGTATGCCGACAACGCCGCCAAGCACATGCTCAACATGGTCTCCCGCGTCGAGACCGTGGCCGTCACCTGCGGCGACACCGCCGACCGCAAGACCCAGCTGGTCAAGGACGACCTGACGTTCTACGACGGCAAGAGTCTCGGAGCGTCGCCGGTCAAGGGCGACACCACCAAGGTGCAGCGCCTGGCCTCGCACGACGGCACCAAGGCCACCTACGAGACGGTCAGCTCATCCGCGGTCGCCGACTTCGACCAGTACGGTCGACCGCTCGAGGTCAGCGATGCCGCCGGCACGAGCACCAAGACGGCGTACACCGAGACCGACGGCCTCACCACGAAGAAGATCGAGACCAACCCGCTGGGCTGGACCGCGACCACGGAGTACGTCCGCTCCTGGGGCACTCCTGCAGCACAGACCGACATGAACGGCAAGCTCAGCACACTCGGCTACGACGCGCTGGGCAGGCTCATCTCGGTGTGGCTGCCGGACCGGCCCAAGGCCAACGACTTCTCCCCGTCCATCAAGTACACCTACCAGATCCGCAAGAAGGCCCCTGTCGCCGTCAAGACGGAGAAGATCGAGAAGGACGGAACCTCCTACGGCACCGAGTACCAGCTCTATGACGGCCTGTTGCGGCCTCGGCAGAAGCAGACGGAGGGGCCGGACGGCGGCCGTCTTGTCGCCGACAGCTTCTACGACAGTGTCGGCAACCTGACCCAGACCAACACCGACTACTACGCGAAGGGCGCTCCCACCAACACCGTCTTCACGCCCACCGGCGAGGTGGACGGTCAGAGCGTCACCGAATACGACGGCGCGGGTCGCAAAACCGCCGAGATCTTCAAGGTGGCCGATGAGGAGAAGTGGCGCACCTCCTATTCCTACGGCGGCGACCGGGTCCATACCGACCCGCCGGCCGGAACCACTCCGACCACGGTCATCACCGACGGTCACGACCGTACCAAGGAGATCCGTCGCTACAAGGGCGACAAGCCTCTCCCGACCGGCACCGCCGGGGACTACGAGTCCACCGTCTACAAGTACCTGCCGACCGGCCAGCTGAAGTCCTCCGAAGACCCGGCGGGCAACGTCTGGTCGTTCGGCTACGACCAGCGCGGCCGCAAGACGTCGGCGACCGACCCGGACACCGGCACGTCCCGCTACACCTACGACGCGCTGGACCGCCTCAGTTCCACCACCGATTTCCGGGGCAAGAAGACATCGACCAAGTACGACGTGCTCGGCCGGCCCGTGTCCACCTGGGAGGGCGTACCGGACACCGGCACCAAGCTCACCGCCACCACCTACGACCGAGTCGCCAAGGGCCAGGTGTTCGGCACCTACCGGTACGCGGGCGGCCAGGTGCAGTCCTCCACCCTCAACACTCAGCTGGACGAGATGTACCAGCCCACCGTCACGGAGGTGACGCTGGCCGGCACGGAGGCAGCTGAGCTCAAGGGCACCTACGAGTTCGGCACCCAGTACAACCAGGACGGCACCGTCCAGTCCGTGCGCATGCCTGCCGCCGGAGGGCTGCCCTCGGAAACGCTGACCTACAGCTACGACTCACTGCAGCGCCCGAAGACGATGACGTCGTCGCTGGGCGGTTCCTACGTCGGGGAAGCGGCCTATGCGCCCACCTCTCAGCTGCAGCAACTCGCCCTGGGCGCCATCGGTTCGGAGGGCAAGCAGGCCTGGCTCACCTACGGTTACGAGCAGGGGACCGACCGGCTGACCAGCTCCCGCGTCGACGTCGAAGACGTTTCGGCCGTCACCTACGACGCCGACTACACCTACGACCCTTCCGGCAACGTCACCTCCATCGCCGACACTCCCACCGGCGGCAAGAGCGACGTGCAGTGCTTCAGCTACGACTGGCAGCAGCGCTTGACGTCGGCCTGGTCGACCTCCAACTCCGGTGATGGAGCCGCTGGGTCGGGCAAGCAGAACGGGGCCTGCGTCGGCGGTCCCACCACCGACGCCATCGGCGGAGCGGCCCCGTACTGGCAGACCTTCGACTACGACACCGCCGGCAACCGCAAGAGCCAGGTCCTGCACGGCGTCAACGGCGATGCCGACACGACCCGCACCTACAGCTACGGCGAGGACGCATCCGGCAACGGAGGGCCGCACACCCTGACCAAGGTCGTCCAGAACAGTCCGGCCTCCGGCTCGGCTCCGGCGGTGACCCGTCAGGACAGCTTCACCTACGACGAGGCGGGCAACACCAGGCAGCGGATCCTCAACGGCGAGACACAGGGCCTGAGCTGGAACAGCGAAGGCAAGCTCGCCACGGCTGGCGCGGACACCTCCTACGCCTACGATGCCGCCGGTGGCCGACTGCTGCGCAAGGAGGACAAGAAGCAGACGCTCTACCTGCCCGGCATGGAGATCAGCCTGAACACCGCCACCCGGGCGGTCGAAGGCACCCGCTACTACTCTTTCGCAGGCCAAAGCGTGGCCTTGCGCACCACCAAGGGCGTCCAGTTCCTGGCGGGCGACCACCACGGCACCATGTCCGCCGCCGTCGACGCCAAGACCGGCGAGGTCACCCGACGCCGTATGGACCCCTTCGGTGTCGAGCGTGGCGCCGCGACCACGGGCTGGGTGGACGACAAGGGATTCCTCAACAAACCCGTCGACACCTCCACCGGCCTCACTCACATCGGAGCGCGCGAGTACGAGGCGGAGAACGGCCGTTTCATCACCGCCGATCCCGTCCTGGACCTGACCAGCTCCCAGCAGATCAACGGCTACGCGTACGCCAACAACAATCCTGTCACCCAGTCCGACCCGACCGGACTGTGCGCCGAGCCCGGCTGCCCGACGATCGACGCGGCCGGCATCAACCACACTCCGCTGCCGCGGAACTCGCCACATCGCACCCCGTGGCACAGTTCGACATCGAAGGCCGCCAAGCAGCACCACGCCGTTCAGGTCAGGGCTCAGTCGAACGGTGCGAAGGACACCGCGATCTCCGCCGCCAAGGAACTGGCCGGCATCCTCGCCGATGAACTCGGCATCACGGACGCCCTTGACTGCTTCACCACCGGCAACATCGGTGCCTGCGGCGCCACCATGGTGAACGTGGCGAGCAGCCTGGCCGGCGGCGTTCTCGGCAAACTCGCCAAGAAGTACGGTCTGCCCTGGAAGTGGAAGAAGGCCGTCGCTCTGGGCAAACGCATCGTGGGCCTGATCGACGACGTCATCGACAACTTCAAGGCCTGGCGCAAGTTCGACAAGGCCGCCGACAAGCTTGAGAGCATCGCCAAGAAGGCGGATCCCGACGAAGGAGTGAGCTGTCTAGCCAACAGCTTCACCCCTGATACGAAAGTCCTGATGGCCGACGGCACCGCCCGAGCCATCAAGGACGTCAAGATCGGCGACAAGGTCACCGCCACCGACCCCAAGACCGGCAAGACCGCCGCGAAGACGGTCACGGCCAAGATCAAGGGCACCGGAGTCAAGCGGCTCGTCAAGATCACGATCAATGTGCGTGACCAGAAAGCAGCCGGATTGGCCGGGGCGACCGGGAAGGTGGAAGAGGCCAGGGCTGCGAAGGCCGACAGGTCCGACAGGTCCGACAGAGCCGTCAGGTCCGACAAGGGGCAGCCGGCATCGGCCACCGCGACCGCAGGCCACCCCTTCTGGGTCCCGGAACTGAGGGAATGGATCGACGCCACCGACCTGCGGGCGGGCCAGTGGCTGCGCACCAGCGCCGGTACACAGGTGCAGATCGGCGCCGTGAGGCGATGGACGGTCTCGCAGGCCACTGTCCACAACCTCAGCGTGGCCGACCTTCGTACGTACTATGTGCTGGCGGGGGCCACGCCGGTCCTTGTTCACAACTGCAACACGACGGTATATCGACTGCAGACGGACCACCCAGATAGCCAGCGTCTTTCGGTCGATGGCGATGGGGGCGTCTCGATCAATGGTGACGGAATGCTGCATCTGAACATGAGCGGGAACATCGCGCACACAGAGCAATACCGCGGCTCGGGTGGTCAAATAGTCGCTTTCGATGTTCCGAGTTCGTATGTGGCTCGGGTTCGCTCAGGTGCAATCGACCAGCGTCGCCCGCCGGGTATGAGTAGGCGGCAGTGGAATATCTCCTCTTCGGGGCGCGCGCAGATTGATGATCCAGGTAGGGGGAAAGATTTGTACGGGATTCCATCGGAGATGTTCCCTGGACTCTTGGCTGCGATAATTCCAGGATCGGGGAGAGTGCTGTGATCGACCTTTGGTTCGGATCGCAGGTGATGGAGAGATGACAGAAACCTCCGAGGAAGAGCTTGGCCGGCTGTGGGTTCGCCCCACGGCGTCACCAGTGGGGCCGCTGGCTGTGTTTCATGTGGAAGTCGGGCGATGGGAAGAAGCGGAAGGCTTTGCCCGTCGTGTTCGAGGGCTCGTCGCTGCCGGGGTAGAAGTTTCCCGGCACGGAGACTTCGAACTGGATCAACTTCCAGAAGATGCCCTTCCGGCGTGGGCTAGAGGTGGTGATTTCTCTGAGGTGCACAGGGATGCCCGCCTTCGGTATTCTCTGCATCGTGGAGAAGAGGAGTGGACGGCGCAGGATCTTCTGTTCTCATTCGATCCGAAGCAGAGGCGTTGGAAATGGTGGGATGTGACTCTGCTTGGTGGGAATTTACTCCAGGCGTGGGTGGATTCCCTGGGAGAGCCAGTTTTCGCCTGCGACGAGTTGAGATGGATTCTCTATCTCAGCGGTGCTCATGCCGTCGTTGGGCCGTCGCTACTGTCGCCTGATCTTTGGGGGCATGAGCGGTCGGCTGGCATCGACGTGGAGTCCGCGAGCTCGGGCTGATCTGACTCGGCATCCCTCATGCAGATCTGAAGCCCCGCCAGGTGCGTCCTGGCGGGGCTTCAGCGTGGCCTGACGGCAGTAGTTGACGGCAACGTCAGCGGACGTGGACCGCGCAGAGCGGTAGGTCACCGCCGCCATCGGGCTGGCCAGTGGTCTCCTCGGGGCTGCGGAGGGCGTAGCCGAGGAGGTCGATGGCGTCGCGCTGGAGGCGGAGTCTGACGTGGGCGTCGACGGTGGCGGTGACGCCGATGTGGGCGTGGCCGAGGAGTTCTTTGATCACGACGAGTTCGACGCCTTGCTCCAGGAGGAGGGTGGCGGTGGAGTGCCGTAGGTCGTGGAAGCGAACCATGTGCTGGCCGGGGCGGCGCTGGTCCTCGTGCACAACTGTGGTGGGACTGATGTCACGACGGTTTATCGGAAGCAGGACACGTCAATTTCGGCAACCCAGAGATTGTCCGTTGATGTAGATGGAAATGTCTCACATCGGGATCTGGAGCCCTGTTCCTGAACATGAATTTAAGGGTGATCAGCTAAACGGGAGCGGTACTTCCTCGGCGCATACCTCCCGGCCGGGCGGGGATCAAGCGTGAATGGAACTTTGTCCGCAAGGTGGCCCCGGATGGATCTGACGGTGCTGGTCTTTTGAGGTTACGTGATCACTATATTCCTGGACTGATGGTGCAATAATCCCTGGGTCGGGTCTAATTGTTGGATAGGGGTGCTTGGTGAGTCGTTACGACCTTCCCTTCGAAGGGTAAGCTTGAAGCGGCGCCCCTCGGAGGATTCTAGGCGTAGGTATCTGGGGGTGAGGGAGGATCCCCCTCGGGATGCAGAGGAGTGGCTTTACTGCTTCGACCCGGATCTTCGCGCTTGGTTGTGGTGGGATGGATGTCACCCTTGGCGGCCACGAATCCGTTTGCGTCTGGATCGACACGAAGGTGAGGCTCGCATTCCGTGCGAGGAGCTTTGGTGGGCAATTTTCGTTGCAGGGGCAGAAGGTGTCGAGCCGCTAACTCTGGGAGCGTCCACGGTGCGGAGTAGCCAGTCAAGTATTGGCCTATGAAATAGGTCAGCTCATAGCTTGGGAGTCCCGGATTGTTTCCGGCGGGGCGTTTTGGCTGATTGACGGCAAGGGCAAGGGCAAGGGCAAGGGCAAGGGCAACGGACTACGGTTGCGGTGGGTGGGGCGTCAGGGCATCGTCGCCACGGCCGAGGGCGTTGCTGAGGGTGTCGATGCCCTGTTCGCAGGAGCAGGGCGGCGGTCGAGTGGTGGAGGGCGTGGAAGCGGATGCGGCAGGGAGGCCGACCCTGGCGAAGGGGTGGGGTGAGGATGCGAGTGAGGTGGTCGGCCCGATCAGTCCGCCTGGCGTGGCGGCCGGCATCGGCGGTGCGCCATTGGTGCGGACGCGGTGGGGAGGGTGACGTCGTGACCCTCGGGGATTTAGAGGTTCCTCCAGAGCGCGGGGTTCCGGGGCGCATCTGCGATGGAGATCCCGCCCAAGTTTTCCAAATGCGAGCCGATCGGCCGTATCTTGTCGCACATGCAGTCCTACACAATTGGGCAGGCCGCGCGTCTGCTCGGGGTCAGTCCCGATACCGCTCGGCGGTGGGCGGATGCCGGACGGGTCGCCACTCATCGGGACGAGGGCGGCCGGCGGCTCATCGACGGGCGGGATCTCGCCGCGTTCTCCGTCGAGGTCGCCCAGAGCGGTGGCGCGGGCGAGGAAGACGTCTCGTACACCACCGCCCGTAACGCCTTTCCCGGCATCGTCACCGCCGTGAAGCTCGGCGACGTGGCCGCCCAGGTGGAGATCCAGGCGGGCCCGCACCGTCTGGTCTCGCTGCTGACCAGGGAGGCGGTGGAGGAGCTCGGCCTGGAGGTCGGGATGCAGGCCACCGCCCGGGTGAAGTCCACCAGCGTGCACATCGACCGCGCCTGACGTCCGTATCGACGCGTCCGACAGCCGTAGTACGTCCACGGTGACGTGTCCGGTGGCTGTCGCGCGTCCGTGACGCGGTCGCGTCGCCTCCCTTTCGCCCTTCACTAGGAGTCCGTGCCATGTCCCCGAAGTTCACCGCCCGCCACGCCCGTCGCACCGCCGCCGCGGTCGTCACCGCCGCGCTGCTCGTCCCGCTCGCCGCCTGCGGCAACGACGACGACGGCGACAGCAAGAAGGACGACGGCGGCAAGAAGGACGTCAGCCTCACCGTCCTCGCCGCCTCCTCGCTCACCGACGCCTTCGCCACCGCCGAGAAGGTGTACGAGAAGGAGCACCCGGGCACGAAGATCACGGTCTCCGCGGCCGGGTCGCAGGAGCTCGCCGCGCAGGTCAAGCAGGGCTCGCCCGCCGACGTGCTCGTCACCGCCGACACCAAGACGATGGACGGGCTCAAGGGGGAGACCGGCGCGCCCACCGTCATCGCCAAGAACCGCCTCGTCATCGCCACCCGCGAGGGCAACCCCGGCAAGGTCAAGGCGCTCAAGGACCTCGCCGACCCCAAGCTGAAGGTCGTCCTCGCCGACGACACCGTGCCCGTCGGGCGCTACAGCAAGCAGGTCCTCGACGCCCAGAAGGTCACCGTCAAGCCGGTCTCCAAGGAGGCCAACGTGCGGTCCGTGCTCAGCAAGGTCGAGCTCGGCGAGGCCGACGCCGGCATCGTCTACAAGACCGACGCCGCCACCGCGACCGACAAGGTCGACGCCGTCGAGATCCCCGACGACCAGAACGCCGTCGCCTCCTACCCGGCCGCGACCCTCAAGGAGTCGAAGAACGGCGACGCCGCCGCCGCGTTCGTGAAGTGGCTCAGCACCCCCGAGGCGCAGAAGATCCTCCGGGACGCGGGCTTCCAGAAGCCGTAACGTCCACCGCCATGCTCCGCTCACGTTCCCGCGCCCGTACCAGGCCGCCGCTCACGCTCGCCGTCCCCGCCCTGCTCGCCGTCGCGTTCCTGCTGATGCCGCTCGTCGGCATCCTCGCGCGCACCGAGTGGGGCGAGCTCGGCACGCACCTGACCACCCCCGGCGTCACCCAGGCGCTCAAGCTGTCGCTGGTGGTGTCCTTCTGGGCGCTCGGGCTCTCCCTGCTCCTGGGGGTGCCCCTGGCGTGGCTGCTCGCGCGCGTGGACTTCCGCGGGAAGGCGCTCCTGCGCTCGCTCGTCCTGCTGCCGATGGTGCTGCCGCCCACCGTCGGCGGTGTCGCGCTGCTCCTCGGGTTCGGGCGGCGCGGGCTGCTCGGGCCCTGGCTGGAGGACACCTTCGGGATCGTGCTGCCCTTCCACACCTCCGGTGCGGTGGTCGCGGCGACGTTCGTGGCGATGCCGTTCCTCGTCATCAGCCTGGAGGGGGCGCTCGGCGGGCTGCGGCCCGGCTTCGAGGAGACGGCCGCGTCGCTGGGGGCCTCGCCGGTACGGGTGTTCCTCACCGTCACCCTGCCGATGGTCGCCCCCGGGCTCGTCGCCGGGGCCGCGCTGACCTGGGCGCGGGCGCTGGGCGAGTTCGGCGCGACGATCACCTTCGCGGGCAACCTGCCCGGCACCACGCAGACCCTGCCGCTCCAGGTGTATCTCCTCCTCCAGGACTCGCCGGAGGCCGCCACCTCGCTGTCCCTGCTGCTGCTCGCCATCGCGATGGCCGTGCTGGCCGGGCTGCGCGGGCGGTGGACGACCGGCGGGTCCGGGTCCGTGCGGGTGCGGGAGCCGCTCGCGGACCGGGACGAGGACGACGGTCGCCGGGCCGCGGACGGGGGTGCGACCGTGCCCGGCGCTACGGGCGCGGTCGGCGGCGACCCCGACGGACACGCCGTCCACGCCGTCAAGGAACCTGCGCCCCACGAGACATGGGGCCTGCACGCCGACGTCACCGGCTACAACGAGCTCACCCTCGACGCCGAACCCGGCACCACCATCGCCGTCGTCGGACCCAACGGCGCCGGCAAGACCACGCTCCTGCGTGCCCTGCTCGGGCTCACCCCGCGCGCCCACGCCCGCCTGCGGCTCGGCGAGCGCGACGTCACCGGCCTGCCGCCGCACCGGCGCGGGGTCGCCTGGGTGCCCCAGGAGGGCGCCCTCTTCCCGCATCTGAACGCGCTCGGCAACACCGCGTACGGGCTGCGCGCGCAGGGCGTACGACGTGCCGAGGCCCGCCGTGACGCGCAGGCCTGGCTCGACCGGCTCGGCGTCGGACACCTCGCGCACCGCAGGCCCGCCCAGCTGTCCGGCGGGCAGGCCCAGCGGGTCGCGCTCGCCCGCGCGTTGGCAGCGCGGCCCCGGCTGCTGCTCCTCGACGAGCCGCTCGCCGCCCTCGACCAGACCACCCGCGCCCACGTCCGGCACACCCTGCGCCGCCACCTCGACGGGTTCGGCGGCGTCTGCCTGATCGTCACGCACGACCCCGTCGAGGCGGTCTCGCTGGCCGACCGGGTCCTCGTACTCGACGAAGGCCGTACGTTGCAGGACGCGCCGCCCGCCGACGTGACCCGGCACCCCCGCTCGCCGTGGGTCGCCCGCATGCTCGGCCGCAACGCCTGGCCCGGCACCGCGGGCGAGGACGGCACGCTGACGCTGGCGGGGGAGGGGCGGCTCGTCGTCGCCGATCCCCTGGAGGCGGGGACGCGGGCGCTCGCCGTCATCACGCCGGAGGCCGTGTCCGTGCACCGCGAGAAGCCCGGGGGCAGCCCGCGCAACGTGTGGCCGGGAACCGTACGGGAGATCACCACCGCGGGCTCCCGCCTGCGCGTCCTGATCACGTCGGGCGAGGCGCCCGACCTCGTCGCCGAGATCACCCCGCAGGCGGCGCTCGACCTCGGGCTCGCCGACGGGGTCGCGGTCTGGACGAGCGTCAAGGCCACGGAGGTCTCCGTGGTGGCGCTGTGACGGGGGCGCGCCTGCCAGGGGCCGGGGCATCCGTGCTCGTCGCGTGACTACGTGACTACGTGACCACGTGACCAGGTGACCACCAGAGGCACGCGGGCCCGCGTGACGGGAGCGGTGCGTGTCCGCGTGGCTCGTGACGGGAGCCGTGCCTGCCCGCGCCGCTAGAGCGGTGCCTGCCACGTGGCCGTCGTGCCCGCCTCCACGCCGTCCGTGACCCCGTCGTCGTACACCGTCAGGCGCACCCCCTCGCGGCCGTCCGGCAGCGTCGCCCGCGCGTCCACCGTCACGTCGACGCGGGTCACGCCGGTCCGGCGCGACGTCGCGGCCAGGGCGCGGCGCAGCGCGGCCAGCAGGTGACCGTCCGCCGGTTCCGTGACGAGGTGGTCCACGGCCCCGCCGAAGTGCACGGACGGCTGGATGCCCAGCACCGCCGCCGCGCCCGCCGTCTCGCGCAGGACCTTGCCGCGGAAGGTGGCGGGCGCGTCGGCGGGCGGCTGCTGGAGGGCGAAGATGGCGGTGCGGACCTCCTGGATGGTCGACTCCAGCTCGTCCACGGCGTGGTCCAGGGTCGACTCGACCTTCGTCGACCGCGCCCTGCGGCGCGTCGACTCCAGCATCATGCCGGTGGCGAAGAGCCTCTGTACGACGAGGTCGTGCAGGTCGCGGGCGATGCGGTCGCGGTCCTCGAACACCGCGAGGCGCCTGCGGCTCTGCTGGGCGTCGGCGAGGACCAGGGCCAGCGCGGCCTGCGAGGCGAACTGCGTGGCGAGCAGGCGTTCCGCCGAGGTGTACGCGGGGGCGCCGCGGCGGCGGGGCAGCGCGAGCGTGCCGATGAGCCGGCCGCCGGCCTGCAGGGGCAGCATCATGCTCGGTCCGAAGCGGGCGCGCACGTGCGTCGTCATACGGGGGTCGGTCGCCGAGTCGTCGATGAAGACGGGTTCCCCGCCGAGCAGTTGGGTCAGGACGGCGCTGCCGGGCACGATCGTGGTGCCGATGAGGTCGTTGTGGTGGGAGTGGCGGGAGTGGTGGGCGTCGGGGGAGGGGGACGGGAGCGGGGGCGGGGAGGCGGGTGCGGGTTCCTCGTCCGGGGGGCCGGGCGGGGTCCGGCGGCCGGGCGCGGCCGTATCCGTCGTACCCGCCGCAGCCGCTGTACCTGCAGGACCTGCCGGACCCGCTGTACCTGCCGTGTCCGTCGTACTCGCTGTACCCGCCGCGTGCGCCGGACCTGCCGGACCCGCTGTACCTGCCGTGCCCGCCGGACCCGCTGTGCCCGCTGCGCCCGCCGGACCCGCTGTGCCCGCCGGACCTGCCGTGCCCGCTGTACCCGCTGTACCCGCTGTACCCGCCGTACCCGCCGTACCCGCCGTACCCGCTGTACCCGCTGTACCCGCTGTACCCGCTGTACCCGCCGTACCCGCCGTACCCGCCGTACCCGCCGTACCCGCCGTGTCCGTCATACCCGCCGTACCCGCCGCACCGCCCCCCGCCGAAGCCCCCCACCCGTGCGGAGCGCCGTCCGTGGCCGCTGCCACGATGCGCATGCCGCCTGCCTCCGTGGGCTGGAGGATCACGCCCGCCGCCGCGCCCGCGAGGTTGCGGGCCCGGTCCGCGACCGTCATCAGCGCGTCGGCCGCCGCCTCGCCCGTGAGCAGGGCCGTGGTCACCGCCGCCGCGCCCTCGATCCAGCGCTCCCGCTGCCGGGCCGCCTCGAACAGGCGGGCGTTGCCGATCGCGATGCCCGCCTGGCTCGCCAGGACCTTCAGGAGCTGCTGGTCCTCGTCGGTGAAGGGGGCGCCCCGCTCCTTGCGCGCCAGGAGCAGGTCGCCGAACGGCTCGTCGTGGACCTGGATCGGCACGCGGACGACCGTGCCGTCCGCCGTCGGGCGCACGGCCGGCACGCCGTCCGGGTGGCGGCCGGGACCGCCCGCCACGAACAGTTCGGCCGGACCCTCACCGCCCGGCGTGCCGACCTCGAGCGTGCCGAGGCCCGCCCCGGTCAGCCGGGCCGCGCTGTCCACGATGTGCTGGAGGGTGGCGCGGAGGTCGAGGTCCGTGCCGACGCTGAGGACCGCTTCCAGGATCGGCTGCATCGAGGGCGGTCGCGGGTCCGCGGGTCCGGGCGTCTCGGTCACGTACGACGTACTCCGTGGTCGGTGGAGGTGGCGGCAGGCGACTGGTCAGCCGGACAGCGGGTCCAGGACCAGCGGTTGGATCTTGCCCTCCAGCATCGCACCCAGTCCGAGGACGGCGCACACATCAGGCCGTTCCGCGATATGTACGGGCATTCCGGTCGCGTCCCGCAGCATCTGGTCGAGGCCGGGGAGCAGCGCGCTGCCGCCGACCATCATGATCCCGCGGTCCGCGAGGTCGGCCACCAGATCGGGCGGGCAGTCCCGCAGCACCTTGCCGATGCCGTCGAGGACGGCGGTGAGCGGGGTGTGGATGGCGTCGCGGACGGCGGCCGTGTCCACCTGGACCGAGCGGGCCAGGCCGGTGGCGACGTCCCTGCCGTGGATCTCCGTCGACTCGGGGCCGTGCGGGGTGAGGCCGTTGCCGCTGAGGGCGAGCTGCAGGGGGCGTACGGACTGGGAGGGCAGCATCAGTTCGTGCTGGTGGCGCAGGTGCTGGACGATCGCGTGGTCGATCGCCTCGCCGCCGACCGGAATGCGCTCGGCGGTCACGATCGAGCCCAGCGACAGGACGGCGACCTGCGTCGTCGCGGCGCCGCAGACCAGGATCATCGTCGCCTCGGGGCGCTCCACGGGCAGGCCGCAGCCGACGGCCGCCGCGATGAGGGTGTCGACCAGCTCGACGCGCCGGGCCCCGAGGCCGACCATCGTCTCGACGGCGGCGCGCTGCGCCAGCGGGTCGGCGTCGTGCGGGGTGCAGGCGGCGGCGCGCAGCCGGGGCTTGCGGCGCAGGGTGCGGCGGAGCTTCTCGCCGAGCAGGTGGCGCAGCATCCGCTGGGCCATCTCGATGTCGACGACGGTGCCGCCGGAGACCGGGCGGACCACCCGGATGTAGCCGGGCGTACGTCCCGTCATCTGCTCGGCGAACTGGCCCACCGCGATGAGCGCGCCCGTGCGCGTGTTGACGGCGGCGGCGCTCGGCTCGTCGACGACCAGGCCCGAGCCCTTCACGAACACGCGGGTCCTCGCGGCTCCCAGGTCGACGGCGATGTGGCAGCGGCGCAACTGCTCCAGACTGACGGTCATGGCAGATCCTCCCGAGAGCGCAGACCGTACGGACCGTCGGACGGCGGTCCTGTCTCGCATCGTGCGGCGGGCGCGGACGGCTCGCGCGCTGAGCTGAGCCGGGCGGGGTGCCGCCGCACGGGTGGTGTTCGCGCCGGTGCGGGCAGCGCGGTGGTTCCGTGCCGGACACAGGTGGTTTCCAGTGGACCCGGAGGGCCCGCCACCCAAAAGGCGCGTACCGGCCGATCTGACGCGTTTTCATATGCCGTACGAGCCGACGTCCGCCCCGGCGCACGCGTGCCGGGGCGCACGTCATCGGTCCCGCCTGCGGGCCTGCCGGGGGGAGAGGGAGGGAGGGTGCCGGTGAATGCGCGCCCGGAACCGGCGACGTGCCGGGTGCCGACCACCTGCCGGGTGCCGATCACGTGCCGGCGTCATGCCGAGCGTCGGCGTCGTGCAGGAATCCGCCGCCCCGGCGCATGCCGGGGGCCGGGCGTCAGGCTGCGGTCAGGGCGGGCGCCGAGCGCGTCGCTCCCGCGGGCGGCCCCCTGGCGGGTAGATGCCCTGGCGGCTTCCCGCCAGCACCCGTCAACTCCCCTGCAACAAAAGGACCCTGACACTCTTCGCAGCACTCGGGCACCACCCCCGCCCGGGTCCGACGAAGAGAGGCAGCCCCATGACCAGAGCCCCCGCGCGGCGAAGAGCCGCGCTCGTGGCCGCCGCCGGTCTCGCGTTCGCCCTGCTTCCCGCCGGGCAGGGCGCCGTCGCCGAAAGCGCCGCGGACGCCGCCCCCGCCGCATCGGCCGCCCCCGCCGCGCGCTCGGCCGACACCGGCACCGTCACCGGCACGGACACCGTCACCGGCACGGACACCGTCACCCTGATCACCGGCGACCGGGTCACCGTCACCCGGCTCCCCGGCGGCCGCCAGACCGTCACCGTGGACCGGCCCGCCGGGGCGGGCGGCGCGGTGCGCACGCAGCGCTCGGGCGGACACGTCACCGTCGTACCGGACGAGGCACGGCCGTATCTGCGCTCCGGCGTCCTGGACGAGCGGCTCTTCGACGTGACCGGGCTGATCCGGCAGGGGCTCGGGGAGCGGGGGAGCGCGGCGCGGTCCGGGCTGCCCCTCATCGTCACCTACGGCAAGAAGGCGGCCCGCGACGCCCGCGAACTGCCGCGCGGGGTCGAGGAGGTGCGCGCGCTGGGCAGCGTCGACGGCGTCGCCGTGGCGGCCGAGCGGCCCGCCGCCCTGTGGCGTGCGGTGCGGGGCGGGGCGTCCGGCATCGCGAAGGTGTGGCTCGACGGCCGCGTCGAGGCGGATCTCGCGCGCAGCAACGAGCAGATCGGCACCCCGAAGGCCTGGGAGGCGGGGCTCACCGGCAAGGGCGTGAAGGTCGCCGTCCTCGACACCGGCGTCGACGCGGACCACCCGGACCTCAAGGGGCGGGTCGCCGCGAGCAAGAGCTTCATCGCGGGCGAGGACGTCGCCGACCGCAACGGCCACGGCACCCATGTCGCCTCGACGGTGGGCGGCAGCGGCGCCGCCTCCGAGGGGAACAAGGAGAAGGGCGTCGCCCCCGGCGCCTCGCTCGCCGTCGGCAAGGTGCTGAGCGACGAGGGCTTCGGCAGCGAGTCGGAGATCATCGCGGGCATGGAGTGGGCGGCGAGGGACGTCGACGCCAAGGTCGTCTCGATGAGCCTGGGTTCGCAGGAGGCGTCCGACGGCACCGACCCGATGGCGGCCGCCGTGAACTCCCTCTCGAAGGAGACCGGCGCCCTCTTCGTCGTCGCGGCGGGCAACACCGGCGCGCCCTCCTCCATCGGCTCGCCCGGCGCCGCCGACGCCGCCCTGACCATCGGCGCCGTCGACGCGGCCGACGAGGCCGCGTACTTCACCAGCCAGGGCCCCCGCGCCGGGGACCACGGGCTCAAGCCCGACCTGTCCGCGCCCGGCGTCGACATCCTCGCGGCCCGCTCCCAACTCGTGGACGGCGAAGGCTTCTACACCGGGATGAGCGGTACGTCGATGGCGACCCCGCACGTCGCGGGCGTCGCCGCCCTGCTCGCCGAAGCGCACCCGGACTGGACCGGCGCGCGGCTCAAGGACGCCCTGATGTCCAGCTCGAAGCAACTGGACTCCTCCGTCTACGAGCTGGGTGCGGGCCGGGTCAGCGTGCCCGACGCCGTCGACGCGCGGGTCACCGCGACCGGCAGCGTCGACCTCGGCTTCCACGGCTGGCCCTACGAGGACGACAAGCCGGTCACCAAGCAGCTGACGTACACCAACTCCGCCGCTCAACCCGTCGAGTTGACCCTCGCCGCGCGGGGCGCCGCGGGCGGCGTCGTCAGGCTCGCCGACACCACGCTCACCGTCCCCGCGCGCGGCACCGCCTCGACCACCGTCACCGGGGACGCGGCGAAGGCGTCCGTCGGCAACACCAGTGGCGCGGTCGTCGCCAGCGCGGGCGGCAAGACGGTCGCGCACACCGCCTTCGGCCTGGTCAAGGAGGAGGAGCGGTACACGCTCACGGTCCATGTGAAGGACCGGGACGGCGCCGCGTCCCCGGCGGACCTCGTGGTGCAGCGACTGGCCCGGGGCACCGAGCCGTTCCCGGCCGCCGTCGGCGACTCCGGCACCCTGCGACTGCGCCTGGCCCCGGGCACGTACGCCCTGTCGACCTTCCTCGACGTGCGCGGCGCGCGCGGCAAGGACTCGCTGGGCCTCGGCTTCCTCGCCGACCCGCAGATCCGCCTCGACCGCGACCGCGAGATCACCCTGGACGGGCGCAGGCTGCGTGAGATCAGGGCCGAGGTGGACCGTCGCACCGAGACGCGTCAGCTCCTCATGGAGTACGACCGCGCGGCGGGCGGCGCCGATCTGATGGGCGCCGCCCAGGTGCCCGTGAAGTACGACAGCATCTTCGCGGCGCCCACCGCGAAGGTGACCGAGGGCACCTTCGAGTACCGGACCGTCTGGCGCCTCGGCAAGCCGCTCGTGGCCGTGCGGGGCCTGCGCGAGGCCGTCGCCCAGCCCGGCGGCACCCTCGCCGAGGGGGACCGGACGTGGGCGCTGGCCGACGCGGGGGACGGCACTCCGGCCGCGTACGAGGGCCGGGACGTGCGCGGCAAGGCCGTCGTCGTGCGCCGCACGGAGGCGGTCACTCCGGAGCAGCTCGGGCAGGCCGCGCAGGACGCGGGGGTCGCGGCCCTGTTCGTGACGGACGACCGGCCGGGGCGGCTCAACGCCTGGTTCGGCACGGACGGCAACGCCGACCGGCCGCTGCAGATCGCCACGGTCGACGCGGCGGACGGCGCCCGGCTCATCGCGGCGGCGGGGGCGGGCAGGCGGGTCGAGAGCACCGGCACGCTCCGCACGCCCTACGTGTACGACCTCTCCGAAGGGCACCGGGGGGCCGTCCCCGGCGACCTCGTCTACCGTCCCGGCAAGCGCGAACTCGCCGTCGTCGCATCCGCGTTCCACGCGGTGAAGCCGGCCGCGGGCGGCGAGTTCCGCTACTCGGTCACCGACGCCTTCCCGGTCGGCATCGGCTTCCAGGAGCAGATCGACTTCCCGGCCGAGCGCACCGAGTACGTCTCCACCGGCCGCGGCCAGCTGTGGCACGAGTCGGTGTCCACCGGCCCCGGCGCGCTGGAGGAGCGCAGCGGCCTGGTCTCCTACCCGGGCGGCAGGCGCACCGGCCTCGACTGGTTCAAGCCGGTCCTGCACCCCTGGCTCGGCACCGGCCTCGGCTGGGGCCAGACCCGCAGGGGCAACGACCTGGAGTTCAACGTCCCGGGCTGGGGCGACTCGGGCCCCGACCACACCGGCTTCGGCGACGTGTGGAACGAGGACTCGATGACGCAGGTCAGCGAGGTCTTCGTGGACGGCGTGAGCGCCGACCGGCGCAAGAGCTCGGGCGTCTACGTGTGGGACGCGGGCCCCGCCGAACACACGTACAAGGTCGTGACGGACACGACGCTGGACGCGCGGCGGTGGCGGCTCGGCACCAGGGGCCATGCCGAATGGACCTTCAGGTCGAAGGAGACCCCGGCGGACCGGAAGACCTACCTGCCCCTGCTGAACCTCGGCTTCGACGTGGACACCTCCCTCGCGGGCGAGGTGCGCGGCGGCCGGACCCTGCCGGTCGGGATCTTCGCCGCGTACGTGAAGGGCGCCCCGGACACGGGCACCATCGGCGGCGGCAAGCTCTCCGTCTCCTTCGACGAGGGCACGACATGGCAGGACGTGCGCCTGACCCGGGACGGCAGAAAGGCGTCCTGGCAGGGCAAGGTGAAGGTCCCCCGCACCGCGGACTCCCTCTCCCTGCGGGCCTCGGCCGACGACGACCGGGGCGGACTCGTCTCGCAGGAGGTCATACGGGGGGTGGGGGTGCGGTAGCCCCGTGGGACGGCCGGCCCGGCCGACGCCCGGGCCGGCCTCCGGCGAATGACGTCAGCGGCAGGCGCTCACGATCGGCGCCGCAGCCTGGGGAAGGACGTACGCGTCTGCCGCTCGAACCCCTCCTGTACCGCTCGCCACCGCCGCTGGACCAGGGATGCCGACCCTTCGGCGGGCCTGACCCCGTGCCCGAATGCCGCGCTCAGGAGGACCAGCGCGGTGCCGTACAGGCTCACGCTCGGCAGGAAACCGTGGATGAGGTAGGTCGTCCCCACCGAGGCCAGGCCCGCCGTGGCGGCTCCGACGAAGAACTGCTCCGGAGCGCCGAAGAACCACATGACCACCAGGGCGGCACAGATGATGGCCAGGAACACGGGGATCACGTCGAATGCGTAGTAGCCCCCGTTCTCGTCCGGAACGACGACACCGGCGAATGCGACGACCGCCCCCGCGAGAAGGGGTGAGTCGTGCCGTTTCTCCGACAGGGCCGCTATGCAGAGGAACATCATCGAGCTCTGCAGCAGACCCTGCTCCGGGGAATTCAGTCCCAGCTGGACCACGGAGTAGAACCAGAGGGCACCCAGTGCCAGACCGTTCAGGAAACGGAGATTCCGCGCGCGGCGGGACCAGTTCGAATCGGGTGGTGCCAAGGGGCCGGGGAGGCAGCTCAGTGCGGATACCGCTGCCAGAATTCCGCAGAGCAGGAAGAAGAGCTCCGTATCCCTGGAGTATGCGGCAGAGAAGCCTTCGGCCACGTGGTCCATCCACGCCCGCCAGGCATAGAAGGAGATCAGCCCCAACAAGCCGCTGGAGAGAAGGAAGACGCGCCAGGCCGCCAGATCCCCGACCGAGGGGTCGGCGCGTCGCGCACCCGCACCGGCGAATCCCATGCCGCGCAACCAGGCCGGAGGACCGGCAGGCGCCGCCTGTTCCCACGGCCCGGCCTGCGGTGGCGCGACACCGGGCGCCGCCGTGGCTTCCTCGCCCTGGCGTGACCGGCCGAACCGTTTCGCGATCGTCGCGTCCCCCGCCCCGTTGACGCGGCGTTGGGGGCTCGGAAGCTCCTTCGGCAGCGCCTTGACGGCGTAGTCGTACACGTCGTCCACGGAGAGCGTCACCTCGCCGGAGTGCCGCGGCTCGGCGTTGCGCAGCGCCTCCACCAAGGCGTGGGTGAACGGACTGGGGCTGCCGGCCCTCTCCGCGTCCGCCGCTCTCTGAGCGGCGCCGGACGCCGTCATGACGAAGCGGCCCTTGCCTGCGAGAGGGGCCGGGGAGATCTGCGGCGGGTCCCCCTTGAAGGCACCGGCATGGCAGCAGTCCAGGATGACGATGATGCTCTGGGCGCAACTCGTCTCCATATAGCTCTTGAGCTCATTGCCGGACACGGAGGTCGAGGCCAGCAGGACGATGTCGGTGTCCCGCGTGCAGAGATGGAGGTTGGGTCTTCCCGGCTTGCCGTGACCGCTGTAGTAGAAAAGCAGTACGTCGTCCGGTTCGCATTCCTGAAAGAACCGGTTGGCCGTGCGCAGCACTTCGTCCTTCTCGCGCTCGAAGAGAACCTCTACGTTCTCCGGCGCGAAGAGGCCGCCCCGTTCGCTGTCGGTCAGAGCGGACCACAAGGCCAGGCCGTCCTGCACCGGTCCCAGCAACTGCGGCAGGTGCGACGGTGCCAACGGATAGACCGAGTTGCAGATCAGCAGAGCCCGATACATCACACCCCCCACGGCCTATGATCGGCGTCAGGTTACTCGCTTCGCCAGGGGGACGAGGGACATCCATGCAGAGAACGGAAGTTGCTGTGCAGCTCGACGTGGCGGGCGTCGATGCCGACCACCCGCTGGCGCAGCACGCGTACGAGGAGTTCCGGGAAGAGGCCGACGCGGTGGCGGGCCTGATCACCGAAGAACGCGCCACCCCGGTCGCCGGACAGAAAGGCGCATGGACCGAACTCGTCCTCGCCTTCGGCTCACTTGGCGCCGGGCACGGCGTGGTCAACCTGATCCGCCTCTGGCTCGAGCGTGATCAGAAGCGCTCCGTGGAGGTGACCGTCACGAAGCCGGGGGAGGAGCCCTTCACCGTCCGTGGCTCCGGCGAGAAGGTCTCGCTCGGCCTCCTGGAACAGGCGGTGAAGGCCGCCGTCGAGGGCGCGACCGCCCCGAAGCCCACCACCGAGGACGAGGACGGGCAACCCGCAGACTGAGGCCACGGGCGGCGTCGCCCCCCCCTGCCGTGCGAGGGGGAGGCGACGGCACCTGAATCCCGGCTGCGCAAGACCCGCAGGCCCCAGGCAGGCGCAGGGGACGGCTCACTCGCCCGCGGTCGTCTCCGGCAGGGCTCGTTTCATGATCTTGCCCATGTCGTTGCGGGGGAGGGCCTCCAGGTAGCGGACGATCCGGGGGCGCTTGTGCGGGGCCAGGCGGGTGGCCACGTGGTCCGCCAAGGTCTCGGCCTTCGGGGGGTGGTGGGGGTCGGCGGGGACGATCCACGCCACGACGCGCTCGCCGAGGTCGGGGTCCGGCTCGCCGGTCACCGCCGCTTCCCGCACCCCCTCGTGTTCGAGCAGCGCGTTCTCGATCTCGCCCGCGCCGATCTTGTAACCGCCGCTCTTGATGAGGTCGGTGGCCTTGCGGCCGACGATGCGCACATAGCCGTCGGGGTCGCGCACCGCCACGTCGCCGGTGCGGAACCAGCCGCCGGGCGCGAAGGCGGCGGCCGTCGCGTCCGGGCGGTTCAGGTACTCCGTGAAGAGGTTCGGGCCGCGCACCTGGATCTCGCCGACCGCCTCGGGTCCGTCCGTCGTGATCTCCTCGCCCGTCTCGTCGACCAGGCGCAGCGCCACGCCGGGCAGCGGGACGCCGACCGTGCCCGCGCGGGGCTCCCCGTCGGCCCGCACGCTGGTGTTCATCAGCGTCTCCGTCATGCCGTACCGCTCGATGACCCGGCGCCCCGTGGCGGCCGCGACGCGCTCGTGGTCGTGGACCGGCAGCGCCGCGGAGCCCGACACCAGCAGGCGCGCCCCGGCCAGCGCCTTCGCCAGCTCCGGGGCGTCGGGCAGGGCCTCGGCGATCCGGTGGTACATCGTCGGCACCCCGAACAGCATGGTCGCGCCCGCGCCGAGCTCGCGCGCCACGCCCTCGGTGCTGAACCGGCCGAGGTGGCGCACCGAGCCGCCGCGGCGCAGCGGGCCGAGCGTGCCGAGGATCAGGCCGTGCACGTGGAAGAGCGGCAGGCCGTGCACGAGGACGTCGTCGGCGGTCCACTGCCAGGCATCCTCCAGCGCGTCCAGCGTCGAGGCGATGGCGCGGCGGGGCAGGACGGCGCCCTTGGGCGGGCCCGTGGTGCCGGAGGTGTAGACGATCAGGGCGGCGGACTCGGGGTCCGGCTCGGCGGGGGTGTCCGACGGGCGGTCCGTGCGGCCTTCCCGCGCGTCGAGGTCGTGTGCGTCGAGGTCGTGTACGTCGATGTCGTGTACGCCGATGTCGTGTACGTCGACGTCGTGCCGCGGCACGTCCCGCAGGGCCGGTGGCAGGTGCGTGCCGGGTTCGGCGAGTACCAGCGAGGGGGCGCTGTCGCCGAGGATGTGCGCGAGCTCGGCGTCGCCCGACTTCGGGTTGAGCGGCACCGCGGGCACCCCGGCGAGCAGCGCGGCGACCACGCCGACAGCCGTCTCCAGGGTGGGCGTCGCCCACACGGCCACCCGGCCCGCGTCGCGCAGCCGTACCGCCAACGCGCCCGCCACCGCGGAGAGTTCGGGATAGGTCAGCGAGCGGTCACCGAACCGGAGCGCCTCGCCGCGCGCGTCGTCCAGGGCCGGGAAGAGGGGATCCACGTGTCGTACTCCCTTTGTCGTCTGCTCGGTGCTCACGTGCTCAGGTGCTCACACGTTCACGTGCTCAAGCACTCGGTGCCGGGTGCCCGGTTCCCGCCGGTGCCGTCTCCGCGCCGGCGTGCAAGGAGAGTGTGACACCGGGCGCACGAACGGCGACGCCGCCTCCCGTGGGACCAGGGAGGCGGCGCCGCGACGACTGCGGGGGTGGCGTCAGACCAGCCAGCCCAGGAAGTGGGCGAGACCGGCGACGACGTCAGTGATGAGGTTCATGGTGGTGCTTCTCCTTGTGGGACGTTCAGGATTCTTGCGGACTTTCGGTACCGCCGGGACCCGTGGCTTCGGGCCCGACTCCCCGGCCTCGTGAGGGACATGGACCGGGTGCGCGGTCACGGTCTGCAGCCCGTCGCTCGCGCACCGTAAGCATCGTCAATCACGGGCGCCGCGCGCAATTCCTGCCGGGACGATCACCTGTTCCAGGGAACAACTGCCCGGCCGTTCCCATCCGTTGTTCGTATCCCCTCACGACGTCAGCATCACGCCCGCGTACGAGATGCCGGCGATCACGCCCCACGAGATCAGTCCGAGTGCCGCGACCCGGCCCCCGGTGCGGGTCAGGGACGGCAGGTCGACGGCGCTGCCGAGGCCGAACAGGGCGGCGGCCAGGAGCAGTTCCTGGGCGGTCTGGGCCACGTCCACGGCGGCGCCGGGCAGCAGGCCGGTGGTGCGCAGGGCGACCATGGCGAGGAAGCCGAGGACGAAGAGCGGCACCAGCGGCGGCCGCTTGGTGCCCGCCGCCGATCCGCCCGATGCGCCCGTGCGGCGCCGGGCCCGCACCGAGAGGGCCACCGCCGCGACGAGCGGCGCGAGCAGTGCGACCCGCATCAGCTTGACCAGGACCGCGTCGCCGAGCGCGCCCGCGCCGGCCGTCTGCGCGGTCGCCACGACCTGGCCCACGTCGTGCACGCTCGCCCCGACCCACCGCCCGAACTCCGCGTCGCTGAGCCCCAACGGGTGCTGCAGCAGCGGCAGTACGGCGATGGCGAGGGTGCCGCAGAGGGTGACGAGCGCCACCGAGGTGGCCGTGTCCCGCTCGTCGCTCTCGGACACCTCGCTGACCGCGCCGATCGCGGACGCGCCGCAGATCGAGTAGCCGGTGGCGATCAGCAGCGGCTGGTCGCCGCGCAGCCCCATCCGGCGGCCGAGCCACCAGGTGCCGAGGAAGGTGACCGCGACCACGCACAGCACCATGGCGACCGAGGCCCAGCCGAGGCCGAGCACGTCGTCCAGGCTCAGCTTCAGGCCGAGCAGCACCACGCCGACCCGCATCAGCCGTTTGCCCGCGAAGGTCAGACCGGCCTTGCCGGGACCGCGTACGAAGGACCGGGCGCGGCCCGGCAGATGGGCCGCCACGATGCCGAGGACCACGGCGACGGTCAGCATCGGCACCCCGGGCAGCACCTGGTGCACGCCCAGGGCGACGGCGACGCCCAGCACGGCCAGGGCCAGGCCGGGCACCTTGCCGGGCGGCCGGGCGGACAGCGGTGCGAGCGGGGTCGTACGGGACCGGGCGCGCTCCCCGAGCAGCGCCATTACCGGTCGGCCGGGAGCTCGTACACCCGGCGGACGCTGCTGCCGAGCCGGGCGATGTCCGCGCCGTAGACGTGGATCGATATCGCCTGCGTGCCGCACGCGTTCCACACCCGGTGGATGTCGCCGGGCGGCGCGAAGCCGCAGACCGAGCCCTGCGGGTTGACGACGTCCTCGGTGGCGACGAGACGGGCGGTGCCGCCCGTCTCCGCGGCCGGCACCAGGCGGTAGCGGCGCTCCTGCTCCTCGCCCTCGTGCACGCCCGTCACGCACCACGACACGTGGTCGTGGACGGAGGTCCGCTGCCCCGGCAGCCAGACCAGCGCGACGATCGAGAAGCTGCCGTCCTGCTCGGCGTGCAGGACGTGCTGGCGGTAGCGGTCGGGGTCGCCCGCGCGCTGCTCCTCGGTGAGCAGGTCGGCGGCGCCGAGGTGGGGGGCGAGCCGTTCGCCCACCAGGTAGGCGGTCAGGTCGGGGGGCAGGCCGCGCCCCACGGCCTCGCGCACGTCGGCGACGAGGGTGTCGAGGCGCTCTGTGGTCCGGGCGGGCCGGAACGCGGTCGGAGTGCTCATACCGGCAGCGTCGCGCCGCCCGATCCATCACGTCCAACGACAGTCTTTTGGCCACCCCCCAAATTCCGCTTATGGAAGCGGCGGACGATCAGGGGCGGACGGCCCGGACGGCCCGGACGGGCGGCGGCGGGCCGCCCCGGCGATCAGCAGCCGACGCGGTTCGCCGCCACCGTCTTCAGCTCGTCCAGGACCAGCGCGGTGGCCGGAATGCGCAGATGGTCCTTGAGGACGTACGCCGACACCTGGCGCCGCGACGCCGGGTCGAGCGCGCGGCCCGTCACCTTGCCGTGGCACAGGAAGTTCAGCACGAGCCCCGGCATCATCGCGACGCCGAGGCCCTCGGCGACCAGGCTCTGCACCACCAGGTTGTCGTCGGTGGTGAAGGCGATGTCGGGCGCGAAGCCGAGCTCGGCGCACTCGTGCAGGAAGTTGGCGCGGCAGCGCGGACAGCCCGCGATCCACCGCTCCTCCGCCAGCTCGGCGAGCTTGACCGACCGCTGGCGCGCCATCCGGTGCCCGGTGGGCAGCAGCACCGTCAGCTGGTCCTCCATCAGCGGGATCTCCGCCAGCTCCGCGGGCACCTCGTCGTGCAGGCCGGGATAGGTGAAGGCCAGCGTGATGTCGCACTCGCCGCGCACCACGCGCCGCAGCGACTCGGGCGGCTCGTCCTCCAGGAGCTCGACCCGCACCCCCGGGTGGCCCGAGGCGAGCCGCGCCAGGGCCTCGGGGATGAGGGTGGCGTTGGCGCTGGGGAACGCGCAGACCCGCACCCGGCCCGAGCGCAGCCGCGTGATCGCGTTCATCTGCTGCTGGGCGGCGGAGAGGTCGTCCAGGATGATCCCCGCGTGCCGGGACAGCGCCTCGCCCGCCTCCGTCAGCCGCATGCGGCGGCCGACGCGGGTGAACAGCGGCATGCCGACGGACCGTTCGAGGGCCTTCATCTGCTGGGTGATCGCGGGCTGCGTATAGCCGAGCGACCGGGCGGCCGCCGAGTACGAACCCGCCCGGACCACCTCGTGGAACGTCTTGATGTGCCGTGAATCGAACACCGCCGAATCATAAGCAGATGTTGGAGGGCACGAACAAGGGCGGGGTCCGGCTTTGATCTCCGTGGCAGCGCCGCCACCGCCCCGGCGGCTGCCCGCCGCGCCCTCACGCCTCGGGGAAGCCCACCCGCTGCAGCAGCCCCCAGGTGAATTCCGCCACGCACCGGCGCCGCTCCCCGGCCGCGTCCGGCGCCGTGAACGCCAGGCCCCACCGGGTCGGCGCCGTGCCCTCCAGCGGCCGCGCCGGGGCGAAGGCGCGCGCCGCCTCGTCCACCGTGCACGACCACGGGGTGAGGTCGTCGAGCGTGCGCAACCCGGGCCCCGGCGCCCCGGCGGCCCGCACCAGCCACTCGTTCCACACCGCCCCGTTCGGCGCCCGCAGCACCTCGAAGCGCAGGTCGGGCCAGAGCGGCACCGGCCACAGCAGGGCCTCGCACTCCAGGTCGCCGATCCGCCGGGTGGCCGTGGACTCGGGTGGGCCGAGGACCGAGCGGTAGCGGGCGGCGGCGCCCCGCGACCGCGCGGAGCGGGCCATCGCCTGCCAGCGGCGGTTGGCCTCGCGCATGTCGGCGACGGACACGCCCAGTTCGTGCCGGGCGCGCTCCACCAGGTCGGCGTTGTGGTCGGCCATCCGGCGCAGCAGGACGAGCTGGAAGTCCAGCGGGGTGAAGGGGCCGGAGGCGGCGGAGGGGCTAGCGGGCATGCACCCCATCGTCGCGCACCGCGGGCGCTCCCGGGCGCCGGCCGTCGGGCAGGAAGAGGACCGAGTTGACGTACCGGGGGTGCCGCGGTGTCAGGACCCGGCGCAGCAGGCCCTGGGAGACGACGTACGACGTGCCGGCCTGGTGCTCCTCCAGGTCGAAGGCGGCCAGCGGCACCCAGGTGGAGTGCGGCAGGACCCAGCCGCGGTAGCCGTGCGTGCGGGTCAGCAGCTCCACGATCGGCGCGATCGGCTGGATGCGGGACTCCAGCTCGATGAAGAGCGCGGGCCGGTCGCGGTGCAGGAGCTCCCGCGCGCCGCGCAGGACCTGCAGTTCGTTGCCGTCCACGTCGATCTTGACGAAGTGGACGTCCCGCAGGCCCAGGCCGTCGAGGGTCAGGCACGGCACGTCCACGGCGGTGGCGTGGATGTCGCGGCGTACCAGCGAGGACACGCCCCGCTCGCCGCGGTCGCCGTGCGGCAGCCAGAGCCGGGCGGTGCCGGGGCGGTCGGTCGCCGCCGCCTGGATCACCCGGACGTTGTCGGGCGTGCTGGCGGCGAGCAGCCGGGCCAGGTGCGGCACCGGCTCGACGGTCACCACGCGCCGCGCGCGCGAGGCCAGCCGGCGCGACCAGGGGCCGTACCAGCCGCCGACGTCCACGGCGGTGCCGCAGCCGGGCGGGCAGAGGTCGCCGAGCCTGGCGAGCTCCGGCTCGAAGCGCGGGTAGACGAGCCGGGCCAGGGCGGCGATCAGACGGTCGGGGACGTAGGGCGCCAGGCGCGCGGCGAGCGTCATGCGCGGCCCCCCGTCACGGGGACATCCGCTTGAGGAGCTGCTCGTGCTCCTCCTCGGGCACCTGCTCGCCGGAGGACGGCAGGAGCTGCGGGATGCCGTCGACGACCGGGTAGCGGCGGCGCAGCCGCGGGTTGTACAGCGACTCCTCCGGCACGAGGGGCTCCTGCGCGGCCAGCAGGTGCAGGGGGCCCTTGTCGAGGGGGCAGGCGAGGATCTTCAGCAGCGGGTCGTCGTGGTTCATCCGCTGGTCAACTCCTTGGGGGTGGTCGCGGGCGGGGGAGCGGTCTCGTCGTGTTTCGGCATGGCGAGGAGCACGGACACGGCGAGCACCGTGCCCGCGATCCGCAGTGCGAGGCGCACCGGCTCGTGCGGCAGCGCCTCGCCGAACGCCAGCGTGCCGAGCACCGCGGTGAACAGCGACGTCACCGTCGTGCACACCGGGACGATCAGCGACGCCCGGCAGCGCTGCAGCGCGGCCTGCGACATGACCAGGCCGAACGCGCCGGTGAAGAGCAGCAGATACGGGTAGGGCGAGCGCAGCAGGTCGCCGAGGGCGCCGCCGATGTCCCGGGTGGTCAGATAGCTGGAGACGCCCTTGATGGCCAGCGAGCTCACCCCGTACAGCAGGCCCACCGCGACGCCGTACTCGACGCCCGCCGTCGGCATGCGGTGCCGGTGCTTGGCGCGGCGCTCCGCGGAGCCGTACAGCCAGACGCCCGCCGCGAGGGAGGGCAGGCACACCGTGAGGATCAGCGGCACGGGCGCGCCGTGGCCCACGGTGTCGCTCTCCTCGCTGAGCGAGAGGACCACCATGAGCAGCGCGAGCAGGATCGCGGCGACCGCGTACCGCTCGCGGCCCGAGGTGCGCTCGCCGAGCAGCACCGAGGAGAGCAGCAGCAGGAGGACCAGACCGGACACGAAGATGCCCTGGGCGGCGGCGATCGGCAGCGTGCGGTACACGGCGAGCTGCGCGCCGAAGCCCGCGGCGAGGGACAGCGAGCCGCCGATCCACAGCGGGCTGCCGAGCACCTGGCGCAGCAGCCGCGCCGGCTTGCGCACGCTGACCTCGGGCATCGACGTCAACGCCCGTTTCTCCAGGACGAATCCGGTGCTGTAGAGCAGGTTCGCGAGCAGCGCCGCGGCCACGCCCCACCACATGTCAGGCCTTTCGGGCGTGCAGCAGGAGGATCGAGGCGGCGCTGGGCACGGCGCAGGCCAGCCGGTCCAGGGCGCGCAGCGGGCGCGGCACGCCGTGGAAGGGCGCCCCGGACAGGCCCACGACCTCGAAGCCGCTCGCGGCCACGAACTCCCGCAGCGCGCGGGCGGTGTAGAGCCGCAGGTGTCCGACGACCTCCTTGCCGGGGCGGCCGTGGATGCCGCGCAGGCTCACCTCGGAGAAGACGGGCTGCACCCCGGCCAGCAGCAGGCCGCGGTTGTACCAGGCCGCCAGGTTGGGCGTGGACAGCATGAGGTGGCCGCCCGGCGCGAGCACCCTCCGCAGCTCGTCCAGGGCGCTGTCCGGGTCGACGAGGTGCTCGACGACCTCGCTGAACAGCACGGCGTCGGCCGCTCCGTCGGCGAACGGCAGCCCGCCGCCGGTCAGTTCGCCCCGCACGACGTACGGCAGGCGGGCGTGCGCCCGCTTGAGGGCGTCCTGCGACCAGTCCACGCCGATGACGCGGTGGCCGGCGAGCAGCGGGGCCGCGGTCGCCGCCGCCGTGCCGTCGCCGCAGCCGATGTCCAGGACGGTGGCGGTGCGGGCGGTGGCCGGGCCGAGGGCGGCGGCCAGCACACGGGCCTGCCGGATGCTGCGGGCGTCGCCGGACGCGACGGGCACGGCGGGATTCTCGTAGAAGTCCCGCAGTTCCCGGGGGCGCCGGGCGGTCGCCTTGGTCGCGGTGGTCACGTGGACCCCCCGTGGGTGTCGGTGTGTTCCGTCGCGTGCAGGTAGTGCTCGAAGAGGTCGCGCAGGTGGGCGCCGTCGCCGTGGCTGAGCAGCGTCTTCGACCAGCGCAGCGCCAGGTGCAGCCGGCCCGCCGTCGACGCGGTGGTCACCGTGAGGCCGCGGGGCAGCCGGGCCGGTGCGGAGAACCAGACGGCGTGCGCGCGGCCCGCGTCGCCGAAGTCCAGGGCGTACGGTATGCGGCCGATGTTGGACAGGAGCGTGGTCGACGTCCAGGGCGCGGCGGCCCTGCGCAGGCCGCGGGTGACGGCGGCGCGCAGCGTGACCGGCAGCACCGGCGCGGTCAGGAGGGCCGCGCCGCGGCCCAGTTGGGGGCGGGGCAGGGCCTTGAGGGCGCGGGTGCGGTCGGAGGTGCGGCGCAACAGGTCGTGGATCGCCGTCGGCGTCCACTCGCGCGGCGCCAACTCGGCTGCGCTGAACGGTACTTCGACCAGGCGGGTGCCGTTGCCGATGGGCATGGTGGCGTCCCGCGGCCGGTCGTCGACGGGCATCGTGATGCGGAACGGGCGCGGGCGGGCCCCGTGTTCGCGGTTCCAGTGCGCGATCATCAGCGCGGTCGCCACCATCAGCTGGTCGTTGACGGTGAACGGCGACCCCTTGGGCCTGCGCGGCACCGGCAGGTCGGCGACGAGCATGCCGTTGCCGGGGGACGGCTCGGGGGAGCCCTTGGCGACCCGGGCCGGGGCCGCCAGGCCCGAGGGCGCGTCGGACGGCGGTTCGGGGGCCGCCCCGTCGCCGCCGGGTGCGCGGGACGGGGGCGCGGCGGGGGAGTTGTCCCGGCCGCCGTAGAGCTCGGCGGCCGTCGCGAGGACCCGCAGGCAGGCCGGGCCGTCCAGCGCCGTGTGGTTGATGGTGAGGAAGAGGACGGCGCCGTGGTCCGGGGCGGGCGCCGGGCCGGAGCCGGGCGGCGCGGTGGTGCCATGCGTCGCCGGTGGCGGCGCCGCCACCACCTCCAGGCGGATCGGCGGCGAGGAGGTGAGCGGCGGGGCCTGGGCCAGCGCCCGTTCCCTGGCGCGCTTGAGGGCGTCCCGCTCCGGACGCGGGAAGGTGACCACCTCCAGGTCGGGCCCCCCGGTCAGCTCCCACTCGTAGCGGCGCCGGTACCAGGGCCCGCGCGCCTCCCGCATCAGGATCCGCGGGTGGCGGCGCAGCGCCTCGTGGAACGCGGTCCGCAGGCGGTCCGGGTCCGGGGTGCGGGGCAGGTGGACCTCGATGTGCACGGTCTCCGGCTCCTCCTCCTGGAGGCAGTGCCGGGAGACCTCGTCGACGACGGGGAACGGCACGCGCGCGGGCGGCCGTCCGGGCCCGTCCGCTCGCCGTGCCGGGTGGTCCAGTGCGGTCATCGCTGGGTGCCTTCTCCTGTCGTGGGCGTACGCCTGCGCCGCGCGAAGCGCACCGTCCGGCCCGCCGGGGGCGCGGGCTCCGGCTGGGCGGACGCGGGGCCGCGCGCCGAGACGGTGTGGCCCGTCCCGGGGTGGCCGCCGTCGTCGTGCTCCGCGCCGGGGGCGCCGTCCCGCTCGTCCTCGCCGCGCCTGCGCCGGGGCAGCGGGGGCGCGGCCGGGTCGTGGTCCGGGACCACCGGCAGCTTCGTCGTCGCCGTGGCGTCCGGGCCGGGTGCGGGCGCGTACGGCGGCGGACCCGCCGGGTCGTACCGGCCGTGCCGGGGGGCCGCCGCGCGCGGCCGGGCCTCGCGGACCGTGACCAGCGCGGCGAACAGCGCGATGAGCGCGAGGAGTTGGGCCGGTCTGCCGAACGCGCCCTCGTCGGCCGCGATCGAGTCGCCCGCGCCCGTCGCCGCCGCGATGCCCGCGCCGGCCATCGCCAGGAACGCGATCGGCACCAGCAGCGCGTGCCGCCACCAGGCGAGCAGCGCGAGCGCCGGGACCAGCAGGGCGAACGGGCCGGCGATCACCGCGGCGACCAGGGTGAGCGCGACCGTGCCGAGCACGATGCCCGGGGCGGGCGGTGCGGGGGCCGGGGCGTCCGGGTTGGGCTCGCGGCGCCGCACCACGACCAGGGCGATCAGGGCGAGCACGCCGATCCCGGCCAGGATCAGGCCGATCTCGTAGACCTGCGACGGCTCGTAGCTCAGCTTGACGGTGCCGCCCTCGCCCTGCGGGATCAGCCAGCCCTGCTGCCAGCCGTCGAGCCGCACCGAGGTGAGCTCCTTGCCGTCGAGGGTCGCCTTCCAGCCGTCGTTCACGTTCTCGTACGTCGTGAGGTACGAGGCCGCGCCCGAGCCGACCGTCAGCTCGCGGCGGTCGCCCAGCCAGTCCTTGACCTTCAGCTCGCGGGCGGCGGTGTCGACCGCGCCGGGCGTGCCGCGGGTCAGCGACGCGTCCATGACGGCCAGCGGGCCCGCGTCGCCGGTCTCCACGCTGTGCGCCCCGGCGCCGAGTTCGACCCGGGCGTCGTCCTTGCCCTGCTGGCAGAGCGTGACCTCGACGGGGCGCCGGTCGGTCAGGTCACGGACCGTGCCCTTGGCGCTGGTCTGGAACAGCTCGCCGTCCACGGACATGGTCGGGCCCTCGCCGCACGGCAGCGAGAAGGTGGCCGAGGCCTTGGGCTGCGGGGTGCGGTACTTGTCCAGCGCGGGGACGTACACCTCGGTGAGGCCCACCGGCAGTTGCAGGTCGGTGTCCGCGACCGGGTTGTGGACCGTCAGCGGGGCGGTCTCGGTGATGGTGATGTCCAGCTGGTCGGTGGTGATCGGGGCGAAGCGGGCGTTGCCGTTCTCGTCGACGCCCGCGGTCGCCGCGCCGTCCGGCGAACTGATCTCGATCTTCAGCGGGCGGGTGGAGATGCCGCCCGCCGCGGGCAGCACGATCTCGCCGACCGGCTGCTTGTCCGGCCACTTGAGGTGGATCACCGGGTCGTCCGCGGAGCCCGCGATCCAGCCCGTCGTCAGATCGCCGTCGGTGAGGTTGCGCGGCGACAGGCCGTTGCCCAGCTTCGCCGTGGAGTCGGCCGTGGCGATGATCTGCTGTTCCTGCTCCGGCGCCACCTTGTAGAGCAGCTGGTCCAGTTCGGCGCCCGGCACGGCGACCGCGCTGGCCTTCATCTCGTACGTGCCGTCGCCCGACGTCGTGAAGCGCCGGTGCAGGCCCGCCTCGGAGTTCACCGGGGACAGGGCGCTCGGGTCGGAGGAGCGGTGCATCGAGTACGTCGTCGCCTTGGCGTCCGTGGACTTCTCGGCGTCCGTGGGGAGCTGGAGGAGCTTGGTGACGCGCACGTCGGGGATGCTGATCTCGGAGAAGCCCGCGCCGGTCAGGCCGGGCCGCGCCTCCTGGGTGTCCAGGATCGTCAGCTTGATCCAGCCCGTGGAGCCCGCGGGGGCCTTGATCCGCTGGACGGTGCCGTCGGGCTGCAGGGGGCTGGTGGCGCTGCCCCGCTCCGTCTCCACGCGCACCCGGGTGGGCGCGGACCGCACGCCGTCCTGCGGCAGCGGCGTGACGCGGAAGGAGGCGGGGACGTCCACCTTCGCGTTGAACTCGGCCTTGATCCACTCGCCGTCGGCGGCACCGGCGTTGCCCTCGGCCCACGCCGTCGCCGGGTTCCCGTCGAAGGCGTTCACCGGGTCGTACTGCGGCAGGTGGAAGAGCCAGTTGCCGTAGCTGGAGGCGGTGACCGCCCTGGCGCCGCGCAGCTCGGCGGTCGTCTGGTGCTCGACGCCCGTGGTCGGCAGGATCTGGTGCGGCTTCTTGCCGGGGTCCTGGGAGGCGTCGACGGCGTTCTTCTCGTCGCGGGTGTACGTGTATGAGGTGTTGGTGTTGACCAGGCCGAAGCGGGTGTCGGCGCGGCGCAGTCCGTCACCGACCGCCTGCAGCGCGGGGGCGCCGACGCCCGGGTGGTTGTCGCCGGTCAGGACGGCGGGGCGGTCCCGCATCGAGGGGTCGGCGGAGAGCGGCAGCAGGGACTCCGGGCCGCCGCTGACCACCGCGGTGTTGGACACCGGCTTCAGGCCCGCCTGGCCGGGGCGCTCGGCGTCCTTGCCCGGGGCGTAGATCTCCACGGCGCGCTGGCGCGGGTAGAGGCCCTCGACCTGGATCGGGGTGTCGTTCGCCAGCTTCCCGTCGGTCGTCGTCGGGCCGAGGCCGGTGACCCGGCTGAAGCCGGACTCCTCCAGGGTGCGCTTGACGGTGGCGCTCGGGACGTGGCCGACCTGGTCGGGGTCGAGGTCGTTGCGCACGACGACGTAGTAGAGGCCGGCGCGGGTCAGGTAGTCGCGCAGGCCCGGCACGGCGCCGCCGGTCATCAGCGCCTGCTCGACCGCGTCCATCGCGCGGCGGTTGCCCGGCGTGCCGAACGGCACGTAGTCGCGCTGCGCCCAGCGGGAGTCGGCGAGCACGTCCAGGGGCTGGTCGATGGGCGAGCCCCAGGTGTAGATGCCGTGCGCGGTGGCGGGGACGACCAGCGCGCGGGAGTCGGGGGAGTACTTCTCCAGCCAGTCGGCCGTCGCCTGCCAGTACGTGGGCAGCTTCTGGAACGAACCGGGCTGCAGGATCGAGCCGTTGAGGTAGGGCCAGGCCAGGCCGGGCAGCACGAGGACCGCCGCGATCAGCGGCGCGAAGCCGCGGCCGCGCACCCGGCGTGCCCCGCGCGCCTGCGCGGCCACGCCCACCAGGTGCATCAGGCCGAGGACCAGGGCGAGGGCCAGGCCCGTCTGGAACTTGTAGATGTTGCGGAACGGCACGAGCCCGCCGTTCAGCCACGACTGCACGGTCTCGTGGAAGGGCGCCCCGAACGCGCCGCCGTACCCGGCGAGCGTGATCAGGACGACGGAGAGCACCGTCAGGACCAGCCAGCGCCGTTCCGGCAGGTCGCGGCGGGCCAGGCCCGCCAGGCCCAGGGCGGCGGCGAGCGCCGAGCAGACGATGGTCACGACGGCCGTCGCCACCGTCCAGCCGGCCGGCAGCCAGGCCTCGCCGAAGTGCAGGTACGCGACCCAGTTCCCGGCGCCGCGCAGCGTCTCGGTGGCCGACATGGTGTCCGTCGTGGTCGCCGACGTCTCCACGTAGGGCAGGAAGTTCTCGCCGTAGATGCCGAGCATCAGGAGCGGTACGACCCACCAGGCGGTGGCCAGGACGACGCCCGGCACCCACCAGGTGATCAGCTTCCGTTTGCGCGGGCCGTTCGGTCTGGACAGCAGGTACAGGCCCACGGGCAGCAGCGAGGCGAGCGTCGCCGCCGCGTTCACGCCGCCCATGAAGGGGATGATCAGCGCCGAGCGGCAGGCGGCCAGGCGCGCGCTGAGCCGCTCGTCGGTCAGCGGCAGCAGCACCCACGGCAGCACCGCGCCGGGCAGCGCGGCCGCCGACGTGGAGCCGACGACCACGGTGAAGGTCGGCCACAGCGCGTACACCACCGCGCCGAGCAGCCGGCTGTGGCGGCTGCCGACGCCGAGGCGCTCGGCGAGGCGCAGCGCGCCCCAGAACGCCGCCGCGACGATCAGCGAGAGCCACAGCCGCTCGGCCAGCCACACCGGCAGCTGCACCAGCTTGGCCAGGCCGTAGAACGGCAGCATCGGGAACGCGTATCCGACGTACTGGTCCTGGATCCCGCCGAAGCCGCCCCGGTCGTGCCACAGCTGGCCCAGGTCGGAGAGGAACTGCCAGGGGTCGACGGCGACACCGAGCTTGGTGTCGAACGTCATCCGCCCCGGTTTCACCGCGAGGAAGAGCACGAACACCACGGCCCAGAACCCCAGCAGCCAGCGCCGCGAGCGCGGCCCCCGCGAGGGTTCAGGGGCATCGGTCGTGGGCCGTACGGCCGCCGGGGGTGGGGCCTGGACCGTGGTCATGGACACCGCCTGAGGATGAGGAGGAGATTCCAGGTCGCGATCTCGCGCACACCCGGCACCTTGGTGATCGCCCCGGCCAGGAACGGCCAGTAGCGGGAGCGCGCCGACACGATCGCCACGTCGTCGCGGCCCCGCACCTGGCGCAGGGTCGAGCCGACGTGGTGGACGAAGAGGTTCTCGCCGAGCGTGTGCTTCGCGGCCTTGCCGGTACGTCGTTCGTAGCGGGCCCGGGCCCGGTCGGCGCCCAGGTAGTGCCAGGGCGCCCACTCGTGACCGCCCCACGGGGACAGCCAGTTGGTGAACGAGACGTAGATCAGTCCGCCGGGCCTGGTGACCCGGACCATCTCGCTCAGGAACGTCTGCGGGTCGTCGACGTGCTCCAGGACGTTCGAGGAGAACGTGACGTCGGCGACGCCGTCGGCCAGCGGCAGCAGATAGCCGTCGGCCACCACCGCGCCCTCGGGGGGCTTGGTCCCCAGCTCGGCCGGGTCGGGCTCGAAGAGGAAGGACTGCGCGCCGCGCCGCCGGAACTCCTCGGTGAAGTAGCCGCCCCCGCCGCCGATGTCGACGACGACGCGGCCGCGCACCGGACCGTACGCCTCGACCTGGTCGGCGGCGTCGCGGGCGAGGAGCGTGTAGCAGCGCTCGGGCTCCTGCTGTTCGCGCAGGAAGGCCCGGAAGAGGGTGACGGAGCGGCGCAGCGACGGGTCCTTCACACAGACCCCTGTGGTGACGGGGGTGCCGCGGACACCTGGTGGGCGGCGAACGCCTCGGCCGCCACCGCCTGGAACTGGCGGACCGTGTTGCCCCAGCGGAACCGGGTGGCGCGCTCACCGGCGGCCTTGCCGAGGGCTCTGCGGCGCTCGGCGCTCAGGGCCAGCGTGCACCAGGCCGCGGCGAAGGAGCTCTCGCCCCGCGCGAGCAGGCCGGTCACGCCGTCCTCGACGGAGTCGCGCACCCCCGGGACGTCGAAGCCGATCGAGGGGGTGGATCGGGTCGCCGCCTCGGTGATGACCAGGCCCCAGCCCTCCACGGCCGAGGGGTGGAGCAGCATCCAGGCCTCGCACAGCAGCCGGTGCTTCTCCGCCTCGCTCACATGGCCCCGGAACTCCACGCCGGGACCGGCGAGCCGTTCCAGGCGCTGCCGTTCGGGGCCGTCGCCCACGATCACGAGCCTGCCGCCCGTGACGGGTCTGACGCGCTCCCACAGCCGCAGCAGCAGGTCGATGCGCTTGTACTCGACGAGCCGGCCCATCGCGAGGAACAGCGGCTCGTCGGAGCGGGCGTGCAGCGGGCCCGGCTCCTCGACGCCGTTGTGCACGATGCGGATGCGCTCCCGCTCGACGCCGATCCCGCGCAGCGCGGTGGCCGTCGACGGCGAGACGGCCACCAGCAGGTTGCCGCGCTGCGCGCCGGTGAGCGCCCAGTGCTCCAGGCGTCTGCCGAGCCGCGCCGCGGGCGCGAGGGCACCCTGGAAGCGCATCCCCCACAGGTCCGTGTGGACGTGGTTGACCAGGCACAGGGTGGGCCCGCGGTGCCACAGCGGCGCCAGGTACGGCATGCCGTTGCAGACCTCGACGAGCAGGTCGCAGTCGCCCACCTGGCGGGTGAACGCGGAGCGCGCCCGCAGGTAGTGGCCCAGGTCGCCGCCCGCGGACACGACGCGGTAGTCGCGGTACGCGGCGGGTCCGCCGCACAGCAGGGTGACCTGGTGGCCCAGCTTGCTGAGCCCGTCGGCCAGGCGGTCGACGAGGAGTTCGGAGCCGCCCGCGGCCCGGTTGCCGAGGTCGCGGTGGGCGAGGAAGACGATCCGGCGCGGGTGTGGGGGAGGCGCCGGAGGGCGCTCCGCGCGGCGTGGGGCGGCCGCGCGCAGCGAGGACGGTACGTGCTGGGGCATGCGTGCTCCAACTCGTCTCAGGGTGCGGAACTGTGGGGGGTCCGGTCGGCGGAACGGTCCTGCGGGGTTCTGCGGTCCTGCTGGGGTGGAGCGGGCCGGGCGGGAGACCGTGGGGGCCTCACGCGCAGGTGCGGTGCCCGGCCGGTGCGGGTGACGCGGGGCGGTGCGGGGTGGTGCGGGGTGGTGCGGGTGACGCGGGGTGGTGCGGGTGACGCGGGGTGGTGCGAGGCGGTGCGGAGTGGTGCCGGGTGGTGCGGGGCGGTGCGAAAGAGGTGGTGCGCGGGTCCTGCGGGGCGGTGCCGGGGTGGTGCGGGGACTGTGCGCGGGTGGGGGTGGACAGTTTTCGCCGCCCCGTACCGCGCGGCTACTCACCGAAGTGACAATTTCCCCGCCATTTTTGGCTGACGCGTCATCACATCGTGCTGGACTGCAGGGCGGTCGGCGACGTCCCGCTATTCGGACCGTCCGGCTCCGCGGATTCACCGCGACGTCCCGGGCCGTTCGCGCCGTCGTCATGCCGTCCTCGTGCGACCAGGGCGATTCCGGCCAGCGCGAGCGCCCCGCCCAGGACGGCCGCGACGATCGGCAGCGTCTCGCCGACCAGCTTCAGCCGGCTGCTGTCGTCGTCCGCGAGCTTCACCTGGGCCTTCTGGGTGGCCGGCGTGAACGCGATCCGCTCGCTGTCGAGCAGCACGGTGGCGTCCTTGTCCGAGCCCGGCGCGCGCAGCGTCTTGCGCGGCCCGATCGCGGCGTAGATGATCCGGCCGGTGCGCTGGTCCGCGACCAGCTCGATGCCGTGGTTGGCGTAGTACTCATTCGCGATCACCTGACTCCTGCTCGGCTGGCCGACCAACCGGCCCGGTACTTGCCGGGTGCCCGTCTTGGTGGCTTTCACCGTCGCCGTGAAGCGGTAACCCTCGTACCCCTGGACCTTCTTGGTGCCGCGGTAGGTCAGCGGCACGGTCGCCCCCAGCGTGTTGTCCCACCAGGTGTAGGAGCGCTTCTCCACGTCGAAGGGGAACTTCAGGTACGCCTCGCCCTCGAAGTAGGGCTCCTCCTTGCAGCAGTGCACCGGCGCGTTCGTCTTCCGGTCGGTGACCCAGCGCTCCAGCGTCCACTGCAGCGAGTCGTGCGGGTCGGCCGCGGGCAGCGACTTGTCGGGGTCCACGGACGTGGACACGTCCCAGACCGCCCGCCCGCTGTCCTCGCTGTCGGCGACGTCGCCGCGCACCTGGCGGGTGATCGTGAGGTTCTTGTCGTGGACGGTCTTGATCTTCTCGGTGTCGAAATAGCTTCCCTTGCCCTTGAAGACGGTCGTGATGTCGACGTCCACGGGCGTGCGTTTCGCGCGCGGTTCCACGTACCAGGCCAGCATCGGGGCCAGGACCAGAAGAAACGCGCCGAGCCCGAGAAGGATCAGCGACAGCGGAGAGGCGGTGCGGCGCATGAGGTCACTCCTGGGCTGAGGGCGGGAGAGTGTTACCGAGCCGTATGGGCCGGGAACCGTAGGCGCACCCTTGACGAAGTGTCAATGCATTGCCGAGACTGGGCACTTGCCGGGCGGGGCCGGTACGAGCTGGGTGACCTGCACTGTGGCCAGAGCCGCTCGACTGGCCGAGGGACCGCGTGACCGGGGTGGGGACGACCTCCGACAGAGAGGCTGACCCTCGCAATGCACCGACTGCTCGCCGCTTCACTCACCGTCGTCGCCGCGGCACTCCTCGCCGTGGGCGCGTCGCTCGGCATCGTCGCGCTCCTCGACGCCACACCGGACCAGCCCAATACACCCCTGGTGCACTACGAGACGCCCACCCGGGGTCAGTGAGCGACGGTGGCCGCGACCCACGCCCAGGCGTCCGACGAGTGGATGAGCGACGATCCGACGGCCGACGACCGCGCCGGGCACGACCCGTTCCGCTCGGCCTGGCGCGACGTGCCGCCCCGGCAGGTGCGGCAGTTCGCCGCGCTCGCCCTGGAGGAGGTGCCCGCGCTCGCGCAGGACATCCTGCGGGAGATCCGCGCCGAGTACCCCGGCCTGCCCGTCGTCCTGGACGACTCGGGCGAGCCGATGGCGCTCGTCGGCATCCGCCGTGCCCTGGAGGGCTTCGTCAAGGAGATCGCGTCCCAGGAGGGCCGCCCGCGCTACCACCTGGAGGTCTTCCAGGAGTTCGGCCGCGGCGAGGGCCTGCACGGCCGCAGCCTCGACTCGCTCCAGGCCATCTACCGCCTGGGCGTACGCCTGGCCTGGCGCCGCCTGGCCGAGATCGGCCAGCAGATCGAGATCCCGCCGCCCGCCATGTACGAACTCGCCGAGTCCGGCTTCGAGTACCTGGACGGCCTGGTCGACCAGTCCGTGCGCGGCTACGCCGAGGCCGCGGCCCGCGAGGCGGGTGAACGGCTGCGACTGCAGCGCAAGTTGATGGAGCTGCTCCTCTCGGAGCGCCGCTCGGACGCATCCGCCGGGTACCCGTACGGCCCCGCGGCGGGCCACGGCCCGGCCACCGGCGCCGGCGCGCTCGGCAACGCCCTGGGCGAGCGCGCCGCCCGGGTCGGCTGGCAGTTGCCCGAACGCGTCGCGGTCGGTGTCCTGCTGCGCCCCGCGCGCGACGCCGTCGCCCCCGCCGTCGGACAGGGCGTCCTGCTCGACATGGAGGCCGAGCAGCCCCGCATGGTCGTCCCCGACCCCGACGCGGCCGGGCGGCCCGAGCTGCTGCGCCGTGCCATGACCGGCTGGTCGGGCGCCATCGGCCCGCCCGTCGCGCTCGCCGACGCGGCGAAGTCGCTGCGCTGGGCGGAGGCCGCGGTGCGCCTGATGGAGCGCGGACTGCTGCCCTCCGGCGAGGTCCTGCACTGCACGGAGCACACCGAGGCACTGGTGCTCCTGCAACCCGAGGAACTCATCGAGGACCTGGCCCGGCGCTGCCTCGCCCCCTTGGACCACTGCGGCCCGGCCCACGGCCGCCGCCTCGCCGAGACCCTGCTGGCCTGGCTGGAGACCCGGGGCGGCGCTCCCGAGGTGGCGGCCCGCCTGGGCGTCCACCCGCAGACGGTCCGCTACCGCCTGCGCCAGATCAGGGAGCTGTGGGGCGACGAGATAGACGATCCGGACCGCCGGTTCGAACTGGAACTCGTGCTGCGCGCCCGCCGGTTGCGGGGCGAGCTCGGCCGGGCCTGAGCCGGGCGCGACCGGGGCGTTCCGGTCGTACTGCCGTGCCCCGCGTCCTCCGCGCGGACGCCCGCCGGCCCCCGGTACACCGGACGTTTCGATTCCGCACACAACTTTCACAGCGCCAACTTCCGTTGGTACGGACCCGGCACTTAGCCTCCAGGCCTCATGGACTACTGCCAGCCGTGCCGCAGGCACCTCAACGGCGCCCTCGCCTGCCCGGGGTGCGGAGCCCCGGCCGAAGCCTGCCGGGAGTACGCCCAGACCGTCGCGGTGTCCCCGCAGCAGCCCGGCGATGGCCTGCCGCCGGGGGACGACGCGTACGACGGTCCTGCGCCGCGCACCCGCGGCCGCCGCAAGGAGCGCAGCCGCCGGGCGCACCGGCGCAGGCGCCGCAAGGTCCTGTTCGTCACCGCGGGACTCGCGCTCGCCGCGGGCGGCCTGAGCCTGGCCGAGCTGGGCACCGAGAGCCGCTCCGAGGACCCCGCCGCCGCCTCCGTACGGGACGCCGGAACGGCCGGACCCTCCCCGTCGCGGTCCGGCGAGGCGGCCGGGGGCGCCCCCGGTGCCGCGACGGCCGAGGACGCGGTGGCCACCTCGGCACCGGCGTCCGGGGCGGCGCGGGACGCCGGGCGGCGGGCGGAGCGGGAGCGCGCCGACGGGCGTGAGACGAAGGGGGGCGCGGAGCGCCGCGACGACGCCCACGGGGGTGGCGGGGACCCGCGCCCCGCCGCGACGCCGACCGCGGCACGCCCGCCCGCGGGCGGCGGCCCGGCCACGGCCCGCCCGACGCCCCCGGCCGCCACCGCCGAGCCGCGCCCGACCCGGCCCCCGGCCCCGGAGCCGACCAGGACCTGCGACCGCTTCCTGTGGTGGTGCACCTGACCGCAGGCACCCCTGACCGCAGGCACCCCCGACCGCAGTCACCCCCGACCGCAGGCCACGGGGACACCGCGTCCCCGTGGGTCCCGTCACCCCTGCGGCGGCAGGAACTCCTCGCCCAGCATCCGGCGCAGCAGCCCGCGCAGCGCGAGCCGCTCCTCGCGGGAGAGCCCGGCCAGCGGCTCCCGGGCGAAGTCCAGTGACTCCCGCAGGCTGCGGGCGACCTCGACGCCCCGGTCCGTGGGCGCCGCCAGCTTCACGCGCCGGTCGGCCGCGTCGGGGCGCCGCTCGACCAGGCCGCGTGCCTCCAGGCGGTCCACGATCCCGGTGATGTTGGACGGCTCGCACTTCAGCTTCCGCGCGATGCGGCGCATGGGCAGCGGTTCCAGGGCGAGGAGCCCGAGGACCCGCGCCTGCGCGCCGGTCAGCGCGTGCCCGGCGGCCGCTTCCTCGTACTCCTCGTAGTAGCGCGCCACGACCGTGCCGATGAGCTCGACGACTTCGAGCGTCAGCGGGTCGGCGCTGGGCGTGCGGGCACGGGAGCTGCTGGTGGCCATGGTCACCAGGCTACCCGGTTACTTGACATCATGAAATATTCAGGCGCATGGTTGTTTCATAACCTCAAGCATTTCTGGTCGCACCAGACAGCGCGCCAGACATCGCAGCCAGACACCCCCGTGCACGCAGTAGGAGGACGCCCCCCATGTCCGTCACCCCCGAGCAGCTCCCCTCCGTCGGCCGCGAGTGGCACCTCGTGCGGCGCCCGTCCGGCTGGCCGGTCCCGGAGGACTTCGCGCTGCGCGAGGTCCCCGTCGAGGCCCCGGCCGAAGGCCGCGTCCTGGTCCGCAACCTGCACTTCTCCGTGGACCCGTACATGCGGGGCCGGATGAACGACGTGAAGTCGTACGTCCCGCCGTTCCAGCTGGACCGCCCCATGGAGGGCGGCGCGGTCGGCGAGGTCATCGCCTCGAACGCCGAGGGCTTCGCGGTCGGCGACCACGTCCTGCACTTCGCCGGCTGGCGCGAGTACGCCTCCGTCCCCGCCCAGCACGCCACCAAGGTGGACGCCCAGGCCGCGCCGCTCTCCGCCTACCTCGGCGTGCTCGGCATGACGGGCCTGACGGCGTACGCCGGGCTCCTGGAGGTGGCCTCCTTCAAGGAGGGCGACTCCGTCTTCGTGTCCGGCGCGGCCGGCGCGGTGGGCGGCCAGGTCGGCCAGATCGCCCGGCTCAAGGGCGCCTCGCGCGTCGTCGGCTCGGCGGGCTCCGACGAGAAGGTCAAGCTCCTGGTCGAGGAGTACGGCTTCGATGCGGCCTTCAACTACAAGGACCCCAAGCCGGTCGTCGAGCAGCTCAAGGAGGCCGCTCCCGACGGCATCGACGTCTACTTCGACAACGTCGGCGGCGAGCACCTGGAAGCCGCCATCAGCCGCATGAACGTGCACGGGCGCGCCACCATCTGCGGCATGATCGCCGGCTACAACGACACCGAGCCGACCCCCGGCCCGCGCAACCTCGCCATGGTCATCGGCAAGCGGCTGCGCCTGCAGGGCATGCTCGTGCAGGACCACGCGGACCTGCAGCCGGAGTTCGTGCGCGAGGTCGGCGGCTGGATCCGCTCCGGCGAGCTGGCCCACCGCGAGACGGTCGTCCAGGGCGTGGAGAACGGCGTCGAGGCCTTCCTCGGCATGCTCCGCGGCGAGAACACCGGAAAGATGATCGTCTCCCTGGGCTGACCGCCCGGCCCGGCGGGCCCGGCCCTTCGACCGGCCGGGCCCGCCGTCGTACTTCCGGTATCCGATAACCTAATTCCACAAGCCGTGGTTGTGGGCGCGCACCACGTCACATCTCAGGAGGAACAGGCACTTATGTCCATCCAGAAGATCGACGTCAAGTACACCGCTGTCGCCACCGCAGAGAACGGCCGCGACGGCCGCGTGGCCAGCGACGACGGCAAGCTCGACGTCGTCGTGAACCCGCCGAAGGAGATGGGCGGCAGCGGCGCGGGCACCAACCCCGAGCAGCTCTTCGCGGCCGGCTACAGCGCGTGCTTCCAGGGCGCCCTCGGCGTGGTCGCCCGCAAGGAGAACGCCGACATCTCCGGCTCGACCGTGACCGCCAAGGTCGGCATCGGCCAGAACGAGGCCGGCGGCTTCGGCCTGGAGGTCGCGATCACCGCCTCCATCCCGAACGTGGACGCGGCCACCGCGCAGTCCCTGATCGAGAAGGCCCACCAGGTGTGCCCGTACTCGAACGCCACGCGCGGCAACATCAAGGTCGAGCTCGCGGTCGCCTGACCCGGACCGACCCGCGTACGACGGAGGGCCGCACCCCGAAGGCGGGGGTGCGGCCCTCCGTCGTGCCCGCCTCCTCAGCGCGCCGCGAGCGCCGCCTCGTGCACGGCCCGCACCAGCCGCTCGTTCTCCGGAGCGGCACCGCCCGGGAACGCGAACCGCCGCCGCGTGTAGCCGTACGCCAGCCCGGCGCGCGGGTCCGCGAACGCCTGCGAGCCGCCCGCGCCGCTGTGCCCGAAGGAGCCCGCGCCGAGGAACGGGTACCAGTTCTCCGACGTCGCCTGGAAGCCCACCGCGAACACCTTGTGCGCCCGCGCCACCAGGTCGTGCCCGGCCGACTGGATCTGCCCGAACACCCCCAGGGTGTCCGCGGTCAGGAGCGCCGCACGCCCCTCGGCGCCGGTCGCCGCCGCCGCGTACATCCCGGCGAGGCCGCGCGCGGAGGCCACACCGCCGGCCGACGCGGGGCCCGCGGCGCGGATCGCGCGGGAGTTGGGCAGCGCCTCCAGGTCGGTGGGGAGCGCGGCGTTGCGGTTGAAGGCGATGGAGGTCAGGTCGTGCGGCCCGCCCGGCGCCGCCGCGAGGAGCGCCCGCTGCTCGGGCGTCGGCGCCATCGGCAGCACGGTGCGGAACCGCCCCTCGTGCTCCTCGGGCAGGCCCAGGAAGAAGTCCAGCCCGAACGGCGCCCGCACCCGCTCCTCGTACACCTCCCGCAGCCGGCGCCCGGTGGCGCGGAGGACCACCTCACCGGCGAGCGCCCCGACGGACAGCGCGTGGTAGCCGAAGGCGCCGCCCGGCCGCCAGAACGGGCGCTGGGCGGCGAGCCGGGCGGCGACCGCCCGGTCGTCGGCGAGCTCGTCGGGGGTGAACCCGGCGTCGGCGCCCACCACGCCCGCGCGGTGCGCGAGCAGCTCGCGCAGGGTGACGGCGCCCTTGCCCCCGGCGGCGAACTCCGGCCAGTAGTGGGCCACCTCGCGGTCCAGGTCGAGCACGCCGTCCTGGACGAGCAGGGCGACCACGAGGTGCGCCGCGCCCTTCGTGGACGAGTACACCCCGTACAGCGTCCCGCCGTCGGTGTCGGGGCCCGCCCACAGGTCGACGACCCTGCGGCCGTGGACGTACGCGGCGAGCTGGCCCGCGTAGTGCGGTTCCTGGTCGGCGAGTACGGCGGTGAACTCCTCGCGCACCGCCTCGAACCCCTCGGCGACGGTGCCCTGCACTCGGATCTCACGGGTCATGCGGTCAGGCCTCCGGGGCGCGGTGGGACGATCGTGCCCCGATCAACCGCCGCGCCCCGGGCCCGCATTCCCGCATCCCGCCGCCTACCGGCCGACCCGCAGCAACGCCCTGCCGACCTGCGGGAACACCCCCTTGGGGTGGGCGCGGAAGAGCGGCTCGGTGCCGAAGAGCACCACGCCCGTACGCCCGGCCGTCCCGCTGATCACCGAGGCGCGCCCCGCGGCCGCCGCCGGGCCCCCGCCGCCGTCCGGCAGGGCCCGCCAGTGGCCGGACAGCAGCGGGTTCCCGCTGCCGTACCGCTGCTCTACGCGCACGCCCCTGCCCAGGCCGGTGAACCACGTCGGCGCGTAGACGAAGCTGTGATCGGGCGCTCCGGCGGTGAGCGCGCCGCCGGTGTTCACCACCCGCACCACGCCGTTGGCGTCGCCGTTGCCCTCGACGGCCCGCGCGGTGAGCAGCTTCGCGTCGGCGTTCAGCGCGGCACCGGCCGCGCCCCGCCCCACCAGGCCGCCGCCCCGGGCGAGGAACCGGTCGAGTCCGGCCCGCGCCGCGGGGCTCAGCCGGGCGCGGTCGAGCCCGGCCGACACGAAGAGCGCGTCCGTCCTCCGCCAGTCGAAGCCCGCGTCGAGCACGGCGGTCGACACCGGCACCACGTCGAAGTTCATCTCCCGCAGCGCGAACAGCTCGCCCGGCGTGACGGCCGCCGCGACCCGCGTGCGGTGCAGCGGGGCGCCGCCGGTGGCCCTGGTGGCGTCGAAGGCCACGTCGTACGTCCGGGCGGCCGCGGTCGCCGCCCGGCGCGCCGACGACGGCAGGACCGCGCTTCCGTCCCGGTCGCTCCGGGCCGGCACACCCTGTGCGAGCAGCGAGTTCAGGGCCGCGATCTCGCGCGGGTCGTCCAGGCGCAGCCGCAGATCACCGCGCGGCGCCACGTATCCGACGCGCGACGCGGCGTGCACCGCCCGGGTGCGCACGCGGTCCAGGTCGCCGCGCTCGACGGCGTCCACGCGCGCGCCCCACAGGCGTCCCAGGCTCCACCCCGAGATGTCGTACATCGTCGCCACCTTGCCGCTGATGTCCCGCCCGTCGGCGAGCATGACGTTGGCCAGGCCTCGTTTGGGCTGGTGCATGTCGACGACGTACGCGCCCTTCGGGTACGTCCGCCCGCCGAGCCGGAACGACATCCCGGCGCGGGTGACGCGGACGTCGTTGGCGAGCAGATGGTCGACCAGCCGGGCCGCCGCCGTCGCCGACCCCCGGCCGCGCCCGTCGGCCGGAATCACGTACGCGCGCGGGAAGTCGGTGGTGTACACGTCCTCGGGGCCGATCCCGGGCACCCCCGGCACGGTCTCCTCCGACACCGGGACCTGCGCGGCGCCCGTGGCGCCCCGCCGGAACACCTCGATCTGGTCGGCGATCACCGAGCCGCGGTGGCGGTCGGTGTAGTCGAGGGTGGCGCGCATCGCGGCGCCCGCGATGTCCACGTTGACGGCCGCCCTGCGGCGCAGCTCGGCCACCGGCAGCGTGTCGTAGGCGGCGTTGTTCACCTGCATCGGGAACTCGATGGTGTGCGCGGCGACCGCGCCGTGGAACGGCATGTACTGCGGGGTGAAGATCGGCGGCCAGTCGTCCCAGCCCTCCTCCTGGTCGCGGAACGGGATGACGGGTGGCTTCACGCCGTCCTTCTCCTCGGTGTGGCCGAGGCCCTTGATGGCGGCCTCCATGCCCAGGGCGTTGGCGTAGGAGTGCTTGAGGAAGAGGTCGTACTCGTAGTTCTCGCCGTGCGGGGGAGTGGTCGGCTCGATCAGCGTGCCGTTCACGTACCCGTGCAGGTCGATCATCACCGCGGGCTGCTTGGTGATCGCGATCCGGCGCACCGCGCGGGCCTCGGGCTGGGAGGCGGTGATGAAGTCGCGGTTGAGGTCGAAGCCGCCCGCGTTGGCGCGGGTCCCCGCGATGCGGCCGTCGGGGTTGGTCGTGACGTTGAAGTAGAGGCGGTTGCGCGCCAGGAGCTTCCCGGTCCGTGCGTCCTTCGCGCCCGCCAGCTCCCGGATGAGCTTCAGGGCCGCGTCGGTCCCCTCCCACTCGTTGCCGTGGATGTTGTTGTTGACGAACACGGGCGTCTTGTACGAGGACTTGATCGCCTTGTCCGCGGCGGCGGCCGACGGTTCGTTCTCGATGCGCTCGCGCATCCGCTCCTGCCGGGCCGCCTCGCGCGCCGACTCCGGGGCGGTGACGGTCACCAGATAGAGCTGGTGGCCGCCCGCGGAGCGGCCGTTGAGCTCCACGCTCACCCGGTCGCCGATGCGCTGCAGCGCGTTCAGTTCGGGGGCTATGCCGTGGTAGGGCACGAGCCCCAGTTTCAGCGACTTGTCCGCCGGGTTCACCGGGGGCGCGGTGAGCCTGCGCTCGCGCGGATAGCCCCGGCCCGCGCCGTCCACGGACTCCACGGACTCCACGGACTCCACGGACTCCGCGGCTCCCGAAGCGCCGAGCGCCCGCTCCGCCGCGCCCTCGGGGGCCCGGGCGGCCGGTCCTGCGTCGTCCCGCGGGCCCTCGCGGGTGACCGGCCGTGGCGTCGGGCCCGCGGTCGCGCTGCCCGGGACGAGCGTGGTGAGGACCAGCGCGCCCGTGGCGGCGGCGGTGGCGAGCAGCAGGGGTCTGGACGGCCGGGATATGCCCATACGTACCTCCGGGAGATCGGTAGGCGAGGTCTACCGGTTCAACCCACCGACAACAAGAGGGCCTTGTGTCCCAGCTGTGACCCGACCGTCGACTTTCCCGCGCAAACCCCCGTCGACCTGCGGCTAAGGTGTGCCGCATGCGCGATCTGGGTGTGGGCTTCGGCTACTTGGTGAAGGGGCAGCGCTGGGTCGCCCAGCACGGCAGGCAGTACGGATGGGGGCTGCTGCCCGGCCTCATCACGCTCGTCCTGTACGCGGCGGCGCTGGTCGCGCTCGCCCTGTGGGGCTCCGACCTCGTCGGCTGGGCCACGCCCTTCGCCGACGACTGGTCCTCGCCCTGGCTCGGCCTCTTCCGCGGCTTCCTCACCGCCCTGCTCTTCGCCCTCGCGCTGCTGCTCTCCGTCCTCACCTTCACCGCGGTGACGCTCCTGGTCGGCCAGCCCTTCTACGAGTCGCTGTCCGAGAAGGTCGACATCGCCGAGTCCGGGCACGCCCCCGAGTCGGGGCTGCCGCTCTGGCGCGAGCTGTGGATCTCCGCCAGGGACAGCCTGCGCGTCCTGGTGCGCGCGGCACTGTGGGGCGTGCTCCTCTTCGCCCTCGGCTTCGTTCCGGTCGTCGGCCAGACCGTGATCCCGGTCGTCGGGTTCGCGGTGACCGGCTTCTTCCTGGTCGAGGAGCTCACCGCGGTGGCCCTGCAGCGCCGGGGCGTCGAACTGCGTGACCGGCTCGCCCTGTTGCGCGCCCGCAAGGGGCTGGCCTGGGGCTTCGGGACGCCGCTCGCCGTCGCCTTCCTGGTGCCGTTCGTCGCGGTGTTCCTGATGCCGGGCGCGGTCGCGGGCGCGACGCTGATGGCACGGGACCTGCTGGGCGAGAACGGTTCGGGCGACGGCGGGGGCGGCTCCGGGGCCGGGGTGCGTTCCGGCGCGGACGCGGGTCAGGACGACGAGGCGGCCACCCCGAGGATCCCCCGCACCTGAGCGATGATGTCGAGCCGGTTGCGCACGAACTCCGGATCGGTCACCGTGCCCGTCGCCGGATCGGTGTTCCCCGCGCCGAACTGCAGGACGGGCGTGTGCACATGGCCGCCGGGCAGCCGGTCGTGCAGCCCGAGCCGGTCGCGCAGCAGCGTGACCCGGTAGGCGATCTCGTTCGACAGGTAGTTCCCGCCGCCGCCCTCCCGCGCCGTCGACCCCGCGGTGGGCCCGTCGGGCCGGACCACGGGGGTCGTGCCGCCCGCCGGGATCTCGGTCACCGACGTGTTGTCGTACACCGGGAAACGGCCGGTCCCGGCCGCCACGATCTTCTCGTACGGGAGGGTCGTGGACGTCCACTGGGGCTGCGCGGCCGGGTCGGTCACCGGTACCGTCCCGGTGCGGGAGAGGTTCTCGTTGTCCGGGAACCCGCCGCGCCAGGCGCCGTTGGTCCGCTCGACGTCGAAGCGGCCGACGCGGCCCTGGCTGATCGTGGTGAAGAGGTCGACGTGCGGCAGGTAGGGCCGCAGCGCCCGCTCCACGGTGCCCTCGGCGAAGTCCTCCCAGCGGACCGGGAAGATCACCGCCTCCACCCGCGCGGGCCCCTCGGCGGTACGGATCGTGGTGCCGTCCAGGGCGAGCGCGGCGGCGCCCGACGGGTTGCTGATGCGGACGTCGCGGTCGAGGGTGAAGGGGTCGAAGCCGGTGACGAGGATGCGCTTGACGTGGCCCTTGCCGCGCGCCCCGCGCCGGGTGCCCTCGGCGTCCTTGCCGTCCGCGCTGCTCCCGTTGGCCTTGCTGCTTGCGTTGCCTGCGTGGCTTGCGTTGCTTGGGTCGTTCTTGTTGCTCTTGTTGCTCCCGGGGTAGGCGATCGTGTCCTGTCCGCGGGACGAGCGCTCCAACGCGCCCAGCAGCGCGGCCCGTTGGCCCTCGCCCAGCGGGAAGCGGGCGGGGTCCCACTGCCGCAGCTCCCGGGTCATGCCGAGCCGTGCCCAGTACAGCGGCCGGTCGTCGTCCCTGCTGAGCCCGGCCGCGGGCCCGCGCCCCTGCGCACGGTCGACGGCCCGCCGCCACAGCGCCGCCCCTTCGCGCACGACCAGTCCGCGTGCCTGGTCGTAGGAGCGCGCCCGGTCCAGCGCACGCGCCAACTCCGGTGCCACGGAGTCGAATCCGCTGCGCCGCAGGATCTCCTGGGGCGCGGCGCGGTCGAGCCGCGCCTCCTCGGCGGTGGGCGCGGCGCGGCCGGCCGGGGCGTCGGAGGGGGCGGCGGAGGCGGAGGCCGGGACGGCGAGTCCGGCCAGCAGGGCGGCGACGCCGAGGGCGCCAAGACGTATGAGCACGCGAGTCCTTCCGTAACCGATGAGGTGGCGGAAGTATCGCGGGACGCGAGGGGTGGGCGCTACGGGGTCCTGCGCCGAGGTGGGGGGGCGTGGTCGTCGGGGGGGCGGGGGATCCGGTGCCGCCGGACTGCGGGCGGGCGGACTGCGGGCGAGCGCGGGCGAGCAGGCGGGCGCGGGCGGGCGCGGGCGGGCGTAAATCGGTTGTCCGCAGGGGCGTGGTCCCGGGAGGCTCGGCCCCATGACCACCGCCGCGGCCACCGCCGCCCTGCCGCCGACCCCCGCCGCCGCCCGTCCGGTGCGGGCCCGGCAGCGGACCGGCCGACCCCGGGGGCCGCTGCCCGCGCACGCGTGAGCGCGGTCCTGGTCGCGGGGCTGCTCGCCGGGTACGGCATCGCGATGCCGGTCGGCGGGGTCGCGACCTACCTCGTCTCGCTCACCGCCCGCACGTCGCTGCGGGTCGGCGTCGGCGCCGCGCTGGGCGTGGCCACCGCCGACGGCGTGTACGCCCTCGTCGCGGCGGCGGGCGGCGCCTCCCTCGCCGGTGCCGTCGAGCCGGTCGTGGTGCCGCTCCGGCTGGCCTCGGTCCTCGTGCTCGTCGCGCTGGCGGCCCGCGGCGCGGTGACGGCGGTTCGCGCGTACCGGCGGCACGGCACGGCCGCCGCCCGGGCCGGCACACCGCCGGGGCCCGCCCGCGCCTACGCCGCCCTGCTGGGCATCACGCTCCTGAACCCGGCCACGGTCGTCTACTTCGCGGCGCTCGTCCTCGGCAGCCCCGCCACGGCGTCGCTCACGCACCTGGAACAGGGCGCGTTCGCGCTGGCGGCCTTCGCCGCCTCCGCGAGCTGGCAGCTCCTGATCGCGGGCGGCGGGGCGCTGCTCGGCAGGACCCTGACGGGGCGCGGGGGCCGCCTGGCCACGGCCCTCGCGTCGAGCGCGCTGATCACGGGCCTGGCGGTCCACCTGCTGCTGGGCACCGGGTGACCTACCCGCGGGACTCCGTCAGCCGCTCGACGACACGGCGCGCGACGGCCGCCATGACGCGGTTCGTCTCCTGGTAGTAGAGGAGTTCGGCGAGGGCGATCGTCAGGGCCCAGCCCCGCCCCCGCGCCCACATCGCGTCGTCGACGGCCGGACCGAGGGCGGCGCGGAAGGCCGGGCGGGCCCCGGCGTCCATCAGGTACCAGGCGGAGATGAGATCGACCGCCGGGTCGGCCGTGCCCATGCACCCGAAGTCGATGACCGCGCCGAGCCGGCCCCGGTCGACGAGGACGTTGCCCGGCTGCAGGTCGCCGTGCACCCAGACGCCGGGCTCCCGCCATGCCGGGGCGCGCAGGGCGTCCTCCCACACGGCCGTCGCGGCGCGCCCGTCCACGCGCGCGCCGAGAGCCGCGATCACCGCGCGGGTGTCGGCGTCCCGCCCCGCCAGCGGGTCGCTGCGGTAGGCGGCGGGCGCGCCCGCCGGGTCCACCTCGCGCAGGGCGAGCAGGAACTGCGCGACGTCCTTGGCGAACAGCGCGGGCTCGGCGAGCGGCACGGCGGGATCGGGCGTCGCGCCGTCCAGCCACCGGAAGACCGACCAGGGGTACGGATAGCCCTCGCCCGGCTCGCCCTTGCCGAGCGGCACGGGGACCGCGACGGGCAGCGCGGGCGCCAGCACGGGCAGCCACCGCAGCTCCCGGTCCACGTCCTGTGCGGCCCCCTCGACGCGCGGCAGCCGCGCCACCATGTCCGGGCCGAGCCGGTACATGGCGTTGGACGTCCCCGCGGAGTCCACCCGCGCCACGGACAGCCCGGCCCACGCCGGGAACTGCCCCGCGACCAGCCGCCGCACCAGATCCGCGTCGATGTCGGCCTCGTCGGCGTGCATCGTGCCCCTGCTCACATGTCCCCCTCGTCGCTCCCGGACCGCCCGGGTCGTGCCGTCCGGCCCCGAATGGAATCCGCCGACGGGCCCGCAGGTCAAACCGATTGCCCCGCCGCGCCACCGCTCCGGCTCCGCGACCGCCGCGCCGCGACGCGCCGCCCCGCTCGGGCCGGGTGCGGCAAGCGGGTTCGGCACGACCGGCATGCCGGACATGCGCTTGTCGCATCCCGGGGCCCGGCCTAGCGTCGGGCGCATGGAAAAGATCGCATTCCTCGGCCTCGGTCACATGGGCGAGCCGATGGCCCGCCAACTCCTGGCCGCAGGACACCCGTTGACCGTATGGAACCGCACGCCGCGGAAGGCCGACGACCTCGTGGCGGCGGGTGCGTCCGCCGCCCCGGACCCCGGCGCGGCGGTGCGGGACGCCGACGTCGTCATCACCATGCTCGCCGGACCCGACGCCGTGCGCGCGGTCGCCGACGCCGTCCTCCCCGCATTGCGGCCCGGCGCGTACTGGGTGGAGATGTCGACGATCGGGCCGGAGGTCGTGCGGGAGCTCGCGGACCGCGTGCCGGCCGGGGTCACCCTCGTCGACGCCCCCGTCATGGGCAGCACCGACAAGGCCGCGGCGGGACGGCTCGGCATCCTCGCGGGCGGCGACGCGGCGGGCGTCGAGCACGTCCTCGCCCGCTTCGGCCCGGTCACCCGCACCGGCGCGCCCGGCACGGGCGCCGCGCTCAAACTCGTCGTCAACACCGCCGTCATGGGCGGAGTCGCGCTGGTCGCCGAGGCGATGAAGCTCGCCGACGCGCTCGGCCTCGACGAGTCCACCGCCAAGGACGCCCTCGCCGGCGGCCCGCTCTCCGGCGCCGTCGGCCGCGCCTTCGCCACCGACGTCCACTTCGGCAACGACCTTGCCGTCAAGGACATCGCGCTCGCGACGCGGACCACGAGCCTGCCCGCCATGGAGGCGGTGCTGCGGCAGTTCGAGGCGGTCGCCGCCGACCCGGAGCTGGTCCACGAGGACATCGCCCGCGCCGTCCCCCGCATCCGCGCCCCGCGCACCACCTGACCCCGCCCGGCCCGCTCGCCGGGCCCCCGCACCCAGGAGCACGCAGCATGCAGATATCCCTCGGCAACCCCGCCGGCGCCCCGCGGCCGCAGGGCCCCTACTCGCAGGTCGCCCGGGTCGAACACGCCGACGGCGGCGTCCTGTTGTACGTCTCGGGGCAGTGCGCCGAGGGCGACGGCATGGCCGCCCAGACGCGTGCCGTCTTCGAGAACCTCCGCGCCCTGCTGACGCCGCACGGCGCGGGACTCGGCGACATCATCAACATCCGCACGTTCCTCACCGACATGGACGGCTTCGCCGACCACGCCTCAGTGCGCCGGGAGTTCCTCACCGGGACCCCGCCCACCAGCACCACCGTCGCCGTCCCGCGGCTGGTCCCGCCCTGGGCGCTGGTCGAGATCGATGTCGTCGCCGCCGTCGCCGCCCCCGCCGGTCACGCCCCCGCCCAGTAGCGCCAGGAAGTCCCGGAACGCCCCCGGCATGTCCACCGCGCCGGGGTCGAGCAGCCACTGGTACTGCAGGCCGTCCATCACCGCCACGAGCAGGGGGGCGGCCGCCTCCGGGGTGAGGCCGCCCGGCAGCCGGTCGCCGTACTCGGCGCGCAGCACCTGCGTGAAGTTCTCGCGCACCGCGGCGTACCGGCCGGTGAAGAAGGCGCGGGCCGGGTGCCCGTCCGTGACGCTCTCGCCGAGCAGGGCGGAGAAGGTCTGCACGATGCCGGGCCGCATCGCGTTGTACTCGACCAGCGACCCGAGCAGGTCGATCCGCCACTCGCCGCGCGGCACCGCGTCCCACTGGTCGCGCGCCTCCAGGACGGCGACCAGCAGGGCCTCCTTGGTGGGGAAGTAGTGCAGGAGGCCCTGCTGGGTGAGCCCCACCCGCTCGGCGACCGCCCCGAGACTCGCGCCCCGGTAGCCGCGCTCGGCGATCACCTCGAAGGCCGCCCGGAGGATCTCCGCGCGCCGCTCCTCGCTCCTGGCCCTGGCCGCCATGGCCCGCACTCCTTCCGTACGTCCTCGCTCGGAGGACCGTACGACATCTTGAGATAACGAGAAGATAACAAAAACTACCTCTCTACAGGTAACGGATGCAGGATGGAGGAGCCGACACGGAGGAACCGACCCGGATGAAGCGAGGCACCGTCATGGCGGAGACCCAGTCCACCGAGCCCATCGAGCAGACCCCGGCAGCCGAGGCCGCGCGGGAGGCCGCCGTCGAGGCCGCCCTCGGCAAGCTCGACCTGGACGCCAAGGCCCGCCTGCTCGGCGGCCGCACCATGTGGGAACTGCACGCGCTGCCGGAGATCGGCCTCGGCTCCCTGGTGATGTCCGACGGCCCGATCGGCGTGCGGGGCGTGCGCTGGACCGCCGACGACCCCTCCGTCGCGCTGCCCTCGCCGACCGCGCTCGCCGCCACCTGGGACCAGGACCTGGCCCGCCGGGCCGGCGCGCTGCTCGCGCAGGAGGCCCGGCGCAAAGGTGTGCACGTGCTGCTCGCCCCCACCGTCAACCTCCACCGCACCCCGCTCGGCGGCCGCCACTTCGAGGCGTACAGCGAGGACCCGTATCTGACCGGCGTCATCGGGACCGGGTACGTCCGGGGCGTGCAGTCCGGCGGCGTCGGCACCACGGTCAAGCACTTCGTCGCCAACGACGCCGAGACCGACCGCTTCACCGTCGACAACAAGGTGCCCCCGCGCGCCCTGCGCGAGCTCTACCTCGCGCCCTTCGAGACGATCGTCGAGAACGCCCGCCCCTGGGGCATCATGACGGCGTACAACCAGGTCAACGGCGTCACCATGACCGAACACCGCGACCTCGTCGAGGGCGTGCTGCGCGGCGAGTGGGGCTTCGACGGCGTCAACGTCTCCGACTGGATGGCCGCCCGCTCCACCACCGGCGACATCGAGGGCGGCCTCGACGTCGCCATGCCGGGCCCGCGGACCGTGTACGGCGAGCCGCTGGCCGCCGCCGTCCGCGCCGGCGAGGTCGCCGAGGAGCGCGTCGACCGGGCCGTCCGCAACGTCCTGCGGCTGGCCGCCCGCGTCGGCGTCCTCGACGGCGCCGACCCGGTCGTGGCCCCGGCCGACCTGCCCGCGCCGATCGACGGCGAGGCGCTGGCCCGCGAGATCGCCCGCCGCGCCTTCGTCCTCGTGCGCAACGAGAACCGGGCGCTCCCGCTGACCGGCACCGGCACCGTCGCCCTGACCGGCGCCGCCGCCCGCGACGCCCGCATCCTCGGCGGCGGCTCCGCCACCGTCTTCCCCGCGCACGTCGTCTCCCCGCTCGACGGCCTGACCGCCGCCCTGCCCGAGGGCGCCCTCACCTACGCCGTCGGGGCCGACCCCAGCGACGAACTCGCCCCCGCCGAGAAGGGGTTCACGCTCCGTGCGATCTGCCGCGACGCCACGGGCGCCGTCATCGGCGAGGGCAACCTGCCCACCGGCCAGGTCCAGTGGATCGGCGACGACCTGCCCGAGGGCGTCACCCACGAGACCCTGGACAGCGTCGAGATCACCGGCACCTTCACCCCGCGCGAGAGCGGCGAGCACGTCTTCGGCACCCGGGGCCCGGGCGCCTTCACGCTCACCGTCGACGGCACGGTCCGCTACGACGGCGTGCAGACCATGGGCTCCGCGAGCGACCCCTTCGAGGCGTTCTTCGGCGCACCCGCCGAGCGCGCCAAGGTGGCGCTCACCGCGGGCGAGACCGTCGAGATCTCCCTGAACCACCCGCTCGACCGGCGGACGAAGGCCCCGCTGCAGGGCGTCGTGTTCTCCCTCGTCCACCTCGCCCCGCGCCGCGACGCCGACGAACTGATCGCCGAGGCCGTCGCGGCGGCCCGCGCCGCCGAGACCGCCGTCGTGGTCGTCGCCACCACCGAGAGCGTCGAGTCCGAGGGCTTCGACCGCACCGACCTGCGCCTGCCCGGCCGCCAGGACGACCTGGTGCGCGCCGTCGCCGCCGCCAACCCGAACACCGTGGTCGTCGTCAACTCCGGCTCCCCGGTGGAGCTCCCGTGGCGCGAGGAGGTCGCCGCGGTGCTGCTCGGCTGGTTCCCCGGGCAGGAGGGCGGCGCCGCCCTCGCCGACGTCCTGCTGGGCGCCGAGGAGCCCGGCGGCCGGCTCCCCACCACCTGGGGCGACCTCGCGTCCGCCCCCGTCACGGACACCACCCCGAAGGGCGGCGAACTCGCCTACTCCGAGGGCGTGTTCATCGGATACCGCGCCTGGGACAAGGCCGGCGCCACCCCCTCGTACCCGTTCGGCCACGGCCTCGGCTACACCGACTGGACGTACGAGTCGATGACCGTCGAGGGCCCGGCCGTCACGGTCCGCCTCCGCAACAGCGGCGGGCGCACGGGCCGCGAGGTCGTCCAGGTCTACCTGGCCCCCACCGGAGACCCGGAGCGCCCGGCCCGCCTCCTGGCCGGCTTCGCGGGCGCGGTGGCGGCCCCCGGCGAGAGCGTCGAGGTCACCGTCGAACTGCCCCGCCGCGCCTTCGAGACCTGGGACGAGGCCACGCACTCCTGGACGTACCGCACGGGCACGTACGAGATCCGGGTCGGCCGCTCGGTCACGGACCTGCGGCTGCGGGAGACCCTGGTCGTGTAGGGCGGGCGCGTCCCGCGGGGGTCACCGCGCCGAGAACCCGTACACCGTCTCCGACGTGAACACCTCGTCCGGCCGCAGCACCGTGGAGGGAAACCGCGGCCGGTTCGGGGAGTCGGGGAAGTGCTGCGTCTCCAGCGCGACCCCGTGCCCCGACGCGAACGGCAGGTCCGCCGCGAAGTGGTCCGCCGTGTACAGCTGGAGCCCCGGCTCCGTCGTGGCGATCGTCAGGACCCGCCCCGAGCCGGGATCGCACAGCTCGGCCACCTCGACCGGCCCGGCCGTGACCCCCTTGTCCAGTACGTAGTTGTGGTCGTACCCCGGACCGGCCGCCCGTGCCGTGCGGAAGTCGTACCGCGTCCCCGCCACGTCCTGGTACGCCCCGGTCGGAATCCCGGAGCCGTCCGCGGGGGTGATCCGGGACGCGGCGATCCGCAGCTCGTGCCCGAGCGCCCCGCCGGGGCCGTCCGCGCCCGCCAGGTTCCAGTACGTGTGGTGGGTGAGGTTCACGACGGTCGGCGCGTCGGTCCTCGCCTCGTACGCGATCCGCAGCGCGCCCGTGCCCTCCAGCGTGTACGTCGCGGCGACCGCGAGCCGCCCGGGATAGCCCTCCTCGCCCGCGGGGGAGACCCGCGCGAGGCGCACCCCGTGGTCGCCCGCGGGCTCCGCGTCCCAGAGCCGCCGGTCGAAGCCGCGCTCGCCGCCGTGCAGGGCGTTGGGCCCGTCGTTGCGCGCGAGGCAGTGGGCGCGCCCGTCGAGGGGGAAGGAGCCGCCCGCGATGCGGTTCGCGTACCGCCCCACCAGCGCCCCGAAGTAGGGCTCCGGGTGCCGCAGATACCCGTCGAGCCCCTCGAACCCCAGCGCCACCGGCGCCGTCCGCCCCGCCCGGTCGGCCGCCTCGGCCGACTGCAGGATCCCGCCGTACGTCAGGATCCGCACCCGCACCCCGGCCCGCTCCAGCGTCCAGCGGTGCACGGGCCTGCCGTCGGGAAGCGTCCCGAAGAGTTCACTGCGCATGATCGCGACCCTACGCCGGGCCGCGGGCCGCTACGCCACGGGCTTGCGCGACGTGACCTGCCGGTAGGCGATCTCCGCCAGCCGCGACTGGCCGTCCTTGCTGGGGTGGAACCAGTCCCAGTGGCTCAACTGGTCGCCGTCGAAGCGGTAGTCGAAGACCGCCCCGCCGTCGTACCTGCAGTAGCGGTCCTTCTCGCACACGTCCTCGAGGACCTTGTTGTACGCGACCACGCGGTCGCGCACGGACGCGCGCCGCTCGGTGGCCGCGGCGTCCAGGTCGTCCGGGTCGGCCAGCATCGACGCGCAGATGCCGAGCTTCCACACCTGCTTGCCCAGCGGATTGGTCCGCCCCTGCGACCAGAGCCGCTTGAGGTCGGGCACCGACGCCACGTACACCTGCGTCCGGGGCAGCTCGCGGCGCAGGGCGCGCAGGGCCTCCTGGAACTCGGCGCGGAACCGGCCGACCGGCGTCATCGCGGCGGCCGAGGGGCGGCAGGCGTCGTTGGCGCCCGTCATCACCGTCAGCAGTTCGGGGCGCTCGGCCGCGGCCTGCTGGATCTGCCCGGTCAGGTCCGCCATGCGGGCGCCGGTCTTCGCGTGGTTCCAACTGTGCGAGGCGGCCCGCTTCTTTCCCAGCAGCCGCGTCGCCAGGCTGTCCACCGCGGCGTCCGTGCCGGTCGCCCAGGACGCCTCGGGGCAGTCGGAGAGCACCGAGCAGGCGTCGAAGCCGCGGGTGATCGAGTCGCCGACCGCGGCGAGCGAGCGGGGCGAGGTGTCCCAGCTCGGCGTGGGGGAGGGCGACGGCTTGCGGTGCGACGGGCTGCCCGGTGCCGAGGAGTTGCCGCCCTGCGCGTCACACGCGGTGAGCACCCCGCCACAGAGCAGGGCCGCCGTCGCGAGGGCGACGCCGGCCCGTGAGCGGTGCCTGCGGTTCCGCATCCCCTGCTCCCCTCTGTCGTTCAACGTGACGTCGTGCGCGTGCCCGGGGTTGCGCCCCGCCGGGTGAAAGGTCGGAGTTTCCTGGCCTCTGGACCGACGGTACGTCACACTCCTTGCGCCGCCGCACGGTAGCCTCGGCCCGTAGCCACCGGGCCGTCGGCGTCACGGCGGCGACAGGCGGGTGATCCACCCGGTTGTACCCCGCTGCAGTGGTTCCGCTAAATTACATCACGTCACATCTGTCCCCTTTTCCCAGGTTTATCTAGTATTTGGGGAAAACTGCTCGGCACGGGCGCGAGGCCGCTGGGGAAGGCGAACCTCGACCCACACTGGAGGTCCCGGTGACGACACGTGGAGTCCTGTACGTGCACTCCGCTCCGCGCGCGCTGTGCCCGCACGTCGAATGGGCCGTCGCGGGCGTGCTCGGTGCGCGCGTGAGCCTCGACTGGATCAGACAGCCCGCGGCGCCGGGCACCTGGAGATCCGAATTCTCCTGGCAGGGCTCGGCGGGCACCGCGTCCAAGCTCGCCTCCGCCCTGCGCGGCTGGGACCTGCTGCGCTTCGAGGTCACCGCGGAGCCCTGTGCCGGCGCCGAGGGCGAGCGCTACAGCGCCACGCCCGCGCTCGGCATCTACCACGCGGTCACCGGCATCCACGGCGACATCCTGATCCCCGAGGACCGGCTGCGCGCCGCCCTCGCCCGCTCCCAGCGCGGCGAGAGCGACCTGGAGGCCGAGCTCGCCAAGCTGCTCGGCAAGCCCTGGGACGACGAGCTGGAGCCCTTCCGGTACGCGGGCGAGGGCGCCCCCGTGCGCTGGCTGCACCAAGTGGTCTGAGCACGTGATCTGAGCCCGTGGACTGAGCACGTGGTCCGAGAGACGCGAGAGGGGCCCCACCGGACGGTGGGGCCCCTCTCATGTCACGCGCCGTGCGCGCCCGGCTCAGACCGAGCGGAACGCCAGGACGACGTTGTGCCCGCCGAAGCCGAACGAGTCGTTCAGTGCCGCGATCGTGCCCTCGGGCAGCGGACGGGCCTCGCCGCGGACGATGTCCGCGTCGACCTCGGGGTCGAGGTTGTCGATGTTGATCGTCGGCGGGGCGACACGGTTCTTCAGCGCGAGGACCGTGGCCACGGTCTCCACGCCGCCCGCGCCACCGAGCAGGTGACCGGTCATCGACTTGGTGCTGGAGATCGCCATGTGGTCGACGTCGTCGCCGAACGCCTTGCGCAGCGCCTTGATCTCCGCGACGTCACCCTGCGGCGTCGAGGTGGCGTGCGCGTTCACGTGCACGATCTCGGCGGGCTTGAGGTCCGTCGTGTCGATCAGGTTCTGCAGCGCGGCGGCGATGCCGTTGCCGGACGGCTCCGGCTGCGTGATGTGGTGCGCGTCGGCCGAGATGCCCTGGCCGACGGCCTCCGCGTAGATCTTCGCGCCGCGGGCCTTGGCGTGCTCCTCGGACTCGAGGACGATCACGCCGGCCCCCTCGCCGAGCACGAAGCCGTTGCGGTCGGCGTCGTAGGGACGCGAGGCGCCCTGCGGGTCGTCGTTGTTCTTCGACATCGCCATCATGTTGCCGAACGCGACGATCGGCAGCGGGTGGATCGCCGCCTCCGTGCCGCCCGCGACGACGACGTCGGCGCGGCCGGTGCGGATCATCTCGATCGCGTAGCCGATGGCCTCGGCGCCCGAGGCGCAGGCCGACACCGGGGTGTGGACGCCCGCGTGGGCACCCAGCTCGATGCCGACGTTGGCCGCCGGGGAGTTGGGCATCAGCATCGGCACGGTGTGCGGGGAGACGCGGCGTACGCCCTTCTCCTTGAGCACGTCGTACTGGTCGAGGAGCGTGGTCACGCCGCCGATGCCGGACGCGATGACCGCGCCCAGACGGTGCGGGTCCACCGACGCGTCCTCGCCCGCCTTGGCGGTGTAGCCGGCGTCCGCCCAGGCCTCCTTGGCCGCGATCAGCGCGAACTGCGCCGAACGGTCCAGCTTGCGGGCCTGCGGCCGGGGGATGACCTCGCCCGGCTCGACGGCGATCTGGCCGGCGATGCGGACGGGCAGCTCGGCCGCCCAGTCCTGCTCCAGCGCGCTGACGCCGGAGCGGCCCGCGAGCAGGCCCTCCCACGTCGACGCTGCGTCGCCACCCAGCGGTGTGGTTGCGCCGATACCGGTGACGACCACGGTGCGATTGGTCGAGTTCACAGGAAATTTCTCCACGGTGTTGAGGGGATCAGCGGCGCCACCGCCGGGTGGCGACAGAGCACGGGGCAGGTCAGCCCTGGTGCTCGAGGATGTACGTGGTCGCGTCGCCGACCGTCTTGAGGTTCTTGACGTCGTCGTCGGGGATCTTGACGTCGAAGCGCTCTTCGGCGGCGACGACGACCTCGACCATGGACAGCGAGTCGACGTCCAGGTCGTCGGTGAAGGACTTGTCCAGCTGGACGTCCTCGACCGGGATGCCGGCGATCTCGTTCACGATCTCCGCGAGACCGGCGACGATCTCTTCCTGAGTGGCGGCCATGTCGGCGCTCCTTCTTGTCTATCCGAGGGTGTGGCGCCCGCCGCGGCAGCGGCAGGTTGGTAAAGCTGTCCGGATCGGGTGATCCGCACGATATGCCTAGGGGAGGGTAACGACCGTGGCGGCGTACACGAGACCCGCCCCGAAGCCGATGACGAGCGCGGTGTCGCCGCTCTTCGCCTCGCCGGTCGCCAGGAGCCGCTCCATCGCGAGCGGGATCGAGGCGGCCGAGGTGTTGCCGGTGGTGCGCACGTCACGGGCGACCGTGACGTGTTCCGGCAGTTTCAGAGTCTTCACCATCGAGTCGATGATCCGCTCGTTGGCCTGGTGCGGAATGAAGACATCCAGGTCGTCCGCGGTGATTCCGGCCGCGTCCAGCGCCTGCTGGGCGACCTTCGCCATCTCGAACACGGCCCAGCGGAAGACCGCCTGGCCCTCCTGCGTAATGGCAGGGAACTTGTCGGGCGTGCCGTCGCGGTAGACGTCCCAGCCCTCGGTCTGCTTGATCGTCTCGGCCTTGTCGCCCTCCGAGCCCCAGACCGTCGGTCCGATCATCGGCTGCTTGGCCGGGCCCACGATCACCGCGCCCGCGCCGTCACCGAAGAGGAACGCCGTGGCCCGGTCGTGCAGGTCGGTGAGGTCGCTCAACCGCTCCACACCGATGACCAGGACATACTCGGCGGAACCCTCGACGACCATGCCCTTGGCGAGGGTCAGGCCGTAGCCGAAACCGGCACAGCCCGCGGAGATGTCGAACGCGGCGGGCTTGCCCGCGCCGACCTTGTCCGCGATCTCGGTCGCGATGGCCGGGGTCTGCTTGAAGTGCGAGACCGTGGAGACGATCACGGCACCGATCTGGCCGGGCGTGATGCCCGCGTCGGCGATCGCCTTGCCCGCCGCCTCGACGGACATCGCGGCCACGGTCTCCTCGTCGGAGGCCCAGTGGCGGGTCGCGATGCCGGAGCGGGAGCGGATCCACTCGTCGGACGAGTCGATCGTCTCCAGGATCACCTCGTTGGGCACGACGCGCGTGGGACGGTAGCCGCCGACACCCATGATCCGCGCGTACGGATGGCCTTGTGCGGCCTTGATCTTCGACATGCGCTACGGCTCCTTGTCTGTCGTCGGCTCAGGAATGCTCGGCGACGAGCGCGCGGGCCGCGTCGAGGTCGTCGGGGGTCTTGACCGCGAGGGTCTGGACGCCCTTGAGCGCGCGCTTGGCCAGACCGGTCAGCGTGCCACCGGGGCACACCTCGATCAGCGCCGTCACGCCGAGCTCCTGGAAGGTCTCCATGCACAGGTCCCAGCGGACCGGGTTGGCGACCTGGCCGACCAGCCGGGTGACCACGTCGGCGCCGGAGGCGACCGTCCTGCCGTCACGGTTCGAGACGTAGGTGAGCGTCGGGTCGGCCGGGGCGAGGCCGGCGGCGGCCTCTTCAAGACGGGCCACGGCGGGCGCCATGTGCTCGGTGTGGAAGGCGCCCGCGACCTTGAGGGGGACGACCTTGCGCACGCCCTCGGGCTTGTCCTCGGCGAGGGCGGCGAGCTGCTCCAGGGTGCCCGCGGCGACGATCTGGCCGGCGCCGTTCACGTTCGCCGGGGTCAGGCCCAGCTTCTCCAGGTGCGGGACGGTGACCTCGGGGTCGCCGCCGAGCAGCGCCGCCATGCCCGTCTCCGTGACGGCGGCGGCGTCGGCCATCGCCAGCCCACGGGTGCGGACGAAGGCGAGCGCGTCGTCCTCGGAGAGCACACCGGCGTACGCGGCGGCGGTGATCTCGCCGACGCTGTGACCGGCGACGGCGCCCGGCGTGATGTCACCGAGTGCCGCGGCGGACAGCAGCCCCGCGGCCACCAGCAGCGGCTGGGCCACGGCGGTGTCGCGGATCGCGTCCGCGTCGGCCTGGGTGCCGTAGTGGGCGAGGTCGAGTCCCATGGCGTCGGACCAGGCGGCGATGCGGTCCGCTGCGCCGGGGAGGTCGAGCCAGGGGGTCAGGAAGCCGGGCGTCTGAGCGCCTTGGCCGGGAGCGACGAGTACGAGCACTCTTACACTCTCTCTTGTGGACGGCACGGGCCGCCCGTGGGGACAGGGACGAAGAACGGCTGGGGGAATTGTAGGGGCCCGACAAAACCCTACGACTGCGGATCCCCGTCGGCCAGACGCCCCAGGATCAGCGCGATCCGGAGCGTGAACGCGGAGCGCACATCGGAAGGCGACCAGCCGGTGACGTCAGTCACACGTCGGAGCCGGTAGCGCACGGTGTTGGGGTGGACGAACAGCATCCGGGCCGCCCCTTCGAGACTGCTCGCCTGCTCCAGATAGACACTGAGCGTCTCCAGGAGCGCCGAGCCCGCCTCCTCCAGCGGTCTGTAGATCTCCTCCACCAGCTGCTCGCGGGCCGCCGGATCCCCGGCGATCGCGCGCTCCGGCAGCAGATCGTCCGCGAGGACCGGCCGCGGGGCGTCCTGCCAGGCGGCACACGCCTTGAGCCCGGCGGCCGCGGCCTGCGCGGAACGGGTCGCGGCGAGCAGGTCCGGGACGATCGGCCCGGCCACCACGGGACCCGCGGCGTACGGGCCGATCAGGGACTTCGCCACGTGCAGCGGATTGTCGTTGCCGCCCGCGATGACGACCAGCCGGTCACCCAACACACCGGTCAGGACCTGCAGCTTCGCGTGCCGGGCGGCACGCCGGATGGCCTCGACGGTCAGCTCGCTGTCGCCGTCGGGGGCGGTGCCGAGGACCACGCAGACGTGCTCGGGGGAATTCCACCCGAGGGCCGCGGCGCGCGAGACGGCGCCCTCGTCGGCCTCCCCGGACAGCACCGCGTTCACCACGAGCGACTCGAGCCGGGCATCCCAGGCACCCCGTGCCTCGGCGGCCTGTGCGTACACCTGAGCGGTGGCGAAGGCGATCTCGCGGGCGTAGACGAGCAGGGCCTCCCGCAGCACGGACTCGTCGCCGGGCGCCGCGACCTCGTCGATCGCGGACTCCATCACCTCGATCGTCGTCCGCACCATCTCCACGGTCTGGCGCAGGGTGATCGCCCTGGTCAGCTCGCGGGGCGCGGTGCCGAAGACGTCGGTGGAGATGGCCTGCGGGGCGTCCGGATGCCGGAACCACTCGGTGAACGCGGCGATACCGGCCTGGGCGACCAGGCCGATCCACGACCGGTTCTCCGGCGGCATCGCCCGGTACCAGGACAGCGTCTCGTCCATGCGCGCGATGGCCTGCGCCGCGAGGCTCCCCGACGACTTCTCCAGACGCTTCAGGGTCGCGGCGTGGGCGTGGGCGGCCCGCCGGGCGTCCGGGCCGGATTCCGGGTGGGACGGGTGGCTGGACTCCTGCTGGGCTTCGTTCGCTGAGGGTTCGGGCACGGGACAAGACTGCCTTATCGGGGCGGGGCGATGCGGTGCCGGGGCTACCGTGGGGTGCGTGATTGAAGTACGGCGCTCCGGCGACCGGTACCGCGGCGGGGAGACCGCGGCCGGTATCGAGTCCTTCCACGCCTTCTCCTTCGGGCCGCACTACGACCCGGACAACCTCCGCTTCGGCGCGGTCCTGGCCTGCAACGAAGAGCGGCTCGCGCCCGGCGCGGGCTTCGACGAGCATCCGCACAGCCACACCGAGATCGTGACGTGGGTCGTCGAGGGCGAGCTCACCCACCGCGACTCGGCGGGCCACGCCTCACGGGTGCGCCCCGGCGACGTGCAGCATCTGTCCGCCGCGGGCGGCGTCCGCCATGTGGAACGCAACGACGGCGCGACCCCGTTGGTCTTCGTCCAGATGTGGCTCGCGCCCCTCGCGCCCGGCGGCGATCCGTCCTACGAGGTGGTCCACGGCATCGCCGACTCCACGCCGTACGCGGTGCCCGGCGCGGGCGCCCTGCTCCACGTCCGGCGGCTCGCGGCGGGCGAACGCCTCGGCCTGCCGAACGCGCCGTTCGTGTACGTCCACGTGGTGCACGGCGAACTGACCCTGGCCGACGACCGCCTGGGCCCCGGCGACTCGGCCCGGATCAGCGACGAGACGGACCTGGAAGGGGTGGCACCGGGCACCGCGGAAGTGCTGATCTGGGAGATGGCGAACGCCGCGTAGAGGCGGGCGTGGGGCGCGGGGCACCCGGCGCCGGGCACGGGGTGCGGGGCGCCCGGCACGGGGCGCGGCGGGACAAGGGGCGCTGCGGGATGCGGCGGGCGCGTCAGCCGCGGAGCTCGCCGAGCACCGCATCGGTGAACGGCGGCCACACCTCGGCCGCCCACGGCCCGAAGGGCCGGTCGGTGAGCGCGACACAGGCCGCCCCGGCGTCCGGATCGACCCACAGGAACGTGCCCGCCTGCCCGAAGTGCCCGAACGTCCGCGGCGAGGACGAACTCCCCGTCCAGTGCGGCGCCTTGGAGTCCCGGATCTCGAACCCGAGCCCCCAGTCGTTGGGGTTCTGGTGCCCGTACCCCGGCAGGACACCCTTCAGCCCCGGGTACGTCACGGTCATCGCCGCCGCCACCGTCCGCGCGTCGAGCAGCCGCGGCGCCTGCACCTCGGCGGCGAACCGCACCAGGTCGTCGACCGTCGACACCCCGTCCTTGGCGGGCGAGAGGTCACCTTCGAGCGCGGTGGAGGACATGCCCAGCGGCTCGAGGACCGCCTGGCGCAGGTACTCGGCGAAGGGAATGTCCGTCGCCTTGGCGATGTGATCGCCGAGCACCTCGAACCCCGCGTTCGAGTACAGCCGCCGCACCCCCGGCTCCGACGTCACCCGGTGCTCGTCGAACGCCAGCCCGCTGGTGTGCGCGAGCAGGTGCCGTACCGTCGAACCCTCGGGCCCGGCGGGCTCGTCGAGCTCGATCGCCCCCTCCTCGTACGCGACGAGCGCCCCGTACGCCGCGAGGAGTTTGGTGACCGAGGCGAGGGCGAAACGCCGGTCCGTGGGGCCGTGCGTCCCCACGACGGTGCCGTCCGCTCGGACGACCGCCGCGGCGGCGGTGGGGACCGGCCAGTTATCGATCAACGCCAGGCTCTGCATGCCCCGAGCCTAAGCGCCCCACCGGGGTGGGCGCACCGAGGGGTCCGTGGCCGCGCGGTCCCACGGCTCCCCGCTCCTTGCCCGGCCCGCTCCTCCTCTCCGCCGGAATCCCCTTGCTTGGAGTGCACTCCAAGGTTCTAGCGTGTGCGTCATGACGGTGATGGAGACCAGGACCGCACCAGCCCGCCCCGCCTCCGGGGCCGACCCCTGTGCCTCGGCACCCGCAGGACCTCCGAGGCCGACCGGTCAGGACCACTACACGATCAGTGAAGTCGCCGCCTGCACCGGCCTGACCGCCTACACCCTGCGGTGGTACGAGCGGATCGGCCTCATGCCGCACATCGACCGCTCCCACACGGGCCAGCGCCGCTACCGCAACCGCGACCTGGACTGGCTCGCCTTCGTCGGCAAGCTGCGCCTGACGGGAATGCCGGTCGCGGACATGGTCCGCTACGCGGAACTCGTGCGCGAGGGCGAGCACACCTTCGCCGAGCGCCAGGAACTCCTGGAGGCGACCCGGCGCGACGTCCGCGGCCGCATCGCGGAGCTGCAGGACACCCTCGCCGTCCTCGACCACAAGATCGACACCTATGCGGGCGCCCGCAGGGCGTCAGAGAGGCCCTGACACCGATGACGGCTGACCACACCCACGCGAACATCCCCACACCGTCCTCTTCCCCCGACTCCGCCGTGTCCGCCGTGTCCGCCGCGCCGACCGGGTCCGGCGAGCGTCTGGCGACCACGCGCCTCGGCGACGGCGGGCCCGAGGTCGGCATCCAGGGCCTCGGCTGCATGGGCATGTCCGCCTCCTACGGCCCCACGGACACCGACCAGGCCAGGGCCACCCTGGAACGCGCCCTCGAACTGGGCGTCACCCTCTACGACACCGCCGACGTCTACGGCATGGGCGAGAACGAGAAGTTCCTTGCCCCCTTCCTCAAGGCACACCGCGACGAGGTCGTCCTCGCCACCAAGTTCGCCCTCGGCGTCCCCACGGCCGACCCGACGAAGCGGCGCATCGACAACTCTCCCGACTACATCCGCACCTGCGTCGACGCCAGCCTGCGCCGCCTCGGCACGGACGTCATCGACCTCTACTACATGCACCGCCGCGACCCGGCCGTCCCCATCGAGGAGACGGTGGGCGTGATGGCCGAGCTCGTCGCCGCGGGCAAGGTCAAGCACCTCGGCCTGAGCGAGGTCACCGGTCCCGAGCTGCGGGCGGCGCACGCCGTCCACCCCATCGCCGCCGTCCAGTCGGAGTGGTCGCTCTTCAGCCGTGACGTCGAGCGCGCCGTGGTCCCCACCGCCGCCGAGCTCGGTGTGGCCCTCGTGCCCTACTCGCCGCTCGGTCGCGGCTTCCTCACCGGATCGTTCGTCAGCGCCGAGAAGGAGCTCACCGAGGACGACTTCCGACGCCAGCAGCCCCGCTTCACCGGCACCAACGCCTCCGCCAACGCCGCGCTCCTGGACTCCGTCCGTGCCGTCGCCGACACCCACGGAGCGAGCCTCGGGCAGGTCGCCCTGGCCTGGATCCAGCAGCAGGCCACGGCCTTCGACCTGCCCGTCGTCCCGATCCCCGGCACCCGCAAGCCCTCCCGCATCGAGGAGAACACCGCGGCCACCCGCATCACCCTCACCGCCGACGACCTCGCCCTGCTCGCGCCGATCGCCGACGCCGTCTCGGGCGACCGCTACGCCGACATGACCTTCACCTCGGCGGGCCGCGAGTAAGGGCCGTTGCCGGCTCCGGCGCCTCAGGCCAGGCCCAGGGCGAAGACCGCGAAGCCGGCGGCCAGGAGCCCGGCGAGCGCCCGTCGGGACCGGGGCGTGCGCTGCCACGGAGCCTCGAACCGGCGGGCGTACCGGCCGGTCAGCACCAGCAGACCGGCGAGGACCGGGAGCCAGGCGACGCGCGCGGCGATCCAGCCGAGCGTGTCCGGGCTCGTCGTCAGCCCCGGCACCGCGCCGAGGAACGAGCCGGGTATCGCCGCGGTGAGCAACGCCGTCTGATGCCAGCACAGGATCGTCATCGCCGAGAGGTTGATGACGACGACCGGCGCCCACAGGGCGGGGCGGCGCAACAGCCTGCCGATGCGGTCCCGCAGCAGGATCGCCGCGCCGCTCTGCGCGGCGGCGAGGGCCAGGACCAGGAGCGACGGCGGATGCGAGTTGGTCCGGGCCTCGCCCGGGACCCCGACCATCGACGACGGGTAGTGGAAGAGGAGGAGCAGCGCGGTGAACAGGGCCGTCCCTCCGGCGAGGAGCAGCCACGCGCCGCGCCTGCCCAGCTTCTTCTCGCTCCAGCAGACGCCCAGTTGATAGGCGAACAGCCAGCCCGGCAGCAGGTTCAGCAGGCTCAGCCAGGACGGCACGGCCTCCGCGAACGGCCCGTAGCGCAGGAAGTCGACGACGGCCACGGACCCGAGCAACGGCACCGCCGTCCAGGCCCGCCACCGCTCCGCCGCACGGATGCACCAGGGCGTGAGCGCCGTGATCACGGTGTAGACGCCCACGAACCACAGGGGTTGGATCACCAGGGTCGACGCCGTGTGCAGTGTCGTGCCGGGCACCCCCAGTCCGTACAGCGTCGGGATCAGTGCCGCCCACACCGCCGTGACGCCGAGGACCGGCCGGCCGAGCCGGGCGAGGCGACCGCGCAGCCAGCCGCCCCTCGACTCGCCGCGCGCCACGGCCCGGCGGTACGACAGGGTGGAGGCATAGCCCCCGACGAGGAAGAAGATGCCCAGCATCTGCAGCACCCAGCTGAGCGGGGCGAAGAAGCCGAACGACGCCAACGGGCTCGCGTTGTGGAGCGCGCCGCCGGAGTCGAGGTCGAAGCCGCCGAGCAGCCAGTGCCCGGTCGGCACGGCCAGCAGGGCGAGGGCACGCAGCCCGTCCACGGCCCGGTCGCGGTGGGCGGGGGTCCTGGCGTCCACCGCCGACGCCGCGCGGTGCAGCGTCCCGCGCAGGGACGTCACCGGGGCCAGGATGTTCCTCGGGGTCAGGATGTTCGTCGGGGTCAGGGTCGGCCGGGTCGTCTCCCGGCTCCGGTGGCTCATGTCCGTGCTCCGGTCGGTCGGTTGCGGTCGGAGGTGCCGGCTCCGTCGGCGATGCGGGCGAAGGCACGCAGGGAGTCGGTGCCGGGGGCGAAGTAGCCGGTGTGGCCCTCGGCCCGCTCGGCGGGGATGCGGCGGGCGCCGAAGCCGGGCTCGGCCGGGTCCTCGCCGTGGCCGAGGCCGAACAGCTCGACGCTCGGCACCTTGTCGATCCAGTCGCTGTCGTCCTTGGCGGCCCAGACGCGGGCGGTGGTGTGCAGGTCGGCGACGCTGTCCGCCCGCATGCCGGGGGAGCCGAGCACCACGAGGTCGGCCGCCGGCAGCCGGGAGGCGGCCAGGCCGCAGACCACCGAGCCGTAGCTGTGGCAGAACACGGCGGGCCGCGGGGTGCCGGAGGCCGTCAGACCCTGCGCGAAGCGCACGAGACGCGGGGCGCCGGCCTCGGCCAGCCGGCCCGTCGCGGCGTCGGGGCCGAGGCCGACCGGCGTCGTATACCCCACCCAGGCGATCACGGCGGTGCGCGGGCCCGTCGCCGCCCGCAGGGCGTGGCCCATGCCTGCCGGTGTTCCGTACCGGTCGGTGGCGCGGTCGAAGGTGCTCAGGTCGATGTCGGAACCGGGCACGACGACGGACACGTGCTCGGCGGTCGCCAGATCCCCGTACACCTCGGCGACTTGGCCGCGGCCTCGCGGATCGAACGCCAGTATCTGCCGCCCCGGCGTCAGCAGTTCGTCGTAGCGGTCGATCAGGGAACGGGCCCGCTCGTGGTCCTGCAGCGTGAGGTCGGGGTCGGTCGCCCTGGCCTGCTCGCGGGCGCGCTCGGCGCGCAGGTAGCGGGAGTTGGCCTCGAAGCGCAGAGCGGTGGGGGCACCGTCCAGATTGCCGACGACGGAGGGATGCCGGGCCACCAGCCGCTCCCGCCGGTCCTGGTCCAGCGAGTCGAAGAAGGCGGCGATCCGGTCGGGGCTCGCGGTCTTGGGGTCCGGCAGTGTCAGACCCGCCGAGTGGTCCGCACGCCAGGAACTCGTGCCGGGCGGCGGGCCCGTGAGCGGCTGCTGCTCACTGCCGATGGCCCAGCCCGCCGTGCCGGTGACGATCGTCGTCATGAGCGCGGCGGCGACGAGCGCCCTCCTGCTCCGTGCTCTCCAGGACCGAAACCCCATGGCTCGTCTTCCTCCCCGCTTCGTGGCGCGCTGTGGCCTGACGAAGCGAAAGGTAGGAAGACGGTGGGTCGCGGCACGTCACACCGAGGAGCCAACTCTCGAGTGATACCGGGGTATGCCGGGGTGATACCGAGGTAGGGGGTGGGCTATGACTCGCCGGGGGAGACCAGCCCCGATTCGTAGGCGAAGATCACGGCCTGGGCGCGGTCCCGCAGGTCCAACTTGCTGAGCACACGCCCGATATGGGTCTTCACGGTCTGCTCGGCGAGCACCAGGCGATCGGCGATCTCCTGGTTGGACAGCCCGCGGGCGATCAGGACCAGTACCTCGGTCTCACGCGGGGTCAGTCCGTTGAGCCGGAGGGACTCGTCGTTGCGCGGAGTCGTCCGCTGCTTGGCGAAGTCCGCGATCAGACGGCGGGTCACCGAGGGCGCGAGCAGGGCCTCGCCGCCCGCCACGACACGAACGGCCGAGATGAGGTCGGCGGGCGGCGCGTCCTTCAGCAGGAACCCGGAGGCTCCGGCACGCAGCGCCTCGTACACGTAGTCGTCCACGTCGAAGGTGGTCAGCATCAGCACCTTCGGCCGGTGCACCACACCCGGAGGCGGGTCCAACAGGGCGCGGGCCGCGGCGAGTCCGTCCAGCTCCGGCATGCGGACGTCCATCAGCACGACGTCGGGGTGGGTGCTGCGGCTGACCTCGATGCCCTGCTTGCCGTCGGGCGCCTGGCCCACGACGTCGATGTCGCTCTGCGCGTTGAGCAGCGCGGCGAACCCCGCGCGCACCATGGCCTGGTCGTCGACGATGATCACGCGGATGGTCATGCGGTGCCGGAGTCCTTCGGGATGAGAGGGAGGCGGGCGGCCACACGGAACCCGCCGTCGGGCAGCGGACCGACGTCGACCGTGCCGCCGACCAACCGTACGCGCTCGCGCATGCCGACGAGTCCGTGCCCCGTGCCGCTGCCCTCCAGCAGGCCGGGCGGCTCGGTCGACGGGCCGTTGACGACGAGGATCAGCAGGTGATCCGGGTCCAGGGTCAGGGTGATGTGGGTGGGTGCGCCCGGCGCGTGACGCATCACGTTCGACAGGGCTTCCTGGACGATGCGGTAGGCGGACAGGTCCACGGCCGGGGTCACCTCGGCCAGTTCCTGCAGGATCGCCAGCTCAGGGCGCGAGAAATCGACCGGTATGCCGGCCCGCACGGTGGCCTCGATCAGGTGGGGCAGCCTGTCGAGTCCCGGCTGGGGTGCGCGCTCGCCGTCCACCCCCTCGCTGCGCAGCACCGCGAGCAGCCGCCGCATCTCGGTGAGGGACTCCCGGGCGCTCGCCGCTATGCTCCCGAACTCCGCGCGTGCCGCGGCGGGCAGGCCGGTGAGGCGGTAGGGCGCGGAGTCGGCCTGGACGGTGATGACCGACATGTGGTGGGCGACGACGTCGTGCAACTCGCGGGCGATGCGCGCGCGTTCCTCCAGGAGGGTGCGCTGGGCGCGCTCGGACTCGCTGATGGTCTCCTGTTCCATCAGCCTGCGCCGGGCGTCGCCGCGCTCGCGCAGGAGCGCGCCCAGCAGCAGCACGACACCGCTCAGTACGGTCAGGAGCACGCCGGTGTCCTGGCTGCCCTCGCCGCGGAACATCCCGAGGACCACTCCGGCGACCACGGTGACCAGCCAGATCCCGAGGAGGGTGCGGCGGCTCTCCCGCAGGGACAGCGCGCAGCAGAGGACCACGTATCCCACGACGATCATGGGGGTCCAGGGGGCGGGCCTGCCGGGGTCGGCGGCCAGCGTCGCGACGCCGCCGAGGATGTCCGCGACGATGACGATCCACCACGCCGGGAGCGGCCGGAAGACCGCGAGGAGCAGGGGCACGGTCTGGGCGACGCCCAGGGCTCCGGCCACGCCGCCGTCGACCCCGTAGTCGTTCGTCAGGACCTGGACGGTGACGGGAATGAGGACGACGACGAAGCAGGCCGCGATGATCAGCGGCAGTCTGCGCACCCACGGCCTGGGGGAGCGCGCGAGCAGGGGCTCGGCGGGGGCCGAGGATTCCGACAGCGCGGTCCATGCGGTGCGCAGGCCGTCGCGGACCGCCGTGGCGGCGCGACGGAGGGCGCCCGGGCGTCCGTCCGGCTCGGACGCCGGACGACGGGGATCTTGGTCGGGCGGTATCGATGTGCTGCTCATGGCCTGATCAGCGTAGGCGCGAAGACGCCGCCGTGACGTCATACCGGGGAGCCGGAACGCACCTCATACCCTGGTATCACGCACGCACATCTCCCGGCGCCCCGCCTGCCCCGAGCTTCGGGCGGCCTGCCTGCCCCGAGCTCCGGCGCCCCGCCTGCTCACAGCTCCGCGAGCAGCTCGGTCTTCTTCGTCGTGAACTCCTCGTCCGTGAGCAGTCCCGCCTGGTGCAGTTCGCCCAGGTGCCGGATGCGGTCCGCGATGTCCGCCGGATCGCGGCGCACGGCCGTGGCCACGACGGGAGAGCCGGTGCCGACGGCATCGGAGAGCGGGGCGGGACCCGAGGCCCGCACCGCGGCGAGGACGGACGCCGCGAACGGCAGAGACTCGTGGACGGGGCCGTAGCCGAGGCCGAAGACGACGGCCGCCGGGTCCTGGTCGGCCTGGGCGGGCTGCGCGACGGGCGTCTCGCGGCGCAGCAGCCGCAGATGGCCCTCGAACACCTCGGGGGAGCGCCATTCGATGCCGCACAGGTCGCTGACGGGGAAGCTCTGGTCGCCGGCCTTCCACTTCGCCGACGAGGCGCCCGTCCAGAACCAGCGGAAGGCCACCAGCTTGCCGTCGAAGGACGCCTTCCCGTCGTACGCCTTGAACTGCTGGGGCGCCTCGGGAGCGGCCACCAGATGGCGTTCCGCCGGTTGGTCGGCGTCCGGGGCGAGCTGTGCCCGCAGCTCGTCCGCGTAGTACTCGGCGAGCGTCTCCCGCTCGGCGGGCAGCACCAGTCGGTACGGGTCGCTGCCCTCCTTGAGCTGCCCGGCCGCCGCCTCCATCAGGGGATCGGCGCCCGGTCTCGGCACGGCATGCAGGACCACGGTCCCGCGTTTGCCCGGGGAGAGCGTCACCGCCGCGATCGCCTCATGCGGGATGCGCCGTTCACCGAGAGCCTGGAAGAGCTTCGGCGTGCGGATTCCCCGTTCGAAGCGGATGAGCACGGAGTCGGACTCGAACTCCCAGGCGGCATGAAATCCGGCCAGTACGTCACCCATGCAGCTCATCGTAGGCGGCACGCGCGCCCCCGTCCCTCCTGCGGCGTGCCGCTGTTTCATCGATTTCTACGCGCGTCAGGCCGCTGCCTCGCCGGAAATACCCTTCCGGCAGGCACCGCCGTCGCTCGCGCATCGCACCCCGTGGTACGAACCCGTGCCGATCTCTGCGAAGTTGCGCAGGCTCTCCGTGCCCGGCTCGAAATAGCCGGTGTGTCCGTGTGCGCCGGCCGCGGAGAACACGCGCGCGCCGAAGCCCGCGGCCACCGGGTCGGCGCCGTGGCCGAGCCCGCCGATCTCCATGTTCGGCACGTCCTGGATCCAGTCGTCGTTGTCCCGCGTGGCCCAGATCCGGGCCCCCGTGCCCAGCTGGGACGCCGAGTCGGCGCGCATGCCGGGGCTGCCCGCCACCGCGATGTCGGTGACCCGGGGCGGCAGTTTGCGGGCGGCCACACCGCACACCACGGAGCCGTAGCTGTGGCAGTACAGCGCGACCGGAGTGCGTCCGGGCAGGCCGCGCACCATCGACTCCAGGCGCGTCGCCCCGTCCTCGGCGCGCATCACGGTCGCCGCGTCCACGCCGATCCCGACGGGTGCGGTGTAGTCGGCCCAGGCGATCACCGCGGTACGCGTGTGCGGGTTCGCCGAGCGCTCCGCGCGGTACAGCGACTTCGCCATGCCGACGGGCGCCGAGTACTTGCGGAACGTCCGCTCGAAGGTCAGCACATTGGTGTCCACACCGGGTACGACGACCGAGACGCGGCGGGCCTTGTCGAGGTCTCCGAAGACCTCGGCCATGCGCCCGGACCCCATGGGGTCGAAGGAGATGACCTGGCGCCCGGGGCGCATCATCACCCCGAACCGCTTCATCCTGCGCTCGGCCTCCTGCTGCCCCAAAGGGGAGAGGCGTTTGTCGTGCATGCGTTGACGCTCGACCTTGCGGGCCTGCCCCAGGGCGATGTGGTTCGCGCGATAGCGCAGCGTGGCGGGCGCGCCGTTCATGTTGCCGACCGCCAGCGGGTAGCGCGTGGCCAGCCTGCTCTGCTGCTTCGCGTCGAGCGTCGCGAAGAAGTGGGCGAGGCGGGCGGCGGGCGCGTCGGGGTCGGGCAGGGCCCGTCCGTCTATGCTCCCCCGCTCCCAGGCGGCGAGTGCGGCGTTCAGGGGCGACGCGTCGCCCCTGTTGTGGCGCACCGCGGTCCAGCCGGTGGTCGCCAGCATGACGAACACGACGGCCAGCGCGAGCAGAGCGCGCCAGACGTTGAGTTGAGGGGAAGAGTCGAAGGAAGTCACTACGGGACACCCTAGGAGAATCGTGATGCATACCGTGCATCGCGTGAGGCAGATCACGTTTCCGTAAGGGTAATTGAGGCAAAACAGGCACATCTTGAACCGTCCGTCACCCTCCGTAGGTAACGGTGACGCGCCGGGCGGCGCCATGGGTGTCACTCGGGGTGCACGTGATCTCGCTCAACGCTCCGGCGGATCCTGCGGGTTGATCCGGCGGATTCCGCAGGTTGAACCGATCGATCCCGCGGGCGAGCGGCGCTCGATCAAGTCGGCGAGCGGCACTCGATCAGGAAGTCGACTCTGGAGGCTCTGTTCGCCAGCCCTCGGCCAGTGCGGGCCCCAGATGGTCCAGATACCGCTCCGTGAGGGCGCGGATGGACTCGGGGGTGATGTCCCCGCCCGCGCCCCAGAGGCGTCCCGTGACGCGCATGACGCCACTGAACGCGGCCACCGCCACGCGCGGGCGTGGGTCGGTCTCCAGGTCCACCCCTTCCCGTTCGGCGATCACGCGCGCGACCTCGTCCTCCATCTCGATGGAGCGGCGCAGGTGGGCGGCGAGCAGGGTGGGTGTCGACTCGATCATCCGGTAGGTGCGCATGTGGAGTTCGACCGGCACGACCTCCTCGATGGACTGGCCCATCGCCTCCCAGGTGCCGAGGACGGCGCCGCGCAGAGCCATCAGCGGGCTCTCGGGGGCGGGGCGGTCGCGCACCGCCTGGACGAACCGCGCCTCCACCATCTCCTGGACGGCGAAAACGGCCTCCTGCTTGTTGGCGAAGTATCGGAAGAACGTGCGCTGGGAGACGTCGACCGCTTCGGCGATCTCGTCGACGGTCGTCTCCTCGTACCCCTTGGTGGTGAACAGTTCGAGCGCCACGCGGAGGAGCGCGTCCCGGGTGCGCTGCTTCTTGCGCTCGCGCAGCCCCGGCCTGGCGGGGATGCCCTCGACGGGGCCCTCGGGGGGCTCGGTCGATGCTGTCGCGGGGGCCGTCGCTCGCTGCGTGGTCGTCACACCTTGGTCCTCTTTCCTGCCGTTTGCCCAGTTCACCATACCTGTGAGCTACGTGACAGTTACCGACTTGTGAAATGGTTTGTCAACTGTCAGTCGCTGTCACTAACCTCATCGCATGACTAGTCAGACCACCGTCGACAAGGCGGACAAGGCGCCGGAGCCCGCGTCCGTGCCGACCCCGGCCAAGGGGCTCCGCGGCCACCCCTGGCTGACGCTCTTCGCCGTCGCCATCGGCGTGATGATGGTGGCCCTTGACGGCACTATCGTGGCGATCGCCAACCCGGCCATCCAGAAGGACCTCGGCGCCACGTTCGCGGACGTCCAGTGGATCACCAACGGCTACTTCCTCGCCCTCGCCGTCGCGCTGATCACCGCGGGCAAGCTGGGCGACCGCTTCGGCCACCGCCAGACCTTTCTCATAGGCGTGGTCGGCTTCGCCGCCGCCTCCGGGGCCATCGGCCTGTCCGACAGCATCGCCCTGGTGGTCACCTTCCGCGTGCTCCAGGGCCTCTTCGGCGCCCTGCTGATGCCGGCCGCGCTGGGCCTCCTGCGGGCCACGTTCCCGGCCGAGAAGCTCAACATGGCCATCGGCATCTGGGGCATGGTGATCGGCGCCTCGACGGCCGGTGGCCCGATCCTCGGCGGTCTCCTCGTCCAGCACGTCAGCTGGCAGTCCGTCTTCTTCATCAACGTGCCGGTCGGCATCATCGCCGTCGTGCTCGGTGTGCTCATCCTCAAGGACCACCGCGCGGAGAACGCCCCCAGGTCCTTCGACGTGGTCGGCATCGTGCTGCTCTCCGCGGCCATGTTCTGCCTGGTCTGGGCGCTCATCAAGGCCCCGGAGTGGGGCTGGGGCGACGGCATGACCTGGACGTTCATCGTCGTCTCCGTGGCGAGCTTCGTGCTCTTCGCGCTCTGGGAGTCGAAGGTCAAGGAACCGCTCATCCCGCTGGCGCTGTTCCGCTCCGTGCCGCTGTCCGCCGGTGTGGTCCTGATGGTCCTCATGGCCATCGCCTTCATGGGCGGACTCTTCTTCGTCACCTTCTACCTGCAGAACGTGCACGGGATGAGCCCCGTCGACAGCGGTCTGCACCTGCTGCCCCTCACCGGCATGATGATCGTCGGCTCGCCGCTGGCGGGCGCGATGATCACCAAGGTGGGGCCGCGCATTCCGCTGGCGGGCGGCATGCTCTGCACCGCCGTCGCCATGTACGGCATGTCCACGCTGGAGGCGGGCACCGGCAGCGGTCTCATGTCGCTCTGGTTCGCGCTCCTCGGTCTCGGCCTCGCCCCGGTGATGGTCGGCGCGACCGAGGTCATCGTGGGCAACGCGCCGATGGAGCTGTCCGGTGTCGCCGGTGGCCTCCAGCAGGCCGCGATGCAGATCGGCGGCAGCCTCGGCACGGCCGTGCTCGGTGCCGTCATGGCCTCGAAGGTCGACAGCGACCTGCCCGACAACTGGGCCGAGGCGAAGCTCCCGCCGATGAGCGAGGCCCAGCTCGACAAGGCCGCGGAGGCCGTCCAGGTCGGTGTGGCACCGGTACCGCCGAAGGCTCCGCCGTCGCTCGCCGACCAGATCACCTCGGTCGCGCACGACACCTTCATGTCCGGCATGAGCATGGCCTGCCTGGTCGCCACCGGAGTCGCGGTGGTCGCGGTCTTCGTCGCCTTCCTGACCAAGCGGGGCGTCAACGCCGAGGCGGGCGCGGGCGTCGGCCACATCTGAGAACCGGCACGGGTGTCGGCCACATCTGAGAATCGGAGCCCGAGCCGCTCCGAAAACCCCCGGGGACATCGGTCTCGGCGCCCGTCTCGGGGAAAGCCCCTCAGGGACAACCTGGGGGGCTTTCGCCTATCAGGGTGAGGCGCGTCCGTACCCCTTCCGGCGGCACGGCCACCGGGTCCACAGTTCAGGCAGAAGATCCGCACGGCGCAGACGCCGGGCACGAACCTGCCAACTGCGCCGCACCACACGGGGGTTGAACACCATGCGTACGACCGTGCTCACGACCGTCACCGCTGTCTCGCTCGCCGCGGTCCTCCTCACACCCGCGCACGCCGGGGCCACCGCCCCGCCGACGCTGCGCGGCTGCGAGGCCGGCGAGCTCTGCCTCTGGGGGAAGGCTGGGTTCAAGGGCGCCCGCCACGTATACGAACTGAAGGACATCGACATCGAGAGCTGCACCGCGCTGCCGGAGGGGAGCAGCGCGCAGTCCCTCGCGAACCGCACCGGACGCCCGGTCACCACGTACCAGTCGGCGGAGTGCGACGAGACCGCGGAGTTCAACACCTACCCGGGCAGCGGCACCTGGGCGCCCCAATCGCCGTATCGCGTAAGGGCCTTCAAGGTCTGGGAGCGATGAGGCGGAGAACGCCGAAGGGCGGCGGGAACCAAGTCCCACCGCCCTTCGGGAGCCACTCGTAAGTGCCCCGGAGCGCCACTCGAAAGTGACCCGGAACGTCCGGAGGCTACGCGTCGCCTCCGGCCGCACCCGGATCCGCTGCCGTGACGTCGAGCAGCTGGTAGCGGTCGATCGCCTGCTTCAGCACGGAGCGGTCGACCTTGCCCTCACGGGCCAGCTCGGTCAGCACGCCCACCACGATCGACTGCGCGTCGATGTGGAAGAAGCGGCGGGCCGCACCGCGGGTGTCGGCGAAGCCGAAGCCGTCCGCACCCAGTGACTGGTACGTGCCGGGCACCCAGCGGGAGATCTGGTCCGGGACGCTCCGCATCCAGTCGGAGACGGCCACGAACGGGCCCTCGGCGCCGGACAGCTTCTGCGTCACGTACGGGACGCGCTGCTCCTCCTCGGGGTGCAGGAGGTTGTGGCGCTCCACGTCCACGGCCTCGCGGCGTAGCTCGTTCCAGGAGGTCGCCGACCAGACGTCCGCCTTGACGTTCCACTCCGAGGCGAGGATCTGCTGCGCCTCGACCGCCCAGGGCACCGCGACACCGGACGCGAGGATCTGGGCCGGAATGGCGCCCTGCTCCCCGGACTTGAGGCGGTAGATGCCCTTGAGGATGCCGTCGACGTCCACGTCGGCGGGCTCGGCCGGGTGCTGGATGGGCTCGTTGTAGACGGTGAGGTAGTAGAAGACGTCCTCACTGTCGGGGCCGTACATCCGGCGCAGGCCGTCCTTGACGATGTGCGCGATCTCGTAGCCGAAGGCGGGGTCGTAGGCGACGCAGCCCGGGTTCGTCGAGGCGAGCAGCTGCGAGTGGCCGTCCGCGTGCTGCAGACCCTCACCGGTCAGCGTCGTGCGGCCGGCGGTCGCGCCGAGGACGAAACCGCGCGCCAGCTGGTCGGCCATCTGCCAGAACTGGTCGCCGGTGCGCTGGAAACCGAACATCGAGTAGAAGACGTACACCGGGATCAGCGGCTCGCCGTGGGTGGCGTAGGCCGAACCGGCGGCGATGAGGGACGCCGTGCAGCCCGCCTCGGAGATGCCGTCGTGCAGCATCTGGCCCGTCGGCGACTCCTTGTAGGCCAGGAGGAGTTCGCGGTCCACGGCCTCGTACTGCTGACCGAGCGGGTTGTAGATCTTCGCGCTCGGGAAGAAGGCGTCCATGCCGAAGGTGCGGTACTCGTCGGGGGCGATCAGCACGAAGCGCTTGCCGATCTCCTTGTCCCGCATGAGGTCCTTCAGGATGCGGACGAACGCCATGGTGGTGGCGATCGACTGCTGACCGGAGCCCTTCTTCGCGGGCGCGTACGTCTTGTCCTCGGGGAGCTGCAGCGGCTTGGAGCGCACCACACGGGTCGGGACGTAGCCGCCCAGGCCCTTGCGGCGGTCGTGCATGTACTGGATCTCTTCGGAGTCGCGGCCCGGGTGGTAGTACGGCGGGGCGCCGCCCTCCAGCTGCTTGTCCGTGATCGGGATGTGCAGGCGGTCGCGGAAGCCCTTGAGGTCGTCGACCGTGAGCTTCTTCATCTGGTGCGTGGCGTTGCGGCCCTCGAAGTTCGGGCCGAGCGTCCAGCCCTTCACCGTCTGCGCCAGGATGACGGTCGGCTGGCCCTTGTGGGCCTTGGCGGCCGCGTACGCCGCGTAGACCTTCTTGTGGTCGTGGCCGCCGCGGCCCAGGTGCAGGATCTGCTCGTCGGTCATGTTCTCGACCATGGCGCGCAGGCGGTGGTCGTCGCCGAAGAAGTGATCGCGGATGTACGAGCCGGTCTCGGTCGCGTACGTCTGGAACTGGCCGTCCGGGGTGGTGTTGAGCCGGTTGACCAGGACGCCGTCGCGGTCCTGCGCGAGCAGCGGGTCCCAGCTGCGGTCCCAGACGAGCTTGATGACGTTCCAGCCGGCGCCGCGGAACTGCGACTCCAGCTCCTGGATGATCTTGCCGTTGCCGCGCACCGGGCCGTCGAGGCGCTGCAGGTTGCAGTTGACGACGAAGGTGAGGTTGTCCAGGCCCTCACGGGCGGCGATGGAGAGCTGGCCGAGCGACTCGGGCTCGTCCATCTCGCCGTCGCCGAGGTAGGCCCAGACGTGCGACTTGGAGGTGTCGGCGATGCCGCGGGCCTCCATGTAGCGGTTCATCCGCGCCTGGAAGATCGCGCCGAGCGGGCCGAGGCCCATCGAGACCGTCGGGAACTCCCAGAAGTCCGGCATCAGGCGCGGGTGGGGGTAGGACGAGAGGCCGTGCGGCGCTTTGGACTTCTCCTGCCGGAACGCGTCGAGCTGCTGCTCGGTGAGCCGGTCGAGGAGGAAGGCGCGGGCGTAGATGCCGGGGGAGGCGTGCCCCTGGAAGAAGATCTGGTCGCCGCCGTCGCCCTCGTCCTTGCCGCGGAAGAAGTGGTTGAAGCCCACGTCGTAGAGCGAGGCGGAGGAGGCGAAGGTGGCGATGTGGCCGCCGACGCCGATGCCGGGGCGCTGGGCGCGGGAGACCATGACCGCGGCGTTCCAGCGGGTGGCGTTCAGGACCTTGCGTTCGATTTCCTCGTTGCCGGGGAAGAACGGCTCGTCCTTGGTGGCGATCGTGTTGATGTAGTCCGTACTGCGCATCTCGGGCACGGCGACGCGCTTCTCGCGCGCCCGCTCGATCAGTCGGAGCATCAGGTAGCGGGCCCGCTCGCGGCCGCGTTCGTCGACCGCGGCATCGAGGGAGTCGAGCCACTCCTGGGTCTCTTCGGGATCGAAGTCCGGGACCTGACTCGGCAGGCCGCCAATGATGATCGGGTTGCGATCGGATCCGGAAGCCACGCTGTTCCTTCGCTGTTGGGGCTTTCGCCTGGGTAATACCTGGCCGTGCACCGCTCCCCATCGTCTACCGCATGGACGCAAACGTCATCTCTACCGAGAGGTAACCGAGACGTTCCTCCGGCGACCCTGGGGTAGGCTCGGCCCAAATCGCAACGATACGCCCATCCTGCCTAGTCCCTTCGCAGAGCCGTTCGGTCTCGACGGATGTGGCGGCAGTTGCGGCGACACGGTCGGGAACGTCACCGTTTCGGCGGTCTCGGCGGCCGGGTACTTGCGCGATCCGTCCCGCCCGTGTGGACTACGGCCAACGCCCCGCGCACGCGCGTGGCTGACAGGCATTCCCAAAAACATGATCAGGAGGCAATCCGTGAGCGCGACCGCGGACCACGCGGAGACGAACCTTGCCGTAAGGCTTGGTTTCCAGCCCGACCAGGTGGTCCAGGAGATCGGCTACGACGACGACGTCGACCAGGAGCTCCGCGAGGCCATCGAGGAGGCCACTGGCACAGAGCTCGTCGACGAGGACTACGACGACGTGGCTGACGCCGTGGTGCTCTGGTTCCGTGAGGACGACGGGGACCTGACTGATGCGTTGGTGGATGCCATCGCGTACATGGAGGAGGGCGGCTCGATCCTGCTGCTGACTCCGAAGACCGGTCGTGACGGGTACGTCGAGCCGAGCGAGATCGGCGAGGCTGCCACCACCGCAGGCCTGTCGGCCACCAAGAGCGTCAACGCAGGCAAGGACTGGAGCGGCAGCCGCCTGGTCACGCCCAAGGCGGCCGCCAAGAAGCGCTGAGCACCGGCACAGGCCCCAGCGGCCCCTCGGAGCACCCGGACCCCGGTCCCGCCCCCGCCCGGCCGCAGAACCACCGTGAGGCCCCCCGACGACGGATCACGTCGTCGGGGGGCCTCACGCGTGCGTGCCGCGCCGGTCGACGGGCGCGCGGGACATACCGGCCGGCGCACCGCGTGGGGCCCTGATCGGCGGACGGATGCGGACGTAGGGTGGATGTCACCCGAACAGCCCCGCCCCAGGGGACCCCGTCGAAGGGATGCGTACTCATGGCGATCGAGGTCGGCACCAAGGCCCCGGAATTCGAGCTGAAGGACAACCACGGCCGGTCCGTGAAGCTCTCCGACTTCCGCGGCGAGAAGAACGTGGTGCTGCTCTTCTACCCGTTCGCGTTCACCGGCGTGTGCACGGGCGAGCTCTGCGCGCTCCGCGACGAGCTGCCGAAGTTCGTCAACGACGACACCCAGCTGCTCGCCGTCTCCAACGACTCCATCCACACCCTGCGCGTCTTCGCCGAGCAGGAGGGCCTGGAGTACCCCCTGGTCTCCGACTTCTGGCCGCACGGCGAGGTCTCGCGGGCGTACGGCGTCTTCGACGAGGACAAGGGGTGCGCGGTGCGCGGCACCTTCATCATCGACAAGGAGGGCGTGGTGCGCTGGAGCGTCGTCAACGGCCTGCCGGACGCCCGCGACCTCAACGAGTACGTCAAGGCCCTGGACACCCTGTGACACCCCGGGAGTGACACCCCGGGATTCCTCAGGGGTGACACCCCGTGATTCTTCGGGTGCAGAGCCTGTGGCGTCCGGGAACCGGTCACTAGGATCCACTCGTTGATCCGATGGCAACGCAACGCTTGGGGCTCCCCGCCCCTGGACACCAATGGAGGACTCGTGGGAGTCAGCCTCAGCAAGGGCGGCAACGTATCTCTGAGCAAGGAGGCGCCGGGCCTGACCGCTGTTCTGGTCGGCCTCGGCTGGGACGTGCGGACCACCACCGGCACGGACTTCGACCTCGACGCCAGCGCGATCCTGACGAACGCGGAGGGCAAGGTCAGCAGCGACCAGAACTTCGTGTTCTTCAACAACCTGAAGAGCCCCGACGGCTCCGTCGAGCACACCGGTGACAACACCACCGGTGAGGGCGAGGGCGACGACGAGGCGATCAAGGTCGACCTGGCCGCCGTCCCGGCCGACGTCGAGAAGATCGTCTTCCCGGTCTCGATCTACGACGCCGAGACCCGCCAGCAGTCGTTCGGCCAGGTGCGCAACGCGTTCATCCGCGTCGTGAACCAGGCGGGCGGCGCGGAGATCGCCCGCTACGACCTCTCCGAGGACGCCTCGACGGAGACCGCCATGGTCTTCGGCGAGCTCTACCGCCACGGCGCCGAGTGGAAGTTCCGCGCCGTCGGCCAGGGCTACGCGTCGGGTCTGCGCGGCATCGCGCAGGACTTCGGCGTCAATGTCTGAGTCGTAGGCCCCAGCTCACCCCGTCCGGCGCCGCACCCCACCGAGTGCGGCGCCGGACGCGCTCACCGCCCGTGGTCCCGTGACCACGGGCCTGTGGGTCCCGTCACCCGGGGGACACGTGTTCCCCGGCGCGGCGGCCCGCGCTCCCGCCATCCGCGGGACCCTCTGCTCTCGTCATCCCGGGGAGGACCACAACCATGGGCGTCACACTCGCCAAGGGAGGCAATGTCTCCCTCTCCAAGGCCGCACCCGATCTCACCCAGGTTCTCGTCGGCCTGGGCTGGGACGCGCGCTCCACCACCGGCGCCCCCTTCGACCTCGACGCCAGCGCCCTGCTGTGCAGCGCGGGCCGGGTGCTGGGCGACGAGTGGTTCGTCTTCTACAACAACCTGAAGAGCCCGGACGGCTCCGTCGAACACACCGGCGACAACCTGACGGGTGAGGGCGAGGGGGACGACGAGTCGATCCTCATCGACCTCTCCCGGGTGCCGGCCGGCTGCGACAAGATCATCTTCCCGGTCTCGATCCACGAGGCGGACAACAGGGGCCAGACGTTCGGCCAGGTCAGCAACGCCTTCATCCGGGTCGTGAACCAGGCGGACGGCCAGGAGCTCGCGCGCTACGACCTCTCCGAGGACGCCTCCACGGAGACCGCCATGATCTTCGGCGAGGTGTACAGGTATGGCGGAGAGTGGAAGTTCCGTGCGGTCGGGCAGGGGTACGCGTCGGGCCTGCGCGGCATCGCTCTAGACTTCGGGGTCAACGTTTCGTAAAGCCGGGGACCGGCGCGGGGGAGACCGCTAAACGGGAGCCCGTACACACACGATTGGGTAGCCAGTGCTTCTGAAAACCTTCGGCTGGTCGTTCGCGGTCACCGCGCTCGGCCTGGTGGCCGCGGTGTTCTACGGGGGGTGGACCGGCTTCGGCATCGTGGCGATCCTGTCCATCCTCGAGATCTCGCTGTCCTTCGACAACGCGGTGGTCAACGCCGGAATCCTGAAGAAGATGAGTGCCTTCTGGCAGAAGATCTTCCTCACCGTCGGCGTGCTGATCGCGGTCTTCGGCATGCGACTGGTCTTCCCCGTCGTGATCGTCGCCATCAGCGCGAAGATCGGCCCGATCGAGGCGGTCCGTCTCGCCCTCAACGACAAGGACCAGTACCAGCAGCTGGTCACCGACGCGCACCCGTCGATCGCCGCCTTCGGTGGCATGTTCCTCCTGATGATCTTCCTCGACTTCATCTTCGAGGACCGTGACATCAAGTGGCTGAGCTGGATCGAGCGCCCGCTCGCCAAGCTCGGCAAGGTCGACATGCTGTCGGTCTGCATCGCCCTCGTCGTGCTCCTGGTCAGCGCGATGACCTTCGCCACCCACGCCCACCAGCACGGTGGAACGCATGTGGACAAGGCGCAGACCGTCCTGATCTCGGGAATCGCCGGTCTGATCACCTATCTCGTGGTCGGCGGACTCTCCGGCTACTTCGAGAACAAACTGGAGGAGGACGAGGAGCGCGAGCACGAGGAGGAGGAAGAGGCCAAGAGGACCGGCAAGAAGGTTCCCGCGGTCGTGATGGCCGGCAAGGCGGCCTTCTTCATGTTCCTCTACCTCGAGGTCCTGGACGCGTCCTTCTCGTTCGACGGTGTCATCGGCGCCTTCGCCATCACCAACGACATCGTGCTGATGGCGCTCGGCCTCGGCATCGGCGCCATGTACGTCCGGTCCCTCACGGTCTACCTGGTCCGCCAGGGCACCCTCGACGACTACGTCTACCTGGAGCACGGCGCGCACTACGCGATCGGCGCCCTCGCCGCGATCCTCCTGGTCACCATCCAGTACGAGATCCACGAGGTCATCACCGGCTCCGTCGGCGTGATCCTGATCGCCTGGTCCTTCATCTCGTCCGTCCTGCGCAACCGGCGGCTCGCGGCCGCCGAGGGACAGGGGAGCCAGGGAGGCAAGACCGAGGTCTCCTCAGGAGTCTGAGGCTGACTGATTCCCTCGCCGCGCTGTCCGATTCCGCTCCCCGGAGTGTGACGGCGGCCGGAGCGAGGAACGCTCTGTTCGGGGCGGCCGTCGAGGAGATGTCCTTGTGGCCGCCCCGTTCGGCATCGCGGCGCCGGTGACACCGGCCCGCACGGCGGGACCCACCGGCATGCGCAGGGATCACGAGGGCACTTGGGGGCGGGAATGTCCTTCTGGGACGGTCTGTGGCGCGGGCGTTCGATGGACTTCGAATCGGGCAGCGCGGCGACCAACTCCATCGAACTGACCAAGCGGCACCCGACGGTCTCGCTGTCCCGGCAGGGGGCGGCCTCGGGCAATCTGCGGGTCAACCTCTCCTGGCAGATGCGCACGTCCGACCTGATGGGCAAGGAGCGCGGCGGCAGCGGCCTGCTGCGCCACCCCTTCCAGATGTTCCGGCCCGAGCCGGTGCAGGCGCACACCCAGAGCATGGTCAACGTGGACCTGGACCTCGGCTGCCTCTACGAGCTGACCGACGGCGACAAGGGCGTGGTGCAGCCGCTGGGCAACTTCTTCGGCAGCCTCAACTCACCGCCGTACGTGAAGGGCAGCGGCGACGACCGGTTCGGCTCCGGATCGGGCGAGACGCTGTACGTGAACCTCGACCACCGCGAGTCGATCAAGCGCCTGCTGATCTTCGTCTACATCTACGACCAGACGCCGGCCTTCGACCGTACGCACGCCAAGGTCACGCTCTACCCGAGCAACGGCCCGCGCATCGAGATCGACCTGGACGAGCGTCAGCCGCAGGCCCGCTCGTGCGCGGTGGTCTCCGTCGAGAACGTCAAGGACGAGCTGATCGTGCGGCGCGAGGTGAAGTTCGTCTACGGCTTCCAGGCCGAACTGGACCGGCTCTACGGCTGGGGCCTGCAGTGGGGCCGCGGCTACAAGAGCAAGGTGGGCTGAGCGGCCCGCCGCGCGCTCAGCGCGGCAGGAACTGCGGCCCCTGCGGGGGCAGCCGGAAATTCGGGTCCGGCATCGGGGTCACCGGCTGCGGATAGCCGTACGACGGCGGGGAGGCCGGGGCCGGCTGCACGATCGGGGCGGGCTGGGTGGGCGCCGCCGGAGGGTAGCCGTAGGCGGGCTGCGGCGCCGGGTACCGGGGCGGCTCGGGCGGGTAGCCGTAGGCGGGCCCGGGCGGCGACTGCGGGGCGGGACGGGCGGCCGAGCCGCCCACGGGCTGGTGGGTCCGGTGCGGCGCGGGCTGCTCGGGCGGCAGCGGGAAGGACGAGGAGGGCGCGGGCTCCTGCGAACCGGAGTCCGAGTCGTCCACGGAGATCCCGAAGTCCGAGGCGAGGCCCTCCAGGCCGTTGGAGTAGCCCTCACCGAGCGCGCGGAACTTCCACCCCTCGCCGCGGCGGTAGAGCTCCCCGCAGATCAGCGCCGTCTCCTCGCCGGTCTGCGGCGTGATGTCGAAGTGGGCGAGCGGCTCTCCGTCGGCGACCGCGGCGTCGTACAGCAGGATGCGCAGCGCGGGGACGTGCTCGAAGGAGACGCCCTCGGCGGAGGCGGCCAGCAGGACCCGGTGCACCGCCGGGTCCATGCCCGCCAGATCCGTCTGGATCGTGTCGGTCAGGCCCTCGGCGACCCGCTTCTTGCCGAGCCGCCAGACCTTGCCGCCGGGGTGGCGCGGCTGGTTGTAGAAGACGAAGTCCTCGTCGGAGCGCACCCGGCCGTCGCCGCCGAGCAGCAGCGCCGACGCGTCGACGTCGGGGACGCCCTGGCCGGTGGTCCAGCGGAGCACGGCGCGGACGGCCGAGGCTTCGAGAGGGACGTTCGACCCCTTCAACATCGCGTGCGTCATGCGGTCATCCTGCCTTCCCCCGCACGGGTGGGACAACGCGGGGGGCTTCCGGTCCCGACCGCGTCACCAGGCTCCTGACCTGCGGGTGGTGCGAGCGTGCGACGGTTGTGTGGTGAGGGTGTACGACATGGCCGGGTTACCTGAAGTTCATGCCCGCCGGGAACCTCCGGCACCCGTCTCTACGTACTATTACCGGCCACATCACAACGGCCCCGTCGGCGGAACAGGCGACAGCAGGGAAATCACATGCGACATTTCGGGCACATCGCCCCAGAGGTGCGTCAGCGCCTCTTCCACCGGGAGCCGTGTGCCTTCACCGCGGACTCCCCGCCCCACCTGCTCGCGCCCGCCCTGGGCGCCACGCTCTACAGCCCCGCCACCCGCCCCCGCCTCGCCGACGACGTCATGAAGCAGGCCGGACGCGGCGTGGTCTCCATGGTGATCTGCCTGGAGGACTCCATCGACGACGCCGAGGTCGCCGACGCCGAGGAGAACCTGATCCGGCAGTTCGCCGACCTGGCGGCCCGGGACGCCGAACCGCCCCTGCTCTTCGTCCGGGTCCGCGCCGCCGAACAGATACCCGACCTGCTCCGCAGGCTCGGCGCCACCGCCCGGCTGCTGTCCGGATTCGTCCTGCCCAAGTTCACCGAGGAGCGGGGCGTCCCCTTCCTGGAGGCCCTGGTCGCCGCCGAGGCCGAGCTGCCGCACGACGCGGCGGGCCGCCCCCGACGGCTCTTCGCCATGCCCGTCCTGGAGTCGCCCGAGCTGCTGCACCTGGAGAGCCGCGCCGACACCCTCGCCGGGATCGCCCGCACCGTCGACAAGTACCGCGACCGGGTCCTCGCGCTGCGCCTGGGCGTCACCGACTTCTGCTCGGCGTACGGACTGCGCAGACCGCCGGACATGACCGCCTACGACGTGCAGATCGTCGCCTCCGTCATCGCCGACGTCGTGAACGTCCTGGGCCGCGCCGACGGCACCGGCTTCACCGTGACCGGACCCGTCTGGGAGTACTTCCGCGTCCAGGAGCGGATGTTCAAACCGCAGCTGCGCCGCAGCCCCTTCCTGGAGAGCCGCGCCGACGCCCTGCGCCAGGCCCTCATCGAGCACGACATGGACGGCCTGCTCCGCGAGATCGAGCTCGACCGCGCCAACGGCCTGCTCGGCAAGACCTGCATCCACCCCTCCCACGTGCTGCCCGTGCACGCCCTCTCCGTGGTCAGCCACGAGGAGTACAGCGACGCCGAGGACATCCTGCGCCCGGAGCGGGGCGGCGGCGGGGTGCTGCGCTCCTCGTACACGAACAAGATGAACGAGGTGAAGCCGCACCGCGCCTGGGCCGAGCGGACCCTGCGGCGCGCCGAGGTCTTCGGCGTCGCCAAGGAGGACGTCGGCTTCGTGGAACTGCTCACCGCCGGACTGCCCGGCTGAACCGCCGGACCTCCCGGCGCGCACCCTCCCCTCGAAGAAACCGCCTGACCCATCGTCCGGCCGAACGCAAGGAACAAGACGTACGTGACTGAAGACGCGGTGTGGTCGGGGACCTGGGTCGCCGAACGGCTCGGGGTCGGACTCGACGGCGACGAGGCGCTGCGCGGCATGCTCGGCCTCGCCCTGCGCCGCAACCCCAAGCGGGCGCACCTCCTGGTGTCGAACGTCCTGGGCAAGCACGTCCCGCAGCACCCCTCGGTCGTGTACGGCGCCGGGCACGACCTCGGCGTGCGGGTACGGGAACTGCTCGGCGACGACGCGGCCCGGCGCGCCGTCGTCCTCGGCTACGCGGAGACCGCGACCGGCCTCGGCCACGCGGTCGCCGACGGCCTCGCCCTCGCGCCCTACCTGCACTCCACCCGGCGCCCCGTCGAGGGCGTCGAGCGGGCGGGCGGCTTCGAGGAGTCCCACTCGCACGCCACCTCGCACCTGCTGCTGCCCGAGGACCCGCGGCTGCTCGCGGGCGCCGGGCCGCTCGTCCTGGTCGACGACGAGTTCTCCACCGGCAACACCGTCCTCAACACCGTCCGCGCCCTGCACGAGCGCTTCCCCCGCGAGCGGTACGTCATCGTCGCCCTGGTCGACATGCGCTCGCCCGCGGACCGGGCGCGGCTGGCCGACTTCGCCCGCGAGATCGGCGCGCGCGTCGACCTCGTCGCCACCGCGTCCGGGACGGTCCGGCTGCCCGACGGCGTCCTGGCCAAGGGGCAGACGCTGGTCGCCGAGCACGAGAGCGCCGCCGGGCCCGGCCCGCTCCCGCGGCCCCGCGCCGAGCGGGCCCCGGTGACCCGCGTCGCCCTCGACTGGCCCGCCGGCACACCCGACGGCGGGCGGCACGGCTTCACGCCCGCGCACCGCACCGCCCTGGACGCGGCGCTGCCCGGCCTCGCGGAGCGGCTCGCGCGGGCACTGCCCGACGGCGCCCGCCGCGTGCTCGTCCTCGGCTTCGAGGAGCTCATGTACGCGCCGCTCGCCCTCGGCGTCCACCTGGAGCGCCGCACCGCGGCCGAGGTCCGCTTCTCCACCACGACCCGCTCACCCGTCCTCGCCGTCGACGACCCGGGCTACGCGATCCGCACCCGCCTCGCCTTCCCGGCGCACGACGCCCCCGCCGACGGCCCCGGCACGCGGTACGCCTACAACGTCGCGGGCGGCGGCTTCGACGCGGTCGTCGCGGTCGTCGACTCCGTCGCCGACACCCCTGAACTGCACGCGCCGGACGGCCTGTTGGCCCAGCTGTCCGCGCACACCGGGCACGTCCTGCTGGCCGTCGTCCCGTCGTACGTCCCCGAAAGGCCCGCCATGCTCCCCGAGCCCCTCCGCGGCCCCGCCTTCTCCTCGTACGCACCCGAGGACGTCGGCTGGCTGCTCCAGGACCTCTCCGACGTGACGCTCGAAGCGCCCACCGAGGAGCGCGAGGAGGCGATACAGAGCGGTGGCGCGCACTACGCCGAGTCGCTGCCCGTCGAGTACCAGCCCAGCGAGCGCTACCAGGACCTCTTCCGGGCCGCCCTGGACACGTCCGCCGCCCGCATCGCGCAGGCCGTCGGCACCGTCACCGAGACCGTCCTCGCCGAACGCTCCCCCCGGCCCGTCCTGGTCTCCCTGGCCCGCGCGGGCACCCCCGTCGGCGTCCTGATGCGCCGCTGGGCCGCCCACCGGCACGGCCTGGACCTGCCGCACTACGCCGTGTCGATCGTGCGCGGGCGCGGCATCGACGCCAACGCGCTGCGCTGGCTCGCCGCCCACCACGACCCCGCCGACGTCGTCTTCGTCGACGGCTGGACCGGCAAGGGTGCGATCACCCGCGAACTGGCCGACGCGGTACGGGAGTTCGAGAAGTCCGGCGGCCCCGCCGGGTTCAGTCCGGAGATCGCCGTGCTCGCCGACCCCGGCTCGTGCGTGCGCACCTACGGCACCCGCGAGGACTTCCTCATCCCCTCCGCCTGCCTCAACTCCACGGTGTCCGGGCTGATCTCGCGCACCGTCCTGCGCTCCGACCTCGTCGGCCCCGACGACTTCCACGGCGCGAAGTTCTACCGCGAACTCGCGGACGCCGACGTCTCCGGCGCCTTCGTCGACGCGGTCGAGGCCCGCTTCGGCGAGGTCGGCGACGCGGTGGACGCGCAGGTCAAGGAGGCGCTGTCCGCCGACAGGGCGCCGACCTGGGAGGGCTGGGCCGCCGTCGAGCGGATCAGCGAGGAATACGGCATCCACGACGTCAACCTCGTCAAGCCGGGCGTCGGCGAGACGACCCGGGTGCTGCTGCGCCGGGTCCCCTGGAAGATCCTGGCCCGCGCGGGCGCCGGAGCGGACCTCGACCACGTGCGGCTGCTCGCCGAGCAGCGCGGCGTCCCCGTCGAAGAGGTCGGCGAACTCCCGTACACCTGCGTCGGGTTGATCCACCCCCAGTACACGCGCGGCGCGACCGGCGCGGACGGCAGGACGGTGACCTCGAAGTGACGCAGCTCGTCGCCAGCGACCTCGACCGCACCCTCATCTACTCCACCGCCGCGCTCGGCCTGACCATGCCGGACGCCGAGGCGCCGCGCCTGCTGTGCGTCGAGGTGTACGAGGGCAAGCCGCTGTCGTACGTCACCGAGGCCGCCGCCGGGCTCCTCGAACGGCTCGCCCGCACCGGCCTCTTCGTGCCGACCACGACGCGCACGCGCGCGCAGTACGAGCGCATCCATCTGCCCGGGCCCGCACCGCGGTTCGCGATCTGCGCCAACGGCGGGCACCTGCTCGTCGACGGCGTCTCCGACCCGGCGTGGCAGGCGGTCGTCGCCCGCCGCCTCGCCGCCGAGTGCGCGCCGCTCGACGAGGTCCGCGCCCACCTCGTGCGCACCGCCGACCCGGCGTGGCTGCTCAAGGAGCGCGTCGCCGAGGACCTCTTCGCCTACCTCGTCGTCGAGCGGGCGCTGCTGCCCGACCAGTGGGTCAAGGAGCTCACCGGGTGGGCCGACGGGCGCGGTTGGACGGTGTCGCTGCAGGGACGCAAGCTCTACGTGGTGCCGAAGCCGCTCACCAAGAGCGCGGCCGTGCGGGAGGTCGCGCGGCGGACGGGCGCGCGGGAGATCCTCGCCGCGGGCGACTCGCTCCTCGACGCGGACCTGCTGCTCGCCGCGGACCGGTCCTGGCGGCCCGGGCACGGGGAGCTCGCCGACACGGGGTTCTCGGCGCCGGGCCTCACGGTGCTTCCGGTGCGCGGGGTCGCGGCGGGGGAGGAGATCGCCGGGGCGTTCCTCGGGGCGTTCCTCGGGGCGGGGGCGGGCGACTAGCCTGGGCGCATGCCTCGATACGAGTACCGGTGCCGGTCCTGTGGTGACACCTTCGAACTGAGCCGGCCCATGGCGGAGTCCGGCGCGCCCGCGGAGTGCCCTGCCGGGCACGGGGACACGGTGAAGTTGCTGTCGACCGTCGCGGTCGGGGGGTCTTCCTCTTCTTCTGGTTCTTCTGGTTCTTCTGGTTCGTCCGCGCCTGCGGCCCGTGGCGGGGGCGGGTGCTGCGGGGGCGGCTGCTGCGGCTGAAGGTCCCCCTCCGGGGCACGGTCCTCAGCGGAGTACCGTGCCGCCGGTCGCTTCGAGGAGGGGGAGTTCCGCCCGGGTCGGGGCGCCCTCCCAGTCGCCGGGGGAGGCCACGGCGAACGCGCCCGTGGTGACCGCGCGGGCCAGCCGGGTCGGCAGGTCCGTGCCGTCGAGGAGCCCCGAGAGGTGCCCCGCGACGAACGCGTCGCCCGCGCCCACCGCGTCCACGGCGCGGACCTCGCGCGCGGGAGCGTGCAGGGTGCCCTCGGCGGTGTGCGCCGTGGCGCCCTGCGCGCCGAGCTTGACCACGACCTCGCGCACGCCCGCGTCCAGCAGGTACCGCTCCGGGGAGACGCCCGCGGGCGTTCCCTCCGGGGGCAGGCACAGCGGCAGCTCGTCGTCCGAGGCGATCAGCACGTCCACGTACGGGATCCAGGTGCGCAGCTCGGCCGCGGCCTCCTGCGCGCTCCACAGCCGTGAGCGGAAGTTGACGTCGAGGCAGACCTGCGTGCCGTGCTCGCGGGCCAGGTGCAGGGCGAGCCGGCAGGACTCCGCGGCCGACGGGCCGAGGGCCGGGGTGATGCCGGTCAGGTGCAGGACCCGCGGGGTGGCGGCACCGGCGAAGGCCGCCTCGACCGCGTCCGGGGCGAGCCGGGAACCGGCCGATCCGGCCCGGTAGTAGTGCACCCGGGTCACCTCGGGCAGCCGCGGCTCGAAGAGGATCAGGCCGGTCGGCGCGTGCGCGTCACGCGTGGCCGATGCGACGTCGACGCCCTCCGCGCGCAGCGTGCGCAGGACCAGCTCGCCGGCCTCGTCGTCGCCGACCGCGCCCGCCCAGCGGACGGTGTGGCCGAGCCGGGACAGGCCGATGGCGACATTGCTCTCGGCACCCGCGACGGACACGTCCAGCGAGCCGCCCAGCTTGAGGGGTCCGCTGCCGCGCAGGGCGACCATGGTCTCGCCGAGGGTGAGGACGTCCGCCGCACCGGCGGACAGGGGGCCGGGCACGCTCATCGCCGCACCGCCCCCGCCGCCTCGGCGACCCGTACGAACTCCGCCGCCCGCGCGCGCAGCGCGGCCAGGTCACCGCCGTCCGCCGCGTCGCCGATCAGCGGCGAGCCGACGCCCACCGCGACCGCGCCGAGCGCCAGGTACTCCTCGGCGGCCGCCGCGTCGACGCCGCCGACCGGCACGAAGGGGGTGTCGGGGAAGGGCGCGCGCAGGGCCTTGAGGTAGCCGGGGCCGCCCATCGCCGACGCGGGGAAGACCTTGAGCGCCGTCACTCCGGCCGCCTCGGCCGCGATCACGTCGGTCGGCGTGAGGACACCGCCGAGCACGGGCAGGCCGAGCCGCGTGGCCTCCGTCACGCCCGCGCCGAGGCCCGGCGTGACGATGAGGTTGGCGCCCGCGTCGGCGGCCCGCCGCGCGTCCTCGGCGGTACGGACCGTGCCCGCGCCCAGCCAGGCCCGCTCGCCCAGCTCGGCCCGCGCCCGGCGCAGCACGCCCGGGGCGTCGGCGCCGCTGAGGGAGACCTCGACCAGCGGGACGCCGGATTCCACGAGCGTCATGACCGTACGGAAGGAGGCGTCGGGATCGGCGCCGCGCACGATGGCGACGAGACGCCGCGCCCGGAGAGCCGTGGTGAAGTCGAGCATGCCCCCACGGTCGCACAGCGGTTTCGGCCGGTCCGATGCGGGGGTTTCGGCCACGCTCAGTGGTCGGCCCGCTCCGGATGACGGCCTTCCGGTGGGGGTTGCTCCGGCGCGCGAGCCGCGGCCCTCAGGCCCCCTGCCCGCGCTCCTCCCGTATCTGCGCGACCACGCGCGCCACGGTCGTGCGGACCGCCTCGGTCTCGGTCAGGAAGTGCCAGTAGTCGGGGTGGCGGCCCTCCAGGGAGGCGACCGCGTGGTCCAGACGGGCCACGGAGTCGTCCAGCGGGCGGGCGTGCCGCGGCTCGGGCGTCTGGCGGCCCGTCATCGCGAGGCGCTGCGCGTCCCGGATGGCGAAGCGGGTGCGCTCGATCTCCTGCTGGGGGTCCTTCGCGACCGCGTTCAGCCGCTGCAGGCGGTCACCGGCCGCCGAGACCGCCTCGTCCGTGGAGTTCAGCAGGGCGCGGACCGTGGAGAGCAGCGAGGTGGCGTCCGGCCAGCGCTGCTCGTCGCGTGCCTGCTGGGCCTCCTTGAGCTTGGCCTCGGCCTGGCGGACGTTCGCCGCGGCCTGGTCGGGGACGCGCTGCAGGTCCTGCCAGCAGGCGGCGGAGAAGCGGCGCCGCAGCTCGCTGAGGACCGGGTCGACCTGGCCGCTGCGGGTGGTCAGGGCCTGCGCGCGGGTGCGCAGCGACACCAGGCGGCGGTCCGTCTCGGCGGCGCGCTCGGGCAGTCGCTCGGCCTCCGCGCGGACGGCCTCGGCGTCGCGCAGGACGCGGTCGGCGCGCTGCAGGGTCTCCGGCACGCCGTGCCGGCCCGCTCCCTGGTTCAGCTTGGTCAGCTCGGGGCCGAGGGCGGCGAGGCGGGCGGCGAGGTCGTCGGCCTTGAGTCCGGCCGCGCGCACGGCGTCGAGGGCGTTGCTCGCGGCGAGCAGCGTCTGGCGGGCCCGCTCCACCGCGGGCGCCAGGCGGGCCAGCTGCGTCTCGGCCTTGTCGAGGAGCGGGCCGAGCCCCTGCTGGAAGCGCTCCAGGTCCTGCTTGGTCCTGCCCAGCTCGTCCTTGGCGGCCGTGAGCTCGGTGCGTGCCCGGGCCGCGACCGAGGACTCCAGGTCGTCCCGGTCCAGGTCGTGGGCGTCCACCGCGCTGATGTAGAGGTGGCTGACCTCGTCGATGCGGCGGCCGATGTCCTCGAAGTCCGAGACGGCGCGCCGGGCCGCGGGGGAGGAGTCCACGGCGACGATCGTCTCGATGGAGATCCGCAGATCGCGCTGGGCGGTGTCCAGTTCGTAGAAGGCGGCGGCCGCGGCGTCCTTGGCGGCCTGCGCCTCGGCGCGCACGCTCTCGCCGCGGCCGCCGAACCAGCGGCGCGTGCCGCCGCCCGCGAAGGCGGCGGGGACGATGGCGGCGAGCAGCGGCAGGGGGAGGAGGGCGAGGGTCAGGACGTCACGCAAGGGGCGCGGGCCGCCGCGGCGCGCGCTCCCGCGGGGGCGACGAAGGCGTGCGAGCGGCGCGCGGACCGTGCCCGTGCGGTCCGCCGCCGCGGCGGTCGTCGTGCTCCTGGCGTCGATTCTGTCCGGTGTGTACGGCTGCGAAGGTGTCGCCGTCACTATCCCTCTCCCGTGCTGTCATCCGCCCTGCCCGGTGTCACATTCTCCCACCGGTTAAGGACGAATACACGGGCCGGTTAGTTCGCGGTGCGCACCGCGATCTTGCCGCCGGAGCCGGGGCGGACGGCCCCCGGAGGGGTTTGCGGGGCACCGCCCGCGGCAAGGTAGGCTGTCCACTCGTCCCGGGCGCGTAGCTCAGGGGTAGAGCGCCTCCCTTACAAGGAGGATGTCGGCGGTTCGAAACCGTCCGCGCCCACCGGGTAGGAGTAGCAGGTGAGAGCCTGCTTTTTGACCCCCCAACCGTGATCGGTTGGGGGGTCTCTTCGTGGCGGAAGTCCACGGAGAATCCACATCCCCGAGCGATCATGGTGCGGCGCGACGTCCGTCACGGGGTCCTCCCGGTCCCGGCTTGCATCCCTGGCCGGGTCGCGAGGCGGGCGGCCCGCAGTGCGCGCCGGATCTGCTCGCCTCCCTCGCAGCCCGCGAACGCCTGGCAGGCCCTGCAGATATCGAGGTGGTCCAAGTGGACGGAGTAGACGTCCTGCGCCCGCCGCTCCTGTTCGGTCATCTCCGCGACGCTCACCTCGGCTGCCCCGATGACCGGCGCGCGGACTCGACCAGTGCGGCAATTGGCTCCAGAGCGCATACGTGGCCAGGAGATCGCGGCGGCACAGCCCAGTACACGCCGTCGGGTCCGCGCAGATCCAGCGACGGGACCTCCACATACGAGCCTTCGCCGAGCATGCGCGCCTCGCGGTACTGCTCCGTCCAGCGGATTACGAAGTGCACTGGCACGAGCGCGTGATAGGTCGAGAAGGGGCGGTTGTGGACGACCGGGCCGTCGAGCAGTTCAGCCAGCGTGGTGGTGACGGTCGTCGGGTTGGTCGTGCCGACCGCATCGTGCACCAGCGGCTCGCGCAGGCGCACGACGTTGAAGAGCCAGCCGCAGGGGAGTCGCACAACCCCGGGCCTCGTCCAGCCCCGAGCAGCCATGTGGGGTGTGGGGTGGGCCTGAGCGAGCCAGGCCTCAACTGGCGATTCGCTTGCCATCAGGACGCCTTCACGGTCTCGGTGATGTGCCTCATGTCGGCGACCGTAGGGCGGGATCATCCGATCGGCTCGCGCTGTCAGTGCGGGTGGACCACAGGCTCGCCTAGACCAGGCCCAAGCGCTCAGCGAGGTGCTCAGCCTGCCGGGCATGCATCGCTCGCGCCCGGCGGATCACCGTCAGAACCATCGAGCGGGCCAGCGGCGTCCGTGCCAGGTCTTCCGGGGCGAGCGACTCCAGGCTGAGGAGCGCGAGGAGGGCGGCTGCGTCGTCGCGGCGCTGCGAGTGGCACGCCGCGACCTCCAGACCGAATGTGAACTCCCGCTCCAGCGAGGGAAGGCCGTTGGTGTCGATGGCATCGGCGGCGTGCAGCGCCTCGCCCGTTTCGCCCGCCTCCATGTCGATCGACAGCGCGTGCAGTGCGACGTTGGTCGGGCCGAACACGGTCCGAGCCACGTTGGTGGAGTCGCCGACCCGGCGGGCTGCGGGCTCGGCCCGCTCTCGCAGCCGGGACCTGGCCGTGTCCCACTGCCGCATGCGGGCGGCTCCGACCACGGCGACGAGCTGGAGGGCTCCCCCCAGTGCCGCGCGCTCGACATCCGGGAGCGTGGCGGCGGCGACCTGCTCGGCCGAGCGGAGCGCGAGCTCCTCGGCCTCGCCCGGTTGACCCGCGGCGAGGAGGACGTGCCCGAGGTTCCACTGTGCAGCGGCGATCCGCAGCGGGTCGTCCGCGTCCTCGGCGGCACGCACCGCGCGGTCGGCGGCGAGGGCGGCGAGGTCGAGGCGGCCGGTGCGGCGTAGGTAGGAGCGGAGCAGGCAGTACAGATCGGCCGCCGCGCGGAGCACAGCGCGCCGTTCGGCTGCGTCCGGTCCGGTTCTCGCGGCGCGCGCGGCGTGCTCGGTGTCAGCGACGAGAGCGGGCAGGAGCTCGGCGGCCGCGGTGAACCGGGTGCTGCTGGTCTGCCAGCTCTCCCACGCTGCCTCGACCCGGTCTCTCAGCGCAGCTCCGGGAGCGGGCGTCGCGCTAAGAGCCGGACCGTAGCCGAGGAGCGCCCGTCCCACAGCGGCCTCGGCCGACACGGTGGACTCCGGCTTGACCGTCGTCTGTTCGGAAAGCAGAGCGGCCGCGGGCACCCCTAACTCCTGAGCGAGTGCGTAGAGGATAGGCAGCGACGGCATCTTGAGGCCGCGCTCGATCTGCGACAGATAGTTCACCGAGATCCCGGCGAGTCCGGCCACAGACTCCTGCCGCCGGCCACCGCGGTAGTGCCTGATCCGGTCCCCGATGGGGAGGTCTGCTGCCACCATGCGCCCACTCCTAGCACTGTTCTCCGAGCGTAGGGTGCCCGCACGGTGGGGACACGGGAATCCACCGCGAGAGAGGAGGCACCGTGGCGAAACTGGTGCTGTGGGACATTGACCACACGCTCATGTCCATGCGCGGCCTCGGCGGTGAGCTGTGGTCCGTCGCGTTCGAGGAGGTGACAGGCGTGCCGCTGCGCGAGCAGGCGTCCGTCACCGGATCGACGGAGCGCCTGATCCTCCGCGAGACGGCGCGGCTGCATGACATCCCTTTCAGCGATGGCCTGTTCGCGCGGTTCGCTGACGCGCTCGGCGCCGTCCACCTGCGGCGGGCGGCGGAGGTCCGCGAGCGCGGTCATGCACTGCCCGGCGCAGCTACGGTCCTCGCAGCACTCGACGCGCGCAGAGTCCGGCAGTCCGTGGTCACCGGCAACGTCCGCGGCGCGGCCGAGGTGAAGCTCGCGACCTTCGGCCTGGACACATACCTGCGTCTCGACGACGGCGCCTACGGGGAGGATGGCGAGGAGCGGCCCGCGCTGCTGCGTGCCGCGCTCACCCGTGCGGGCATCCCGGCCACTTCTGCGGTGTTTCTCGGGGACACCCCGGCCGACGTGGCAGGTGGCCGCGATGCGGGGGTTCGGGTGGTGGCGGTCGCCACTGGCAAGACGTCTCGCGCTGAGCTGCTGGCCGAGGGTGCCGAGGTGGTACTCGACGGGCTCGACGACACCGAACGGGTCCTCGACGCGATCGGGGCATGACGACAGGCGCGTGCTGCCCGAGGCGGCGGAGGCCAAGTCAGTCAAGTGGGCCGAGTTGGTACCACGGAACTCCCAGCGGCGGGCGCAACTCTCCCGTGCGGTCCGGGCGTTGCTGCGCACATGCCGGGGACACATGCGCCCAAAAAATCGAATGAATGTTCGCATCATTGGGTACGCTGTTCATCAAGCGCCCCTCCGGGCGAACCCGTCTCAGGTCAGGAGAAGACCGCATGCCGTACGGCACACCTGAAGAGTCCGGCCTCCGCACCTACACCGCGCGCGCCGTCAGCAAGGAGCAGATCGGCGACTACCGCCTCACCGTGGTCTGCCGCGCCGAGGCCGACAACCCGATGGCGCCCGAAGTCGAGGTCCTCTTCCAGAAGTTCCTGGACACCCTCAGCGCCTCCCCGGACTTCACCGTCACCGCCCAGCGCACCAAGGAGTTCGTCGAGGACGTCACGCCGAGCGCCTGACGGCCCGCGCGACCCGCCGCCGCGGCCTGCCGCCTCCGGCCCCTCGTCAGCCGTTCGTCAGCAGAAGGCGAGCGGGACGTCCCGGTCCACGCAGTACGTCATGACGCCGATCAGTTCGCGGGTGTCGTCGACGCGCCGCCGGAGGATGTCGTCGTCGGCCATGCGCGGCGGGTCGCCGGCGATCGCCGCCAGGCGGGGCAGCATCGCCGCGCACTGGGCGGGCGAGAGCTCGCCCTCGTCGTCCGGGTGGTCGAGCAGCGGTGTCAGCGCGGTGGTCACGTCGCTCCACGGCCGCGCGCCGCCGGAGCCCGCCGTCTCGGCCGCGGCGATTTCCTCGGCGCCGGCCAGCCACTGCCGGAAGAGGTCGAACCCGTAGTACGACCACGAGACGTCCGGGCTGTCCACGTCGTCGTCCGCCGGGCAGAGCATGAGCCCCATCCGCATGTCCCCCTTTTTGTGCTTGCCCGGTTCTCACCCGGTGCTCGCTCGGCCGGTGCTCGCTCGCCCGGTCGCCCACATGATCGGCCGACCGGGCGGGGAGGGGCAAGCGAAATGATCGGCCGGCAGTGCCCTGACCACGATGAAGGCCCCACCGCGACGGGGGAAACGCGGTGGGGCCTGACGACCGCTTACCCGGGGTCCTGCCCCGTATGCCTCCGTCATCCGGTAGCTCGAATGGGCTAATTGGGTGCGGGGCGGGGAGATGGCGCCGATCGCCTCTGTAGTCCCGCCGAACGGCCCCCGGCGGGTTTTCCGCGCACGGTGCGTGACACTTCTGGTTGCGGGGGGAGGTGCTGGGGCGCGCGATGGAGGGGAGGCGTGCGTCGTCCGTGGCGAGAGTCGAATCTGCCCGTCGCGCGCTCCGAAGGAGTGATCACCCATGACGCAGGGCGAGGCCTTCACCAATCCGGACGGGCTTTCGGGCCTGACGGCCTACGACCAGACCGGCGAGAAGATCGGCAGCGTCGAGCAGGTCTACCTCGACGATCGCAGTGGCCGTCCCGAGTGGGTGACCGTCAAGACCGGTCTCTTCGGCATGAAGCAGAGCTTCGTCCCGCTCGCCGGCGCCCGTCGTCAGGAGGACCAGCTGCACCTGGCGGCCACCAAGGAGGCCGTGAAGGACGCGCCGCGCATCGACGCCGACCAGCACCTCGAACCGGGCGAGGAGCACGAGCTGTACGCCCACTACGGCATCGCCCGGCCCGACGGGACGGCGGGCACCCAGTCCCGTACCGCCCCGGCCGCCGGACGCGACCGCGCCGGCATGGCGGGTGCGGCCGGTCTGGCCGGTGCGGGCGCGGGTGCCGGCATGGGGCGTGAGCGCGAGCTCGCGAGCCGTGGCGCGGCGGCCGAGGACAGCAAGTCCGACGAGATGATCCGCTCCGAGGAGCGGCTGCGGGTCGGGACGGAAGAGGAAGAGGTCGGGCGTGCCCGGCTGCGCAAGGTGGTCGTCACCGAGAACGTGACCACCTCCGTCCCGGTGTCCCACGAGGAGGTCCGCGTGGTCCGCGAGCCGATCCGTGAGGGCGACCGCACCCGCGCGAACATCGGCGAGGCGGAGACCGAGGTCACCCTGCACGCCGAGAAGGCCGTGGTCCGCAAGGAAGCGGTGCCGGTCGAGCGCGTCCGTCTGGAGACCGAGAAGGTCACCGAGACGCAGGAGGTCTCCGACACCGTGCGCAAGGAGCAGGTCGAGTTCGACGGCGCCAAGGGCGAGCGCGGGGCCAAGGGTGCCGACTGGCGCGACCGGAAGCAGGGCCCGCGCCACTGACCGGCCTGCCGGTCGGCACGGGCGACCGCCCGTCCGGCGCTGACGCCTCGGCGCCGCGGCGGCGCGGCCGACGACGGAGGGCGGGAACACTCGACGTGAGTGTTCCCGCCCTCCGTCTGTTCGTACGTTCGCCTGGTCCGTACGTTCGTCCGTGGTGGTGGTGGTGGTGGTGGCGGTGGCGGTGGCGGTTCGGCCGTCGCGGCCGGTGCCTCAGCGGCCGGATCTGGGGTGCGTCCTGCGGTACCGCCGGTCCCAGCGTTCCTGGCGCTCCTTGCGGAGGCGGTAGTCGCGGTACGTCTTGGGGTAGCCGCCACCACCACCGGCGCCGCCTCCCCCGCCCTGGCCGCCCGCTCCGCCCGAACTGCCCGGGGTGCCGCTCTTCTTGGCGGACGCGCCGCCCTCGTAGAAGCGCACCAGGTAGAAGGCGAGGGCCGCGGCGGCCAGCCACAGCAGCGGCTGGTCGAAGCCGAGGCCGACGAGGGCCAGGATCGCGACGACCATCAAGACGTTCATGGGCTGCACCTCCGTGGCTCGAAGGGGGCTCCGGCGCGGCTGGTAGCGAGTCAACGCCCGCCGCACACGGCTGTCAATGGCTCGCGGGCAGGGAGTCGTCCGGCGCGTCGTGGGCGTGCTTGAGGCGGGCCCGCGCGGCGACGGCGGCCGGCCCCGAGACCTGCTCCCAGTAGTCGTGACAGGTCACGAAGACCGCCAACTCCCGCTCTCGCGTGCGCAGTTGCTCGACCTCGGCCTGTTCCTCCGGGGTCCATCCGGGGGAGGCGGGGCGCTCCACCTTGCGCCAGCCGCCGGTGTCGCTGAAGCCGTCGAGCGGCTCGACGGACCACGGCAGGCGTTTGAGCAGGGCCAGGAGCACGGAGCGGACCTGGTGCAGTTCCTCCTGGCCGGCGAGGAGGTCGCTCGGGAAGTCATGGGCTGGGGTGACAGGCACGCCGTAATGGTACTCCTGTTCGAATTCCGTGTGCGAGCGAAACGCGGCGCGGGAGTGAAGCGGTGTCGCCCGTGGGGCGGTGGAGGCGGGCTCTTGGCCGACGTGCTGATGGCGGGCCGGGTGGCCAAGTGGCCGGGGGTGCGGCGGAGGGGCGGGCGCGCGGGATGCTGCGGTGCGCGGAGCAGGTCGACGTGCGCGCCCGCGGACCTCCCCGAGGCAGGTCGACGTGCGCGCCCGCGGACTTCCCCGAGGGGCGTGCGCCGGTCCTGGCGCCGGGGCGCGAGGCCGCCTGACGGCGGGCCGTGCCCGGTGGCAAGCTGGAAGCATGTGCCGAAGCATCAAGACGCTCCGCCCGCCCGCCATCCCCGAGGACGCCACCGAGGAGGAGATCCGGGCCGCCGCACTGCAGTACGTGCGCAAGGTGTCCGGCTTCCGCGCCCCGGCCGCCCACAACCGCGAGGTGTTCGACCGGGCCGTGGACGCCGTCGCCGACGCGACCGCGGCGCTCCTCGCCGACCTGGAGGTACGCGGGACGGCGCGCGCGTCGTAGCGACGGGCCGTACGCGGCCGGCGCGGCCCCCGCCCGACGGTTCGGGCGGCGGTTCGGGCCGCGCGCCCGGGATCAGGTCAGCCCGCGACCGCCTGCTCGGCCGCCGCCGGGCGCCGCACCAGGAACGCCGCGCCCGCGCCCGCCGCGAAGAGCGCGAGCAGCGAGACGCCGGTGGCCAGCCAGGTCGCGCCGAGCCACTGCGCGCCGAAGTAGCCGAGGGCGACGCTGTAGGCGGCCCAGGCCACGCCGGCCAGGGCGGACCAGGGCAGGAACTCGCGCAGTCTGCGGTGGGCCGCGCCCGCGCCGAGGGAGACGATCGAGCGTCCGGCGGGCGCGAAGCGCGCGATCACCACGAGGATGCCGCCGCCCCGCGCAAGCGCCGTGCCGAGCCGTTCCTGCGCGGTGGTCAGCCGGCGGGAGCGGGCGATGGCGCGGTCGAGGCGTTCGCCGCCGCGCCAGGCCAGCCGGAAGGCGACCATGTCGCCGAGCACGGACGCGGTGGCCGCGCAGAGGGTCAGCATCAGGATGTCGGGGACGGCGTGCGGCACCTGCCCCGCCCCGGTCCCCGCCGCAGCGGCGGCGGTCGCGGACATGATGACGATGACGCCGCTCGGCAGCACCGGCACGAACACGTCGAAAAGGACGGATACCGCGACAACCGCATAGATCCACGGACTGCCGGTCAACGCCCCCACACTCTCAAGCACCCGTAACTCCCCGTTACTCCCCGGTCGGCAGCGCGTTGCCGCTGTGTCGCGGGAGACGGCAGGGGCGGCCTGATGACAGCTGTACAGCGTACGCCGAGTCTGGGCCCGAACATCCACTGGGGGCCCGGATGTTCGCTACGTCACGTTCACCCGGCTGCCTCCTCCGATGCGGCGTACGGCACTGAAGTCCCGTACGAACGAGTCAGGACGATGGACAGGAGCGGGCGATGGTGGCAGGAACGCTGGCCGGTGCGGTGGCGGTGGCCGTGGTGGCCGCGGGCGGTGGGGCAGGCGACACCGGCGGCGGTGCGACGGACGTGGGGGCGGAGTCCTCCTGGGCGCGGGCCGAGGCCTGGTTCGCCCCGCCGACCGCCTTCGTCCCCTCGCCCGCGATCACGTACGACACGGGGCTCGTGCCCGCCGCGTCGTGGATCGAGGTGGCGCAGCGCAGCGTGCCGGGCGCGACGACGGTCTCGCTGCGGGTCAGGGGCATGAAGCCGGGGCACGCGTACGGCGTCCACGTGCACCAGAAGCCGTGCGGCGCGGCGCCGGAGGCGGCGGGCGGCCACTACCAGGACCGCGTCGACCCCGTGCAGCCGTCGATGGACCCCGCCCACGTCAACGCGGACAACGAGGTGTGGCTCGACTTCACCGCCGCCGCGGACGGCTCCGGTGCGGCGACCGCCCGGCACGCCTGGGGATTCCGGCCGGGCGGCGCCGCGTCCGTGGTCCTGCACGACGCGCCGGGCGGCGCGGGCGAACGGGCCGCCTGCTTCACGGTCCCGTTCGCTTCCCTGCCCAGCGCGCAGAACGCCGACGGCGCCGATGCGGGCACGGGGACCGGTACTGGTGCCGGTACTGGTGCCGACGTGTGACGGACGACGGCGCCCCCTTCCCCCGTACCTGGTGCTCGGTACGGGGGAAGGGGGCGCCGTTCTCGTGCCGGGGCGGCCGGGGTGGGGTCAGGCCGCGATGGGCGCGCGCTCGGCGCCCTCGTCGGCCCCGTCTTCCTTGCCCTGCCGGCTCGCGCTCCGCGAGGCGAAGAGGCGGTCCAGGGCGAAGGCGCCGGACCCGGTGAAGACGAAGAGCAGCATCGCCCAGCAGAAGATCGCCGCGGCCTCGCCGCCGTTCTCCATCGGCCACAGGGCCTCGGGCTGGTGGACCTTGAAGTACGCGTAGGCCATCGAGCCCGACGAGAGGAACGCGGCGGCGCGGGTGCCGAGGCCCAGCAGGACCAGGATGCCGCCGACGAGCTGGATGACGGCGGCGTACCAGCTGGGCCAGGTGCCGGCGTCGACGGTGCTGCCGCCGAGGACGCCGAAGAGCGAGGCCGCTCCGTGGCAGGCGAACAGCAGGCCGATCACTATGCGGAACAGGCCGAGGGCGTAGGGCTGGGCGCTGTCGAGACGTCCAGTCATGGTGGGGGACTCCTTCGGTTGGGGGACGTTAACCGAGCGGAGGCCCAAGATTAGGCGAACCTAATTTGTGCTTGCAAGTTCAACATTCGGTCAGCCGGAGATTCCGTTTCGGCTCGGGCCCGGATCCGGGGAGCGGCACCCCGGTCCCCGCGGCCGTCCGCAGGGCGGCCCGCGCCACCGCGTCCGCGTCGGACAGCGTCACCGAGTCGACACCGGGCCTGGCACCGGCCGCGGTCACCCAGTGGACCCCTTCGGTGGGCACCCCGAACGCGAACCTCCGGGCGTGCGGACGTCCTTGACGGTCGATCACGCGGTACGGGCGAGGGGTCACGTCCAGGCCTCCGGTTTCGTACCCGTCGACCACGTGGGGGCGGCAATGGCCGTCCGCGAGGAGCCGTCCGAGCAGCGCGTCGGCGGTGCGGCGCAGGTCCGGCTCGGGCAGCCGGGCCTCGATCAGGGCGGTGACGCGCACGGTGGAATCCGGCACGTCGGGGGAGTGGGCGAGGAACGCGCCGCCGTCGGGGCGTACGGCCAGGCGCGGGCCGAGCACCTCCAGGACGCCCGCCTCGATGAGCGCCGCCATCTCCTCGATGCGGCGGCGCGGTGGGCCGATGGACAGGAAGGCGTTGAGCGGCGTGTACCACCCGTCGAGGTCGTCGCGGCGCGAGGCGCCGGACAGGCCCCCGTGGTCGACGACCTGACGGAGCTCGTTGCGCAGGTCGCGCAGGACGTCGAGGGCGGCCTTCAGGGGACCCGCGACATTGCCGAGCGCGGCCTGCGCGGCGTCCTCGCGCAGCCGGTCGAGCAGCCAGGCACGGTGGGCCTCCGGCGAGGCGAACGCGGCGGTGGGGTGCGGCCGGGAGAGCCGTTCCCAGGACCAGATTTCGTCGTCCGTGATGCCGAACTCGGCGAGCACGAGGGCCTCTTGGGGGCTCCCGTGCCCCGTGGCGAGAAACCGCTCCCGGAAGCCCCGGACGTCCTGCGGGCCCCCGACGGCACCCCGGGGTCCCGGCACGTCCCCGGCGCCCCTGTCACCCTCGGGGTGACCGTCGTCCCGCGCCGCGAGCACCGCCGCGTAGTGGACCGTCTCGACCTCCTTCGCGATCAGCGGCCATATCTCGGTGCGGAAGTCGGGCGCGTCACCGCTGTCCGCCCGCTTGCGGAAGCGGGCCACGGCGTCGGCGGTGAGCACCGCGGGCTCGTGCCGCCCGTACGGCCCCTTCGCGTTGTCGCCGCGCGCCTGGTACGGGACGCCGCGCCGCGAACCGGCGAACAGCAGGGGCTCGCGCCCCGAGGGCGTGTACCGCAGGGTGCCCTCGGGCGTGCGCGCGTACCGCCCGCCGCGGCCCTCGGTCAGCAGCGCCATGTGGTCGAAGAAGTTGAGGCCGAGCCCGCGCAGCAGCACGCGTTCGCCGGGGGCGAGGACGGACAGGTCCAGGTCGGCCGGGTTGGCGGGCGGGAAGTGGCGCAGGCCGTGCCGTGCCGCATGGGCCGTCAGGTGCCGCTGCCCGCCGTCGTCGGCCGTCGGCAGGTGGCCCTGGGCGAGGACGACCGCGGCGAGCCCGGAGAGTTCGAGTCCGCTGTCCAGGGCGAGGGTCTGCAGGCCGTCGGCCGTCTCGTCGAGGCGTACGGCGCGCGCCGCGTGGACCCGGACGCGGACCGCGTCTGGCGCGAGGCGCACGGTCCGCGCGAAGACCCACTCCAGATAGCGGCCGTAACAGGCGCGGGTCGGATAGTCGTCGGGACCGAGCCCCGGCACGCGGCCCCCGGCGGCCCACTCGTACAGGCTGGGGCCCGGGCGGATCGGCCCCGAGCAGTCGACGCTCGCGTCGGTGAACAGGGTCACCTGGGAGGCGACCGTGTTCATCAGGAGCTCGGCGGGCTGCGCCGTCCGCCAGACGCGCCCCGCGCCCGGCGGCGCCGGGTCGACGACGTGCACCGTCAGGCGGGCCCCGGGCGGGAGGAGTTCCGCCGCGGAGGCGCAGAGGCGTTCGAGCACGCTGGTGCCGCGCGGGCCCGCGCCGACCAGGGCGAGCTCGGTGGCGGGAGCATCCGGCGCGGACCGGCGCGGCGCGGGCAGAAGTGCGGACAAAAGCGTGACTCCCGGGGCATGGCGGACGGTAGAAGCGGATGGTCCGCATCATCATGCCGCCGGGGACCCCGCGGCCGAACCCCGGACGGAGGATCCGGCCGGTGGTGTGGCCTGTGTCACGCGGGAGGGGTGTGCGCCGTGTGAACAGGGGGTGCGCGGCGCGTGGGAGCACGGTGCGCGCGCCCCGGGCGGGACCCGCCGGCGCAGGGTCCACCCTGCCCATGAGGGCCGTCCCCGCAGCTCACGAGGGCGGTACGCCCGGCTCGTGAGAGCTGTCGGCCCGGCTCGCGAGGGCTTGTGCGCCCGGTTAGTGAGGGCTGTCGGCCCGGCTCGCGAGGGCTTGTGCGCCCGGTTAGTGAGGGCTGTCGGCCCGGCTCGCGAGGGGTTGTGCGCCCGGCTCGCGAGGGTGGTACGCGCAGCTCATGAGAGCCGTACGCCCGACTCGCGAAGGCCGTGTGCCCCTGCCCCCGAAGACCGTGCCCCTGACTCCCGAAGGCCCGTGCGCCCGGCCCCTGGAGCCGGGGGATCCCGCGATATCCGCCCGCGCCCAGGTCCGCGCACACGCCCGCGCCTCACGAAAGCCGCGTCGTCTCCACCGTCTCCAGCCGGACGCCCGCGCCGCGCACCGCCCGCGCCTGGTCGAGCCGCAGCCGCGAGGAGCGGCCGCGCAGGGTCAGGGTCATGAGCTGGTTGCCGAACCAGGGGCCGCCCGTCCGGTGCCAGTCGATGCCCGCCTGGGTCACCGAGCCGTGCCGGGCGAACCGGCGCCCGAGTGCCCGTCCCACCCGGCTCCAGCCGAAGCGGAAGCCGAGCCTGATCGACGCGGGGATGGAGTTGTGGACCGGGGAGCAGGTCAGCTGCAGGACCCGGGCCCCGGGGCCGCCGCCCGCGGGCCAGCTCGGCTCGGCGACGTAGGCGTGGTGGACGTCACCGGAGAGGACGCACACCGTGGCCGGCGCCTGCGGACCCGTGCCCGCCTCGGCGATCAGCGCGGTCAGCGCCTCGAAGGAGGTGGGGAAGGCGGCCCAGTGCTCCAGGTCGGACCGGCGGCGCAGGTTCTCGCCGAAGCGGGCCCAGCGGGCACCGCGCTCGCCGCGGCACAGCGCGGCGTTCCACCCCTCGGCGTCGTGGATGAGGTGGGGGAGCAGCCAGGGCAGCGACGTGCCGACGAGGAGATGGTCGTAGCTGCCCGGCCCCTCCAGCGCCTGCTCGCGCACCCAGCGGGCCTCGTCCGGGTCGAGCATCGCCCGCTTCCCCTCCTCCAGGACGCGGGCCGCGCGGGTGTCGACCATCAGCAGGCGTACGCGGCCGAAGTCCCGCCGGTAGCTCCACCGGGTGCTCGTGGGGTCCGCGTCGGCCGTTGCGGCGAAGGTCCGCAGCGCGTCCGTGCCGTCCGGGGCGGCGCACACGGCGGCGTACAGGGCGTCGTCCGCGAGCTCGGCGGGCGGCAGATTGCCCAGGTGCTGGTGGACCCAGTACGACATCAGGCCGCTCAGGATGCGCTCGCGCCACCAGGGCGTGTCCCGCATCTCGGCGAGCCAGGCCGCGCTGGTGTTCCAGTCGTCGATCACGTCGTGGTCGTCGAAGATCATGCAGCTGGGGACGGTGGACAGCAGCCAGCGCACCTCGGGGTCGAGCCAGGACTCGTAGTAGAGGTGGGTGTACTCCTCGTAGTCCGCGACCTGGAGGCCCGGCGGGTCGGTGAGGTCGCGGCGGGCGGCGAGCCAGCGCTGGGTGGCCTTGGAGGTCTGGTCCGCGTACACCTGGTCGCCCAGGAGCAGCAGCACGTCCGGGCGCTCGGCCGCCGGGTCGGCGGCGATGCGGGCCGCGAGGGTGTCCAGGGCGTCGGGGCCCACCGGGTCGTGCTCGTCGGAGGGCGGCGCGGCCCAGCGGCAGGAGCCGAAGGTGACGCGCAGTTCGGCGTCGGCCGCCCCGGACGGGGTGCGGATCGTGCTGGCCGGGAAGGGCGAGTCGGGCAGCGGCCAGACGACCGCCCGCGTGCTCTCGCCGAGCCGCACCTCGTACGCCGTCTCCGTGCCGGGGGTGAGTCCGGTGACCGGGACGAGCGCGTAGTGGTGACCGGCGACCTGGAAGGTCCGCGCGGAGCCGCGCGCGCCGTCCGCGCACCGCACCTCGGCGGTGCAGGGCCGGTCGGCCTCGACCCAGACGGTCGCCGTGGAACCGTCGACGTACCTCAGCAGTGGACCAAGGCGCAGCCGTGCCACAGTCGATCACCCTCCTCCGTCGCCCCGTACGGTACGGAACGACGGGGAAGGGTGGGGCGGTTCCGCGATTTGTCCGCCGGGTCGGCGGCCGTGACCGGTCCGCCGGATCAGCAGCCGTTGAGGATCGAGGACAGGGCGCTCTTCTCCTCGGTGTTCAGGCTGAGCTTGTAGTGGTGCTTCACGTCCACCCACATCCGGGCGTAGTAGCAGTGGTACGAGGTGGTGGGCGGGAGCCACTTGGCCGGGTCCTTGTCGCCCTTGGCCTGGTTCACGTTGTCGGTGACCGCGATCAGCTGGGGCCGGGTGAGGTCGTTGGCGAAGCCCTCGCGCTGTGCGGTGGTCCAGCTGTTCGCGCCGGACTTCCAGGCCTCGGAGAGCGGGACGACGTGGTCGATGTCGACGTCGGACGCGGCGGTCCAGGAGCCGCCGTCGTAGGGCGACTTCCAGGTGCCGGAGGTGGCGGCGCAGCTGGCGTCCTGCTCGACGCCGGTGCCGTCGCGCTTGAGGACGACCTCGCGGGTGTTGCAGGCGCCGGACTGCGTGCTCCAGTGCGGGAACTTGTCCCGGCTGTAGCCGTCGGCGGATCCCTCGGCCTTGACGGTGAGTTCACCCAGGTAGGTGCGGGCCGTGGCGGCGCTGACCGGGGCCGGGGGAGCGGCGTGGGCCGGGGTGCCGCCGAACAGCGTGGTGGCGGTGGCGAGGGCGACGGCTGCGGTGGCGAGGGCGGGGCGGGTGCGTCGACGCGCGTAGACGGCGGACATACGAACTCCCTAGGTGTGGGGGGAAGTTGACCGGTGGGGCGGTCATCGTTGCCTGGTGTGGTTACTCGTGGATGTGCATCCGGTGACAGGGTCGCGTCAAATGGGTGCCGACTTCAAGGGTTCCGGCGGTTTCTGGCGATCTGTCATGCGTGTGGAGGAGGCCGGGAGTTGTGGGTGTGGGGGGAGGGGTGGTGGGGGTGAGGGGTGCGGGCTGGGCGGGGGCGGGCAGGGTGGTGCTCGGTGCTCGGTGCTCGGTGCTCGGTGCTCGGTGCTCGCGGCTCGGCGCTCGCGTCGGTCCGTGTCGAGGGGTGCCTGATATGCCGGACCCCCTCGCCCGTCGCCCGTCGCCCGTCGCCCGTCGCCCGTCGCCCGTTCCGTGTAGAGGGGTGCCTGGTACGCCCGTCGCCCTTCCCGCGTCGCCCGGGCGTCCGGTCCGCCCTCCCGTTACCCCCTTGTGCGGCTCACCCCATTTGGGGTGCTTGGGCGGTGTGACCTGCGGCGTTGGCTTTTGCTGGCCACGTTTTGTACCGTGCAGAAACAAAGTGGCTCCGCCCGTACTCCCTGACCGGCGGGCGGGGCTGCCTTGATCTACCGCCGCCTCTGCGCCCTGGAGCACCCGATGACGGCCACGACCGCCGACCCCGTCGCCCCCGTACTGACCGCACGGGCGGTGCTGCTCGACATGGACGGCACCCTCGTCAACTCCGACGCCGTCGTCGAGCGCTGCTGGCGGCGCTGGGCCGCACGGCACGGGCTCGACTTCGACGAGGTCATCAAGGTCGTCCACGGACGCCAGGGCTACGCCTCGATGGCGGTGCTGCTGCCGGAGCGCCCGATGGAGGAGAACTACGCGGAGAACCGCGAGATGCTCGTCGCGGAGACCTCCGACATGGACGGCGTCGTGCCGGTGCCCGGCGCCCCCGCGTTCATGGCCGCGCTGGCCGAACTCCGCCTGCCGCACGCCCTCGTGACCTCCGCCGACGTGCCGCTGTCCACCGGACGCATGGCCGCGGCCGGGCTCGCGCTGCCGGACGTACGGGTGACCGCGGAGAGCGTGGGCGCCAGCAAGCCCGACCCCGAGGGGTTCCTCAAGGGAGCGGCCGCGCTCGGCCTCGACCCCGCGGACTGCGTGGTCTTCGAGGACTCCGAGGCCGGCATACGCGCCGGTCAGGCGGCCGGCATGCGCGTCGTGGGCGTCGGCCCGCGGGCCGCGCGATTCGGCCCCACCGTGCACGTCGACGACCTGTCCGGGGTGGGTGTCGCGGACGCGGGCGACGGTTCGATCCGGCTGACGTTCGCCTGACCTTCGAAGCCGGGGGTGCGGTCGGCACAGCCCCCCGGGCCCCTACCTACGCGGTCGTGGCGATGCCGCCGTCGACGGGGATCACGGTGCCCGTGAGGTACGCGCCCGCCCGGCTGGCCAGGAACACCGCGACACCCGCCATGTCGTCGTCGCGGCCGATCCGGCCCAGTGGGGCGGACGCCGCGATCGTCTCGCCGAACTCGTCGAGGGTCGCGGCCATCATCGCCGACGGGAACGGCCCCGGCGCCACGGCGTTCACCGTGACGTGCTGCGGTCCCAGTTCCTTGGCGAGCACCCGGGTGAGTTGATGCAGCGCGGCCTTGCTGCTGGAGTACGAGTAGTTGGGCCGCTGGGGGATATGGATGGCGGCGATGCTGCCGATGTTGACGACCCGCGCGGGATCGTCGGCGGTGCCCGCCCTGCGAAGTGCGGGCAGCAGCGACTGGACCAGCCAGAACGGCGACTTCAGGTTGAGGTCGACGACCGTGTCCCAGGCCGCGTCCGGGAACGTCGCCAGCGGCTCGTCCCACATGGCGCCCGCGTTGTTGACCAGGATGTCGAGACGCTCCGAGCCGGCGGTGACGAGGTCGGACAGCCGTCGGCACTCGTCATGGCGGGAGAGATCGGCGGGGACGGCCCGCACCTCACCGAACGCGGACAGCCTTTCCTGCGCCTGTGCGCACGCTTCCGTGTCGCGTGAGCTGACGACCACGCGGGCACCCGCCTGGAGCAGCCCGCGCGCGATCATCATGCCGATGCCCCGCGTGCCACCGGTGACGAGCGCGCGCTTACCGCGCAGATCGAAGAGTTCCGCATGTGTCGTGAATCGGTTGTCCACCACGTGCCGCCTTTGCAGTTGGTCGTGCGGGATGACCCGCCGACGCATCGGCGCAGCGACACGTCGGGCGTTCGGGTCGGGTGCTCGGTCCAGCGGTCTGCACGCTAGAAGGTTGGAGTGCACCTCAAGCAAGCGGACGAGGGTCCCGACGGACCCCGTCCGCCCCCGTGTTCAGGGCTCCGTGGTCTCCGACTCCAGGCTCCTGCGCGTCTCGCGCCCGTATTCGCCCGGCATGTCGTCGCTGAGCCCCCGCGCCCACTGGTACCGGAGCACCGCCTCGGTGACCTCGTACGAGTAACGGCCGTCCCGCTCGCCCGTGTACAGGTCCAGCTGCGCCAGCCGCCCCTGCAGTTCGACCACCCGGGGGCCCTCGTCGCCGGGCCGCAAGGTCGCGTCGGTGGGCCGGTGCGGGGGTGGCGGCGACGCCCCCACCGAGCCCGTCGCCCGCGCGGTCGACGGCGACGGCGTGCGCGAGCGTGCGGACGACGACGGCGACGCCGACTCCACGTGCGTCCGTGAGGCGGTCGGCGACGGCTTGCCGCCGGGTGCGGCGGCGAGCGCGTGCGAGGGGGAGGCGGACGGCTTCGCCGAGGGCGCGGCGGGTTTCGTCGGGTCCGCGTACGCCGACGCCGGGTCGCCCGGCAGCGCGCGGTCCCGGGTCGGCCCGTCCGAGGCGGACGAGAGCATGCCCATCGCGAAGACGGTGGCGGCGGTGAGGGCCGCCGCCGCGCCCGCCCCGGCGAGCAGTACGAGGGCGCGCTTGCGGACGGTTCTCCCGCCCCTGCCCTCCGGGACCCGCGACGTCTCTGCGTCCTGGGCGTCCTGCGCGGCCTGGGTGGCCTCCGCGCCCCGCGTGGACTCCGGACCCTCCGTCGTCGTACGGCCCGGGGGCCCCTTCGCAGTCCTGCCGGAGGAATGTGTGCCGCCCGCCCCGGGGGTGTCGTCGCGCGTCTCGGGGTCGGGCAGCGACACGTAGGGACGTATCCGCAGCGGGTCGAAGTCCGCCGCGGCGGCCGCCTCCGCGGACCGCGCCCGCGTCCGGAGCTCCGCGTCCGCACCGGCCGCGCGCCGCCCGCACCCACACTCCACCGAGCCACCCGCCTGCCCCGAGCCTCCCGGCTGCACCACGCTTCCCGGCTCCGGCTGTACCGAGCTGCCCGCGTGCCCCGAGCCACCCGCCTGCCCCGAGCCGCTCGCGGGGCCCGTTCCGCCCGGCTGCCCGGAGCTGCCCGGCTGCACCGCGTCTCCCGGCCCCACCCGGCCCCCCGGCCCCACCGAGCCGCCCGCGCGGTCCGCGTGATCCGCCCCGCCCGGCCCCGTCGGGCCCCCGCACCCCGGGCACCGCGGAACACCGTGCCGGTCCCGTGCGTCCTGTCGTCCGTCGCGCCGCCCGTCCCGTCCGGCCATCGGCCGCCCCTCACCTCATCCGCCGCCCGTGTCCCGCCCGCCCCGGAGCTTCCGCGATTATGCCGAGCCCCGCTTCAACAGGCCATAACCGCAGACACGTACCAGGATGGAAAGGGAAGGCCCGCCGGGGACCGCCAGTGGCGGACCCCGGCCGGACCGCTGGACCCCCGGGAGGTGTCCATGACGCAGGACGTCAGTGCCCGGCCCGCCGGGCCGGAGCCCGACCCGGTGCCGGGCAGGGGCGGCAACGGGCATCCGTCCGGCGGCGTACTGGTCTCCATCGGCGCGCTGCTGCTCGGCATGCTGCTCGCCGCCCTCGACCAGACGATCGTCTCCACCGCGCTGCCGACGATCGTCAGCGACCTCGGCGGCATGGACCACCTGTCCTGGGTCGTCACCGCGTACATGCTGGCCGCGACGGCGGCGACCCCGCTGTGGGGCAAGCTCGGCGACCAGTACGGCCGCAAGCGGCTGTTCCTCACCGCGATCGTGATCTTCCTGGTGGGCTCGGCGCTGTGCGGCATGGCGCAGAACATGCCGCAGCTCATCGGGTTCCGCGCGCTGCAGGGACTCGGCGGCGGCGGGCTCATGGTGCTGTCCATGGCGATCGTCGGGGACCTGGTGTCGCCGCGCGAACGCGGCAAGTACCAGGGCCTGTTCGGCGCGGTCTTCGGCGCGACCAGCGTCCTGGGGCCGCTGCTCGGCGGCCTGTTCACCGAGCACCTCAGCTGGCGCTGGGTCTTCTACGTCAACCTGCCCATCGGCGTGATCGCGCTCGTCGTCATCGCCACCGCGCTGCACATCCCGGCGCGCGACACCCGGCACACCATCGACTACCTCGGCACCTTCCTCATCGCCGCCGTCGCCACCTGCCTGGTCCTGGTGGCCTCGCTCGGCGGCACCACCTGGGCCTGGGGCTCCCCGCAGATCGTCGGGCTCGCGGTGCTGGGCGTGGTCCTCGCCGCGGCCTTCGTGGCGGTGGAGCGCAGGGCGGCGGAGCCGGTGATCCCGCTGAAGCTGTTCCGGATCCGCACCTTCACGCTCTCCGCGGTCATCAGCTTCATCGTCGGCTTCGCGATGTTCGGGGCGATGACCTACCTGCCGACCTTCCTCCAGGTCGTGCAGGGCGTCTCGCCGACCATGTCGGGCGTGCACATGCTGCCCATGGTGGCCGGCATGCTCCTGTCCACCACGGCGTCCGGCCAGATCGTCAGCCGCACCGGGCGCTGGAAGGTGTTCCCGGTCGCGGGCACCGCGGTCACCACCCTCGGCCTGCTCCTGCTCCACCAGCTGGACGAGAACAGCGGCACCGGCGAGATGAGCGCGTACTTCTTCGTCTTCGGCCTGGGTCTCGGCCTGGTCATGCAGGTGCTCGTGCTCATCGTGCAGAACGCCGTCAGCTACGAGGACCTGGGCGTCGCCACGTCCGGCGCCACGTTCTTCCGCTCGATCGGCGCCTCCTTCGGCGTCGCGATCTTCGGCACGATCTTCACCAACCGGCTCGGCGACAAGCTCACCGACGCCCTCGCCGGACAGCCGCTGCCGCCCGGCCTGAGCGTGGGCGCCCTGGAGGCCGACCCGCGCGGCATCTCCCGGCTCCCCGCCGACCTGCGCCCCAGCGCCCTGCACGCGTACGCCTCGTCCATCACGGACGTCTTCCTGTACGCGGCGCCGGTCGCGCTGCTCGCCTTCGTCCTGGCCTGGTTCCTGCGCGAGGACAAGCTGCGCGCCTCGGTCACGGCGCCCGACCCGACCCAGACGCTGGCCAGCAATCCCGTGGAGCGTTCCTCGTACGACGAGTGCGCGCGGGCCCTTTCGGTGCTCGGTACGCGCGAGGGGCGGCGGGCGGTCTACGAGAAGATCACGGCGCGGGCCGGGTACGACCTGCTGCCCGCCGCCAGCTGGCTGCTGCTGCGGATCGCCCGGCACGGCTCCGTCGAGCCCGGCGTGCTCGCCGAGCGCAGCACGGTGCCGCTGACCGTCATCACGGCGGCGGCCCGCCAGGTCGAGGAACGCCACCTCGCCGAGCGCCAGGGCCTGGAGATGATCCTCACCGACCAGGGGCGCGAGGTCGCCGGCCGGCTGGCCAGGGCGCGCGAGGAGTCCCTGTCGGAGCTGCTCGGCGACTGGTGGGGCCCGGACCGGCCGACCGACCTGGTCCAGCTGGTCGAGGAGCTCGGCGCCGAGCTGTGCGGGTCGGAGTCGGAGCGCCCGCACAACGGCTCGTCGGTGGTCCGCGCGGCGTGAGGCGTCAGCGTGCGACGGGCGCCGCCGTCCCGGTGAGAACCTTGGCGTACCAGCGCTCGGCGTACGGCCGCTCGGTCAGCGGCTCGGTCTCCTCGTACCCGTGCCGCGCGTACAGCGTGCGGGCCTCCGCCAGGTCGGTGCGGGTGTCGAGGATGATGCGCCCGGCGCCCAGCGCGCGGGCCGCGTCCTCGGCGGCGGCGAGCAGCAGCGGCGCGCCGCCCTTGCCGCGCATGTCCTCACGTACGAAGACCCGCTTGAGCTCGGCGGTCGCCGGGTCCAGCAGCCGCACGCCCGCCGTCCCGACCGGCTCGCCCCCGTACCGCGCGACGAAGAGCGCTCCGGACGGCGCCGCGAGATCGGCGCCGGTCTCCGCCGCGACCTCCCGCTCCAGCTCCCCGGGGTCCGTCGTGCGGCCCTCGTGGAGCAGGTACCAGCGGTCGCTGACCTCCGTGTAGTACGCACGCCAGAGCGCGGCGGCGACGGCCGAGTCGTACGCCTCGGGGGCGACGGTCCAGGAGGGGGCGGCGTGGGCGGCGTCGTTCATGGCGTCATTCTGCGCCGCCACGGACGCCGCCCCGCAACTCAATTAGCTCTTCGGCGCGGCCTGTTGCACGACCTCGAACGACCACACCGAGGACCCGCTGGCGGCCGGCTTGGGCCGCTCGCCGCCACCCTCGCCGCCGCCCTGGTGGGCGGCCTTCATGGGCCCCTCCATCCACGCCTGGAAGGACGCCTCGTCACGCCAGCGGGTGTACACCAGGTACTGGTCGGTGCCCTCGACGGGGCGGAGAAGCTCGAACCACTCGAAGCCGTCCGAGTTCTCCACGGCGCCCGCGCGGGACGCGAAGCGCTTCTCCAGGATCTCGCGCTGTTCGTCGGGGACGGTGAGGGCGTTGATCTTCACGATGCTCATGCCGCCATCCTGCCTCACCGGGGTGTCGGGGCCGCGTGAGCCCCGGGGCGTCTCACAGGCGCAGCAGGCGCTCGGCCGTCTCGCGGTAGTCGCGCAGGGCCAGGCGGAGCTGTTCCGTGTCGTCCGTGGAGTACTTGGCGTGGGAGACGCCCGTGACGCCCTCGGCGGGGGACGCGGTGGGCGGCGGGGTGGCCCCGGCGGTCGGGCCGCCGGCGGTCGCGGCCGACGCGGGTGCCGGTGTCGCCGCGGGGTCCACGGGGGTCGCGGGAGCCGCGGGCGCGCCCGGCGCGGGGGCCGGTCCTGGCGGCTGCGCGGGGAGGCCCTGGGGCGTCACGCCGTGCGACGGGGCGCCCTGGGACGGCACGCCCGGGGACGCGTCCGGCGACCACGTCGTGCGCAGGGCCTGGCGGCGCTCGGCCAGCGTCCGGGTGAGGTCGGCGATCGCCTCCTCCAGGATGCGGTCGGCGCTCTCGACGGCGGTGCGCGGGCTGTCGACGAAGCCGTTGACGGCGTTCTGCAGCCGCAGCGTCAGCTTGTCGCGTGCGTCGGGCGGGAAGAGTGCGGACGTCTCAGCCATGCTGAACTCCCTTGGACGTGATGCCGGTCGAGCCCTTGCGCGTGCTGATGCCGCCGGTGCGGGCGGCGCCGTTGCCGGTGTGGTGGTCCGCGATCAGGGCCTCGAAGAGCTCCCGCGCCTCGATCAGCGCGGCGCGCAGCTCCTCGGTCTCGTTGCCGGTGGCCGTCTCGGGGTCCGCCGTGCCGAGCGCCGCGCGGTGTGCCTTGCGGTAGCCGTGCACGTGGTGGGCGTGGTGCACGGAGAGCGCCTCGACCTGGTCCTCGTAGTGGTCCGCGGTGGGGAAGCCCCGCTCGCCCGCCAGTTCGGCGATGAGCCGGTCGGCCTCGGCCACCGCCTCGCGCGGGGAGTCGACGAAGCGCTCCTGCGCGACGGTCCAGCGGGCCGTGTACTGCTCGCGTGCGGCGGGGTCCAGCGGCACGAGCTGCAGGGAGCCGTGTCGCTTCACGCGCTCGCCGAGGTCGCGCTCGGCGGCCTTGGTGTCGCCGTCGTGCCGGGCGACCGCGCGGTCGTACTCGGGCCCGAAGCGGCGCTGGAGGCCGCGCGTGCCGCTCGCGCCCTGCCTGCCGTTCAGCACGACGAAGGCGACGCCGGCCAGGACGGCGACGACGACCACGATCAGAACGATGATCAAGACTGTGGACATGGGCGGGGTGCCTCTCGGCTCGGGGATCGGCCCGGGGCGCGAGGCCCCGTGTGGCCTCGGCACCCGTTCCCCACGACGAGTTGCCCGGAATCGGTCCGGCAAACGCCCGGCGGACCGCTTCGGGCTCGGGGGTTCCCCGGCTCCGGGCCGAGGGTGCCCCGCGCTGCACACCGGGCGCCGCTGCCGCTGCACGCCGGGTAGCGCTCCCGCTGCACGCCGGGTGGCGCTCCCGTCTCACGCCGGGTGCCGCTCCCGCCAGTCGCGGGCCACCTCGTCCACGTCGTACGGGCGCAGACCGAGCGGCGGGCCGGGCGGCGGGAGGCGCAGCGCCTCGCGGATCTTGTCGTTGAGCTCCGTCACGAGCCTGCGGGCGACGCGTTCGGAGGGGGCGTCGGCCGCCGCGACGAGCGTGTCCTCGGCCTCCTTGCGCAGGGCGAGCGTGGGGGACAGGGAGGAGAGGCCCTCGCGGGCCATCTTCTGCTTGATCCACCACATCTCGTCGTAGGGGGCGGGCCCGTCGGGCAGCGGCTTGCCCCGGCCGGGCAGGGCGGCGAAGTCCCCGCGCTGCTCCGCCTCGCGGATCTGCCGGTCGATCCAGGACTCGAAATTCACTCCAGGTGGCTTGCGCTCCGTCATGGATCCATTGTCCCAGGGGTCGTGCGGCACGCCAGGGCGGGCACTTAGGATGCGGCAGCGCGCGACACACCAATCACGCTCGCGCCGTCGCGAGTTGAAGGAGCGTACGTACGTGCTGGAGCTGACCATGGCCTCGGTTTCCGGGGCGGACGCGGGTGCGACCGCAGGCATGCTCATGGCCGAGGCGCCGAGCGAGCCGGGCGCGGTGCTGCGGGTGGGGCGGGACCGGAGCGTGTGCCGCCTGGTGACGCCCGACGACTGGCTGTTCGTTTCCCGGACCCATCTGGAGTTCCGCTGCGGACCGGACGGATCGTGGTCCGTGAGCTGGCTGCGCGGCTCGAACCCGGATCCGGCCTCCGAGGTGCGGGTGGTGTCCGAGGGGGCGGTGCGGCCCCTCGCGTACGGCGGGGCCGCGCCGCTCGCCCGGGGCGGCTCCGGCGAGGTCGTCATCCAGGACCGGTCGGGTCCGCGGAGCGTGAACGTCGGTTACTACCACGAGGGTTGAGCCCCGGCCCCGCCGAGGGGCGGTCAGGCCGTGACGCGGGCCAGCGCGAAGCCGTCGTACCCCTTGGTGCCCACCGTCTGCACCGCCGTCGCGCTCAGCCGCGGGTGCTCCGCCATGATCCGCAGCGCCTCCCTGGTGCCGACCACGCCGGGGTCCTCGCTGGTGGGGTCGGCGACCGCGCCGCCGCGCACGACGTTGTCCAGGACGATCAGGCTGCCCGGCCGGGTGAGCTCGAGCGCCCACTCCAGGTAGTGGGGATTGTTGCCCTTGTCGGCGTCGATGAAGACGAAGTCGAAGGGGTCGGGGTGCGCCGCGTGCTCGGCGCCGAGCGCGGTGAGCGAGTCGAGGGCGGGCCCGACGCGGACCTCGGCGATCTTGTCGAGCCCGGCGCGGGCGAGGTTGCCGCGGGCCACGGCGGCGTGCTCGGGGCTGTACTCCAGGGTGATCAGGCTGCCGTCGGCGGGCAGGGCGCGGGCCAGCCAGATGGTGCTGTAGCCACCGAGGGTGCCGATCTCCAGGACCCGGCGGGCGCCCTGGATCTGCGCGAGGAGGTGGAGGAGCTTGCCCTGGTTGGCCGCGACGGCGATCTGCGGCAGGCCGGCCGCGTCGCTGTCGCGCAGGGCCCCGGTCAGGGCGTCGTCGGCGGGGGCGAGGAGGCCGGTGAAGTAGTCGTCGACGGAGTCCCACTGCTGCGTCATGAGGATGCACGTTCCCTTCGACTGCCTAGTTAGTTTCGCTAAGAAGTCTACGGTGGGGGCGGTGCCGTTGTCAGGGGGAGGCGGCGTACCGGCGGCGTACGGGACCGGGGGACCGGACGCCACCCCGGGGGGGCTACGCCCCGCGGACCCGGCGCGCCTCGGACTCCGTCTCCACCGCCGGGGGCGAACCCGGCAGCGGCCTGCGGGCCGACTCCGTCATGTACCAGACCGCGATGCCGCCGATCACGGCCGCCGCCATCATGTAGTACGCGGGCATCATCTTGTCGCCCGTCGCGCCGATCAGCGCCGTCACGACCAGCGGGGTCGTCCCGCCGAAGACCGAGACGGAGATGTTGAAGCCGATGGACAGCGAGCCGTAGCGGACCTTCGTCGGGAAGAGCGCCGGCAGGGTCGACGGCATCGACGCCGTGAAGCAGACCAGGAGCAGGCCGAGCGCGCCGAGGCCCAGGGCGATCGCCCAGATCGAGCCCTCGCGGATCAGGAGCAGCGCGGGCACCGAGAGCAGGAAGAAACCGGCGCAGCCCGCGGCGATCACCGGACGGCGGCCCACCCGGTCGGTGAGCGCGCCCATGAAGGGCTGGACGCACATCATCAGCGCCATGACGCCGAGGATGACCAGGAGCCCGTGTGTCTCGTCGTACTTCAGCTCGCTGGTCAGGTAGCTCGGCATGTACGAAAGCAGCATGTAGTCCGTGACGTTGAAGACCAGGACCAGGCCCATGCAGAGCAGCAGGGCCTTCCACTGCCCGGTGACCATGTCGCGCAGGCGGACCTTCGGGCGGGACTTCTCGTCCTTGTGGGCCTGCGCCAGCTGGGCGGCGAAGGCCGGGGTCTCCTCCAGCTTCATCCGCAGGTAGAGGCCGATGAGGCCCATCGGGCCCGCGATGAGGAACGGGATGCGCCAGCCCCAGGAGAGCAGGTCGTCCGTGGACAGGAGGGCCGTCATCAGGGTGACCAGGCCCGCGCCGCCGATGTACCCGGCCAGCGTGCCGAATTCCAGCCAGCTGCCGAGGAAGCCCCGCTTCTTGTCGGGGGCGTACTCGGCGATGAACGTGGAGGCGCCCGCGTACTCGCCGCCCGTGGAGAAGCCCTGCACCAGGCGGGCCACCAGGAGCAGGATCGGCGCGCCCACGCCGATCGCCGCGTAGGAGGGGATCAGACCGATCGCGAAGGTGCCCGCCGCCATCATGATCATGGTGAGCGCGAGCACCTTCTGGCGGCCCACGCGGTCGCCGAGCGGGCCGAAGACCATGCCGCCGAGCGGCCTGATCAGGAAGGCGGCGGCGAAGGCGCCGAAGGTGGAGAGCAACTGGGCCGTCGGGTTGCCCGAGGGGAAGAACACCTTGCCCAGCGTCACGGCGATGTAGCTGTAGACGCCGAAGTCGAACCACTCCATCGCGTTGCCGAGGGCGGCCGCCTTCACCGCGCGCTTGACCATCGCGGGGTCGGTGACGGTGACGTCCCGGGCCGTTCCCGTGCGGGGCCCGGGCGGGTGCTCGTCCGCGGACTCGGGCTTGCGTGGTGCGACGGAGGTGGCGCTCGCCAAGGGTTCGCTCGCCTGCTTTCGGTCGACGACAAGGACGAGGCCGCACCCGGAAACCGGGGCGGCCCGAAAGCGACCATAGGTGCAAGGGGCATCATTACGGTCGGTGGCCGGGTGGCCGCGCAGCGCGCGGAAACGGCTGCTGTCCAGGTCAAACGGCATTTCCGCAGGTGGCGGGGGTGCGGCCGACCTGTGATCTATGTCGCGGCCGGAGGCAGGAACCGGCCGCCCGGGCCGGCGGCGTCCTTGTTCGGATAAGGGCAGGTCCGACGGGGTCCGTCCACTCCGTACCGTTTCTGTTCGGGCACGGCGCCCGAAAAGCCGATAGAAAGCGATGTGGCTGCCAGGTGAAATGGTGGTTGCGTGCGTCTCACATCCGGGGTGCCGGCTCTCGCGCCGCGCCCTGCCCGTGAGGCGTGGTGCCGTACCCGGCCCCCGGCGAACGGGGCCGCGGACATGACGAACGGGGCGGGAGGGCCGACGACGCGTGGCGAACGTTGAGCACAGCGGACCGGGGAATGCGCTGGGGGCCGGACGGGCCGACGGACCCGACCCACGGACCGGAGCGACCCGCGTGGTCCTCTGGCTGTTCGCCGCCGTCCTGGCGATCCGCCAGGTGGCCGTCGTCCTGCGCACCCCCGAGGGCGAACGGCTGACCGACCTGGAGACCTGGATCGGGCCCGAGGGCGTCCTGCACGTCAACGGCTCCTTCTACGACGCCGACAAGTTCACCGGCACGCCGTTCGCCGGCCTCGTCCTCAAGCCGCTCACCCGCGCGGGCGAACAGACGCTGGGCTGGGGCTGGACCTTCGGCACCCTCGGCCTCGTCGTCGTGCTCGGCCTGGTCGCCGCCCACGCCCTGCCCCGGCCGGTCGCCCGCCGCACCGCCCTGCTCGCCGCCCCCGTGGCGGTCAGCCTGCTCATCGTCTCGCTGCCGGTGCGCAACACCCTCCACCTCGGACAGACCAGCATCCTGCCCGTGCTGCTCGTCCTGCTCGGCCTCTTCGTCGTACGCGGCGAGCGGGCCGGCGGCGTCCTGATCGGCGTCGGCGCCGCCCTGCAGCCGACCATGCTGCTCTTCGCGGCGCTGCTCTGGTTCACCGGCCGCAGGAAGTCCGCCGCGTCCACCGGGGCCGTCTTCGCCGCCTGCACCGCGCTGGCCTGGGCCGCGATGCCGCACGACTCGTGGACGTACTGGATCCACCACCTCGCGGGCGCGGGCCTGGGCGCCAACCCGGACGACACCGCCAACCAGTCGCTGCACGGCATGCTGCTCCGGCTCGGCCTGACCGGCCCCCTGGAGACCGGCCTCTACCTCGCCCTGAGCGCCGCCGTCGTCCTGCTCGGCCTGCGCCGCGCCGTGCGCTACGCGCGCGACGGACAGCTGCTCCTGGCCGTCGCGATCACCGGCTGCGTCGCCGTCGTGGTGTCCCCGACGACCTGGCAGCACCAGCTCCTGTGGGTGCTCTTCGCCGTGGTCGGCCGGGTCGGCAAGCGCCGGTCCGACCGCTACATGTGGCCGGTCGCCGTCGTCCTGGTCTCGACGCTGCCCGCCAAGATGATGCTGCCGAACATGCCGGTCACCGAGCCCATCCGGGACAACATCGTGCTGATCGCGGCGCTCGCCGCGGCCGTCGTGGTGCCCTTCCTGTCCCGCGCGCACCCGCAGTACGCCGAGCCGATCCGCACGGACTACGCGACGCCCGTCCCGGCCCGCTGGAGCCGGGTGCCCCTGATGCCGTTCTGGCGGCGCGTGGTGACCCGCCCGAACCTGCTCCTCGAACTCCTCCTGATCCGCGTCGGCTACTCCGCCTACCAGCAGGTCAGGCTGGCGGCGACGGGCGGCACGATCTCCGGCGGCCGGGCCACCGCGGAGGAGCACGGCGCGCAGGTGCACGCCGTCGAGCGGTTCCTGCACATCGACGTCGAGCACTGGTTCAACCACCTCACGGCACGCACCGGGTGGATGGAAGACTTCTTCAACTTCTACTACACGTCGTTCCACTTCCTGGTGCCGCTGACCATCCTGGGCGTCCTGTACGTCCGCAGGCCCGCCGACTACCGCTGGGCGCGCTCCGCGCTCGGCTTCGCCACCGTCCTCGCCCTCATCGGCTTCTGGGCCTACCCGCTCGCGCCGCCGCGCCTGATGCCCGACCTCGGCTTCATCGACACCGTGCACGGCGTGCAGGACTTCACCCAGCCCGACTACGGCACGCTGACCCAGCTCACCAACCAGTACGCGGCGATGCCCTCGCTGCACTTCGGCTGGTCCCTGTGGTGCGGCCTGGTCATCGCGGTCATCGCGCCCCGCTGGTGGATGAAGGCGCTCGGCCTGGTGCACCCGTTCTTCACGGTCTGCGCGATCGTCGGCACCGGCAACCACTGGGTGCTCGACGCGGTGGGCGGCGCGGCCGTCGTGGGAGCGGGCTTCGGCCTCACCTATCTGCTGTCCGGCCCGCGGGTGCGCGCCACGGCGCGGGCGGCGGCCGGGGCGGAACCCGTCAGCGACAGGTCGAGGGACGACCTCGTGAAGGGCCGTACCCCGAGCTGATCTCGTAGGTGCCGGGCGCGGGCACGGAGAGGCGGGTGAACTCGCCGTGCGGCTTCAGGCAGGCCCCCTCCGCCCGCAGCCACGGCGAGTACACCAGGCGCAGCGTCACCGACCCCCGCCTCGGCACCCGCACGACCACGTTCGACCCGGTGGAGCGCACGACGGCGGCGGGCTCGGAGACCAGCGGGACCGGGTCCTTCACCCGGAAGATCTGCCAGTGCGCGTCCTTCCACACCGGCTTCAGCCAGCCGGGGCGGCCCGCCACCAGCGCCGCCTCGTCCTCGGCGAAGCCGTCCGGCTTGCCGGCGGGCAGCACGACGTACCCGACGGCCCACTTGTCGAGCCACGCGCGGTAGGTGGCCGCGGAGAACGAGCCGTCGTAGAAGAGCCGGCCGCGCTCGATGTCGAGCTGGCGGTTCCAGCCGCGCGCCATGTTCACGTACGGGGCGAGGGCGGTCGCCTCGCGGTGGTTGCGGGTGGGGACGACCTCGACGCGGGTCCGGTTGGCCTCCAGGCGCTCCAGCTCCCGCACCACCCCGTGGGTGTCCACCGCCCACTTCGGCACCTTGGTGGAGATCCGCAGGTCGTCGACGGTCTTCTGGGTCACCCACGCCGACGACAAGACGAGCGCGACCGTCAGGGTGATCCTGCGTGCCCTGGTCAGGCCGGGCACCAGCAGGGCGGCGAGCAGCAGCGCGGGGCCGACCAGCTCGGCCAGCCGCTCCACGTTGGTGCCGATCGGGGACGGGATGAGATACGTCAGGACGGTGCCGATCGCGTACACCCCGGCGCCCCACCGCAGCACCCGCCACTCGCGCGGCCCGGCCAGGATCAGGGCGAGGCTGAACAGCACGGGCGGGAAGATCCGGTCGAACGGCATCAGGTGCTCGCCGGTGAACGGGAAGAGCACCGTGGTCGCCCCGACGACCAGGGCCGGCGGCACGATCAGGGTCGCCGCGCGCACCCAGTCGCGCACGAAGAAGTAGCCCGCGCCCGCCACGACGAGGAACAGCCCCGCGACCGGGGAGCCCATGGTGGCCAGCGCCGAGCAGACGACCGCGACGGTCACGCGCCGCCGCCGCACCAGGGCCAGACAGGCCGCGAGGGCGAAGGCGAGGCCGAGGGCGAACGTAGTGCGCCCGGAGGCGACGTTGCACCACACGGCGAGCGAGGCGAGCACCGCGGGCCACAGCGGTCTTCGCACGCCGGTGCGCGCGATCAGCGCCGCGACCAGCCAGGCGCCCGCGACCCCCGAGAGCACCGTCACGGTCCGCACGCCGAGCGCGGCCATCAGGTAGGGCGAGATCAGGCTGTAGTTGGCGGTGTGCATGCCGCCGTACCAGAAGAGGTTGTACGCGGCCGTGCCGTGCTCGGCGGCGAACCGCGCCCAGGCCTGCTGCGCCGCGAGGTCACCGCCGCCCGTCGCGAGGAACGCCACCCACACGGCGTACAGGGGAAGGGTGGGCAGGGTGGCGAGGAGCGGGATGCGGTGACGCTCGACGAAGGGCCGGAAGGGGGAGTTCCGGCCCTTGGACGCACTGCCGGACGGGGTGAGCGAGACGTCGGCAGAGACCACGGCCACCGTTTCCGTTCGAGTCTTGGGGAGGCAAGGTTCACTTCTCCAGACGCTTCGTGCAACGGAAACGTTGGTTCCGTAAACGGAATTGACCTGATAGGTCGCCTTGGTGCCGCTCTATGGGCTCATGGCGGCCCTCCGGGGGAGGCAGGGGCGGGGCGTGAGGGGGATGGGCCCCTGCCTCCCTGGAGGCGGGTCAGCGGGTGCTGACCTGAAGTTCCTTGACGCCGTTGAGCCAGGCGGAGCGGAGCCGGCGCGGGTCGCCGGTCAGGTGCAGGCCGGGCATGGCGTCGGCGATCGCGTTGAAGATCAGGTTGATCTCCAGGACCGCGAGGGACTTGCCGAGGCAGAAGTGCGGCCCGCCGCCGCCGAAGCCGAGGTGCGGGTTGGGGTCGCGGGTGATGTCGAACCGCTCGGGGGACGCGAAGACGTCGGGGTCGTGGTTGGCGGAGGAGTAGAAGATGCCGACCCGGTCGCCCTTCTTGATCCGGGTGCCGCCGAGGTCGGTGTCCTGGGTGGCGGTGCGCTGGAAGGAGACCACCGGGGTCGCCCAGCGCACGATCTCCTCCGCGGTGGTCGCGGGGCGCTCGCGCTGGTAGAGCTCCCACTGGTCGGGATGGGTGAGGAAGGCGTGCATGCCGTGGGTGATGGCGTTGCGGGTGGTCTCGTTGCCGGCCACGGCGAGCAGGATCACGAAGAAGCCGAACTCGTCGGAGGAGAGGTTGCCCTCGTCCTCGGCCGCCACCAGCTGGCTGACGATGTCCTTGGCCGGGCACTCCTTGCGGGCCGCGGCGAGGTTCATCGCGTAGGCGACGATCTCCATCGCGGCCTCGGCGCCGATCTCCTCGGTGATGGCGTACTCCGGATCGTCGTATCCGGCCATCTTGTTGGACCAGTCGAAGATCTTGGAGCGGTCCGCCTGGGGGACGCCGATCAGCTCGGCGATGGCCTGCAGCGGCAGCTCCACGGCCACGTTCGTCACGAAGTCGAAGGACCCGTCGGGGCCCGCCTGCGCGAGCGCGTTCTCGACGATGGACCCCGCGCGGGCGCGCAGCGCGTCCTCCAGCGAGCGCACGGCGCGCGGCGTGAAGCCGCGCTGCACGATCTGCCGGACCCGGGTGTGCTCGGGCGGGTCCATGTTGAGCATGATCAGCTTCTGGACCTCGATCTGGTCCCGGCTGATCGTCTCGTTGAAGCGGATGATCGCGGTGTTGAGGTTGGAGGAGAACAGTTCCGGGTGCGTGGAGACGTACTTGACGTCCTCGTGCCGCGTGACGGCCCAGTAGCCCGCGTCGTCGTAGCCGGAGATCCGGGGCGGCTGGGTGACCCAGCGCACCGGCTCCGTCTGCCGCAGCTGTGCGAACTCCGGCAGGGGCACGCGGTCTTGAAGCAGGTCCGGGTCGGTGAAGTCGAACCCGTCGGGCAGCGCTGGACAGGGCATCGGCAACTCCAGGCGTGGAATTCGGCAAGTCCTGAGGGCGAAGGTGCTTCTGACGGTCCATCAGAGACAGTGGTTGCGTCGCAAGGTAGTAACGGGTTCTACAAGAGGCAAGGCTCCCGACGGCATCGTTGCGCGCGCCACCGAGGGGCGAGAAGGGGTCAACTCGTGCGGGACCTGCGCAAGGTGCGTGCAAGACCCTTGCGGCGTCGGGGTCCGGCTCAGCAGACTGCTGGGCAGAACTAGAACGCGTACTAGTTCCACTCGCGAGCCGCCGGGACGGCTCGCGGGACGTGGAGGGAGAGGACGAGCCCATGGCCGCGGAACCCGTCATCGTCGAAGCAGTACGCACGCCCATCGGCAAGCGCGGGGGCGCGCTCGCCAATCTCCACCCCGCCTATCTGCTCGGTGAGACCTACCGCGAACTCCTCGGCCGCACCGGCATCCACGCCGACTGCGTCGAGCAGATCGTCGGCGGCACGGTGACGCACGCCGGGGAGCAGTCGATGAACCCGGCCCGCACGGCCTGGCTCACCATGGGGCTGCCGTACGAGACCGCGGCGACCACGGTGGACTGCCAGTGCGGCTCCTCGCAGCAGGCGAGCCACATGGTCGCCAACATGATCGCGGCCGGCGTCATCGACGTCGGCATCAGCTGCGGTGTGGAGGCGATGTCACGGGTGCCGCTCGGCTCCGGGTCCAAGCACGGCCCCGGCAAGCCCTTCCCCGACGAGTGGAACGTCGACCTGCCCAACCAGTTCGAGGCAGCCGAGCGCATCGCCCGCAAGCGCGGGCTCACCCGCGAGAACGTGGACTCGCTCGGCCTCATCTCGCAGGAGCGGGCGGCGGTGGCGTGGGGCGAGGAGCGCTTCAAGCGCGAGACGTTCGCCGTGCAGGTGCCCACCACCGAGGAGGAGCAGTCGGCCGGGCACGGCATGTGGCGGCTCGTCGACCGCGACGAGGGGCTGCGCGACACCACGATGGAGGGCCTCGGCCGGCTCAAGCCGGTCATGCCGACCGCGGTGCACACGGCGGGCAACTCCTCGCAGATATCGGACGGCGCGGCGGCCCTGATGTGGGCGTCCAAGCGGATGGCGCGGGCCCTGAAGCTCAGGCCGCGGGCGCGGATCGTCGCCCAGGCGCTGGTCGGCGCCGACCCGCACTTCCATCTGGACGGCCCCGTGGACGCGACGCGGGCGGTCCTCGGCAAGGCGGGGATGTCCCTGAAGGACATCGACGTCGTCGAGATCAACGAGGCCTTCGCCTCGGTGGTGCTGTCCTGGGCGCAGGTCTTCGGCCAGGACCTGGAGAAGGTGAACGTGAACGGCGGCGCGATCGCGCTCGGCCACCCGGTGGGCGCGACGGGCGCCCGCCTCATCACCACGGCCCTGCACGAACTGGAGCGCAGGGACAAGGAGTTCGCCCTCATCACGATGTGCGCGGGGGGTGCGGTGGCGACGGGCACGATCATCCAACGGCTGTAAGCCGTATCAAGCCTGCCGAGGGGCCATATCAGCCCTGCCGAGGGGGATATCAGCCCGTCCGGCGCTTGAGGACGAGCTCGGCGGAGCCGGTGATGTACCGAGCCGGGTGGGGGATATCAGCCTGTCCGGCGTTTGAGGACGAACTCGGCGGAGCCGGTGATGCACCGAGCCCCGTGGGACCCGCTCAGGCCCGCCGACCCAAGGCTCAGTACCAGCCGTTCGCCTGCCAGTGGTTCCAGGCGGCGACCGGGCTGCCGTAGCGGTCGTTCATGTAGTCCAGGCCCCACTTGATCTGGGTGGCCGGGTTGGTCTTCCAGTCCGAGCCCGCCGAGGACATCTTCGAGGCGGGGAGGGCCTGGACCAGGCCGTAGGCGCCGGACGAGGAGTTCTTGGCGGTGTGGTTCCAGCCGCTCTCGTGGGACACGATGTTGCTGAAGGCCTTGTACTGCGCCGGGTCCGGGATCATCTTCTTCGCGATGGACTGGGCGGAGGAGGCGGCGGCGGGAGCGGCGGCCGGAACGGCGGCCTTCGCGCCGGTCGGGGTGGCTGCCTGGGCCGGGGCCGCGGCGAAGACCATGCCGGACGCGGCGACGGCGACGAGGCCGCCGGCGAGGGTCTTCTTCGGGGAAGCGATGCGGCGGATGAGCGAGGCGGACACGGAGGACCTTCCGGTGGGGGACGGGGCGGTCGCGCCGCACGCCGTGGCACACCGGAGTGTGGGGGACATGCGGCGGCGCCGAGGCCCGTGGGGGCTGTCGGCGCCGTGCGACTCCTCCAGAGAAGCAGGGCCGTTACCTCGCCGCAATGACCCCATTTACTAGTGGAAGTCGCATCCACGCCGAATGTCCGTCCTGTGACGTGGCTCTCAATGCCCAGGTCAGCGCAGTGATTGATGCATGTACATCAAGAGGCGGGCGCTACGGGCCTCCTTAGTAGAGGACGAAGGTCCTGTGGGCCGCCTCACGGACTCGGGACCCCGATGTAACGGAACGCGGCCGGTCCCCTACGGCTTCGGCGCCTCGAATGTGACCGGCGCCTCGAAGGCCGCCCGCCGGGTGGCCCGCCGCAGCGCCTTCAGGACGGCGGGGCCGAGCGCGAGGCTCAGCAGCACCGTCACGACGGCCCGCGGCAGGTCCCAGCCCAGCGAGGTCGCCAGGCAGTACGCGACGAACCGGCCGAGGTTGTCCGACAGCGGGTCGCCCGGCACGAAGGACACACCGGTGGACATGCCGCCGAGGTAGGGCCAGCCCTGGAGGTTCATCACCGTGCCGTACAGGACCGAGGACACCGCGCCGTAGACCGCCAGGAGCCACAGCTCGCGCCGCCCGCGCAGGGTGTCGGGCCCCGGCAGCAGCCCCGCGCCCATGCAGACCCAGCCCATCGACAGCATCTGGAACGGCATCCACGGCCCGACCCCGCCGGTCAGCAGCGCCGACGCGAACATCGACACCGCCCCGAGCACGAAGCCGAAGCCGGGACCGAGCACCCGCCCGCTCAGCACCATCAGGAAGAACATCGGCTCGATGCCCGCCGTCCCCGCGCCCAGCGGCCGCAGCGCCGCACCGGCCGCGGCCAGCACGCCCAGCATCGCGATGGCCTTCGCGTCGAGACCGACGTCCGCGATGGTCGCCACCACCACGGCGAGCAGCAGCGGCAGCAGCGCCGCGAACAGCCAGGGCGCGTCCTGCGCGTGCCGGCCGAGCCCCGAGTCGCCGCCCGCGAGCAGCGGCCACCCGAAGGCGACCACGCCGACCGCGCCGACCAGGCCGAGCGCGGCGATCGAGCGGCGGCCCAGGCGGATGGGCCGGGCCTGCGCCTGCACCGCGGGTCCGGCGGCCGTCATGCGGACTCCCCGGCGCCGAGCGCCGCGCGCACCTGCGCCACGGTCAGCCACTCCTGCGGCGCCAGGATCTTGGTGACCTGCGGCGCGTAGGACGGGGAGGACACCACGATCTGCTCGGTCGGGCCGTCCGCGACGACCTCGCCGTCGGCGAGGATCACCACCCGGTGGGCGATCTCGGCGGCCAGTTCCACGTCGTGCGTGGCGAGGACGAGCGCGTGCCCCTCGGCGGCGAGTCCGCGCAGGACCGTGACCAGGCGGGCCTTGGCCGCGTAGTCCAGGCCGCGGGTCGGCTCGTCGAGCAGGAGCAGCGGCGGGCGCGCGGTCAGCACGATCGACAGGGCGAGCGCCAGGCGCTGCCCCTCCGACAGGTCCCGGGGGTGCGTGGCGTCCGCGATGCCCGGCAGCAGCTCGCCGACCAGGGCACGGCAGGTGCCGGGCGCCGCCCCCGCGTCGTCGTCGGCCGCCGCGCACTCGGCGGCCACGGTGTCCGCGTACAGCAGGTCGCGCGGCTCCTGCGGGACCAGGCCGACGCGCCGGATCAGCCGGCGCGGTGCCGTGCGGTGCGGGACCGCGCCGCCGACGCGCACGGTGCCCGAGGTGGGTTCGAGCAGGCCGACCAGGGTGGACAGGAGGGTGGACTTCCCGGCGCCGTTGCGGCCCATCAGGGCGACGGTCTCGCCGGGCGTGACGGTCAGGTCGACCCGGCGCAGCGCCTCGACGCGGCCCCGGCGCACGGCCAGGCGCTCGACGCGGGCCGCGGTCGCCGCCTCGGGCGTACGGTCCTTGCGCAGCCGGGACCGGCGGCCGGGCGTCCGCTCCGGGGCGGGCCCGGCGCTCCGCTCCCGCTCCGGTGCGGCGTCCGCGAGCCGTTCGCGCAGCGCGCCCGCCCGGCGCCGCGCGTTCCGCACGGTCAGCGGCAGCGGCGACCAGCCCGCGAGGCGGCCGAGCGCGACCACCGGCGGGAACACCGGGGAGCGGGACATCAGGTCGGCCGGGTCGCCGAGCTCGGGTGCCGCGCCGGGCGCGCCGAGCAGCAGCACCTGGTCCGCGTACTGCACGACCCGCTCCAGGCGGTGCTCGGCCATCAGGACCGTGGTGCCCAGGTCGTGCACCAGCCGCTGCAGCACGGCGAGCACCTCCTCGGCGGCGGCCGGGTCGAGCGCGGAGGTCGGCTCGTCGAGCACCAGGACCCGCGGGTGCGGGGTGAGCACGGAGCCGATGGCCACGCGCTGCTGCTGGCCCCCGGAGAGCGTGGCGATGGGGCGGTCGCGCAGGTCGGCGAGGCCCAGCAGGTCCAGGGTCTCCTCGACGCGGCGGCGCATCACCTCCGGGGCCAGGCCCAGCGACTCCATGCCGTAGGCCAGCTCGTCCTCGACGGTGTCCGTCACGAAGTGGGAGAGCGGGTCCTGGCCCACCGTGCCGACGACGTCGGCCAGTTCCCGGGGCTTGTGCGTACGGGTGTCGCGGCCCGCCACGGTCACGCGGCCGCGCAGCGTGCCGCCGGTGAAGTGCGGGACCAGGCCGCTGACCGTGCCGAGCAGCGTCGACTTGCCGACCCCGGACGGGCCGACGAGCAGCACGAGCTCGCCCTCGGGGACGGTGAGGTCGACGCCCTGGACGGTGGGTCCCGCGCTCCCCTCGTACGTCACGGAGACGTCCTCGAAACGGATCATGACGTCTCCTTCTGGACGTGCCGGTCCTGCTTGTTCTTCTGTCCCTGTTGGCCGGTGCGGTCGGTGCGGGAGGCCTCGGCCGGGACCGGTGCGACGAACGCGGGCAGCAGCCCGATCAGTACCGCCGCCGCGGGCCACAGCGGCAGCGCGGGCGCGACCAGGGGGACGACGCCGGGGTGCAGCGCGGCCGTGTCGTGCGACGCGGCCCAGATCACCAGGCCCGCGACCGCGACCCCGGACCCGGCGACCAGCCAGGCGCGCACGCCCCACGGATCGGGCCGGTAGCGGGTGCGCACCGAGCGGCGCCCGCCCAGGCGCAGCCCCGCGAGCGCGGCGGCGAGCCCCGCGGCGAGCACGGGCAGCCCGTACGCGGCGCCCTGCGCGGTCAGCAGTCCGTACGTCCCCACGCACACACCCATCAGACCGCCGAGCGTCAGCGCGGCCGTCGCCCTGCGCACGGCGGCCGGGACGGGCGCGGTGCGGCCGAAGCCGCGCGCGTCCATCGCGGCGGCCAGCGCGACCGACCTCTCCAGGGCGCCCTCCAGGACCGGCAGGCCGACCTGCAGCAGCCCGCGCAGCCCCTTGTCCGGGCGCCCGCGCAGCCGCCGGGCGGCCCGCAGCCGCTGCACGTCGGTGATCAGGTTCGGCGCGAACGTCATCGCCACGACGACGGCGACCCCGACCTCGTAGAGCGCGCCCGGCAGCGACTTGAGCAGCCGGGCCGGGCTGGCCAGCGCGTTCGCGGCGCCGACGCAGATCAGCAGGCCCGCCAGGCGGATGCCGTCGTAGAGCGCGAAGGTCAGCCCCTCGGCCGTGACCCGGCCGCCGATCCGCACGCCCTGTGCCCAGTCGGGCAGCGGCACCTCGGGCAGCGTCACCAGGACGTGCGTGCCCGGGATCGGCGAGCCGAGGACGATCGCGAACACCAGCCGGATCGCGATGACCACGAGCCCCAGCTTCACGAACGCGCCGTACGACTTCGCCCACGGCGCCGACGTCCGGCGCGCCGCCACCACATAGCCCGCGACGCCGATCAGCAGCCCGATCAGCAGCGGGTTGGTGGTGCGCGACGCGGCGGTGCCCAGGCCGATGGCCCACACCCACCAGGCGCCCGGGTGCAGGGCGTTGCCCCGGTGCGCCTCGGGGGCGCGGCCGCGCCCGAGCAGGCGGGGCGCGTCGCCGCCGTGGTCCGTCATGGTGCCGTCCGTGTCCGTTCCGGGCCCGGGTCAGCCGCGACGGCGGCGGGTCTGCCAGATCGCGGCACCGCCGAGCAGTGCGACGGCGGCGATCCCGGCGATCAGGCCGAGCGAGGGCCCGCCGTCGTCGCCGTCGCCGTCCGCGCTCGGCCGCGCGGCGGAGTCCTCGCGCGCGGTGCCGTCGCCGGCGACCTGCTCGCCGCAGCCCGACTTCGGGTAGCCGTCGATGGCGCACAGCAGCGCCTTGGTGTCGTAGCGCAGCGGCTCGGCGACCGAGGCGAGGGCCTCCGCGCTGGTGGCGTCCTCGCCGACCCGCGCGCAGGCGGACCGGGCCGCGGGCGGCGTCTCGCCCCGGGGGGCGTCCTTGGGCAGGCCGAAGTCGATGACCAGGGCGACGCGCTTGCGGCCGTCCTCGGCGGGCGTCTTCGCGCAGATGTCCTTGAAGGCGGCGGGGCCGCGCGGCGACGCGGAGTCCTTCGAGTCGTCGGAGACCGAGAAGCGGAATCCCTGCACGTCGCCGTCCTCGGGACGGGCGGTGCCGGGCCCCTGGCTCGCGTACGTCCACCGGTCGCCGTCCCGGTCCCAGAAGGACCAGTAGCGGTAGCCGGCGGCCTGGGCGGGCGCGGCGACGAGCAGGCACAGCAGCGCGGCGAGGAACGCCCCGAGCACCAGCCGTCCGCGCCGCGCACGTCCCTGGGTCACCTGGGTCACAGTTGGTTCTTCTTCTTGCGGTTTCCGCTGTACAGGAAGCCGATGCCGATGCCGGCGACCATGCCGACGCCGATGATCCACCAGACGCTGACGCCGCCGTCGTCGTTCTTCTCGTCCTTCTTCTCGTCCGCGTCCGCGCCGTCCGAGCTGCCGGTGGAGTCCGCCGCCCGCGGAGCCGGGCCCTGGGCGTTCAGCTCCTTGACGAGGTCCGTGCCGCCGAAGTCGCGGGCGTCCATCCCGGCGGCGTGCGCGGCGAGGACCAGCTGGGCGTAGGCGGCGGGTCCGGACTGCTTGGCCCAGTCCGCGGAGTTCTTCGACAGCCAGGTGGCGGACTTCTTGGCCTGCTCCTGCTGTCCGGCGGCGGCCAGCGCGAGCACGGAGTCGGCGGTGTTGCCGTAGTCGGGCTGGTCGGTGGAGCCCGGCATGGCGGACATCAGGTGGTCGTCCGTCGCGCCGAGGGCGTCCAGGAGGTAGCCGGTGCCGTTGCTCGCGGCCTGCGCGGCCGAGTCGGCCTTCGCGCACTCGGGCTCCGCGGTCGCGCTCTTCTTCGGGGCGGTCACGACCAGGCCCCGGCCCAGGCTGCCCAGCACACCGGCGGCGGTGGCGTCGGCGTTCGGCGAGAGCTTGCCGGACTTGGCGTCGGCCAGGCCGAAGGCGCCCTTGTCCTTGTCGCAGTCCATGACGAGCTTCGGCAGCGCGTCGTAGGCGGACTTGTCGCCCTTGGACTTCACGTTCGCCGGGTTCTCGCCCGCCGAGACGAGCGCGCCGACGACGATGCCGGTGGAGTTCGCGTCGGTGGGCAGGCCCGGGTTGTAGCCCCAGCCGCCGTCCTTGTTCTGGACGGACTTCAGCCACTGGACGCTCTTGTCGACCGTCTTCTTCTGGCCGCCGAGCGCGGCGAGGGCCTGCACGGCGGCGGCGGTGGAGTTGCTGTCGACGGCCGTCTTGGCGTTGCAGGGGGCGCTCGCGTCCGGGCGGTACGCCGCGAAGCCGCCGCTCGCGCACTGCTGGCCGGTCAGCCAGTCGACGGCCTTCGAGGCGGGCCGGACGCCCTCGGTGTGCTGGGCGAGCAGGGCGTAGGACTGGCGGAAGACGCCGTCGAACTTGGGGTCGGTCTTGCCGTAGAGACCCGAGGGGAGGGCCGCCGAGGCCGACGGCTCGGGGTCGTCCGCGACGGCGGCCGGTGCGGCGGCCGAGCCGACCACGGCGACGGCGGCCAGGACCGCTGCGCTGCGACGTACGTTCATGATGCGGCGGGTTCGCCTCTCCCTGCGGGGAGCGGGGCGGCACGGACCCATGCGAGCACGGCTTCCGGGCGGCTCCGGCTCCGTATACCTCGACGGTGCCGCTCATCGGAGGTCCCGATGACGCGAGCCGGTCACGTTCCGCACCGGGCATTCCGGCTCACCGAGTCCGACGCTCGGCACACGGCTGCGGGTCAGCGCCGGATTCGCACCGGCTTCCCCCTGCGCGGACGTGAGGACGACTCGCCCACTCTACCGGCCGGTTCCTGCGCGCCCCGGGTCACACCGCCACGAACGCGACCGGATCGCTGCCCGCCACGGCCTCCACGCGCCCCAGCTTCACCAGGCGGCGCACATGGGCCTCGGCCTCGGAGACCGCGATGTTGCGCGAGCCGTAGGGGATCTCGTCCCAGGGGCGGTTCCACTCCATGCGGGTGGCGATCCGCCAGGGCGTGAGGGGCTCGGCGAGCAGCGCGAGCAGGCTCGTCAGCCGTTCCTCGTGGTGCGCGAGCAGGGCCCGGACGCGGGCCGGGGCGTCGGTGAAGGCGCCCTGGTGGGCGGGGAGGATCTCGGCGGGGTCCAGACGGCCGACGCGCTCCAGGGAGTCGAGGTAGTCGCCCAGCGGGTCGCCGCCGCTCGGGCGCAGCGGGGTGCCGGCGGCGAGGTCGGCGACCGCGCCCTCGTCGGGGTCCTCGTACAGGCCGATGTGCGGGGTGATGCCGGGCAGCAGGTGGTCGCCGGAGAAGAGCCGGCCGTTGCCCGCGAGGCCCGCGGGGTGCGCCTCCTCCAGGTGCAGGCAGACGTGTCCCGGGGTGTGGCCGGGGGTCCAGATCGCGCGCAGCCGCCGCCCGGGCAGCGCGAGGAGCTCGCCGGGGGTGATGCCGCGGTCGGGCAGGGCGGGGGCGAGGCCGGGGAGCGTGCGGTGGTGGCCGTGGTCGCGGGCACGGACGAGGGGGGCCAGGTGCGCGTCGGGGGCGCCCGCGGCGGCGAGCTTGTCCACCAGGTACGCGTACCAGCGGTCCGGCGGGTTCGAGCGGGTGCGGCGCACCACGTCCGTGTCCGCGTCGTGCAGGGCGATCCACGCCCCGGAGGCGGCGCGGACCTGCTCGGAGAGGCCGTGGTGGTCGGGGTGGTGGTGGGTGATGACCACGCCGTGCACGTCCGTCACCGCGACGCCGCAGGCGGCGAGCCCGGCGGTGAGGGCGTCCCAGGACGCCGGGTCGTCCCAGCCGGTGTCGATCAGGACGGGGCCCGCGTCGGTGTCCAGGAGGTGGACCAGGGTGAAGCCGAGCGGGTTGTCGGGGATCGGGACCTTGATGCTCCAGACGCCGCCGCCGTGCTCGATCACCGGCGTGCCGCTCCCGTGCGTGCCGCTCACCTGCGTCATGGGCGCCTCGTCTCTCGTCGTGCCGCCACTATAACTAGAACTAGTTTCAATAGTCGCCCAAGTCCACTGATTGATCCCTGAGTTGCCCGTTCCGTCCGTGGACTCCTCCAAGTAGAACTGGTATCAGTTCTGAAACGGTGTCAGGAAGCGCTCCGCAGGAGGCAGTCAGCCATGACCGAGCTCGTGGAACACGGACAGCTGTTCATCGGCGGGGAGTTGGTGGACCCGCTCGGCAAGGGCGTCATCGACGTCGTCTCCCCGCACACCGGAAAGGTCTTCGCCCGCGTGCCGCACGCGGCGCCCGCCGACGTGGACCGCGCCGTCGCCGCCGCCCGCAAGGCCTTCGAGCACGGCCCCTGGCCGCGGATGACCCTGGACGAGCGCATCGAGGTCATCACGAAGATCAAGGACGGCTTCGCGGTACGCCACGAGGAGATCGCCCGCGTCATCAGCTCGGAGAACGGCACCCCCTACACGTCCAGCGTCATGGTGCAGGCCCTCGCCGCGATGATGGTGTGGGACGCGGCGATCACCGTCGCGCGCGACTTCCGGTACGAGGAGGAGCGCGCCGGGGTCCTCGGCAGACTCCTCGTGCGGCGCGAGCCGGTCGGCGTCGTCGCGGCCGTCGTGCCGTGGAACGTCCCGCAGTTCACCGCCGCCGCCAAGCTCGCCCCGGCGCTCCTGGCCGGCTGCCCGGTGATCCTCAAGACCTCGCCGGAGGCCCCCCTCGACGCGTACATCCTCGCCGAACTGGCCGCGGAGGCGGGCCTGCCCGAGGGCGTCCTCTCGATCGTCTCCGCCGACCGCGAGGTCAGCGAGTACCTGGTGGGGCACCCGGACGTCGACAAGGTGTCCTTCACCGGCTCCGTCGCCGCGGGCAAGCGCGTGATGGAGGTCGCCGCCCGCAACCTGACGCGCGTGACCCTGGAGCTCGGCGGCAAGTCCGCCGCCGTCGTCCTGCCGGACGCGGACGCGGCGAGCGCCGTCGCGGGCATCGTGCCGTTCGCCTGGATGATCAACGGCCAGGCGTGCGTGGCCCAGACCCGCATCCTCGTGCCGCGCACCCGCTACGACGAGTTCGCCGAGGCCTTCGCCGCCGCGGCCACCGCGCTGAAGATCGGCGACCCGCTGGACCCCGCCACCGAACTCGGCCCGCTCGTCGCCCGGCGCCAGCAGCAGCGCTCCCTCGACTACATCCGGATCGGCCAGGAGGAGGGCGCCAAGATCCTCGCGGGCGGCGGTCGCCCGGCCGGCTTCGACGAGGGCTGGTACGTCGAGCCGACCCTCTTCGGCGGCGTCGACAACTCCATGCGCATCGCCCGCGAGGAGATCTTCGGCCCCGTCATCTGCCTCCTGCCGTACGGCGACGAGCACGAGGCCGTGGCCATCGCCAACGACTCCGACTACGGGCTCAGCGGCAGTGTCTGGACGGCCGACGTCGAGCGCGGCATCGACGTCGCCCGCCGGGTGCGCACCGGCACGTACTCCGTGAACACCTTCAGCCTCGACATGCTCGGCCCCTTCGGCGGCTACAAGAACTCCGGCCTCGGACGCGAGTTCGGGCCCGAGGGGTACGGCGAGTACTTCGAGCACAAGATGATCCACCTCCCCGCGGGCTACGAGGGGAAGGGTGCCTGATGGGAGACCGCTGGCACGTCGAGGTCGACCGGTCGGTCTGCATCGGCTCGGGCATGTGCGTGCTCACCGCGCCCGGCCGCTTCGAGCTGGACACCGCCCGTCAGTCGCACCCCGTCGCCGCCGAGACCGACGCCAACGAGAAGGTCCTGGAGGCCGCCGAGGGCTGCCCGGTCGAGGCGATCACCCTCACGCTGACCGACGGCGGGGAGGTCGTCTTCCCGCCCGAGGAGTGATCCGCCCGCCCGCCCGGGACCTGCGCCGCCCGGCCCCGACCGCCGGACGCCCGCGACCCGTTCACCTCTGACGGTGACGGGCGCGGGCGTCGGCAGAACCGCGGTGGCCGGAATGTCCGGGGGACTTCACCGGGGCGGGGGCGGGGGAGCGGGGACGGACCCGCTCACACCCAGCCCTCGCCCTGCGATATCCGTATGGCGTCGATCCTGTTCCGCGCCCCGGTCTTCCGGGTGATCGCGGCCATGTAGTTGCGTACCGTGCCGGTGGACAAGTGGAGGCTGGTCGCGATCTCCGCGATCGACGCCCCCCTGGCGGCCAGTGACAGCACCCCTAACTCCCGCTGCGTCAGCGGCATCTGCGCGGCCTTCAGGAATCCGAAGCCCAGCGAGTCGTCGACGAACCGCTTACCGGACGCCACCTGCCGTATTCCGGCGAGCAGGCGCTCCGGCGCGCTCGCCTTGTTCACATAACCCAGCGCGTCCGCCTCCGCGGCCCGCCGCAGCTGCCCCGGCCGGTTCGCGGTCGCGAGCACGAGCACCCGGCAGCCCCTCCCCAGTGCCGAAGGGCCGGTCAGGTCGCCGAGCGGCGCCTGTGCGTACGTGGCCTCGTCGTCCAGGTCGACGACACAAAGGTCCGGCCGCACGCTGCGCTGCCGGCCGCGCGCGTGCGACCACGGCGCGTGGAACACCTCCAGATCCGGCTCGCGGGCGAGTTGCTCCGCCAAAGCCATTCTCAACAGACAGGCGTCGTGCACGAGTAGAACCCGGATCACGCTCTGCCCCTCCAGCTCCCCGCCCCGATTGTGTTGCTCCGTTCAAGCACGCTGACCATTCATAGCGGTGAGTACCCCCGTAGTGACGCAGAGAACTGGCCAAGGGGAGGCTGGGGGCGCATTTGCCGTGCGACTGTGCGCCCCTTGTGCGTCAGAGAGGGTACGGATGGACGATGCGCGACGCCCGGGGAAGTGCACCCGGGCACGGGGTCCCGCCGTCAGGGGGTGCGGGGCTCGGCCGTCAGGTCGATCAGCCGGCAGACCGTCTCGATGTCGATCTTCACCTGGGCGATCGAGGCGCGGCCGGAGAGCCAGGTGATCAGCGCCGAGTGCCAGGTGTGCTCGATGACCCGGACCGCGGAGAGCTGCTGCGCCGTCGGGTTCTCCGCGAGGCCCATCGCGTCCAGGATGATCACGGTCGTCAGCCGCGAGACCGTGTCGACCTCGGGGCTCACCGAGCGGTCCGCGAAGGTCAGCGCGCGCACCATCGCGTCCGCCAGGTGCGGCTCGCGCTGCAGCGCGCGAAAGGCCCGCATCAGCGTCTCGGCGACCCGGTCGGCGGGGGTGTCACCGGCCGGCGGGCGCTTCCTGATGGTCGTGTGCATGTGCTGCAGCTGGTCCTGCATGGTGGCGACCAGCAGATGGACCTTGGAGGGGAAGTAGCGGTAGAGGGTGCCGAGGGCGACCCCGGCCGCCTCGGCGACCTCGCGCATCTGCACGGCGTCGAAGCCGCCCCTGCTGGCCAGTTGGGCACTGGCGTGCAGGATCCGGCGGCGGCGGGCCTCCTGGCGCTCGGTGAGGGGCGGCGTCGCCGCGTTCGCCGACCTGGCTTCCGCTGTCATGTCGATGCCCCTCCGCAAACGCCTCCCGAGATCGCACAGCATGGCAGGGAGCCCGTCGTGGCGCGAATCACCTGATCCGGGCCTTACACCTCGCCTACCTGCCGGTAGATTCAAAGCGCGTTCAGCGATCATTCAACGATCAAGTCTGAAACTTGTTCTAGATTACCGTCCCGGCGTAACCTCGCGGAGAACTGCAGGAAGAAGGGGGCCGAGAGTGACCGCTGAGGCCATGGAGGCAGGCCCCCGCAAGGGCTCTGGAGGCGGCGGCGAGCGCCCGCTGCGCATCGCCCTCCTCACGTACAAGGGAAACCCGTTCTGCGGGGGACAGGGCGTCTACGTACGCCATCTCTCCCGCGAGCTCGCCCGGCTCGGCCACAGCGTCGAAGTCATCGGCGCGCAGCCCTACCCCGTCCTCGACGAGGGCGAGGGCCTCGAAGGACTCAAGCTCACCGAGCTGCCCAGCCTGGACCTGTACCGCTCGCCCGACCCCTTCCGCACGCCCGGGCGCGGCGAGTACCGCGACTGGGTCGACGCCCTCGAAGTGGCGACCATGTGGACCGGCGGTTTCCCCGAGCCCGCGACCTTCAGCCTGCGCGCCCGCCGCCATCTGCGCGCCCGGCGCGGCGACTTCGACGTCGTGCACGACAACCAGACGCTCGGCTACGGCCTGCTCGGCGACCTCGGCGCGCCCCTGGTCACCACCATCCACCACCCGATCACCGTCGACCGGCGCCTCGAACTCGACGCCGCGCCCGACTGGAAGCGCCGCGCGTCCGTCCGCCGCTGGTACGCCTTCACCCGCATGCAGAAGCGCGTCGCCCGGCGGCTGCCCTCGGTCCTCACCGTCTCCGGCACCTCCCGCCAGGAGATCATCGACCACCTCGGGGTCCGCGACGACCGCATCGACGTGGTCCACATCGGCGCCGACACCGGCCTCTTCTCGCCCGACCCGGCCGTCGCGGAAGTGCCCGGCAGGATCGTCACCACCTCCAGCGCCGACGTCCCCCTCAAGGGCCTCGTCCACCTCGTCGAGGCGCTCGCCAAGGTCCGCGCCGACCACCCCGGCGCCCACCTCGTCGTCGTCGGCAAGCGCGCCGAGGACGGACCCGTCGCCCAGGCCATCGAGCGCTACGGCCTCGAAGGCGCCGTCGAGTTCGTCAAGGGCATCACCGACGCCGAGCTCGTCGACCTCGTCCGCTCCGCGCAGATCGCCTGCGTCCCCTCGCTGTACGAGGGGTTCTCGCTGCCCGCGGCCGAGGCGATGGCCACCGGCACCCCGCTGCTCGCCACCACCGGCGGCGCGATCCCGGAGGTCGCCGGCCCCGACGGCGAGACCTGCCTCGCGGTCCCGCCGGGCGACGCGGGCGCCCTGGCCGCGGGCCTGAACCGCCTGCTCGGCGACGGCGAGCTGCGGGCCCGGCTCGGCGCGGCCGGACGCGCGCGCGTCCTCGCGAAGTTCACCTGGGCGCAGGCCGCCAAGGGCACGGCCGAGCGCTACCGCGAGGCCATCGCCCGCGCCGCGGCCACCGATCCCGGCCGCGCCGCGGCCGCCACGACGTACTCGACGCACTCCGGGAGCCATCGCTGATGCTGACCGTCGACTTCACCCGCTTCCCGCTCGCCGCGGGCGACCGCGTCCTCGACCTGGGCTGCGGCGCGGGCCGGCACGCCTTCGAGTGCTACCGGCGCGGCGCGCAGGTGGTGGCCCTGGACCAGAACGCGGAGGAGATCCGCGAGGTCGCCAAGTGGTTCGCCGCGATGAAGGAGGCGGGCGAGGCACCGGCGGGCGCGACGGCCACGGCGATGGAGGGCGACGCCCTCAATCTGCCCTTCCCCGACGAGTCGTTCGACGTCGTCATCATCTCCGAGGTCATGGAGCACATCCCCGACGACAAGGGGGTCCTCGCGGAGATGGTGCGCGTCCTCAAGCCCGGCGGCCGCATAGCGGTCACCGTCCCGCGCTACGGCCCCGAGAAGGTCTGCTGGGCGCTCAGCGACGCCTACCACGAGGTCGAGGGCGGTCACATCCGCATCTACAAGGCCGACGAACTCCTCGCCCGGATGCGGGAGTCCGGCCTCAAGCCGTACGGCACCCACCACGCGCACGCGCTGCACGCGCCCTACTGGTGGCTCAAGTGCGCCTTCGGCGTCGACAACGACAAGGCGCTGCCCGTGCGGGCGTACCACAAGCTGCTGGTCTGGGACATCATGAAGAAGCCGCTGGCCACCCGCGTCGCCGAGCAGCTGCTCAACCCGGTGGTCGGCAAGAGCTTCGTGGCGTACGCGACCAAGCCGCACCTTCCCGTGACCTCGGCCGACGCCGCGGCGGCCGCCAAGTGACGAGCCCGGAGCGGACCGAACACCTCGTCCTGCCCGGCGTCCTGACGGCCGATCAGGCCGCCGCGACGGTACGGGGCATCCTCGCCGTGCAGCGCGCGGACGGCGCCATACCGTGGTTCCGCGGGCACCACCTGGACCCGTGGGACCACACCGAGGCCGCCATGGCGCTGGACGCGGCGGGCGAGCACGCGGCCGCCGAGCGCGCCTACGACTGGCTGGTGCGCCACCAGAACCCGGACGGTTCCTGGTACGCCGCGTACGCCGACGGCGACCCGCACGACATCACCGACCGCGGCCGCGAGACCAACTTCTGCGCCTACCTGGCCGTCGGCGTCTGGCACCACTACCTCTCCACCGGCGACGAGGCGTTCCTGGACCGCATGTGGCCCGCCGTGGCCGCCGCCGTCGAGTTCGTGCTCGCGCTGCAGCAGCCCGGCGGGCAGATCGGCTGGAAGCGGGAGGCGGACGGCACCCCGGTCGCCGACGCGCTGCTGACCGGCTCCTCCTCCATCCACCAGGCGCTGCGCTGCGCGCTCGCCATCGCCGACCAGCGCGAGGAGCCGCAGCCCGACTGGGAGTTGGCGACCGGCGCCCTCGCGCACGCGATCCGCAGCCACCCCGAACGCTTCCTCGACAAGAACCACTACTCCATGGACTGGTACTACCCGGTCCTGGGCGGCGCGCTGACCGGCGCGGAGGCCAAGTCCCGCATGGAGGAGGGCTGGGACCGCTTCGTGGTGCCGGGCCTCGGCGTGCGCTGCGTGGTGCCCAACCCGTGGGTCACCGGCGGCGAGAGCGCCGAACTGGCCCTGGCCCTTTGGGTCCTCGGGGAGTCGGACCGCGCCCTGGAGATCCTGCAGTCCATCCAGCACCTGCGCGACGCGGAGTCGGGCCTGTACTGGACGGGGTACGTCTTCGACGACGAGGCCCGCTGGCCCGAGGAGCTCACCACCTGGACGGCGGGCTCACTGCTCCTCGCGGTGGCGGCGCTCGGCGGCGACGAGGCGACGTGCGCGGTCTTCTCCGGCGAGCGGCTGCCGCGGGGACTGGACCCGGACTGCTGCGACACGCCCCGGTAGCACGTCGCAGCAGCCGTCCGTCGGCGGCTCAGTACCGGCGCAGCCGCCCGGCGAGCGCGTGGCCCACCAGGAGGTACACGATCGCCGCGAGGCCGTAGCCCGCGACGACCCTGGCCCATTCCTCGTCGAAGGTGAACAGGTCGTGCGACCAGCCGGCGAGCCACCGGGCCACGTCGTGCACGAGCTGCACGAGGTCGTTGGCGCGGTTCGCGTCGAGCAGGTACATGAGGATCCACAGGCCGAGAATGACGGCCATGATGTCGGCGACGAGCGCTATCACCCGTCCCGCCGTGCTGCCGTGGGATTGCCGTGTGGGAGACATAGGCCCCGGATACCCGCAGGGCCCCGTTGAAACCCGTACGGGCCCGCCCCGCTGGCGGGGCCGGGCGGGCCGGGTGAGGCTGCGGAAAGGACCGCGCTCTCCCGCGGGCCGTTCAGCTCTCGACTGGAGGCCGCTGCCGTGCTCAGCCCCGTATCCGTCCGCCGCGGCGGAGTCTGCCTCACGCTCTGCTGCACGTTGCTGGTCGGTGCGACGGCCTGCAACGACGACGATGCCGACAAGGACAAGGACAAGGCGGGTTCGGCCACGGCGACCGCCACCAGTTCCGCGGACCGGCAGAAGTTCGCCAAGACCCGCTTCGTCGCCAACGCGGGGCTCGCCGCGGGCGCGACCTACCAGTGGATCGTGAAGCCGTTTCGCGCGGGCAAGTTCAAGAGCGGTGCGGACGGCCGCAAGTTCGCCCTGATCAAGGCGGGTCTCGCGGGGGCGTTCACGTACAACAGGCTGAAGGCCGCGACGAAGAACGCCCAGGGCGACCCGACGCTCGCCAAGGCGGTGGCGCCGCTGAGCGCCGGCATCGAGGCGCTCAAGGACCTGCCGTCCAAGCTCCGCAAGGGCGACTCGACGGACTCGATCGTGAACTCCTTCGACGGCATCATCAACGACGTGAAGAGCGCGGGGAAGGACGCGGGCGCCGAGGTCAAGGACAAGGTGCCCTCGGCCGGGGAGCTGGCCAAGAACTGAGCCGGGCGCCCCGCGGACTCAGGAGTTGAGCTCGGCCAGGACCCGCAGGGTGTGCGGGTCCGGGGCCAGCACCAGGAGGTCCGTCACCGGTCCCTTGCGCCACAGGTCGAGGCGCTCGGCGATGCGGGCGCGCGGGCCCACCAGGGAGATCTCGTCGGCGAAGGCGTCCGGCACCGCGAGCACCGCCTCCTGCCTGCGCCCCGCAAGGAACAGCTCCTGGATCCGCCGGGCCTCGGCCTCGTACCCCATGCGCGCCATCAGGTCGGCGTGGAAGTTGCGCGCGGAGTGGCCCATGCCGCCGATGTAGAAGCCCAGCATGGCCTTGACGGGCAGCAGGCCCTCGGCGACGTCGTCGCAGACCCGGGCCCGGGCCATCGGGGCGATCAGGAAGTCCTCGGGGGCGTCGGCGAGCGAGGCCTCGTACACGTCCGTGCGCAGCGGCGACCAGTACAGCGGCAGCCAGCCGTCGGCGATCCGGGTCGTCTGCGCGATGTTCTTGGGGCCCTCGGCGCCGAGCAGCACCGGCAGGTCGGCCCGGAGCGGGTGGGTGATCGGCTTGAGCGGTTTGCCGAGACCGGTGCCGTCCTCGCCGGCATAGGGGTGGGCGTGGAAGCGGCCCGCCAGCTCCACCGGTCCCTCGCGCCGCAGGACCTGCCGGATCACCTCGACGTACTCGCGCGTCGCGGTCAGCGGCGACCTCGGGAACGGCCGCCCGTACCAGCCCTCCACCACCTGGGGTCCGGACAGGCCGAGGCCCAGCATCGTCCGGCCGCCGGAGAGGTGGTCGAGGGTGAGCGCGTGCATGGCGGTGGTGACCGGGGAGCGCGCGGCCATCTGCGCCACGGCGGTGCCGAGCCGGATCCGGGAGGTCTGCGCGGCGATCCAGGTCAGCGGCGTGAAGGCGTCCGACCCCCAGGCCTCCGCGGTCCACACCGAGTCGTAGCCGAGCCGTTCGGCCTCCTGGGCGAGGGCGACGTGGCCGGGGTCGGGGCCGCGCCCCCAGTAGCCGAGTGCGAGCCCGAGCCGCATGTGCCCTCCCAGTCGCCGAAGTTCTGACGGTCTGTCAGTTCCCGTCGGGTGGCGACTGTACGACAACGGCCCCCCGCCCGGAAGGGCGAGGGGCCGCGGTACCGCGCGTGCGGGGGATCAGCCGCGCTGGATCCCCGTGGTGTCCTGCAGCACGCCACGACGGCCGTCCTGCGTCTGGGCCACCAGGCCGGGGCCGCGCTGCTCGACGGCCAGGTACCAGGTGCCGGGCGCCAGTTCGGCGATCGGCGTGGGCGAGCCGTCCTCCGCGTACAGCGGACGCGGCACCGGCACGGCGAACCAGAACGGGGAGAAGTCGCCGGCCGGCTGCGCCTGGGCCGGCGGCGGGGTGTGCCCGCCCTGCGGCTGCGGCTGCGCGCCGCCGAAGGGCTGACCGCCCTGCGGCTGGCCGCCGCCGTACGGGGCGCCCGGCTGCGGCTGGCCCGCGCCGGCGCCCGGGTAGCCGTAGCCACCCTGCGGCTGACCGCCGTAGGGCTGCGGCGCGGCGGGCCGGGGGGCACCCATGAGCGGGGCCTTGAGGGCGGGGACGACCAGGGTCGCGACCGCGCCGGCGGCAAGCACCAGGGCGCCGATCAGACCGAGGATGAGGCCGACACCGGCGTCGGGGGAGTCTCCGCGGGCGCCGAGGGTGCTTTCGAAGAAGAAGCCGTAGGACTGGTCGGTGTCGAAGATCGCGCCGAGCGAGCTCCACGCGGCGGCGATGGTGAAGGCCACCCCGAGCTGACCGAGGTCCAGGCCCACGACCTTGCGCTGCTGCGGCAGGGCCCGGCCCACGACGATGAGCACGGCACCGATGATGCCGAGCAGGTACACGCTGAGCAGCAGGTTGCCGTTTTCCCAGGCGTTCGGCAGCTTCGAGCTGTCGCCGCCATCGGCGTCAAGGGTGTCGAGGAACGAGGCAATGAAGAGCAACACCGCTGCTCCGATCACCACGCCGTCGCCTCGAGTGAGGGATCGGAAATTCACTTCAGGTCCTTCGTCAGTCGTCTCGTCTGTGGAGGCGTCGCTGTCGCCGTAGTCGCGTTCGTGTCGCGGTGCGCGAAGCGCGGGGGTGGCCCCTCATCGTAGGGAGGACAATATCGTCCGGACCCGTGGGGTGTCTGCTCGGGATAAAGACGTCCACGCTTCGAAACGAAGACGTGTCCGCGCTATCCGCGCAGGAATCCCGCGATTCCCTCAGAAATGCCCTGAGCCGCCTTCTGCCGCCACGCGCCGCTCGTCAGCCGGGCCGCGTCCTTCGCGTCCCGCATGTTGCCGCACTCGATGAAAACCTTGGGGACGGTGGAGAGATTGAGGCCCCCGAGGTCCGAGCGGGTGTCGAGTCCGGTGCCCTTTCCGATGTAGTTCGAGGGGCGGCTGCCGGTCGCGCTCACGAAGTTCCCCGCGATGCGTTCGCCCAACTCCTTGGAGGGGGCGACGATTCCGGAGGTGTCGGCCCCGCCGGACCGCACCTTCGCGGGCATGATCACGTGGAAGCCGCGGTTGCCCGCGCCCGAGCCGTCGGCGTGGACGGAGACCACCGCGTCGGCGTGCGCCTTGTTGCCGATCCGGGCGCGCTCGTCCACGCACGGACCCCAGGGGCGGTCGCCGTCCTGGGTCAACGTGACGGTGGCGCCCTGCGCTTGGAGCAGGGTGCGCAGCCTGCGGGAGACGTCCAGGGTGAACTTCGCCTCGGTATAACCGTCGTTGGTGGACGTGCCGGTCGTGTCGCACTCCTTGCGGTTCGTGCCGATGTCGACCAGGCGGTTGATCTCCGTGGCGTGCCGGAAGTTGCCCGCGTTGTGGCCGGGGTCGATCACGACGACCTTGCCCTTGAGGGGGCCGCTCGCGGCGGGGCGGCCGGCGGGCGGCTTCGTAGTCGAATCGTTGTCGTCGTCGCCCCGGCCCTTGCCGCCCTTGTCGTCTTCATCCTTTTCGTCCCCCTTGTCCTCGCCGGGCTCGTCGCTGCCCGACGGGGAGGACGAGGAGGAGGCGGACGGCCGGTCCGACCCGGCGGACGCGCTCGGCGAGGCGGGCAGCGAGCGCGCGGGGCCCTCCCCGCCCGGCCCGCTGGTCGCCTGGTAGACGAGCCAGCCCGCCAGACACGTCGGCACCAGCGCCGCGACGGCCACCGTCAGCGGACGGCCGATGCTGCGCCTCGGGGGCTGGGAGGGATCGAATTCCGGACCTACGTACGACACGAGGGCGAGCCTATCGGCGGGGTCAGATCCCCGCTCCCGTTCGCCGCAGCACGCGCAGCGAGTCCACCGCGGAGACCTCGGTGAACGCGCCGGACCGGAGTGCCCTGAGGTACACGCGGTACGGCGCCTGCCCGGTCATGATGTCGACCGGGTCGGGGAACACGTCGTGGATGACGAGCAGTCCGCCCTCGGCGACGTGCGGCGCCCACCCCTCGTAGTCGGCGGTGGCGTGCTCGTCGGTGTGCCCGCCGTCGACGAAGACGAGGCCGAGCGCGCCGCCCCACGCCTTGGCGACCTGCGGCGAGCGCCCGACCACCGCGATCACGTGGTCCTCCAGGCCCGCCTTGTGCAGCGTGCGGCGGAAGGTGGGCAGCGTGTCCATCCGGCCGACCTCGGGGTCCACCGTCTGCGGGTCGTGGTACTCCCAGCCGGGCTGCTGTTCCTCGCTGCCGCGGTGGTGGTCGACGGTGATCGCGGTGACCCCGGCCTGCCGGGCGGCGTCCGCGAGCAGGATCGTGGAGCGCCCGCAGTACGTGCCGACCTCCAGGAGCGGCAGGCCGAGCGCGGCGGCCTCCGCCGCGGCCGCGTACAGGGCGAGCCCCTCCTCGCGCGGCATGAAGCCCTTGGCGGCCTCGAAGGCGGCGAGAATCTCCGGCTTGGGCGCGGCGGCCATGGCTTCCTCCGGGTCGTGCGCGGGTGGGGGTGGGCGCCCCATGATGCACGCCACCCCCGGCACCGGGGTGACGGGGGTGGCGCAGGGCGTCCCGCGCGGGTGGCGCGGCGCCGTCCGCGCGGGGCGGGCCGGCGTGTCCTACGGGGGTGGCAGGTGTGTCCTGCGGGGGCCAGCCCGCCCTGCGGGGCCAGCCCGCCCTGCGGGGCCGGTCTGTCCTGCGGGACCGGCCTGTCCTACGGGGTCGGGCGGAGGTCAGGCCGGGACGTCGGTCTCGTCCTGCGAGCCGGTGAGGGCCAGGTCGATCCGCACCGGCCGGTCGTCCCCGTGGTAGGCCGCCGCCGAGGCCCGCGGCGCGTGGCCCGTCGCGGTGGCCGCCAGCACGTAGGAGCCGTCGGCCGGGACGGCGAGGGCGTAGCGGCCCTCGTCGTCGGTGAGGGCGGCGCCCGCCTGCTTGCCGCGGCGGTCGATCAGCGTGACCTTGGCCCGCGCGACCGGCGCGCCGTCCGCGCCGTGCACCTGGCCGTGGAAGCCCGCGAGCACCTGGACCGCGCGCTCCAGGTTGGCGTCCTCCTCGCTGCTGGCCCGCAGCTGGGTGTGCGTGCTCGCCCGGCGCCGCGCGGAGGGGAGCATGAGGGCGAAGAGCAGGCCGATGACGACCGCGCCCGCGGCGATCAGGAACGAGACGCGGAAGCCGTGCATGGTGGGCACCGCGACCCCGCCGACGTGGTCGGCGGTGTTGGCGAGGACCATGCCGATCACGGCGCTGGACACCGAGGTGCCGATCGACCGCATCAGGGTGTTGAGGCCGTTGGCCGCGCCCGTCTCGGACGGGTCGACCGAGCCGATGATGAGGGCGGGCAGCGAGGAGTAGGCGAGGCCGATGCCCGCGCCCAGGAGCACCGCGATGACGACGGTCTGCCAGGCGGCGCTCATCAGGCCGAGGCCCGCGCCGTAGCCGATCGCGATGATCAGCATGCCGAGGATGAGGGTGACCTTGGGGCCGTACTTCGCCGACAGACGGGCGTAGACGGGGGCGGTGAACATCATCGTCAGGCCGAGCGGCATCACGCACAGGCCGGCCACGACCATCGACTGGCCCAGGCCGTAGCCGGTCGCCTTCGGCAGCTGCAGCAGCTGGGGCAGCACCAGCGAGACGGCGTAGAACGCGACGCCGACCATGATCGAGGCGAGGTTGGTGAAGAGGACCGAGCGGCGGGCCGTGGTGCGCAGGTCCACCAGCGGGGCCTTCATGCGCAGCTCCATCACGCCCCACAGGAGCAGGACGAGCGCGGCGGCGGCGAACAGGCCGAGCGTGAGCGGCGAGCTCCAGCCCCAGTCGCTGCCCTTGGTGATCGGCAGCAGGAAGAGGACCAGGCCCGCGGAGAGGCCGAGGGCGCCGAGCACGTCGAAGGTGCCCTCGGCGCGGACCGGGCTCTCGGGCACGAAGACGAGCGTGAGCAGGATCGAGACGACGCCGAGGCCCGCCGCGCCGAAGAAGAGGGCGTGCCAGTCGGCGTGCTGCGCGGTGAGCGCGGCGACGGGCAGGGCGAGGCCGCCGCCGACGCCGATGGAGGAGCTCATCAGGGCCATCGCGGAGGCCAGCTTCTCGCGGGGCAGCTCGTCGCGCATCAGGCCGATGCCGAGCGGGATGGCGCCCATGGCGAAGCCCTGCAGCGCGCGGCCCACGATCATCACGATCAGGTTGTCGGTGAAGCCGCAGACCAGCGAGCCGACGACCATCACGGCAAGGCTGCTGAGCAGCATCTTCCGCTTGCCGTAGAGGTCGCCGAGCCGACCCATGATCGGGGTGGAGACGGCGCCCGCGAGCAGGGTCGAGGTCATGACCCAGGTGGCGTTCGACGGCGAGGTGCTCAGCAGCTCGGGCAGGTCCTTGATGACCGGGACGAGCAGGGTCTGCATCACCGCGACGACGATGCCGGAGAAGGCGAGTACGGGGACGACTCCGCGTATGTCGCGAGGTTGGGTCGTCGACATCGACATTGCTTGGGGCCTCCGGGGAGGGGGAGAGAGTGCACGGCAGGGGTACGTGTAGCTCGAACCTGTTTCCCCGGGCGACTATTCCGACGGATGTCGTACCAGGGGAAGTCTTGACCTTCTGTTAACCGATTCGTCGATCGGGGTGCGGGGGTGCCGCCCCCTCCGGTCGGCGGTCCGGGGTGCTTCGGCCGGGCGGGCCGGGGTTGTCGTGTCCGACTGAAGATTGCGAGAGGTGAGCCGGCTGACCTGCGATTCGCAATCTTGGGCTGGACTGGCGAGTGCTGGGCTGTCTTGACATAGGTTGCATAATCGGCGGCCCGTTCACTCCGATGCGATGCGAGGCGGCTCTCGCGCTCGGTGCTCTGGCGAGACCGAGTTGCTCTCTGGGAGCCCACGGCAACTCGATACGCTGTGCATGCGTCGACCGCGCGTTCAGCACGGCCTCGATCACCCGCGCCGGAGCAACCTGGCGGTCCCCCGTGATGATGGACAGCTCGACCGACTTCGGGAATCACGCTTGACCAACGCACTCCATAAGAGAGACTGATCAGCTGAAGCGCAGGGCTGGGCGCTCGATCCAGCGCTCCAAGCTCAAGGAAGGTACGCGGCGGGCGAACCACGTGGAGCGTGGTTGCAGGATAGGTGTGTCCGGGATGATATCGGGGGGCAGAATTGCGTGAGTTTTTGTATCTGTCAGATGGAAAGCTGCGTCAGTTCCTTCCGGAGCCGCGGCGTTTCTCCCGGACCGGTGCCATCCGCCTGAACACTCCGGTGGGAGGCGTGGACGTCGAGGCGCCTGCGGCTGATGGCGAACGCGCCCGGCTGCAGCATCTGCAGCAGGTAGACAAGCACTTGGACAAGCAGGCGCTGTGGTTTACACAGCCGAATCTGCGTCCTGGGCAGTGGGTGTGGTTCGAGGCACCGTTGCGCTGCGTCACCCTGCGAGGCGAGTATCAGCACATGGTGCTCTTCGCCGATCCCGTACCGGGGGAAGAGCCAGAGTACGAACGTGCAACAGGCTGTCGGCTGCTGCTCCATGGTTCCGCCCGACATCTGATGGGATACACCCCAGTAACTGTCGAGGGGCTGCCGCTTGAGGGGATCGACGGCGGTTCCAGCATTGGGACAACCTTCCTTACTACTGCTGGACAGGTCGTGAGGGCATTGTCTCTCCAGCATGATTCTACGGAGACTGGCGTTCCCGCGCCGAGCACCGATCTGAGCGGCACAGGTGTCCGGGATTTGATAGCCGCCCTGGATGCCCGGCATGGTCCGGCGGGCAGTGCTGCGTGGATGTGTGGGTACGCACGTATGACGGTCGATCTGCCGGCGACCAGCGCCGTCACGCGATGTGTCGTAGCGAGTCCTCTGACTGTGGAGTACGCATACGAACAGCCGTAACGGGTTGCGGATGAAGGCATTGCTGGAGAGAAAGGGCCTACATGGAGAACGCTGCTGGAGCGATGCCGGTCCAGATGCGGTTCCTGCGTGACTACCTCACGCGTACATTCGCTTCCCTGATCGACATGGGCGACGTTGCACATGTCTCTGCGCACGCGCTGAGTACAGTGCTCCTTTCGCGTGCTCTGGCGGCTCAAGCGGTCGTCATCCTCACCGGCTGCAGTCCTGAGGCGGCTGCAGCCACTGTGACGGACGGCGCCGACGACCACGGAATCGACGCCGTCGCCTTCTCTGCAAACGGCTCCGACATCTGGTTCGTCCAGGCGAAATGGAGTGACAAAGGCAAGGTGATCCTGACAGAGCAGAATGCCCTCCAACTGGTCGCGGCACTAGGACGCCTAGCAGACCACCGTTACAGCGGAGCCAACCCCAGCATCCGTCGTCTGCTCAGCCGGATCGATGACGCCTTGAGCTCACCGCACTGCACGGTGCATCTGGCAGCGGCGTTGGCTGGGGACGGCCATCTCGCCAGGCAGGCTGAAGAGCGCCTGGCCCGGGTAGGGGAGGAGTTTGGCTTCGACGGCCGCACCCGGGTCAAGGTACACACGCTGGGCCTGGCCGACTTCTATTCCGCAGCCCGCCTCCACACCGCCCCGGTCCCGGTGAAGGTCACAGCGACTTTGACGGAAGGTTGGCACGCGATCCACACGCCATATCCGGCGTACATTGGAAGCGTTACTGCAGGTGAAGTCGCCGCATGGTACGAAAGCCACGGCGCTCGCCTTCTGGCTCCGCCTCTACGTCAGCGCGGCGCGGACCAGATCAACCAAGCGGAAATGACGCAACTGGTCACCGCACCTGACCTCTTCTGGTACTTCAACAATGGTGTCACTCTGCTGTGTGACTCAGTTGAAGCGCAGTACTTCGCCCGGCGGATGGAAGGGCAACCCGTTCGACTGGACTTGATCAACGCCCGCGTCATCAACGGAGCACAGACCGTCGCATCCGTAGCTCATGCGGTAACGCAGAACCCCGAAACTGCAAAGGATGCGCTTGTCTCATTGCGCGTCATTTGTGTGGACGACGCTCCAGAAAGCCTGGTCTCCCGGCTCACCCAAGTCTCCGAGGACGAGAAGCAGTCAGACCCGCTGGACAGGGTCGCGCTCGACCGGCAGCAGCGGCTTATTCGGGATGACTTCGCCGTCCAACTGAACAAGAACTACGTCTACAAGAAGGGTGCTGCAGCCCCCGTACCGAGCGTCGGCTGCTCCGTACAGGAAGCGGCCCTTGCTCTCGTCTGCGCCCACCCAGACACCTCGTTGGTTGCGCGGACGAGTGCCGACCCCGAGTACATTTGGCGTCCTTCCCCAGACGGTGCGTATACCCGCCTGTTCGGCAGGCCCCCCAGTGTTCAGCAGATATGGCAATCGGTGCTGCTGCGGCGGCAGGTGCAGAATGTACTCGCCAGTGTCGCCTTCACGGCGTCTGTGTCGCCGTGGGTGCGTGAGGTAGTCGAGCACGGCGACCTTCTGGTCGCCCACCTTGTCTTTCAAACCATAGGCTTGGAGACCCTTGAGGAGTGGGATCCGACTTCGGGCGAGCGCGAGGCGTGGGTCGAGGAATGGACCAAGGAGACCGTTATCCTCCTGGCCTCATCGGTGGAGCAGCTATTCGGACGGCAACTGTTCTTGGCTAGTGTGTTCACGGACGCATACAAGTGCCGAGCCCTCGCGGAATCAGTCACGCGAGCGCTCACCGGCGCACAACACCTGACCATTCGACCCACCCGCTCAAGGCGTCCCAACAGCGTCTCGGTCCTCGTCGAGCACGGCCGTATCGCAGACGGAACTCGCCTCGTCTACCGTCCCGGCAATCCAGTGGAAGAGCAAGCCATTGGTGAATGGCTGAGCGAAGATCCCGCCCGTTACCTCGCTACGTGGATCAACGACCGAAAGCGCCCCCTGATCTGGGAAGTGGACCAACAGGCCTATTCACCCAGCGGACTGGTCATGCATATCTGGCGCGAAGCCGAGTGGACCGATTCCCCCGTCGCGGTCCAAGGCCCCGCCCGTTGGGCTGTGCCTGGTGAGGGGACACTCGCCGACATTGCAGCACGCCTCATGCCCCAAGTAGGACATGACGGTGGCGCCTGACGTGGGGCCCATCGACGACCGCTATGAGCTACGCAACCTCATCGGACAGGGGACCATGGGACAGGTCTACCAAGCCTGGGACCTGCAGCTGAAACGCGCCGTAGCCATAAAGGTGATTAACCCAGAGCGGCTCACCGGGTCCGCCAATGGCCTCAAGCCTGACGACATCGCCGCCCGATTCTGCCGAGAGGCAGAACTGGGCGCCCGCTTCAGCCACCCCAACATCCCTGTACTCCTCGACGCGCAACTGCGCGGTAGCCCGAAAGACCTGTACATGGTCTGGGAACTGGTACTAGGCCAAGACCTGGGCCGGGTCCTGCACGAAGACGGGCGCCTGCCCGTGGCGAGGGCTCATTCGGTAGCGCTTCAGATCGCTGAGGTTTTCGACTGTCTGCACGCGGACCCCGTCATCCACCGAGACCTGAAACCAGCCAACATCATGCTGACCGATGCCTTAAAGGTGAAAGTTCTCGACCTCGGTGTGGCAGCGGTCTTTGGTGCCGCAAACCCTCGCCTAACCCAAGCCGGCCAACTGATGGGAACGGTCGCCTATATGGCACCAGAGCAATTTGGAGGCATCATCGTTCCCCAAACCGATCTCTACGCCCTGGGCTGCGTCCTATATGAAATGCTCACCGGGGAGCCCCCTTTCACGGGTGACTATGCGATCGTCATGGACGGGCACCGCTACCGCAGGCCTGTACCGATCCGGGATTTAAGACCAGACATTCCACTGGAAGTTGCCGAACTGGTCATGAATCTGCTCGCTAAGGACGTTTCCGACCGCCCCGCTACTGCCCGTGTCGTCCTCGACCAACTCGCATCATATTGTCCTTCCCCAGCGGCTGCTACGCAGCCGGAGCCACAGCGGCAACTCCTGGGCGGAGCAACCAGCCAGGGCCCCTCCAATCAAGGGGTGTCGGCGAAGACGCGCATGGGTCAAGCCCTTGCCCTCTTCGATAGCGGATTCTTCGGGCAAGCTCTACCTCTGTACAAGGAGCTCACCTCAGAACTGGCCGCTGCTGGGCCTGAACATGCACACGACGCGGTGGAATGCCGGGCTCAAGCCGCCTATTGCGACATGCGCCTTGGGAACCAGGAACAAGCCATCGCCGCCTACAGGGATCTCGCCTTAGAGCTCGACCAGTACGATTTTTCTGAGGTGTTGCGACTCCAAGTGCACGCGTACCTCGGCCTACTGCAAGAGTCATTGGGGCAAGCGGAAGACGCACTCAATACGCTAGCAAACCTCTATCCGCTTCTCTCGGCACGTCTGGGAAAAGATGCATCACAGACGTGCGATGTGCGCGCGGCACTCAACCGGCTCAGAAGCGTTTCCCACTCCTAGCGGAAGTAGTGACATCGGCCAAGATCGGGCCCATCCGCTCCACAGGTCAAGCCAGTTCAGATGACCTGCCCCACGGTTTGGGTTCCAGCTGCGATGGCTAACTGGCGGCGTGGATGGTGTCTTGTGCGGAGAGTAGTTCGTACTCGATGGGGGTGCGGTAGCCCAGTGCTGAATGTCGTCTATGGCGGTTATAGAAGATCTCGATGAACTCGAAGATCGCGTTGGTCAGTTCGACCCGGGTCTTCCAGCGCTTGCGGTTGAGCAGCTCGGTCTGAATGGAGGACCAGAACGACTCCATCATCGCGTTGTCCAGGCCGTCGCCGACGGTGCCGAACGACGGCAGGAGGCCGGCGGAGCGGATCCGTTCCCCGAAGACCCAGGAGGTGAACTGGGTTCCGTGATCGGCGTGAACGATCCTGCCCGGCTCGGGGCGGCGGTTGTGGATGGCCATGTCCAGCGCGTTGACCACGAGGGGGGAGTCCTGCCGTGAGCCGATAAACCAGCCCACGATCCTGCGGCTGAACGCGTCCAGGACCGCCGCGCAGTAGACTCATCCTTCCCTGGTGCGGTGCTGCGTGATGTCGGTGACCCACAACTCGTCGGGACGCAACCGACCCTTCCGACTAGCGTGTGCCCATGGAAGCGGATGGTGAGACCGACGACACCAGGCGTCGAAAGGCGATCGAGGCTGAGTTCAAGCGACTCGAAGAGAGTGCCATGTACAGCGCCCAGATGCAGTTCGAACAGACAAAGCAGTGGCGGGGTGTCAACCTCGGACTGGGCTTGCCCGCCAGCCTCCTTGCTGCAGTGGCTGGGACGACCGCATTGGTCGAGTCAACTGGCCGTGTAGCTGCTGGCATCCTGGCTCTTGCGTCAGCGGGCTTCGGGACCATCCTGACAACAGTGAACGCGTCCCATCGCATGAATCAAGCTGCAGCAGCGGCGAACGCGTACTTGGAGATCCAAACCGCCGCCCGACAGGCGCGGGAGATCGATCTCCCTACCTGGCCTCTCGACGAGGCTCGCAACGCTCTGGCCGAACTGACTGCGCGGCGAGATGAGCAGAACAAGACGGCCGAACCGCCGAATCGGCGGTCGTACCGGAGGGCAAAAGCCAACATCGACGCCGGTGGTCAGTCATACGTAGCGGACGAGAGCACACCCACGACAGGACAGTAGGCAGCTCATGGCACTTTCCGTAGACGCAGGATTTGACACCTTCTTCACGCGCCTGGTCCCCCTGGCTTCGCAGCGCGAGGCCGCAGCGAAACACAGGGCCAGCGTCGAGACTTCACTTAGCCAAGCGTTCGGTGTTCACCTCTTCCGTGAAATCGGCTCATCCTTCGGCCACGGAACCGGGGTACGTGGCTACTGCGACGTGGACCTACTCGTCAGCATCAAGGGGCCTCGGCCCAACAGTTCTGATACGGCGTTGGGTTGGGTGAAGTCAGCTCTTCAATCCAGCTTCCCGTACACCGAGGTTGTGGTTCGCAGGCCAACTGTGGTGGTCAAGTTCAAGCAAGGGACGGAGACCTGGGAGGTGCTACCTGGATTCATCACGACCCGTGGGGACCAGAAGACACCCGTGTACGACATCCCCGGGGCCGCGAGCGGGTGGATGGACACCGCCCCGACAGCGCACCTTGCTTACGTCAACGAGATCAACAAGTTGGACCATGTCGCGGGAGGTGCGAAGAAGCTGGCCCGATTGGCCAAGGCGTGGAAGTACTACAACAACGTCCCCGTCTCCTCTTTCTACTTGGAGATGCGGGCAGCGCAGTACGTATCGACGTTGTCATCTTTCGTCCCTGTCTGGGATATGTGTGGCTTGCTGGAGTATCTCCACAAGATCCAACTTGCGGCCATGAACGACCCCAGAGGGGCCGCCGGTAGATTCAGCGCCTATTCGACGCCAGCCAACGGGGTGATCGCCCTCTCCAAGCTGAGCACAGGTGCAGTACGCGCCCGTAAAGCCCTCGATGCTCATAAGAACAACGACCCAGCCACGGCCTTCTACTACCTCGATCTTCTTTTTGGCGGCAGGTTCCCGGCTCGCTGACAAGGCCTCGGTCCTACCGTCCAGCCACGATTAGCAGGACCGATGTGCAGTGGGTCTTGACCGACTCGCGGACGTTCCGGATCATGTCGCGGAGGTTCTTGCCCTGCGGGGTGCCGTAGTAGCCCAGGCGGTCCTCCTTCAGGCTCTCCAAGCCGTGCAGGCGCCGGGCTCTTACCAAGTACTCCACTCCCGGTCGGTGACGTTGATCGCAACGCCTTGAGAACCCCGCATCGGGTCCTGTTCCTCCGCTGGATAATCGAGACGACCTGACAGCTGGCGTCGCCGACTCTTCCGCCAAGCCTCCACCACCAGCTGCATGACGGCCAGGACACGGAGCTCCCGGCAGTAGCCGCAGTGTGCTGTGTGCGGAGGTCAGACGCCGAAGTAGTGCGGGTGGGGCGGCCGATGTGGATAGGTGGACACCCGGACGGGGTTCCAAGCGCGCCGGTAAACGGATGCGACATGGCGGTGCATGACGAGTGCGTCGACGGCCCGGCTGGTCGGGTCGAACTCGCGGGCGTGGCGTTGCTGAGTTCGGCGCGTGGCGGCGTGCAGAGATAGCTTGTAGAGGTGTGGGGTGCGGGTCGGTTTCCTGTCGGTGAAGAGACGGATGGGAGCGACGGGCGGGCGGCGGGAATTGGCGTCGGCCCAGTGGCTGATCGGGTCGTGCAGACGGTCCCGCTCGTAGGTGGGGTGGGCCAGGAGCTGCGCGATCTCCATGTCGAACTGGGTGCGGTCGGTCCACGTGCCTTGGGCTTGTAGGCGCCAGTGCGGGGAGGCCAGACGTGTTGCGAGGGAGATGGCCTCGGGATAGACGGCAGCGCAGAGCCTGGCGGTGGAGAAGGACGACTCTGATGTCCCCGGCGGGATGAGGATGTTGGCGCGCCGTACCCACTCATACCAGGCGCCGGAAGGTTCCTTAGAGGGGCGGGACCAGAGTTGCCCGCACATGAGGATCGCGGTGAGGACGGCGTCGTAGGTGACAGCCCAGCCAGCACGCTGGAGCAGCCGCAGGTGACGTCGTTGGGCGTGGGCGACTTCGGGTAGTTCGGTCAGCGACGTGGTGAGGTGGTCGACATCTGGTGGGCCGATCCAGATTTGGTGGCGGACACAGACGTAGCGGTGGTGTGGCAGTAGCTGAAGGACGGGTCCGCCGGGATGGCGCGCTGTGCAGATGTGGCAGGCGGGTTGCGGTTCATGCCGAAAGGCGTGCCAATCGGGTGCTGGTGTCCGAAGCTCGGGAAGGGCGCCAGCGAGCTGATGGAGGGAGCGCCCCGTGAGCATCACGAGCTGTGCTGGGATCAGTCGGCGGACGCTGCTTTGGGGCTTGATCGGTTGCGAGATCTGATCCCACAGCGTCCCGAAATCCATGCCGTGGATCCGTGCCAGCCGGGCGACGTAGGAGCCTGTGATCTCGTGGCGGACGGGCGGGACCGGGTCAGGCAGGCGGCGGATGACCATCAGGCCGCGCGCCTGCGTCGGATTGCGGGTTTGGCCGGTGCAGTGAGCTTCTCGGACTGTTCGGCGGCGTAGTCGATCGGGACGATGTTCAGGAAGTCTTCGGTGATGCGCTCGCTTCCGTCCTCGATGGCGAGGACGGAAGCGCCGCGGATGAGCTGGGAGAGGCTGCCGATCATTCCGCCGGTGCGGTGGAAGAGGTACTTGCTCAGGCTGGGGAGGGTTCCAGGCGGATGGTGGTGCAGCCTGAGCATGGATTCCAAGGTCTGGACCAACGCCTTCCAGGTGTCGCGGTCCTCGTTGGCGGCGTAGGAGAACGGGGACGCTGGGATGACTGTGAAGCGTCCGGCGATCTGTCGTCCTCGGGTGCCGGCGAACAGCCCTTGGGCCTCGACGTCGATGCCTACGTAGATGAAAGTGGCGGGCAGCCGCTCGGCGAAGTACTTGAGCTGGTCGGAGGCTTCGGCGCCGGTCCGACTGGCCAGGTTGAGGTTGTGTAGTTCGTCGATCAACACCAGGTCGACGTGGACGTGGGCGGCGGTCGCGCAGACTGCGTCGACGACGTCGGTGATGTTGGACCGTGCGGGGAAGGATAGGCCGAAGAACCGGGCGAACTCCACCGCGAGCAGTCGCGGGGTGGCCGCCGGCGGGACCGTTGCGTAGAGAACTGGCAGCCGGTTGCGGTCGCGAGGATGACGCCTGCGGACGGCGAGTTCATGGGCCCGCCCCAATTGGGACAGCGCGGTGGTCTTTCCGGTGCCCGAAGCGCCGCTGAGGATGACGCCACGGCGGGCAGAGATCTGCTGGCGGTTGAGCTGCACCAGCAGGCGGGAGGTGACGACGACCTTGCGGATGGTCGGGGTGTTCACCAGCGGGAGGTCGGCATGATACTCGCGGCGCAGGTCGTCCACACGCATCCGTTGCCGCTCGCTCAACGCTGCCCGCTCATCGGCCGATAAGAGAGCAGGAGGTATCGGTTCGTGTTCAACGAACTGTCGCCAGCCCTCCTTGGTAGTCAGCGGGCTGTCCGGCGGCAACCCCTGCTGTGCTTCTTCTCTGACCGGAGTCGTGGGAGGGACAGCCATGCTCAGAGCCACCTTTCGGCTTCCGCATGAGCGTCGAAGACACCGAAAGAGGCCACGGGGGCGAGCGGCTCGATCGTTGGGGGCATGTCGGGCTCAGGCTCGTTGGCAAGTGCGGGGATGGCGACCGCCGCTCGGGTTCGGTCCAACACGCGGACCGCGCGCTTGTCGGGGCCGTGCTCAGCCCGGCTCAGCAGCTCGTCCAGCACGCGGGCGACCACTTCTTCGTTGGTGTCGTCCAATCCGGCTTCGACGGCCAGGCGGCGTGCGTGCTGCCAGGTGAAGTCCGCGAACGGAGCGTTGATTAGCGGTAGTTGGATCCAGGGGGCGGTGATCCATCCGTGCTTGGTGCGTACGAACACTCGGGACAGGTCGTAGGGGTCGTAGTGCACCTCCCAGAGTCCGCGCTTGGCGACAATCCCGGAGGGCTGGCGCCGCCACGGCCCCAGGTCTGCGCAGTCGTAGGTGCGGTGGTCGATTCGGATTCCGTAGTCGTTGACCGCCCGCCAGGCAACCGGCAGCAGTTCCAGGTAGTCCTCACCATGCAAGACCAACGGCAGGTAGCCGCTGGCTGCCACCAGAGACGTATATTTGTCGTTCGGTGACATCGCTGCTTTGGGTCGGTAAGGATCGCGGAGGCTGTCATGAGGCCGCATCTGCCACCCGACGAGAAGCCACTCGTCCAGCAAGTCCTGGAGTTCGGGAATCGTCCAAGCCGCGTGCGCTTCCACCCGCTCGCCCCGGCGGGAGACGTTGGGGCCCGTGTAAGCGGCGACGTGCTGGCAGAACATGGTGTTGATCGCTGAGAAAGTCGCCTCCACGATGGCTTTGTCTGTAGGTGTGCGAGGACGTGCTCTTTGGACTGAGACGCCGAGTCGGTTGCAGGCACGGATGAAGGTTTCCGAGATGAAGACCTTCCCGCCATCGATGACGACAGTGTCCGGCACGATCACCGGTTTCGCGGCGGCCTGTTCCATCCGCGCGTCCACGTCCAGCAAGCGCCGGTGCGGCATCCTCGAAGCCGCCATCCGAAGCGACTTCGACCAGCCCGGCCGCATCGGTTCCGGCACCAGCATCCGGGCCAGCAGCAGCGAGGCGTCCACCGCCTTCGTGCCCATCGGCCGCAGCACGGCGGCGCAGATCGTGCGGGTGGCAACATCGACAGCGATCGTCAAATCCGCGCGGGCCGTCAGCCCAGAATCGAGCACCACCATCACGTCCAGCGGGGTGGAATCGATCTGCATCTGTTCCCCGGGACGGTCCGCGAACGTCGGAGTGAACGGGCCTTCAGGCCGGTTGGCCATCTGGCGGCGGGTGACGGCAGAACCGAAGGTGTGCCGGCCGATGGAAAGGACATCGACAAGCCGGTAGAACGTGCTCCTGCTGGGCAGCGGCACGGTACCTGGCCCGTGCACGTCCTCCAACATTTTGATCACTCGGCGTATCAGCCGTGACCGGGTGCCGGTCGAGGCAGCTGTCTCGTTGTCCATCACGTGGCGGATTGCATCGATCAGTCGTGCATCCGCTCGGCCCGTGGCCTCCCACTCACGAACCGTGCGTTGATCGACCAGCCCCCACAGTCCTTGACGTGCATAGCGAGCCCGCCTGCTCTGGACAGTACGGACGCCGATCCCCAACTCGTCTGCCTTCGCCGCATCACGCTCGGTCAGAGTCCGCTCCGCCGGGTCGTACTCCCGTCGCGGCCTTGTTCCCGGATCGGTCGCGGGCGGCAACCCAGTCTCGACCTCCACGACGTGACGTTCCCATTCCCGCGCGGCCGCCAGCACCGACTCCGGAAGGCTGTCCAACAGGCCGAACGGCTCGACAGCTGCCGGGGGTTCTGTTCCTGTGACCGCGAAGCCGGGGGAGGCCATCAGATACGAGGCCAGAACCACCGACTCCACCCCGTCCTGAGAGCGCAGCCGCACTGAAGTTCCAGCCAAGGCCACCACCTGGTGGTCGCCGTCTGCGTAGATGACCCAGTCACCGGGGCGCAGTACCGAAGCCCTCCCGCCAGCCATCACTGCACCGTTCCTGGTGACACCATCGCCGCGGCATGCAGCGGAGCCCTCACATCCACCGACAGGTCGTGGAGCCACAACAAGTGGAACAGCACCGGCAGCACGGTGATGAGATCTCCCGCCATCATGGCGCCGTCCATCAACGGGCGTGGTGCGGCGAATACCTTCCGCAACCCGGATGCGATCGGCTCCACCAGATGGCGCGGATGCCGATAGCCTGCCAGCCACTTCACATTCCTCACCAGGATCTCGTCCGGCGCCCCCACCAGGCGGAACTCCCACCCCACCTGATCGCAGGCCGCCCGCGTCGCCTCGAACTTCTCCAAGTCTCGAGGCTGGCGTCGCTCTGCCGGGCGGCAGTCGAGCACCACTGCGGAGCCGTCGTCCCGCCGTGCGAAGTAGTCCGGCACGTGCGAGAGGCCCTTGCCGTTTCCCGACATCCAGAACAGCCAGAACGGCTGTGACGACACCCCCACCACGGACGGGTCAAAGTCCAGCAGCATCACGTGATCACGCTCCAGCCAGGACTCGTACCCGATGTGTCCGCCCACCGTCGATGACCACCACAGCCCTGGTAGATGCCGCTGCCCTTTTTATGACTTGAACGCGCGTACCGGCGCGACGCCCTCGAACTGCACTGACCACACATCGGCCAGCGGTCGCTGGAACTCCGACCCGTCCGGCTCGATGTACCCGACCTCGAATCCGCCAGAAGGCGGCCCTTCTGCGCCGTCGGCCAGCACGCGTAACTCAGCTTCCACGGGTGGTCTAACGCCAGGTCCGCTCGCAAGGTAACGCGGGACCTCGCAAGATCCCTCGAAACCTGTGCCCGGACTTCGCAGAGTTCAGCGAGACAAGACAGGGGTGCTCCGCTGAGCCGGACCGGGAGCCCGGCGCGTATCTGACCTTCCGTCAGATTGAAACGTGTTCTACTCTGGCGCCGTCCCGGCAGCTGCTACCGGCAAGGATGCGCATGGGGATCGGAATCACGCGGGAACAGCGGGAGTTGGCGTCGGCGGTGCGCGGCTGGATCGCCCGCGCGGTGCCGCCCGACGAGATACGCGCACTGCTCGACGCCGCCCCGGACCCGGGCGGCGGGGCCCTCCCCGGTGGCCGTCCCGCCCACTGGGACGGGCTCGCCGCACAGGGCCTCCTCGGCGTCCACCTGCCCGAGGAGCACGGCGGCGGGGGCGGCGACCTCCTCGACCTGGCCGTCGTCCTGGAGGAGGCGGCCGCCGCCGCGCTCCCCGGACCGCTCCTGGCGAGCTCCCTGGCCACCCTGGTGCTGCACCGCGCGGGCGCCCACGCCCTGCTCGCCGACCTGGCGTGCGGCACCCGGATCGGTGCGGTCGCCCTGGACCCGGGCACCCTCACCGCCGTCCCCGGGCCCGACGGCTACGTCCTGGACGGCACCGCGCCCCCCGTCCTCTCCGGCGCCGACGCGGACCTGCTCCTCCTCGCCGCCGCCTCCGCGACGGGCCCGGTGTGGCTGGCCGTCGACGCCGCCGCGCTGACCGTGCGCCCGCACGAGAGCGCCGACCCGACCCGGCCCACCGCCGAGGTGAGCGCCCGGTCCGCGCACGTCCCGGCCGACCGGGTGCTCGCCGTCGACGGGGCGGCCGTCCGCGACCTGGCCGCCACCGTGCTGGCCGCCGACGCGTGCGGCACCGCCGCCCGGTCACTGCACATCGCCGCCGAACACGCCAAGGTGCGCGAGCAGTTCGGCCGCCCCATCGGACAGTTCCAGGGCGTCAAGCACCTCTGCGCCGACATGCTGGTCCGCGTCGAGCAGGCCCGCGCCCTGACCTGGGACGCGGCCCGCGCGGCCGACGACCCCGCGCTGCCCGGCGAGGTGCGCGGCCTGGTCGCCGCGCTCGCCGCGGGCACCGCCCTGGACGCCGCCCACACCTGCGCCAAGGACTGCGTGCAGATCCTCGGCGGCATCGGCTTCACCTGGGAACACGACGCCCACCTCTACCTGCGCCGGGCGGTCGTCGCCCGCCAGCTCCTCGGCGCGGGCGACGCGCACCGGCTGCGCGCCGTGCGCCTCGCGGAGGGCGGCGCCCGGCGCGAACTGCGCCTGGAACTCCCGGCCGAGGCCGAGGCCTACCGCGCCGACGCGCGCGCCGCGATCGCCCCGGCCCGAGGTCTCGATCCCGCCGCCGCCCGCAAGGCCCTCGCCCCCACCGGCTACGCGGCCCCGCACCTGCCCGCCCCCTACGGCCTGGGCGCGGGTCCCGTCCAACAACTCGTCGTACAGGAGGAGTTGAAGGAGGCCGGTGTCAAGATCGGCGACCTGGGCATCGCCACCTGGGTGATCCCCTCGCTGCTCGCGTACGGCACCCCGGAGCAGCAGGAGCGCTACCTCGCGCCCACCCTGCGCGGCGAACTCCTCTGGTGCCAGCTCTTCAGCGAACCCGAGGCGGGCTCCGACCTCGCGTCCCTGCGCACCAGGGCCGAGCGCGTCGAGGGCGGCTGGCGCGTCAACGGCCAGAAGGTGTGGACGAGCGCGGCCCAGTGGGCGGACCACGGCATCCTCCTGGCCCGCACGAACCCGGACGCCCCCAAGCACAAGGGGCTCACGTACTTCCTGGTGGACATGAAGGCGGCGGTTTCCGGCGGTGCGGATTCCGCTGTCTCCGGTTCCGGTGGCGCACCGGGCCGCGAGGGGCCTGCAGGCTCTGGCGGCTCCGGCGGCGGGACCGGCATCGACATCCGCCCCCTGAAGGAGATCACCGGCGACTCCCTCTTCAACGAGGTGTACTTCGACGACGTGTTCCTGCCCGAGGACGCCGTCGTCGGACAGGTCGACGACGGCTGGCGGGTGGCACGCGACACGCTCGGCAACGAACGCGTCCACATGGCCGACCAGTTGACGTTCGACACCGGCCTGGAGGCCCTCATCGCGCGCGCGGGCGAGCTCGACGGCGCCGTGCGCGCCCGCATCGGCGCGCTCGCCGCGGAGGCGCACGCCCTCGCCTGCATCGGTCTGCGCACCACGACCCGGCAGGTGGCGGGCGCGGAGCCGGGCGCGGGCGCCTCCGTACGCAAACTCGTCCAGACCCCGCACCAGCAGAAGGTCGCCGAGCTGGCCCTGGAACTCCTCGGCCCGGCGGGCGCCCTGCGCGAGGGGCCGGGCGAGCGGGCGCTGCACGGCTTCCTGATGTCCCGCTGCCTGACGATCGCGGGCGGCACCACCCAGGTCCAGCTCAACGTCGTCGCCGAGCGGCTCCTCGGCCTGCCGCGCGACTGACGTGACGGCGAGCAACGGAATCGGAGAGGAACGGGAGAAGATGAAGGCGTACATCGTCGGTGTCGGGATGACCAGGTTCGAGAAGCCCGAGACGCGCGACTGGCAGTACTGGGACATGGCGAAGGAGGCGGGCGGCAAGGCGCTCGCGGACGCCGGTATCGCGTACGACGAGGTCGAACAGGTCCCCGTCGGCTACTGCTTCCAGGCCTCCACGGCCGGCCAGCGCGCCGTCTACGAACTGGGCCTGACCGGCGTCCCCGTCTACAACGTCAACAACAACTGCGCGACCGCGGCCACCGCGCTGATGATGGCGCGCCAGTTCGTCGAGGGCGGCCTGAACGACTGCGTGCTCGCGCTCGGCTTCGAGAAGATGGCGCGCGGCTCGCTGGGCGGCGGGGGCGAGGGCGACTTCAAGACGTCTCCGGTCGCCCGCCACTACGGGATCATGGCCGAGCGGCACGGCTTCGAGATGACCCCGCCCACCGCGCAGATCTTCGGCAACGCGGCCCGCGAACACATGGAGAGGTACGGCACGACCGAGGCGCAGCTCGCCGCGGTCGGCGCCAAGAACCACCGGCACTCCACGAACAACCCGTACGCGCAGTTCCGGGACGCCTACACCGTCGAAGAGGTGCTCGCCGCCAAGACGATCCACCGCCCGCTGACCCGGCTCCAGTGCTCCCCGACCTCCGACGGCTCGGCGGCGGCGGTCGTCGTCTCCGAGCGGTTCGTGGACCGGCACGGCCTCGCGGACCGCGCGGTCGAGATCGCCGCCCAGGCCATGACCACCGACACCGGCGAGTCCTTCGCGTCCGGCTCGTGCATCGACGCCGTCGGCCTGCCGATGTCACGGGAGGCGGCCCGCCGGGTGTACGAGGAGTCGGGACTCGGCATCGAGGACGTGGACGTCGTCGAGCTGCACGACTGCTTCTCCGTCAACGAGCTCCTGACGTACGAGGCGCTCGGCATGTGCGCGCCCGGCGAGTCCGGGAAGCTCGTCGAGAGCGGCGCGACGACGTACGGCGGCCGGTGGGTGGTGAACCCCTCCGGCGGCCTCATCTCCAAGGGCCACCCGCTCGGCGCGACGGGCCTCGCCCAGGTCGCCGAGCTGACCTGGCAACTGCGCGGCGAGGCGCAGGCCCGTCAGGTCGAGGGCGCGCGGGTGGGCCTCGCGCACAACATCGGCCTGGGCGGGGCGGCGGTGGTGACGGTGTTGCGGAAGTAGAGGGAGGGGCGGGAGTGGGGGAAGGGAGGTCCTAGGCCTGTCGGCCGAGGTCTTGTCCAGCGAATTCCCGATGCATCGCTCGAGTCTCGCTTGAGAGGATGGCTGTCATGGTCCAGACGCCCTCCACCTCTTACCCGGCCGCCCCAGGCTCCGCCCCCGCCACCTCCACCCGCTCTTCCGGTACCGACCCCTCCGGTCCCGGCTCCTCCGGCTCCCCGGCCCCCTCCCGTACGCCGAGGAGATCCGTGCCGGTGTGGGCGGTCCTGCTCACCGCCTGCGCGGGGCAGTTCCTGGTCGTCCTCGACGTGTCCGTGGTGAACACCGCGCTGCCGTCGATGCGGGCCGACCTCGGCATGAGCGCCGTCGGCCTGCAATGGGTGGTCAACGCGTACTCCATAGCCTTCGCGGGGTTCATGCTGCTCGGCGGCCGGGCCGGGGACCTCTTCGGGCGCAAGCGCATGTTCCTCGTCGGGCTCGGCCTCTTCACCGCCGCCTCGCTCGGCGGCGGCTTCGCGCAGGCCGAGTGGCAGCTCCTCGCGGCACGGGCCCTGCAGGGCCTCGGCGCGGCGGTCCTCGCCCCCTCCACCCTGACGCTCCTCACCTCCGCGGTGCCCGAGGGCCCGGCGCGGGCACGGGCGATCGGCGTCTGGTCCGCGGTCGGCGCGGGCGGCGGCGCGGCGGGCGGACTGGTCGGCGGCGTCCTGACCGACCTCCTCTCCTGGCGCTGGGTGCTCCTGATCAACGTGCCGATCGGCGCCCTGGTGATCGTCGCGGGCATGGCCTGGCTGACCGAGAGCAAGGCCGACCGGACGCGCCGCCTGGACGTGCCGGGCGCGGTCCTGGTGACGGCGGGCCTCGCCACCCTCGCGTACGGCATCGTGCAGACCGAGGAGAAGGGCTGGACGGCGGCCGCGACGCTGGTGCCGCTGACGGCGGGCCTCGCGCTCCTCGCGGCCTTCCTTGTCGTCGAGTCGCGCACGAAGATGCCGCTGATGCCGCTGAAGTTGTTCCGGGTGCGCACGGTGTCGGCCGCGAACGCCGCGATGTTCGTGTGCGGGGCCGGCATGTTCGCCATGTGGATGTTCATGACGCTCTACTCCCAGAACGTCCTCGGCTACTCCCCGCTGAAGGCGGGCCTCGCCCTCATGCCGTCCTCGTTCACCGTGGTGCTCGGCTCGATGCTCGCGCCGCGCCTGATGCCGGTGCTCGGCGCGAAGACCGTCTCCGCGCTCGGCATCCTGGTGGCCGCCGCGGGCTTCGGCTGGCAGTCGACGATGACGGTCGACGGCGCCTACGTCACCGCCATCCTGCTGCCCGGCATCGTGATGATGTTCGGCGCGGGCCTCGCCACCACGCCGCTCGCCTCGCTCGCCACGTCGGGCGCCAGGCCGGGCGACGCGGGACTCGTCTCCGGTCTGGTCAACACCTCGCGGACCATGGGCGGCGCGCTCGGCCTCGCGGTGCTGTCCACGGTGGCGGCCGCGCAGATGCACGGCTCGACGTCGCGCCAGGCGCTCACCGACGGGTACGCGATGGCGTTCCGCACGAGCGGGCTGATCCTGCTGGCGGGCGTCGTGGTGCTGCTCGTGTGGATGCCGGGCAGGCGCCGGGCGCCGGCGGACGACTGAGGGAGCGGCTCCGCGGTCGGTTCGGTGACGTGAAGCGGAGGGGAACGGCGGGCAGCGGCCGGGAGAGGTACGGGGAGAGGCAACGGTTCGGGCACCTCATGGACTCCACTGTGCAAGGAGGCATTCATGGGGGAGCCGAAGCAGGCCGTGGACGGAGAGTTCCAGGGTTTCGTCACCAACCGCTGGTCGCAGTTGATGCGCACCGCGTATCTCCTGACGGGGGAACGGCACGCGGCGGAGGACCTGGTGCAGTCGTCCCTGGAGCGGACGTACGTGTCCTGGCGCAGGGTGAGCACCGCGGGTGATCCGGACGCGTATGTGCGCCGGATCATGATCAACACGCATGCGCGCAGACACCGCAAGAAGCTCAAGGAGTTCCTGACACCGCAGGACGCGGCGCCGGTGTTCGACCGACCGGAGCACGGCGACCGCATGGCACAGGCGGACGACCGGGCCGCGCTGCTGCGCGCCCTGGCCCTGCTGCCCGTCCGCCAGCGCGAAGCGGTCGTCCTGCGGTACTGGGAAGACCTGAGCGAGACCCAGACCGCCGAGGCCATGGGCTGTTCCGTCGGCGCCGTGAAGAGCAATGCCGCCAAGGGGATCGCGAAGCTCCGTGCCATACCCGCACTGGCCGAGAAGGTCGGCAGCCGAGGGGAGACGTCATGACCAGGGACCAGGACACGGTGGGGTACGACACGGCGCGGGACGACATCGCCCCGCGGCTCGCGGACGCGGCGGCGGCGATCGAGATCGGCGCCGTGCCGTACGAGGCGGTGCTGCGCGGCGGCCGGCGCAGGAAGGCGCGCCGCTGGGTGATCGGTGCGCTCGCGGCCGTCACGATCGCCGGGTCCACCGGTTCGCTGGCGCTGGCCGTGGTGGACGGCGGGGACGGGGAGACACCCCCGTCGCAGGGCGGCACGGCCCGGGAGCGGCATGTCTACGCCCCGCAGTTCACGCCCCTGACGGAGCTCCGCGACGACACCGGGAAGGTGCTCCGGATCGAGCTGCAGATGTGGGGCGCCCCGCGGGACGACGCGGAGGCACGCGCGCAGAAGAAGGCGATGACGGAGGCGGGCGTCTGGGACGAGCGGACGACGGACCCCGTGCCGGACTTCGACCAGCCCTGGTACGCGATCGTGGTGCGCGGCGACGGCAAGCAGAAGGTGCCGTCCTTCGGCCTCCAGGACGAGGACCCGGGCGGCGACGACGGACTGAGCTTCGCCTCGGTGGAGTTCGAGCTGCAGGGCAGGGAGATCACCGTCGGCCACGTCGGCCCCAGGACGGACCGCGTGGCCTACGAGTACGGCGGCGGCACGACCGAGCCGGACCTCCACAAGGCGGCCGGCTCCGACCACCTCTGGTTCACCCGCACGTCGACGGACCCCGGCCCCTCGGGAGAGCTGCGCTCCATCCGGATCTACGACGGGAAGGGCAAGGTGGAGGTGGTGCAGCAGGACTAGCGTGGCCTTGTGGCCTTGTGGCCTTGTGGCCTTGTGGCCTTGTGGCCTTGTGGCCTTGTGGTCCTGACTGGTGTCTTGGGCAGCGTGTCTGTCCCACGCCTCCTCCGGGCTCGCGGCCGCCACGGGCATGTCGCTGCCGACCGTCGGCCGGCAGCCGACCGTCCTGCGGGACGGCGGACTCCTTTACTCGTACCGGTACTTCAGTGAGTCCGCTTCTGCCTGCTCGATGTCGGCGATCGTGAGGTCCGGCATCCGCAGCTGGGCCAGGGTCACCTCGGCCGACGTCGGCTGGGCGTCGGCCGGCAGCCACTGTTCCGGCTTCCACGCGCCGCTGCGCAGAAGTGACTTGGGGCAGTGCGGGTAGACCTCCTCGATCCCCAGCACGAGCGCACTGGCGGGCGGTTTGCCCACCGCGGTCAGCTGCGCCAGCAACTCCGGGCGGGTGGAGACGCAGGCCCGCCCGTTCACCCTGAGCGTCGTGGTGCGCCCCGGGATGAAGAACAGCAGTCCGGCCCGGCCGGTGGCGATCACGTTCTGCAGGGTGTCCAGGCGCTTGTTGCCGGTCGCGTCCGGTATCGCCACCGTGCGTGCGTCCAGGACGGAGACGAACCCGGCGGGGCCGCCGCGCGGGGACACGTCGCAGTTGCCCTCGGCGTCCGCGCTGGCGACGAAGACCAGTGACGAGCAGCCGATCAACCGCCGTGTCTGGTCGGTCAGTTCGGTCATCTGCTTGCGCAAGGCCGCGTCCTTGGGGAACTCGTAGGCCCGGCGCAACCCCTCCTGGTCGGACACGGCGTCCAGGCGGAGCGAGTCGAAGGCACTGCCCGTATGGAGTGTTGTCATGATCCGGACCCTAATGGGCCGGGGAATGGGCCGGGGCGCACCGGAGCGTGCGGGTGGCGGAGCAGCGTCGTCGACGTATGGGTCAGTCGGGTGGGGGCGGGCCGGTCTGGCACGAGGGGCACCAGTACGAGACGCGGTCCTGTTGTCCCTGCGGTTCGGCCCGTCGGATTCGGTTGCCGCAGCGGGGGCACGGACGCCGCTCCCGCCCGTACACGTACAGCCGTTCCTGGCCCGGTGTGTTCAGGGCGGCTCCGGTCGCGCGTGCCGTGGTGGTGCGGCGGTCCGGACGGTGTTTGTTGGCTTCCAGGAGGCGATGCGCGGTGGATACGAGCCGGAGCGGTACCTCGTCCGGCAGTTCGCCGACGGGGAGCCAGGGGGTGGCACGGGCCAGGAAGCACAGCTCTGCTTTGTACACGTTTCCGATGCCTGCCAGGTTGCGCTGGTCCAGGAGTGCTTCGCCGAGCGGCCGCGACGGGTCGGACGTCAGTCGCCGTACCGCCTCTTGCGGATCCCAGTCAGGGCCCAGGAGGTCGGGGCCCAGGTGGCCCACGACACTCGACTCGTCCGCGGTGCGGATGAGTTCGAGCACCGGGAGGCGGTAGCCGACGGCGGTGTGCTCGCTGTTGCCCAGGATGGCCCGGATCTGGTGATCGGGGCCCCCGGTCCAGCGTTGGCCGGGAGCGAAGATGCGCCAGGATCCCTCCATGCGCAGATGCGAGTGGAGGGTGAGCCCGCCCTCGATCCGCGCCAGGAAGTGCTTGCCTCGCGGGGCGACTTCGAGGACCGTCCGGCCGGTGAGATCCGCGGTGGCGAACCGGGGGACTCGTAGGTCGGACCGGGTCAGCACACGTGCGGCGAGGGCCGCGTGCAAGCGGTGGGCGCTGTGCCAGACCGTGTCTCCTTCGGGCATGCACCCATGGTGCCCGAGCGCGTCCGATACGGGGGGCGCGCCACCCGGCCACGCGCTCGGAGTCCCCGGGCCGGGCCCGGGTGGGTGACCGGCGTACCGGCCCAGACGCTTACGGCGTCCGGACGGGTGGCCGCCCAACCGGATTCAGGGCGCCTGAGGGCTGAGTCGGCATCGTCACGAGCCCGCATCGTCAGGAGCCCGCATCATCACGGAGCCCGCACCGTCCGGGCCCTCATGACCGTCCTTGCGCTCCTGTGCGAGGAGCCCGAGGCGGTAGCGGGTCGCTATGCCTGTGCCCGGTCACCAGGGTCCATGCGTCGACGTCCTGATAGCGCCGCGGGCCCTCGTGGCCGCTCACCGTGCTGCCGACCAGGTGGAGGCGTTCGGTCCGCCAAGGACGTCCGGTGAAGCCGTCGAGGCAGGCGGCCGCCGCCGGCACGGACGTGGTGTCGTACCGGCGAGCGCGGGCCAGCGTGAGGTGGGGGAACAGCGGACGCTCCGCGAAGGCGATGCCGCAGTCCCTGACCTGCGCTCGCACCGCTCCGGCCAGCTCGTGGAGCTGGTCGAGATCGCCCTCGATGCCGCTCCACAGCACTCGCTCGTCGAAGTGTCCGCCACCGAGCAGCGCCAGTTCCAGGGAGGAGTGGGCGGCCGCCAGGTCGGCGAGGGGCGAGCGAAGCCGCTGGACGGTCCGTACTGGCAGTTCGCCCAGGAAAGCCAGGGTGATGTGCCAGTCCTCGATGCGGTTCCAGCGCAGGTCGGGGTAGGCGGTGCAGGCCGGGCTCAGCGCGTGCGCCAGCTCGTTCTTCGCGTCGTCGGGGGGCGCGAGGGCGATGAACGCGTGCTGGGACGCGGTCCGAGGCGTTTCGGTCACGGGTGTCTTCCTACCTCATGGGTCCGCGGGGCCGAGGCCCGAGTGCCGACCCTCGCTCCGGCCGCATCCCCCGTGCGAGCTACACGGGCTGTCCCGTGGAGGGGGATTCGCCTTCGTCGACGCTTTCCTAGCGTGTCCGTCAGGCCGCGGGACGCGGTCACCGCTGCCAGGAAGGTATCAACCATGAGTTCGTCGTCGGCCGATCCGCACGGCACGCCGCCCGGGCCGGCAGAGGCGTCGGCGGAGGCGTCGGCGAAGGCGAAGGGCGGACCGAGAGGCCGACTCGGCCGGATCGCACACGCGCAGTTGGGCTGGGTCGTGTGCGGGCTGCTGGGGATCGGCCTCGTCGCGGGCCTGACCGCCACCGCCCCCGGGCCGGTGCCGGCCCTGGGCGCGATCGGGGCGGTGGCCGTGTACGCGTGGGTGATGCGCCGGCTGGCGCTGCGCGCCACGCCGGAGATCGCCCGGGCCGGTGCCCTCCGGGAGGCCCTGTTCGGTGGCGGAGTCGGGCTGGCGTTCATTCTGATCGTCCTCGGCCTGGTCACCGTCCTCGGCGGCTACTCGTTCAGTTGGGCCGGTCACAGCGTCGTACCGCTGGTGTGGTCGGCGGTCATGACGCAGATCAATGCCGCGGTCTGCGAGGAGCTGATGTTCCGGGGGCTGGCCCTGCAGGCACTGGAACAGCGGTGGGGCAGCGCGGTGGCGATCGCTGTCACCGCGGTCTTCTTCGGCGCCGCCCACCTGGGCGGGGAGGACGCCGGCCTGTGGGGGGCGGTGGCGATCGCCGTGGAGGCAGGGGTGCTGCTGGGCGTCGCGTTCCTGTGGCGGCGCAGCATCTGGTTCGTCGCGGGCCTGCACTTCACCTGGAACACCGTGCAGCAACTGGCCGGAGTGCCGCTGTCGGGGCACACCCCCGACGGCCTCTTCAACGTGCAGACCCACGGCTCCTCGGCGCTGACCGGCGGCGACTTCGGGCTGGAAGCGTCCGCCGTGCCCGTCCTGCTCAGCATCCTGATCATCGTCCCGATGCTCGTCCAGGCCCGCCGACGGGGCACAATATGGCCCCGGCTCACCCGCACCGCCCCCCGCTGAACACCGAGCAGACCGGACGACCGGACGTGCAGGAGTGCGACATGACCACTGCTCGGACCGTGTGGACGGGTATGCCGGGTATGCCGGGTGCGCGGTATCGCTGGACCAGGGGTCACGACGCCCTCGTACGCGACGGCCTGCTCGCGCTGCTCCTCACTCTGACCGCCTTCATCCCCACCCTGTCGACCATCGGCGCACAGATCGGGGACCTGCCCGAACGCCCGGCGGGAGCAACGAGTGTCGCGCTCACCCTGGCGCAGACGCTGCCGCTGGTCGGCCGCCGACACCGTCCCGCGGCCTGCCTCGCCGCCATCGCCGGCGCGTTCGCCGTCCATCAGGCGCTGGGCTACGCGACGACGTTCGGCAGCCTGGGCCTGTACGCGGCGCTGTACTCGGCAGGCGCCCATCAGGCCGACCACCGACGCGTCCTGCCTGCCGCGGCGAGCGCGGGTTACGCCGCGTTGGCCGTACTGCTGCACCACCTGGGATCCCCGCAGGGGGCGATGGACTTCCTCGCCTTCCACCTTGCGCTCGCCGGATTCTGGCTCCTCGGCCGAGCCGTACGAGCGCGCCGGGCGCACGAGGCGGAACGCCGTCGGCTGGTGGCCGAGGTCGCCACCGCGACCGAGCGGGCGCGCATCGCCCGCGAACTCCACGACGTCGTCACCCACCATGTGACCGCCATGGTCATCCAGACGGACGCGGCGCAGTTCCTGATACCCGGCGCGCCCGGCCGAGCGGCGGAGGCGCTCATCGCCGTCAGTGACACCGGCCGCCGCGCGCTGACCGAACTGCGCAGCATGCTGGACGTCCTCGAAGCGACGGGCGACGGGGCGGCGGCGCCGAGGGGAGACGAACGGGCGCCCGCGACGGGGGAGTTGGCCGAACTCGTCGCACAGGCCCGCAGGTCCGGCCAGCCCGTCGAGTTCACCGAGCACGGAGCTTCCTCACCGCACCCGGTCGACATCGAACTGACGGCCTACCGAACCGTCCAAGAGGCGCTCACCAACGCGATGAAGTACGCCCCGGGACAGCCCACTTCGGTATCCGTCCGGCACACCGCCACGCAGATCGAGGTCACCGTGATCACCGATGGCCCGCAGGTCCCTCCCACCGAAGCCCTCCCAGGGGGCGGACGCGGGCTTTCCGGGCTGCGCGCACGCGTACAGGCGCTGCACGGCGAACTGCACGCCGGCCCCCGGCCCACGGGTGGTTTCGAAGTCCGCGCCACCCTCCCCACTCGGCCAGGAGCATCCCTGTGAACCAGGCATCGCAGCCCCTCCACGTCCTCGTCTGCGACGACCAGGCCCTGGTCCGTGCCGGCTACGCCACGATCTTCTCCGCGCAGCCCGACATGGTGGTCGTCGGCGAGGCCGAGAACGGGCACGAAGCCGTCCAGCTCGCGCGGCTGCTGCGGCCCGATGTCGTCGTGATGGACATCCGCATGCCCCTCCTCGACGGCATCGCCGCGACCCGGCAGCTGGCCGGTCCCGAAGCGGACGACCCGCCCAAGATCCTTGTCGTGACGACCTTCAACGTCGACGCGTACGTCTACGAGGCGCTGAAGGCCGGAGCCAGCGGCTTCCTCCTCAAGGACTCCGCGCCCGCCGAACTGGTCAACGGAATCCGGACCGTGGCGGGCGGCGACGCACTCCTCGCGCCCGCCGTCACGCGCCACCTCATCGGCCACCACGCCGACCGTCTCCGGCCCGGCAACGCCGAACGCGACACCGTGATCGAGGCGCTGGCCCCGCGTGAGCTCGAGGTGTTCCGACGGGTCGCGCTCGGTCTGACGAACAACGAGGTCGCCGCCGAACTCTCCCTGTCCCCCGAGACCGTCAAGACCTACGTGTCACGCATCCTCGCGAAACTCGCCCTGCGCGACCGCGTCCAGGCCGTGGTCCTGGCCCACCGCACCGGCCTCGCACCCCCGACTCCCTGACCGAGCCGAGCTGGAACAGTCGCGGTGGCAGCCTTTCTCGCGTTTGGCGCTTATATGGAGCGGCGTTGGGAGACGATGTCTGTGCGGTGGTTTCTTCGGGCTCGACCGAGACGCGAAGCGTTCTGGTGGATGACGTCGGGCCACTGCTGACGTCGATTGACGTCGTCCGAAGTTGCTTCGGCGCACTGCGCTATCCGGGGGGAGAACGCATTGACGCGAACCGACCATGGTCAAGTGCAGCAGGACACCGAAGTCGTCGTATCGCTCCTCCTCATGGACAGCGGCGCAGACGTCTTCTACATACTTGGCGGCAACGACGCGAAACGTTGCCTGGAACTACGCCTCGAGGCACAGAGGATCCATCGCGATGGCTTGGCCGCAACCCTGGTCGCGAGTGCTCAGCACCGCTTCGGCATCGATCTGAGGTACGTCGGGATAATCCGCATCGACGACTCGGATCCCGGCCCCACCGTGCATGTCGCAACGGCCGTGAACAACCTTGAGCACGCCACGACGGGCAGGGAACCGCTCTCCCGATACCAACTGGCGGATCTCAGCCACCTCACCGGCAACCTGCCTCCCCAGGAGGTCTTCGCCTATGCGCTGGAGTACCGGGCGGCGAGTGTCGCCGCACACAGCCTGCAAACGGACATCGACGTCTCTTTCGAGAAGTCGATCGCTTTCCTGAACGACAGAGCGTGCGCCGAAGCCGGGATGCGCGGCTGGAACCAGTACCAGGACGACAGCCGTGTCGGCGTCATATCCACTGCCCAGGCCCTCCTGTGCCACAGCTACGCACGCACCGGCGACCCATTGGTCCAGGGGGCGGCCCAGACCCTCGCCGACCTGCAGAATCCCGACGGCGGCTGGCAGGTGCGACGGGCCCTGGTGGGCGCGCCCAGCAGTGTGTCGATCACAGAGAGCACGGCGCTGTGTCTCACCGCTTTGAAGGCCGCGGGCCGGTCCGCCGCGGACCCCACCGTGCAGAAGGGGCTGGCCTGGCTGGAGGGCCGGCAGACCGAGGACGGCGGATGGAAGACCTCCGCCAGCGTCGAGGTCGCCGGGGTGTTCCCCACCGCATGGGCCACCCGGGTCGCCGTGTCCTTCCAACGCGGCGAATGCGCCCGCAGAGGTGCGGGCTGGTTGCGCGGCACCCAGAACAACGACGGCGGTTGGGGTCCTGTCGGGCAGGGCAGAAATACGAACGACACCGAGAGCAACTCCTCGCCCGCATATACCGCACACGCTGTTCTCGCACTGATCGCTCAAGGAGTGACGGTGACTGATGCGTGCATTGCGAAGGCCGGTGACTATCTGCGTGCCGCTTTCGATTTCACACGCGAAGAACCCTGGGTCCCGACGTCCTTCACCGCGTTGATCGACGCCGACACCCACGCACGTCTCGACTTCCGCCACTTCGCCACCCCATGGGTGCTGGCCGCCCTTGCCGAGGCGGGCCATGACCTGAGCGACCGTATGCTCCGCGACGGAACCCGCAGCCTGCTGCGCATGCAGACCGACCGCGGCGCCTGGCGCAACGGGCTCACCGCACCGGGCGACTATCCGGTCTGGGCCTGCCACGATGCCCTCTTCGCCCTGCGGAACGTCAGCGACGTCGGCGCCCGCCGCATGGACGCTCTGATCGAGACCACTTACGTGCAGAGGGAGAGGCGGGTGTTGGAGGAGTCCTTCTTTCGAGCGATCTCCACAGGCCCCTCCCAGCCGCCGCAACCGCGCAGCAGTTATCTGGCCACGGCCTGGATGTCGCTGCTCACCGTCGCCGTAGCGCTGTTGATCCTTCTTCAGCTCGGCATCCTGGAGCCGCCCTCAGGAGGTTCCAGATTGGTACAAGCTCTCAAATGGCTGGGAGCAGCCGTCGGAGCGGCTCTGGCCGCCCTAGCACCTCCAATTCTGGTAGAGGAATACAAGATGAGGCGACAGAGGCGTGACGCGCATCCTCAGGGGAGTGATCATCAGTGAGGACAGCGGAGGTGATCACGAAGCGTTGGCAGCGTGAGATGGATGTCGCCGTCACCGCAGCCAGAGCCGCCGCATCGGCGATCGAAGGCGACTTCGGCTCCCGGCGCATCACCAAGAAGAAGGGGCCCTACGACATCCAGTTGAGGGCGGACCTGGTGGCCCAGCAGGTGATCGTCGACCACCTTTCGGCGGAGTTCCCCGATCACGCGATCGTCTCCGAGGAAGGCATGCAGCGCGGTTGGGACGATCACCGCCTCACCTGGGTGGTCGACCCCCTCGACGGCACCAACAACTTCGGTTTCGGAATCGCCCACTGTGCCGTGGCCATCACTCTCTTCGAGCGTGATCGGGCCGTGCTCTGCGTCGTGCACGACCCCATTGTCGGACGGGAGTTCACGGCCCATGCGGACACCTTGCGCACCGCGGTGAGCGACTTACGCATTCCTCTGCCCGAAGCCACTGTCTCCCTGGTCACCGACTACTCGGCCGAAGGCCGCGACACCGGGCGGAATATCGAGGTCTCCATCAGCAGGCGATGCAAGCGCGTCACCACCATGTGGGCCCCCGCCCTCGACCTGGCTCTGGTCAGCACGGGAGCGCTGGAAGCGATGGTCAGCCGCAACGCGGCCCTGCTCGACGTGTGCGCCGGGATCCTCTTGGTCCAGGCCGCCGGCGGCTGTGTGCTCGACGCGACCGGACAGCCGCTGCAACTGCGCAAGTCGCAGCACCGCAGCGCCGTCTCTTTCGTCGCCTCCAGCAGCCCCGCGCTGGCCCACGACCTGGTCGCGCTCGCATTCCCCGACGGAGGCAGGTGAGCGATGCAGGACGGTTTATCCCCACGGCCACCCGTTCAATCCGTCAACTTCCACCTCTGGCAGCCGTGCAACATGCACTGCCACTTCTGCTTCGCCCGCTTCAAGGACGTCCGCGCGGACGTCCTGCCCGCCGGACATCTGCCCGAGGCGAAGGCGCTACGGGTAGTCACTCTGCTGGCGGAGGCCGGGTTCCAGAAGCTGACGTTCGCGGGCGGTGAGCCGTTTCTGTGCCCGTGGCTCGACCGCCTCATCGCCCGTGCGCATGAGCACGGCATGGTGACGTCCGTGGTCAGCAACGGCAGCCTCATCGGCGACGTCGGCGTGCTCGCCCCCGTCCTCGACTGGCTCGTGCTGAGCATCGACAGCGTTTCGGCGTCCACTCTGCATGCGGTCGGCCGTACCACCGCCGGGCGACCGCTCTCTGCTCACGACTACCGCTCGTTGTGCCGCACGATCACCGCTTCCGGTATTCAGCTGAAGACCAACACGGTCGTGACGCGTGCGAACAAGGACGAGCACCTCGCGCCCTTCATTCACGAAGTCGGCCCCCGGCGCTGGAAGATCCTGCAGATGCTGCCCATCGCGGGCCAGAACGGAGGCGTCGCGAATCCACTCACCGTAACCAAACGAGAGTTCGACGCCTACGTCGAGAGGAACGCGTGGGTGGAGCGGCACGACATCACCGTCGTGCCGGAGGACAACGCCTCCATGACCGCGAGCTACGCCATGATCGACCCTGCGGGCCGGTTCTTCGACAACATCGGCGGCCGCTACGCGTACAGCACCTCCATCCTCAGCGACGGCGTGCAGGCAGCCCTCGACCAGATCACCATCGACAGCGGCAAGTACCGGGCACGTGGTGGAGAGTACGACTGGGAGCGTGCGCCGCACTCTCCCACGCGATGCTGATCCCGGCGGCTCAGGCCGCGCATGCCTTCGCCTCTGCCAGATAGCGGGCCACCGGGCCCAGGGTCAGCATTCCGCTGGCGGCGCCGGCGTGTTCGGTACGGGCGTCGGACAGCGCGGCCCGTGCGCGTGCGGCGACTGCGCGCTCGCCCAGGCGGACGGCCGCGCGGATGGTCAGGCACCACATGGCCTCCTGCATGTGGTCATGGGGCGGGTCGGGCAGCGCGGCCAGAGCGGTACGGGCCTCCTCGTCCCGTTGTCGGCCGAGGAGGACGAGGGGGCGGGCCCAGGGCCGGTACGGGCCCCAGTCCAGGCGCGGGTCGGTGGGGGCCGGGCGGTCGTGCAGCAGGCGCAGGCCCAGGAGGGCGAGCGGGAACAGGCCGTGGTGCAGCCCCGGCATTCCGGCCGCCTGGAGGGCGTCCTCCGCGGCACGGTAGTGCGCTGCGGCGGTGGCGGCGGCCGGTCCGCCGGGTTCGGCACTGCGGGCGGCCGTGGCCCGGGCCCTGAACCACTGGGTGAGGACGGGGACCAAGGGCGCCTCGGTGGTGGCGGCGAGCCGGTCGGCCGCTCGGGCGTGCGATGCCGCGGCGTCGAGGTCGCCGAGGGCCGAGGCGGACTGCAGGCGGGCGAGTCGGCCCAGTACGGCGAAGTCCGGCAGGCCGTGCCGGGTCGCCAGGTCGAGGATCTCGGCGCCGATCCGGTCCCGTTCCGCCCCGAGCCCGGGCCGGGTGAAGGACTGCAGGAACAGACCGTTGAGGGCGAAGGCCAGCAGGGCGGGGTCGGCGAGCTTCCGTGCCAGCGCCTCGGCCCGCAGCGCCGCCTGCCGCGCGCGCTTCAGCTCGCTCCCGGACAGATCGGCACTGCGGCTTTCGACGGCGACCGTGGACAGAAGGCGGGCGCGCAGGTCGGCGGGGCCGTCCGGGCCGAGCCCGGTGAGCGTGCGCTCGGCGGCGGCGACGACGGCGCGGGACTGTTCGGCGTCGTCGGCACGGCTCCAGAGGGCGGGCACGTCGTAGGCGCCGATGATCCGGGCGGTCAGGAGGAGATCCCCCGTGCGTTCCGCCGCACGAAGGGCGGCGAGGCGGTCGCGCCGGGAGTGGACGAGGGCGTCGCCGCCCGCCAGCGCGAGGGTGCGGGCCAGGTCCACCGTGGTGCGCGGGCCGAGCCGGACGCCGGCGCCCGCCCACATGAGGGAGGATCCCGCGGCGGGAACGGTGCCGTTGAGGATGTCCGTCTCCAGGCGCCGCAGCCCGGCCCCGGGGTCGAGTCCGAGATCGCCGACGAGCATTGCGCGGGCGCGACGCAGCGCGGCCAGCGCATCGGCCTGGCGTCCCGCGCGGTACAGCGCGCGGGCGAGCAGCTCCCAGGCGGGCTCGCGCCACGGGTGTTCGGCGACGTGCGCGTCCAGTGCGGCCACGAGGTCGGCTCCTTGCCCGGAGTCGAGGAGGATCCGGGCGTGCAGTTCCACTCCCTCCAGCCGCAGTTCCTCCAGCCGGGCCCGCTCGCGGCGTGCCCACGCGGCGTCGGGCACGTCGGCGTAGGCGGGCCCGCGCCAGGCCGCGAGGACCGCGCCGAGGTCGGCCACCGCCTCGGGGCCGCGGCGGGCGCGGGCCAGGACGTCCTGGAACCGGTGGGCGTCCACCTCGTCGCGCGCCAGGCGCAGCGCGTACCCGGGGCCCTCGGTGACGAGGACGCGCGGCGGATCGCGCGGCGGCCGCTCGGGTTCGAGGGCGCGCCGCAGCGCGGCGACGAACGTACGCAGGGCGCCCACGGCCCGGGCGGGCGGATCGCTCCACAGGTCGTCGACGAGGGTGTCGGTGGTGACCGTCCGCCCCTCGGCGGCGACGAGCCGGGCGAGGACCTCGCGGTGCCGGGGGCCGCCCAGGTCGATCGGGCAGCCGTCGTCGCGGAGGGCCCGCACCACACCGAGCACGTCGATACGCATGCCCCCATCCTCCGTGCCGGGCGCCGGTCGCGCGCCACCGTACTGATCGGTTGCTGATCGCCGTCACCCACGCTGATCCGGACAAGCCCCCCCCCGACTTCGAAGGACGCTCCTCATGACACTCGCCCTGCCCGGCTTCGAACAGATGCGCCTCCCCGGTGCGGACGGCGTGGAGCTCGCGGCGGCCGTCGGCGGCAGCGGCAGCCCCGTCGTACTGCTGCACGGCTTCCCCCAGACCCACCTGATGTGGCGGCACGTTGCCGAGCGGCTCGCCGACGAGCACACGGTGATCTGCCCCGACCTGCGGGGTTACGGCGCCAGCGACAAGCCGGCGGCCACCGGGCCCGAGGTGTACGCCAAGCGCAGCATGGCCGCCGACATCGTGTCGCTGGCGGCGGCCCTCGGCCATGACCGCTTCGCCCTCATCGGCCACGACCGGGGCGCCCTGGTCGCCTTCCGGGCGGGTCTCGACCACCCGGAGACCATCACCCACCTGGGCATACTCGACATCGTGCCGACGCTCGACATGTGGAACGTCCTCAAGGGCGTCCCGGCGGCGGTCGGCTACCACCTCTACCTGATGGCGCAGCCGCCGGGCCTGCCCGAGGCGATGATCGCGGGCAGCGCGGACGCGTTCTTCGGCTCGTTCCTCGACGCCTGGGCCGGCGACCCGGCCGCCATGCCCGAGACGGTACGAGCCGCATACCTGGCGGCGAGCGCCGCGGCTGTGACGTCCATCGTCGCGGACTACCGCGCCTCGGCGGACATCGACGTCACGCACGACCAGGCGGACCTGGACGCCGGCTCCCAGCTGGCCATGCCCGTCACGGTCGTCCAGCAGGACTGGGGCGCACAGCTGGGCTACGACGCCGCCGCGGTGTGGAAGGCGTGGGCACCGGACCTGGACCACCGGCTGACGCGGGCAGGCCACTTCATGGCGGAGGAGGCCCCCGACGAGATCGCGGCGGCCGTCCGGGATCTGCTGGCCCGCTGAGCCCCTCTTCGGCGGGCCGGGCATCAAGGGGTGCGGGCGTCAAGGGGGGCGGGCGGCAAGGAATGCGGGCGGCAAGAGGTGCGGGGGCGCGGGAGTGTCAGAGCCATCCCTGCTGCCGTGCCTCCCGCACCGCCTCCATGCGGTTGCGCGTCCCGGTCTTGCCGATCGCCGCCGAGAGGTAGTTCCGCACGGTCGACTCCGACAGGTGCAGGCTGCCCGCGATGTCGGCGACCGTCGCGCCGTCCACGGAGGCCTTGAGGACGTCCGCCTCGCGGCCGGTCAGCGGGCTGGGCCCCGCGCTCAGCGCCGCCGCGGCGAGCGCCGGGTCGATGACCGTCTCGCCCCGCAGCGCCCGGCGGATCGCCTCGGCGAGCTCCTCGACCGGGCCGTCCTTGACCAGGAAGCCGACCGCGCCGGCCTCCATGGCCCGGCGCAGATAGCCGGGCCTGCCGAAGGTCGTGAGGATGAGGACCCGGCAGTCCGGGCACTCCTCGCGCAGATCGGCGGCGGCGTCCAGACCGCTGCGGCCCGGCAGTTCGATGTCGAGCAGCGCGACGTCCGGGCGGGCGTTCAGCGCCGCGTCGACGATCTCGTCGCCCGCGCCGACCTGGGCGACGACCTCGATGTCCTCCTCCAGGCCGAGCAGCAGGGCGAGCGCGCCCCGCATCATGCCCTGGTCCTCGGCGAGGAGGACGCGGACGGACTTCGCCGGTCGGTGGTCCTGCGGCATCTCTTCCACGGGAGAAGAGTAAGGCGGGCGAGGACGGGAGCCGCGTCGGCGTTCCTGGGGCCGGTCGGCGTTCCTAGCGCCGGGGGAAGGGAGTGCCCGTCACATCAGGATCGGTGGACGCGGTCGACGCCGCCGACGCCGTCGACGTGTCGGACGGGGCGGGGTCGATCTCGGCGACGGGCAGGACGGCCGTGACCCGGAAGCCGGTGCGGGGCGCCGGGCCGGAGGTGAGGGAGCCGCCCGCCGTCGCGAGACGTTCGGCCAGGCCCTTCAGTCCGCTGCCGGGCGCCGCCGCGCCCTCGCCCCGCCCGTCGTCCGTGACCACCAGACGGGTCTCCCCGGTGGTGCCCGTGACCTCGATCTCGCAGTGTCCCGCGCCGGCGTGGCGGACGACGTTGGTGACGGACTCGCGGACCACCCAGCCGAGCAGTGCCGCGCTCTGCGGGGCGAGCGGCGGCCCGGACTGGCGGACGACGGTCTCGATGCCGGCCGCGTCCAGCAGGTCGCGGGCCCGGTCGAGTTCGGTGGCGAGGCTGCCCTCGCGGTAGCCGGTGACGGCCTCGCGGATCTCGGTGAGCGCCTGCCGGCCGACGGACTCGATGTCGGCGACCTGGCCGAGCGCCGCGTCCAGGTCGCGCGGGGCGAGGCGGCGGGTGGCCTCGGCCTTCACCACGATCACGGACAGCGTGTGGCCGAGCAGGTCGTGCAGGTCGCGGGAGAAGCGGAGGCGTTCCTTCTCGACGGCGGTGCGGGCCAGCTCCTCGCGGGTGTCGCGCAGTTCGCGGACCGCCTCGGACAGGGAGAGGATCGCGGCCGTCACCATCGTCGACAGGAACGTGCCGTAGGCGACGTTCACCGCGCTCCAGCCGTCCTTGAACCCGCCGACCACGCCCGCGAGCACGCTCAGGGCCAGGCCGACCTGTCCGAGGTGGCGGCCCCGCACGATCGCCCCGACGGCCAGGCCGTACAGCGGGAAGAACAGCAGCCAGATGCCGCCGTAGCCCGCGGCGAGCCCCACGGTGAGGAGGCCGAGCGCGACCAGGGCGGCCGTCGTGGCGCGGGACTCGCGGGCGCACTTGTCGAAGGCGCGGAACGCCAGGAAGACGTAGAGGGAGTTGAAGACGAAGATGCCGATGCCGCCGACCCAGGGGTGGGGGGTCCGGCCCTGGATCAGATGGGAGAGGGCGCCCAGACCCATCAGGAGCCAGGGCAGCAGCGCGAAGCCGGTCGGCGGCGGGCCGAACTGGTCGATGATCCCCTTGGCGCCCTCGGCGCTCCCGCCGTTCCTCCCCGCGGCCCGGCGGCCGAGGCGCCACTCGCGCCGGACCCGCCGGTGCTCGGCGAGCCACTGGCCGCGGGCGGCCTGCCGCTCGTACATCCGGCAGCTGACCCTGTTCTTCCTGGACATCTCGGTGTTCCCCGTCCTCCGTGTCGTGCGGCGTGTCGTGCGGTGCGTGCCGCCCGGCGGTACGAGACGACAGCGTACGAACCACAGGGCGGCAGTCAGCGGAGCAGGACCGCGACCGCTGCTTTCGGTACGGCTACGACCGCTGTGTTCGTCATGGTCACGACGCTACGGATCCGGGGCGGGGCGGCGGCAGATGCGCCTGTACGGACCCGGCCGGTACAAATGTCACCGCCCGGGGGCCGGATCCGTATCTGACGTGACGTCAGGAGTCTTCACAAGCACCAGGGGCTGGGCTATACATGGGATCGCCGGACTGGAACGCGTTCTAGAACGGGTCGGTGCGCGGACCGGCTCCGGCCCAGTAGCGACCTCGGTGCGGTCGACGGTGCGGACGGCCGCACCGAGGTCTTCTGCCGTCAGCCCAAGGAGCTGCCACCCCATGCCCATTGACGCAGTGAAGGCCGTGGCCGCCGAGCCCCGGTCCGCCGAGATCGCCTGGGACCACAAGGACATCCAGCTCTACCACCTGGGCCTCGGCGCAGGGCGGCCCGCCACGGACCCCGCCGAGCTGCGCTACACCCTGGAGTCCGGGCTGCACGTCCTGCCCAGCTTCGCCACCGTCGCGGGCGCGGGCATGGGGGTCGTCGGCGGCCTCTCCGCCCCCGGCATCGAGGTCGACCTCGCCGCCGTCCTGCACGGCGGCCAGAGCATCACGCTGCACCGCCCCATCCCCGTCCGGGGACGGGCCGTCACCACCTCACGGGTCGCCGCCGTGTACGACAAGGGGAAGGCGGCGATCCTCGTCCTGCGTTCCGAAGTCGCCGACGACGACGGGCCGTTGTGGACCAGCGACGCGCAGATCTTCGTACGCGGCGAGGGCGGGTTCGGCGGCGACCGCGGCCCCTCCACCCGGCTGCCCGCGCCCGAGGGCGACCCCGACCGGGAGGTGGAGCGCCCGATCCGCGAGGACCAGGCCCTGCTCTACCGCCTCTCGGGGGACTGGAACCCGCTGCACGCCGACCCCGAGTTCGCGGCGCTCGCCGGTTTCGACCGGCCGATCCTGCACGGCCTGTGCACGTACGGGATGACGCTCAAGGCCGTGGTCGACACCCTGCTCGACGGGGACGTGGCCCGGGTGCGCGGCTACGGCACCCGTTTCGCGGGCGTCGTCTTCCCCGGCGAGACCCTGCGGATCCGTATGTGGCGCACCGACGGCAGCGTCCGGGCCGAGGTCACGGCGGTCGAACGGGACGACGCGTCCGTCCTCGCCGACACCGTCGTCACCCACACCTGAGCCGGCCGCCCGGCCGCCAGAACTCCGTTCACTGCACCCCGCACCCCGCAGCCCGCATCCCATCGCCCACCGCCCTCCGCCCTCCGCCCCCTTCCCCGTTCTCCGTTCTCCGCACGAGAGGAGCCGCGCCATGCGCGCAGCCGTACTGCACGAGACAGGCCAGGAGAAGCTCGAGATCCTCGACGACATCGAGACGGTGGGCTTCGGCCCCGGCAAGGTCAGGATCAGGGTGCGGGCCACCGGCCTGTGCCACTCCGACCTCTCGGCGATGAACGGCGTGCTGCCGCAGCCCGCCCCCTTCATCCCCGGCCACGAGGGCGCGGGCGAGATCGTCGACGTCGGCGACGGGGTGACCGGTCTCGCCCAGGGCGACCGGGTCCTGCTGTGCTGGCTGCCCGCCTGCGGTGCCTGCCCCGCCTGCAAGCGCGGCCAGACCCAGCTGTGTCTCGCCGGGTTCATGAACGCGGGCACCCCCAACTTCAAGCGCCCCGGCGGGGACGTGTTCGGCTTCGCGGGCACCGGCACCTTCGCCGAGGAGGTCGTCGTCGACGCCGGGTGCGCCGTGCCGATCCCCGACGACGTGCCCTTCGACATCGCGGCGCTGATCGGCTGCGGCGTGACGACCGGGCTGGGCGCGGCCATCAACACCGCGGACGTGGCGGCCGGTTCGTCGGTCGCCGTCATCGGCTGCGGCGGCGTCGGCATCTCCGCGATCCAGGGCGCCCGGCTCAAGGGCGCGGCGCAGATCGTCGCGGTCGACCCGGTCGCCTCCCGCCGCGAGGCGGCCCTGACGTTCGGCGCCACCGAAGCGGTCGCACCCGACGAACTGGCCGACGCCACACAGCGGATCACCGCGGGCGAGGGCTTCGACTACGTCTTCGAGGTCGTCGGCAAGTCGGCCACCGCCCGCATCGCGTACGAGACGACACGGCGCGGCGGCACCCTGTGCGTCGTCGGCGCGGGCGCCATGGACGACCACCTCCAGCTCAACATGTTCGAGCTGTTCTTCGACGAGAAGCGCATCCTGCCCTCGATGTACGGGGGAGGGGACGTCCTCACCTCGTACGAGCGGGCCATCGCGCTCTGGCGGGCCGGCCGCATCGACCTGGCGGGCCTGATCACGCACCGCGTGCAGCTCGCCGAGGTCAACGAGGCCCTGGACCAGATGCGCACGGGTGTCGCGCTGCGCACCTGCATCGAGATCTGACCCCGCCCGGCTGCGAAGGGACTGCGATGTCACTGCCACTTGAGGGCCTGTCCGCGATCGTCACCGGGGCGGGCCGCGGACTCGGCCGCGCCGAGGCACTGGAACTGGCCCGCCTCGGCGCGAGCGTCGTCGTCAACGACTTCGGGCAGCCGGGGCGCGACGGCTCGGGCGAGGCGTCGGCGGCGCCCGCCGAGGAGGTCGCCGCGCAGATCCGGGCGGACGGCGGGCAGGCCGTCGCCCACACCGGCGACGTCGCGGACCACGAACAGGCCCGCGCGCTCGTGCAGTCGGCGATCGACACCTACGGGAAGCTCGACATCCTGGTCAACAACGCGGGCATCCTGCGGGACCGGATGATCTTCTCGATGAGCGAGGCCGAGTGGGACTCGGTCCTCCACGTCCATCTCAAGGGCCACTTCAACACGACCCACTTCGCGGCGGCCCACTGGCGCGAGCGCTCCAAGGCGGCGGGCGGCCCGGTCTACGGGCGGATCGTCAACACCTCGTCCGAGGCCTTCCTCGCCGGTTCGGCGGGCCAGCCCAACTACGCGGCGGCCAAGGGCGGCATCGTCGGCCTCACGACGTCGACGGCGCTGGCCCTCGGCAAGTACGGCGTGACCGCCAACGCGATCTGCCCCCGGGCCCGTACGCGGATGACCGAGGACGTCTTCGCCGGGTTCCAGGAGCCGTCGCAGGGCCGGCTCGACCCGCTGGCGCCCGAGCACGTCTCACCGCTCGTCGGATATCTGGCCTCGCCCGCCGCGGGCCGGGTCAACGGGCAGCTCCTCGTGGTCCACGGCGGGATGGTGGCGGTCGTGGAGCGGCCCAGAGTGGCGGCGAAGTTCGACTCGGCGAAGGAGACGTTCACCTTCGACGAGCTGGACGAGGCGCTCACCCCGTACTACGCGGACCGGCCGGCGAACGAGACGTTCGCCGCGGCGGAGGTGCTCGGCCTCAAGCGGGGCTAGCGGACGCCGCCCGCGAGGCAGGAAAAAAGGTCTCGCCTCCCGTGCCGTTCGTGACGGCACGGGAGGCGAGACCTTTCTGCAATGAGCGGTACGCGCTGCGCGACGGGCTCGGTCAGGACTCCTGGTCCTGCCTGCGGTGCCGCCCCCGCGGCGCCGTCGACCCGTCCTGCTCGGACACCGGACCCCGGTGCCTGCCGGCGCCGGCCGTGTCGCCCGTCCGGGCCTGTGGCGCGGTGTTCTGCTGTGTCTCCGTGACGGTCTCGGTCGTAGTCAAGCCATTCACCCCGTAAAGAAGATCGTTCGTACAGCCGGGCGAGTCTAACCGTCCGCCGTTCGACCGCCGAGGGGCGCCTGCTGCAGGGGGACCGGCCGTGCGGCGGCGGGCTTCGGGGGCTCCTCCGGAGGCGGTGGCGGGGGCGGCGCCGACGCGGGTTCCGCGTCGTCCCCGGGCGCCCCGGCCGCGCCCCGCGGCACGGGTGCGGGCACCCGGGCGACCCCGCACGGCGTGGCCCCCGTCGCGTACGGCAGACACAGCTCCCCGTCCCGCGTCCACCACCCCGATCCGGTCAACCACCCCTCCGGTGCGGCGAGTTGGCGCAGCCCCCGCCCCGCCGGGTGCCACAGTCCCAGCCAGCTGCCGCCGCCACCGCCGGGCGGCCCGTCGATCCGCAGCGCCACCGAACAGGCCTCCGGCGTCAGGACCTGCCCCGGCTGGATCGCGAACGGCGTCACCGTGAGGTCGGGCAGCCGCAGGCTCTCGGGGAACCGCACCGGCCGCGTACCGCCGAGGACGCCCCAGCCGAGCCGGTCCTCGCCCGGGGCGTCCGAGCGGATCAGGAGCAGGCCGCTGTCGGCGTCCGCGAGCAGCAGCCGGTCGTCGCTGTCCTCGGCGATCTGCAGCAGCGGGGAGACCTCGCCGCCGCGCTCCAGGTCCACCGCGACCGTCTTGGTGCGCCCGGCCAGCTCCTGGTCCAGGGCGAGCAGCCGGTCCGAGCCGTCCAACCAGACACCGCCCGAGCAGCGTCCCGGCACCTCGGCGAGATGCTCGGGCCCGAAGGCGCCGCCCGCCACCAGCCAGACGTCGGAGGAGTGCGCGCCGGGTGCGACGGCGTACGCGCGGGTGCCGCCCGGCGCGGGCGGCAGCAGGCGCAGCTCGGCGCACTCCACGGCGCCCAGCGGCACCTCGCCGGTGTCCGGGCCCGTCGGGTAGAGCAGGGCGAAGAGGTGCCGCTCGGCCGCGACGCGGTGGATCAGGACCCGGCCGTCGGCCAGCGGGAGCACCTCGGCGGTCGGCTCCTCGGGCTGGTGGCCGGGCAGCGGCACCGCGTAGGGCTCGGGGGAGTCGAGGGCCCAGCGTTCGGGGTACCAGGAGTCCGGTGCGCCCGCGGCGCGGGCCAGGCGTGCCGCGTACGAACCGTCCGCCGTGATCGTGCACCCGGTGGGGCGGGTGGGTACCCGGAGACGGATGGGGGCCTGGGTCGGTGGTGGCGGCGCTGGTGGCGCTGTCATCGTGGGTGTCACCTCCGGCCCCGAAGCTAGTTTTCGCACGCACCGGCATGGCAGCGACGGGAATCCCTTCACACAGAAGGGTGGCGAAGTGTCGATTCGCCTGAGGGGGGCGGCGAAAGTGTGCTGGTCGGTGGTTGGTGGTTGGTGGTTGGTGGTTGGTGGTTGGTGGTTGGTGGTTGGTGGTTGGTGGTCGCCGGGCGCCTTCGCGGCTTTCGCGTGCTGAGCGTGCGGTTCCCCGCCCCCTCGCAGGGCACTCCGTAGCGCTCCGACAGCGGTAAGTAACACGCGGTCGGCCGGGCGCGGCGGGAAGGTAGCCTTTCTCCGTGCCCCGTCTGTCTGAAGTCATCGCCGCGCTCGACGCCCTGTGGCCCGCCGGTCTGGCCGAGAGCTGGGACGCGGTCGGCACGGTGTGCGGCGACCCCGACGCGGAGGTCTCCCGGGTCCTCTTCGCCGTCGACCCCGTCCAGGAGATCGCCGACGAGGCGGTCGCCCTCGGCGCCCAGCTCCTGGTCACCCACCACCCCCTCTATCTGCGCGGCACCACGACGGTCGCGGCGTCCACCTTCAAGGGCCGGGTCGTCCACGACCTGATCAAGCACGACGTCGCGCTCCACGTCGCGCACACCAACGCCGACCGTGCCGACCCGGGCGTCTCCGACGCGCTCGCGGGCGCCCTCGACCTGCGGGTCGTACGCCCCCTCGTGCCGGACCCCGCCGACCCGCACGGCCGCCGCGGCCTCGGCCGGATCTGCGAGCTCGACCACCCGCTGACCCTGGCCGAGCTGGCCGAGCGCGCCGCGAAGCGGCTGCCCGCCACCGCGCAGGGCATCCGCGTCGCCGGCGACCCGGACCGCACGATCCGCACGATCGCGGTCAGCGGCGGCTCCGGCGACAGCCTCTTCGACGACGTGCGCGCCGCCGGCGTCGACGCCTTCCTCACCGCGGACCTGCGCCACCACCCGGCGTCCGAGGCCCGCGAACGCACGCCTCTCGCGCTGCTCGACGCGGCGCACTGGGCCACCGAGTGGCCCTGGTGCGAGCTGGCCGCAGCCCAGCTCGACGAGATCTCCGACCGCAACGGATGGGGCCTTCGCGTCCACGTCTCGAAGACGGTCACCGACCCCTGGACCGCCCACGCGGCCTCACCCACCGACACCTCTGGAGCCCCCAACTGAACGCCGCGCCCGCCGACCAGATCCGACTGCTGGACGTCCAGTCCCTGGACACCCGTCTGCAGCAGCTCGCGCACAAGAAGAAGTCGCTGCCCGAGCACGCCGAGATCGAGTCGCTGAACAAGGACCTCACGCAGCTGCGCGACCTCCTGGTCGCCGCGACGACCGAGGAGAGCGACTGCGCCCGCGAGCAGACCAAGGCGGAGCAGGACGTCGACCAGGTCCGCCAGCGCGCGGCCCGCGACCAGCAGCGCCTCGACTCCGGTGCCGTCACCTCGCCCAAGGACCTGGAGAACCTCCAGAAGGAGATCGCCTCGCTGGCCAAGCGCCAGGGCGACCTGGAGGACGTCGTCCTGGAGGTCATGGAGCGCCGCGAGTCCGCCCAGGAGCGCGTCGGTGAGCTCACCGAGCGCGTCTCCTCCGTCCAGTCGAAGATCGACGACGCGACGGCCCGCCGTGACACCGCGTTCGGCGAGATCGACGGCGAGGCCGGCACGGTCGGCAAGGAGCGCGAGGTCGTCGCGGGCTCGGTCCCGGCCGACCTGCTCAAGCTCTACGACAAGCTCCGCGAGAAGGAGGGCGGCGTCGGTGCCGCCAAGCTCTACCAGCGGCGCTGCGAGGGCTGCCGCCTGGAGCTCAACATCACCGAGGTCAACGAGGTGAAGGCGGCGTCCCCGGACACCGTGCTGCGGTGCGAGAACTGCCGCCGCATCCTGGTCCGCACGTCCGAGTCCGGCCTGTAAGGACCCCTGGCCATGCGCGCGTTCATCGTCGAGGCCGACGGCGGCTCCCGGGGCAACCCGGGGCCCGCGGGGTACGGATCCGTGGTCATCGACGCGGCCACCGGGGAGACCCTGGCGGAGGCCGCCGAGTACATCGGCGTCGCGACGAACAACGTCGCCGAGTACAAGGGGCTCGTCGCGGGCCTCAAGGCGGCCCACGCGCTCGACCCGGCCGCCTCGGTGCACGTCCGCATGGACTCCAAGCTCGTCGTGGAGCAGATGTCGGGCCGCTGGAAGATCAAGCACCCCGACATGAAGCCGCTCGCCGCCGAGGCGGCGCGGGTCTTCCCCGCGTCCCGGGTGACGTACGAGTGGATCCCCCGGGAGAAGAACAAGCACGCGGACCGGCTCGCCAACGAGGCGATGGACGCGGGCAAGCGGGGCGAACAGTGGTCGCCGTCCGCGTCGACCGCGGAGCTCGACGCGCGGGCCGCCCGCGCCGCCGCCGATCCCGCGTCCTCGGGGCCGCCGGGTGACGCGGCGGCGGGCGCGGCGAAGGCGCGGGCCGCTCTGACGGCGCGGGGTGGCGCGGGTTCGAGTACGGGTTCCGGTTCGGGTTCGAGTACGGGTTCGGGTTCGAGTACGACTGTGAGCGCTGGCGCCGGTGCCGGTGCGGGCAGCTCCGGGGCCGACGCGCGTGCCGCGCGCAACGTCGCCGCGCCCACCGTCGGTTGGGCCGCGCCCGCCGACCTCGGGGCCCCCGCGACCTTCGTCCTGCTGCGGCACGGCGAGACCGCGCTCACGCCCCAGAAGCGGTTCTCCGGCAGCGGCGGCACCGACCCCGCCCTGTCGGACGTCGGGCGCGGACAGGCCGAGCGGGCCGCGGCCGCCTTCGCCGCGCGCGGCACGATCCAGGCCGTCCTCTCCTCGCCGCTCCGGCGCTGCCAGGAGACCGCGCGGACCGTCGCGGCCCGCCTCGGGCTCGACGTCCAGCTCGAAGAGGGCCTGCGCGAAACGGACTTCGGGGCCTGGGAGGGCCTGACCTTCGGCGAGGTGCGGGAGCGCCGGCCGGAGGAGCTGAACGCCTGGCTGGCCTCACCGGACGCGGCGCCGCCGGGCGGCGAGTCGTTCGCCGAGGTCGCCCACCGCGTCGCGGCGGCGCGCGACCGGCTGACCGAGGCCCACGCGGGCCGCACGGTCCTCCTCGTCACGCACGTCACGCCCATCAAGACGCTGGTGCGGCTCGCGCTCGGCGCGCCGCCGGAGTCCCTGTTCAGGATGGAACTCTCGGCGGCCTCCGTGTCGGCCGTGGCGTACTACGCCGACGGCAACGCCTCGGTACGCCTCCTCAACGACACCTCCCACCTGCGCTAGCGCAGGGCCGCCGCCTCGCGGGCCAGCGACTCGACCCGCGCCCAGTCCCTGGCCGCGACGGCGTCGGCGGGCAGCATCCAACTGCCGCCCACGCAGCCGACGTTCTTCAGCGCCAGGTACGAGGGCGCGGAGGCCGGCGTGATCCCGCCGGTCGGGCAGAACCGGGCCTGCGGCAGCGGGGCGCCCAGCGACTTCAGGTAGGCGGTGCCGCCCGCGGCCTCCGCCGGGAAGAACTTCATCTCCCGCACGCCGCGTTCGAGCAGCGCCACGACCTCCGACGTCGTCGAGACGCCCGGCAGGAACGGCACGCCGGAGCCCTGCATGGCGTCCAGCAGCGACTCCGTCCAGCCCGGGCTGACGAGGAAGCGGGCGCCGGCCTCCACGGAGTCCGAGACGTTCCGCGCCGAGATGACGGTGCCCGCGCCGACCACCGCGTCCGGGACCTCGGCGGCGATCGCCGAGATCGCGTCGAGCGCGACCGGCGTCCGCAGGGTTACCTCGATGGCGGGCAGTCCGCCCGCGACCAGGGCGCGGGCCATCGGCACGGCGTCGGCGAGGTCGTCGACGACGACCACGGGGACGACGGGGGCGAGGTCCAGGACGGAGTCCGGTGCGGAGTCCTGTGCGAAGTCCTGTGCGGGGGTGGGGGAGGGCGCGGAGGAGGTCATGAGGGCATCCTGCCTCGGCGTACGCAGCATGCGCAAAGGTCGTTGCGCATGCTGCAACCGGGGCGGTCTCCCGATCTCCGCTCAGTGGATCTCGCGGACCACCACGTCCAGCGCCCACGGCCTGCCCGCCTTCGCCGGGGCCTGGGCCTCCACCACGTGTCCCAGGTCCCGCAGCGCCTCGACCAGCTCCGCGGGGTCCTTCGGCCGGGTGCCGGTGGTCAGCAGCGAGCGGACGATGCGGCCCTTCGTCGCCTTGTTGAAGTGCGACACGACGGACCGCTTCTCCGTGCCCGTGCGCTCGTCGGTCTGCGCGTGCAGCACGCGGACCGTCGCGGTGCGGCCCGCGACCTCGCCCTTCGGCTTCCACGCGGCGGTGTACGCGGACGAGCGCAGGTCGAGGACGAGGCCGTCGCCCGCGGCCTCGGGCATCACGTCCGCCATCGGCGTACGCCAGTACGCGCCCAGCGCGCCGAGGCCCGGCAGCTTCACGCCCATCGAGCAGCGGTAGGAGGGGATCCTGTCGGTCACGCCGACGGCGCCCCACAGGCCGGAGAAGACCAGCAGCGAGCGGGCGGCGCGGCGCTTGGCGGCGGCGTCGAGGGAGGCGAGGTCGAGGGCGTCGTACAGGACGCCCGTGTAGATCTCGCCGGCCGGGCGGGCGCCCGCGGTGCGCAGCTCGGTGTTCTTCGCGACCTCGCCGCGCAGGCCCTCGCTGAGGCCGAGCACGTCGCGGGCCTTGTCCTCGTCGGCGGCGCACAGCTCGACGAGCTCGTCGAGGACGGCCTGCCGTGCGGGGGCGAGGCCCGGCAGGGACAGGGACTCGGGCTTGAGCGGGGTGCCTCGGCCGGAGGGGGCCTTGCCTTCGGACGGCGGCAGCAGCACGAGCACGATCGGACTCCTTAAGCGGTACGGGGGAGGGGTGCGGCCCCTGCGAAAGGGTACGGGGGAGCTGGCCCCTGGGCCTTGTACGGGGTTCGCCCCGGCTCGGTTCGTGGGGCGGGGCCGCGGGGGTATGTGCGTACTCGCTATCCCTGCGCCCCGCTGCACGAACAAAGGCGTCATTGTTTCCTCGGTGCTCCGTGCGCACATACCCCCACGTCCCCTCCGGCCGGTTGGGCGGGTGCGGGCCGGTGGGGCGTCCGTCTCGGGTGCGGCTCTGTGGAGCGTCCGCTACGGGTGCGGCCCGGTGGGGGGTGGTCCGTGAGTCCCCTCCGGGTGGTTGGGCGTGTGCGGGGTGGTGGTGGATTGGGTGCGGGGCCGTGGGGTGGGCCGGCAGGTTTTTCCGGAGGGGGCCGTGGGTCTGTTTGTTCGTGGTGGGGTTGCCAGCGGGTGCTGAGGTGGGGCGTCCGCCATACGCTCGGGTCATGCCCCGCCGCCACCTCCGTGTGACCGCCGCAGCCGAGGCACCGCTGCGGGCCGCGCTGCGTGATCTGCGTACGAAGCTCGACGTGCCCGGTGAGTTCCCCGCCGACGTTCTCGCGGAGGCCGCCCGCGCCGCCGCCGCGCCCCGGGTGCCGGAGCACGACGCCACGGACCTGCCGCTGTTCACCGTCGACCCGCCCACCTCCGTCGACCTCGACCAGGCCATGCACCTGGCGCGCCGCGACGGCGGCGGCTTCCGCGTGTCGTACGCGATCGCGGACGTCGCCGCGTACGTGACGCCGGGCGGCCCCCTGGACGCGGAGGCGCACCGGCGGGTGACCACCCTGTACTTCCCCGACGAGAAGGTGCCGCTGCACCCGACCGTGCTGAGCGAGGGCGCCGCGAGCCTGCTGCCGGGGCAGACCTGCCCGGCCGTCCTGTGGACCGTCGACCTGGACGCGGACGGCCGTACCGAACGCACCGACGTGCGCCGCGCCCTCGTCCGCAGCCGTGCCAAGCTGGACTACGCGGGCGTGCAGCGGGCCATCGACGACGGCACCGCCGAGGAGCCCGTCGCGCTGCTCCGGGACATCGGACTGCTGCGCGAGCAGCGCGAGGTGGACCGGGGCGGCATCTCCCTCGACGTGCCCGAGCAGGAGATCGTCGAGCGCGACGGCGCCTACGAACCCGCCTTCCGCGCCCCGCTCCCCGCCGACGGCTGGAACGCCCAGATCTCCCTGCTGACCGGCATGGCCGCCGCCGAGCTCATGATCGCCTCGGGCACCGGCATCCTGCGGACCCTGCCCACCGCCCCGGACGGCGCCGTGGGCCGCCTGCGCCGCACGGCCGACGCCCTGCACATCGACTGGCCGCACCACATGCCGTACGCCCGTCTCGTGCGCTCCCTCGACCCCCGGCTCCCGCGCCACGCCGCCTTCCTCCAGGAGTGCACGACGCTGCTGCGCGGGGCCGGCTACACGGCGTTCAGCGGCGGCGCGGTCCCCGGGCTCACCACGCACGCCGCGGTCGCCGCCCCCTACGCCCACTGCACGGCCCCGCTGCGCCGCCTCGTCGACCGTTACGCCTCCGAGCTGTGCGTCGCGGCCTGCGCGGGCGCGGGCGTACCGCAGTGGGTGCTCGCCGCCCTGGACGGGCTCCCCCAGGAGATGGCCGAGGGCACCCGGCGCGCCAACACCGTGGAGCGGGAGTGCGTGGACCTCGTCGAGGCCGCACTGCTCGAGGCGCGGGTCGGGGAGATCTTCGACGCGGTGGTCGTGGACGTGAAGGACGGCGAACCGGCCGTCGGGACCGTGCAGTTGACCGACCCGGCGATCGTGGCCCGGATCGAGGGCGGCGTCTCCAGGCTGCCGCTCGGCGAGCGCCTCCGGGTCCGGCTCACACAGGCCGACCCGGGCACGGCGCGGGTTCAGTTCGCGCCCGCGTGAGGGCGTTCGGGGCGGGCGGCCAGGCGCTCCCTGAGCGCCGACAGGAGCCCGTCGGGCTCGTCCGCGTGCAGGCGGACCGTGGTCACCTCGCGCCGTCCGCCCAGGAAACCGACGGCGGTGACGGGCCCGGCCAGCTCCAGGGTGAGGGACGTCGTCGAGGCGACCGGCAGGTCGAGCACGCCGTCGGCGGCCTCGTGGGTGAACCGGCGCTCGGCGCGCACGGCGTCGATCAGCGCGAGCGGTATCCGCAGGTCCCGGTGGGCGCCCTGGCGCACCCGCAGCGCGTCCGCCGACAGCACGTGCGGGCGGGTCACGGAGGCGGCGTGCAGGCCGATCATCAGGACCACGCCGTAGACGTCGACCACCAGCATCACCCGGTGCGCGGTCGGCCAGTCGCGCAGCAGCACCGCCATCCCGAACGCCTCGACCACGCAGACGAAGGTGAGGCCGTACATGATCGCGGCCTGGTCCCGGGCGTGCCCGAAGGGCAGGTCGGCCGGGCCCCGCACGCCGTGCCGCCGCCCGGTCGCCCACCGCGCGAGTCCGGCCAGGACGCGCAGTTCGTGCCCGACGAGCCGCCGCAGCGCCGTCGGCACCCGTGCCGTGAGCCCGTTCATCGAGTTCCCCTTCCGTCGGGTCCTTCCGTACGACCGGCCAGCAGCGCCATCGCGCGGCGCACCGCCTCGGCCTGGGCGGGCGCGAAGTCGGCGAAGAAGGCGTCGAGGAAGACGTCGTCGCGGACCGTGCGGCCCTCGGCGAAGGCCTGCGCGCCCGCCGACCCGAGGTCCGTCAGGAGCGTGTCCGGCAGGGCGTCCGCGAGGGCCCGCGCCGCCGCGGCCACGGCGGCCTCCGCCCCCGGGTCCGCGAGGTCGGCCTCGGCCAGGGCGTCGAGGCGCTCGTACACCGCGTGGGCCCGTTCCGCCGCGCCCGGCGCGGCGAGCGCGGGGCCGAGCGCGGTGAGGAAGGCCTCCCGGTCCTCCGGCGACGCGGTCGTGTCGAACAGGGCGAGGAACTCGCGGTCCTTGGCGGCCATCGCCGACTCCGGGCCCTCGCGGCCCGCCGTCGCCCGCGCCATCTCGCCGAAGAAGCCGGCCAGTGCCGGTGAGACGGGCCCCTCGGGCGACAGCCGCCCGTGTTCGGCGTCGTCCAGCAGGGTCCGCAGCCGCCGCCTGCGCTCCCGGAGCGCGGCCTCCTGCCGGGCGAGGTCCTCGTCCAGTTCGGCGAGGACCTCGGCGAGCTCGCGGCCCGCGTCGTCCGCCAGCACGTCCCGCACCTCGGCGAGGCCGAGCCCGAGCTCGGTCAGCCGCCGCACGCGGGCCAGCGCGACGGCGTGCCGCAGGCCGTAGGCGCGGTAGCCGTTGGGCCGCCGCTCGGGCTCCGGAAGCAGGCCCAGGTGGTGGTAATGCCTGATGGCGCGTGTGGTGACGCCGACGATGCCGGCGAGCTCTCCGATCCGCATGCGCTCAGTAGAAACGTTGACGCTGCGGCAAGGTCAAGCGCATCGCCGGCCGCCGGGAGCGCCCGGCCCCCGTACCGCTTTGACGGCCGACATCCGCCCGCCCTACGGTGGCTAACGATGTTAGCCGGGGTCCTCCGACCGCGTCCTCGGCCGTGGACCCCGTACGAGAGAAGGCTTCCGGCGTGACCGACCAGCAGCGGGCGGACCCGCTCCCCGAGTGGGGCGAGCACCTCACCCCCCGTGCCCGGGAGATCGTCGCCGCCGCCCGGCAGCTCCTGGAGGAGTCCGGCGCCGACAAGCTCACCATGCGCGCGCTCGCCGACCGGCTCGGCATCAAGGCACCCTCCCTCTACAAGCACTTCCCCGACAAGTCCGCCGTCGAGGTCGAGCTCATCGCGCAGCTGCTCGACGAGTCCGCGGCGGTCTGCGAGGTCGCCGAGGCGCGCAACCCCGGCTCCCTCGACGCCCTGACCGACGCCCACCGTCGCTACGCCCTGCGCCACCCGCACCTCTACCGCCTCGCCACCGAGCGCCCCCTGCCGCGGCACGCCCTGCCCCGCGGCCTGGCGGAGCGGGCCGCGGCCCCCCTCGTCCGGGCCTGCGGCGGCGACGCCGACCTGGCCCGCGCCGCCTGGGCCTTCGCGCACGGCATGGTCGTCCTGGAGATCCACGGACGCTTCCCCGACGGCGCGGACCTCGACGCGGCATGGAAGACGGGCGCGCGGGCGTTGCAGCGGTGAGAGGGCCCGGACGGCGGGCCACCGGGGGAGCGGGCGGACGCATGGACGACGAGACGAAACCGCGCGCGGCCCGCGAGCAGGCGGTGTGGACCCGCACCCCGCTCGGCCCCCACGGCGAGACCCTCGACCTGCTGACCGCACGCTTCGACCGGCACCGCTACGCCCCGCACTACCACGAGGAGTACACCGTCGGCGTCAGCGTCGGCGGCTGCGAGGTCATCGACTACCGCGGCGGGCGCCTGCACACGGGGTACGGATCCATCGTCGTCCTGGCCCCCGGCGAGGTGCACACCGGCGGCCCCGGCTCGTCCGGCGGCTACGCCTACCGCGCCATGTACCCGGCCCCGGCTCTGCTCGCCGAGGGCGCCACCGCCCCGCCGCACTTCCGCGAGCCGGTGATGGACGACCCCGAGCTGGCCGCCGCGCTGCGCGCCGCGCACATCGAACTGAGCGCCCACGCCGACCCGCTGGAGGCCGAGTCCCGCATCCCGTGGCTGCTCACCGCCCTCGCCCACCGGCACGGCACCGCCCGCCCGCGCACCGACCGCGTGGCCGGCGCCGACCACATCGCCCGCGCCGTCCGCGACCGGCTCGCCGACGAACTCCTCGCCCCGCCCACCCTCGCCGAACTCGCCGCGCCCCTGGGCCTCTCCCGCTACCAGCTCCTGCGCGCCTTCCGTACGTCGGCGGGCCTGCCGCCCTACGCCTGGCTCGCCCAGTACCGCGTGACGCGCGCCCGCGCCCACCTGGAGGCGGGCCACCGCCCCGCCGAGGCCGCCGCCCTGGTGGGTTTCGCCGACCAGGCGCACCTCACGCGCTGGTTCCGCAGGGTCCTCGGGGTGACCCCGGCGGCCTACCGCGACAGCGTCGCCCGCCGCTAGGGGGCGTCCGCGCACCGGACCTCGCCGGCGGGCGGGGCGTACCGCAACAGCGTTCAAGACGCCCGGCGCGGGCGCGGCCGACACTGCCCCCATGACGGCACGCGCCTGGTTCCTCTTCTCGCTCATGGGTGTCCTGTGGGGCATCCCGTACTTCATGATCAAAGTGGCGGTGGACAGCGGTCTCCCGCCCTCGGCCGTGGTCTTCGCGCGCTGTGCGCTGGGCGCGGCCCTCCTGCTCCCCTTCGCCCTGCGGCAGGGCGGCCTGCCCCGCGTCGTACGGACCCACTGGCGGCCCATGCTGGCCTTCGCCTGTGTGGAGATCATCGGCCCGTGGTGGACGCTGACCGACGCCGAGCGCCACCTCTCCAGCTCCACCGCCGGGCTCCTCATCGCCGCCGTCCCGATCATCGGCGCGCTCCTGGCCCGCTTCTTCGGCGACACCGAACGCCTCGGCGCGCGCCGTCTCACCGGCCTCGGCCTGGGCCTCGCGGGCGTCGCCGTGCTGACCGTGCCCCATCTGACCGGCGGCGACGCCTGGTCGCTGACGGAGGTCATGCTCACCGCCCTCGGCTATGCCGTCGCCCCGCTGATCGTGGCCCGCCACCTGCGCGACGTCCCCACCCTCCAGCTGATCGCGCCCTGCCTCACCCTGGCCGCCCTGGTCTACGCCCCCGCGGCCGCCGTCTCCTGGCCCGCGGCGGTGCCCGACGCCGGGACCCTGGCCTCGCTCGCCGGGCTCGGCGTCGTCTGCACGGCCCTGGCCTTCGTGGTCTTCCTCGAACTGATCAGGGAGGCGGGCCCGACCCGCGCGGTCGTCTTCACCTACGTCAACCCGGCCGTGGCGGTCGCGGCGGGCGTCGCCTTCCTCGGCGAGTCGCTGACGGCGGGCGTCGCGTCGGCCTTCGCACTGATCCTCGCCGGTTCCTTCCTGGCGACCGCCGCCGCGGCGCCGACCCCGGGAACCCGGCGGGTAACATGGTCGGCACGGCAGACGAGCCGGGCGGGCGGCCGCGTGAAGACCCCTTCGGGGGCCCTTCCCGAGGAACGTCCGGGCTCCACAGGGCAAGGTGGTGGCTAACGGCCACCCGGGGTGACCCGCGGGACAGTGCCACAGAGAACAGACCGCCGGGACCGTATCCGTACGGCCCCCGGTAAGGGTGAAACGGTGGTGTAAGAGACCACCAGCGCCTGAGGTGACTCAGGCGGCTAGGTAAACCCCACCTGGAGCAAGGTCAAAAGGAGACGCCGCTTCGCAAGAAGGGGCGGCTCTGCGCGGACGTTCGAGGGCTGCCCGCCCGAGTCCGCGGGTAGACCGCACGAGGCCGGCAGCAATGCCGGCCCTAGATGGATGGCCGTCACCGCGACGTCCGTGAGGACCCGCGGCACAGAACCCGGCGTACAGCCCGGCTCGTTCTGCCCGAAGGGCTCCTGGTCAGCGTTTCAGCTGGTCAGGAGCTCTTCTTCGTGGTGGCTCCGGAAGGGGTGTCCCGGTCTGCCGCGGTGTCCTCTAGGCTTCACGACGGCTCGTGGGGCGGCAGGTCCGAGCGGGCGGGAGAGTCCACGGGGGAGAAGCGAGGTAATGCCGGTGATCTGCGTCGGAGGCATGATCGGAATCGGCAAGACGAGCGTCGCCGAGCTGATCGCCAAGGATCTGGGCAGTGACGTCTTCTACGAGAGCGTCGACGACAACCCGATCCTGCCGCTCTTCTACACGGCGACCCCCGAGGAGATACAGGCCAAGCGCTACCCCTTCCTCCTCCAGCTCTACTTCCTGCAGACCCGGTTCGCCTCGATCAAGGAGGCGTACAAGCAGGGCGACAACGTCCTCGACCGGTCCATCTACGAGGACTGGTACTTCGCCAAGGTCAACCACGACCTCGGCCGCATCAGCTCCCTGGAGATGCGGGTGTACGAGGGTCTGCTCGACGAGATGATGCGCGAGATCGACGGCCTGCCGTACCGCAAGGCCCCGGACCTGATGGTCTACCTCAAGGCGGACTTCGGGACGGTGCTGCACCGCATCGGGCTGCGCGGCCGCGACTTCGAGCAGGACGAGAGCCTCGTCGCCTACTACCGCACCCTGTGGTCCGGCTACGACGACTGGGTCGACCAGCACTACTCGGCCAGTGACGTCCTGGTGATCGACATGAACCACACGGACGTGGTGAACGACCCCGGCGACGCGGACCGGGTGCTCCGCGAGGTCAGGGCCGCCCTCCGGCGCCATTAAAATAGCCATGAGGGCGGTCTCCGCGGGTGTCCGCGCAGGTCCTTGCGACCCGGTGACCATTCTCCGGTCTGCGCCCGGCCCGTCCGCCCCCTCGTTCCGGCCCCGGCCGGGGCGGATGCCGACCCCGGCCCGCGCCCGTGGGGCCGGCCCCGACGCGACACCCCGATACCTGCCGGGCCTTCCTCGGTACGTAACCCCTGCGGAAGGCTCACCCTCATGACCCACCAGGACCGTCCCGGCACCGGACCCGCCCCCGATCTGCCCCCGGTCGCCTCCTTCGCCGACCTGGACCTGCCCGCCCCCGTGCTGCGCACGCTCGACGCGCTCGGGGTGCGCGAGCCCTTCCCGATCCAGGCCGCCACACTGCCCAGCGCGCTCGCGGGCCGCGACGTGCTGGGGCGCGGACGCACCGGCTCCGGCAAGACCCTCGCGTTCGGTCTGCCGCTGCTCGCCGGGACGGCCGGGCGGCGCGCCGAGCCCAAGCAGCCCCTCGCACTGGTCCTCGTGCCCACCCGCGAGCTGGCCCAGCAGGTCACCGAGGCCCTCACGCCGTACGCGGACGCGCTGCGGCTGCGGCTGGCCGCGGTCGTCGGCGGCATCTCGATCGGCCGCCAGATCGCCGCGCTGCGCGAGGGCGCCGAGGTCGTCGTCGCCACCCCCGGGCGGCTGCACGACCTGATCGAGCGCAAGGCCTGCCGCCTGGGGCGCGTGCGGATCACCGTCCTCGACGAGGCCGACCAGATGTGCGACATGGGCTTCCTGCCGCAGGTCACGGAGGCGCTCGACCAGGTGCACCCCGAGGGCCAGCGGATGCTGTTCTCGGCCACCCTGGACCGCGACGTCGACCTCCTGGTCGGCCGCTACCTCACGGACCCCGTCGTCCACTCCGTCGACACGGCCGCGGGCGCGGTCACGACCCTGGACCACCACGTCCTGGTCGTGCACGCCCCCGACCGGTACGCCGTCGCCACGGAGATCGCCGCCCGCGACGGCCGCGTGCTGCTCTTCCTCGACACCAAGCACGCCGTCGACCAGCTCACCCGGCACCTGCGGGCCAGCGGGGTGCACGCGGCGGCGCTGCACAGCGGCAAGTCCCAGCCGCAGCGCACCCGTACGCTCGCCCAGTTCAAGTCCGGCGCGGTCACCGCGCTCGTCGCGACGAACGTCGCGGCCCGCGGCCTGCACGTCGACGACCTCGACCTCGTGGTGAACGTCGACCCGCCGGCCGACCCCAAGGACTACGTGCACCGCGCGGGCCGCACGGCGCGGGCCGGGGAGAGCGGCCGGGTCGTCACCCTCGTCCTGAGCGGCCAGCGCCGCGACATGAGCGCTCTGCTGGCCGACGCGGGCATCGGTGCGACGACCACGAAGGTGCGCTCGGGCGAGGCGGAGCTGAGCCGGATCACCGGTGCGAAGGCCCCCTCCGGCACCCCGCTCGACGGCGGACCCGCCGCGCCCGCGACCAAGAACGTGAACACGCCCTTCCGCGGCCTGGGCAGCAGCAAGGACGCCTCGCGGGGCGGCCAGGGCGGGTCCGGTGGCGCGGGCGGTAGGTCCCGCAAGTCCGCCGAGGCCCGCAAGCTCGCGGAGGCCCGCAAGGCGGCCCGGGTGCGCCGGGGGCGCTGACACCCGGGGACGCTGACAGCCGGGACGCGCCGACACCGGGGCGCCCAGGGGCCGTTCCCGGCCCGCTAGCAGTTCTCGGTCCGGCTCAGATGGATCAGATGGGCCACGGTCGGCGCGGTCCGCTTGCTGCGGATGCGGCGCAGGTACGTGCTCACGGTGTGCACGCTGATGCCCAGACGTCTGGCCACCTGCTTGTGGGAGAGGCCTGCCGCGATGTGGGCCAACACCTGACGCTCCCTGTGGGACAACGCCGGTGCGTTCTGCGGGCGGCTGTCTACTGGCATCTTCCCTCCAGGAGGGACTGTCAACACGTACGGCGGCTGTGGCCGCCAGGTGATCTAACCACGGTCGTGAAGAAACAGAAAGGAAACCCCGCATACCCAGGGGAGATGCGTAGCTACTGAGCGCGACCGGCCGTGTCAAGTCCCCAATTCGGGGGACTGTGGGCGCGCTTCGGGGCGGGTGAGTGTGAAGGCGGTCTCGGCTGAGCACAGCCGTGCACGATCCGAATGGCAGCCCGGCCCGGACCAGGGGGGAACGCTTGCGGCACTTTCGCCTGCTCGTCGTGGGGAACGGCGTCTCGGCGTACGGCAGTTACCTGAACATGGTCGCGCTGAACGTCTTCATCTACGACGTCACCGACAGCGCCCTCGCCGCCGGACTCTTCATGGCCGTACGGTTGTTGACCAGTGTCGTATCCGGCTTTGTGAGCGGACGGCTGGTCTCGGCGTACGACCGCAAGCGGTTGATGGTCGGAGCCGATCTGACGCAGTGCGTGGCCATGATAGCGCTGCTGATCGCTCCCGACGGGGGACGGGCCGGGCTTCTCTACGTACTGGCCGTCGTGACCGGATTCTGCTCGACCCTCTCGGGCGTGGCGCTGCGCAGCAGCATCCCGGAGATCGTCGGCGGCGAGCTGCGTATGCGCGCCAACTCCCTCCTCGCCACCGGGCGTTCGCTCGCGATGATCGCCGGGTTCGCCTCCGCGGGCGTGCTCGTCGCGGAACTGGGCTACGTCGCCGCCATCTCCCTGGACGCCGTCACCTTCGCGGTCTCCGCGTGCGTCCTGCTCTCGCTGCCCATCCGGACGCGGGCGCAGGACGAGAAGACGGGCGAGAAGGGGGAGGCTCCGTCCGTAGCGGAGGGGGAGAGCGGGAAGGCCGGGAAGACCGGGAAGGGGGGTGGTGCGGGGCGTGGTGCCGGGGCGCTGCTCCTGCTGCGCGCCGCTCCCGTCCTCGCCGTCATGATCGCCCTGCGGGCCGCCGACGGCCTCGGCTCGTCCTCCCACAACGTGGCGCTGCCGGTCTACTCCAGCGACCTCGACCCGTCCCATCCGGCCACGTTCGTCAGCCAGTTCTGGGCCACCTGGGCGATCGGCAACATCGTCATGCAGCAGGTCTGCGGGCGGTGGGCCGGGCGCGGCGGGCGGCAGGGGCCGGGCGAGCGGGCGTTCGCGATCGGGGCCTGCGTGATGTCGGCCGCGTTCATCGTGGTCTTCGCCGGGCTGCCCACGGGCGTCGCCGTGGTCGCCGCGCTGGTGGCCGGCATGGCCGACGGACTCACCGAGATCGCCTACGTGACCCGCCTCCAGGCGGCCCCCGACGAGCAGCGCGGCCGGCTGTTCGGCCTGTCCGCCTCGGTCGAGAACACCGGATTCGGCCTGGGCATGCTGGTCAGCGGCGCGCTCCTGGACCACTTCTCGCCCCTCCAGGTGGTCGGCCTGCTGCACGGGTCGGCGATCGTCCTGTGCTGCGGGATGTTCGTGGTGCTGGTGCGGCAGGGGCGGGAGGCCGGGCGCGAGCACGCGGAGCACCGGGAGCGCGCGGAGGACGCGGAGCACCGGCCAGAGGCCCGGGAACGTACCGGCGAGGGTTCCGTCGGGCGTACGGGCGAGAGTTCCGCCGAGCGGGAGAGTGAGGCCCGATGACCGCCGCCGACCGATCCGCCGTGGCCGTCGTCGGCCTGTCCTTCCGGCTGCCCGGCGCGGACACCCCGGAGGAGTTCTGGCGCACGATCCACGACGGCGCCGACCGCATCCGCCGCTTCACCGACGCGGAACTCGACGCGGCGGGCATCCCCGAGGAGCAGTACCGCGCCGAGGAGTTCGTCGGCGCGAGCGGGGTCCTGGACGGCATCGCGGGCTTCGACGCGGGGTTCTTCGGGATGAGCGCGCACGAGGCCCGGATCACCGACCCGCAGCACCGGCTGTTCCTGGAGTGCGTCCACCACGCGCTGGAGAACGCCGGGTACGCGGGGCACGGGGGGCACACGGGTGACCGGACGGCCGACCACGCGGACGCGGGGGACGACCCCGGCGGGCGGGGCGGGCACGAGGTCGGGGTGTACGCCAGCACCGGCTACCACCTCTACTCCCTCCAGACGTATCTGCAGAACAACGTCCTGAAGGGCGAGATCGCCGACTGGGTCGCCGGACTGCAGGTCACCGTCGGCAACTTCACCGACTTCACCGCCAACCGCGCCGCCTACCGGCTCGGCCTGACCGGGCCCGCCGTCAACGTCCAGACGGCGTGCTCCAGTTCGCTGTCGGCCGTGTATCTCGCCGCGCAGTCCGTCGTCTCCGGCGAGTGCGACCTCGCCGTCGCCGGGGCCACCGCGCTGCACGTCCCGCAGGTCATCGGCTACCAGTACGTCAAGGGGTCCATCCTCTCCAAGAGCGGCCGCCTGCGGCCCTTCGACGCCGACGCGGACGGCACGGTCGGCGGCACCGGCGTGGTGGCCGTGGTGCTCAAGCGCCTGGACCGGGCCGTCGCCGACGGCGACCACATCCACGGTGTCCTGCGGGGCTGGGGCATGAACAACGACGGCGCGGACAAGAAGGCGTTCTCCGCGCCCAGCGCGGCGGGCCAGCAGGGGGCGATCCGCCGGGCACTGCGCCGGGCGGGCGTCGACGCGGGCAGCATCGGCTACCTGGAGACGCACGGCACCGGCACCTTCAAGGGCGACCCCATCGAGTTCGCGGGCGCGACCGCCGCGTTCCGCGCCGACACCGACCGCACCGGCTACTGCGCGCTCGGCTCGGTCAAGGCCAACATCGGCCATCTCGACGTGTGTTCGGGACTGGCGAGCCTGGTCAAGGCCCTCCTCGTGCTGCGGCACGGCGTCATCCCGCCGATGGCCAACTTCCGCCGCCCCAACCCCGCACTCGACCTCGCGGCCAGCCCCTTCTACATCCCGGACACCGCCCGCCCGTGGCCCTTGGGCGCCGGGCCGCGACGGGCCTGCGTCAGCTCCTTCGGCGTGGGCGGCACCAACGTGCACGTCGTCCTGGAACAGGCCCCCGAGCCCGCGCCCCGCCCCGCGGGCACCCCGCCGCCCCCGGGCGTCCTCGTGCTCTCCGGCCACACGGAGGCGGCGCTCACCGACAACGCCACGGCCCTGCGCGACCATCTGCGCGCCCACCCCGGCACGCACCCCGCCGACCTGGTGACCACGCTGGCGCTCGGCCGCGCCCACCGCAGGCACCGGCTCGCCCTGCGCGGCGACACCGTGGCCGCGCTGACCGGCGCCCTGGACGACTGGCTGGCCTCCGCGCGACCGGGCGGCCCGAACCGCCCCGGGGCCGGATTCCTCTTCACCGGGCAGGGCAGCCTGCACCGCGGCGCGGCCCGCGTCCTGTACGAGCGCTTCGCCGTCGTACGGGAGACCCTGGACGCCTGCGAGGCGCAGTACGCGGCACTCACCGGCGGCGAAGGCCTCCTCGGCGCGCTGCTCGGCACGGCGGACGGCGCCGGGGACGAGCAGGTGCGCGACACCGACGTGGCGCAGCCCGCGCTCTTCGCGCTGCAGTGCGCGCTCGTCCGCCTGTGGCGACAGGCGGGCATCGCGCCGGGCGTGGTGGCCGGACACAGCGTGGGGGAGTACGGCGCGCTGTACGCGGCGGGCGCGCTGTCCGCCGAGGACGGGCTGCGCCTGACGGCGGGCCGCGGGCGGCTCATGCGGGACCGGTGCGCGCCCGGCGCGATGGTCGCGGTCCCGGTGGACGAGGCGACGGCGCGCGAGCTGGCCGCCCGGGTGCCCGGTGTGGAGCTCGCGGTCACCAACGGCGCCGACAGCCAGGTCCTCGCGGGCCCGGCGGACGCCATGGCCCGTCTCACGGAGCTGCTCGCCGGGCAGGGCACGCCGGCCGGGGAACTCCCGGTGCGGCAGGCCTTCCACACCGCCCTCATGGACCCGGTCCTCGACGGCCTGCGCGCGCTGGTCGCCGAGGTGACGCCACGGCCGTGCCGGGTGCCGTTCGTCAGCGGTCTCGACGGTCGCACCCGGCCCGCGGGCTGGGTGCCGGACGCCGACTACCTCGTACGGCAGGCGCGGGAACCGGTGCGGTTCGCCGACGTGCTGCGCGAGGTGGGGGCGGCGCACGACGACGTGGGCGTGCTGGTGGAGATCGGGCCGCACACGACGCTCGGCGGACTGGCGCGCCGGGCGCTGCCGGACCGGGCGGCGCACCCGACGCTGCGCCGCGGGGCGGGGCTCGCCCCGCTGTGGGACGCGGCCGCGGGCCTCCACCGGGCCGGTGCGCCGGTCGACTGGCGGGTCTTCGCGGACGGGGCGGGGCGCAGGATCCCCCTGCCCGGCTACCGATTCCAGCACAAGGACTACTGGACAGGGCCGGAGAACCACCTTCCCCGGCCCGCACAACCCGTACAAGCGGCAAGGGATGGGGCGGAAGTGGCACAGGACGAGGCAGCGGTCGAGCGCGTGCTCCAGCACATCATCAAGGTCACCGCGAAGCACCTCAGCTACGACACGAGCGAGATAGCCGAGGACGCTTCCTTCTTCGACCTCGGCGCGGACTCCCTGCAGATGATCGGCGTACTGCGGGAGCTGGAGGAGGAACACCAGGTCAAGGTGTCGATGCGGGAGCTCTTCGAGGAGGCGGGCACGGCGAAGGGGCTCGCCCTGATCATCGCCGGGAAGATGACGGCGACGGCCCCTGCCCCGGCCGGGGTCACGGCCACGGCTCCTCCCGAGCCGGTGGCCCCTCCGGTCGCTCCGCAGGCGGCTCCGCCGGTCGTTCCGCAGGCGGCCCCTCCGGTCGTTCCGCCGCTCGCGCAGGTGCCGGTCCAGGCCTCGGCGCCCGCTCCGGTCGTCCGCGAGCCCGCACCCGTGGTCCCCGCGCCCGCACCGGCCGCGGCCCCCGTCGAGTACGCCACCCGCCGCGAGGTCGACGACCTCGTGCGCCAAGTGCACCAGCTCTCCCAGATGCAGCTCCAACTGATGGGGCAGCTCTCGCAGTTGCTCGCCGCCCAGACCGCCCAGACCGCCCAGGCGGTCACCGACGGGAAGGCGGGCCGGTGACCGGGACCGACTCCGCCGACCGTACGGCCGACCGCTCCGTCTCCGCCGCGGTCGACCAGGACCTCGCCGCGATGGCCGAGCTCTCGCAGCGCATCGCCCGGCAGTTGGGCGCCGAGGAACCCGGGGCCGGGGAGCCCGCGGCCGCGCGTCCCGCCCAGCACGGTCCGCGCCCGGAGGTCGCCCGCGGTTCCGGCATGCTCCGCGGCAACGCCTCCGACACCCAGCGGGCCCACCTCGACGACCTGGTGCGCCGCTACACCGCCAGGACGCCCACGTCGAAGAGCATCGCGCAGCGCTACCGCCGCGTGCTCGCCGACAGCAGGGCAGCCGTCGGCTTCCGCAGCAGCACCAAGGAGATGCTGTACCCCATCGCCGGGCGCCGGGCACGCGGTTCCTGGCTGGAGGACATCGACGGCAACCGGTACGTCGACATCACCATGGGCTTCGGCGTCCTGCTCTTCGGCCACGAGCCCGCCTTCGTCACCGAGGCCGTCCGCGAGCACCTCGCGCGCGGCATCCAGCTCGGCCCGCGCACCGTGGAGACCGGCGAGGCCGCCGAGCTGCTCGCCGAACTGACCGGCATGGAGCGCGTCGCCTTCGCCAACTCCGGTACGGAGGCCAACTCCGCGGCCATCCGGCTGGCCCGCGCCGCCACCGGCCGCTCCCGCATCATCACCTTCGAGGGCGCCTACCACGGCCACAACGACAACGTCCTCGGGCGTTCGCCGCGGACCGGCGGCGAGGGCCTGACCACCGTCCCGATGTCCGCGGGCGTCCCGCAGAACGCCGTCGCCGACCTGCTCGTCCTGCCCTACGGCAGCGAGGAGAGCCTCGCCGTCATCGAGCAGCAGGCCGGCGAGATCGCGGCGGTCGTCGTGGAGCCGGTGCAGAGCCGCCACCCGTCGCTGCAGCCCGCCGCGTTCGTGCGGCGGCTGCGCGAACTGACCCGGCGGCACGGCATCGTGCTGCTCTTCGACGAGATGCTGACCGGCTTCCGGCCCGCACTGCGCGGCGCCCAGGAGCTGTACGGCGTCACGCCGGACCTCGCCACCTACGGCAAGCTGCTCGGCGGCGGCTTCCCGATCGGGGCCATCGCGGGCCGCGCCGACATCATGGACGGCATCGACGGCGGCCACTGGAGCTACGGGGACGACAGCTACCCGGCGGCCGACACCACCTTCTTCGGCGGCACCTACATCCAGCACCCCGTGTCGATGGTCGCCACCCGCGCCGTCCTCACCCACCTCAAGGAGCACAGCCCGCTCCTCCAGGACCGCCTGAACGCCCGCACCGACGAGCTCGCCACCACCCTCAACGCCTTCTTCGAGGCCGAGGGGTTCGCGCTGAGCCTGAGCCACTTCGGCTCGATGTTCCGCTTCGAGCACCGGGCGGACATGGAGCTGCTCTACCACCACCTCATGGTGCGGGGCGTGCACGTGTGGGAGTGGCGCAACTTCTTCCTGTCCACCGAACACACCGATGGAGACGTCGAGTTCATCGTCGACGCGGTGAAGGACTCGCTGCGGGAGCTGCGCGGCGCGGGCTTCTCGCTGGGCAGCCCGCGCGCCGGGTCCGCCCGTACGCCGTCCCGTGGACCGGTCCGTGAACCGGCCCGTACGCCCGCCGTGCCCGCCATGGCCTGGAACAGCGCGGCGGCCACGGCGCGGGCGCGGCAGGAGCCCGCCCCGAAACCCGCCGCCGAGCCCGCCCCGGCCCCCGCCGCCGAGCACGTCCCGGCCCCCGCCGCCGAGCACGTCCCGGCCTCCGCCGCCGAGCGCACCCCGGCAGCTGCTCCCGCCCGCCCCCTCGACTTCGGCGTCTACTTCTTCGGCGACTACCCGCAGGACGAGGCCGGGCCCCGGCACGGCAAGTACGACCACCTCCTGGAGACGGCCCGGTTCGCCGACCGCAACGGCTTCCACTCCCTGTGGATCCCCGAGCGGCACTTCCACTCCTTCGGCGGCCTGTTCCCCAACCCCGTCGTGCTGGCCGCCGCGCTCGCCCGCGAGACCGACCGCATCCGCATCAACGCGGGCTCGGTGGTCCTGCCGCTGCACGACCCGATCCGTGTCGCCGAAGAGTGGTCGATGGTCGACAACCTCTCCGGCGGCCGCATCGGCATCGGCTGCGCCAGCGGCTGGCACGCCAACGACTTCGTCTTCTTCCCCGAGCGCTTCGGCTCCCACAAGGAGCTGATGTACGAACAGGTCGCACAGGTACGGCAGTTGTGGCGGGGCGAACCCGTGCGCCGCACCACCGGGCAGGGCGAGAGCGACCTGCGCCTGTTCCCCCGGCCCGTGCAGGACGCGCCGCCCATGTACACGGCCGTCGTCGGCAACCCCGCGTCGTACGAACTGGCCGCACGCCACGACCTGGGCATCGTCACCAACCTCATGACCCAGACCGTCGAGCAGCTGCGCGACAACGTCGCGCTGTACCGGCGCACACGCGCCGCCCACGGCCTCGACCCGGACGCCGGGCACGTGGCCGTGCTGCTGCACACCTACCTCGCCGAGCGGCACGACGCCGCGCGCGAGGAGGCGCGCGAGCCGCTGTCGCGGTACATGCGGTCCTCGCTGTCGCTGTTCGGCGGCGTCGCCAACAGCCTGGGCCACCAGGTCGACCTGTCCGCGATGACCGAGGACGACCTGGACGTCGTCTTCCGCCGCGCCTACGACCGGTACTGCGACCAGCGGGCCCTCATCGGCAGCCCCGAGAGCGTGCGGTCCGTGGTGGACGCCGTGCGGGCCGCGGGCGCCGACGAGATCGTCGGCCTCGTCGACTTCGGCGTCGGCACCGACGCGCTGCGCGACGGCCTGACGCACTTCGACGGACTGCGCCGCGCGTACGAGGCGCCCGCGGCCCCGGCGACGACGCTTCCCGTGCCGGCGGCGGCTCCCGCCCCGGAGACCGACCGCGGGGCGCCCCTGTCGCCCGGGCAGCAGCGCGTCTGGTTCCTGGAGCGGATGCTGCCGGGCCGCACCGCGTACAACGAGACCAAGGCCATCGACCTGGAGGGCCCGCTCGACGTCCCCGCCCTGCGGGCCGCCCTGCGCGCGCTCGCCGCCCGGCACGAGCAACTGCGCACCGTCTTCCGCGAAGTGGCGGGGGAGCCGAGGCAGTTCACGCTGCCCGCGGGTGACGTGGACTTCGCGGTCGTGGACGGCACGGGCGGCGGCGACGCCGTCGCCGACACGCTCGCGGCCGAGAGCGGGCGGCGCTTCGACCTCGCGGACGGTCCGCTGTTCGTCACCCGGCTGGTCCGGCTCGGCGAGCGGCGGCACGTCCTCGTCCTGTCCCTGCACCACATCGTGATGGACGCGGCCTCCGCCGCCGTGCTCGCCCGCGACGTGTCCGCCCTCTACCGGGCCGGGCTGCCCGGCGCCCCGGCCGCCGACCTCCCCGCCCTCACCCGCACCTACGCCGACCACGCCCGCGGACAGCTCGACGCGCTCGGCGGGCCCAAGGCGGCCGAGGACCTCGCCTACTGGCGCAAGGCGCTCGACGGCGACCTGCCCGTCCTCGACCTGCCCACCGACCGGCCCCGGCCCGCCGTGATGACCTCCCACGGACGCGCCCTGTTCCGCACCCTGGACCCCGAACTGTCCGCACGTATACGGAAGTTCAGCAAGGAGCGGCGCAGCACCCTCTTCATGACCCTGCTGGCGGGCCACGCCTGCGCGCTGCGCCGCGCCACCGGCCAGGACGAGCTCGTCATCGGCACCCCGATGTCCGACCGCACGCCGGAGTACGAGAACGTGGTCGGGTTCTTCGTCAACACGCTGGCGCTGCGCCTCGACCTCTCCGGGGACCCGGACTTCACCACGGTCCTCGACCGGGTGCGCGGGGTCGCCCTGGACGCGTACGACCACGCCGACGTGCCCTTCGAGGCCGTCGTACGGGAGCTGGCGCCGCCGCGCGGCCTCGACCGCACGCCCGTCTTCCAGACGCTCGCCGAGTTCGAGGGCGGCGACCCCTTCCGCTTCGACCTGCCAGGGGTGCGGGCGACGCCGCTCGACGCGGGCCCGGACAAGGCGCTGACGGACCTCAGCGTGTACTTCACCGACCAGCCGGACGGCATCCGCTGCCATCTGGAGTACCACACCGACCTCTTCGACGAGGCGACCGTCGACGCGCTGTTCAGCACGTTCCGCGACGTCCTCGCCGAGGCGGTCGGGGCGCGGGAGCCGGCCGCCGTGCCCCGCGCGTGGCGGCACGGGCCCGTCCGCGGGCGCGCGCACAGCACCGTCGACGCCCTGGCGTCCCGGTGGGCCGAGGTCGCCCCGGACCGCACCGCCGTGATCAGCGGTGACGTGACGCTGACCTACGGCGCGCTGGACGAGCGGGCGGCGCGGCTCGCCGCGGCGCTGCACGCCGCCGACGACGGGGACGGGCCGGTCGCGCTGTGGCTGCCGCGCGGCGCCGACCTGATCGTCGCCATGCTCGCCGCGCTCAAGGCGGGCCGCGGCTACGTGCCGCTGGACCCGGCACAGGGCAGGGCGCGGGCCGAGGCCGTCCTCGCGGAGAGCGGCGCCCGGATCCTCGTCGTGGACGGCGGGACCGGCGCCGGAGCGCCGCCGCGGACCCCGGCGGGGACGAGGGCGGTCGACGTGACCGCGACCGCCGACCCCTCCGCGGAGCCCTTCGCGCGCCCGCCCGGGGGACCCGAGTCCCTCTGCTTCGCGATCTACACCTCCGGCAGCACCGGCACCCCCAAGGGCGTCGCCGTCCCGCACCGCGCCGTCGTGGACCTGTGCCAGTGGCACCACGAACGGTTCGGGTTCAGTGCGGACGACCGCAGCGCCGCCGTCTGCAGCCAGGGCTTCGACGCCGCGGCGCTGGAGATCTGGCCCGCGCTGACCGCGGGCGCCACGGTCGTCGTCGCCGACGGGACGGTCCGCAAGGACCCGGCCGCGCTGGCCCGCTGGTTCACGGACCGGCGGATCACCTTCTCCATCCTGCCGACGGCACTCGGCGAGGCCGTCCTCACCCTCCCCGACGCGCAACAGCCGCCGCTGCGCCACCTGTTGCTGGGCGGTGACGTGCTGCGCACCCGCCCGCGCCCCGGCGCCCCCTACGAGACGCTGAACGTCTACGGGCCCACCGAGGTGACGGTGCTCTGCACCGCCGGGACGGTCGAGCCGCGCACCCCCGGCGGCCCCGACGTGCCGATCCCGATCGGCCGCCCCGCGCACAACGTCACGCTCCGGGTGCTCGACGCCCACGGGCGCGAGGTGCCCGCGGGCGAGGTGGGCGAGCTGTACGTCGGCGGCCCCGGAGTGGCCACCGGATACCTGGGCCGCCCCGACCTGACGGCGGAGCGGTTCGTGGACGACCCCCTGGGCACCGAGGGTCGGCTGTACCGCACCGGCGACCTGGTGTGCTGGACCGGCTCCGGGGCGCTGGAGTTCCGCGGCCGGGCCGACGACCAGGTGAAGATCCGGGGCTTCCGGGTCGAGCCCGAGGAGGTCTCCCACGTGCTCAACGGGCTGACCGGGGTGGGCGACGCGGTCGTCCTGGCCCGGCGCGACCGGCGCGGCGAGGCCCGCCTCGCGGCCTACGTCGTACCGGCGGCGCCCGGACGGCCCGACGGGGACGCGGCGGAGCGGGCGTTCGCCGACCGGCTCGCGGCGGAGCTCGCCGGGCTGCTGCCGGACCACCTGGTGCCCGGCGCCTGGTCGGTGCTGCCCGTGCTGCCGCTGTCCGCCAACGGCAAGCTGGACCGCGCGGCCCTGCCCGAGCCCGCCCACACCACCGCCACCGGGCCCGCCCGCACATCGCGGACCGCCCCGGTCGCCGCCCGCCGCGCCCCCGCCTCCGACGTGGCGGCACGTCTGAAGCGGCTCTGGGCCAAGGAGTTCGACGTCGACGTGTCGGCGATCGCCGCCGACGCCTCCTTCTTCGAGCTCGGCGGCCACTCCCTCACGGCGATCCGCCTGGCGAACGGCGTACGGGAGGAGTTCGGCACGGAGTACCCGGTGGCGCGCTTCTACGACGAGCCCACGCTGCGGGCCATGGCGGAGTACCTGGCGGGATCGGCGCCGGACGCGAGCGCGGCCGACCCGACCGGGGAGGCGGGAGAGGCCGCCGATGCCGGGGAGGCCGGAGGAGCCGGATGGACCGGACGAGCCGGAGGAGCCGGGGCCGGGGACGCGGTCGTCGTCGGCCGGGCCCCCGTCACCGCCCAGCAGTCCGCCTTCATCACCCGCCACCGCACCCACCCCCGCCCGCAGATCTACAACGTGGCGATGCGGCTCACGCTGACGGGAGCCCTCGACGTACCCGCCCTGCGCACCGCGCTGAGCGAACTCGTCGCCCGGCACGAGGCGTTGCGGACCCGGTTCGTCCAGGACGGCGGGGAGTGGTGGCAGGAGGCACTGCGCGCCCGGCCCCTCGCCCTGCCGGAGGAGGACCTCCTGGCCCGCCACGGCTCGCCGGACGCCGCGGGCAGGGAGGCCGAGCGCGTCGCGGCGGAGGTGGCCGCCGACCCCTTCGACATCGAGGCCGAACTCGCCCCGAAGCTGCGCCTGTTGCGCACGGACCGGGACCGCTGGGTGCTCCTGTTCGTGCTGCACCACGCGGCCTGCGACGGCTGGTCGGTGAGCGTGCTGCTGCGCGAACTGGCCGCGCTGTACCGGGCGGCGTCCACCGGCGAGCCGCACGGCCTCGCCGCCGAGGTGCCGCAGCCGGGTGAGTACGCGCGCTGGCAGCGGGAGCAGAACCGCACGCAGGACAAGGGGCGGCTCGTCGACTACTGGGCGCGCGAGCTGAAGGACGCCCCCTTCGCCCTGCCGCTGCCGGTGGACAGGCCCCGGCCCGACGAGCTCAGCGGCGCGGGCGACGTGGTCCTCTTCACGGTGGACCGCGCGGCGCGCGCCGACGTGGAGACGCTGGCGCGGCGGCACCGCACGACGCCGTTCGTGGTGACGGCGGCGGCGTTCGCCCGGCTGGTCGCCGAGGCGGGCGGCGAGCCGGACGTGGTGCTCGGCATCTCCTACGCCAACCGCGAGCGGCGCGAGTTCGAGGCGCTCGCGGCCTGCACGGTGTCGTCCTTCACGCTGCGCGTACGCGGTGGCGCGGCCGCTTCGTTCGGGGCGCTGGTGGACCAGGTGGCGCGCAGCTCGGTCGGGGCCATCGACCACGCGGCGCCGATCCGCGCGGTGGCCGCCGAGGTCGGCGCCGCGCTCGGCACCGAGGTGCCGGACCGGCTGCCGCTGGGCTTCCAGTACCAGAGCTCCCTGGAGACGGAGGTCGAACTGCCGGGCCTGACCACGGCGGTGGAGGACCTGGCGGTGCCGGGCGCGCGCTCGGAGTTCAACTTCGGCCTGATCCCCACGGGCGACGTGCTCTCCGGCTACCTGGAGTACTCGACCGACCTGTGGGACCGCGCGACGGTCGAGGCGTGGACCACCGCGTACGTCGACCTCCTGGCGCGGGAGGCGGGGGAGGCGTTGCGGGACGGGGAGTGAGGTCGTACGACCGGTACGAGGGGCGGCACCCCGAGCTGTGCGGGGTGCCGCCCGCGTACGTCCCGCCCCCGGAAAACCCGTTCATCCCCCCCCGAAACCCCGCTCGTCCCCACCCCGAAATCCCGTTCGTCCTCCCGTCGAAAACCGTTCGTCCTCCCGCCCCGCCCCGCCGCGCCTAGCCTGCCGATCATGCTGCCCGAGGTGACCTCGGACGAGGAGTGGGACCGCGTCGTCCCCGACGAGCGGATCATGCGGTGGTTCGGGCGGTAGGTCCCGGGCGTCCCGTCCGTCAGTGCGCGGGCGGGGCCGTGCCCGTCGACCGGGCGTCGACCCGGCGCAGGTGCGCGGCCAGGACCGCCGCCGCGTCCGGGGTGAGCGTGCGCAGGGCGACCATGGCCGTGACGATCACGTCGCAGAGCTCGCCGCGCACGTCGTCCCAGGTGTGGGTGGTGCCCTTGCGGGGGTTCTGGCCGGTGGCGCCGATGACCGCCTGCGCGACCTCGCCGACCTCCTCGGAGAGCTTCAGCATCCGCAGGAGCAGCGCCTCCCGGGGCGCGTGTGCGTTGTGCGCGTCCAGCCACGCGTAGAGCCGGTCGACGGTGTCCCAGGGGTCCTGCCGGGCGGCCTGCGCGCCCGGTTGCTCGTGCTGCTGCTCGTCCATGGGCCGCAGCCTGCCACGGCGGCTACGCGTCGTGCGAGGTGCCCTCCCCGGCCTCCTGCGCGCGGACGTTCCGGCGCCGGGCGCCCAGCGTCACGAGCACCCCGATCGCCGTGCCCGCGAGCGCGGCGGGCACCATCCAGGCGCGGTTGAGGGAGTGGCCGAGCGCGTGGTCGGCGGAGTAGCGGCCGGGGCCCGTGACGGCGAGGGCGGCGGAGGCCAGGCCGAGGAACGCCGGGTACTCGTAGCCGCCGCCCTGGCTGAAGAAGCCGTTCGGGGTGTGCAGGGCGGTGGCGCCCGCCATCGCGCCCGCCGCCGCCGAGCCCGCCGCCGGGGTCGCGAGGCCCAGCGCGAGGAGCACCCCGCCGCCGGCCTCGGCGAGCCCCGCCACGACGGCGTTGAGCCTGCCCGGCGCGTAGCCGACGGACTCCATGAAGGCGCCGGTGCCCTCGATGCCCCCGCCGCCGAACCAGCCGAGCAGCTTCTGGGCGCCGTGCGCGGCGAGCACCCCGCCGGTGCCCGCCCGGAGTAGCAGCAGCCCGAGGTCGCGTCGGTCCAGGCAGGAACACGTGGTCATGGGGAACTCCCGGTTCGGCCCCGCGGCGGGGGTGACGGATGCGTCCGTCTCCACCGTCCACCGCCCCGGCACGGCCCACCCGGCCCACGGGTCCGTCCGGGTGACCGGAGGGTGCGGCAGCGGTGGCGGGGCGGGCCGCCCGGTGTGACCGTGGGCGCATGAGCATTCAGGTAAACCGGCTCGCCGACCCCACGGTCCGGGCCTTCGTCACCGCGGTGAACGCCCAGGACAAGGCGGCCTTCGACGCCCTGCTCGCGCCCGGCGCGACCATGTCGGACGACGGCACCGACCGGGACATCGCCGACTGGACGGACCGCGAGGTCTTCTCCTGCCACGGCCACATGGACGTCGAGTCCGAGTCGGACGGCGGCCGCACGCTGCTCGTCACGTACCGGAACGACACCTGGGGCGAGATGCGCACGAAGTGGCGGTTCGTCGTCGAGGACGACGGCAAGGTCTCCCGCTTCGAGACCGGCCAGGCGTGACCGCCAGGCTTGACCGCCAAGCCTGACCGCGCCAAGCCTGACCGCCGGGCGTGACCGCCGGGCGTGACCGCCGGGCGTGACCGCCGGGCGTGACCGCCGGGCGTGACCGCCGGGCGTGACCGCCGGGCGTGACCGCCAGGCCTGACCGCCAGGCCTGACCGCCAGGCCTGATCGGCAAGGGCTGACCCGGCCGCCACCGCTTCCGGACCACCCCGGCCAGGGACCAGTCCGGGACCACCCCGGACCACCCCGCCCCGGTCTACTCCGGCAGCCGCACCGCCGCCCCGCTCACCCGCACCCGCGGGTCCCCGTCCCGCAGCGTCACCGTCAGGACGCCCGGCCTGCCCATGTCCTCGCCCTGGTGCAGGGTGAGGACGGACGCGGCGGGCACCAGGCCCTGTTCGCGTGCGTAGGCGCCGAAGGCCGCGGCGGCGGCGCCCGTCGCCGGGTCCTCCACGACCCCGCCCACCGGGAACGGGTCGCGGACGTGGAAGACGGTGTCCGAGGCCCGCCACACCAGCTGGACGGTGGTCAGGTCCAGGCGGCGCATCAGCGCGAGCAGGCGCTCGAAGTCGTAGGCGAGGTCGGCGAGGCGGGCCCGGGTCGCGGCGGCGAGCACCAGGTGGCGGGCGCCCGCGTAGGCGACGCGCGGCGGCAGCTCCGGGTCCAGTTCGTCCGCGCCCCAGCCGAGTGCGGCGAGGGCCTCGTCGAGGTCGCCGGCCGCGATGTCCTCGACGTGCGGCTCGACGCTGGTGAGCGTCGCGCGCAGGGTGGCGCCGTCCGCCGTGACGGTGACCGGCACGGTGCCGGCCCGCGTCGCGAAGACGTAGTCGCCGGGGCCGTCGGCGCCCTCGGCCCCGCCCCGCTCGGCGAGCGCCACCGCGGCCGCCACGGTGGCGTGGCCGCAGAACGGCACCTCGGCCCGCGGGCTGAAGTAGCGCACGGTGTAGGCGCGCTCGGCGTCCGCGGGGTCCCGGGTGAGGAAGGCGGTCTCGCTGTAGCCGAGGCGGGCGGCGACGGCGAGCATGGCCGCGTCGTCGAGCCCGGCCGCGTCCGGCACGACCCCCGCGGGGTTGCCGCCGCCCGGCTCGGTCGTGAAGGCGGCGTAGCGCAGCACGCCGGTGCCGTCGGGGCCGCCGGCGCCGTCCGCGGGAGGGGTCGTGTTCGTCGTCATGTCGCAGGGCAACCGCCGCGCGGCGCGGCACATTCCCGCGGCCCCGACCGCGGGCGCGCACGGCACGGCGGCTGCCCTGCCCCTTCCCCCTGATATTGGTCGGTGTTATCCGGTGTTGTCCGGTGATATCCGGTGGTATCGGTCAGTGGCAGTTCTTGTGGCCGGAGTCGGCGCGCGTCCATGCGCAGGAGTCCTGCTGCGCGCCGCTCGGCTTGAGGAGGCGGGCCTTGTCGCTCGTGTTGTTCCACACGTAGCTGCCGCGGCCCCAGTAGCGGACGCCGGAGGCGTTGCTGCCCTTGCCGGTGCGGACCTTGACCGTCTTGCCCGCGCCGATCTTGTAGCTGCCGAAGGTGTACGTGTAGCCCGTGTCGTCCTTCAGCTTGTAGCCCTTGAGCTGGATCGGGGAGCGGGTGCTGTTGTGGATGTTGACCCACTCCGCGTTCAGCGAGGAGTTCGAGCGGGTGTCGCTGCCCGGGCTGTCGTACTGGATGTAGCCGAGGTGCAGGCCGCCCTGGTGGCGCGCCGACGCCGCCGACGCCGGGGAGGCGGCGAGGAGGGACACCGACAGGGCGGTGGCGGCGAGGACGGCGGGGGCCATGGTGCGTATGCGCAAGGAGTGCTCCAAGTGTGAAGTTCTCGTGGAGAGAAGCCGAGCATAAAGGGAGCACTGGCCCCGATTGATGCGGTAGCTGCTATTCCACTTGTGGAGATATGCGCCGCGACGACACGCCACCCCACGCCACCCCGGCCCCCGCGGGTGCCTCAACCCCGCCCGATGTAGGGCATGTTCGTCGCGAGCACGGTCGCGAACTGGACGTTCGCCTCCAGCGGCAGTTCCGCCATGTGCCGGACCGTGCGGGCCACGTCGGCCACGTCCATCACCGGCTCGCTCGCCAACGCGCCGTTGGCCTGCAGGATCCCGGACTGCATGCGCTCGGTCATGTCCGTCGCCGCGTTGCCGATGTCGATCTGGCCGACGGCGATCCGGTACGGCCTGCCGTCCAGGGAGAGCGACTTGGTCAGGCCGGTCAGCGCGTGCTTGGTCGTCGTGTACGCCACCGAGTTCGGCCGCGGGGCGTGCGCCGAGATGGAGCCGTTGTTGATGATCCGGCCGCCCTGCGGGTCCTGCTCCTTCATCTGCCGGAAGGCCGCCTGGGCGCACAGGAACGCGCCGTTCAGGTTGGTGTCGACCACGTGCCGCCAGGCGTCGTAGGGCAGCTCCTCGACGGGCACGCCGCCGGGGCCGAAGGTGCCCGCGTTGTTGAAGAGGAGGTCCAGGCGCCCGAAGTCCTCGCGTACGCGCGCGAAGAGGGCTGCCACGTCCTCGGGCCGCGACACGTCGGTGCGGACGCGCAGGGTGGCGGCGTCCTTCACCCCGTGCCCGGCGGCGGCCAGGGCGGCCGTCTCCTCCAGCGTCTCCACCCGGCGCCCGGCCAGCGCCACCGACCACCCGGCGGCGAGCAGTTCGAGGGCGACGGAGCGGCCGATTCCGGAGCCCGCGCCGGTCACCACGGCGGTCCTCGGCGCGGTCCCCGACGGGTTCGTTGCGGCAGTTCGCTCAGCGTTCATGGCCCCGCAGCGTACGGGAGGGGCGGTCACGCGGACATCATCCGACCGCCATGCGGCTGTTGTGTACGCGACAGGCGCCCGTCGTCCCCCGCCACTTGCATGCCCGTGACACCCGTCGTCAGGGGAGGGCACATGACACCCGCAGGCCAGCAGCACACAGCCGAACTCCGCGCCGCCGCCCGGCACGTGGGGCGCCGCCGGTTCCTCACGGTCACCGGCGCCGCCGCCGCGCTCGCCTTCGCCACCAACCTGCCCACCGCGGGCGTCGCGGCCGCCGCCGAGCTCGACACCCGCCGCATCAAGGAGAACCCCTTCACCCTCGGCGTCGCCTCCGGCGACCCGCTGCCCTCCTCCGTCCTGCTCTGGACCCGGCTGGCCCCCGCCCCCTACGAGCCCGGCGGCGGCCTGCCCCAGGAGCGCGTCACCGTCCAGTGGGAGCTCGCCCACGACGCCCGCTTCCGGCGCGTCGCCAGACGGGGCACGGCCACCGCGCACCCCGAGTTCAGCCACACCGTGCACGTCGAGGCCGACCACCTGGAGGCGGGCCGCACCTACTACTTCCGCTTCCGGGCGGGCAGCTGGGTGAGCGAGACCGGCCGCACCCGCACCGCGCCGCCCGCGGGCAGCCGCCCCGGCGCCCTCACCCTCGCCGCCGTCTCCTGCCAGGCCTACCACGACGGCTACTTCACCGCGTACAAGCACCTCGCCCAGGACGACGTCGACGTCGTCTTCCACCTCGGCGACTACCTCTACGAGTACGCCGTCAACGCGGTCGGCGGCGCCCGCAACTACACCGACCGCACGCTGCCCGCCCACTTCAACAAGGAGACCCAGAACCTGGCGGACTACCGCCTGCGGTACGCCCTCTACAAGTCCGACCCCGACCTGCGCGCCGCGCACGCCGCGCACCCCTTCGTCGTCACCTGGGACGACCACGAGGCCGAGAACAACTACGCGGGCGACATCTCCGAGAACGACGACCCGCCCGCCGAGTTCCTGCTGCGCAGGGCCGCCGCCTACCGCGCGTACTGGGAGAACCAGCCGCTGCGCCGCCCCCAGCTGCCCAAGGGCCCCGACGCGCAGCTCTACCGCCGCCTGGTCTGGGGACGCCTCGCCCAGTTCGACATCCTCGACACCCGCCAGTACCGCTCCGACCAGGCGTACGGCGACACCGCCCACGTACCGGGACCCGAGTCCGACGACCCGGCGCGGACCATCACCGGCGCCACCCAGGAGCGCTGGCTCATCGACGGCTGGCGCCGCTCGCGCGCCCAGTGGAACGTCGTCCCCCAGCAGGTCACCTTCTCCGAGCGCAGGCTCGACCTGAACGAGCGGGCGAAGCTCTCCATGGACGCCTGGGACGGCTACCGCGCCTCCCGCGGGCGCGTCCTCGCCGGCGCGCGCTCGACCGGCATCGAGAACCTGATGGTCCTCACCGGCGACGTGCACGTCGGCTACGCCTTCGACATCAAGGCCGACTTCGACGACCCGTCCTCGAAGACCGTCGGCACCGAGATCGTCGCCACCTCCGTCGCGAGCGGCAAGGACGGCGCCGAGAAGCCCGCCAACTGGGACACCTACACCAGGGCCAACCCGCACCTGAAGTTCTACAACGGCCGCCGCGGCTACGTGACGGTCGGCCTCGGCCGCGAGTCGGCCCGCGCCGACTTCAAGACCGTCGACGCCGTCACCCGGCCCGGCGCCCCGATCAGGACCGCCGCGTCCTTCGTCACGGAGGCGGGCGACCCCGGGCTGCACCCGGCGTAACGGAACCGGTCCGTACCACCCGCCGGTAGCTGCGACCATGGAGGGCGACCACGCAGCGACTGGGAGGGGCGCGATGCCTGAGACCGGGCAGGCCACACAGGACCACGCGATACCGAAGGCGGCGGAGCCACAGGGCCCCGCCGCCCTCCGTCGTACCGGAGCCCTGGTCACCCTCGTGCTCGGCGGCCTCACCGCCGTCCCCGCGCTCTCCATGGACATGTACCTGCCGGCCCTGCCGGAGGTCACCGACGCGCTGCACGCCCCGGCCGCCACCGTCCAGCTCACCCTGACCGCCTGCCTGATGGGCATGGCCCTCGGTCAGCTCGTCGTCGGCCCGATGAGTGACAAGTGGGGCCGCCGCCGCCCGCTCCTCATCGGCCTGCTCGTCTACGTCGTCGCCACCGCGACCTGCGCCTTCGCCCCCACCGCCGAGCTCCTGATCGGCTTCCGGCTGCTGCAGGGCCTCGCCGGCGCCGCGGGCATCGTCATCGCCCGCGCCATCGTCCGCGACCTGTACGACGGCGTGGAGATGGCCCGCTTCTTCTCCACCCTGATGCTGATCTCCGGCGTCGCCCCCGTCGCCGCCCCCCTCATCGGCGGCCAGGTCCTGCGCTTCACCGACTGGCGCGGCATCTTCGTCGTCCTCACCGTCGTCGGCACCGCCCTGACCCTGCTGGTCTGGCGCCGCCTGCCCGAGACCCTCGCCCCCGCGAAGCGGCACGGCGGCGGCACCGTCCAGGCCCTGCGCACCATGCGCGCGCTCCTCGCCGACCGCGTCTTCGCCGGGTACATGATCGCGGGCGGCTTCGCCTTCGCCGCGCTCTTCGCCTACATCTCCGCCTCGCCCTTCGTGATCCAGGAGATCTACGGCGCCTCCCCGCAGACCTTCAGCCTCCTCTTCGGCGTGAACTCCGTCGGACTGATCGCCGCGGGCCAGATCAACGGCAAGATCCTGGTCGGCCGCGCACGGCTCGACAAGGTCCTCGCCGTCGGCCTCGCGATGATCACCACCGCCGCGACGGCACTGCTGCTCATGACGCTCGGCGTCTTCGGCGACGTCGGCCTCTTCCCGGTCGCCGCCGGGCTCTTCGTCCTCATGTCCTCGATGGGCCTCACCCTGCCCAACACGCAGTCCCTCGCCCTGCTCCGCACCCCGCACGCCGCCGGTTCCGCATCCGCGCTGCTCGGCACCTCCTCCTTCCTCATCGGCGCCGTCGCCTCCCCGCTGGTCGGCATCGCGGGCGAGGACACGGCCGTCCCGATGGCCGTCGTCCAACTGGTCTGCGCGCTGGCGGCCATCGCCTGCTTCGTGGGACTGTGCCGCCCCTGGCAGCACGAGCCGACGCAGGAGGCGGACCACTGAGCGCACCGAGACTCCTGCGCCCCGGCACACCGGACCGCGCGGGCCTTGACCCCGACGAGATCGACGGCCTCGTCGCCGACGTCCGCGACCTGACGCGCGGACCCCGCCCCTGGGCCGCGGGCACCGTGCTCGTCGTGGGCCGCGGCCCGGTGATCGCCGCGGAGGAGGCGGCCGGCTGGGCGGTGCGCCACGCCTCGTACGACCCGGAGTCCGACACGGGGGTCGAGCTGCCCCACGAGTGGCGGGTGCCGATGCGCACCACCACCCCCTTCGACCTGGCCTCGCTCACCAAGCTCTTCACCACCGTGGCCGCCGTCCAGCAGCTGGAGCGCGGCACGCTCGGCATCGACGCGCTCGTCGGGGCGTACATACCCGAGTTCACGGCCGCCGCCGCGCACGGCATCACCGTCCGCCAGCTGCTCACCCACACCTCGGGGTTGCGGCCGGAACTGCCGCTGTACGCCTGCCCGGACGACGCCGCCCGCCTCGCCGCCCTGCGCGCCGAGGCCCCGGCCACCCCGCCCGGCGAGTACGTCTACTCCGACCTGAACATGCTGCTGCTCCAGCACGTCCTGGAGCGCCTCACCCACCGCTCCCTCGACGCCCTGGTCCGCGAGGGCATCACCCGGCCGCTCGGGATGACCGCCACCGGCTTCGGACCGCGCCCCGACGCCGCCGCCACCGAGGACCAGCGCCGCCCCTGGGCCAAGGCCGACCGGGGGATGCTGCGCGGCACGGTCCACGACGAGAACGCCTGGGCACTGGGCGGCGTCGCCGGACACGCCGGGCTCTTCTCCACCGGCCGCGACCTGGCGGTGTTCTGCCGCACCCTGCTGTGCGGCGGCTCCTACGGCAGGGCCCGCATCCTCGGCCCCGACTTCGTGGAGCTGATGCTGGCCGGGTCCGGCCTCGGCTTCGGCATCGACCAGGGCTGGTTCATGGGGGAGCTCGCGGGGCGCGGCGCCGCCGGGCACACCGGCTTCACCGGCACGTCCCTGGTCATCGACCCGGCGACGGACACCTTCCTGGTGCTGCTCGCCAACACGGTGCACCCGCGGCGCAGGCCCGCCGACAGCGGGCCCCGCGCGGCGGCGGGCACCCGGCTGGCGCGGGCCGCGCGGGGGCGGTGACGGGGCCGCGCGGGGACGGCGTCCCGCGGGCGCGCCGTAGACTCGCCGGGTGAACGCCCCGATTTCCCCGGCATCCCCAGCCGCCCCGGCCGAGACCCTGCGCACCGCCCTCGCCGGGCTCCTGGACGGCCTCCCGCCGAAGCAGGCCACCCAGGCCGTCGACCGGCTGATCGCCAACTACCGGGGCCGCACGCCGACCGACGCCCCGATCCTGCGCGACCGCGCGGACGTCGTCGCCTACGCGGCGTACCGCATGCCCGCGACCTTCGAGGCGGTGCGCGCCGCGCTGGCGGGCCTCGCCGATGCGGCGCCCGCGGGCTGGGCGCCCGGCAGCCACGTGGACGTGGGCGGCGGGACCGGCGCGGCCACCTGGGCGGTCGCGGCGACCTGGGAGGGGCGGCGCCCGGTGACGGTCCTCGACTGGGCCGAGCCCGCGCTCGACCTCGGGCGGGAACTGGCGGGCGCGGAGTCCCGGTTGGACGCCACCCGGTGGCAGCGCTCTCGGATCGGAGCATCGCTCGCCATCGAGAGCACCGATCTCGTCACGGTGTCGTACGTCCTCGGGGAGCTGACGGAGGCCGACCGGACATCCGTCGTCGACGCGGCGGCGGACGCGGCCGCCCAGGCCGTCGTCATCATCGAACCGGGCACCCCGGACGGCTACGCGCGCGTCATGGCGGCCCGCGACCGGCTGATCGCGGCGGGCCTCAGGATCGCCGCGCCCTGCCCGCACGGCGCGGCCTGCCCCATCGAGCCCGGCAAGGACTGGTGCCACTTCTCGGCACGGGTCAGCAGGTCCTCCCTGCACCGCAAGGTCAAGGGCGGATCCCTGGCGTACGAGGACGAGAAGTTCAGCTACGTCGCGGCGGTCCGCTTCGACCCGGACCCGGCGCCCGCCCGTGTGGTGCGCCGCCCGCAGATCCGCAAGGGCCAGGTCCTCCTCGACCTGTGCGGGGCCGAGGAGGAGCTGCGCAGGGAGACCGTGACCAAGCGCCACGGTCCCCTCTACCGCGCCGCGCGCGACGCGGACTGGGGCGACGCCTGGCCGCCCCCGCCCGCGGACTGACGCGGGCGCGCGGCGGCTCAGGCGCCCCAGGTGCCCTGGTTCACGGCGCAGTTCCAGCCGGTGCCGCGCACGGAGAACTTCACCTTGTACGAACGGGTGTTGAGCAGGTGCGTGCGGATCTTGACGCCCAGCTTCGCCTTGCCCGCGAAGCTCTTGTCGTAGACCGACACGGTCTTCGTCGTCCGCCGGGTGACCTTGCCGCCGGTGGGCGTGGCCTTGCCGAAGCGGACGTTCTTCACGTTGGTCACCGTGAAGGTGACCTTCTTGAAGCTCTGCGAGCTCTTGTTCTTGATGCCGAAGTACAGTCCGCCGTTGGTCACCCAGCCGTTCCGGTCGATCTGGAACCGGGACGTGTAGATGATGTCGATCGGGCAGCCGGAGACGGCCCGCGGCGACGCCTTCGGCGCGGCCGGACCGGTCGCCGCGGACGCGGATGCGGCGAGACCGAGCTGAGCGGCGGTGAGCGCCCCCGCGGTGGCCAGAACTGCGGCGGACGTGCGCATGCGATTCACAGCGCTGATACCTCTTCCCCCAGGGCCCCCGTGGGCCCGACTTTTTGGTTGTGGTGGTGTGCTCGCACAGGACGGTCGGTGCACCCGTGCGACCGTATTGTTAGCACGTCCTCGGCCATCTGGCTGAACTGCCCCTCTTCTTAAGAGGTTCTTAGCCGCGGCGACTATCCACGTCTGCATGCCATCCAAGATCAGTTCTCCCGCCCACGCCCGCAGGCGGTCGGAGACCCGTTTCCTCGCCCTGTCCGTCGCGCTGGCCCTCACCGCCGCCGGCGCCACCGCCTACGCCTTCACCGCGGACGCCGGGCAGCCGCACGGCCGGCAGGTCGAACTCGCCGTCCACGGCGGCACCGCACGCGTCGACACCGCCTCGCTCGCCGTCCGCGCGCACACCCGCGACGGCCGCGACCTCACCCTCTCCGACGCCGCCGCCACCGACCTCGGCGCGCCCGGACCCGTCACCCGCACCGGCCGGAGCCGGGCCCGCTGGAGCTACCCCGAGCGCGGCATCGACGTCACCGCCCGTACCGACCACGGCCGCCTCTCCCTGAGCCTGAAGGCGCACCGCGACACCTCCGTCAGCTGGCCCGTCACCGGCACCGACGCCGCCGCGTCCGCCCTCCGACTCCCGCGCGGCGAGGGCCTGGACATCCCCGTCGACGACCCGTTCTGGACCACCGGCAAGGGCGCGCTCGCGGGCAGCACCGTCGACGTGAGCGAGGGCCTGACGCTGCCGCTGTGGGGCTACTCCCTCGGCAGGAGGACCGGCGTCAGCTACCTCACCCCCACCGACATCGGCACCAGCCTCGGCTTCACCGCGCCCCACGGCCGGCTGCGCACCACCGCCGAGCACGCCTTCGACGGCGGCGAGGGCACCCGCGCCTACACGGTCACCTTCGCCCTGACCGACGGCGCCGCGACCGCGCCCGGCACCGACTACCGCTCCTACCTCGCCGAGCGCGGCCGACTCGGCAGCCTCAAAAGGAAGATCGCCGACAACCCGGCCACCGGCAGGCTCCTCGGCGCCTTCCACGCCTACACCTGGGGCGAGGCCCGCACCGCGCAGGGCATCGAGCGGCTGCGCGCGCTGGGCGTGGACCGGATGTGGCTCGGGTACGACGGGAAGCCCTACCCGGACAAGGCGGCGGTGCGCGCCGCGAAGAGGGCGGGTTACCTCATCGGCCCCTACGACTCCTTCGCCAACGGCCAGGACCCGAAGACGGCCGACGCCCCCAACTCCGCCTGGCCCGGCACCGTCTACCCCGACTTCTGCGTCCGCGACGCCGCCGGCGAGCCGGTGACCGGCTTCGGCGGCCGCGGCTGCTACCTCAGCTCCCAGGCCTTCGAGCGGGCCGAGCCGGCCCGCCACCTCCTCGCCGACCGCACCCGCGCCATGGTGGCCAACGGCGCCGACAGCTACTTCCTCGACGTGGACGCCACCGGCGAACTCTTCCGCGACCACGCGGGGAGCCACCGCATGACCAAGGGCCAGGACCGCCGGAACCGGCTGGCGCGCATGCGGCGCATCGCCTCGCACGGGAAGGACGGCCTCGTCCTCGGCTCCGAGAGCGCCCAGGCCTGGGCCAACCGGGTGCTCGCCTTCGACCACGGCGCGGGCACCCCCGTCGCCGACGGCCTGTGGGCGCTGCAGAAGGACCGCGAGAAGTGGGGCGGCTACTACCCGGAGAACGCCCCCGGCGTCTTCTTCAAGCCCGTCGACCTGCCCGCCGACCTCGCCACGGCGATGTACGACCCGCGCTACCGCGTCCCCCTCTACGAGACGGCGCTGCACGGCTCGCTCGTCAACACCGAGCGCTGGGAGCTCGGTTACGAGAAGCTGCCGCGCCAGAAGAAGGACCGCGCCCTCCTCGCGATGCTCTACAACACGCCCCTCAACTACGCCCTGGACGGGCCGTCCCTGAAGCGGCACGGCGCCGAACTCGCCGCCCTGCAGCAGTACTTCGCCCCGCTGCACAAGGCCGCGGGCACCGAGCCCCTCACCTCCTTCCGGCGGCTGACCGCCGACCGCACGGTCCAGCGGACGGTGTTCGGCGGGGGCACGCTGACCGTCACGGCCAACTTCGGCACCACGGCGTACCGCGGACTGCCGGGCGGCTGTGCCGACGCCCGCCTCAAGGGCGACGACGAGCCGCGCCGGCTCTGCCCGGCGGACCTCGGCCCGCGGGCAGGGGGAGGGCGCGGAGACACCCCCTAGGGCTGCCCTAGTCCCGCAGCTCCTGCGTGCAGCACTTCACGCTGCCGCCGCCCTTGAGCAGTTCGCCCAGGTCCATCCCGACGGGTTCGTAGCCGCGGTCGCGCAGCGGCCCGAAGAGCCCGACCGCGGCCTGCGGGAGCAGGACGTGCAGCCCGTCGGAGACGGCGTTGAGCCCGAGCGCCCCGGCGTCGGGCTCCTCGGCGATCAGCGCGTCGGGGAAGAGGCTGCGCAGCACGGCCCGGCTGCCCGGCGAGAAGGCGGGCGGGTAGTACATGACCTCGTCCGCCGCGTCGTCCAGGACGGCGAGGGCGGTGTCCAGGTGGTAGTAGCGCGGGTCGATCAGGTCGAGGCCGATCACCGGGCGGCCCAGGAACTCCTGCGCCTCGCCGTGCGAGAGCGGGCTGGCCCGGAAGCCGCGCCCGGCCAGGACGTAGGAGGAGGTGACGGCGAAGTCGCCCTCGCCCTCGTTGATGTGGGTCGGTTCGTGGATCTCGGTGAAGCCGTGCGCGCGGAACCACTCCAGGTGGGCCGCGGCCTCCTCCTCGCGCTCGCGGTGGGCGAAGCGGGCGCCGAGCACCCGTCCGCCGACGACGGTGGCGCCGTTCGCCGCGAACACCATGTCCGGCAGGCCGGGCCGGGGGGTGAGCTGCTCGACGGTGTGGCCGAGGGCGCGGTACCGGTCGCGCAGGTCCTCCCACTGGGCGAGGGCCAGGGGGACGTCGACGGGCTTGGCCGGGTCCATCCAGGGGTTGATGGAGTAGGTGACCTTGAAGTGTGCCGGTGGGCACATCAGATAGCGCCGGGGTGTGGCGCGCCGAGGAGAGCGAGGAAAACGGGACAAAGAAGGCTCCTCACGTACCGCAGGGTCAGTTGCTGCCCGGGGTGGGGCAGTTGATGCCCATAGTGCGGTGTGAGGAGCCTTCGCGCTGTGAACCGAACGGGTGGTTACAGAGATGGTCGTCACACCACCCCGCCCCCGGCTCACCGCCCGCCGTGCGTCTCGCGTCCCTCCCGCAGCTTCCGCAGCAGCTCGCGCTTCTGCTCCTGGGGGGTGGGCGTGCCGTCCGGCCGTCCGCCGCCGCCGCTGCCGCGCAGGGCCGCGCGGGAGAGGTTGCTGCGGGTGCCGCCGACGCCCAGCATGCTGCCGGATCCGCTTCGGGTCATGGCGATCGCCTCCGATCCGTCGAATCAACGAGACGGTGCGTCTCGTTGATGACTTCAGCTTGGGCGAGACGTCGCGTCTTGTCAAGACGGTACGTCTCGGCTCGGTCGCTGCTACATTCGACGGCATGGCCCAGAAGACCGCCCCCGACTCCACGCGCCGCAGCGAACGCTCGCGCCGCGCGATCTACGACGCCGCCCTCGCCCTCGTCGGCGAGGTGGGCTACGCCAAGCTGACGATCGAGGCCATCGCGGCCCGCGCCGGCGTCGGCAAGCAGACGATCTACCGCTGGTGGTCGTCCAAGGGCGCCGTCCTCCTCGACGCCTTCCTCGACCTCGCCGAACAGGCCTCCCGGGCCGCGGAAGAGGGACGGGACGGGGTCGACGGGACCGAGGGGGCCGAGGGGGCCGAGGCCGGGATCCCGAACTCCGGAGACCTGGAGGCCGACCTCAAGTACGTGCTGCGGGCCACCGTCGACGAGTTCAACGACCCCAAGTACGACGCGCCCTACCGCGCGCTCGCCGCCGAGGGGCTCCTCAACCCCGAGCTCGGCGCCGAGTTCGTCGAGAAGCTCCTGGAGCCGCAGCTCCAGCTCTACGTCAAGCGCGTCGAGCAGGCCAGGGAGGCGGGCCACGTCGCCCCCGACATCGACGCCCGCATCGCCCTCGAACTGTGGGCGAGCCCGCTCGCCCAGCGCTGGCTGATGCGCTCGGGCCCGCTCACCCACGAGTACGCCGACCGGCTCGTCGAGTACGCGCTCCACGGCATCATGCCGCGCTAGGGGGCGTCTCCGGGATCGCGGAGACACTCCCGGGGCCGGGCGCCCTCACCGCGCGATCACACCGGCCGCCTGGGCCATTCGGGTCGGTGCGGGCCCCTGCAGCGCCTTGATCGGCCGCTGCTTCTTGACCGGCGTGCGCGACAGGAGGCCGGGGGCGTCCGTGATCACCCCGTTGCAGCCGAGCCAGAGCACCCGGTCCCGCTGCTTCGGCGTCGTCACCGTGTGGGCCCACACCCGCGGGACGCCCGAGTTCACCGCGCGCAGCAGGTCGCCGTCCCGCGCCTTGTAGTCCACGTCAAGGACGTCCACGAAGGGCGCCCAGTCCTCGGGCCGGTCCGTGCGCATCTGCGTCTTGGAGCGCCACAGCTGCGCCAGCAGCCCCAGCTGGTGGGCGCGGTGGGCGACCGCCGGGCTGTTGGTGTTCACGAAGACCGAACGGGTCAGGCCCCGGCCGCGGATCAGCCCGGCGAGCGACTTCAGGCTCTGCGGGTCCTTGGCCTCCAGCATCAGCATGATCCGCCCGCCGAACCGGTCCAGGACCTCCGCGACCGTCGGCGGCCGCTCCGTGCGCCACCGCCCCGGCACCGCGCTCCCCGGGCGCAGCCGCACGCCCAGCCAGTCCCACCGGTCGAGGCGCCGCACCGGGCCCGACATGTACGTGGTGCGGTCCAGGGTGTCGTCGTGCATGACCACCAGGGTGCCGTCGCGCAGTATCCGGGTGTCGAAGTCGATGACCTGCGCGGTGCCGCGCTCGAAGGCGGCCAGCAGGCCCGACATGCTGTTCTCCGGGACCTCCAGGGCTCCGCCGCGGTGCGCGGTGTAGACGACGCGGGGGAGCGCCTCCACGGTCAGGGGGCCGCCGCCCCACTCGATCGGGGCGAGGAAGCCGTTCGGTGCCGTGAGGGTCAGCGCCGTGAGGCCCGTCAGCACAGTCCTAATGACCATGTCGACCACGGTAGGCGGGTAAATCCCTTCTTGGACCGGAATGACGCGCTATGTCGTGCGCGGGAGGGCGTCGCCCCGGCCCCCCGGTTGTGGGCTCCGGCCCCCCGAGGCGCAGGATGGTGGGACCATGGGTCATGCTTTCGGCACAACGGCGAGGTGAGGGGCTAGATGGGCGCGGAGTTCGGCAGCCGGTCCGGCGGGCAGGGCAGGATTTCCCAGTGGCTGCGCCGGCGCCCCAAGGACACGGCGGGGGATGACCGGGCCCGCGAGGACCTGCTGCTCGCCGCCGCGGCGGCCGGGCTGCCCCTCGCACCGGCCGCGTATCCGTCGGGATACCGATGTTCGTGCGACCGCATCGGCTGTCCCACACCCGCCCGGCACCCCGTCTCCTTCGCCTGGCAGACGCAGTCCACGACCGACCGCGGCCAGATCGAGCGGTGGGCCCGCCACCAGCCGCAGGCGAACTTCATCACCGCCACCGGCATGATCCACGACGTCCTCGACGTGCCGCTGGCCGCGGGCCGCGAGGCCCTGCAGCGGCTGCTCGCCGCGGGCATCGAGGTCGGCCCGGTGGCCGAGTCCGACGACGGCCGGATGCTCTTCCACACCGCGACCCGGGGCACCCCCGAGGACGAGGACGAGTGGTGGCCGTGCGAGCTGGACTGCCACCCCGAGACGATGGACGAGCACCCCGGCCTGCGCTGGCACTGCCGCGGCTCGTACGTCCTGGTGCCGCCCGCCCGGCTCCCCGGTGACCTCGCGGTGCGCTGGGTGCGCGGCCCCGAGCATCCGCTTCCGGACCCGCTGACGCTCCTGGAGACGCTCACCGACGAGTGCGCCCGGGTCGCGGGGGAGCCCCAGCAGGACGTCGCCGCCTGGCCGCTGCGCGGCTGAGCCCGCCGGGCGCCCGGGCCCCGCGTGCCGGCTATTCGCCCTTCGCGCCCGTGAGCCCCTGGATGCGGCCGAGGAAGGCGACCTTGCCGCCGTCCCGCTTCCTCGGGTCGACGACGACCTGGTTGGAGACCCGGTCCAGCATCAGGGACTGCCGTACCTCGCCCTTGAGCAGCGCCTTGGCGTCCGGGGCCACCTTCGGGCTCAGGCCCTTGAACGCGGTCTGCTTCTCGTAGTGGCGCGTGGAGAAGAACACCAGCGCGCCGCCGTCCGCGGTGCGCAGCCCCAGCGGCGCGAAGCTGCCGCCGTTCTGCGGCTGGTCGATGTACTGCACCGCGAGACCGGCCCGCCGGGAGTTCCGGTCGCGGAAGGCCTTCCAGCCCGTCGTGTGGTCACCCGGCGCGAAGGCGTCGCCGCCGGACTTCAGGAACGACGTGTACTCCTTGCCGAGGTGCGAAGGGGTCATCGCGAGGTCGTCGGCGGCCACGTCCACCGGCACGGCGAAGCCGTCCTCGTCCTTCTTGAGCTCCGGCAGCTTCCTGGGCGACACCAGGTTCAGATAGGTGGCCCGCCACACCTGGTCGGGGCCGGTCTTCGTGAAGACCCACAGCCAGCGCAGGTCCGAACGGCGGTTGGCCTTCGTGTCCGCGAGGAAGTAGCGCGGCCAGCCGGCCTTCTTCGGGATCGCGTACGAGACGTCGGAGAGCTCCAGCGGCACGTGACCGGTGTTGCCGTCCGGGTGCTGGACGTGCCGGGACCGCAGGCCGCCCTGGTTGATGGCGCCCAGCGGGCCGGTGATGCGGGCGGCGTCCAGGGCCGGGTCGTAGGCCTCGTCCGCCTTGTTGTACGCGGTGAGGAAGTCCTTCAGGGCCTTGGCGGCCTCGGGCTTGGTGGCCGCCGGCACGATCTCCCGCTCGCCGTGCACGGTCACGCATCCGCTCGCCGCCAGCGCCAGCGCGGTCACCGCCGCGGACATCACGACGGGCCGACCGGGACCGCGTCCCCTGCGCACGTTGCTCATCGGATCACCCTCACCTACCCCTTCCCGGGGCCGAACCCTACCGGGCCCGGGAAGGGGGTCCGTCAGGCGGTCCGGATCAGGGGGTGAAGACGTTCCCGGCGTAGACCCAGGCGCGGTAGCTGCGGCCGTTCGGGTCGCCGTAGTACCAGCGGTTGCCGTGGCTGTTGGTGGTGTAGCAGCGGGCGTAGAAGCCCTCGAAGGACTGCAGGTAGGCCTTCTTGGTGTACTTGCTGCCCGGACCGCTCCAGGTCTGGGCGCCGAACGAACCGGCGGCCATCTGGCGGTTCTTGATGTTCACCTTGCAGGCGGAGCCGTCGACGGCGGCCGCGCCGGTCGCCGTCATGAGCGTGCCGCCGAGCGCCATCGCGGTGGCGGCCGTCAGGGTGGCCAGTGTCTTCCCGAGTCGGGAACTGCGCATGGATATGTTCCTCATGGCTGGTGATCGACTGATGAACGGCGATCATAGGCACCCGAGTTCGCGCGGTGAACGGGCAGGTCAGTCCTGGTCCGGAACCGTTGCTTTGTCCGGAAACGGCGACGGGTCCGACACGGAGTCCGCCGTCGCGCGGGGCGTGGGCGGCGTCGGTGCGCGGAGGACGTACAGGAGCGCCGGTACGAGGTGGAGCAGCCAGAGCGCGACCTGGAGGACCGTCGGGGCGGGCCGGAAGCCGAAGGCGCCCTCCAGGGCCGCGCCGTACCAGCTGTCCGGCGGGACGAGCGCGCCGACGTCGAACGCCGCGCGCCGCGGGCCGCCGGCCAACTCCGCCTCGGTCAGCGCCTGTACGCCGTCGACGAGGTATCCCGCGGCCACCAGGAGCAGCAGCACGCCGGCCGCGCGGAAGAAGCGCGCGGGCGCGGGGCGGGCCGCGGCCAGGCGCAGCGCCACGACCACGACGAGCGCGGTGAGCAGCCCGAGGAGGACGACGGCCAGCGGCCCGTGCGCTCCGTCGCCGAAGGCCCGTACCGTCGCCCAGAGGAACAGGGCGGTGTCCGGGCCCTCCCGGGCCACCGCGAGGAACGCCGCGGCCGCCAGGACGGCCGTGCCGGTGCGCAGGCCCGCCGCCGGGTGCCGCACCGTGTGCCGGTTGCGCAGGACCACCCAGGTCAGCAGTGCCACGGCGGCGAGCGAGAGGATGCCGCCGAGTGCCTCGCGTGCCCGGGGGGTGAGCTCCTGCGGGCCGAAGGTCAGCGCGTGGCCGAGCCCCAGCGCGAGCGCCGCCGCGACACCGGCGCCGGCCCGCACGGCCACCCGTGCCGTACGCCGCCCGCCCCGCCCGGCGTACGCGAGCAGGAGGCAGACCGCGAGACCGGCCGCGAGGCCCCCGCGCAACCCCGCCACATAGTTGTCGAACACCGCCCGCCCTCCCCCCGGTCGACTCGCCCCTACCCACCCCTGCCCCACGGAAGAGGAGGGGACGAGCACGGAGGTTCCCCTTCCGGGGAGGGGGAGTTGGCGGTCGGGGTCAGGGGGACGGGTGGGGGGTGTTGCGGAGTGGGGTGATCAGGGGGGTGCCGGTGCGGGGGTGGGCGAAGACCTCGACGGGCTGCCGGTAGACCTCGGAGAGCAGCGCCGCCTCGAACACGTCGCCGGGGGCGCCCTCCGCCGCGACGGTCCCGCCGCGCAGCACCGCCACCCGGTCCGCGTACGCCGCCGCCAGGCCCAGGTCGTGCAGCACCACCACGACCGCGTCACCGGCGGCGGCCCGCTCGCGGCAGATCCGCAGCACCAGTTCCTGGTGGCGCAGGTCGAGTGCGGCGGTCGGCTCGTCGAGCAGGAGGAGCGGGGCGCGCTGGGCGAGGACGCGGGCCAGGGCCACCCGGGCCCGTTCGCCGCCGCTCAGCGCGGAGAAAGGGCGCGCAGCGAACGCGTCGACCTCCGTGGCCGCCATCGCCTCCCGCACGATCCGCTCGTCGTCGTCCGCGGGGCGCGTCCCGGCCCAGGGCGCCCGGCCCATCCGGACGACCTCCGCCACGGCGAAGGGGAAGGACAGCGCGGCGGCCTGCGGCAGCACGGCGCGCCGCAGGGCGAGTTCAGGAGCGGGCCAGTCGGCGGCCGGGCGCCCGCAGACGCGGACGGCGCCCGCGTCGGCGGTCAGGTCCGCGGCGAGCGCGGCCAACAGGGTCGACTTCCCGGCCCCGTTGGGACCGACCAGGGCGAGCACCTCGCCCGCGCGGGCGGCGACGTCGACCCCGGCGAGCACCTCGCGCCCGCCGAGCCGCACCCGCAGCCCGACCGCCTCGGCGAGCACGTCCCCGCGGGCCACCGGGGCGGGCAGGACCCGCTCACGCCCCGCGAACAGGCGTCTGCTCCACCGGCCGATCATGCCCAGCCTCCCTGCCTGCGACGGGTCCTGCGCAGCAGCCAGAAGAAGAACGGGCTGCCGAAGAGCGCGGTGAGCACGCCCAGCGGAAGTTCGGCGGGCGCCGCCACCGTGCGCGCGGCCAGGTCGGCCGCGACGAGGACCAGCGCACCGCCCAGCGCGCTGCCGGGCACGAGGAAGCGGTGTCCGGGGCCCGCGGCCATCCGCAGCAGGTGCGGCACCAGGAGCCCGACGAACGTGATGATCCCGGCGACGGCCACGGCCGCCGCGGTCAGCAGGGCCACCACCAGGACGAGGACGAGCCGCAGCCGCTCGACGTCCACGCCCAGGTGCCGCGCGGGCCGCTCGCCGAGCGCGAGCAGGTCCAGCTTGCGGGCGTAGCAGGGCGCGACGAGGAGTCCGGCCAGCGCGCACGGCAGGACGGCGAGGACCTTCGGCCAGGTCGCCTGGGCGAGCGAGCCGAGCTGCCAGAAGGTGATCTGGCTGATCTGCGCGTTGTCCGCGAAGAACACGCACAGGCCGATCAGGGCGCCCGCGAAGGCGTTCACGGCGATGCCGGTGAGGATGAGCGTCACGACCTCGGTGCGGCCGCCCTCGCGCGACATCGCGTACACGAGCAGGACGGTGCCGAGACCGGCGACGAACGCGCAGACGGTGATGGTCCAGTTGCCGAAGAAGCTCAGGCCGAGCGCGATGGAGGCGACCGCGCCGACCGCCGCGCCCGCCGAGATGCCGATCACGCCGGGCTCGGCGAGCGGATTGCCGAACACGCCCTGCATCAGCGCGCCCGCGCAGCCCAGCGAGGCGCCGACGAGGAGCGCGAGGACGACGCGCGGCAGCCGCACGTTCCACAGCACGCTCTCGCCGACCCGGTCGAGCGCGGTGCCGCCGAGCCCCAGGCGGTGCTGGACGGAGGAGAGGACGTCGCCGAGCGGGATGTCGTACGCGCCGACCCCGGCGGACAGCAGGCAGACCACGGCCAGGGCGGCGGTGAGGCCCACGGCCAGCGGGACGGCCGCGCCGCGGCGGGTGCGCGGGGCCTCCCGGGGAGGCGCGGGGGTGGTGGTGCGGCGCCCGGGTCCGGCGAGCAGGCTCACGCGGCATCCCCGTACAACTGCGTGACCAGGGACTTGAGCACCTGGTCGGTGCGCGGCCCGTAGTTGAGGAGCACGCCGTCGTCGACGGAGACGATGCGGCGGTCCAGGCCCGCGGGGGTCTCGGCGACGCCCGGCACCTTCAGGAGCCCGTCGACGCCGTCCACCGATTCCAGGCCCTTGGTCATGACGAGGATCGCGTCGGGCGCGGCCTTCGCGAGCGCCTCGCTGGTGATCGCCGTGAAGTCCTTCCGCAGGCCGGAGGCCTTGCCCGCGTCGACGGCACCGGCGGCCTCCAGGAGCGAACCCGCCCCGGAGTCGCGGCCGCCGAGCAGGTAGACGGAGGCCGAGCCGCGCAGGTAGAGGAAGGCGACGCGCGGCTTCTTCTTCCGGGCCCCGGCGGGGATGTCGGCGCGGACGGCGCCGAGCCGCCGCTCGGTGCGCGCGGTCAGCTCGGTGCCCGCCGCGCGGACCCCGAGTGCCTTCGCCACGGCCTCGATGCGCGGGCTCACGTCGTCCAGGCTCTTGGCGGGGTCGAACACGACGAGCGGGATGCCCGCGTCGCGGATCCGGTCGATGGCCTCGGCGGGCCCGGTCGTGGTGTCGGCGAGGACGACGGTCGGCTTCAGGGAGAGCACGCTCTCCGCGGAGACGTCGTGCGCACGGGTCACCACCGGCAGCTTCTTCGCCTGCGCGAAGGTGGCGGTGATGTCGCGGGCGACGACGTGCTCGCCGAGCCCGAGGGTGAAGACGATCTCGTTGAGGCTGCCGGTGAGCGGCACGATGCGGCGGGTGTCCTCGACCTTCACCCGGTGGCCGTCGGCGGAGGCGACGGTGGCGGGGAGCCTGCCCGGCGGCGGGTCCTTCAGCGGCTCGACCCGGTCCGGCGCGTGGGCGGCCGTCCTCGTGCCCGCCCTCGCCGACGGGCCGGCGTCGCCGGAGGCTCCGCACCCGGCGAGCGTGAGGGCGAGCACGGCGGTCCACGCGCCGGCGATACGGAGTGAGCGCGAAGTGCGCACCGAAGTCCACCGTCCTGTCGTGCTGTTGAGGTCTGCCCGGCGCTTCCCGGCCCGGGGGACCGGGGCCCGGGGGGCCGGGTTCCGGTGGGGGGCTTCCAGTCCGGAGTGATCGTAGTTTAGGTTAGCCTTACCTAATTAGCCAGACCTGGAGGGGTCCCCCATGCCGTCGTCCAGAAAGGCGCGCGCCACCGGCCGCGCCGGAGCCGTGGCCGTGCTCACCGCGCTCGTCGGGGCGCTGCTCCCGGCGGTCGCCGCGCACGCCGAGGACCGCACGGTGCGGGGCGGGCGGCTGGACTGGGGCATCAAGTCCTCCTTCCAGAGCTACGTCACCGGGCCCATCGCCCAGGGCAGTTCGACCCTGCGGGGCGGGGCCGCCACGGTCGGCGGCAGCCAGTTCCGCTTCCACTCCGCGAAGGGTTCGTACGACCCGGACACCGGGGCGTTCGGCGCGGCCTTCCTCGGCGGCGTGCGCTTCACCGGACACAAGAAGGGCGGCGGGTACGAGCTCGACCTCACCATCAGCCGCCCCACGGTGAAGGTCTCCGGCGGCTCCGGCACGCTCTACGCCGACATGGTCAGCAAGGCGAAGGGCAGCGGCACGGTCACCTCGACCCCGCAGGTGCCGCTCGCCTCGCTCGACGTCTCCGGCATCGACATGAAGGGCGGCGGCGGGCCGATCGCCCTGAACAACCTGCCCGCCAGGCTCACTTCCCAGGGCGCCAAGGCCTTCGCCGGGTACTACACGGCGGGCACCGCACTGGACCCGGTGAGCCTGTCGGCGGACCTCGTCGCACCGTCGGCCGCCGCCCGGCCCGACACCGAGAGGGGCCGGGACGAGGGCGGCGGGAGCGGCAAGGACCGCGACAAGGACGGCAAGGACAAGAAGTCCGCGGCACGGGGCCGGGTGGCGGGCCGCATCGAGGACGCCGCCGTCGACTGGGGCGTGCGCCGCACCTTCCGCGAGTACGTCACCGGGTCCGTCGCCCGGGGCAAGTGGACCCTGTCCGCCGGCGCCCAGGACGGCGGCGCGCTGTTCCGCTTCCCCCGGGGCAAGGGCACGTACGACCGGAAGAAGCAGACCCTCGGCGCGGACTTCGCCGGCGCGGTCCGCTTCACCGGCGCGCACGGCCTCGACCTGACGCTCAGCAAGGTCTCCGTCCAGGTGAAGGACGGCAAGGGCACCCTCGCCGCGGACGTCGACAGCAAGGGCGACCGGGGCGCCGCCCTGCGGAACGCCCCGCTGGTCACCTTCGCCGCCGGGGACCTCCGGCCCGAGGACGGCCTGGTCGCCCTCACCGAGGTGCCCGCGAAGCTCACCGCCGACGGCGCCAAGGCCTTCGGCGGCATGTACGAGGCGGGCTCCGCGATGGACCCGCTCTCCCTCGCCGTCGCCCTCGACGCCGACGCGGAACTGCCCGCGCTGCCCGACCTCGGCTCGTCCGCGAAGCCCGCCCCGAAGCCGTCGGAGCCCGCGCGGCCGCGGACCGGGAACGCCGCGACGTCCGACTCCTCGTCCCCCGCCGTGCCCCTCGGCATCGGCGCGGGCGTCGCGGTGCTGCTCGCCGCGGCGGTCGCCCTCGGCGTCGTCCGCAAGAAGCGTGCGACCGCCGACACCTCGGCCTCCACCCCCGGCGATTCCTGACCACCCCCCCGGTCACCGCCACCCCCTCAACACCCCCTCCCTCCCTAGGAGAAGCCTGACCATGGCCGCCATCCGACGCCCCCTCACCCGCGCGGCAGCCGTCGCGACCGCCGTCACCCTCGGGGCGGGCGCCCTCACGCTGCCGGCGCTCGCCGCCGACGGCGAGAAGGCCGCCCCGCCGAAGCTGGAGCTCAAGAACGGCACCCTGGACTGGGGCCTGAAGCAGTCCTTCCGCGCGTACGTGCTGGGCATCGCGCACGGCAGGATCGAGGCAAAGAATGGCGCCAAGCAGGCCGCGGACAACGGCGTGTTCACGTTCGGCGGCGGCAAGGGGACGTACGACACCGGCACCCACGCCACCGACACCGCTTTCCGGGGCGGCCTCCGCTTCATCTCCACCGCCCACCGCTTCGACATCGGCATCGCCGACGTGAAGGTGCGCACGAAGGGCACGACCGGAGCCATCCGGGCCGACGTCACCCTCAACGGCACCGTCCAGAACGACATCGACCTCGCCGAGCTCGACCTGAGCGCGGTCCGGCCCGGCGAGGGCGCGGGCGGCGCGATGGTCTTCAAGGACATCCCCGCGACGCTCACCAAGAACGGCGCCAAGGCCTTCAACGGCATGTACGCGGAGGGCGAGAAGCTCGACCCGGCCACCCTCACGGTGACCGCGGGCGGCCCGGTGACGCCGCCCGAGCCGACGCCGACCACGCCCGGCAGGCCCACCGGCACCCCGAAGCCCCCCACCGGCACCACCAAGCCGACGGCCAGGCCGACCGGCACCGCGAAGCCCTCGGCCGGCATCGTCGACGGCAGCCTCTCCTGGGGCCTGAAGAAGTCCTTCCGCTCGTACATCACCTCCGGCGGCAAGGCGACCGTCGCGGGCGGCGCGAAGAAGATCCCCACCGGCTACCGCTTCCCGCACGCCGAGGCCGAGGTGCGGTCCGCCGCGAAGAAGGCCGACGCCACCTTCAGGGGCAGCGTCCGCTTCACCTACGCGGCGCACGGCATCGACATGAAGTTCAGCGACATCAAGGTGCGGGCCCGCGGCACCGAGGGCACCCTGCTCGTCGACGTCACCACGCCGCGGCGCACCAGCAACGACGTGAAGTTCGCGACGCTCGACCTCGCCAAGGCCTCGTACAAGCCCAAGAACGGCGTCGTCGTGCTCGACAAGCTCCCGGCGACCCTCACGGCCGCGGGCGCCCGGCAGTTCGCCAACGACACGACCGGCTCCCCCTACCGGCCGGGCGAGAAGCTCGACCCGGTGACCGTGGCCCTCTCCGCCAGGGCGGGCGCGGCCCTCCCGGCCGCGGGCGCCGACGACGGCGGCCAGGCGGGCGGCACCTCCGCGCAGGGCTCCGCCGGATCCGGTTCGGTCGGGTCCGGTGCGGTCGGGTCGGGGTCGGTGGGCCCGGCCGGCGGCGCGGGCGAACTGGCGGAGACCGGCGCGTCCGTCCCGTCGGGCGCCCTGCTCGGCGCGGCGGGCGTGGCCCTCGCGGCGGGCGCGGGCGCGGTCGTCGTGGCACGCCGCCGCCGGGGCGCCGAAGCGGTGTGATGCTTCAATGCCCGGGTGACTGAACCACTCGACGTAGTACGTGTCTTCTGCGGGCCCGACGGTCGGCACGGCAACGAACTCGGTGTCGTGCGCGACGGGGCCCGCATACCGCTGCCCGCGGACCGCCAGGAACGCGCGGCGAAACTCGGCTTCAGCGAGACCGTGTTCGTCGACGACGACGAGCGCGGCATCATCGACATCTACACGCCGACCCTGCGCCTGCCGTTCGCCGGTCACCCCTGCGTCGGCACGTCCTGGCTCCTGGACGTGCCCGAACTGGTCACGCGGGCGGGCGTGGTCGAGGCCCGCCAGGACGGCGAGTTCACCTGGATCACGGCCCGCGCCGCGTGGGCGCCGCCCAGGACGCTGCGGCGGTACGCGACGGCGGCGGAGGTCGACGCGCTCGACGTGCCGCCGCCGGGGGAGTGGGTGTACGCCTGGGCGTGGGAGGACGAGGCCGCGGGCCGGGTGCGGGCGAGGGGTTTCCCCGGCCGGAACGACGGCATCGACGAGGACGAGGCGACGGGCGCGGCGGCCCTCCTGCTCACCCACGCACTGGGCCGCGCCCTCAACATCACGCAAGGACGCGGCTCACAGATCCTGACGGCCCCGGGCCCGGGAGACGTGATCGAGGTGGGCGGCAGAGTGACCCTGGCAGAGTCTCCGAGCCGCGCTCTCAGCTTCTAGGGAGTCCCAGCCTCTCCGGCGATCGAGGAGCGGGGGCCCGGGGGCAGCGCCCCCGCGACGGCCCCCCGTCAGGCGCTCAACGGAAACTCTTCCCCGAGCTCACGGAACACCGCCGTATTCAAGGCGAACGCGCGCTTGCACTCGTCGACGATCCGCTTCCGCTCCAGCTCGTCCGTGACCACCGCGTCGATCCCGTCGAGCAGCTCCCGGTACCCCCGCTTGAACGCGGCCGGGTTGGAGATGCCCTCGAAGACGTAGAACCGCACGCCGTCGCCCTTGCGGTCGAAGCCCCAGGTCTGCTCGGCCCTGCCGCGGATGATCTGGCCGCCGGAGAGGTCGCCCAGGTAGCGCGTGTAGTGGTGGGCGACATAGCCGCCGGGCCAGGTGCGCGCGCACTCGGCGACCCGGGCGGCGTACGCCTCGGTGGCGGGCAGCGCGGTGGCCCGCGCACGCCAGTCCGCGCCGCGCAGATGGGCCAGGTCGCGCTCCAGCTCTCCCACGCGCGCCAGTTCGGGCCGGATGAAGGGCCCGGCGACGGGGTCCTCCCGCAGCGACTGCGCGCCGTCCTCCAGGGCGCGGTACACGAACCACAGCTGCTCGGTGTAGCGCGCGTACGCGTCGACGCCGAGCCTGCCGCCGAGCAGGTCGCTCATGAAGGTCGAGGTCTCGGCCTCGGTGTGCTGCTCGTGCGACGCGGTCCTGATGACCGTCGAGAAGGGCGTGAGCGCCGTGTCCATGCGGGGGCCTCCAAGGGGAGCCGAGGGCTGACGGGATGGCGGGAACCGGTGCGACCCCTGCGGATCATGTCAACTTAGGCTTACCTAAGTCAACTGGTTCCCGACGTCCTGTCGGTAAAAAAGTACCCGCCGTCGCCCCCGGAAACCACAGAGATCCGGATCCTCGGCGGATCCGGATCTCCGACGGGCTCCCGGTCTCGACGGGTCCCGGACGCTCAGGGCAGCGTGAGGATCTCCGTGCCCGTGTCGGTGACCACCAGCGTGTGCTCGAACTGGGCGGTCCGCTTGCGGTCCTTGGTGACGACGGTCCAGCCGTCCTCCCACATGTCGTACTCGTACGTCCCGAGCGTCAGCATCGGTTCGATCGTGAACGTCATGCCGGGCTGGATGACGGTCGTCGCGTGCGGGCTGTCGTAGTGCGGGACGATCAGGCCGGAGTGGAAGGACGAGTTGATGCCGTGACCGGTGAAGTCGCGCACCACGCCGTAACCGAACCGCTTGGCGTACGACTCGATGACGCGCCCGATGATGTTGATCTGCCGGCCCGGCCTGACCGCCTTGATGGCGCGGGCGAGGGACTCCCGGGTCCGCTCGACGAGCAGCCTCGACTCCTCGTCGACGTCGCCCACCAGGTACGTGGCGTTGTTGTCGCCGTGCACGCCGCCGATGTACGCCGTGACGTCCAGATTGACGATGTCGCCGTCGTTCAGGACCGTCGAGTCCGGGATGCCGTGGCAGATGACCTCGTTGACCGAGGTGCACAGCGACTTGGGGAAGCCGCGGTAGCCCAGCGTCGAGGGATAGGCGCCGTGGTCGCACATGTACTCGTGCGCGACGCGGTCCAGCTCGTCGGTGGTCACGCCCGGCGCGATGTGCTTCGCGGCCTCTTCCATGGCGCGGGCGGCGATGCGGCCCGCGGTGCGCATCAGCTCGATGGTCTCGGGGGTCTGCACCTCGGGCCCCGTGTACGGGGTCGGCGCGGGTTTACCCACGTACTCCGGGCGCTTGATCCTGCCGGGTACGGAACGGATGGGAGAGAGCTCCCCTGGGACGAGCAGTGACTGGCCAGACATGCCAGCGAGTCTAGCCAGCGATGCTGGGGCAGCATGGCCTGAGAGAACGTGATCCGACCGGGTAGGCGGTCGGGGACGGAAAGGAGCGGGGCATGGCGCTGTTCAAGAAGAAGACGGTGGGCAAGCCGGGCGAGTGGTTCTACTGCCTGGAGCACGGCAAGGTCGAGGAGGGCCCGGACTGTCCGGGCCAGGACCGGATGGGCCCCTACGCGTCCCGCGAGGAGGCCCAGCACGCGATGCAGACGGCCCAGGAGCGCAATCTCCAGTGGGAGAACGACCCCCGCTGGCACGACAAGGTCACCGGGGACGCCGCGGACGCCGGGGAGCAGGACAAGTGACCCCGGGCCGCCCCGCGCCGGCCGGCCCGGACCGCGGCGCCTACGGCGCGGTCGGCTCGGGCTCCCGGTCCGTCCGGGGCGGCTGCTGGGACCGCGCGCGGCGCCGCGCCGCGTCGGGGTCGGTCCGCGCGTCGTAGGAGATGAGCCGCGGCAGCGCCGCCGCGAGCACGCCGACCGAGGCCACGCAGGCCAGGCCGCCCGACCAGACGGCGGTCCGGGTGCCGGTCCAGCCGGCCGCCGCGCCCGCGCGGACCTGGCCGAGCTGCGGCCCCACGCTGTACGAGAGGACCTCGATCCCGGCGAGCCGCCCCCGCAGCTCGTCCGGGATGGTCTGGTTCCAGATGGTGGAGCGGCCCAGGCCGCTCGCCATGTCGCCCGCGCCCGCGAGCGCGAGGCAGCCGAGCACGACCCAGATGTTCGCGACCCGCCCGGCCGCGGTGATCGCCAGGCCCCAGCCCGCCGCGCCGCACACCACGAGCAGCCCGTGCCGCCGGATCCGCGACGTCCACCCGCTGGTGAGGCTGAACAGCAGCGAGCCGACCGCGCCCGCCGCGTACATCAGGCCGAGGGCCCACTCCGCGTCCAGGTCGTCCGCGAGGAACGGGAAGATCGTGTTCGGGAAGGCGAAGAACATCGCCGCCATGTCGATCGCGTACGTGCCGAGCAGCACCGGCCGCGACCAGGCGTACCGCGCGCCCTCCGCCAGCCCCTTCAGCGAGGGCTTCTCCGCGTCGTGCGCGGCGGGGGCGGGGGACAGCCGGGTGCACAGCAGCACGGACACCGCGAAGCCGACGATGGTGATCGCGTACGCGGCCGCGTGCCCGGCGTACGCCACGACCAGGCCGGCGAGCGAAGGACCGGCGATGGCGCCCACGTTCCAGCGCAGGGAGTTCAGCGCGGCGGCGGCCGTCAGCTGGTCGTGCGGCACGATCCGCGCCATCAGCGAGTCGAGGGCGGGGCGCTGCAGGCCGGCGAGCGCGGAGACGCCCGCCGCGACCACGTACAGCGGCCACAGCAGCGGGTCCGGCAGCAGGGCGTTCACCAGCAGGACGACGGCCAGCACGCCCAGCGCGGCCTCGGTCAGCAGGATCACCTTGCGCCGGTCCACGGCGTCCGCGAGCGCGCCGCCGTAGAGCCCGAAGACGATCAGCGGCACCAGCTCGACCGCGCCCATCGCACCGACCGCGACCGGCGAGTCCGTGAGGTCCTTGATCTGCAGCGGCAGGGCGACCATCGCCATGAAGCTGCCGAAGTACGTGACGAGGCCCTGGATCCACAGCAACCGGAAGTCGCGGGTGGAACGCCAGGGGGAGAGGTCGGGCAGGATCGCGGAGAGAGGCACGAGACACCATGTTCAGCGGCGACGGGCGCACCGGGCAACTCAATATCCGGATCCGGGGACGCCCCCGCGCCCCCGCGCGCCAGCGACTCCCCGGCTCCTCACCAGCGCGTCGGCGGCGGGGCGGTCAGCTGGTCGGCGAGGCGGGAGAGGCGGTCGCGCAGCCGGCCGCGGCCCCGCGCCTCGGGCAGCGCGTTCTCCCCGGCCGCCGCGCTCACCAGGTGCTGGACCGTGTCGAGGTCCAAGTCGGGCGACTCGGGCACGGCGAGCGCCTCGTGCGACAGGGCGCCCAGATCGCGGTCCCCCGCGCCCAGCGAGAGCACCGTCGCCCCGGCCCGCCGCGCGTCGTGCACCCGGGTCAGCAGCTCCGGGTCCGGCGCGTCCGGCGCCACCACCAGCAGCGTCTCGCCGCGCCGCGCCGCCTCGATCCGGCCGAGCCCGGTCGACAGATGCGCCGGATCCGTGGCGAGCACCTCGTGCCGCACCAGCGTCGGGGTCAGCTCCGGCGTGCCCGACCAGGCCGCCTCGTCGACCAGGTGCGCGGCCAGATGCCACGGCTCGTACCGTGTGGTGCCCACCAGCAGCAGGCCGCCGCCGTGCGGCACGACGGACGAGCGCAGCGTCCCCGCGAACCGGCGCGTGGCACCGAGCCACTCGGTCCCGGCGAGCACCTCGCGCAGCAGCGCGACCCGTACGGCGTCCATGGGATCGCATCCTGCACCAACCCGCCACTCGTCACCGGGAGTTCACGGGGAATTCCGCCGGACTGGGGAAGGGCGGGGGATGACTGCCGAGACATCTGTTCCCTTCCGCGCGGGCGCCGAGGGGTACGCGAGCTTCCGCATCCCCGCCGTCGTGACCGGCGCCACCGGCACCGTCCTCGCCTTCTGCGAGGGCCGCGTCGGCTCCCAGGACGACTTCGGCACCATCGACGTCGTCCTCAAACGCTCCGCCGACGGCGGCCGCACCTGGGGCCCGCTGCAGGTCGTCGGCAAGAACGGCGCCGACCTCGCGGGCAACCCCGCCCCCGTCGTCCTCGACACCGGACGCATCCTGCTCGTCCAGGTCAGGAACGCCGCCGCGGCCACCGAGGACGCCATCCGCCGCGGCAAGGTCGCCGCCGCCGCGGGCCGCCGCGTCTGGGTGCAGCACAGCGACGACGACGGCCTCACCTGGAGCACGCCGCGCGAGATCACCGGCCAGGTGAAGAAGGCGAACTGGCGCTGGTACGCGACCACGCCCGGCCACGCCGTGCAGCTGACCACCGGCCGGGTGGTGGTCCCCGCCAACCACTCCCTGCCGCCCGCGGGCACCGACATCGGCACCGAGGGCAAGTACAACGGCGGCCACAGCCTGCTCAGCGACGACGCGGGCGCGACCTGGCGCATCGGCTACATCGACGACAACACCGACGGCTACGTCAACGTGAACGAGACCACCGCGGCCGAACTCCCCGACGGACGGCTCTACTTCAACACCCGCAACGACTCCCCGGCCCCCGGCAACCGCGCCGACGCCCACTCGGCCGACGGCGGCCAGCGGCTGGTCAAGCCCTTCCGGCCGCAGGCCGGCCTGACCGGCCCCGTCGTCGAGGGCAGCGTCCTGCAGCTGCGCGACCCCGACCTGCTCCTCTTCTCGGGCCCCGCCGACCCCGGCTTCCGCGCCCTGATGACCGTGCGCCGCTCCACCGACGGCGGCACGACCTGGCACGTCGCCCACACCGTCGACGGGCTCCCGGCCGCGTACTCCGACCTCACGCGCGTCGACGCGGAGACCGTCGGACTCCTCTACGAGACGGGCGACTTCAGCGCCTACGAGACGATCACCTTCCGGCGTGTCGCGGTGGCCGACCTGGCGGGGCCGACCGGCGCGTAGCCGTCGACGGGGATGAGTAAGGTCGCCCCATGACCTCTACAGACAGTGCGCAGAACGCTCCCGCCAAGGACCCCTGGGAGCTCCCCGACGTCTCCGGGCTCGTCGTCGGCGTCCTCGGCGGCACCGGCGACCAGGGGCGCGGGCTCGCCTACCGGCTGGCCCGCGCGGGCCAGAAGGTGATCATCGGCTCCCGCGCGGCCGAGCGGGCCCGGGCCGCCGCCGACGAGCTGGGCCTCGGCGTCGAGGGCGCCGACAACGCGGAGTGCGCGCGGCGCAGCGACATCGTGATCGTCGCCGTGCCGTGGGACGGCCACGGCAAGACCCTGGAGGCGCTGCGCGAGGAACTGGCGGGCAAGCTCGTCGTCGACTGCGTGAACCCGCTCGGCTTCGACAAGAAGGGCGCGTACGCCCTCAAGCCCGAGGAGGGCAGCGCCGCCGAGCAGGCCGCCGCGCTGCTGCCGGACTCCCGGGTCACGGCCGCCTTCCACCACCTGTCGGCCGTCCTGCTGCAGGACGCGGCCGTCGAGGAGATCGACACGGACGTCATGGTGCTCGGCGAGAGCCGCGCCGACACGGACCAGGTCCAGGCGCTCGCCGCCCGCATCCCCGGCATGCGGGGCGTCTTCGCCGGACGGCTGCGCAACGCCCACCAGGTCGAGTCGCTGGTCGCCAACCTGATCTCCGTCAACCGCCGCTACAAGGCGCACGCGGGACTGCGGGTCACCGACGTGTAGCAGCGCGGGCCGGTGTCCTGCCGGGCCCCGCGCCGGTCGGGCGCGGGGCCCCGGGGCAGGATCCCACGGGGTGGGGCGGGGTGTGGCCGGGTGCGGGGAGCGCATGGGGGACACTGGGAGGCGTCCGTAGCGACGCTTCACCCGTACCGACGCTCACCCCGAGCCGACGCTTCACCCGACAGGAGCCGACCCCCATGCCCCGCCTCGCCGTGTACGCCCTCGTCGTCTGCGCCCTCGCCGTCGCAGCTGCCGTGATCTCCTTCGTGCAGGGCAGCTGGCTCGGCATCGTGTGGGTGCTGCTCGCGGGGCTCTCCTCGAACATGGCGTGGTTCTACCTGCGGCGCGCCAAGGTCGAGCGGGACGCGCTGCGTGCCGCGGCGGCGGGCGGCCCCGACGGCTCCGCGTCCGCCGCGGGCTGACCGTCCGCGGCCCGCGCCGCCCGGTCAGGCGCCGTAGCCCGTCGCGGGCGGCACGTCCTGCGAGCCCTCCCAGAAGCGGTACAGCTTCTGGCCCCAGTAGCTGTCCCATTCGCTGACGCCCAGTCCGCGCAGGATCGCGTCGATCGCGTCGAAGAACGCGTGGTTGACCTCCGGGATCCACAGCACGGCGAACACCGCGATGAGTCCGAACGGCGCGAACGGCTCCACCTGGCGGCGGATCCGGTACGAGAGCCACGGCTCCAGCACGCCGTAGCCGTCCAGGCCCGGGATCGGCAGCGAGTTCAGGATCGCGGCGGTCACCTGGAGGAGCGCGAGGAACGCGAGCGCGTAGCGGAACGCGTCCGGGACGCCGTCCAGGGCGTCCAGCCAGAACGGCGCCGTGCAGACCACCGCGAACAGCACGTTGGTCAGCGGCCCCGCGGCCGAGATCAGGCTGTGCTTCCAGCGCCCCTGGATCCGGCCCCGCTCGATGAAGACGGCGCCGCCGGGCAGGCCGATCCCGCCCATGATCACGAACAGTACGGGCAGCACGATGCTGAGCAGGGCGTGCGTGTACTTGAGCGGGTTGAGCGTCAGATAGCCCTTCGCGCCGATCGAGATGTCGCCGCTGTGCAGGGCGGTGCGGGCGTGGGCGTACTCGTGCAGGCACAGCGAGACGATCCAGCCGGACGTCACGAAGAGGAAGACGGCGAGGCCGGGGTTGTCGGCGAAACCGGTCCAGGCGGCCCAGCCGGAGACCGCCGTGACGGCGGCGATCCCCAGGAAGACGGGGCTGATCCGCCGGTCGCTGCGGCGGATGGGGGCGGTGGTCATGGGGCGGGGCTCCTGGCGTCCGGGTCCTGCGGCCTTGCGGGGGAGTCGACCGTACCGTTTCCGGGCCCCTGGGCCTTGAACACTCCCACCCACGAGGCCCGGCCCTGCCCTGCCCGGCTCGGCCCGGCTCGGCCCGGCCCTGCCCGGCCCTGCCCGGCCCCGGGCTCCGGGCCTGGCCCCGCGCCCGCCCCGGCCTTGGCCCCTGGCCTGGCCCTGGTCCCGGCCCGGACCCTTGCCCTTGGCCCCGGCCTGGATCCCTGGTCCTTGACCCCGGCCCCTGGCCTTGTCCTTGGCCCGGCCCGGCCCGGCCCGGCCCGGCCCCTGGCCCCCGGCCTCTGGCCCCTGGCCCCCGGCCTCTGGCCCCTGGCCCCCGGCCTCTGGCCCCTGGCCCCCGGCCTCTGGCCCCTGGCCCCCGGCCTCTGGCCCCCGGCCTCTGGCCCCCGGCCTCTGGCCCCCGGCCTCTGGCCTCTGGCCTCTGGCCCCCGGCCTCCGGCCTCCGGCCCGGGGCCCCTGGCCTCCGGCCCCCGGCCCGGGGCCCCGGGCCTTGACCCCGAGCCAGGCATCGGCCCCCCGCCCCCGGGCCAGGCCTCAGCGCCCCCCGCCCCCGGCACCCCCGCCCCGCCCATCCCTGAGGAACCTCCCCCTCCGCCAGAGGGGAGGAGCCACGCGTACGTCGTGTCGGTGAGCGGGGACAATGGGGCGGTGCGATATCGCGTTCTGGGGTCGACCCGAGCCGTCCGCCCCGACGGAACCCCCGTTTCCGTCGGCGGCGCACGCCTCCGTGCCCTTCTGACGGCCCTCGCCCTGCACCCGGACCGCCCCGTCCCCGCCGCGTCCCTCGTCGACGAGGTGTGGGCCGGTGATGCCCCCGCCGACGCGACCGGCGCGCTGCAGGCGCTCGTGGGCCGCCTGCGCAGGGCCATCGGCGCGGACGCCGTCGCCTCGGCGGACGGCGGCTACCGGCTGCGCGCCCGCCCCGACGACGTCGACGTCTTCCGGTTCGACCGGCTCGTCACCGAGGCCACCCGCGCGCTGTCCGACGGCGACGCCGCGAAGGCCGCCGCCGTCCTGGACGACGCCCTCGTCCTGTGGACCGGCGAGCCCCTCGCCGACCTGCCGGAGCGCACCGCGGAGGCGGCCCGCTGGCAGGCCCGGCACCTCGACGCCCGCCGAGCCAGGATGACCGCGGCCCTGGCCCTCGGCCGGGCGGAACAGGCACTGCCCGAGCTCGCCGCGCTCTGCGCGGACCACCCCCTCGACGAGCCGCTGCAGGCCCTGCGGCTGCGCGCGCTGCGCGACACCGGCCGCCCCGCGCAGGCGCTCGCCGCCTACGACGCCGTACGGCACGCCATCGCCGACCGGCTCGGCGCCGACCCGGGCCCCGAACTGCGCGCCCTGCACGAGGAGTTGCTGCACGAGCCGCCGCCCACCCCGGCCAGGACCCGGGTGCCGGGCAACCTCCGGGCCCGGCTGACGTCCTTCGTCGGGCGCGAGGCCGACATCGACGCGCTGCGCGCCGACCTCGCCGGGTCGCGTCTCGTCACCCTGCTCGGCCCCGGCGGCGCGGGCAAGACCCGGCTCTCCCAGGAGGCCGCCGAGGCCGTCGCCGCGGACCTGCCGGACGGCGCGTGGTTCGCCGAGCTCGCCCCGGTGGAGGACCCCGCCGACGTGCCCGCCGCCGTCCTCACCGCCCTCGGCGCCCGCGAGACGGTGCTGCGCGGCGCGGGCGCCGAGGAGCTGCGGGCCATCTCCGACCGGCACGGCGAGGATCCCCTCGCCCGGCTCGTCGAGCACTGCGCCGCCCGCCGCATGCTGATCGTCCTGGACAACTGCGAGCACGTGATCGAGGCCGCCGCCCGCCTCGCCGAGGAACTCCTCGCCCGCTGCCCCGGCCTCACCGTCCTCGCCACCAGCCGCGAACCCCTCGGCGTGCCGGGCGAGTCGCTGCGTCCCGTGGAGCCGCTGCCCGAGCCGGTCGCGCTGCGCCTGTTCGCCGAGCGCGGCGCCGCGGCCAGGGCCGGGTTCTCGGCGGCGGACGACCCCGGGGCCGCCGCGGAGATCTGCCGCCGTCTGGACGGTCTGCCGCTGGCCATCGAACTGGCCGCGGCCCGCCTGCGGTTGCTCTCGCCGCGCCAGATCGCCGACCGCCTGGACGACCGCTTCAAGCTGCTCACCAGCGGCGCCCGCACGGTCCTGCCCCGCCAGCAGACCCTGCGCGCCGTCGTCGACTGGTCCTGGGACCTGCTCGACGAGGCCGAACGGGCCGTCCTGCGCCGCCTGTCCGTGTTCGCGGGCGGCTGCGACCTGACCGCGGCGGAAGAGGTCTGCGCGGACGACGCCGGCGCGCACGACGTCGCCGGACTGCTCGGCTCCCTCGTCGACAAGTCCCTCGTCGTCGCCGCCCCCGCCCCGACGGGCGACACCATGCGCTACCGCCTCCTGGAGACCGTCGCGGAGTACGCGGGCGAACGCCTCGACGAGGCGGGCGACCGCCCCGCCGCCGAACGCGCCCACCTCGTCCACTACCGCGAGGTCGCCCGCACCGCCGACCCCCGGCTGCGCGGCCCGGACCAGCAGGCCGCCGTGGAGCTTCTGGAGCTGGAGTACGAGAACCTGCGCACCGCCCTGCGCCACGCGGTCGCCGCCGAGGACGAGCAGGAAGTGCTCTGCCTGGTCCTGTCCCTGTCCTGGTACTGGCAGATCCGCGGCCTGCGCCTGGAGACCCGCAACTGGTCCCGCGACGCCATGGCCCTGGGCCCCGACCCCTTCGCCCCGCCCGCCGCCCCCGCGCCCCCGCTGTACGAGCCGTGCACGGCCGCCCCGCCGCCGATGACCCCCGAGGTCCTCGTGGAGGCCCGCAGGGGAGCGCACCTGCTCCATCTGTCCTGCATGGACATGGACATGGGGGAGTGGCAGTCGCACGCGGCGGACGAGAAGCTGCGCGGCATCCGCGAGGCCTACCGCCCGGGCCTCCCGCAGACCTGCCGCACCCCCGGCAACCTCTGGTTCTTCGCCGTCCTGCTCGGCGGCGACATGGACCTGCTGCGCGTCACCGTCGACGAGACCGTCAACACCTGCCGCGCGCTCGGCTACGACTGGGAGCTCGCCGCCGCCCTGCAGATGCGCGCCAACATGCTGGCCAACCGCGTCGACTGGACGGGCGACGCCCTGCGGGACGCGGACGAGGCGCTGCGCCTGTTCCGCGGACTCGACGACGTGTGGGGCATCGCCGAGGCGCTCTCCGCGCGGGGCGAGGCGCGCGAGCGGCGCGGTGAACTGGCCACGGCCGCCGAGGACTTCGAGGCGGCGATCGCGTACGCCGCACGGCTCGGCGCGCTCGCCCAGGTGGCCCTGCTGCGGGCCCGGCTGGGCGCCCTGCTCGCGGACGACCCGGCGCGGACGGACGACTTCGCGCGGGGCGAGGCGATGCTGCGGGAGGTCATCGACAACCCGGGCCGCCACCCCACGGACGAGGCGAGACCCGCCTCCCGGATATTCCTCGTCTGCGCGCTCGCCCGCACCGGCCGCACCGCCGAGGCGCGCGAGCACCTGCGCCTGCTGCGCCAGGAGTTCAGCGCCATCGGCTACGCGGTCTTCGACAGCTCCGTGCTCGGCCTCGCGGCCTGGCTCGAAGCGCTGGACGGCCGGTACGGCGCGTGCCTGGAGAAGCTGCACGGCACCTTCGCGAAGGCGCTCGACCCGCTGTCGCGGATGGTGGCCCCGCAGATGATCTCCGTACACCTGGGGATCGCCGCGTATGCGCTGGCCGGCGAGGGCGCGCGGGTGGACGACGCGGCGCGGCTCCTCGGTGCCGCCGACCGGGAGCTGCCGCCGGGGCACGTGATGAACTCGATGGAGCGGGAGATCCGCGCGGACGCCGAGCGGCTCGCCCGCGCCGCGCTCGGCGACGCCGCGTACGGGACGGCGTACGCACAGGGCGGTGACCTCACTCTCGACGAGGCCACCGCCCTGTGCGCCCGGTGACCCGGGGTACCGCCGTGCTCAGTTCTTCGTGCGGAACTTGTGGATCGCGATCGGCGCCATCACCAGCGTGAGGCCCACCGACCAGCCGACCGTCACCCACAGGTCGTGCGCCACGGGGCCGCCGACCATCAGGCCGCGCGCGGAGTCCGCGAGCGAGGAGAGCGGGTTGTAGTCGGTGAAGCCCTGCAGCCAGCCCGGCATCGACTGGGTCGGCGCGAAGATCGACGAGCCGAACTGCAGCGGCATCAGGACCAGGAAGCCCATCGCCTGCACGGACTGGGCGCTCTTCATCGAGACGCCGAGGACCAGGAAGATCCACATGATGGACGTGCCGAACAGGGCGGCCAGGCCCACCGAGGCGAACAGGCCGCCCCAGTTCGTGATGTCGAAGCCCACCAGGACACCGACGATCATCATGATCGTCGTCGCGATGAGCAGCCGCATCAGCTCCACCACGATCTTGGCGAAGAGCACCGAACCCTGGCCGATCGGCAGGGTGCGGAAGCGGTCCATGATGCCGTTCTGGAAGTCCTGGTTGAAGCCGGTGCCGACCGCCATGGCGATGTTCATGCTCATCATCGCCATCATGCCGGGCACCACGTACTGCACGTACTGGTCCTGACCGCCGCCGAGCGCCTGCCCGATGGAACCGCCGAAGACGTACACGAACAGCAGGGTGAAGACGATCGGCATCAGGACCGCGTCGAACATCGACTCCGGGTCCTGGCGGATCCACAGCAGATTGCGGCGGACCAGCGCGCCGGTGTGCCGGACGTGACCGCGCAGACCGATGCGCGCGTCGTCCTGGCCCGCCTTGAGGGGGGCCGAGAGTGTGGTGGCGCTCATACGGCGACCTCCTCGAGTTCGTTCTCGCTGGGGCGGGCGTCCTGCGGGGCACTGGCCTTCTGGCCGGTGATGGAGAGGAACACCTCGTCCAGGCTGGGCAGTTCGGTGGCGATGGAGCCGATGGTGATGCCGCGCGCGGTGACCGCGCCGACCACGGCGGTCAGCTGCTCGTCGCTGAGGATCGGGACGAGGACCGTGCCGGACTCGACGTCGACCGTGGAGGTGGCGAGGCCGGTCAGGCCCAGGTCGTCCAGCGCGTTCGCCAGCGGGCGCAGCTCCAGCGGGTCGGCCGGGCGCACGCGCAGGGTGCGGCCGCCGACCTTCGCCTTCAGCTCGTCGATCCCGCCGTTGGCGATGACCCTGCCGCGGTCGATGACCGTCAGCTCGGAGGCCAGCTGCTCGGCCTCCTCCATGTACTGGGTGGTGAGCAGGACGGTCACGCCGTCGCCGACCATCCGCTTGACCTCGCTCCACACCTCGTTGCGGGTGCGGGGGTCGAGGCCGGTCGTCGGCTCGTCCAGGTAGAGCACGGCCGGGCTGCCGATCATCGACGCCGCGAGGTCGAGGCGGCGCCGCATGCCGCCGGAGTAGGTGCTCGCCGGGCGCTTGGCGGCCTCGGTGAGCGAGAACCGCTCCAGCAGGCCGTCGGCACGGGACCGGGCGTCCTTGCGGGACAGGTCGAGCAGACGCCCGATCATGTAGAGGTTCTCGCGGCCGGAGAGCTTCTCGTCCACCGCCGCGTACTGGCCGGTCAGGCCTATCACGCGGCGCAGTTGGCGGGGCTGGCGCGCCACGTCGTACCCGGCGACGACGGCGGTGCCCGCGTCCGGGGTGATGAGGGTGGAGAGGCAGCGGACCAGGGTCGTCTTGCCGGCGCCGTTGGGTCCGAGCACGCCGAGGACGGTGCCTTCGCGCACGTCGAGGTCCACGCCGTCCAGTGCCTTGGTCTCGCCGTAGTGCTTGACCAGTCCCCTTACGGTGACCGCGCTCCCTGCGCCGCCGGGGTTCATGTCGATTCGCGTCATGAGCACAAGGTGTCAGACGCCACCGACAAAGCGCCGACATCCCACCGACAGCCCGCCGCCACGGGCCGGCACCGGGAACGGCGGCAGCCCGCCGACGGGGGAAGATCGACGGGCTGCCGTGGTGCCGTGATGGTCTCGGTCGGCCGGCCGGGCGCCGGTCCGCCGTGCGGGCGGTCAGTGCACCGCGTGCTCCGCGGCGGGGAACGCCCCGCCCACGACGTCCTCCGCGAACGCCCTGGCCGCACCGGCCATGACGGTCCGCAGCTCGGCGTACTGCTTGACGAAGCGCGGCATCTTCCCGCCGGTCAGGCCCATCATGTCCGTCCAGACCAGGACCTGCGCGTCGCACTCGGCGCCCGCCCCGATCCCGACGGTCGGGATCTGCAGGGAGCGGGTGACCTCGGCGGCCAGCTCCGCGGGCACCAGTTCCAGGACGACCGCGAACGCACCGGCGTCCTGCGCGGCCTTGGCGTCGCGGAGCAGCCGGTGGGCCGCCTCGTCGCCGCGGCCCTGCACGCGGTAGCCCATGGTGTTCACGGACTGCGGGGTCAGCCCCAGGTGGGACATGACGGGGATGCCGGACTGGACGAGCAGTTCGGTCTGGGCCAGCGAGCGCTCGCCGCCCTCCAGCTTGACCGCGCCGACGCCCGCCTCCTTGACCAGCCGGGTCGCCGAGCGGAGCGCCTGGACGGGCCCCTCCTGGTACGAGCCGAACGGCAGGTCGCCGACGATCAGGGCGCGGCTGGTGCCCCGTACGACGGCCGAGGACAGCATCGTCATCTCGTCGAGGGTGACGGGCACGGTGGTCTCGTACCCGAGGTGGCAGTTGCCCGCCGAGTCGCCGACGAGCATGACGGGGATGCCCGCCTCGTCGAAGACGGACGCGGTCATCGCGTCGTAGGCGGTGAGCATGGGCCACTTCTCGCCGCGCTCCTTGGCGGCGGTGATGTCGCGCACAGTGATGCGCCGGGTGCCCTTGCCGCCGTACAGCGCCTTGCTGCTGTCGGGGCTGCGGGGGGCGTCGGCGCTCTTCTGGGCAGCCGAAAGCTGCGTCATCGCAACGGCTCCTTCTGTCATCTCGAGGCGCCCTGACGGCGTCCCCGGATCTCCTCCATGGTGGCACCACGGACCACTCCGGGGCTAGTGCGCCGCCCGGGAGGACCGCGGCACCGCCCGATCGCCGCCCCGGGCGCCCCGGCCGGGGCGGCGGAGCCGTCGTCGGCAAAGTCTTCCCCTGCCGTTCCCCAAGGCCTTTCCAATACGAGACGGTCTCGTATCGAAATGGGTCTACGCTGAGATCATGTCCTCCCCTGTCATATCCACCCCGTCCGGCGTCCCGGAGGCCGTGCACCGGCGCCGCTGGGCGATCCTCGGGGCGCTCATGCTCAGCCTGCTGATCGTGGTGCTCGACAACTCGATCCTGAACGTCGCCATCAAGACGATCTCCACCCCCGAGCCGACCGGCCTCGGCGCCACCCAGAGCGAGCTGGAGTGGGCGATCAACGCCTACACGCTCGTCTTCGCGGGCCTGCTCTTCACCGCGGGCCTGCTCGGCGACCGGCTCGGCCGCAAGAAGGTCCTGCTCGCCGGCCTCGTCGTCTTCGGCCTCGGCTCCGCACTCGCCGCCCACTCCGGCTCACCGGTCCAGCTCATCGCGTTCCGCGCGGTCATGGGCCTCGGCGCCGCCTTCGTCATGCCCGCCACCCTCGCCGTCCTGATGAACGTCTTCGAGCGCGACGAGCAGCCCAAGGCCATCGGCATCTGGGCCGGCGGCGTCGGCCTCGCCATCGCCATCGGCCCCATCACCGGCGGCATCCTGCTCGACCACTTCTGGTGGGGCTCGGTCTTCCTGGTCAACGTGCCGATCGTGATCATCGCGCTGGCCCTGATGATCTGGCTGGTGCCCGACTCCCGCGACCCGAAGCCCGGCCGCATCGACCTCTTCGGCGTCGCGCTGTCCGTCGTCGGCCTGGTGCTGCTCGTCTACGGCATCATCAAGGGCGGCCAGCTCGCCGACTTCACCGACCCGGCCGTCCTCGGCACCGTCGCCGCCGGCCTGCTCGTCCTCGCCGGCTTCGTGCTCCACGAGAAGCGCAGCGACCACCCCTCGATCGACATCGCGTACTTCAAGAACAAGGTGTTCTCCGCCGCGATCTGCGCCATCGCGCTCGTCTTCTTCGCGCTCATGGGCGTGACCTTCTTCGCGGTCTTCTACACCCAGAGCGTGCGCGGCTACTCGCCGCTGGAGACCGGCCTGCTGATGCTGCCGCTCGCCGTCGCCCAGCTCATCTTCGCGCCGCGCGCCCGCCTGGTCGTCGACCGCTTCGGCGTACGCGCCGTGTGCACCGGCGGACTCCTCCTCGTCGCGCTCACCCTGACCGCCTTCACGCTCTTCGAGGCCGATACGCCGATCTGGCTCCTGGAAGTCGTCTTCTTCCTCATGGGCACCGGCATGGCGCACATCATGACGCCCACCAGCGTCGTCATCATGCAGGCCCTGCCCCGCGAGAAGGCCGGCTCCGCCTCCGCGCTCAGCAACACCTTCCGCCAGGTCGGCGGCGCCCTCGGCATCGCCGTCCTCGGCTCCGTGCTCTCCACGGCCTACCGCAACGGCGTCGAGGACAAGCTGTCCCTGCTGCCCCCGGGCGTGCGGCACACCGCGGGCGAGTCCATCGAGGCGACCCTCGGCGTCGCCGCGAAGCTCGGACCCGAGGGCCGACCCCTGGTGTCCGCGGCCAACGACTCCTTCCTGCACGCCATGCACGTCACGGCGCTGTGCGGCGCGGGCGTCGCCGTCCTCGGCGCCCTGGTCGTCTTCCTCTTCCTGCCCGGACGCACCCCCGGGCCGGGCGGACCGCGGGAAAACGAGGCGGAGCCGGTGGGCGCCACCGGACACTGAGGCAGAATCGGCCCCGCAGACGGTGAGCGGGGGAGCGAAGGAGAGGCGACGTGATCCACGAGGGCGCGACGGTCACGGGCGACCCGGGCACCGCCAAGGCGATGCCCCGCGCCAGGGCCGCCCGGGGACGGCCCAGGAGCGAGGCCGTGGAACAGGCCATCATCGAGGGCGTCGTACGGCTCCTGGAGGACGGCGTCTCCCTCACCGACCTGTCCATCGAGCGGATCGCCCGCACGGCGGGCGTCGGCAAGGCCACCATCTACCGCCGCTGGGACGGCAAGGAGGCCCTCTTCGTCGACGTCATGCGCGCCTTCGAGGAGCCCGACCCCGCACTGCCGGGCACCTCGATGCGCGACGACCTCGTCTGCATCCTGGAGACGCTGCGCCGCCGCGGCCTGACCATGCGCTCCTCGGCGCTGGTGCACAACGTGTTCGCGCAGATGAAGGCGCTGCCCAAACTGTGGGAGGCCTACCAGGCCACCGTCGTCGCGCCGCGCCGCCGCATGATGTTCGAGGTGCTGCGGCGCGGCGTCGCCGAGGGCGAACTGCGCGCCGACGTCGACGTGGAGCTCGCCAACGACCTGTTCGTGGGGCCCATGCTGCTGCGCACGGTCATGCGCCAGGACGCCCCGCTGGACGACGACCTCGCGGAGCGGATCGTCGACACCGTCCTCGCCGGGCTGCGACCCGCCGTGTGACACGGCCGACGGCAGGCCCGGGGTTGTGCGCATTTCGTCACAGAGGGCGCTCTCCCCCGCAGTTCAGGAACCCGCCGCGGCGCCCCGATCGTCATGGTGCCTGTACGGCCGTCGTGGACGGCAGGGACGACACCCGATCATCGCCTAGGGTTTCAGGGGGCGGGACAGACGGTGTGCACGGCAGGCAGTGAGGCGACGACAGCATGGCGCAGCAGGCGTATATGACGGAGACCGGCAACGACGGCTCGGGCCCCGAGCGTCCGGGGTCCCGGTTCCGCCGCCTGCTCGACGGCTGGCGGGGCGACCGGGACATCTGGCGGCGCGGCCTGGTCACCGCGGGAGCGGCGCTCCTGATCGCGCTGGTGATGCTCTTCCACGCGCAGATCCCCAACAACGTGGGCAACCTCGGCAGCCTGACCGAGACCTTCCTGCCGTGGCTCGGCGTCTTCATCCCGGTGCTGCTGGTCGTCGCCGTGGTCCGCAAGTCCGCCACCGCGCTGATCACCCTGCTGCTGCCGGTCATCATCTGGGTCAACTCCTTCGGCGGCCTGATCACCGGCAAGTCCGGCACCGGCGGCGACCTCACCGTCGCCACGCACAACGTGAACGCGGACAACCCCGACCCGACCGGCACCGCCCGGGACGTCGCGGCCTCCGGCGCGGACGTGATCGCCCTCGAGGAGCTCACCGCCGACGCCGTGCCCACGTACGAGAAGGCGCTGGACGGCACGTACAAGTACCACGCGGTGAAGGGCACCGTCGGCCTCTGGAGCAAGTACCCGCTGTCCGACACCCGGCCCGTCGACATCAAGCTGGGCTGGGTCCGGGCCATGCGCACGACCGTGACCACGCCCAAGGGCGAGGTCGCCGTGCACGTCGCCCACCTGCCGTCGGTCCGCGTGAAGCTCAACGCGGGCTTCACCGCCAACCAGCGCGACAACAGCGCCGACGCCCTCGGCGAGGCCATCTCCCGCGAGAAGATCGGCAAGGTCATCCTGCTCGGCGACCTCAACGGCACGATGAACGACCGCGCGCTGAACGGCGTCACCTCGCAGATGCGCTCCACGCAGGGCGCGGCGGGCGACGGCTTCGGCTTCAGCTGGCCCGCGTCGTTCCCGATGGCCCGCATCGACCAGATCATGGTCAAGGGCGTCGAGCCGGTCGCCTCCTGGACGCTGCCGGAGACGGGCAGCGACCACCTGCCGATCGCGGCGCGCGTCGACCTCTCCTCCTGACGCCCGCGCGTCCCGTCACCTCGTGACGCCCGCCTCCCGTCACGCCCGCGTCGCCCGCTCTTGACCCCACGGACGCGACCGCTCGGAATACTCGGTGCGCGCGGCTTTGTTCCGTACGTAAACTTATGGGTTCCGCCCTCGTCCGACCCGGACCGGCCGACACCGTCGACGGCCGCCGTCCGGCACCGGCCGGCCCCGCGCCGCATCCCCCCGCTTCCGTGGAAGGTACTTCTTCATGCCCCTGGCCCTGCTCGCCCTCGCCGTGGGCGCCTTCGGCATCGGCACCACCGAGTTCGTGATGATGGGCCTGCTGCCCAACGTCGCCGACGACCTGCACATATCCATCCCCACCGCGGGCCACCTCGTCTCCGCGTACGCGCTGGGCGTGGTCATCGGCGCGCCGCTGCTCGCCGCCCTCACCGCGCGGCTGCCGCGCCGCCGCGTCCTGATCGGCCTGATGGTGCTCTTCGTCGTCGGCAACGCGCTGTCGGCCGCCGCCCCCGACTACCACCTGCTGATGGCCGCCCGCTTCCTCAGCGGACTGCCGCACGGCGCCTTCTTCGGCGTCGGCGCGGTCGTCGCCACCGGCCTGGTCGCCCCCGAGCGCAAGGCCCGGTCGGTCTCCCTGATGTTCCTCGGCCTGACCGTCGCCAACATCATCGGCGTCCCGGTGGCCACCGCCATGGGGCAGCAGCTCGGCTGGCGCGCCACGTTCCTCGCGGTCAGCGCGATCGGGCTCGCCGCCATCGCCGCGCTCGCCCTCCTGGTCCCCGCCGACCACGGCCACGGCGACGCCGTCGGCCTGCGCGGCGAGCTCCGGGCGCTGCGCAGCCTCCCGGTCTGGCTGGCGCTCGGCACCACCGTCGCCGGCTTCGGCGCGCTGTTCTCCGCGTACAGCTACATCACGCCGATACTGACCGACGCGGCCGGCTACGCCGAGTCCAGCGTCACCCTGCTGCTCGCGCTGTTCGGCGTGGGCGCCACCGCGGGCAACCTCCTCGGCGGGCGGCTCGCCGACCACTCCCTGCGCGGCACGCTCTTCGGCGGGCTGATCTCGCTCGCCGTGGTGCTCGCCTTCTTCCCGCTGCTCATGAGCGCCGGGTGGAGCGCCGCGGTCGGCGTGGTCCTGCTGGGCATGGCGGCGTTCGCGACGGGCTCGCCGCTGCAGCTCATGGTCATGGAGAAGGCGTCGGCGGCCCCCTCGCTCGCCTCGTCCGCGAACCAGGGCGCGTTCAACCTCGCCAACGCGGGCGGCGCCTGGATCGGCGGCCTCGCGCTCGCCGCGGGCTTCGGCGTGACGTCCCCCGCGGTCGCGGGCGCGGTGCTCGCGGTGCTCGGCCTCGCGGTGGCGGGACTGGCGTACGCGGTCGACGCGCGCCGGGGCCCGGTGGCGGGCGCGGAGCGGATCGTGGCGGCGGGGACGCCGGCGCGGGAGCCGTCGCACCACTGAGGGGGCGCGGGCCCTGAACGCAGGCGCTGAAGGAAGGCCCTGAAGGAAGTCCCTGAACGAAGACCGCCCCGTCCGGACCTGGCGTCCGGGCGGGGCGGTCTTCATGGCCGGTGACGGCCGCGGCGGGCGGCTGCCGACGTCCTCCGGTCCCTCGGCCTCCTGTTGCTCGGCCCTACTGCTGCTCGGCGGCGGACTCGCGCCAGCGGTTGGTGATGGGCAGGCGGCGGTCCTTGCCGAAGCCCTTCGCGGAGATCTTCGTGCCCGGCGGGTACTGCCGCCGCTTGTACTCCGCGGTGTCCACCATCCGCAGCGTCTTGGTGACCAGCTCCCGGTCGTAGCCCGCGGCCACGATCGTGTCGGCGCCCTGGTCACGGTCGACGTAGAGCTCCAGGATCGCGTCGAGCACCGGGTAGTCGGGCAGCGAGTCCGTGTCGACCTGGTCCGGGCGCAGCTCGGCGCTCGGCGGCTTGCTGATGGAGTTCTCCGGGATCGGCGGCGTCTGCCCGCGCTCCTCGGCCGCGCGGTTGCGCCAGCGCGCGAGCCGGAAGATCGACGTCTTGTAGACGTCCTTGATGGGGCCGTACGCGCCGACGGAGTCGCCGTAGAGCGTCGAGTAGCCGACCGCGAGCTCGGACTTGTTGCCCGGCGCGAGCACGATGTGGCCCTCCTGATTGGAGATCGCCATCAGCATCGTGCCGCGCAGCCGCGACTGGAGGTTCTCCTCGGCGAGGCCGGTGAGCCCGAGCGAGCCCATGTACGCGTCGAACATCGGCGCGATCGGCACGGTGCGGAAGTTGAGTCCGGTGCGCCGCGCCAGCTCCTCCGCGTCGCCGATGGAGTGGTCGGACGAGTAGCGGGACGGCATGGCCACGCCGTACACGTTCTGCGCGCCGAGCGCGTCGCAGGCGATGGCGGCGGTGATCGCCGAGTCGATGCCTCCGGAGAGGCCGATCAGGACGCTGCTGAAGCCGTTCTTCGCGGCGTACGCGCGCAGGCCCACGACGAGCGCCGAGTACACCTCCTCGTCGTCGTCGAGCCGCTCGGCGTACCCGCCGGTGAGCTCGGCCTCGTACGCGGGAAGGGGCTCCTCCGACAGGGTGACGTGCTCGATGCGCAGGCCGTCGTCCACGATCCCGGACGGCGGGACGGGTGCGGCGGCCGGCAGCTCCAGGTCGAGCACGACGCAGCCCTCGGAGAACTGCGGGGCGCGCGCGACGACTTCGCCGTCCTTGTCGACGACGATCGAGTCGCCGTCGAAGACCAGCTCGTCCTGGCCGCCGATCATCGCGAGGTACGCGGTGGTGCAGCCGGCCTCCTGCGCGCGCTTGCGCACGAGCTCCAGACGGTCGTCGTCCTTGTTCTGCTCGTACGGCGAGGCGTTGATGGAGAGCAGCAGGCCCGCCCCCGCGCTGCGGGTCGCCGGGACGCGGCCGCCGTCCTGCCAGAGGTCCTCGCAGATGGCGAGCGCCACGTCGACGCCGTGCACGCGCACGACCGGCAGCGTCTCGCCCGGCACGAAGTAGCGGAACTCGTCGAAGACGCCGTAGTTGGGCAGGTGGTGCTTGGAGTAGGTCAGGACGGCCTCGCCGCGGTACAGCACCGCGCCCGCGTTGCGCGGGGCGCCGGCGGGCTGGCCGAACTTCGGCTTGGCCTCCTCGGTGCGGTCGAGATAGCCGACGACGACCGGCAGCTCCCCGAACCCTTCCTCCCGCAGCCGCACGGCGAGCGCGCGCAGCGCGTCCCGCGAGGCCTGCACGAAGGACGACCGCAGGGCGAGGTCCTCGACGGGGTAGCCGGTCAGCACCATCTCGGGGAACGCGACGAGATGCGCCCCCTGCTCGGCGGAGTGCCGGGTCCAGTGGACGATCGCCTCGGCGTTCCCGGCGAGATCGCCGACGGTCGAGTCGATCTGATTCAGAGCGAGGCGTAGTTGAGGCACGCCCCCCAGTGTAATCGTCAATCCGACGCGATGCCCTCCGGGACAATGTGGGGCGCCCCACGTGGGTGCGCCGACGGGGGAGGTCAGCGGGTGTTGCCGGACCAGACGGAGCTGTCGTAGTGGAGGAAGCCGGGCTCGACCTGGACCTCCAGCGTGCCGGCCGCGTCGGCGGGGAGGCTGACGGCGTAGGTGGCCACGGCCTGCTTGCCTGGCTGCACCGTGCCGGCGAACTCCCTCGGCAGACTGCCGTCGAAGACCTTCTCCGCCTCGGCGCCGTCGGCGTCCTTGAACGTGACGGTGGTCAGATCCAGGTCGACCGCCCCGTCCGAGCCGTTGGCGACGGTGATCCTGACCGTCACGGCCTTGTCGCCCTCGGTGTGTCCGGCCGCGTTCGGGCCCGGTCGGTACGGCTCGGGCCCCGCGACGGTCACCTTCACGCCGTCGTCGTACGCGAAGGTCTCGCCGAACCCGAGCGGATCGGAGTCCTGCCTCTCCTCGTCCGGCTTCTCCTTGTCCTGTCGCCCGGACGCCCCCGTGGACGTGCTCGACGATTCCTTCTTGCCGCCCGTGCCGTTCAGTTCGTCCACCGCGTCGTTGACGACGGAGACGCTGATGACGAGGCCGACCACGGCGAGGACCGCGGCGGCCGCGCCGAGTGCGGTGCCCCAGATCGCCGTCTTCCTGTTCGTGGCCTGGCCCTTGCGGGCCCGCCCGATGCCGACGCAGCCGAAGACGACCGCCAGGACGGCGAGGATGCCGGCCGCCCAGAACAGCAGCGGCACCAGCCCGCACAGCACGCCGATGATGCCGAGCACGAGGGACGCGGTGCCGAGTCCGTTGCGGAGCTGCCCGGGCGGCTGCGGCTGCGGCTGCGGTGGCGGTGGCGGCGGGCGTGATCCCCATCTGGGTGGCGGCGGAGGGCCGTCGGGTGTGGTCATGGTGGCCCCCTTCGGGAAGGGGAGGCCTGGCTGCTGCCCTGTGGCCATTGTCCCGCTTCTGGCGGAAAGCACCCACCTTTCCGTGGTGCGGAGCGGGGCGGACGGTGCCCCCGGACGGCGGGTCCGAGGGCACCGACGCGCCTGCCCGGCGTCGCGGGCCGGTCGTCAGGCGCGGTAGCCGAGCACCGTCATCATCCCCGCCTCCGCGTGGTAGACGTTGTGGCAGTGGATCATCCACTGGCCCGGGTTGTCCGCGTCGAAGTCGACCGACAGGGTGCTGTTCGGCCGGACGATCGCCGTGTCCTTGCGGGGGCCGCCGCGGGTGTTCGCCAGGGCGAAGGTGTGGCCGTGGAGGTGGACGGGGTGCCACATCGACGTCGTGTTGGTGAAGGTCAGGCGGACGCGTTCGCCCGCGCGGACGGGGTGGCGGCGGCCGGGGGAGTAGGGCTTCGCGTCGAACGCCCAGTCGTACCGCGCCATGCCGCCCGTCAGGCGCAGCCCGATCGTGCGGTCCGGCCGGCGGGCGGGGAGGGCGGCGGACGCGTGCGCCCGCAGCTTGTCGGCGGTCAGGACGCGGCCCGTCAGCTCCCGGGGGCGGGCCGAGGCGGTCGGCGCGGCCCCGCCCCCCGTACGCAGCACCGCGAGCGCCGTCGCCTTCTTGCCCTCGGCCAGCGCGGTCAGCGGGAAGACGCCGTCCTTGGCGGTGATCAGCACGTCGTACCGCTCGCCCATGCCGAGGAGCAGCGCGTCCGTCGTCGCGTGCCGCACGGGGAAGCCGTCGGTGTGCGTCACCGTCATCTCGTGGCCGCCGAGCGCCACGCGGAAGGCCGTGTCGCCGCCGGCGTTGATGATGCGCAGGCGGACGCGGTCGCCGGGGCGGGCGCGGAACTGTGCGGGCGCGTCGGCCGTACGCCCGTTGACCAGGTAGTGGGGGTAGGCGACGTCGCCCGCGTCGCCGCCGAGCAGGTCGCTCCTGGCGCCCATCATCATGCGGGAGGGGCCGGTCCGGCCCGGCCGGTCGGGGCCGGGCGTGGGGGAGGCCTTCCGCCCGAGCGACATCGTCGACATGTCGTGACCCCCGTGGTCCATGCCGCCGCTTCCGCCGTCCCCGCCCATGTCGTGGTCGGCCATGCCCCGGCTCAGCTCCGCGAGGACCCCGTCCGGGGTGGAGCCGTCCACGCCGTCCACCCAGTCGTCGAGGACGATCACCCACTCCTTGTCGTACCGCAGCGGCTCCTTGGGGTCCTCGACGATCAGGGGCGCGTACAGACCGCGGTCCTGCTGGGTGCCGGAATGCGGATGGAACCAGTACGTCCCCGGGTCCGGGAGCGTGAAGCGGTAGGTGATGTCGCCGCCGGGCCGGACGGACCGCTGGGTGAGGCCGGGGACGCCGTCCATGTCGTTGCGCAGGGCGATGCCGTGCCAGTGCAGGGACGTGGCCTGCGGGAGGTGATTGGCGAGCGTGAGGGCGAGGGTGTCGCCCGCGGTGACGCGGACCTCCTTGCCGGGGAGCCGGTCCCCGTACGCCCAGGTCCTGACCGTGCGACCGCCCAGGTCGAGCCGCGCCTCCGCGGCCGTCAGGCGCACCTCGCGGGTCCGGCCGCCCCGCCTCCGCTTCTGTTCCGCGGCGGCGACCTCCGGGCCCGCCGGGTCCACATAGCCGTCCGTGCCGGACGCGCCGCCCCGGCCGTGACCGCCGTGACCGCCGTCCGGCCCCGTGTCCGAACAGGCCGTCAGAAACCCTGCCCCGGCGACGCCTGCCGCGGCGCCGAGCAGGGTGCGGCGCGCGGGAGCGTGGACCTGCGCGGGACGGTGAGGGGATGCGGGCGTCTGAAGAGGGGCGGGGTCCCGGAGCGGGGCGGGGCCCCGAAAAGGAGCGGAGTCCCGGAAAGGAGCGGGTTCCTGGAAGGGCGCGGGCGTGCGGGAGTGCTCGGGCGTGTGCGGAGCTGTCTTGCGCATGGCTGAGTGACACCTCGTCGTGATGGTGCGTGCAGAAGGGCGCATCTGCTGCTTCTGGTACACCGCTCGACGCCCATGGGTTCCCGATCGGACCCCATGACGTCGGCGGGCAGCGCGAAGCAGCCGGTGCGCAGGCCTAGATGCGCAGCACCGAGAGGCGGGCGAGCCGTATGCGGGGCGGGGGCGGCTCGGGCCGCGGGGCGAGGAGGAGCCGCCGGAGCGCGGGCAGCGCGGCGGACGCCCCACCCGGTCGCAGCAGTCCGGCCCGTACGAGCAGGACGAGCGTGAAGGCGCCCAGCACCGCCAGGCACACGGACAGCGGATCCATCGCCATCCCGTCGTGCGGCGCGGACCCGGGCGCGGCGGCGCCCCGCGTCACCGGCAGCACGCCGCCGCGATCCCCGCCCCCGTCGTCACCGGAACCGGAGCGGGGGCCGGGTCCGGCTCCGAGAGCGCGGACGGAGTACGTGGAGTGCGCGGAGTGCGCTGACGGCACCGACGGCATGACGGGCGCTGACGGCAGGGGCGCCATGGACGGCCCCGACGGTCCGGACGGCCCGGACGGCCCGGACATGGACGGCACGGACATGGACGGCGGCACGCCCACGGAGTCGTGTGCGAGGAGGAGGGCGCGGGGAGCGTGCCCGCCCGGCATGCCGGGCGCGGACGCACCGGGCCCCGGGGCATGACCCCCGTCCCGCATCCGCGCCGACACCCCGTCAAGCCCTGCGCCCGCCACCGGCACCGAGGCCACCGCCGCGGCGCCACTCCCGTGGCCGCCCCCGTGAGCGCTCCCGCCCCCGGACCCGCCCGAGGGATGCCCCACCGTATGCATCGTCACGATCCCGAAGAGCAGCGCGGCGAGCAGCAACCACTGCCCGTGCCCCGTGCCGCCCCGCGTCCTCGCCATGCGGCGAACCCTACCCCCGCCGGGTATCCGCGGACATGCGGGCCCCCGCCGCTCCGACGATCATGTGCGCATGACGAGTACGGACAAACCGGAGCAGACCACCGCAGGGACCCTGCCGGAGCCGGACGCCGCCATGCCCCGCCAGCTCATCTCCTGGGTGACGCTCGCCCTGATGACCACCGCGTCCGTGGCGAGCCTGCGCCCCTCGCCCTCGATGGCCATCTACGGCCTGGCCGCCGTCTTCCTCTACCTGCTGCCCGCCGTCGTCTTCCTCCTCCCCACCGCCCTCGTCGGCGCCGAACTCGCCTCCGGCTGGTCCGGCGGCATCTACCGGTGGGTCAGCGAGGCGCTCGGCAGGCCGCTCGGGTTCGTCGCCGTGTGGTGCCAGTTCGCCATGACCATCGCGTACTACCCGAGCCTGCTCGCCTACGTGGCCTCGACGTTCGCGTACGTCATCCACCCGGGCCTCGCCGAGAACGGCCTCTACGTGGCGATCGTCATCGTCGTCATCTACTGGACGGGCGTCTGGATCACCTGCCGGGGCACCAGGACCGTCGCCGGGCTCTCCTCCCTGGGGCTGATCATCGGCACCCTCATCCCCGGCGTCGTCCTCGTCGCCCTCGGCCTCGTCTTCCTGGGCCAGGGCAACGCCTCCGAAGCACCCATGAGCCCCGACCACTGGCTGCCCCCGTGGACCGGCCTGGCCAGCCTGGTCCTCATCGTCAACAACTTCCTCTCCTACGCGGGCATGGAGATGAACGGCGTCCACGTGTCCTCGCTGCGCCACCCCCGCGCCGAGTACCCGCGCTCGATCTTCCTGGCCACCGGCCTCGTCCTGCTGATCTTCGTGCTGCCCGCCCTGGCCATCAGCTGGGTCATGCCCGCGGAGGAGCTCAGCCTGACGGCCGGTCTGATGCAGGCCTTCCAGGCGTTCTTCGACCACTTCCACGTCGGCTGGCTGACGAAGATCGTCGGGATCATGCTGGTCATGGCCGCCCTCGGCGGCATGCTCACCTGGCTCGCCGGACCCGCCAAGGGGCTGGTGACGCTCGCCCGCCAGGAGGGCTATCTGCCGCCCTTCCTGCAGCAGTTCAACAAGGCGGGCGTGCCGCGCAACATCATGGTCGCCCAGGGCGTGATCACCACGCTGATCGGAGTCCTGTACGCCTTCAGCAGCGACGTCTCCAGCGCGTACTGGATGTTCTCGGTCATCACCGTGCAGATCTACCTCATCGCCTACCTGCTGATGTTCGTCGCCGTCGTCCGGCTGCGGAAGCGGCAGCCGCAGGTGCCCCGCGGCTTCGTCGTCCCGGCCGTGACGCTCGTCGCGACCGTCGGCTTCGTCGCCTCGCTCGCCGCCCTCGCCATCGGGTTCGTACCGCCCGACCAGTTCGGCAGCGGGCCGCTGTGGCGCTACCTGCTCATCGTCGGCGGCGGCCTCCTGGCGCTCGGCGTCCTGGCGCCCGCCGCCTTCCTCAAGTACCGCAAGCCCGGCTGGATCCATCCCGAGCACCGGATGCCCCGTGCGACCGAATAGCGTATATCCGCAGATGTCACCTTCTACGACGGCAGCCGCCTCCATGGCCCCACAGCAGTCGCAGCACCCGCGTCGGCAGCACGGCGCCGGACCCGCACGCCCCGCCGCCGCCCGCACCGTCGCCCTCCTGCTGCTGGCCGGCGCCCTCGCCTACAGCACCTGGTCGGCCGAGGCCTTCCTGCCGACCGGCCTCTCGCCGCGCACGGCGTACGTCAGCGAACTCGCCGCCGGGGACCAGCCGTACGGCACGTTCTTCCGCGGCGCGGACCTCCTCGCGGGCCTCCTCGTGCTCGCGGCGGCCCTGTACGCCCTGCTGCGGCTGCCCCGGCGGGGCCGGTGGCCCGCGCTCGGCTGGGCCGGGCTCGCGCTCTTCGGGGCGGCCACGGCGGCCGACTCGCGGCTGCCGCTGAGCTGCACGCCCACCGCCGACCCCGGCTGCCTGGCGCGGGAGCGCGCGGGCGAGGTCCCCTGGACGCACACCGCACACGCGGTCAGCAGCAGCCTCGCGGTCACCGGGGCGCTGATCGCCATGGTCCTGCTGACCGTCGCCGCGCGGCGGCGCACGGGGCCGTGGCCCGCACTCGCCCGCACCGGCCCGGTCGTCGTCGCCCTCGAACTGGCCGCCACCGGCTGGACGCTGGCGTCCGTCGCGGCCTTCGACGCGGGACACGGGACCTGGGGGCTCGGCATCGGGCAGCGGCTCCAGGTCCTGTGCATCGCGGTGTGGCTGGTGGTGCTCGCCCGGTCGCTGGCGGCCGGGGCCCGGCGGCCGGGGACGGCACCCGCCGGAGCGCCGCCGGGGTGACCTTCGTACGCGTCCGGGGAGTGCCGCACCACGTCGAGGTGACCGGCAGCGGCCCGGTGTGCGTGCTCGGCGCCGGGCTCGGGCTCGGCTGGTTCGACTGGGACCCGGTGGTGCCGCTGCTCGCCCCGCACCGGACCGTGATCCGCTTCGACCGCCCCGGCCTCGGACTCAGCGGCCACGCGCGCGTGGCACCCACCCTGCACGGCGAGGCGGAGCGCGTCCTGCGGGTCCTCGACGCCGTGCGGCCCGGAGCACGGGCCACCGTGGTCGGCCACTCGCTCGCCGGGTTCCACGCGGAGGCGTACGCGCGGCTGTACCCGGAGCGGACGGCGGGGCTCGTCCTGATCGACTCCAGCGTGGAGGAGCGACCGCGGGTGCTGGTGCCGCGCGGGGCGCGGGTGGCCGCCACGCGCGCGTGCGGGACGGTCCTGAGCGCGGCCGGCCTGCCGCGCGCGATCGGGCCCGCGCTGCGCCGGCTGGCGGCGCCGACCGCCTGGGCGTGGCTGTACGGGGGCAGCCGGGTGTGGCGGGCGGCGCTCATGGAGTACGCGACCTACGGCGACACGGCCCGCGAACTCGCCGCGCTGCGAAGGGAGTCGCCGCTCCCCGACGGCATCCCGGTGACGGTGCTCGCCGCGTACGCGGGAGGTCCGCGGCGCTGGCTCGACCGCCAGCGGAGGCTGGCCCAGGACCTGGGCGGGGACTTCCGGGTGGCGGAACCCGCGGGCCACCTCGTGATGCGGGACCGCCCCGGGGACGTGGCGGCCGCGGTGCTCGGCACGCGTCCGGGGGAGGCCACTGCCGCCCCACCCGCCGGCCCGACGGCGACCACTTAAGGATCACCGTCCGCCAGCCGCCGTCCGCCAGCCGCCAGCCGCCAGCCACCGCCGTCAGCCGCCAGCCGCGCCCGCCACCGCCGCCAGCCGTCAGGCAACCCGGCCCCCACCGCGCCGCAACGACCCTCCGCGCCCCGCGCCCCGAACCCCGCACCCCCGCTACCCCGACACCACCCCCCGAACCGGCCGCACGCTGTCCCGGATCACGATGTGCGTCCCGAGCACGTGCCGCTCCTGTCCCGCGCGCGGGGAGCCGGAGAGGGCGCGGCGGACCGCCGTGCGGCCCATCTCCTCGGCGGGGATGTGGACGGTCGTCAGACCGGGCGTGATGTCCCCGGCCACCGGGTCGTCGTTGTAGCCGACCACCGACATGTCCTCCGGGACCCGCAGGCCGTACTCGCGCAGCGCGATGATCGCCGCCGCGGCGGCCCGGTCGTCACCCGCGAAGACGGCCGTGAAGTCGGGCCTGCCGTCCGCCTTGTCGAGCAGGTCCCGCATGGCCTGGTAGCCGTGGTTCTGGCCGAAGCCGAGGCCGTGCAGGACGGCTTCGGTGTGCGGCACCCCGTGGTCGGTCAGCGCCCGCAGGTACCCGGCGAGCCGGTCCTCGCCGGTCGTGTTGCCCGGCTCGTAGCCGAGCAGGGCGATCCTCCGGTGCCCGGCCCCCAGCAGGTGGCTGGTGACGGCGTGGGCGCCCGCCTCGTTGTCGTACTCGACGACGAGCGCGGGCACGTCCGGCGCGGGCGCGGGACGCCCGCAGAGCACCAGGCGGGAGCCCGCCGCCGCGAGCACCTCGGCGTACCGCGCCATCCGCTGGCGGTACTCGTCGTCCTGGATGACACCGCCGACGAGCACCACCGCCTCGGCGGCCTGTTCGCGCATCATCTGCACAAGGGCCAGCTCGCGGGCCGGATCGCTGCCCGTGGACGAGACGAGGGTGAGGCGGCCGTGCTGGGCGGCCTCCATCTCGACGCCCTGCGCGACCTGCGCGTAGAACGCCCCGACCACGTCGTACATGAGCACCGCGATCGTCTTGCGCCCGGCGCCCGCCAGCGCGCGGGCGTGCGCGTTGGCCACGTAGTCCAGATCCTTGACCGCGCGCAGCACCTTGGCGCGCGACGCCGTGGACGTCGGGTAGTTGCCCGCGAGGACCCGCGAGACGGTCGCTACCGAGACGCCCGCGCGCGCGGCCACCTCGCGGATGGTGACCCGCTCACCCACTGTGTCTCCCTCACCTAGCCGCCGGCCGGCCTCCGGCCCGACGGTCAACCCACTGGATCCGGGGCGGAGTTGCCCCCACGGCGCCCCCGCCCCCGACCCATCATCCCGCGCCCGGCCCCCGGGTCAGTGCGCGGCCTCGTACTCCTTCTGGAACTCCTCGGCCGACCGCTTGCCGCCCTGTGCCTGCCACTTGCGGTGGATGCCGTCCCAGTCGGAGAGCTTCTTGCGCCCGGAGACGACCGCCGTCACGCCGTCCTCGATGATCTGCTGCATGGTGGCGCCCTGCCGGTTGTACGTCTCCGACATCAGACCCCAGTGGTCGTCGGGCACGAGCAGCGGCACGACCTTCTTCTCCCAGGCGTGCAGCCGCTCGGTGAGGTCGGGGAAGCCGGGGAAGTACAGCGGCTGCGGGGCGTCCATGAGGTACGGGAAGGGCAGGTTGGCGCGGGAGTCGACCAGGCCCGTCTCGGTGGCGACCGGGTCGCCGTCCTTGTTGTACGTGAAGTGGGTGCCCTCCAGGCCGTAGTGCATCAGCTCGTACTCCTTGGAGCCGAACGGCGAGGCGAGCCAGTCCAGGACGCGCAGCATCAGCCTGACGCGTTCCTTGGAGGCCTTCTTGATGACGGTGTAGCCGAAGCAGCCGCGCTGCTGCTGGTAGACGGGCGTGACCCCGTCGACGGCGTACGGCTCGGCGACGTCGAGGGTGAACTCGTCCTTGATGCCCTGGGCGTTGGAGATGACGGCACCCCAGCCGTCGGTCATCGAGCGGACGGTGCCGTTGTAGAACTGCGTCTTCAGGTCGACCTGGGAGATCGACGTGGCGTCGGGGTTGTACGAGCCGTCCTTGCGGAGCTGGGCCATGTACTCCAGGGCGGCCTTGAACTCGTCGGTCCCGTACATGTCGGTGGCCTTGCCGCCCTTGATCCGCCACTGGTTGGGCGCGCCGTGCCACATCGCGTGGTAGAGGTAGCCGTAGATGCCGACCGTGGACGCGCCGAGGGCGAACTTCTTGCCGCGCGAGGCCTCCTTGGCCATCGTCCGGAAGTCGGCCGCGGACAGGCCCGGCTTGTAGCCGGCCGCGTCGAACGCCTCGCGGTTGATGAACATCGCGCCCTGCACCTTGGCCCGCTCGACGGGCAGCCCGTAGATGCGTCCGGCGACGCGGCCCATGCCCTCCCAGGCGTACGTGGGGATGTTGGCGAGGTTGGGGTAGTCCTTGACGGCGTCGCCCGAGAGGTGGTCGCTGAGATCGGCGCAGCGGGACTTCACGAACTGCGACTCGCGCGGCAGGACGTACCCGCCACCGAAGTTGATCATGTCGGGCAGGTCGTCGCCGGACATCAGGGTGGACATCTTGGCGCGGAAGTCCGCGTCCGGCACGACGGTGAACTCGATCTCGACGCCCAGCGCCTCGTTGACGGCCTGCCAGTACTTGTTGCGGCCGAGGTCCCGCGGCGGGGTGCCGTAGGTGATGGTCATGACCTTGATCTTCTGCTTGCCGGTGCCCGGCTTCTCGGTCATCGCCCGCACGAGCTTCTCCGGGTACTTCGTGTACCCGGCCTGCACGCCGGCGGCGCTCGGCGCGAGATCGGGCACGGGGCCCTTCGCCGGGGTGTACGTCGGCCAGGGCGCCGCCTTCTTGCCCGCGTTGGAGACGTTGCCCCCGCCGCCGGACCCGGTGGAGCAGGCGGTGAGGACGGACGGGGCGGCCAGGGCGGCGCCGCCGACGGCTATCGAGCGGAGCAGGCTGCGCCGCGACATCGAGGAACCGGACACGTGAATGAGCCCTTCTGGACGACGGGTTGGGGAAGAGGGGGCGGGCCCGGTCCTGAATCCCGGGCGGTCCGCTCAGCTCTTGATGGCGCCGGTGAGCACGCCCTTGGTGAAGTACTTCTGCAGGAAGGGGTAGACGAGCAGGATCGGCACGGTGGCGATCACCAGGACGGCCATCTGCGTCGTCTGCGGGGCGGAGACCAGGCCGGCCTCGCTCAGCCCGGTGTCGGCGATCTGGGAGCCGCCGATGACGTACGTGCGCAGGACCTGCGACAGCGGCCAGTGGCCGGACTCCATGTAGATCGACGCATGGAACCAGGCGTTCCAGTAGCTCACGGCGTAGAAGAGGGAGACCACGGCGAGTGCGGCCTTGGACAGCGGGAGCACGATCCGCCACAGGATGTGCCAGTCCCCGGCGCCGTCGAGTCTGGCCGCCTCGTACAGCTCCTCGGGTATCCCCTGGAAGAAGCCGCGCAGCACGATCAGGTTGAAGACGTTGATGAGGACGGGCGCGACGAGCGCGGCGTAGGTGTCCATCATGCCCATGCCCTTGACCAGCAGGAACGCGGGGATCATGCCGGGCGGGAAGAGGAAGGTGAACAGGATGACCAGCAGCACCGGCTTGCCGCCGAAGACGCCGGGGCGGGCCAGGGCGTACGCGAGGAAGGTGGTGCACGCGAGCGAGAAGAGCGTGCCGGCCAGGGTGAGGCCGACGCTGACGCCGAGCGCCTTGGTGACGATGCCGCCGTTGAGGATGGTCCGGTAGGCGCGCAGCGTCGGATCGCTCGGCCACAGCACCCAGCCGCCGTTGTCCACGACCTCCCGGTTGGAGGCGAGCGAGGTCGAGACGATGACGAGGAAGGGGATCAGCACGAGCGCGAGGACGACGACGACCGCGACGCCCTTGGCGGCCTTGGTGGCGAACCGCGGCTTCTCCATCCAGGCGGGCCTGGTGACGTGTCCGGTACTCACTTGTAGACCCCCTGCTCGCCGAGCCGGTGGGCGACCCGGTTGGCGGTGAAGACGAGCGCCGCGCCGACGACGCCCTTGAACAGACCTGCGGCCGCCGCGTATCCGGTGTCGCCGCCGACGATGCCCTGCCAGAACACGAAGGTGTCGAGCACCTCGCCGACCTCGGGGCCCACCGACTGCCGCTGCAGCAGCATCTGTTCGAAGCCGACCGAGAGGATGTCGCCGAGCCGCATGATCAGCAGCAGGATGATGATGGGCCGGATGCTGGGCAGCGTGACGTGCCAGAACCGCCGCCAGGGGCCCGCCCCGTCGATCGCCGAGGCCTCGTAGAGCTGCTCGTCGACCTGCATCAGGGCGGCCAGGAAGATGATCGTGCCCCAGCCGGCGTCCTTCCAGATCACCTCGATGACGACGAGCGGCTTGTACGCGTCCGGGTTGCCGATGATGTCGACGGTGTGCAGCCCCGAGTCGCTGAGGAAGGTGTTCAACAGGCCGGTGTCACTCAGCACTTGCTGGAAGAGCGCCACCACGACGACCCACGACAGGAAGTGCGGCAGATAGATCACGGACTGCGTGAAGCGGCGCAGCAGGTCCGAGCTCAGGCTGTGCAGGAGCAGGGCGAGGGCGAGCGGCGCGGGGAAGAAGAAGACCAGCTGCAGCACCGCGATGAACAGGGTGTTCCACGTCGCGTGCCAGAAGTCCGGGTCGCCGAACATCCGCTCGAAGTTCTCGGTGCCGACCCAGGGGCTGGCCCAGAGGCCGTCGAAGGGGACGTACTCCTTGAACGCCACCGCGTTGGCGACGAAGGCGCCGTAGTGGAAGACCAGGAAGTACACCAGGCCCGGCACCATGAGCAGCACCAGGACGCGGGTGCGCTGAAACCGTTTCCACAGCTCACCACGCCCCGATTTCTCATCAGTTGACCCGCTATCGCTCCTGCCGGGCGGCTTCACCGCCTCGGTTTCCGCCCGGTCCTTCGTCACCGTCGGCACGGCAACCCCTCCGTCGTCGGAATAAGGTGCCCGGAATCTAAAGCGGTTACTTCGCCCGGTCAACCCCCCTCGCCTCGCTGTCTCTTGACCGCTCTCCCGGATTGGTCCTAGCCTCCAGGCGCTGGTTGGTAACCGGTTACTACGAGGGACGGTCACGCGTGGCAGATCAGGCAGAGCGGGTGGATCGGCGGGCGCGGAGCGGTGAAGGGCCGCCGGTCGCGGCCCTGGCCATGGGCGTCGAGATCGCCGACCGGGTCTTCCCGCAGGAGCTGCGCGAACGGCTGGCCCGCAGCGTGGAGTTGGCGCCGCCGCTCCTGTCGGGGCCGCTCACCACCCCCGAGGCGCGGGCGGTCCTCGCCGGGACGGACGTCCTGGTCACGGGCTGGGAGTGCCCGCCCCTGACCCGGGAGGTCCTGGCCGGCGCACCCCGCCTGCGGGCCGTCGTCCACGCGGCGGGCTCGGTCAAGCCGATGGTCACCGAGGCGGTGTGGGAGCGCGGCATCGTCGTCTCCTCGGCGGCGGACGCCAACGCGGATCCGGTGGTGGCGTTCACGCTCGCTGCGGTCACCTTCGCGTCGAAGGGCGCGCTGGCGACGGCGGCGGCCTACGCGTCCGGCTGGCCGTCGTTCACCGCCCGCGCCGGGGCCGACGCGCGCACGATCGGGGTGATCGGCGCGTCACGGATCGGCCGCAGGGTCATCGCGGGCCTGCTCGCGGCGGACACGGGCTGCCGCGTCCTGCTCACCGACCCGTACGTGCGCCCCGAGGAGGCGGCGGGCCTGGGCGTGGAACTCGTCGACCTCGCGGAACTCTGCGCCCGCAGCAGCATCGTCACGGTCCACGCGCCCCAGCTCCCGGAGACGCGCGGCCTGCTGAGCGCGGACCTGCTCGAACTCATCCCCGACGGCGGGGCCGTCATCAACACGGCACGGGGGTCGCTCGTCGACACGGAGGCGCTGGCCCGGGAGTGCGGGGCGGGGCGCCTGGACGCGTTCCTCGACGTCACGGACCCCGAACCCCTGCCGCCGGACCACGCCCTCCTGCACCTCCCGAACGTGCTGGTCACCCCGCACATCGCGGGCGCGCAGGGCAGCGAGGTCCGCAGGCTCGGCGAGTTCGCGGTGGCGGAGGTGGAGCGGTTCGTGGCGGGGAAGGAGCTCAGGGGCCGGCTGCGCAGGGAGGAGCTGGACAGACTGGCGTGACCCGGCCCCCGGGCCTCGGACGTCGGGGCGGAGCCGCGGCGCCTGCCGTCACGACGGTTTACCCCCGCCATTTCCACCGTCCCATCCATCCGCACGGGCCCACCCGTTTGCGAGGTCCGTCCCCGGAACCCGGCGGAATGGTGTGGGCTCCGTAACAGACGGATCCCGCGCCGCCGGTCCCTCGTCCTGCCAGGTGGAACGAGAGAAATGAGGCGGGTATGGCGCGGCGTGGTGGTGGGCGGGGTTGGTACGGGAAGTTGTTGGGGGCGGCGTTGGGGGTGACGGTGCTTGCGACGGGTGCGTCGGTGTGGACGGCGCAGGCGGGGGAGACCGATGAGGCGTCTCCGGCGGTGAGGGCGCCGGCGGTCAGGGCGGTGTCGGCGTCGATCGCGCATGCGTCGCAGGGCGGCCGGGGGGCCATCAACCTGACGATCGATGACGGTCCTGACCCGAAGTGGACGCCGCGGGTGCTGGAGTTGTTGCGGCAGTACCGGGTGAAGGCGACGTTCTGCATGGTGGGTACGCAGGCGCGGGCGCATCCTGATCTGGTGCGTCGGGTGGTGGCGGAGGGCCACCGGCTGTGCAATCACTCGGTGTCGCACAACACGGCGATGGACAAGCAATCCGAGGCCTATCAGTCCCGGCAGATCCTGGATGCGGAGCGCATGATCACGCGGGCGTCGGGTGGGGTGCGTCCGCAGTACTACCGGGCGCCGGGTGGGGCGTTCACGCCGTTCAGCCGCAAGCTGGCCGCGTCGCGGGGGATGCGGCCGCTGGGGTGGAACGTGGACAGCAAGGACTTCGAGCGGCCCGGCGTGGGGGCGATCGTGGCGACGGTGGAGCGGGAGTTGTCGGGCGGACCCGCGGTTCTCTTCCATGATGCGGGCGGGGACCGGTCCCAGACGTTGGAGGCGTTGCGCCGCCTGTTGCCGGGCCTGCGGCAGCAGGGACACACGTTCAGCTTCCCGGTCCGTTAGCCCGCACCGGCCCGCACCCGTAGCGGACGCCCACCGGCCTGCACCCGCGAGCGAGACGGGAGGGGACGTGGGGGTATGTGCGCACGGAGCACCGAGCGCACCATGGCGTCTTTGTTCGTGCAGCGGGGCGCAGGGATAGCGAGTACGCACATACCCCCGCGGCCCCGCCCCACAACACGGAGAGGGCGCAGACGGCAACCCCGCACCAGCCCAAGCCCAGCGCAGCGCCCCTCAGGCCTTGGCCCCCCGCGCCTTCAACATCGTCGCCATCAGCTCGATCTCCGACTCCTGCGACTCCACCATCCCCCGCGCCAACCGCCGCTCCGCCGACACCTCACACCGCTCCACACACCCCTGCGCCATATGCACCCCACCCTTGTGGTGCCGCGTCATCAGCTGCAGGTAGAGGACTTCGGCCTGCTCACCGCTCAACTTGCCGAGCCGCTTCAGCTCCGTCCCCGTCGCCATCCCCGGCATCAGCGCCCCGTCCTGACCGGCCGGCATGTCGCCCATGCCCATCCAGGCCATCGGCGACCCCTCGGGGACCTTCGGCAGCTCCCACAGATCGAGCCACCCGAGCAGCATCCCGCGCTGATTGGCCTGGGTCTGCGCGATGTCGTACGCGAGACGCCGCACGTCCTCGTCGTCGGTGCGGTCCCGCACGATGTACGACATCTCCACGGCCTGCTGGTGGTGCACGGACATGTCCTGCGCGAACCCCGCGTCGGCGGAGGAACTCGCGGGCGTACCGCCCGAGCCGGAGTGCGTGGCGGCGACCGCCGCCGTGATGCCGCCCCCGGCGACGACCGCCGCGGCCGCACAGCCGACGATCCAGTTGGTGCGCCGCCTCACTTCGAACCCCACTTCGTCGCGTTCATCCGTTCACTGGCCCATCCCGTTGGTACAGGCGGCCCCCGGCTCCGGAGTCTGCTTGCCCTGGACGTACTTGGAGAAGAATTCCTTGACCTTCGGGTCGTCCGCGCCCTTGACCGTCCGCTGGTGCGCCCACGCACTCAGCATGACGGGGTCCTTCTGGTCCTTGACGGGGCTCATCAGGGAGTAGGGCGTGGCCTTGACCTTCGCCTCCAGCTTCTTCAGGTCGGCCGGCTCCGCCTTCTCGTTGTAGGTGACCCAGACGGCACCGTGCTCCAGCGAGTGCACGGCGTTCATCTCGGGGATCGCCTTGGAGTAGACGTCGCCGTTGCAGTTCATCCACACCTGATTGTGGTCCCCGCCGACGGGCGGCGTCATCGGGTAGTCGACGTCCTTCGTGACGTGCGTACGGCCGAGTTTGCCCCAGACCTTCTCGCCGTCTGCGGACACCTTGTACTTCGGCCAGCCCTTCGCGTCGTCGTTCGAGCCGGAGTCGTCCGACGCCTTGTCGAAGAGGAAGAAGCCGCCCACACCGAGCGCCGTGACGACGACCGCACTGACCGTGATCATCAGAGCCCGGCCCCGGCGCTCGCGGGCGCGGTCGGCCCGGCGCATCTCCTCTATCCGGGCCTTGCGGGAAGCGTTGCTCGTGTTCTTGGCGGAACCCATGGTGTGTCCTTCTGCGGAAAGGGACGGACGGGACGACGAACGAGTCCGCTGATCGTAATGGGCGGGCGGCCCCGTACTACAGGCCGCAGGAGAAGTGGTCCGCGCCCTCCCATCATTTGAAGCAGGGATGCGCATTACCTACGCTCGGCGGCATGCGGCTCATGCGATCCACCGACCTGGCGTTGCGCACCCTCATGCGCCTGGCCGTGGCGAGCGGCGCGGCGCCCACGACGCGCGAGGTGGCCGCCGACATGGCGGTGCCGTACACGCACGAGGCGAAGGTGGTCGCCGAGCTCCAGAAGAGGGGCCTCCTGGAGGCCCGCAGGGGCAGGGGCGGCGGGCTCGCGCTGACGGAGGCGGGCCGCACGGCGTCGGTGGGCGCGCTGGTGCGGTCGCTGGAGGGCGAGGGCGACGTGGTGGACTGCGAGGGCGGCACCCCGTGCCCGCTGAACTCCGCGTGCCGTCTGCGCGCCGCGCTCCGCACCGCGCAGGAGGCCTTCTACGCGTCCCTCGACCCGCTCACGATCGCGGACATCGTGGCGGCGCCGACGGGCCCCCTGCTCCTGGAGATCACGACCCGCGGTGCCGACACCCGCGACTGACTCCCGGCGCTACCCCTGGGCCAGCCACAGATCGGGCCCGAACACCTCGTAGTGGATGTCGGCGGCGGCGACGCCGAGCCCGAGGAGCTGCGTGCGCACGGCCCGCATGAAGGGCAGCGGCCCGCACAGGTACGCGCGCGTGCCCGTGGGAATCGCGGGAAGCGCGGCGAGATCGACCCGCCCCGCCAGCGACGTAACCGCTCCACCCCCAGCCTGATCGCCACCCCCAGCCTGATCGCCACCCCCAGCCTGATCGCCACCCCCAGCCTGATCGCCACCCCCAGCCTGATCGCCACCCCCACCCTGATCGCCACCCCCAACCCCATCTCCCCCCACCCCCTCATAGAAAAAGTAGGCCGCCCCGCCAGCAAGCTTCCCGCTATACGTCTCGTGCTCGGCCCGCAGCGCGTGCGCGGCGGGGGAGCGGTCGGCGTGGACGACGGTGACGGCCCCCGCGTGCCCCGCCCCCGCGAGCTCCTCCAGCATGGCGATCATCGGCGTGACCCCGATCCCGGCGGAGACGAGCAGCAACGGCGACTCCGCGCCGCGGTCGCCGCCCCCGGCCCCCGCATCCAGCACCAGATCCCCGTACGGCGCCGAGACCCGCAGCACGTCCCCGACCCGCACGCGCGCGTGCAGCTGCCGGGACACCTCGCCGTCGGGCGCCCCCGCCCCCACGTCCCCCCGCACCCGCTTCACGCTGATCTGCCGTACGCGCGGGCCGCCGCCCGACAAGCTGTACTGCCGTATCTGCCGGGCCCCGTCGTCCAGTTGGACCTGCACGGACACGTACTGCCCCGCGCGAAAGCGCGGCGCGGGTCCCCCGTCGAGCGGGCGCAGCCGGAACGTGGCGACGTCGGCCGTCTCCTCGACGCGGTCGACGACCTCCCAGAGGCGCCAGGGGTCCTCTCCCGCGACGACGCCCTGCTCGGCGTAGAGGCGGGCCTCGATGGCGATGAGGGCGTTGGCCATGAGCCAGTAGACGTCGTCCCAGGCGGCGGCGACCTCGGGGGTGACCGCGTCGCCGAGGACCTCGGCGACGGCCTCGAAGAGGTGCTGGTGCACCGTCCCGTACTGGTCGGGCGACACGCCGAGCGAGGCGTGCTTGTGCGCGATGCGGCCGAGCAGCACGTCGGGGCGCTCGCCGGGGTGGTCCAGGAGGTGGGCCGCGAAGGCGGCGATCGATCCCGCGAGGGCCCGGCGCTGGGTCCCCGCGGCCTGGTTGCCGCGGTTGAACAGGTCCCGCAGGAGCTCGGGGCGGGCCGTGAAGAGGCGGTCGTAGAAGCGTTCGGTGATGTCGTCGATGGCGGCTCCGACGACGGGGAGGGTGGCGCGGACGGTCGCGGCGGACTGCTCGGACAGCAAGGTGACTCCTCAAGGCCGGGCGGCGGCGGCCGGCGGTGGGCGGCCGGAAGCCGGGCAGCCGGAAGGCGGGGCAGCCGAAAGGCCTGGACGGTAAGGGGGTTGGGCCTCCCTTGTCTGGTGCAGACGGTAGAAAACTTGCATCTCAGATGCAAGTTAAAAGAGGGGGTGGGCGGCCCGCTGTTACCGAGCGGCCGATCAGCAGGCACTATGGGCACAGAGCGGCAATCACAACGGCACAACGGCGACACGAAGCCGCGGCAGCCGGGGCCGGGGTCCGGGCGGCGCGCGGTACGGCGCGGTACGCGGCGGCACGGACTGGGCAACGCGCTCGAAACCGTGGAATGGGATGCTCGGGTGCCGGGGTGTCCCGTGGCACGGGTGCAGGTGGCCTGACCAGCAAGGATGGGTGGAAGCGGAAGATGGACAAGCAGCAGGAATTCGTGCTCCGTACGTTGGAGGAGCGCGACATCCGGTTCGTACGCCTGTGGTTCACGGATGTCCTCGGCTTCCTGAAGTCGGTGGCCGTGGCCCCGGCCGAGCTGGAGCAGGCCTTCGACGAGGGCATCGGCTTCGACGGCTCGGCGATCGAGGGCTTCGCCCGGGTGTACGAGTCGGACATGATCGCGAAGCCGGACCCGTCGACGTTCCAGGTGCTGCCGTGGCGCGCGGAGGCGCCCGGCACGGCCCGCATGTTCTGCGACATCCTGATGCCGGACGGCTCGCCGTCCTTCGCCGACCCGCGCTACGTCCTGAAGCGGGCGCTGGCGAAGACCTCGGACCTGGGCTTCACCTTCTACACCCACCCCGAGATCGAGTTCTTCCTGCTGAAGGACAAGCCGCTGGACGGCTCACGGCCCACCCCGGCCGACAACTCCGGCTACTTCGACCACACCCCGCAGAACGTGGGCATGGACTTCCGCCGCCAGGCCATCACGATGCTCGAATCCATGGGCATCTCGGTCGAGTTCAGCCACCACGAGGGCGCGCCGGGCCAGCAGGAGATCGACCTGCGGTACGCGGACGCGCTCTCCACGGCGGACAACGTCATGACGTTCCGCCTGGTCATGAAGCAGGTCGCGCTCGAACAGGGCGTCCAGGCCACCTTCATGCCCAAGCCCTTCTCCGAGCACCCCGGCTCGGGCATGCACACGCACCTGTCCCTCTTCGAGGGCGACCGCAACGCGTTCTACGAGTCGGGCGCGGAGTACCAGCTCTCCAAGGTCGGCCGCTCCTTCATCGCGGGCCTGCTCAAGCACGCCGCGGAGATCTCGGCGGTCACCAACCAGTGGGTGAACTCCTACAAGCGCATCTGGGGCGGCTCCGAGCGCACGGCGGGCGCGGGCGGCGAGGCCCCCTCGTACATCTGCTGGGGCCACAACAACCGCTCGGCCCTGATCCGCGTCCCGATGTACAAGCCCGGCAAGACCGGCTCCGCGCGCGTGGAGGTCCGCTCCATCGACTCGGGCGCCAACCCCTACCTGACGTACGCGGTCCTGCTCGCCGCCGGCCTCAAGGGTATCGAGGAGGGCTACGAGCTCCCGCCGGGCGCCGACGACGACGTGTGGGCCCTGCGGGACGCGGAGCGCCGCGCCCTGGGCATCGAGCCCCTGCCGCAGAACCTCGGCGAGGCGATCGCCCTCATGGAGAAGTCGGAACTGGTCGCCGAGACGCTCGGCGAGCACGTCTACGACTTCTTCCTGCGCAACAAGAAGCAGGAGTGGGAGGAGTACCGCAGCGAGGTCACCGCCTTCGAGCTGCGCAAGAACCTGCCGGTGCTGTAGGCACAGGTCAGGGCGGGTTTCGGCTAGAGCGACGTGCAGGGCCGGCGGTAAGGTCACCGTCGGCCCTTTGTCGTCTCGACAGCTCTGGGGCCGTGTGTGGGCCGTGGCGCGTGAGCGTAGGCATCCGCCCGCCATCCAGTTGGCAGATGAGCGTGCCTCGCCACATGCTGGCGGCGGCTACGGCAGCAACGTTTCCGGACCCTCCGGTGCGGGGGAGCATGAAGCGAGAGGCGTAGAGCGTTGGGGGTTGGATGGGAACGCTCATTTTCGGGATCATTGCGTCAGCGGCGGCGCTTGCGACAATCCTGTTTTCTGCACTGCAAACCAGGACCTTAATCCAGCAGGCGGAAGTCAACAACGGAATTTCTGCTGCATCGGCGATCTATAACAGCATCGAGCGACTGCACAGTATCGGCAGTCTCCTGTTTCAGGATCCTGACATCGTTAAGTATTTTCACGAGGGCGCCCCTGTTCCCCCTGAAGGTGACGAAAAGCGAGCCAGGGTATTGATCATTGCCCGCATGTATGCCGACTGTATGGACTACGGGTTGATGATCAAAGATCTCGCTCCGGAAGCGGGTGCTTATGACTGCTGGAACACGTATGTAGAAGGGCGGCTAGCTTCGTCGCCCGCTATTGCGTTCGTGGTGTCCAAGGATAGGGCGTGGTGGCCGACGCTGGCGTCATCTGTACGGCACCTGCTTCCGCCCGAGTCATAGCATTCATGTGTGCCAGCCCAGAACCTAGTGATCCCTGATTGTTGCACTTCCGGGATCACCGAGTTCTGTGTTGGCGGTATTGCGTCGAGCGAATTTCGCTCGCGCTTGAGCAGTACCCTAATCCCTACTGAACTTGATTGGGTGATGTCGGGCGAACGGCTCCGACATCACCCAATCAAGTTCAGTAGCCTGCGGCCTCCTCCGGGGCAGGGTTGTCACGTGCCGTCCTGCCGGGGGCATCCGGTGCTGGAACGGTGTCCTCGTAGAGGCTGTCCACGGCCTTACGAGCTCGCGCATCGCTGCTCGGCACGAGGTGGGTGTAGACCCTGAGCGTGAACCCCGGATCGTTGTGTCCGAGGTAGGCACTGAGCGCTATCACGTTCTCGCCAGCGTCCAGCAGGACCGACGCGTAGAAGTGCCTCGGCGCGCGCATGCCGTGCTCGCGAGCGGCTGGTGCCGCGCGCCCGGCTTCGGCTCGGGGATGACTCCGGCGGCAACGAGAGCGGACTTCCACATGTGCGTGTTGAAGTCGGTACGGCGGACCGCACCGTTACCGTCTGGCCGAGTGAACAGCAGCCGCTTCGTGACGAGCGGCCCTTGATGAAACTCTCCGCGCCGCAACCCATCGCAACACTAGGATCTCCAGGAGTCGGCTAGGAACCGGAGTTGCCCATGTACTCCTTTCGTCTCCCTTTCACGATGCCGAGCCATAAACGGCTCGGAGTGGAAAATGTCCAACTCGTGCTTCACGATGAGGAACAGCTACGGGTTTCTCTGAATTCTGCGGAGAAAGGGCAGAATCTGTACGATGCCGCGAAGATCGTGCTTAGAGGTGATGGTTACGCAACTCAGGAAGATGCCGCCCGAGACGGTGGGCGGTGGAGAGATGTTGTCAGTCGTGCTTTCGCCCTGATGCATCTTGCCGCAGATTTCAGCGATCAGGATCCTTCGGGAGTTTCGGTCTCCATTGGACAGGTGGTCTTTTCTGAGCACTTGAGGCGACACTTGATGGCTGATTTTCCTGGCATTACCGTATTCGAAGACCAGTCGGGTCTTCTGCTGGCCACAGCGGGAGAGCTGTCTGGGTGTGTACGCCCATCGAGCGAGAAGTGCCGCTCCGTACTCTTCCAAGCCGAGCGGCTCCACGAACCGCTGAAGGATTCAGAGAGGTTGGCCTTCGATCTGTACAGCGGCTCCTTTTTTCAGCCGTCGGCGGATGCGCGACTTCTGATGTTGACCATGGCGATTGAGACTTTGCTCGACCTTCAACCTCGTTCGGACGCCGCGCACGTTCATGTGGCCGCCATGATCGAGGCTACGGAAGCAAACGTATCTCTCGCCCAAGCGGAGCGCGATTCGATAAGAGGGACGCTGAATTGGTTGTACAAAGAGTCGATCGGGCAGGCCGGTCGTGCTCTGGCTCGCACTTTGGAACCACGCACATACGACAGCAGGAAGCCGGCTGCCTTCTTCACTCGTTGCTACGATGTGCGAAGCGCGCTTACTCACGGACACGTGCCGAGGCCAGATTATCGCGAAGTAAATTCACTGGCGGGAAGCCTTGAGCTGTTCGTGGGAGACCTCTTGGCTGGCCGTCTACTCCACGCTACGCCCGACGATGTCGAGGTCGGCGGACTGGTGGCCCGCGATGGCTCCGACTGTCCCTAAACGCTGAGCCCGACGCGAGTGATCGACAAGCTCAGTCGCAACTCGGCGAGATTAGGAGGCTGTGGGTCATCCGTGGGCCAGGATGTGCTCTGCGCAAACCGAAACACCTCGTGAGCTGGACTAATCCGGGGCAGTCGGTTGTCTTGAAAGCCGTGCAGTTGCGAGACGCTACCACTGTGGTCCCCGTTCGCGGCGTAGCTGAGGGCGCCATCCCTGGGCCGTCGCTGGGCCGTCAGGGGGCGGCCCGTAGTGACCAATAACGACCGTCAGCGACCCTCGCGCAGCTGGTCAGTGGGGTTCTGGGCCGGACAGTCGCAGGCCGTCGGCAGCGCTCATCAATTCCTGCGCAACAAGAAGCAGGAGTGGGAGGAGTACCGCAGCGAGGTCACCGCCTTCGAGCTGCGCAAGAACCTGCCGGTGCTGTAGCCGGACCCCGTAGGGGGCACGAGGGGCACGCCGCCCCCGCGCCCCCTGGGGCACCGCGCCCCCTCCGGGGCAGCCCCGCGCCCCTACTGGGCGCTCACGATCGCATCCCGCAGAGGCGTCCCCGCCCGCACCCGGTACTCCTGGATCGCCCAGCCGTTGCCGTCCGGGTCCTTGAAGTACATGAACGTGCCGCCGTCCTGCGGCGCGTGCGCGACCGGCTCCGAGACGTCCAGGCCGCGGGCGGTCAGCTCGGCGTGGGCCGCCTTCGCGTCGGCCACGCACAGCTGCAGGCCCTGGTAGGAGCCGGGCGCCGGCGTCGGTCCGTCCATCGTGTCCCACAGCGTGTCGGCCAGGGCGATGGAACAGCCCGAGCCCGGCGGGGTCAGCTGGACGATGCGCAGGCCCGGCATGACCTCCGTGTCGATGTCGACGTGGAAGCCGAGCTTGTCGCGGTAGAACTCCTTGGACCGCTCGATGTCGCTCACCGGCAGCGGGATCACTTCGAGTGTGTATTCCATGGCCCGCAGTACACCAGCCAGTTGAGCCCCTGTCAGCGCGGCGGCACCGGTCGCGTGCACCGCCACCGCGTCCGGGTGAACGGCCCGCCCCCGCCGCCCGGTCCCGTACGGGATTCCCCGCCCGGCGTCATCCGCCCGCCCGCCCGCGCGCGGTCCACCGGTCAGGCCGTAGGCTCGGCGTGAGGTGTGATCGAACGGAGGCTCGGCATGACGCTGCCGCAAGGGCGACGAAGCAGTACGTTCACGCGGCTGCTGCGGCACGGCTTCACCGACCCGTCCACCGCGGAGCGGTTCCTGGACGACCCCGCGCTGAGCGCCGTGCGCGACGACCCGCTGCTCCTGGACGCCCTCGGCGCCACCGCCGACCCCGACCTCGCGCTCCTCGGCCTGGTCCGCCTGGTGGAGGCGCAGGAGGACGAGCTGAGCAGCCGCGAGCTGCTCGACACCCTCGTCACCGCCAAGCCGCTGCGCGACCGCCTCCTCGGCGTGCTCGGCGCCTCCGAGGCCCTCGCCGACCACCTGGCCCGCCACCCCCGCGACTGGCGCGCCCTGGTCACCTACGAGTCGGCGGACCTGCACCCCGGCGTCGCCGAATTCGAACAGGGCCTCTCCGACGCCACCGACCCGGTCACCCTGCGCGTCGCCTACCGCCGCTGCCTGCTGTCCATCGCCGCCCGCGACGTCTGCGGCACGACCGACGTCGCCCAGGCGGCGGCCGAGCTCGCCGACCTCGCCACCGCGACCCTGCGGGCGGCGCTCGCCATGGCCCGCGCGGCGGCCCCCGGCGACGCCGCGCAGTGCAGGCTCGCCGTCATCGCGATGGGCAAGTGCGGCGGCCACGAGCTCAACTACGTCTCCGACGTCGACGTCATCTTCGTCGGCGAGGCCGTCGAGGGCGCCGACGAGGACAAGGCGCTGCGCGCCGCGACCCGCCTCGCCTCGCACATGATGCGGATCTGCTCCGAGACGAACGTCGAGGGCACCATCTGGCCCGTCGACGCCAACCTCCGCCCCGAGGGGCGGAACGGCCCGCTGGTGCGCACCCTCTCCAGCCACCTCGCGTACTACCAGCGCTGGGCGAAGACCTGGGAGTTCCAGGCGCTGCTCAAGGCCCGCCCGGTCGCGGGCGACCTCGCGCTCGGCGAGGAGTACGTGGCCACCCTCGCCCCCCTGGTCTGGCACGCCGCCGAGCGCGAGAACTTCGTGCCCGACGTGCAGAAGATGCGCCGCAGGGTCGTCGAGAACATCCCGGCGGGCGAGGTCGAGCGGGAGCTCAAGCTCGGCCCCGGCGGGCTGCGCGACGTCGAGTTCGCCGTGCAGATGCTGCAGCTGGTGCACGGCCGCAGCGACCCCTCGATCCGCAGCGGCTCGACGCTGGAGGCGCTGCAGGCGCTCGGCACCGGCGGCTACGTGGGGCGGGTGGACGCCGCCCAGCTCGACGACGCGTACCGCTTCCTGCGCTCCCTCGAACACCGCATCCAGCTCTACCGGCTGCGCCGCACCCACCTCGTGCCGGAGGGCGACGCGGACCTGCGCCGCCTGGGCCGCTCCCTGGGCATGCGCACCGAACCGATCACCGAGCTGAGCCGCGCCTGGAAGCGGCACACCTCCGTGGTCCGCCGCCTGCACGAGAAGCTCTTCTACCGGCCGCTGCTCGACGCCGTCGCCCAACTGGCGCCCGGCGAGACCCGGCTGAGCACCGAGGCGGCCCGCGAACGCCTGGTCGCGCTCGGCTACGCGGACCCGAGCGCCGCCCTGCGCCACCTGGAGGCGCTGGCCTCCGGGGTGTCCCGCAAGGCGGCCATCCAGCGCACCCTGCTGCCGGTCCTGCTCGGCTGGTTCGCGGACTCCGCCGACCCCGACGCGGGCCTGCTCGGCTTCCGCAAGGTCTCCGACGCGCTGGGCAAGACCCCCTGGTACCTGCGGCTGCTCCGGGACGAGGGCGCGGCCGCCGAGAACCTCGCCCGCGTCCTGTCCGCCGGCCGCCTCGCCCCCGACCTGCTGCTGCGCGCTCCCGAGGCGGTGGCCCTGCTCGGCGACGCCACCGGGCTCGAACCGCGCACCCGCACCCACCTGGAGCAGGAGGTCCTCGCCGCGGTGCGCCGCGCGGACGGCGCCGAACAGGCCGTGACGGCGGCCCGCGGCGTGCGCCGCCGCGAGCTGTTCCGTACCGCGGCGGGCGACATCATCGGCTCGTACGGCACCGAGGAGAGCCCCGCGGAGGCGGACCCGGGCACGCTCGTGGACCGGGTGGGCGACGCGATCTCGGACCTGACGGCCGCCACCATCGCGGGCACGCTGCGCGCGGTCGTCCGCGAGGGCTGGGGCGACACGCTCCCCACCCGCTTCGCGATCATCGGCATGGGCCGCTTCGGCGGCCACGAGCTGGGCTACGGCTCGGACGCCGACGTCCTGTTCGTGCACGAGCCGCGCGAGGGCGCCGACGAGCAGGAGGCGGCGAAGGCCGCGGCCAAGGTGGTCTCCGAGATGCGCAGGCTGCTTCAACTGCCCTCCGCCGACCCGCCGTTGCTCATCGACGCCGACCTGCGCCCGGAGGGCAGGAGCGGCCCGCTGGTGCGCACCCTGAAGTCGTACGAGGCGTACTACCGCCGCTGGTCCCTGGTCTGGGAGGCGCAGGCGCTGCTGCGCGCCGAACCGGTCGCGGGCGACGAGGAGCTGGGGCGCGCCTTCATCGACCTGGTGAGCCCGCTGCGCTATCCGGCCGAGGGGCTCGGCGAGGACGCGATCCGCGAGATCCGGCGGCTGAAGGCCCGCATGGAGGCCGAGCGGATGCCGCGCGGCGCGGACCCCACCCTGCACGCCAAGCTCGGCCGCGGCGGGCTCTCCGACGTCGAGTGGACCGTGCAGCTCCTCCAGCTGGAGCACGGCTGGGCCGAGCCGGGCCTGCGCACGACCCGCACCCGCGCGGCCCTCGCCGCGGCCCGCGCGGCGGAGCTGATCCCCACGGACGACGCGGCGATCCTGGACGAGGCGTGGGTCCTGGCGACCCGGGTGCGCAACGCGGTGATGCTGGTGCGCGGCCGCGCGGGCGACACGTTCCCCTCCGACGGCCGCGAACTCGCCGCCGTCGGACGGTACTTGGGCTACGACGCCGGACACGTGGGCGACATGCTGGACGACTACCGGCGGATCACGCGCCGGGCGCGGGCGGTCGTGGAGGAGCGGTTCTACGGGGCGTGAGGCGCCCGCTGCCCGATCGGACAGCGAACCGTGCCCTCGCGTGCCTGGCCCGCGGACGGGCCCGTGGCGTATCCAGGAAGGGTCCGAGCTTTCTGTCTGGAGGCCCCATGCGTGCCCGCGAGACCGACCGACCCGCCGACGGCGAGGGGGCGGGCCGTGCCCCGGCCCGGTCCGCCGGATCGCCGGTGCGTGCCGAAGGCGCGGCGGCGAGCGCCGAGGGGGCGGCGGACGCCCGGGGCATGTCCGCGCAGGCGGTCATGGCCCTGCAGCGCAGCGCGGGCAACGCCGCCGTCGCGGGGGCCGTGCAGCGTTCCGCGGTGCATGAGGTGTTGCGTGGTGGTGGGCGGCCGTTGGACTCCGGGACCCGGTCGGACATGGAGGCGCGGCTGGGCGCGGACTTCTCCGACGTGCGGGTGCACGACGACAGCGCGGCGAAGGCGTCGGCGGCGGAGGTGGGCGCCCGGGCCTACACGTCGGGCAGTCATGTGGTGATCGGTGACGGGGGCGGGGACCGGCACACGCTGGCGCACGAGCTGACGCATGTCATCCAGCAGCGGCAGGGCCCGGTGGCGGGCACGGACAACGGCGACGGTCTGAAGGTCTCCGATCCCTCGGACCGGTTCGAGCGCGAGGCGGAGGCCAACGCCACCCGCGTCCTGGCCAACGACCCCGCACCCGCGGCCCACGCCGCGGAGGGCGAGGGCCCCGCGTAGCTGCCGCCCCGCCGCGCCTTGCTCCCGCCGCGCCTTGCTCCCGCCGCGCCTGCTCCCGCGGTGCCGGGTGGCGGGCCACCGCGGGCGCTGACCGCCGGCCTCGCGGCTACGGGCCCTCTTGGCCCTCCTGGCCCTCCTGGCCCTCCTGGCCCTCCTGACGCTCCTGGAGGGAGTCGCGCAGGACGGCCCGCGCATGCGCGACGCAGCCCTCGAGCGCCAGGTCGAACGCCCGGTCCGCCCGGCCCACCGGCACCGCGTCGAGCGCGCGGGCCAGCAGGGGTGTCGCCGTCTCGTCGGCCGGCACCCACATCGTCTCCGGCGCCGCCAGGTCGAGCGCGGAGCCGAGGACGAGGTTCTCCAGGCCGGTGATCAGCGGCATGACGTCGGGCAGGGCGAACCCCGCGTCGAGGAGCAGCGTCACCGCCCGCTCGTACTGGTCGAGCACGCGCGGCGCCCGCACCGGCGACGTCGTCAGGAGCGGGATCGCCCTGGGGTGGGCCGCGAAGGCCGCGCGGTAGGAGCGGGCCCACGCCGTCAGGGCCGCGTCCCACGGGCCCGCCGCCAGCGTCGCCGTGTCGATCGACTCGGACACCCGCTCCCGCAGCAGCTCGACGATGCCGTCCCTGCCGTCCACATGGTGGTACACCGAGCCGGTCTGCACGCCGAGCCGCCGCGCGATCCGCGGGACGCTGAAGTCGCCGTTCTCGTCGACGAGTTCGAGCGCGGTCGTGGTGATCCGCTCCCGGTCCAGAAGTGCTGTGCGCGGCCGCCCCATGGCTCCGAACTCCCTGTGAAGTCTTCCCGAACTGCCCAGGGTGAGGCTACATTGCCGAAACCGAAAGCCTTTAGGTTTCCGGTTCCCCGGTCGTGCCCTGCCCCCGCCCCGCCCTCGTCACACCCCTGCCCCGCCCCGCCGTGCCCTGCCCCCGCCCGCCGCAGAAGGGCTGTCCCTCCATGGCCATCACGCTCCGCACCGGCTCCCTCGGCACCGCCGACATCGCCTTCTTCGTGGTCTCCGCCGCGGCCCCGCTCACCGTGATGGCGGGCGTCGCGCCCATCGCCATCTCGCTCGGCGGCATCGGCGCCCCCGTCGGCTACCTCCTCGCCGGCCTCACCCTCGCCGTCTTCGCCGTCGGGTTCACCACGATGAGCCGCCACGTGCGCAGCGGCGGCGCCTTCTACGCGTACATCACCCGCGGGCTCGGCCGCCCGGCCGGCATCGCCGCCGCCCTGCTCGCCCTGCTCGGCTACAACGGCATGGAGATAGGCGTCTACGGCCTGCTCGGCACCGCCACCCAGGACACCGCGCACGCCCTCTTCGGCGCCGACATCCCCTGGCTCCCGGTCTCCCTCGCCGGGCTGCTGCTCATCTGGTACGGCGGCTTCCGGTCCATCGACTTCGGGGCGAAGCTGCTCGGCGTCCTGCTCGTCGCCGAGACCGGCATCCTCGTGCTGCTCGCCGCCGGCGTCCTCGTCGAGGGCGGCGCCGACGGCCTCGGCCTGCGCAGCCTCGCCCCGGACCACGTCCTGGTCCCCGGCACCGCCGCCGTGCTGGCCTGCGCCTTCGCCGCGTTCACCGGCTTCGAGTCCACCGTCATCTACCGCCGCGAGGCCCGCGACCCCGACCGCACGGTGCCCCGGGCCACGTACATCGCCGTCGCCTTCCTCGGCCTCTTCTACGCCTTCGTCGTCTGGACCGTCGTCCAGGCCTTCGGCGACGACAAGGTCGTCGAGGCGGCCGGGTCCGACCCGGCCGGGCTCTTCTTCTCCGCGATCACCACCTACGTGGGCGCCTGGGCCGCCGACCTCATGCACGTCCTCATCGTCACCAGCGTCCTCGCCTCCCTGCTCGCCTTCCACAACGCCATCAACCGCTACGGCCTCGCCCTCGCCGAGGAGGGCGTCCTGCCCGGGATCCTCGGGCGCGTCCACCCGCGCCACCGCTCGCCGTACGTCGCGGGCGCCGCGCAGACCGCGCTCGGCGCGGCGGTCGTCCTCGCCTTCGCCGCGGCGGGCGCGGACCCGTACCGGCAGCTGCTCCTGTGGGTCAACACGCCGGGGATGATCGGCCTGCTGACGCTCCAACTGCTCGCCGCGGTCGCCGTGCCCTGCTACTTCCGGCGGGTCGGCCACCAGGAGGGCGTGCTGCGCACGGTGGTCGCGCCGCTCGTCGCGACGGTGCTGCTGAGCGTGGCGCTCGTCCTGGTCGTCACGCACATCGACCTCTTCACCGGGGCGTCGCCCCTCGTCGACACGGTGCTCGTCGCGCTCGTGCCGACGGCGCTCGTGCTCGGCCTCGCGTGGGCGTGGCGCCTGCGCGGGAGCAGGCCCGAGGTGTACGAAGCCTTTGCCGCGGAGCCGCCCGTCGAGGGCCCCCCTTCGGCGGACGCGGCACCGGCTTCGCCCTCCCGCACGGGACGGGCCTGAAAGGGCCGTCCCGCGCACCACCGTCCACCATGGCCCCCTCTGAACGGAGTTCCCGTGCCCGCAGCCGACCTCGTCCTCACCGGCGCCGCCGTCCGTACGCTCGACCCGAACCGGCCGCACGCGAGTGCCGTCGCCGTACGGGACGGGGTGATCGTCGCCGTGGGGGACGACGCCGACGTGCGCGGGCTGCGCGGCCCCGGCACCGAGGTGGTCGACCTCGGCGGGGCCACGCTCACCCCCGGCCTCGTCGACGCGCACAGCCACCCGGTGTGGGGCCTGGAGATGGCCACCGGGACCGACCTCTCCGCCGTCCGTGACCTCGACGCGCTGCGCGGCGCCCTGCGCGGTGCCGGGCGGACCGGGGGATGGGTGCTCGGCTGGGGGCTCGACCACAACGCCTTCGGCGGGCGGGCCGTGGACCGGGCGCTGATCGAGGACGTCCTCGACGGCGCGCCCGCCTTCATCCGGCTGTACGACGGCCACTCCGCGCTGGTCAGCGGTGCCGCGCTGCGGGCCGCCGGGATCGAGGGGCCGCGCGCGTTCGCCCAGCGGTCCACCGTCGTGTGCGACCCGGACGGGCGGCCCACCGGACACCTCGTCGAGCACGCCGCCATGGACCTCGTCCAGGCCGTGCTGCCCCGGCCGTCCCACGCCGAGCGGCGCGCCCGGCTCGTCGAGCTCCTGTCGGCCATGGCGGCCACCGGGCTGACCGGCGCCCACGTGATGGACCTCGGCGACGGCGACGTGCCCGAGCTCCTCGCCTCCGTCGAGGAGGCGGGCGACCTGCCCGTGCGGCTGCGGCTCGCCCCCTGGTGCATGCCCGGAGTGGGGCCGCAGGGCATCGACGAGATCATCGCGCTGCAGGCCGCGGCGGGGCGGCTGTGGCGGGTCGGCGGCGCCAAGTTCTTCATGGACGGCACCGTCGAGGGCGGCACCGCCTGGCTGGAGCACGCGGACTGCCACGGCCAGGGCACCGACGCCTTCTGGCCGGACCCGCGGGCGTACGCGGACGCCGTGCGGCGGCTGCACGCGGCCGGGGTGCGCACGGCGACCCACGCCATCGGCGACGCGGCCGTCCGGCACGTCCTGGACACCGTGGCGTCCCTGGGCGAGAGCGGCCGTCTCGCCCACCGGATCGAGCACATCGAGACCGTGCCGGACGACACCGTGCCGCGCTTCGCCGAGCTGGGCGTCATCGCCTCCATGCAGCCCCCGCACACCGCGTACACGCGGGCCGACCACACCGACGAGTGGTCCCGGCGGCTGGGGGACACCCGCGCCTCCCGCGCCTGGCGCACCCGGGACCTGCGGGACGCCGGGGCCTTCGTCGCCCTCGGCTCCGACTGGCCGATCGCGCACTACGACGTGCGCCAGGTCCTCGCCACCGCGATGTCCCCGCGCGGCGCGGCCTCGGCGGGCCCCGGACTCACCGGCCTGATGGCCCTGGAGGGCTGCACGACGCACGCCGCGGTCGCCGCCGGTGAGGCGGACGTGGCCGGGCGCGTCGCCCCCGGCCACCGGGCGGACCTGACCGCCCTCGGCCTCGACCCGGTGACGGCGGGCGCCGACGAGGTGGCGCAGGCGCCGGTCCGCCTCACCGTGGCGGGCGGCAGGATCACGTACCGCGGGCTCTGACCCCGGCGACGCGCGAAGGGCCGCACCGGAAAGCTCCGGTGCGGCCCTCCGACGGGACCAGGGGGGCTCAGGCCTTGACCGGCAGCAGTGGCCGCTCGCCCCGTACCGCCACCTCGCGCGGCAGCGCGTACGGCAGCTTGCCGTACCAGAGCCGGGCCACCAGGAAGCCGAAGGCCAGGCACAGCATGCCGCCGACCGCGTCCAGCCAGAAGTGGTTGGCCGTCGCCACGATCACCACCAGCGTGGTCACCGGGTAGAGCAGGCCGAGCACCTTGGCCCACGGCACCGACGCCAGGGCGAAGATGGTCAGGCCGCACCACAGCGACCAGCCGATGTGCATCGACGGCATCGCCGCGTACTGGTTCGACATGTTCTTCAGGTCGCCGGACGCCATGGAGCCCCACGTCTGGTGGACCACGACGGTGTCGACGAACGTGCTGCCGTTCATCAGGCGGGGCGGGGCCAGCGGATACAGGTAGTAGCCGACCAGGGCCACCGCCGTCGTCGCGAAGAGCACCAGGCGCGTCGCCGCGTACCGCCCGGGATGCTTGCGGAAGAGCCAGACCAGGACACCGAGCGTCACCACGAAGTGCAGCGTCGCGTAGTAGTAGTTCATCCCGACGATCAGCCATGTCACCGAGTTCACGGCGTGGTTGACGCCGTGCTCGACGGCGATCCCGAGGTCCTGCTCGATGCGCCAGAGCCAGTCGGCGTTGTTCAGCGCCTTGGTCCGCTGTTCCGGCACCGCGTTGCGGATCAGGGAGTACGTCCAGTAACTGACCGCGATCAGCAGGATCTCGAACCAGAGCCGAGGGCGGCGGGGCGTACGCAGGCGGTGCAGAAGACGCAGCGGATTGCGCCCATTGCGGCCGTTCTCGTCGCCCGCGATGGGTGATGCAGTAGGGCTCTGCCGGCCCTCCAGTGTCGTCACGGTCGTCTCACCCATAGGGACAGAGTCTGCCAGATCCCCACCCTTCGACCGATCATCCCTCGGTCGGGTTCGGACCGCATTCTCTACGCCCGGGGAACGAGTCGGCCATACGGGTGTTCCCCTAGGGGCGCCGGGGACCCGAGGCCGTTGAACCGCGTACGACGAGCTCCGGCATGAAGACGAATTCGTCGGGCGGGGCGGGCGTCCCGCCGATCTCCTCCAGGAGGGTGCGCACGGCGGCCTGGCCCATCGCGGGCACCGGTTTGCGCACCGTGGTCAGCGGCGGATCGGTGAACGCGATCAGCGGAGAGTCGTCGAAACCCACCACCGAGACGTCGTCCGGCACCTCCAGGCCGCGCTGCCTGGCCGCCCGTATCGCCCCCAGCGCCATCATGTCGCTGGCGCACGCGAGCGCCGTGCAGCCCCGGTCGAGCAGCGCGGAGGCCGCCGCCTGGCCGCCCTCCAGGGTGTACAGGGAGTGCTGGACCAGTTCTGTCTCGATCTCGCCGGGGGAGAGGCCCAGCTGGTCCCCCATCGTGCGGGCGAACCCCTCGATCTTCCGCTGTACGGGCACGAACCGCTTCGGGCCGAGGGCCAGTCCGATGCGTGTATGCCCCAGGGAGACGAGGTGGGTGACCGCGAGGCGCATCGCCGCCCGGTCGTCCGGCGAGATGGACGGCGCCCGCACCTCCGGCGAGAAACCGTCCACCAGGACGAAGGGGACGCCCTGCGCGCGCAGCTGCTCGTAGCGCCGCATGTCGGCGGAGGTGTCCGCGTGCAGACCCGAGACGAAGATGATCCCGGCGACCCCGCGATCCACCAGCATCTCGGTCAGCTCGTCCTCGGTGGAACCGCCCGGGGTCTGGGTGGCGAGCACCGGCGTGTACCCCTGCCGGGTCAGGGCCTGCCCGATGACCTGCGCAAGCGCCGGGAATATCGGGTTCTCCAGCTCGGGCGTGATCAGCCCGACCAGGCCCGCGCTGCGCTGCCGCAGCCGCACCGGCCGCTCGTAGCCGAGCACGTCGAGCGCGGCGAGCACGGACTGACGGGTGCCCGCGGCGACGCCCGGCTTGCCGTTGAGCACGCGGCTTACTGTCGCTTCGCTGACCCCCGCCTGGGCTGCGATGTCGGCTAGCCGTGCGGTCACAGGATTGGACTGTACCGGTCGTCCCTCAGGCTGCCCACCAGACCGCCGAATCGGCCGGGAGCACGGTCTCCTCGGCGCCCGGCACGACGTCCGCGCCCGCCAGCAGCACGGTGCCGGGCGTGGGCAGCGCGACCGGCGCGCCGGTGAGGTTCACCGTGCAGACGAACGAACCCCCGGCCGCCGTACGGGAGAAGGCGAGCACGCCCTCGGGGGACGGCAGCCACACCAGGCCGGGGCCCGCGCCGAGCGCCGGGTGGGCGCGGCGCGCCGCCAGCGCCCGGCGGTAGAACTCCAGCGTGGACGCCGGGTCGCCGGTCTGCGCCGCCACCGAGAGGTCCCGCCAGGAGTCCGGCTGCGGCAGCCAGCTCGGGCCGCCCTCGACCGGCCCGAAGCCGTAGGGCGCGCGCCGCCCGGACCACGGCAGCGGCACCCGGCAGCCGTCCCGCGTCCCGTCCTGGCCCGCGCCGCGGAAGAACGCCGGGTCCTGGCGCACCTCGTCCGGCAGGTCGGTGACCTCGGGCAGGCCGAGCTCCTCGCCCTGGTAGAGGTAGGCGGAGCCGGGCAGCGCCAGCATCAGCAGCGTCGCCGCGCGCGCCCGGCGCGTCCCGCGGGCCCCGCCGTCGCCGTCCCCCGCCCCGCCCTCGCCGGACAGGCGTGTCGTGTGGCGCACGACGTCGTGGTTGGAGAGCACCCAGGTGGCGGGCGCGCCCACCGCGTCCATCGCGGTGAGGGAGCGGTCGATGACGGCACGCAGCGCGGCGGCGTCCCACCCGGTCGTCAGGTACTCGAAGTTGAAGGCCTGGTGCAGCTCGCCGCGGCGCAGGTAGCGGGCGCTGCGCTCCACGGTCGGCGTCCACGCCTCCGCGACGGCGATGCGCTCCGAGCCGCCGGAGTACTCGTCCAGGATCCGGCGCCAGCCGCGGTAGATCTCGTGCACGCCGTCCTGGTCGAAGTACGGCACGGCCTGCTTGCCGAGCAGCTTGACCTGCTCGCCGTGCCCGACGTCGGGCAGCCCGGGCGCCTTGACCAGGCCGTGCGCCACGTCGATGCGGAAGCCGTCCACCCCGAGGTCGAGCCAGAACCGCAGCACCGAGCGGAACTCGTCGTGGACCGCCGGGTGGTCCCAGTCGAAGTCGGGCTGCTCGGGCGCGAACAGGTGCAGGTACCACTCGCCGTCCGGGACGCGGGTCCAGGCGGGGCCGCCGAAGACGGACTCCCAGTCGTTCGGCGGCAGTTCACCGGCCGCGCCCCGGCCGGCCCGGAAGAGGAACCGCTCGCGGGCCGGCGACCCCGGGCCCTCGCGCAGCGCCTGCCGGAACCACTCGTGCCGGTCGGAGCAGTGGTTGGGCACGATGTCGACGATGACGCGCAGGCCGAGCGCGTGCGCCGCCCGGATCAGCTCGTCGGCGTCGGTGAGCGTGCCGAACACGGGGTCGACGGCGCGGTAGTCCGCCACGTCGTAGCCCGCGTCGGCCTGCGGCGAGGCGTAGAAGGGGGAGAGCCAGACGGCGTCCACGCCCAGGTCGCGCAGGTGCGGCAGCCGGGCCGTGATGCCGGGCAGGTCCCCCATGCCGTCGCCGTTCCCGTCGGCGAAACTGCGCGGGTACACCTGGTAGATCACCGCGTCCCGCCACCACTGCCCGGCGGGCGCGGAGTCGGTGGCGGCGGGCGCGGCGGTGGTGTTCTGGGTCATGAAGTCCCTTAGCGGTACGGGGAGTTACGAGGGTACGGGGGCCTGCGGGCGGTACGGCGGCGGGGTGGCGGGGCCGCGCGGCGGGCGGTCGGACACCCCACAGAACGCGCCGCGGAACCCGAAGGTCACGAGGTGCGGGCCGGTCCGGCGAGCGCGCGGCCGTGCGTCCCGCACGCGCCGGGCGCGATGGGCCGGGGCGCCGGCACGGCGGCGGGGCGGGCTCCCGGCCCTCCCGGCACGATCCGGGCAGCCCTCCCGGCACGATCCGGGCAGGGGAAGGGGCGCAGATCCTATCGCCAAGCCCCCGCCGCACGCCGAGAGTTCCTGGATCTTCACCGATCCCGGTCGCAGGCGCGTCATCATCCCCCGGCACACCCTCCGGGGCGCTAATTTGGTCCGGCAGGCCCGAGGGAGGCCTGTTCCATCAGCCCCAAAGGGGCCCCGCGTGAGCGTCAACGGCAAGGCCAAGGCAGGGACCATGATCCTGGTGGTGGACGACGTTGCCGCCAGTCGATACGCGCTGGGCGCGGTCCTGCGCAGGGACGGCCACCGCGTCGTGCTCGCCGCCAGCGCGGGCGAGGCGCTCATCGAACTCGACCGGCGCAGGCGGGCCGGCGAACTGCCCGACGTGGCGCTCGTCGACGTGGGCCTGCCCGACATGAGCGGCTTCGAGCTGTGCCGCCGCCTGAAGGAGTCGCCGCCCTTCGCCGCGCTGCCCGTCGTGCACTTCTCGGCCGCCCGGATGGCTCCCGCCGACCGGTGCCGAGGCCTCGACGCGGGCGGCGAGGCCTATCTGACGGTGCCCGCCGAACCGGAGGAGATCCAGGCCGTGGTGCGCGCCGCGGCCCGCGGCGCCCGCCACCGCAGCGACGCCGAGGCGCAGGCCGGCCACCTGACCCGGCTCGCCGAGACGATCCTCGCCGTCCAGTCCGCCCGCTGCCCCCTCGAACTGGCCGAGGCCGCCGCCGTCGGCACCGCCCGCCTCAGCCAGGGCCCCGCCGCCGCGTTCGTCCTCGGCGACGACGGCGAGCTCCACCGCGGCCTGTCCCAGCGCCGCACCGCCGCCTCCCTGCCCGACGACGGCGCGCACGAGGCGGTCCGCAGGCTGATCCAGCGCGAGACGGCGGGCCGGGTCGGCGTGCACGACACCGTGGTGTCCGCGCCCCAGTGGCCGCCCGGCTTCTTCCGGGCCCGGACCTCCCACGGCGCCGACGGCGCCGACGGCACCGGGCCGCTCGACGGGGCCCGGCTCACCCTGGCCCGCGCCCGCGAGGGCTGCGCGCCGGTGTGCCTGGCCACCCCGGAGTACGGCGAAGGGCTCGTCCCCGGCACCGGCCGGCTCGTGGGCCGGCTCGCGCACGCCACCGCGGTCGCGGCCGAACGCCTGCTCATGTACGAGATGGAACGCCACATCGCGCTGACCCTGCAGCGCAGCTTCCTGCCCACGCACGTGCCGCAGACCCCCGGCACCGAGGTCGTCGTCCGCTACGAACCCGCCTCCCGCGACACCGAGATCGGCGGCGACTTCTACGCCGCGCTCGACACCTCGCAGGGGCTGCTCACCGCCATCGGCGACGTCGTCGGCCACTCCCTGGACGCCGCGACGGTGATGGTCGAGATCCGGCACGCGCTGCGCGCCTACTGCGTCGACGACCCCGACCCGCGCACGCTCGCCCTGCGCCTCGACAAGATGCTGCAGCGCTACCACCCCGAGGCCACGGCGACCCTCTGCCTGGCCCTCGTCGACCCCGCCACCGGACGCACCCGCGTCACCAACGCCGGGCACATCCCGCCCCTCGTCGTCGGCGACGACGGCGGCGCCGTCTACCTGCGGGCGAAGGGCCCGTTGCTCGGTCTCGGCCTGGACCGCCCCCCGGCCACCGAGACGGTGCTGCTGCCCACCGACCGGCTCCTCATGGTCACCGACGGACTCATCGAGACCCGCGGCATCGACCTCGCCGTGTCCATGGAACACCTGCGCACGGTGGCGGCCGGGGCGCCGCTCGGCGTCACGGCCCTGTGCGACACCCTGCTCACCTGCCTCGGCCACGACCGCGACGACGACATCGCCCTGCTCGCCCTGCGGCTGCGCCCGGACCGCGCCGGGGCCGGGCCCGCGCTCCCTACCGCTCCTCGGCGGACGCCTGCGGAGCCAGGGTGAACAGGCGCTCCAGGAGCTCGGCGAACGGGCCGTCGGCCGGTTCCGCGGCGAGGATGTCGCGCAGCAGCGCCGCCATCTCCTCGTCGTAGGCGGCGCTCACCGCGGTCAGCGCCGCGAAGTCGTGCACCAGCTGCAGCTCCAGCTCGGCGCGCGGGATGCGCCGGCCGTCCAGCCAGATCAGCGCCGTCGACTCGGCCAGCGAGATCCAGGACCGCACCACGAGTTCGAGACGGGCGGGCGGGTCGGTGATGCCCAGGTGCGCGAGGATCTGGTCGTACGCCGCCTGCCGCACCGAGTCGATCAGCGCGGTCGTCGTCGAGACCGTCCCGGGCACGCACGCGCCGCCCGCGGACACCGCGGGACCGCCCCGCATCAGCGCGGAGAAACCGGGGCCGTGGTCGTCGACGAAGGCGAGGAAGCGCCCCATCACCCGCAGCAGCCGGGCCCCGAGCGGCCCCTCGCGGGGCTCCACGAACCGTCCGGCCAGGTCCTCCGCCGCCCGGCGCAACGCGGCCTCGTACAGGCTCAGTTTGCCGGGGAAGTAGTGGTAGACCAGCGGGCGCGAGATGCCCGCGGCCGCTGCTATCTCGTCGATGGAGACATCGTCGGGCGAGCGGTGGCTGAACAGCTCGAGCGCGACCCCGATCAGCTGCTGCCGCCGCTCCTCGACACCCATTCTGCGGCGCACCCCGGTTGTCATGCGAACACCCTACCGAGCAGAACCGGCCCCGCGGCGGGCCGGTCGGCGTCCGGTTCGGGCGGATGCCTCACATGTCGAGCACGAGCCGCTCACCGCGCGCCCGCGACACACAGATGAGCATCGAGTCGGCCCGCTCGCCGTCCGTCAGGAGCTCGTCGCGGTGGTCGATCTCCCCTTCCACGACGCGCTGTTGGCACGTCCCGCAGAAGCCCTGCTCGCAGCTGTACGCGGTGTTCGGCAGCTCGGCGCGGACCGCGGCGAGCACCGTCGTGTCCGCGCCGACCGCCACCGTGCGCCCGCTGCGCCGCAGTTCCACCTCGAAGGGGGCGTTGCCGTCGAGCGCGGTGCGTGGCGTGAAACGCTCCAGGTGCAGCGCACACCCGTCGGGCAGTACGGCGTCGACCGCGTCCATGAGGGCCTCGGGGCCGCACACGTGGACGGCCGTGCCCCGCGGCGTCCCGTCGAGGAACGCGCCGAGGTCCGGCCGCCCGGCCTCGTCCTCGGCGACGACGGTGACCCGCTCCCGTGCCGGGCCCGCGAGCTTCTCGATCTCCTCCAGGAAGGGCATCGAGGACCGCGAACGCCCGCCGTACAGCAGCCGCCACGGCGCCCCGGCCGCCTCCACGGCCCGCAGCATCGGCAGGATCGGGGTGATCCCGATGCCGCCCGCCACGAAGACGTACGACGGCGCCTGCGCCAGCGGGAACCGGTTGCGCGGTCCGCGCACCTCGACGGCGACGCCCTCCCGCAACTGCTCGTGCACCTCGCGCGAGCCGCCCCGGCCGCCCTGCTCGGCGCCGATCAGCCGGGTCGCGACGGTGTACGAGGAGGAGTCCTCGGGGTCGCCGCACAGCGAGTACTGCCGCACGAGCCCCGAGGGCAGCACGACGTCGAGGTGGGCGCCCGGCTCCCAGGCGGGCAGGTCCCGGCCCTCCAGGCGCAGTTGGACCACGCCGTCGGCGACCGGCTCGTGGCGGGTGACGACCAGCCGCAGCGCCCGCGAGCGCGGCTGCCCGGAGACCGGCTCCTCCAGGGCGGGCAGCGGCCACAGCGGGGAGGTCGCGATGCGCCGGCGCAGGGCCCGCCGGGTGAGCAGGGCGGCGCCGGCGACGAGGGCGACGGTGCGGATGCGGGGCATGTCAGGCGGCCCCCTTCTCGGCGGCGAGGGCGGCGGGCGACGTGGCGAGATAGGCCACGGCCTGCTCGGTGCTGCCCTCCTGCGAGGGGTGGTAGCCGCGGCTCAGATAGCGGGGGATGGAGCGGGCCATGGCGCCCGCGGTCGGCAGCGTCCCCGCCTTGCCGCTGCGGTAGAAGGCCTTGAGGCTCGCCCGGCCGTCCACCAGCGTCGGGTCGTTCTCCATGAAGAACCGTGCGCCGCGCTGCCAGAGGAAGACCAGCGCGGTGAACGCGGTCGCCCAGGTCCTGGCCCGGCGCCGGTAGCTCCCGTCGACGTGCATGAACAGCTCGAAGGCGACCGAGCGGTGCTCGACCTCCTCGGCGCCGTGCCAGCGCAGCAGGTCCAGCATCGTCGGATCGGCACCCCTGCGGTCCAGCTCCCCGGCGTTGAGCACCCAGTCGCCGAGGAAGGCGGTGTAGTGCTCGATGGCGGCGATCGTCGCGACCCGCTCCATCAGCCACCACCGGCGCGCCCTGCCCGGCGGCAGCGTGCGGTCGCCGAGCAGCTTCTCGAAGAGCCAGTCGACCTGCGCGGTGTACGGCGTCGGGTCGAGCCCCTGCTCCTTGAGGTGCGGCAGGACCTCGTCGTGGGCCTGCGAGTGCATGGCCTCCTGGCCGATGAACCCGATGACGTCCTCGCGCAGTCCCTCGTCGCGGATCAGCGGCAGGACCTGCTTGTAGACGTGCACGAACCAGCGCTCACCGGCGGGCAGCAGCAGGTGCAGCACGTTGATGGTGTGCGTGGTGAACGGGTCGTTCGGGAGCCAGTGGAGCGGGGTCTTCTCCCAGGAGAAGGAGACGTTGCGTGCCTTGAGCGGTATGTGCTCGGACGCGACGGGCTCGGGCGCCCGGCTCTGCGTATTAGACATGGCGTCAATGTACTGAGCGGTAGGACGGTGGTACAGGGGTCTGCGCCGGGAACTTCGCCCGGACCTCCCGCTACCGCAGCGTGGTCACCTTCTTCCCGTCGGCCAGCGTGCCGGTCAGGCTGACCTCGGCGTTCCGTCCGGTGCGCGCCGCCAGGACGTGGCCGGGCACCGGGCCGCCGCCCGTCGCGGTGATCGAGGCGACCTGCCTGCTGCCCGCGGCCAGCAGGTACCAGGTGCCCGCCCGGGACTTCCAGCGGACGCCCGCGAGCACCTGCGGGTCGCGGGCGCCGCACGCGGGGGAGTCCTCGGACTTCGCGGCGATCGCGCCCGCGGGCCCGGCGGCGGTCTGGAACTGCGCGAGGATGCGGCTGTCCGCGCCCCGCCACGTCTCGGCGCGGGTGCAGACCCAGCTCGCCGTCCCGTTGCCCTCGGGGAGCGCCTGCTGCGCGTACGTCCAGGAGTTCACCGTGCGCACGCCGTGCGAGCGGATCGTGGCCAGCGAGCACGCCGACTTCGACCACTCGGCGGGCGTCGCCTCGCGCGGGGCCTGCGGGCGGCCCGCGGTCAGGTGCGCGGGCACGAGCTCGCCGAGGTCGGTCGACAGGCGGGTCGCGCCGGAGTGGTCGCGCAGCCGCAGCGCGTTCCACGACGTGCACCGGCCGGTCTGCACGGGACCGGAGAACGGGTCGGTGACGCCGTCCTTCGAGCGGTGCAGCGCGGCGGGCCGGGCGGCGGGCTTCAGCAGGTCCTGCACCCCGGCCGCCCGGACCCAGGGGGCCGTCAGGTAGCGGATGTTGCCGTCGGCGCGGTTGACGACGACGGCGTTCGCCTCCGTGCCGGTCGCGCCGTCCACGCGCGCGAAGTCGAGGGCGGCGCCACTGGTGCCCTTCAGCGGCTCGGCGTACCGCACGATGCGCAGCCCGTCGTAGAACAGCACCACGCGGGCGGAGTCGACCTCACCGGCGAACAGCAGCTGGGCGGGTCCGGGCGGCGCCCCGGCCGCGGTCCCCGGTGTCGCCGAGACCTGCACGGACTCGCCGGGCCTGGCCCAGACGGCGAGGGCGCGGCGCAGCAGGTCCTCGTCGCCGACCAGGCCGCCGCGCGCGGGCCACACGGAGAAGTCGGTGCGAGCGGAACGTTTCCACGCCCCCGCCGCGGCCGTCGTCAGCTGCCCGGGGTCCAGGGCGGCCTGCCCGGCCGGGTTGCGCGCGTACGGCGGGGCCGCGGCGCCGTCCGGGCCCCAGCCGTCGCCCGGCAGCCCGAGCAGCGCCCCGCACACCAGCGCGGCGGCGGCCGCGACGCCCGCGGCCTTCATGTGCTGCCTGCGCCGCATCAGATCCGTCGGCCTGGCCTGCAGGGTGCAGGGGTCGAACTCGGGGGAGGCGAGGAGCTCGTGCCCCGCCTCGACCTCGTCGGCCTCGTCGAGCGCGTCCTCGGGGTCGTCGCACCCGGCGGCGGCCAGCACCGCTTCCACGGCCGCGTCGTCGAGCCCTTCCAGGCCGCGCAGCACGAAGGCGGCGCGGCCGGCCCCGGACAGGGCGGCAAGCCGCTGGTCCAGGGCGAGTTCGTCGGAACCGCCCGAGCGCGGGAACAGCCGCAGCCCGCGGACCTGCGGCAGCACCGGCGGCAGCTGGGCCCGCTTGGGCCAGGACCGCCAGTGCAGGGGGACGCCCGCGTCCAGGGCGCCGCGCAGCACCTGGACGCGGACGTACGCGTACCCGGGGTCGGACGCGCCGCCGCCCCGCTGGCCCGGGATGCCGGCCCCCGGCCTGCGGCTGCGCGGCAGGGCGCGCTGGGTGAGGGCGTGGGCGGTCAGGACGCGGCGGTTGCGGCCGAGGCTCGGCGGCAGCACGAGATAGGCCAGCCGGACGAGCCGCGGGTAGTGCTCGACGAGGGCGGCCTCGGCCTGCTCCACGTCGACGACGGGAGCGGGGCCGCTGGGGTGGGGGGACTTCGACGGGGACTGCACTTTCGACGACACGTTCAGCAAAACGAGCGAATCGTCGGATGGTCACCTCATGCCGGTGTGTCCGCCACGAGTTCGCGGGCGTAGTTGGCCATCGAGCGCTGGTAGCGCGGCAGATGGGGGGCGAGGGCGCCGAGCACCAGGGAGAGCCCCTCGCGCTCCCGTCCCAGGTTCGCCAGGCACAGGGCGAGGCAGGCCCGCACGGCGTCGTCCAACTCGTCCGACGGCGCGTCCAGTTCCGGCGTCAGCAGGGCGACGCCCTCCTCGGCCCGGCCCACGTTCCGCAGGGAGCTGGCGAGCTGGATGACCGTGCGCCGCTTGCGGTAGCCGTCGAGTCCGCGCTCCAGGGCCTCCCGGTAGAGCGGCACGGCACGGTCCGAGTGGCCCGTGGAGTCGAAGGCGCAGGCCCGCTCGAAGAGCCCGGCGGGGTGCCCTTCGGGCAGCTCGGCGGCGAGGCCGTCGATCAGGGCACGGAACTCCCCGGCGTTCTCCTCGTCGTAGGTGTCCAGACGGTCCCACGCGACCCCGAGCCGCTTCTCCCACGCGTCATCCATGCCGCCACCCTGTCACCCGGGCCCCGCCCCGTCACCTCCTTTTCCCCACGGCCTGCCGCACGCCACCCGCGACCCGCTCACACCACCCGCCACCCGCTGAACTCCACCGTCCCGCGCGCCCCGTCGCCCCCGTGCGTCGCGCTCATGAACATCCCCACGTCCTGCGCCGCCCCCGCCCCGGCGACCGGCACCGCCGCCACCGTCCGCCACGACGCCCCGCCGTCCGTGGAGCACGCCCCCGTGAACACGCCCGCGGCCCGGGACAGCCGCAACAGCACCGGCGCCTCGATGCCGGTGAGGCGCTGGTACGTGTCCAGCGTGCCGTCCCCGTTCGTGTCGTACGAGAGCACCACCCCGTTCGCCGGGGTCACCGCGAGGTCGACGAAGCCGCGCGCCCCCGGCGTCGCCAGCGCGTCACGGGCGACGATGCCAGCCCGCGCCCACGGGCCCGTCACCGCCTGGGAGTCCACCCGCACCGTCACCGAGACCCCGTCCCGCAGCGCCCCTGCCCGGTACAGCGCCCCGAACTCGGCCGTGCCCTTCCACAGGTCGGCGCCGCCCCCGTCGATCGCGTACCGCCCGGCCAGCTCCCCGAAGACCGCGTCGTTGGTGCTGTACGTCCGCCAGTCGCCGCTCACCGGACCCGCCTCGAACAGCGTCCCGGACCGCACGGCGGACACCCGCCGCTCGCCCGCGGGACCGTACCGTGCGGTGATCCCGTACGGCAGGGCCCGCAGCGGCCGGTCCAGCGGGGTGTCCGGCGCCTGGACCCGCCAGGCGACCCGGCCCGTCCCCGCGGGAGCCACCCGGGGCAGTGACAGGGGCCCGGTCGGCTCCGCGTCGAGTCCCGTCAGGGCGAAGTCGACCCGGCCGGTGGCCCGCAGCCCGTTGACGTTGCGGAAGGCGGCCGTCAGGCGGGCCGATCCGCCCGGCGGCAGGGCGGGCGGGTCCGCCGTGACCTCCACGCCGCCCTGGTAGGGGGCCCGCGCGAGGACGTCCCGGACCCGGGAGGCCGCCCGGTACGGCGAGCCGACCGGCCGCAGCGGGTACTCCTTCCGCTCCCGCGTCCACGGCTCCTCGACCGCGAACCAGTCGACGGCCCTCGGCGCCCGCCCGGCCGCCAGCGCGTCGGCCAGCTCGTCGAGCCACCGCTGCCACCGCGGCAGGTAGAAGTCGCCCATGAGGCCGTGCCATTCACGGTTGCCGTAGTCGTGCAGCCGCCCGCCGTCGGCCGTGGCGCGGTCGCCCCACACGGTGATCAGGACCTTCGCGGTCCGCTCGAACCCGGCGCTCTCGGCCTCGCCGGTGCCCGCGCGGCGGGCGGCGTCCACCCACGGGCCCAGGAGGAAGGCCGGGGCGGTCCCGGTGACCTCGTCGGAGAGCCGCATCAGGCGCAGCCACAGCGTCGACAGGGCGCCGAAGGTCTCCCGGTCCTGCCGCGCGAAGGCGTCCCGCAGCTGCGGCAGGAGCTGGCGGCCGCGGTGGGCGAGCGCCTGCCGGGCGACGTCGACCAGGTCGTTGCGGTAGGCCGCGCTGCCGCGCAGGGCGCCGGACACGCCGAGGAGCCCGGTGAGCGCGGCGTCGAAGCGGCCCGGGTCGTAGGTGAGGGCGCGCGGCGCGTACTCCGCGGCGCGGGCGGCCGCGAGGTCGGGGCGCGCGGCGAACAGGGAGTCGTGCGGGTCGCTGCGCTCGACGGCGGTGTGCCGGTAGGCGGTCTCGTCGAGGGCGCGCCAGGCGTCCCGGGCCCGGCGGTCGCGCCCGCCGTAGCGGAAGTCGGCGTACCCGGCGAACCAGGCGGCCCGGTCCACCGGCTCCCGCCTCCAGGCCAGTTCGGAGAAGAGCTCGAAGGCGGCGGGGTCGCGGTCGGTGGCCTCGGGCATGAACGCGGTGCCGGCGAGCGCGCTGCCCGCCTTGTCGCGCCAGGCGAAGAACTTCTCGTTCCAGACGTGGGTGCGGGCGCCGAGGGTGGTGCGCCCGCCGAAGTTGGGGATCGTCCCGAACGCGTACGGGGTGCCGCCCCAGTCCTCCTCCCGGTCGGTCACGCCCGCGAACCGGTCCGCGACACCGTCCACGACGAGCATGCGCTTCCTGTCGACGGCGTCGAGCAGCGCGGGCAGCGGATTGGCCTCCCAGCCCAGGATCACCCAGGTCGCGCCGGGCCGCGCGGTGCGCAGCGCCCGCTCCACGCCGCGGGCGGCGTCGGGCACGGGCACGTCGCCCGCGGTGCCGCCCTCGTGCAGCAGGTCCATCTTGAAGTGGTCGGCGGGGCCGAAGAGCTGCTCCTGGTGCCGGTAGAAGGACGCGGCGACCCGGGCGAACGCGGTGGTCCGCGGGTCGAGCCAGTCGGGCCGTGCGAAGCCGTGCCAGGAGCCCTGCGGCACGACGCGCGCGTCACCGCCGTTGCGGGCGACGAAGCCGTCGGGCACGTTGCCGTAGTAGCCGGGCAGCACCGGCGCCATGCCGAGGTCGCGCAGCCGCCGCACGATGCGCCGGCCCAGCGCGGCCCGGTCGGCGATCAGCCGGCCGGAGAGCGGCCCGCCGTACCCGGCGAGGTTCTGCAGCAGCCACCAGGGCTGGTGCGAGGGGGCGGGCAGCCACGCCCTGGCCTCCGCGTCGGAGTAGCCGAACTCCCGCAGCACCCGGTGGTAGACGGCCTCGGCGCCCGCGGTCACCAGGACCTCGTTGCAGCCGTGCAGGGCGAGCACGTCGATCATCCGCTCCCAGTACGCCCAGTCCGCGTACGGCGCGGTGTACCCGTCGTTGGTGTCGTTGAGGGCGAACCGGTGGGGGAGCGCGGTGGACCGGGCCAGCGGACGCGCCTGCGCGGGCAGCCTGCGCGGCAGGTCCAGTTGGCTGCCGTTCCAGGTGAGGTGGGCCCCGCAGACGTACTTCAGGTACCAGTGGACGCCGGTGAGCTGGACGGCGGGCGTGGTGCCCGCCACCTCGACGCGCCCGGTGGCCCCGGTCACCCGGAACCGGTCCGTGCGGCGGCCGTCGCCGTCCCGCGCCGGGAGGAGGTCCAGCCGTATCTGTTCCGCGTGACGCGGCAGCAGTCTGTTGAGCGCCGCGCGCGCGGAATCCGTATCGAAGGCGGGGCCCTTGCCGGCACCGGTGGTGCCGTCGGCGGCCCGGGCCGGCCGCGGCACCCCGCCGACGGCGGCGCCGAAGCCGAGCGCACCCGCGGTGCCGAGCACGGAACGTCGGGACGGTGCGGACATGCGTACCCCCTTGGGGTGAGGCTGCGGCGCACGGTATCCGCGCCCCCGTCCGTGCTCAACGGTGCGGAAAGAGATGGCGAGTTCAGGTCGCCGGAAGGGTCTGGTGGGACGATGCGGACAGCGCGGAGCGTGCTCGGGGGCGTGGCGGTGGCGGGGCTGCTCGCGGTGGCGGGCTGCGGCTCGGGGGGTGACGGCGCACCGGACACGGCGCGCGGCAGCCTGGAGCGGCTCGCGGCCGAGGCGGGGTGCAGGCCCGACGTCCAGACGGACGCGGCCGAACTGCGCCAGGCCATCTGTGCGGACGGCGCCAGGCGCTACGTCCTCGTCACCTTCGCCACCGCCCGCGGCCAGGCCGAGTGGCTCGACGGGGCGAACGACTACGGGGGCACGTACCTCGTCGGCGGGCGCTGGGTGGCGGTCGGCGGCGCCGGGGACATCTCGGCGCTGCGCGACCGCCTCGGCGGGACCGTGGTGGACGCCGCACAGGGGCACGGGGGCGGCCACCACGGTCACCGCATGGAGGGCGCGGGCGGCCTGGCCGGCGCGGGCTGAGGGGGGAGGTTCGGCCCGCGGGCACCGCCCGGCCCGGGATCAGGTGCAGCGCCGCCCGGAGTTGACGCACTGCGCCACGCGCTTCATCAGCCGCTCGTCGAAGACGTTGATGAAGTCCCCGTGGTCGGTGACGGGCTTGTGCAGCTGCTCGGGGAAGGAGTCGACGGCGAAACCGGGGCCCGGCGGCACGTCGTAGACGACGCGCTGGACCAGCTGCGGGACGGCCCGGAAGCCCTGCGGGCAGGCGCCGGTGCGGGGGTCGGCGAAGGCGACGTGGGTGCGGTGGTTGGCGCTGTCGGTGTTCCGGCCGTCCCAGCAGCTCTGGAAGTTGAATGTCCGGACGACCTTGCTGCCCTTCGGACAGATCGGGTACTTGTCCTTCAACTGCCGGTTCTCGAATCCGGTGCAGCTCCACGACGCGTTGGCGTTGGCGTCGCCATTGGTGAACGCCTTGGCGTCACCGGTGATGATGCGCAGGAAACGCGGCATCGCGACGACCTTGCCGCGCGGATTCCCGGCGAACTTCAGCGTCACGGAGGCCGGGGTCTGGATCTCGCCGACGTTCTGGTCCTTGCCGCCGCCGTCGGCCTGGGCGTCGTCCTCGTTCTTCCCGTTCTGCAGCCGCAGCACGGGCCAGTAGTACGTCGACCGGTCGCCCTGATTGCGGCAGCTCGTCTCGCCGTTCGCGAGTTCCTCGTCGCTGGAGAAGGCGTCCGTCGCCTGATTCCCCACGTAGTCGTGCATGTGGTGGGCGCCGTTGCTCACGCCCGGCGCGACGATGACGTTGTCCGGATTGAACTTCCCGTTCTCGTTCCGGCCGCATGCCGTGGTGAAGGTGCCGCGCGAGGCGTTGCGTCCGTCGCGGGGGCGCCGGACGTTCGGCCGCACGGACTGGATCTTGACGAAGTCACCGGCCTCGGGGCCGTTGGCGCTCTGGCCCTGGTCCTGGCCTTGCCCCTGATCCTGGCCCTCGCCCTGGTCCTGGCCCTCGCCCTGACCCTGACCGCCCTGACCGCCCTGACCGCCCTGACCGCGACCGGTCCGGTCGTCGGCGCGCAGCGTGCACGGCGCCATGCCGTCGATGCCCTCGGGCCGGGCGCCCGCCCGGTCCATGGCGTCGGAGATCTCGCCGAGCGTGCCGCGCCGCTGCTCCTCCAGCGGGCCGAGCACGGAGTCCTTCTCCCCGTCGGCGGCCCGGGAGAAATCGGTGTAGGCGCGGGTGATCTGGCTGTCCAGATCGGCGAGCCTGCGGTCGACGTCGCCGCGCGCGGATTCCGGCACCTCGGGGAGCTGGTTGGCCACGTCCGGGCAGCTGATGGTCGACACCTGCTGTCCCGCGCTCTGCGGGGGTGGCCGATCGGAGCCCTCCTCGGCGTTCGCGTAGACATTCACCGCGACAAGACCGCCGCCGCCGAGAAGCAGCGCCACCGAGGCGGCGACCGCCCGGCCGGCACGTTTTGATCGTTTTCGAGATGTGCGTCGTGATGTGCGTCCCATGGGACTACGTACGCACCAGCCGTGCCCCCCGTTCAACCGGCCCCGGGATTACCGGAATTGCCGGCAGCCGTGCACCGGATTCATCGCCCCTGATCCAGATAGGCGAGCACCGCGAGGACCCGCCGGTTGTCGTCGTCGGAGACCGCGAGATCGAGCTTTCCGAAGATGTTCGACGTGTGCTTGGCGATGGCCCGCTCGGTGACGACGAGCTGCGCCGCGATCGCCGCGTTCGACCGGCCCTGCGCCATCAGTTCGAGCACCTCGCGCTCGCGCGGGGTCAGCGCGCCGATCGGCTGGTCGGCGCGCTGCCGCGACAGGAGCTGCTGGATCACCTGCGGGTCCATCGCCGTGCCGCCCGCCGCGACCCGGCGCACCGCGTCGACGAACTGCGCGGCGTCGAAGACCCGGTCCTTGAGGAGATACCCCACCCCGCCGTTGCCGTCGGCCAGGAGCTCGCGGGCGTACAGCTGCTCCACGTGCTGCGAGAGGACCAGGACGGGCAGGCCGGGGCGGGCCCGGCGGGCCGCGAGCGCGCACTGCAGGCCCTCGTCCGTGTGGGACGGCGGGAGCCGGACGTCGACGACGGCGACGTCCGGCTGCAACTCGGCCAGGGCCTTGGTCAGTTCCGGCCCGCTCTCCACGGCCGCCGCGATCTCGAAGTCGAACGCCTCCAGCATCCGCACCAGGCCGTCGCGCAGCAGGAAGAGGTCTTCGGCTAGGACAACTCGCAAGGGATCTCCATGGTCACCATGGTCGGGCCGCCCGCGGGACTGCTGACGGCCAGTACGCCGTCGAATGTACCGAGTCGGCGTTCGACGCCGCTCAGCCCCGAGCCCGCCCCCATGGCCGCGCCGCCCTTGCCGTCGTCGGTCACGGCGATGCGCAGCATGCCCTCGGCGTGGTGCACGTCCACCCAGATGCGGTCCGCGCCCGAGTGCTTGATCGCGTTCGTCAGCGACTCGCTCACCGCGAAGTACGCGGCCGACTCGACCGACTCCTCGGCCCGTCCTGCCAGTTCCACGTCGACCTCGGTGCTGATCGGCAGCCGCAGCGCGAGCGCCCGCACCGCGTCGCCCAGGCCGCGCTCGGCCAGCACCGGCGGGTGGATGCCGCGGACCAGGTCGCGCAGCTCGGTGAGCGCCTCGCCGGAGTTCTGCCGGGCCCGGGCGAGCAGCTCCTTGGCCTTGGCGGGGTCGGCGTCGACGAGCGCCTCGATGGTGCCGAGGTCCATTCCCATGGCGACCAGCCGGGCCTGCGCGCCGTCGTGCAGGTCGCGCTCGATGCGGCGCAGTTCGGCCGCGGAGTTGTCCACGGCGTCGTGCCGGGTCTCGGTCAGCCGGTCCACGCGGCGGGCCAGTTCGCGTTCCCGCATGGTCGCGGTGGGCGCGAGGAGCGTACGGGCGAGGAGGAAGTGCGCACGGACGAGGCCCGGGTTGACGAAGACGGCGAGGGCGAAGAAGCCGGTGCCGAGCAGGGCCGCGTAGTTCGCGGTGGTCTGCGAGGTGACGTGGATGAACGCGAACCACTCGCCGCCGCCCGCGTCGTAGATGGGCTCCCACACGCCGAGGGCCAGCACCCAGCCGTACAGCAGGTAGAGCAGCAGCGAGGGCGCGAGGACCACGACGACGGCGCCCGCGGTCATGTTGACCAGGAGCCACTGCAGGTCGCGCCAGGTCGCCGGGTCCTTCAGGAGCAGCGAGCAGCGCTCCACCTGCCCGGTGACACCCGTGCGCAGGTCGGCGGGCAGCGGCCGGTAGGGCGAGGGGATGTCCACGCCCGACCAGGACCGGGCGCCCCTGCGGTACGCGTCGGCGTACGCGCGCACCGCCTTGAGGACCGGCGGCGTGGTGAGGACACCGATGCCGAGCAGGATGAACGCGATCGAGAGGACCGACAGGACGAAGAGCGTGATGGAGCCCGCCAGCGCGGCGATCGTGAGGTAGAGGCCCTGGGCCCCCGCCGCCACCGCTTCCTTCAGTTTCCTCATCGCCCTCAGCCCTCTCGTCGTGCGTCGCCTCCCCGTCCGCGCTGCACGCGTCCGGCACGTCTCACATTCTTCCTGGTGGGAGCGGCCTCGGTCAGGGGCCGGACCACCCGGCGGGGGGTGTACCTGACGACACCCCCGGGCCTCGCCCTGTGCTTCCGCGACAGGGGGCCCCGGCGGCTGGGGCGCGGGGCCCGGGATTCCTAGCGTGAGTGGCGTCTTGTCCGACGCATACTCACGCAGATCTGATGGGGGCGAAGCGCCATGAGGCGGAATCTCGCGGCACGACTCGGGGTGTGGAGCGCACACCATCGCAAGACGGCCGTCCTCGGCTGGCTCCTCTTCGTCGTCCTCGCCACGGCCGTCGGCGGGGCCTCGGGCATGGTCACCGCGACCGAGGACGAGATGGGCGTCGGCGACTCGGGCCGCGCCGCCGCGATCCTCAAGGACGCGGGCATCGACGAGCCCGCCGGCGAGCTCGTCCTGGTCGGCTCCCGGATGCCGGGCGGCTGGCGGGACGCGGCGGGCGACCTCTCCAAGGCGCTGACCGCGACCGGCGAGACCCGCGGCGTCAAGGCGCCGCTGCCCTCCGGGAACGGCAGGGACGCGCTGCTCCGCTTCGAGATCAAGGGCCCGTCGGACGAGGCGGCGGACCGCATCCAGCCCGTCCTCGACGCCGTGGCCAAGGCGGCGGAGGACGGGAAGGCCCAGGGCATCACCGTCCACCAGTTCGGCGACGCGAGCTCCGAGAAGCACCTGTCGGACCTGCTCGCCGACGACCTGAAGAAGGCCGAGTTCACCGCCGTGCCCCTGGCGCTCGGCATCCTCCTGGTCGCCTTCGGCGCGGTGGTCGCCGCGCTGCTCCCGGTCGGCCTGGCGCTCACCGCCTGCGTGGCCACGTTCGGGCTGCTGTCCCTCGCCAGCCACCGGCTGCACCTGTTCGAGACGACGTACTCCGTGATGTTCCTGATGGGCCTGGCGGTCGGCGTCGACTACTGCCTGTTCTACCTGCGCCGCGAGCGGGACGAGCGGGCGGCGGGCCGCGACGCGGACACGGCGCTGCGGATCGCCGCGGCCACCAGCGGACGCGCCGTCCTGGTCTCGGGCCTGACGGTGATGGTCGCGATGGCGGGCATGTTCCTGTCCGGTCTGCTGCTCTTCAAGGGCTTCGCCCTGGCCACGATCCTCGTGGTGTGCGTGGCGATGCTCGGCTCGGTCACGGTGCTGCCCGCGCTGCTCGCCGGGCTCGGCGACCGGATCGACGCGGGCCGCATCCCGTTCCTGCGCCGCCGCACGAAGAAGGGCACGCATGCCGGCGGCGGGGTCGCGGGCACCGTCCTGCGGCCGGTCCTGGCCCGCCCGAAGTTCTTCGCCGCCGCGGCGGCCGTGCTGCTGCTGGTCCTGGCCGCGCCCGCGCTCGGCATGAAGACGGAACAGCTGGGCCTGGAGAAGCAGTTCGGCTCGGACGCCCCGCTCTCGGTGGCGTACAAGAAGATCACCGCGGAGTTCCCCGGCGGTCCCGCCCCGGCCCGGGTGGTCGTCAAGGCCGACCACGCCGAAGACATCGAGGGGCGGCAGGTGCGGGACGCGCTCGGCACGGTGACGAGGAAGGCGGGCGAGGGCGCCGAGCTGACCGTCCACCGGGCGGCGGGCGTCGCCGAGATCGCCGTCCCGCTGCCGGGCGACGGCACCGACGCCGAGGCGAAGCGGGCGCTGGCGACGCTGCGGGACGACACGGTCCCGGCCGCGTTCGACGGCGTGGACGCGCAGGCCTACGTGGGCGGCGACCTGGCCTCCTCCGAGGACTTCGGCGACCAGCTCGGGCGGGGCATCGTGCCGGTGTTCGCCTTCATCACCGCGGTGACGTTCCTGCTGATGCTCTTCAGCTTCCGCTCGGTGGTGATCGCGGTGACGTCGATCGCGCTGAACCTGCTGTCGGTGGGCGCCGCCTACGGCGTGATGACCGCCGTCTTCCAGCACGGCTGGGGCGCGGAGCTGATCGGTTCGGAGCAGGTCGGCGCGATCGAGAACTGGATGCCGCTGTTCGTCCTGGTCGTCCTCTTCGGACTCTCCATGGACTACCACGTGTTCGTGGTCTCCCGGATCCGTGAGGCCCGTGACCGGGGCATGGACAACCGCTCGGCGATCCGGGAGGGCATCACCCGCACGGCGGGCGCGGTCACCGGCGCGGCCGTGATCATGGTGGCGGTCTTCGCGGTGTTCGGCACGCTGTCCATGCAGGACATGCAGCAGATGGGCGTGGGTCTGGGCGTGGCGGTCCTGCTGGACGCGACGGTGGTCCGGATGATCCTGCTGCCGTCCCTGATGACCGTCCTCGGCGAGCGCAACTGGCACACGCCGAGCTGGCTGCGGTGGCTGCCGCGGATCTCCCACGAGGACGCGGGGGCCGAGGCCCCGGCCGGGTCCGCACGGCCCGGCGCCCCGGTGCCGAGCGGCCGCTGACCGCTCGACCCGCACCACGAGGGGCCCCGGCGCGTGGTGCGCCGGGGCCCCTCGTGGTGCGGCACGCCCGGCTCACCGGCCCAGTGCCTTGGCCTCCTTGTCGGGGGCGAGTCCGACCACGGGACGGTCGGGCCGCTGCGGTGCCGTCCCGCCGATGGACCGCAGCCACTCCCACGTGTCGCGCACGGTCTCGGCGACGGGCCGGGTCGCCAGCCCCGCGGCGACCGCCTTCGCCGAGGACGTGCGGTGCAGCGTGTCGTGCAGCTCGCCCGGCGCCAGCCACACCGGCAGCTCCATCCACTGCTCGATGCCCGCGTCGAGCACCACCTCCGGCGCCGTCCAGCGCAGCGTCGCGGCGCCGCCCGTCACGGCCGCGCAGGCGTCGAGCAGCTCGCCCATCGTGAACCGCCCGAGGGGACTGACCAGGTTGTACGCCCCGTGCAGCTCGGCGGCGACCGCGTCGAGAACCCACTCGGCGAGGTCGCGGACGTCCACGTACTGGATGTCGAGGTCGCGCGGGCCGGGCGCCAGCACGTCGCCGCCGCGCGCCATCCGGCCCAGCCACCAGGGCAGCCGCCCGATGTTCTCGTAGGGGCCGAGGATCAGCCCGGCCCGGGCCAGCACGGTCCGTCCGGCCCCGAACTCGGCGAGCGCGGCGAGCTCACCGCCCCGCTTGTCCTCGGCGTACGCCGTCGCCTCCGCGTCCGGGTCGCCGTCCACCACCGGGTGGCTCTCGTCGGACCCGGCCGCGCCCGGCGTGGCGTACACCGAGGTGCTGGACACGTACACGTACCGCTCGGCGCGGCCGGCGAGCAGCCGGGCCGCCGCGCGCACCACGCGGGGCGCCGCCGACCAGGTGTCGACCACCGCGTCCCACTCGCCCCCGGCGAGCCCGGCGAGGCCGTCGTCGGCCAGCCGGTCGCCGTGCACGACCCGGGCGCCCGCGGGCGCGGCACGGCTGCCGCGGTGGAAGACGGTCACCTCCCAGCCCCGGGCGAGGGCCGCCTCGGTGACCGCGCGCCCCACGAATTCGGTTCCGCCCAGCATCAGAAGTCTCATGCGGGCGACTCTGCCCGCCAGGACCGGTCCGGGGGAACCGGGTTCTGCTCGCAGCAGAGCAGCAGAGAGGTTCCCCGGACCGGCGGGCGGCAGGTCAGCGGGTCGTGGCCGGCGCGTACTTGTAGCCGACCCGGCGCACCGTCTGGATCGTCCTGCGGTGCTCGGCGCCGAGCTTGCGGCGCAGCCGGGCGATGTGGACGTCGACGGTCCGGCCGTCGCCCACGTGCCCGTAGCCCCACACCGTGGTCACCAACTGGTCGCGGGTGTGCACCCGGTGGGGGTGCGCGACGAGGTGGGCGAGCAGCTCGAACTCCAGGTAGGTGAGGTCCAGGAGCTGTCCGTCGACCTCGGCGGCGCGCTGCACGCCGTCGATCCTGATCGGTCCGGCGGCGGGCGCGGGCCGCGGATCGGGGCGCAGCGGCTCGGCGGTGACGGGTTCCTGGCCGGCCGGTACGAGGACGAGGTAGCCGACCATCGGCGGCTGGCCCGGCAGGGTCGGCAGGGTGTGCTGCGGCGCGGGCAGCCACTGGGCGCCCGGCGGCAGGAAGTCGGCGATCTGCACCACCTCGTCGGGATCGACGGCCCGCAGGCGTCCGCGCGCGGCGGGCACGGGAGGGGTGAGGGTGGTGGGGGCGGAGGCGGAGAAGGTACGGGAGTTCGCCATGGTGAAGTCAGCTCTTTCGCGCGAAGAAGGAGTCGTCGAGAACGAGACGTACGTCGTGCGCGTCAGGCGAAGGCCGGGTGAACGGCTTTAGAGGGCCCGCGCGTTCATCGCGCGGCAACACACCCGGTCGAAGTCGTGATGCTGCCGGGAGGGCCAGAAAGGCTCGAGGTCATGACGACCCGTCGCGGTGTTCTGGTGGCTGCCCATGGCTCCATTGAATCAGATGGGTGGGTCACTGGCAGTTCCCTGTCGCACACCGATACGAACCCTTGGCGGCAGTTGGCGTGAAATGCACCCAGAAAAAGTGCGTGAGCTCAGGGATCCGACATGGCCTGCGGAGGGTTTGCGCCAGTCCCCGGCCGGTGTTCCGGAGGGTCTGTCCACCGATCCGTCCCACTCCGTGGACGCACCGGTCCCGGGAACCCCGAAAGGGGCGCCCACCGGTCGTTCCGGCGGACGCCCCTGCGGCGTGCGGGCTGTGCGGCTGTGCGGGTGCGCGGGTGTACGGGTGTACGGGTTACGGAAGTACGGAGGTACGGGAGGGAAGGGCCGGGTCAGACCTGTCCGGCCTTCTCCAGGGCGGCGCAGCAGGTGTCGACGAGCAGCCGCGTCACCACGTACGGGTCGACGTTCGCGTTCGGGCGGCGGTCCTCGATGTAGCCCTTCTGCTCCACCTCGACCTGCCACGGGATGCGCACGGAGGCACCGCGGTCGGAGACGCCGTACTTGTACTCGTCCCACGGGGCGGTCTCGTGCAGGCCGGTGAGCCGCTCGTCGATGCCGGCGCCGTAGTTCTTGACGTGGTCCAGCGGCTTGGAGCCCTCGCCGAGGGCCTCGCAGGCGGTGATGATCGGGGCGTAGCCCTCGCGCATCGCCCGGGTGGAGAAGTTGGTGTGCGCGCCCGCGCCGTTCCAGTCGCCCTTCACCGGCTTGGGGTCCAGGGTGGCGGAGACCTTGAAGTCCTCGGCGGTGCGGTAGAGCAGCCAGCGGGCGATCCACAGCTGGTCGGAGACCTCCAGCGGCGCCAGCGGGCCGACCTGGAACTCCCACTGGCCGGGCATGACCTCGGCGTTGATGCCGGAGATGCCGAGACCCGCGGCGAGGCAGTGCTCCAGGTGCGCCTCGACGACGTCACGGCCGAAGATCTCGTCCGAGCCGACGCCGCAGTAGTAGCCGCCCTGCGCGGCGGGGAAGCCGCCGACGGGGAAGCCGAGCGGGCGGTCGCCCTCGAAGAAGGTGTACTCCTGCTCGATGCCGAAGATCGGCTCCTGCGCGCCGAAGCGGGCCTCGGTCGCGGCCAGTTCGGCGCGGGTGTTGGACTCGTGCGGCGTCATGTCCGTGTTGAGGACCTCGCACAGCACGAGCAGGTCGTCGCCGCCGCGGATCGGGTCCGGGCAGGTGAAGACCGGTCGCAGGACGCGGTCCGACGCGTGGCCCTCGGCCTGGTTCGTGCTGGATCCGTCGAAGCCCCAGAGCGGCAGCTCCGCGCCCTTCGCGCCGTCCGCGAGGATCTTCGTCTTCGAACGGAGCTTGGCGGTCGGCGCGGTGCCGTCGATCCAGATGTACTCAGCCTTGAAGGTCACGGGGCCTCATCCTCATAACGCTCGGTACGGCGCAGAACGTGCGGGTGCTGCGGTGCCGTGGTGATGACCGGAAGAGTGGCAACCGGCGATTTCCCGACCGTTGCTCTTGTGTGAACCCCGTGTTACCCGGGGCGGGTGTGTCCGACGTCACCCCGCGGCGCCCGTGGGGCCCTACTTGATGACCGCGTTGGCGGCGGCGATGGCCAGCCCGATCGTCGCGTCGGCGGCGCCGATCAGCACCGCCGAGCGGCGCCGGTAGCCGACCCGCAGTGCGGCGAAGGTGCCCCAGCCGAACAGGAGGGCGGCGTTCAGCAGCAGCCCGGTGGTGGTGACGCGGTCCTCGGGCCAGTGGAGGGCCCCGGCGAGCAGCAGCAGGGCCACGGTCGGCCAGCAGGCGACGACCACCGGCCACTCGTCCGCGAGGGCCCGCGCCAACTGCCGCCAGCGGTGCGCGCCGGAGCCGGGCCGGTGCGTCGACATGTGGTGGGCGTAGCCGTGCGCGAGGGCGGCCGTGCCCGCGGTGACCAGGACCCAGGAGGCGTCGTAGTAGGGCGTGTAGGGGGTGCCCGACGACTGCAGGGCGGCGAGCAGCGCGCTCGCGAGGACCGTTCCGTATACGCCCCCGAACATCCAGCTCCGCACGGCGCGCTCCTTCCGTGTGCCGGAACCCTCGTCCGGTCGACGGCCTGTGGAGCACCCCACGCTAGGCAGGCGTATGTAACGGTTTGCCGGACTTCGTCCATCGGTCGGCGGTCAACCGCGCGCGGGCCTCCGGCGCCCGGTCACCGGCGCGAGACCGCGTCCCGCACCGCCTCGTCCGTGCGGGCCACCACCGCCGTGCCGTCGTCCGCCGTGATGATCGGGCGCTGGATCAGCTTCGGGTGCGCGGCGAGCGCCGCGATCCACCGGGCGCGGCCCGACGCGTCGCGCGGCCAGGCCGTCCGGTCCTTGAGGTCCAGGTCCTTGGCGGCCTGCTCCTGGGTGCGCGTGATGTCCCAGGGCTCCAGGCCCAGGCGCGCGAGGACGGCGTCGATCTCGGCCTCGGTCGGCACGTCCTCCAGGTAGCGGCGCACGGTGTAGTCGGCGCCCTGCGCGTCGAGCAGCGAGAGCGCGCTCCGGCACTTCGAACAGGCGGGGTTGATCCAGATCTCCATGCCGCACACGCTACCTCCGAACCACCCGCCCCAGGCCGCGCGCCACCCCTCGATTCGAACACCCCAAATGCCGCCTGGCCAGCGGCGATTGTCAGTGCCGCGCAGTAGAATCACCGTAGTGTTCGAGGGCGCCCGACGGGGGTTCCCGACCGCGACAGGAGGATGCCCGTGCCCGCTGCCGCACTCACATCGAAGCGCGCTTACCCGACCGTTCCCCAGCCCGTTCTGATCGACCTGCCGTACGTGCCGCGGCCGAAGAAGCCGCTGCCCGCCGGGCGCCCGCGCGAGTGGTACGTCAACCACAACCGCCGCCTGAAGGCCATGCGGCTCGCCATCGCCCTGCTCGACTCGGGCGTCTACCTGCCGGACCAGGCGAAGAACAGCGCGATACGGAGCATGGCGGAGGACGTCGGCATCCACCCGCCGTCCGACATCACGTGCCACATGGTGCGGGCGCTCATGCGCTACAGCCGCTGAGCACGCGCGGGGCCCCGCGGCGCGAGCCGGCCGCCGCGGGGCCCCGTCCGCGCGCACCACCCGTCCCCCGTTGGGGCGTTTGGGCCGCCGTGCCAGGACACGCCCCGTTCCCGCACGGGCCTGTCCGCTCGCATGTGCGATGGGAGATGCTGGGCCGCATGACCCAGCCGGAGCCCGTCGGTGACCTGCCGCTCGTGACGACCGCCGAACTCCCGGACGGCACCCGCCTTCCGGTGCGCGGCCTGCGCGCCCCCGCCCCCGAGCGCTTCCTGCCGTCCGGCTCGGGCCCGGCCCCCGGCCCGCCCCCGGCGCCCGCCGTGCTCGTGCTGCCCGCCATGGGCACCCCCGCCCGCTTCTACCGCCGCTTCGCCCGCCAACTCCACGCCGCGGGCATGACGGCGCTCACCGTCGACCTGCGCGGCCAGGGCGAGTCGGCGGCACGCGGTGCGCGCACCCCCGGCCACGGCTACCGCGCCATCGTCGAGGAGGACCTGCCCGCGGTCGTCGCCGCGATCCGCGACGAGCTCGGCCCCGAACCGCCCCTGCACCTCCTCGGCCACAGCCTCGGCGGCCAACTCGGCCTGATCCACGCCGCGTCGGCCGACGGGTCCGGCGCGGACGGCGTGGACGGCGTGGCGGTCGTCGCCACCGGCTCGGTCTGGTTCCGCGCGTTCGGCCCGGTGCGCGGCCCCGGCCTGCTCCTGGTCCAGCTCCTGATCACCGTGACGGCCACCCTGCTCGGCCGCTGGCCCGGCACCCGCCTCGGCTTCGGCGGCAACCAGCCCAAGGGCGTCATGCGCGACTGGGCACGGCAGGTGCGCACCGGCCGCTACAGCGCCAAGGGCTCCGCGCTCGACTACGAGGCGCTCCTCGCGGGACTGCGGCTGCCCGTGCTCGCCGTCTCCGTCGAGGGCGACACCTACGCCCCCGCCACCAGCCTCGACCACCTCCTCGGCAAGATCCCCGGGGCCCGCCTCACCCGCCGCCACCACACGGCACAGGAGGCGGGCGCGCGGCTCGACCACTTCGCCTGGGTCCGGGCGGGCGGCGCCCTCGCCGAGCTGGTCGCCGCCTGGGCCGTCGCCGAGGAGAGGTCCGGCAGGGCGGGCGCCGGACGCTGAGCGGGTCACCCGATCGGCGTATTAGGCATGCGTGCGGGGCCCCGGCCGCCTTGGCTGCTGTTGAGGGGCAGCCGGTGACCGCGGCGACCGCGCGGCGACCGCTGTCCGCGGCGAGCGCGAGAGGGGAGCGGGCATGACGACCCCGGAGACACGCGCGAGCACCCCGCAGGCCCGCGCCGACGCGGGCAAGGCGGCCCGCAAACGCGCCTCCCGCTCCTCCCACGGCGCCTGGATCCCCTCCGCCGACCGCCCCGACCCGGTGGCCGTCCTGGAGCGCCAGGGCGCCGACCGCGTCCCCGACCTGCTGCCCGTCCGCTACGGCCGGATGGCCGCCACCCCCTTCGCCTTCCTGCGCGGCGCCGCCGCCGTCATGGCGGGCGACCTCGCCGCCCAGCGCCACACCGGCCTGCGCGTCCAGCTCTGCGGCGACGCCCACCTGCTGAACTTCGGCCTGTTCGCCTCGCCCGAACGCGCCCTGCTCTTCGACCTCGACGACTTCGACGAGACCTTCCCCGGCCCCTTCGAGTGGGACGTCAAGCGGCTCGCCGCCAGCGCCGCCGTCGCCGCCCGCGACAGCGGCGCCACCGAGGACGCCGCCCGCACCACCGCGCAGGACGCCGTCGCCGCCTACCGCGCGGGCATCCGGCGCCTGGCGGGCCTCGGCGAGCTCGCCGTCTGGTACGAGCGCACCGACGCGCACGACCTGCTGCCCCTGGTCCGCCCGGGACGCCACCGCAAGCGCGCCGCCGCGACCCTGGAGCGCGCCCGCGGGCGCACCAGCCTCCAGGCGCTCGGCAAGCTCACCGAGGTCGTGGACGGCGAGCGCCGCATCATCCACGACCCGCCGCTCCTCGAACCGGCGGGCGCCCCCGACCTGGCCGCCCTGCGCAAGATCTTCGGCGACTACCGCTCCACCCTCGCCGAGGAGCGCCGCCTGCTCCTGGACCGCTACCGCTTCGTCGACGCGGCCCGCAAGGTCGTCGGCGTCGGCAGCGTCGGCACCCGCTGCTACATCGTGCTGCTGTCCGGACGCGACGCGGGCGACCCGCTGTTCCTGCAGATCAAGGAGGCGGTCAGGTCCGTCGTCGAGGAACACCTGCCGACCGGGCCCTACGTCCACCCCGGGCACCGCGTGGTGGCGGGCCAGCGGCTGCTGCAGGCGGCGGGCGACATCTTCCTCGGCTGGATGACCGGGCCCCAGGGCCGCGCCTTCTACTGGCGCCAACTGCGCGACATGAAGGGTTCGGTGGACGTCGCCGCCCTGTCCGGCGCCGAACTGCGCGGCTACGCCCGGCTGTGCGGCACCGCGCTCGCCCGCGCCCACGCCCGCTCGGGCGACCGCATCGCGATAGCCGCCTACCTCGGCGGCTCCGACACCTTCGACCGTGCCGTCGCCGACTTCGCGCTGCGCTACGCCGCGCAGAACGCCCGCGACCACGCGGCGCTCACCGCGGCCATCGGCGCGGGCGTGCTCACCGCGACCCCGGGCGTGTGAGGCTCACGTCCGGCCGGGCCGGTCCGCGAGCACGGCGTCCACCACCCGCCGCCGGTCCGCCGCGTGGTCCCGCAGCCAGGCGCCCAACGCGTGGTCGGCGCCGGGAAGTTCGAGCCGGGTGAAGCGCGCCCGGGTGGCGAGCGCCGCGCCGACGGCCGCCGTCACCGCGGGCGGGATCACCGCGTCGGTGCCGGGCACGACGAGCACCGCGCGCCCGGCGAAGTCCCGGTAGACGTCGAGCGCCGCGGAGTCGCGCCACCGGTCCGGCGTCCGGATGACCTCGGTGAAGCGTCCGTCGCCGTCGCCGAACGGCAGCGGCCACGCCTCCCGCGCGTACACGGCGGGCGCGCACAGCCCGATGCCGGCGACCCGCCCGCCGAAGTGCGCCACGAGGTCCGCGACGGTCTGCCCGCTCATGCTGAACCCGACGAACACCAGCGCGTCACCGGCCGGCACCCGCTCCCCGACCACCCCGGCCGCCTGCTCGAACCGCCGCCGCAGGCTCGACTCGGCCAGCGCCCCCGAGCTTTCGCCGTGCCCGGAGAAGTCCAGCGCGAGCGACCGGCAGCCGCGCGCCGCGAAGTCCGCCTGGAGGGGAGCGAGCCGGGCCTTGCTGCCGGCCCCGGCGCCGTGCAGCAGCACGACGGTGGTGGCGGGCCCCCGGACGCGATCGGGCAGCGCCTGCGCGCAACTGAGCTCCTCACCGCCCCAGTCGAGGCGGAAGGCCGACACCGCGGGTGCGGCGCCGGATACGGCCGGGGAGTCCTGAGTCATGCCGCCCCTTCTCGGTCCGGTCCCGGGAGTCGTGCCGCTAGCCGATCTGGTCGGGGGTGACCGTCAGCCACCGCTTGTCGGCGGTCACCCGCTGACCCAGCTCGCGCTGGCGCTCGGCGTTCTTCTTCTTCATCCCGTCGAGCTGCTTCATGTACGCGTCCTTGCGGTTGACCCACACCCGCACCCCGCCGTGCGCCACGTCGGCGGAGTGGAACAGCATCGGGCCGTCGCTGGCCGGGGTGTCACCGGCGGCCAGGATCGGCTTCTTCCACTCGTCGATGTAGGTGTTGATCGCCGCGGGCTTGCCCTCGTACCAGGTCAGCGGCGCCCACAGATGCGGAGTCAGCTCGCGCCCTGCGAGCTTCGCGCGGTCCTTCGCGCCGAAGCGGCCCTCGGCGATCTCCTTGCGGGAGCTGGTCACCTCACCGGTCCTGCGGTCCTTGAGCTGCATCGAGACACCGATGACGTTCTGCGGCTTCACGCCGTAGCCGTACTTCGGGTCGGCGAGCACCATGCGCACCAGGTCCTCACTGGCCGCGCTGACCACGTACACCTCGATGCCGTGCGCCCGCAGCGTCTTGTAGAGCTGCTGCATGCCGCGGGAGAACTCCGGCGCCTCGACCTCGGTCCGGGTGAGCTTGCCGTCCTCGTAGTACTCGGCCGGGATCGGCTTCTTGTACGCGAGGAGCTCGTCGACGTACCCCTTCAGCTCCTTGAGGGTGAAGCCCGCGAAGATCTGCGCCGCCCAGGGGTAGCAGACCTGGTCGTCCACCTCGCACAGCCGGTTGTAGTAGCTGTAGAGGCTCTCCTTGTGCCCGGCCTTGTCCTTGAAGGGGATGATCTTCAGGGAGGGGTCCATCGTCTTGCGGGTCAGCACGCCCTTCATCTCCAGGAAGGGCAGCAGCGACTCCTCCAGGTCGTTGCGGTACGTGGTGTTGTCCGCGTCGAAGACGGCGTACGCGCCCTTGTGGTCGTTCTCCGCGATGACCTTGCCGAGCTGCTTCGCGACGGGCTTCGGCCAGTGCGAGAGAGCGCGGGAGGCGGCCGCGGAGGTGTCGGCGGCCGTGGCCTCGCTCGTCGGCCACAGCGCGCTGCCCGCGAGGACGGCGGCGGCCAGCGCGCCCGTGGTGCCGATGACGGCCAGCTTGCCCTTTGCCCGTACTGCCATGTCTCTACGTCCCTGCCGTTCCCTGAGAGCGATCCGCTGCCCCGTCCGGAGCGGCGCGCAATGCTATGGGGCGGGGCCGCCGATTCCCATGATCGAAGTCACCGTGGCGGGCAGGCATGGGGCGGCGGAACCCGGGTAGCCGCACCGCACGCCCAGACGCGCCCCGCACCCCGCCGCGCCTACTGGCCCCGCACCCCGCCGCGCATACTGAACGCATGGGCTCCCGTGAGTTCGTCCGCACCGTGCCCCGGCTCGACGGCATGGTCGTCTCCGCGACCGGCTACCGCACCGCGGGGCAGCGGCCCGCCCTGCACCGGGGCCTGCCCTCGCCCTGGCTGACGGTGATCTTCTCCCTCGACGGGCCCATCGCCACCGCCGCGACGCCCGAGGCGGCGCGCGGCACGGACGCGGTGCGCACCGACATCGTCGTGGGCGGCCTGCACCAGAGCCCCGCCTACGTCGTCCAGCCCGAGCACGAGGCCGGCATCCAGCTCGCCGTGCACCCCCTCGCCGCCCGCGCGCTCCTCGGCCTGCCCGCCGCCGCGCTGGCCGGCGCGCTCGTGACCCCCGGCACCGACGTGTTCGGCGGCCGGGCCGACGACGTCCGTGCCCAGCTGTGCGCCCTCGACCGGTGGCCGGACCGCTTCGCCCTGCTCTCCGGCTATCTGCGGCGCCGCGCGGCGGGCGCCGACGCGGGCCGGGTCCGCCCCGAGGTCGCCGAGGCCTGGGCGTGGCTCGCCCGGCACCGCGGCGCGGGCACCCTCGGCGGCCTGTCCCGGCACGTCGCGCTCGGCGAGCGCCGGCTGACCACGCTGTTCCGCGCCGAGACGGGACTCACCCCGAAGCAGGCCGCCCGCCTGATGCGCTTCGAGCACGCCCGGGCCGCGGTGACCCGCGCCGTCGGGGCGGGCGCCCGCCCCGACCTCGCCCGGGTCGCCGCCGACACCGGCTACTGCGACCACTCCCACCTGGTCCGCGACTTCCGCCGGTACACCGGGGCCAGCCCCACCGGCTGGCTGGCCGAGGAGTGCCGGAATATCCAAGCCAGGGAGGGGAGCGGGGGCGAAGAGTGGGGGCATGAACACCACCGCACGCACCCCTGAGAGCCACGCACCGCGCACCCCGCGACCGCCCGCCGCCGACGAGGGCACCCGGGACGCCCCGCGGCCCGGCGCCCCCGCGCCCACCGTCTGGCCCACCCTCCAGGCGCGGGACGCCCCCGCGCTGATCGACTTCCTCGTCGGCACCGTCGGCTTCCTGCGCACCGTCGTCCACACGGACGGCGACCGCGTCGCCCACGCCCAGCTCGACTGGCCCGAGGGCGGCGGCGTCATGCTGGGGTCGTACGACCCGGCGGCGGCCGCCGGGATCTGCGGGACGCCGGGCACCTCCGGCGCCTACGTCGTCACCGCGCGGGTCGACGCCCTCCACGCCCGGCTCACCGCGGCGGGCGTGCGGATCACCGGCGAGCTCGCGGACAAGCCCTACGGAAGCCGGGAGTTCGGCATCCTGGACCCGGAGGGAAACCGCTGGTCGTTCGGCACCTACCCGGGCGAGCCGCGGCCCGCGCCGACCGGCTGAGGGCGGCCGGGCCCCGGCGGGGCGCGCGGCACGATCCCGGCCGGGCGCGCGTGATAACTTGCGCAAGCCAGTCAAACCCACACCTGGGCCAGGGAATCCGGTGCGAATCCGGAACTGACGCGCAGCGGTGAGGGAGGACGGGCGGGGCCACGGCCACTGGGAGTCCACGGATTCCCGGGAAGGCGCCCCGTCCGGTCGATCCCCGAGTCCGAAGACCTGCTGGCGCCTCCGTCCGCACACCGGGCGGCGGAGGACGTGACGCAGGCCAGGCTCCGCGTATGAGCCGTGACATCCAAGGGATCCCGTGTCCTCGACAGCCCGTATATCCGCCCTGCTCTGCGCCGGAATGCTCACGCTCACCGCGTGCGGCGACGGCTCCGCACCCGAGAGCGCGGGCAGGAGCGCCGCGGGCTATCCGGTCACGGTCGCCTCCTGCGGCAAGAAGGCCGAGGTCAAGGCCCCGCCGCAGCGTGCCGTCTCGCTCGACCAGGGCTCCTCGGAGATCCTGCTCTCGCTCGGCCTCGCCGACCGGATGGCCGGCACCGGCACCTGGACCGACCCGGTCCTGAAGAACCTCGCGAAGGACAACGCGAAGGTCGAGCGCCTCGCCGACCGCTACCCGTCGCTGGAGAAGGTCCTGGCCAAGGAGCCGGACTTCGTCAGCGCCTCCTTCCTCTACACGGTCGGCAAGGGCGGCGTCGCCGACCGCGCCAAGTTCACCGAGCTCGGCGTCCCCGTCTACGTCTCGCCCTCCGACTGCGCGGGCAAGGACAACGACGGCGGCGGCGACGGCAAGCGCGTCAAGACCCTCACCATGGACACCGTCTACGGCGAGGTGCGCGACCTGGCGAAGGTCTTCGACGTCGAACAGCGCGGCGAGCGGCTGATCGACGGCATGAAGCGCCGCGTCGCCAGGGCCACCGACGACATCGACGCCTCCGACGCGTCGCTCCTGTACTGGTTCGCCAACTCCGACGCCCCGTACATGGCGGGCTGCTGCGGCGCCCCCGGCATCATCACCCGTGAACTCGGCGCGAAGAACGTCTTCGACGACACCCGCGAGGAGTGGCCCCAGATCAACTGGGAGACCGTCGCCGACCGCGACCCCGACGTCCTCGTCCTCGGCGACCTCACCCGCAAGTCGCAGTCCGCCGAGAGCGCCCGGGCGAAGATCAAGTTCCTGGAGAGCAACCCGGCGACGAAGAACCTGACCGCCGTGAAGAAGAAGCGGTACGTCCTGCTCAGCGGCCAGGCCATGAACCCCTCGATCCGCACGGTCGACGGCATCGAGCAAGTGGCGGCCGGACTGCGGAAGTTCGGGCTCGTCACGTGAGCCGAGACGGCGCCGGAGCCGACAGCGCGGGCCCGGGCGGCACGGCGACGGGGACCTCCGCCGCCTCCCGCGACACCGCCCCCGGCACCGCCGGCACCGGGCCGGATCCGGCGGCGGAGCACGAACCGCGGCCCGGGCCACGGCACGGGCTCCGGCTCGGCCTGCTGTGGGCGGGCGGCCTCGCCGCCCTCCTCCTCTCGGTGTCCGCGGCCGTCACCATCGGCCCCGCGGACCTCTCCGTGCCCGACGTCTGGGCGACCGTCGCCGCCCACCTCGGCTGGGGCGAGACCCCGCTCACCCCGATCAGGGACGGCATCGTCTGGAACCTGCGGATGCCCCGCACGCTGCTCGCCGCGGTCTGCGGCGCGGGCCTCGCCGTGTGCGGCGCGGTCATGCAGTCCCTGCTCCGCAACCCCCTCGCCGACCCCTTCGTCCTCGGCGTCTCGTCCGGGGCGTCCACCGGGGCCGTCGCGGTCGTCGTCCTCGGCGTCGGCGGGGGAGCGGTGTCCGTGTCCGCGGGCGCCTTCGCGGGCGCGCTCTGCTCCTTCGGACTGGTGCTGTTCCTGAGCCACGTCCTCGGCGACACCACCGACCGGGTGGTGCTCTCCGGCGTCGCCGCCATGCAACTGTTCTCCGCGCTCACCTCGTTCGTGGTCCTCACCGCGGGCGACGCGGAGACCACCCGCGGCGTGCTGTTCTGGCTGCTCGGCTCGCTCAGCGGGATCGGCTGGACGGACGTGTCGCTGTGCGCCGCGGTGCTCGCCGTGGCGCTGGCCGTCTGCCTCACCCACGCCCGTACGCTCGACGCCTTCGCGTTCGGCCCCGAGGCGGCGGCCACGCTGGGCGTGCGGGTCGCCCGCACCCGGCTCGTGCTCCTGTGCACGACGGCGCTGCTGACCGCGGCCCTGGTCAGCTCCGCGGGCGCCATCGGCTTCGTCGGCCTGGTGCTCCCGCACGCGGCCCGCGCCGTCGTCGGCCCGGGCCACGCCCGGCTGCTCCCCGTCACGGCGCTGGCCGGCGCGGTCTTCCTGGTCTGGGTGGACACCCTCGCCCGCACGGCCCTCGACCCCCAGGAGGTCCCGGTCGGCGTGGTGACCTCACTCATCGGCGTACCCGCGTTCGTCGCGGTGCTGTACCGGACGCGGAGGACGGCATGACGTACGACGTGGTCCCGCCGGGCGGGGCGTCCGGGCTGCGGGCCGACCGGGTCGCCAGGGAGGCGGGCGGCCGGCTCGTCGTCGACGGCGTCAGCCTCGCCCCGCCCGACGGCGCCACCGTGGGCCTCCTCGGCCCCAACGGCTCCGGCAAGTCCACGCTCCTGCGCCTGCTCGCGGGGGTCCTCGCCCCGGCCTCCGGCGTGGTCACCCTGGACGGCCGCCGGCTGGCCGACACCGGCCGCCGTGCGGTGGCCCGCCGGATCGCCGTCGTCGAGCAGCACGCCGCCACGCAGGTCGAGCTGACCGTGGGGGACGTCGTACGCCTCGGCCGCATCCCGCACCGCCGCGCGTGGTCGGCGCCCACCGCGCACGACGAGCGGGCCGTGCGCGAGGCCCTGGCGCGCACCGGGCTCACCGCCCGCGCCGGCCAGGCCTGGCACACGCTGTCCGGCGGCGAGCGCCAGCGCGTCCAGATCGCCCGCGCCCTCGCCCAGGAACCCCGCGAGCTGCTCCTGGACGAGCCGACCAACCACCTCGACGTACAGCACCAGTTGGACCTGCTCTCGCTGGTCGCGGAGCTCCCCGTGACCAGCGTGATCGCGCTGCACGACCTCAACCTCGCGGCGATGTTCTGCGACCACCTGCTCGTCCTCAAGGAGGGCACCGCGTACGCGGCGGGCCCACCGGACGAGGTGATCACCGAGGAGCTGATCGCGGCGGTGTACGGGGTGCGGGCGGTGGTGACGCCGGGCACCGGCGGGCCCGACGGCCATCTGTCGGTGCGCTTCCTGCGCGGCCGGGCGGCCACGGCCGACGCGGTCCGCCGCCCCGCGGGTGGCCCGTAGGGCGTGTTGCGAAAGTCCCGTCTGCTCGGCGACGCCTGGCACGCACGCTCGCCGCGTTGTCGGGATCACCCCGATACACCCGGTATCGGGGCGACCCTCCGCCTTGCGATCGCACGCACCGGACGCCGCCGAGCCCGCCCTGCGGGCGGACGACGCCACTTCCGACACACGCCCTGACCCGTCCCGGCGCACCCCGTAGGTTCGGGGCATGCACGTGATAGCCCACCTCAGCGACACCCACATCGACACCGGCGCCGCCGACGCCGGACGCAGCGTCGGGCGCACCCGCGCCGTCATGGCCTACCTGAACGACCTCCCGTACGACCTGGACGCCGTCCTGGTCACCGGCGACGTCGCCGACCACGCCACCCCGGACGAGTACGCGGCGGCCCGTGAGCTCCTGGCGTCCCGCCACCCCGTACTGGCCTGCCCCGGCAACCACGACGAGCGCGCCGCGTACCGCGAGCACTTCCTCGGCGAGGCCCCGAGCACCGCGCCGGTCGACCTGGTGCACGCCACCGACCGGTTCGTCCTCGCGCTGTGCGACACCTCGGTGCCCGGCGAGCACCACGGCAGGCTGGCGGACGAGACCCTGGCCCGGCTCGCGGACACGCTGGCCGCCACCCCGCCGACGGTGCCGGTGCTGATCGCCTTCCACCACCCGCCGGTCCCGCTGCACACGCCCTACGTCGACGGGATCCGCCAGCGCGACGAGCACCGCCTCGCCGAACTGACCGCCCGCCACCCCAACGTGACGGCGTTCCTCGCCGGGCACGCCCACACGCCCGCGGCGACGACCTTCGCGGGCCGCCCGCTCCTGGTCGCGCCGGGCGTCGTCTCCACCCTCCGCCTCCCCTGGGAGCACCGGAACGGCCCCGACCACCACGTCCACCGCGACCTGCCGCCGTCCGTGGCCTTCCACGTCCTGGACGACACGGGCCGGCTCACCACGCACTACCGTCCGGTGCCGCTCGGCGACGGCTGAGCGGGCCGCGGGGGCGTCCTCAGCGGAACTCCGCGCGCCAGGCCCCGCCGGCGGAGGCCGGCGGGGCTAGCACCATCTCCCCGTCGGCGCGGACGAAGGCGCCGGTGCCTCCGGTGACGATCCCGGTGACCTCGGCGTGGTCGTCCCGCGGGTCGCCCGCCACCGAACGGGACGCCTGGAAGCCGATCTTCCCCCGGCCCTCGACCTCGATGATCCCGGAGCAGTACGCGGTGACCGCGCCGGCCCCGACGGCCTCCTTGGCGCACGTCTCGTAGGCCCCGCCCACCGTCGTCCCGGCCGCGTCCCGCACGGTGAACCGCGAGGCGAGGAGATCACCGTCCCGGACGGCGTCCGGTCCCCGCTCCTGGATCAGCCGCAGCGAGGGCAGCGGCGGCGGTTCCTGACCGCCCGGCCCCTGCGCCGTCACGGCATACGCCCCCGCCGCGATGACGAGCCCTCCCGCCGCCGCCCATACGCGCACCACAGTTTTCTCCCGGGGAAGTGGATCGAGGAAGTGAATCGGGGAGGTGAATCTCGCTGCCCATTGTCGTGTTGTCGTGGGGGAAGCCAAATTAGCAGGGCCCGGGAAGACCTCGACCCACCTTTCCGTTCATGGGAAAGGCGGATCGTAGGACTTACGGAATAAAGCTGATGAGAAATATGAAAAGGGAAATACGAAAAGAGCCGTCGGCCGGTTCCTCCCTGCCCTGACAAGGAGGAAACGCGACCGACGGCCCGAAAGGCGTCACGGGTGGGCGGTGGTCCGCCCGGCCCGCGGGCCTTCTAGATGTCGAAGTACAGCTCGAACTCGTGCGGGTGCGGGCGCAGCTGGATCGGGGCGATCTCGTTCGTGCGCTTGTAGTCGATCCACGTCTCGATCAGGTCGGACGTGAAGACGCCGCCCGCCTGCAGGTACTCGTTGTCCGCCTCCAGGGCGTCGAGGACCGCGGGGAGGGAGGTCGGGACCTGGGCGACACCCGCGTGCTCCTCGGGAGCGAGCTCGTAGAGGTCCTTGTCGATCGGCTCCGGCGGCTCGATCTTGTTCTTGACGCCGTCCAGGCCGGCCATCAGGAGCGCCGAGAACGCCAGGTACGGGTTCGAGGACGGGTCCGGCGCGCGGAACTCGACGCGCTTGGCCTTCGGGTTCGAGCCCGTGATCGGGATACGCATGGCCGCCGAGCGGTTGCGCTGCGAGTAGACCATGTTGACCGGGGCCTCGAAGCCGGGGACCAGGCGGTGGTACGAGTTCACCGTCGGGTTGGTGAAGGCCAGCAGCGAGGGCGCGTGCTTGAGGATGCCGCCGATGTAGTAGCGGGCGGTGTCCGAGAGGCCCGCGTAGCCCTGCTCGTCGTAGAAGAGCGGGTCGCCGCCCGACCACAGCGACTGGTGGACGTGCATGCCCGAGCCGTTGTCGCCGAAGATCGGCTTCGGCATGAAGGTCGCGGTCTTCTCGTTGCGCCAGGCGACGTTCTTCACGATGTACTTGAAGAGCATCAGGTCGTCGGCCGCGGCGAGCAGCGTGTTGAACTTGTAGTTGATCTCGGCCTGGCCGGCCGTGCCCACCTCGTGGTGCTGGCGCTCGACCTGGAGGCCGTTCTTGTCCAGCTCCAGGGAGATCTCGGCCCGCAGGTCGGCGAAGTGGTCGACCGGCGGGGCCGGGAAGTAGCCGCCCTTGTAGCGGACCTTGTAGCCGCGGTTGTTCTCGACCGCACCGGTGTTCCAGGCGCCGGCCTCGGAGTCGATGTGGTAGAAGCTCTCGTTCGCCGACGTCTGGAAGCGGACGTTGTCGAAGACGTAGAACTCGGCCTCGGGGCCGAAGTACGCGGTGTCGGCGATGCCGGTGGAGGCGAGGTACGCCTCGGCCTTCTTGGCCACGTTGCGCGGGTCACGGCTGTACTGCTCGCCGGTGATCGGGTCGTGGATGAAGAAGTTGATGTTGACGGTCTTGTCGCGGCGGAACGGGTCGACCCGGGCCGTCGACAGGTCGGCGCGCAGCGCCATGTCGGACTCGTGGATGGCCTGGAAGCCGCGGATCGACGAACCGTCGAAGGCCAGCTCCTCGTCCGGGTCGAACGCCGCCGCCGGGATCGTGAAGTGCTGCATCACTCCGGGCAGGTCGCAGAATCGGACGTCGATGAACTTGACGTCCTCGTCCGCGATGTACTTCTTCGCGTCGTCGGCGTTCTGGAACAACATCCAACTCCTCCTACTCCCGCCCGAGGCGGGACGGGGTTGCAGCTCGTGGTGCGGCCAGTGCGGTGGCACACGCTGGGACCCGACCATAAGGACGGGGGATTTCTCAAGCGTGACCCATTTGTTTCACCCAAGTTAACCGGCCCGGGTGTCCGGTACCCCGTCGAGCCGCCCGGAATCACCGCGGCCCCTTCCCGCGCCGGGCGCCGGACCGGCGGGGTCCGACCCCGCCCGTCCCCGTGGGACAAGGGGCGCAGTACCTTTGACGGGTGGACAAGAGGCAAGCAATCGGATCGTGGCTGTCCGGCCCGCGCGCGGCCGCGGAGGAAGCCGGAGTCGACTTCGGGTACCGGGGCCAGCAGCTCGGCCTGCCCGAGGAGGGCCCGGGCTCGATCGCGCGCCCCGGGCGCCGCATCGGTGCCGTCGCCGTCGACTGGGCCCTGTGCATGGTGATCGCATACGGCTTCTTCGCCCGCGGTGACCAGCAGGCGATGGGCAACTGGGCCCTCGGGATCTTCTTCGTCATGAGCGTGCTGACCGTCGGCACGGTCGGCTGCACCCCGGGCAAGTCCCTCTTCCGGCTGCGTCTGGTCGCCGAGGGCGGCGGCCGGCTCGGCGCCGGATGGGTCCTGGTCCGCAGCATCCTGCTCTGCCTCGTCGTCCCGGCCCTGATCTGGGACCGCGACGGCCGCGGCCTGCACGACCGCCTCTCGCGCTCGGTGCAGATCCGCATCTGATCGCCGGAGCCCCCGCGGGCTCCCCGGCACGGGAAATGCCCCTCGGCCGTGCCGGGAACGGGCACGGCCGAGGGGCAGCTCGGTACGGGGCTGGTGACGAGCCCCGTCGCGGCAGGTCTCAGAGGATGCGCTCGGGCGCGTCGAACTGGTCGACCGGCGCCGTGTCGCAGGCCGCCACCGGACCGCCGAGGACGTTGCCGCCCACACCCTGGGTCGCCGGGACCGCGCAGCGCAGGTCCACGTCGACGAACGGGGCGCCGTAGCTGTTGGCGATGCCGCCCGGGTCGCCCGCGATGGCGACGTCACCGTTCTCGGTGGCGAACGGGGAGACGCCGGTGCCGCTCGCCGTCTCGCCGTACGCGGCGCGCGCCGACTGGTTCATGTCGTGCGCACTGGTCGCGGTCTCGGCCTGCGGGCCGCCCTCGGTGGCCGAGGCGATGCCCGTGGTGCCGACGGTGGCCGCGGCGGCAGCGGACGCGAGCGCCGCACCGGCCAGAACCTTCCGGATCATTCTTGCTCCCCATTCGCTTTGATTTGCTCGTTTTTGACGACCAGTGTTGGCGTCGCGATCAGAAATTATCGTCCGGGGAGAAACGTCACGGCACATTTCGACCGTGCCGGTCGGCGCTTCATTCCTGTCGGGGTAATTCCTCCGCCATCCAGTCCATGGCGCGTTATGAATTCCCCGGCTATCGGCCCTGTTCGCCGAGTGCTTTCAGGATGTCGTCGGCCGTCGCGTTCTCGAGCGTGAACAGGGGGCGTACGGTCGGCGGGATGTCCGCCTCGGTGATGAGCGAGGTGAGCTCCGGCGCCCAGCCGGCGAACTCGCGGGCGATCCGCGCGGTGTACGCGGGTGCGGCGTCGGAGAGCGGCGGCCTGAAGCGCGACCAGGTGCCGTCGTCGGGGATGTCGTGGACGACGGTCCCGTCCCGCCCCTCGCGCAGGGAGCCGACGTCGGCGCGTTGGACGGTCAGGGGGGCGACTCTCCCTCAACCGAGCGTCGGTGACGGGTCGTTCGTGCAGCACTCGCCGCCGGGCACGGGGCTCTCGGCGCTCTTGCCGAGTGTGTCGGCGTCGGCCTTGACGACGTAGACCTCCCACGGCTCCTTGCCGGGGCCGTGGACCCACACCTTGTCCTGGAGGGCGTAGCAGCAGGAGGTGTCGTTCTCCTCGAACGTGGCGAGGCCGGCGTCCTTGAGCCGGGTCGTCGCGGCGGTCACCTGCTCGGCCGCCGCCACCTCCACGCCGAGGTGGTCGAGGCGGGTCTCCTGTCCGGGCTCGCCCTCGATCAGCACGAGCTTGAGCGGCGGCTCGGTGAGGGCGAAGTTGGCGTAGCCCTCGCGCCGCTTGGCCGGTCCAGTGCCGAACAGCTTCGTGTAGAAGGTGACCGACGCTTCGAGATCGCTGACGCGCAGGGCGAGTTGTGCACGGGACATGGCGGTGCTCCGATCGGCTGTATTGATGTCTGTCGATTCAAGGTTGCATCTTGTATCGAAGAACGTCAACATAGAAGAATGTCGAAACAAGAGCTCGCGGTACTCGGCCCGTCCGACGGGACCGGTGACTGCTGCCCCGGTCTGCTGACCGCTCCCCTCGACGAGGAGCAGGCCGTGGACCTGGCGAAGGTGTTCAAGGCGCTGGGCGATCCCGTACGGCTGCGGTTGCTCTCGATGATCGCCTCGCGCGCCGGTGGTGAGGTCTGCGTCTGCGACCTGACGCCCGCCTTCGACCTCTCGCAGCCGACGATCTCGCACCACCTCAAGCTGCTGCGGCAGGCGGGCCTCATCGACTGCGAGCGCCGCGGCACGTGGGTGTACTACTGGCTGCTGCCCGCGATGACCGACCGTCTCGCGGGCGTCCTGGCCCGGCCCGCGGGCGAGGCCGTGCCCGACTCCGCGGACGTCACTTCGTGAGCGCCCCCGAAGGCCCGGTGGCCGGTCGCCTCGCGTTCCTCGACCGGTACCTCGCCGTGTGGATCCTCGCCGCGATGGCCGTCGGACTCGGCCTCGGCCGCGTGGTGCCGGGCCTGGGGGACGCGCTCGCCGGGGTCACCGTGACCGGGGTGTCGCTGCCGATCGCGCTCGGCCTGCTCGTGATGATGTACCCGGTCCTCGCCAAGGTGCGCTACGACCGGCTCGGCGCCGTCACCGGCGACCGCCGCCTGCTGCTGCCGTCCCTGCTGCTGAACTGGATCCTCGGGCCGGCCTTGATGTTCGCCCTGGCCTGGCTGTTCCTGCCGGACCTGCCCGAGTACCGCACGGGCCTGATCATCGTGGGACTGGCGCGCTGCATCGCCATGGTGGTCATCTGGAACGACCTGGCCGGTGGGGACCGCGAGGCCGCCGCCGTCCTGGTGGCGCTGAACTCCGTGTTCCAGGTGATCGCGTTCTCGGCCCTGGGCTGGTTCTACCTGTCCGTGCTGCCGGGCCTGCTCGGCCTGGCGCAGGTGGGCCTCGACGTGTCCGTGTGGGAGATCGCGCGCAGCGTACTGATCTTCCTCGGCGTCCCGCTCGTCGCCGGCTTCCTCACGCGCCGGATCGGCGAGAGCGTCAAGGGCCGCGCCTGGTACGAGGCGCGGTTCGTCCCGCGCGTCGGCCCGTTCGCCCTGTACGGCCTGCTGTTCACCATCGTGGTGCTCTTCGCGCTCCAAGGCGACGCGATCGCCTCCCGGCCGCTCGACGTCGTCCGTATCGCGCTGCCGCTGCTCGTGTACTTCGCGATCATGTGGGTCGGCTCGTTGGCGCTCGGCCGCGCCGTGGGCCTCGGTCATCCCCGCGCGACGACCCTCGCGTTCACCGCCGCGGGCAACAACTTCGAGTTGGCCATCGCGGTGGCCGTCGCCACGTTCGGAGCCACGTCCGGGCAGGCACTCGCCGGTGTGGTCGGCCCGCTCATCGAGGTGCCGGCCCTGATCGGCCTCGTCCATGTCGCGCTGTACGCCCGGCGCTTCTTCGCCCCCTCCGTGGCGCTGACCGGGAAGGACCCCGCCCATGTCTGACGACGCCCTGCCGTCCGTACTGTTCGTCTGCGTCCACAACGCCGGCCGCTCCCAGATGGCCGCGGCGTTCCTGACGCACCTCGCGGGCGGCCGTGTACGGGTCCGGTCCGCCGGTTCCCGTCCGGCCGACGCGGTGAACCCCGCCGTCGTCGCGGCGATGGCGGAGGTGGGCATCGACGTCTCGGCCGAGGTGCCGAAGGTGCTCGCCGCCGAGGCCGTGCGGGCATCCGATGTGGTGATCACGATGGGCTGCGGTGACGCCTGCCCCGTCTTCCCGGGCACGAGGTACCTGGACTGGCGGCTGGAGGACCCGGCCGGGCGGGGCGTCGAGGCGGTCCGCCCGATCCGGGACGAGATCCGACAGCGCGTCCACCGACTGCTGGCGGAGCTGCTGCGGGCGTAGCCCTCCTGGGGTCCTCCGGCGTCCTGGCCGGCGCGCGAACAGCACCACGCCCACCGTGGCGAGGCCCGGGCGACCGGAGAGGCCGACGCGTTCGGGTCTTGTCAGCGCCGGCAGAGCGGCGCAGTCTTGCCCCTCCGGTCATCGGATGAGCCTGGCGTCCCGAACGGGGCCCGGAGGGGGAGGATCGTATGAGGAAGCGTGATCTGGTCGGCTTAGTGGGCCGTCGGGCAGCGCTGCGGTACCTGCTTGCGGGGATCGCCGCTTCCGCGGTGTCGGGGTGCGGGAGCCCGGTGGAGAAGGCGGTCACCGCGTTCGCCGAGGGTTCCTGGAAGTTCACGACCAACACGGGTATCGAAGGGAACTTGACCATCACCGGCGACGGGCAGTGGTCGGAGACCCGGTTGGGACTCTCGGGCCGGTGGCGGTACGACGCCTCCCGCCTCACGGTCACCATGGACGGCGTCGACAGTGAGGGCGCGAAGCCCTACCGCATCCCGTCGGTTCCGGAGCCCGCCAAGGAGGCTCTGTCCCGGGAGTACTCCATGCAGGGAGGTTGGGCGGTCGGCCTCGGCGAGAAGGTGAAGGCTCGCAGGGACAAGGATGACGTGGTCCTGGAGTTCGCGGACTTCTCGGACGGGAGCGAGGGCTCACCCGAGCACGTCGAGTCCTTGGTCTTCACCCTCACCCGCCTGAAAGAGGCGCCCTGACCCTGGCTCACCGGTGGCTCGCCGCCTCCCCGGCGGCGAGCCGCCCGAGGCGCCGACGGCAAGGCCTCAGCCCTCGACGCGTCCTGCGGCGTCGGTGTGCGGGGCGGCCGGGTCCGGGTACTGGCGGGGTGCCAGGCGGTTCAGGATGTCGGTGACCGCGACGGAGTCGATGTAGGCGTCGACCGCGACGATGGTGTCGCCCCGCGAGTCGAAGTGGCAGACCCAGACGTAGAAGGGGTCGTACGGAACGCCGTCGAGAGCGACGCCGACACCCTGCATCTCCACCACGGACACCGGCCCGTCGCCGTGCAGGGCTTTGACGTGGAACCGCAGTCCTCCGGAGAGCAGGGGCAGGACCTGGCCGATCGAGGCCGGAATTAACTCCGCCTTGCTGCGGTACTGCCCGGCGAGCGGATGCCGGCCGTGCAGGGTCCACCGCACGTCGTCCGCGAGGTACGCGAAGAACTCCTTGACGGTGTCCACGTTCTCCAGCAGGGCGAACAGTTCCCGTCGGGATGCGCTGACTTCTTGTGAAGCGGCCATGGATCTGCCTCCGGTTGCGTCGAGGGACGGTCTGTCTCACCGCACATGATCCGAGAAACAGCGCCCAGGACTCAAGATCGGGGGAGCGCCCTGCTCGTGCCCCCAGATCGACGCGCGGGGCGTGGAAAAGTGGGCGCGCGCTGGCACTCGTCCGCTGCCCATGCACCGCGGGTTGGCGTGTCCGGTCGCCGCCTGGTCCGGGCTGCAGGAGCCGCTCAATGGCGAGGCCTCGCTCCTCCTGCCGATGGGGTCGGCGGGAGGAGCGAGGCCTGGCTGATCGTGGCGGGCCGTCCGGGGGCGGGCCGTGCCGTGGTGGGCTACTTCGTCTTCGGGCCGCCGCGCGGCATCCGCATGCCCTTGGGCATCGGACCCTTCGGCAGCGGCATGTTCGACATCAGGTCGCCCATCGCGCGCAGGCGGTCGTTCGTCGCCGTCACCTGCGGGCCCGTGAGGACGCGGGGGAGCTTCAGGAGCGTCGTACGGAGCTTCTTCAGGGAGACCGTGTCGTCCGTGGTGCCGACGATGACGTCGTGCACCGGGACGTCCGCCACGATGCGCGCCATCTTCCGCTTCTCGGCGGCCAGCAGGCCCTTCACGCGGTTCGGGTTGCCCTCGGCCACCAGGACGATGCCGGCCTTGCCGACGGTGCGGTGCACCACGTCCTGGCTGCGGTTCATCGCGACCGCGGGGGTCGTCGTCCAGCCGCGGCCGATCTTGTCGAGCACCGCGGCCGCCGCGCCGGGCTGGCCCTCCATCTGCCCGAAAGCGGCCCGCTCGGCCCTGCGTCCGAAGACGATCGCCATCGCGAGGAAGGCGAGCAGGAAACCGAGAATGCCCAGGTAGACCGGGTGACCAAGCCAGAAACCGATCGCGAGGAAGACGCCAAAGGTGACGATTCCCACAGCCGCGATGATGAGACCGATCTTGGAGTCGGCCCGCCGGGTCATCTTGTAGGTCAGGGCAATCTGCTTGAGTCGCCCTGGCTCCGCGGCCGCATCCGCCGCGGTGGATTCCTTCCTCGCCATGAGGCGAAGTCTACGTGCCCCCGGATGCGACTACGACGTGCGGGTTGTCACGGCCTCTTCGAGCACGCGCAGCGCGTCGACCCGGTCCTTGGCGCGGCGCCGGTCCTCCAGGACGGACGTCCACGCATTGCGCCGTGCGGTGCGCTGGCCGCCGCTCATGAGCAGCGACTCGACGGCGCGCAGGGCGTCGGCGACGGACGGGATGGCGGTGGCGCGAACGGGCGCGGCCTGCATGATGGGGCCCTCCTGGGGAGCGGCTCGGGTGGGGGGAACGGCTGGGGCGGTGCTCTGCGTGCGGTGCTTCACGTGCGGTAGTACCAGGGTCACTGATTGGTGTTACCAGGGCGTGACCGGGTGGTCAAACACGGATGAAACCTTGACGCCATGCCGCAAAACGCTGACGCGGCCCGTACGCCCCCGTCACCTGCGGGGATCGTGCGGACCGCGTCGTCGCGGCTTTTACCGGTGGGTAGTCACTTGTGCGCCGATTCACACGGCGTGCGCGCGGGCGGCATGTGCCCGCGTCACGGGGCCCGGCTCGCGCCGTCCGCCGCACCCTCCGACGCGGAGGGCCCGCGGTCGCCTCAGACGGCCTGCGAGGCGACGTACTGGCCGCGCTTCTCGATCGCCATCTGGTAGAGGCGGCCCGCGCGGTACGAGGAGCGGACCAGCGGCCCGGACATCACGCCGGAGAAGCCGATCTGCTCGGCCTCGTCCTTCAGCTCCACGAACTCGGCCGGCTTCACCCAGCGCTCCACGGGGTGGTGGCGCGGGGTCGGCCGCAGGTACTGGGTGATCGTGATGAGCTCGGTGCCCGCCTCGTGCAGCTGGCGCAGCGCCTCGCTGACCTCTTCGCGGGTCTCGCCCATGCCGAGGATCAGGTTCGACTTGGTGACCAGGCCGGCCTCACGGGCCTTCGTGATGACCTCGAGGGAGCGCTCGTAGCGGAAGCCGGGGCGGATGCGCTTGAAGATGCGCGGCACCGTCTCCACGTTGTGCCCGAGGACCTCGGGGCGGGACGAGAAGACCTCGGCCAGCTGGTCCGGGTCGGCGTTGAAGTCCGGGATGAGCAGCTCGACCTTGGTGTAGCCCTCGGCGCGCTCCGCCGTCATCGCGTGGATCTGGCGCACCGTCTCGGCGTACAGCCAGGCGCCGCCGTCCTCCAGGTCGTCGCGGGCGACGCCGGTGATCGTGGCGTAGTTCAGGTCCATCGTGACGACGGACTCGCCCACGCGCCGCGGCTCGTCGCGGTCGAGGGCCTGCGGCTTGCCGGTGTCGATCTGGCAGAAGTCGCAGCGCCGCGTGCACTGGTCGCCGCCGATGAGGAACGTGGCCTCGCGGTCTTCCCAGCACTCGTAGATGTTCGGACAGCCCGCCTCCTGGCAGACCGTGTGCAGACCCTCGCTCTTCACGAGCTTCTGCAGGGCGTTGTACTCGGGGCCCATTTTCGCCCGGGTCTTGATCCACTCGGGCTTGCGCTCGATGGGGGTCTGGGCGTTCCGGACCTCCAGGCGCAGCATCTTGCGTCCGTCGGGTGCGACTGCGGACACATCGGCTCCCTGTAGCTTCGATTCTTCGGCGCACACCAGGGTACGCCCCTGATGTCGGTGGGCTTACTTCTGGCCAACCTCTGGCCAAGGGGGTGCATTCCCCCGAACCCCGGTTCCTTTTAGGCGCTGGCCTTCTCGGCCTGCCCGGCCGTCTCGATCTGCCCGGCCGCCCCGGTCTGCCCGGCCGTCCCGGTCTGCCCGGCCGTCTCCGTCTTCTCGACGACGCGCGGCTTCAGCTCCGCGTTCTCCAGGACCTCCCGCAGGTGCCGCTCGGCGACCGGCAGCACGTCCGCGATGGTGACCTCGCGGTCCAGCTCGTACGAGAGGGACGTCACGCCCGCGTCCCGGATGCCGCACGGGATGATCCGGTCGAACCACGTGTTGTCCGGGTTCACGTTCAGCGCGAAGCCGTGCATCGTCACGCCCTTGGCGACCCGGATGCCGATCGCGGCGATCTTGCGGTCCTCGCGGCGCTGGCCCGCGTTGGAGGGGGCGTACTCCGGGCCGTTGAACCGGGCGTCGAACTCGTCGTCCTGCAGCCGCGGGTCGAAGTCGAGGGAGAGCCCGCCGAGCGCGGGGCGCTGCTCCACCGGGTCGCCCAGGACCCAGACGCCGCTGCGCCCCTCGATGCGGGTCGTCCGCAGACCGAACTCCGCGCACGTACGGATAAGTGCCTCTTCCAGGCGGCGTACATGTGCTACGACGTCCACCGGGCGGGGCAGCTTCTGGATCGGGTAGCCGACCAGCTGGCCGGGCCCGTGCCAGGTGATCTTGCCGCCGCGGTCGACGTCGACGACCGGGGTGCCGTCCAGCGGGCGCTCGCTGTCCTCGGTGCGGCGGCCCGCGGTGTAGACCGGCGGGTGCTCCAGGAGCAGGCAGGTGTCCGGGACCTCGTCGGCGAAACGGGCGGCGTGCACGCGGCGCTGCTCGTCCCATGCCTCTTGGTACTCCACGGAGTCCGGGCCGAAGCCCAGCCGGACGAACCGAAACTCACTCACGGCAGGTGCCTCCCTGAACGTTCATCGTGCACATATCGCGCCCCTGCCACTGTACGGGCCGCCTCGACCGACAACCTCGGCCCGGGTTCCTCACACGATCGGATGAATGACGGACGAAAGGGGGTCCACAGGCTGTGATGGCCGCTACATTCACGCCGTTCACGAGGCCATAAGGGCTGCTCAAGGCAGGCCCGGAAGGCAGGAGACCGCACAGCCGATGACGGAACGACCCCCGCAGCGCACCCCAAATCGCCAGCTAGCCGCGCTCATCTCGGAAGCCGGGTTCTCCAATGCGGGCCTCGCGCGCCGCGTCGACCAGCTGGGCCTCGAGCACGGCCTGGACCTGCGGTACGACAAGACGTCCGTGACCCGGTGGCTCCGCGGCCAGCAGCCCAGAGGCACCACACCCGCGCTGATCGCCGAGGTCTTCACGAGACGGCTCGGGCGCCGCCTGTCCGCCCAGGACCTCGGACTCGACGCCTGCGCGCCGGTCTACGCGGGCCTGGAGTTCGCGGCGAGCCCCGAGGAGGCCGTCGACATCGTCGGCGGCCTGTGGCGCAAGGACTCCGGAAGCCACGCGGAGTTGCGGAAGATCGCGTTCACCCCGGCCGGGCTCGTGGTGCCCAGCCGGGACTGGCTGATCGGCCGCGCCGACGAACGCGTCGGCCGCGGCGACGTCGACCCCCAGCGCGTCCCCGTGCAGGGCCGCCCCGCGGTGCCCCGCCAGCGCCAGGGGCCCGAGCGCGGCCCCGGCCAGCGGGTCAGCAGCGGCGACATCGCGGCGCTGCGCTCCGTGGGCGAGCTCTTCCGCGCCCTCGACCACGCCTACGGCGGCGGGCACGCGCGCCAGGCCCTGGTCCGCTACCTGGAGCACGAGGCCGAGCCGATGCTGCGCGGTGTGTACGGCGAGCAGGCCGGGCGGCGCCTGTTCGGGGCCGCGGCCGACCTGACCCGCCTGGCGGGCTGGACCTCCTACGACATCGCGGCGCACGGCCTCGCCCAGCGGTACTACGTGCAGGCCCTGCGCCTGGCGCAGGCGGCGGGCGACCGGGCGTACGGCTCCTACGTCCTGGTGACGATGAGCCGCCAGGCCGTCTACCTCGGCCATGGACGCGAGGCCGTGCAGCTCGCCCGGGTCGCCCAGCAGGGCGTCGGCTCCTCGGCGCCGCCCGTCGTGCAGTCCCTGCTGTACGCGGCGGAGGCGCGCGGGCACGGCGTGCTCGGCGAGGTGCGGGCCTGCACGGCCGCGCTGGTGCGCGCCGAGCGGTCCCTGGAGGCCGCGCGGACCGGTGACGAGGTGCCGCACTGGGCGCGCTTCTTCGACGAGGCGCAGCTCGCGGACGAGTTCGGGCACAGCTACCGCGACCTGCAGCAGTACCGCGCCGCCGCGCAGTACGCCGAGCGCTCGCTGCAGCTGCGCGCGCCCGCCTTCGCGCGCAGCCGCCTCTTCTGCCGGGTGGTGCTGGCCTCCGCGCGGCTCGGCCTCGGCGAGCTGGAACTGGCCTGCCAGCTCGGCGCCGAGGCCGCGCAGGCCGCCGGCGAGATGCGCTCGGCGCGGGCCCACGAGTACGTACGCGACTTCGAACGCCGCCTGGAGCCCTACCGGGACGCGGCGCCGGTGAGGGGGTACCGCGACCGGGTCGCCGCGCTCGGGTAGGCCGCCGCGCGCTCACGCCAGGCGCGCGACCTCCTCGGGGGTCAACGCCTCGTCCCAGGTGACCAGTTCGTCCAGGTCGCCGCGGAGGCCCGCCCGCTCCGTGCCGAGGGAGCGCAGCGGCAGCGGGATCGAGGCGGCGACGGTCCCGACCCGCCGCCCGTCGGCGTACAGCGTGGTGGAGCCCTTGGTCGCCACCCAGGTCAGCCGGGTCCAGCGGCCCGGCGCCACGGTGTGGTCGAAGCTGTGGTCGGCGGTGCCGTACCGGGTGAAGCCGACCCTGCCCGTGCCGTGCTGCATCAGCTTCAGGGCGCCCGCCCTCGAGCTGAGCAGCACCTGGTCGCCGGTCCGTTCCGTCGGCCGGACCCGGACCGAGGCCGTCCACGGCTCGGCGACGTCCAGGCCGCCGAAGCCCACGCCGTCCCGGTCGGAGGCGAAGCGCCAGGCCCGGCCGTGCACACCGGGCACGGGTGTGGGGTTGTCGACGATGTACGAGGTGCCGGACAGGTCACCGGCGCTGTCCTCGGCGAGGAGCGTGTTGCCGGGGCTGCCCGCGTACGTCCAGCCGCTCGGGTACGCCGCGTCGTCGAAGGTCCACCGGTGGCTGGGCCGGCCCGTGACGCGCGGCGGGAGGGGCGCGGGGGTGGTGGCCGGCTCGCCGACGCGGGCGGCGCGGGCCCGGAAGCCGGCGAGCGTGTCCGGCGCCGGCGTGCTGTTCCAGGTCCGGTCGGCGAGGATCGCGCGGGCGCCCGCCATGTGCTGCTCGAAGTAGCCGTCGTCGGCCCAGAAGTTGTAGTCGGCCCAGTTCGTGATGCCGGAGCCGAGCATGTCGGGCGCGGTGCTCGGCGCCCAACTGCCGTACATCCAGGGCTCGTCCGGGTACAGGTGGTGGTAGTTGTTCGGGGTGTTGTAGAAGGGGCCGACGGCGATCTCGTCGTGGCCCGGCACGGCGGGCTCGGCGCCCGTGCCCTCCCAGGTGAGGAAGACGACGCGGGCGCGGACCCGCTGCCGGGGCGCGTCCAGGCGCTCGGAGCCGTTGTAGACGGCGGTGCGTTTGCCGTGCGAGGCGACCACGTCGTCGAGGGCGTTGAGGTAGCGGTTGAGGAGGTCGCCCAGGGTGGAGACGTCGGGGGCGGACGCCAGGTGGTCCCGCACGCGCGGGCACGCGGCGAGCTGCGCGGGGACCTCTTCGGCGCCGATGGAGAACAGCGGGGCGTCGAACCAGCCCGCGAATTCGTCGACGATCTCCTTCGACGTGGCGATCGCCCGGTCGCTGGTCAGGTCGACGACCCAGTCGGGCGTCAGGTGGGAGTGGGTGTGCGCGCCCGTGCAGGCGCCGGGGCCCGAGCCGAAGCCGATGCCGAAGGTCCGGCTGATCGTGGTGGCGTGGCCCGGGAGCTCCAGGCCCGGCATCAGCTGCACGTGGTGGCGGGCCGCGAAAGCCTTCAAGTGCTCGATGTCGGCGCGGCCGTAGCTGTGCCGGGGGTCGGCGAGCCCCGGGAACCGCGGGCTGTCCAGGCGGAAGCCCTCGGCCTCGGAGAAGTGCAGGAGCAGCGTGTTGAGCTTCTGGTCGGCCATCCTGCGGATCAGGTTCTCCAGGTACGGGATCCGCCAGTACTTGCGGCCCGCGTCCAGGTGCACCATGCGGATGCGCTGCGCCGGGCGGTCCACGGCCCTGGCGCGGGGCACCTGGCGGTGGTCGTCGGCCGTGGCCCGCAGGAGCTGCAGGAGGGTGTGGGTGCCGTAGAAGAGGCCGTGCGTGGAGGCCGCCTCGACGCGCACCGGGCCGCGGCTGTCGAAGAGGTGGCCCTCGGCGCCGGGCGCGCCCCGGTCGGTGAGGGCGAGCACGATGTCGCAGGGTGCGGGGGAGGGGTCGTCGGTGACGCGCGGGGCGAGGCCGGTGACCTGCTCGATCTCGGTACGGAGCCGGGTGGCGAGCTCGTGCACGGACTGCCGTGCGGGGCCCGGGAGTTCGGCGCGCCCGGCGGGCAGGTCGGCGTCGGCCGCCGTGCGCGGGTCGATGAGGATGCGGGTGGCCCGGGTGAGCGCGGTGCGTCCCGCGAAGGGCGTCCAGTCGGTGGGCCGGGGGATGACGGAGGGGGGTGCGTCCGCGCCGCCGGACTCCGCGCCCGGGACGTCGGCTCGGGCGGTGGGCAAGGTCGGAGCTCCCATGAATCGGCCGGGGAGGAGTGATGCCGCCGGGTGGTGCGGCCCGCGCCGGTCCTCCCGCTGCTTGGCGGTCCAGGGGGACCGTAATCGCGTAGAGGTGCCGTGGCAAGGGGAGTTGTGGGTCACGTCGGGTCGGTGAAGCCCCCGCGCGTGGGGCGCGGGGGCTTCACCGGGGCAGGCGGAGAGGTCGGATGACTAGGCCGCGGCGGGCAGGGGTTCTCCGGCGTACGCGGGGGTGATCCCGAAGTCCGTGAGGGCGGCGTGGGCGGCCCGCCGACCGGAGTGCAGGGCGCCCTGGACCGTGCTGGTGTCCCGGTGGTCCCCGCAGACGTAGAGCCCCGCGAGCAGCCGCACCGGGCGGCGCACGTCGTGCGGGGGCGGCATCGCGGGCACGGCCTCGCGCGTGTGGTGGACCGCGAGCGACTCCCAGCGGTGCGTGGGGACGCCGTACAGGGCGGCGAGATGCGTGCGCACGGCCTGCTCGTCCGGCGGCGGGCCGAGGACCGTGGAGGAGATCAGGACGCCGTCGGCGGGCGCGCGCGAGGGGTCGACCTGGCTGACGACCGAGGTGTGGGCGACCGGACCCGCGCGGTCGGCGTCCAGGAGCAGCGCCGGGCCGTCCAGGGGCGGTTCGGGCGCGGTGTGGTGGAACACCGACACCTCGTGGAACGGCGGCACGCGCAGGCCGGGGAGCAGCTCGGCGGCGGCGCGCGCGTCGGTGGCGAGCAGGACGGCACGGCAGCTGATCTCGCCGTGCTCGGCGGTGCCGACCGCGCTGGTGGAGACCGAGATGACCCGGACCCCGGTGCGCACCACGCCGGGCGGCAGGGCGGCGGCGAGGAGCTCGGGCAGGACCTCGGCGCCGCCCTCGGGCAGGCAGAGGCGGCCGCGCGCGAAGGCGTGCAGGGCGAGGTCCGCGCACCGGCTCGACGTGGTCAGGTCCGGGTCGCAGAGCAGCGCGGAGAGCAGCGGGCGCAGGAAGCCGTGGATGGTGCGCGCGGGCAGGCCGCGGGCCGAGAGCGCCGCGCCGGCGGGGAGTTCGGGCCGGGCCAGGAGGCGTTCGACCGGCAGGGCGGCGAGCCGGGCGAGGGCGGAGCCGAGGCGTGCCTGGTCCAGCGGGCCGCCGAGCGGCGCGGAGCGGGAGGCGGTGCCGGGGGCGGCCCGCGCCGGGGTGCGTGCGGCCAGCGGACCCAGGGGGGCGCTCGCGAGGGCGCGCGCTGCCGTGAGTGCGCCCCTTGCGCTCCGTCCGGGCAGGGGCTCGGCGGCGCGGTGGTGCCGGCCCTCGCTGTGCACGAGGAGGCCGGGCGCGAAGGGGCGCAGGACCAGGGAGCCGAGCCCCGGTGTGCGGCGCAGTTCGGGATACGAGGTGGTGAGGAGCTGGCCGATCCGGTCGAGCCGGAACCCGTCGACCTTCTCCGTCGACATCCGGCCGCCGACGTAAGGGGCGGCCTCCAGGACAACGGTCGTCACACCGGCACTGGTCAGCCGGTGCGCTGCCGAGAGCCCCGCGGCCCCGGCTCCCACGATGACGACATCCGCATGGTGCGCAGGCTCTGGCACGTGCCCCTCCCGAGGTCGCGCTGCTTGTGGGGAGCTGATGCCCCCGACAGGGCTCCTGAATACCCGAGTAGGACCCGAGTGATACCCGAGTCGGGCACGAGGGTAGGAGCGGTTCCGGTCGAAGGCAGTCGCGCATGCACCGGGCACGGTCGCACAGAGGTCGCACGGAAGTCGCAGGGCGGCCGCGGGCCGGAACGGATCAGGCCAGCGCCGCCCGGATCGAGTCGTCGATGCCGGGGAACGCGAAGGCGAAGCCGGACTCCAGGAGCCGCGTCGGCAGGACGCGCTGGCTGCCCAGGACGTCCCCGGCCATCTCCCCGAGCGCCAGGCGCAGCGCCGGGGCGGGCACGGGCAGCAGCGTGGGCCGCTTCAGGACGCGCCCCATCGCGGCCGTCACCTCGCGGTTGGTGACCGGGTCGGGGGCCGTGAGGTTGAACGGGCCCGACAGCGTCCTGGTGTCGATCAGGTGCCGCAGCGCGGCCACCACGTCGTGCAGGGAGATGTGGCTCCAGTACTGCCGGCCGTTGCCGAGCTGTCCGCCGAGGCCCGCCTTGAAGAGCGGGAAGAGGCGGCCCCAGGCGCCGCCCTCACGGCCGACCACCAGGCCGTTGCGGGCCAGCACGGTGCGGATGCCCGCGCCGCGGGCGGCCCCGGCCGCCTCCTCCCACTCCACGCAGAGCGAGGGCAGGAACCCGTCGCCCGCCGGGGCGGTCTCGTCGACCGCCCGTGCACCGGTGTCGCCGTAGTAGCCGATCGCGCTGGCGTTCAGGAACACCTGCGGGGGCGCGTCCAGCGAGGCGACGGCCGCGGCCAGGGTGCGGGTGCCGAGCACCCTGCTGTCCCTGAGCTCCCGCTTGTACGCCGCCGTCCAGCGGTGGTCGCCGATGCCCGCGCCCGCCAGGTTGACGACCGCCGTGCAGCCCGCGAGCCCGGCCGTGTCGACGTACTCCTTGTGGGGATCCCAGCGCACCTCGTCCCCGGCCCGCGGAGTGCGGCGCACCAGCCGCACCACGTCGTGCCCGTCGGCGGCGAGGGAGCGGGTGAGCGCCGTACCGATGAGCCCGGAGGCGCCGGCCACGGCGACGCGCGACTGTGTGGTGTCCATGCGGTCCATCCTGCCCCGTGGCGGCCGGGCCGTGCCCCCTGTGCCGGACCGGGACGGCGCGCGTCGCGGCCGCCGTAGAGTTGCGCCATGCCGGACATGCACATACGAACCGCACGGCCCGAGGACGACGACGAGCTCGCCCGTCTCGATCGCGCCACCTGGTCCACGCTGCACGCGGTCCAGCCCCGCCCCCAGCCCCCCTACGAGCCCTTCTTCAACGACCGCTTCGGCCCCCACGACCACCTGGTCGCCGAGACGGACGGGCGGATCGTCGGCTATGTGAAGCTCGGCTTCCCCACCCCGCTGCTGGTCAACGCGCACGTGCGGCAGATCCAGGGCTTCGTCGTCGCCGAGGAACTGCGCGGCCGGGGCGTCGGCCGCACACTGATCCGGGCGGCCATGGACGAGGCCCGCCGCCAGGGCGCGCTGCGCATCACCCTGCGCGTCCTCGGGCACAACACCCCGGCCCGCAAGCTCTACGAAGCGGAGGGGTTCGTCATCGAGGGCGTACTGCCCGGCGAGTTCCTGCTGGACGGCGTGTACGTCGACGACGTCCTCATGGGCCGCCCCCTCTGACCTTCCCGGCGCGCGGACCCGCCGGGTCCGGCACCCGACGGACCGGCCCGGCGTGCGGGGGCGCCGTGCCCGTAGGAGCGTGAAGAGATGATCAGGGCTGCGGCCAGACGGCGCGACGCGGACCAGCGCGACTGGCTGCTGCGCGGCACGCCCCCGCCGCCGTGGGTGCGCTGGCCGCCGCCGCTGCTCCTGCTCGTGATCATCCTCGTCCAGGTCGTCACCCCCAAGACGGTGGACCTGAGCTTCCTGGTCGCCGCCGTCCCGCCGCTGGCCGCGCTGTCGTACGGGCCCGCCGCCACCGCCGTGGTCGGCGGCGTCGTGATCATGCTGCTCTCGCTGCCCGGCTTCGGCCTCGGCCACCCCGGCAACAGCGACGAGCTGACGATCACCTTCATCGCGCTGCTCAGCGTCGTCTTCGCCTGGGTGCGCAGCCGCCGCGAGGCCCAGCTCGTGACGGTCCGCACGGTCGCCGAGGCGGCCCAGTACGCCGTCCTGCCGCCGCTGCGGGAGCGGGTCGGCAGGGTGCGGTGCGCGGGCCTGTACGAGGCGGCGCAGCACGAGTCGCTGGTCGGCGGCGACTTCTTCGACGTCCGCCGGGGGCCCGGCGGGGTGCGGGCCCTGGTGGGCGACGTGCAGGGCCACGGGCTCGCCGCGGTCGGCACGGTCGCCGCGCTGCTCGGCGCGTTCCGCGAGGCGGTCCTCGACAAGGCCGACCTGGCGGGCGTCGCCGCCCAGCTCGACCGCAGGCTGGTGGTGGACTCGGCGGGGCAGGAGCACCCGGAGCTGTTCGCCACGGCGGTGCTCCTGGAGTTCCCCGACGACGCCCCCGTCGTCCGCGTCGTCTCCTGCGGGCACCCGCCGCCCCTGCTGCTGCGCGGCACCGAGGTGACGGAGCTCGACGTCTCGCCGGGCGCCCCGCTGGGCCTCGGCATCGCGGGCCCCGACCCCTGCGAGCAGCTCACGGTGCCGCTGCTCGCCGGGGACCTGGTCCTCGGCCTGACCGACGGGGTGAGCGAGGCGCGGGACGCGTCCGGCGCGTTCTACCCGCTGCCCGACCGCCTCACCGCGATGCTCAGGGCCGACCCGTCCCTGCCGGCCGACCCGGTGGCCCTCATGGAGCGGGTGTGGGCGGACGTGGTGGGCCACGCGGGGGAGATACGGGACGACGTGACGATGATGATCTTCGCGCCGGAGCCGGAGCCGGAGCCGGAGCCGGAGCCGAACCCGGAGCCGCAGCCGCAGCCGCGCCCGGCCCCGGAGTCGGGCCTGGCCCCGGAGTCGGGCCCGGACCCTGAATCCGGCCCGGACCCTGAATCCGGCCCGGACCCGGAATCCGGCCCGGACCCGGAATCCGGCCCGGACGGGGGCCGCCCCGAGGGGACGTGAGCCGCGGGCACGGCCTAGTCCTCCCGCGTCAGCACCCGCATCCCGCCCATCAGTTCCGCCAGGCACCGCACCGCGAGTTCCGCGGGGGAGCCGGGCCCCGTGACGTCCGCGTCCGACTCCGCCCATGTCTCCAGGGCGATCCTGATCGCGTCCGTCGCCGCGGCCGCGGCCAGCCGGACCTCCAGCGGTCGTGCGCCCCCGCCCGCGAGCTCCGCGACGACGGGCCGCAGCTTCTCCTCCGACTCCTGGTTCACGCGGTACCAGACCGCCCGCAGCGCCGGATCGTCCACGGCGGCCCGCAGCAGCCCGCGCGCCTGGCGCAGCCCGTCCGCCGCCGCCTCGTCGGGAGCGGCGAGGGCCTCGGCGATCGCGCCCCGCAGGGCCTCGGGGAGCGTCGCGCCCGGCTCGCTCGCGGCCAGGAGCGCACGCCAGCGCTCCCCGCCGACGGCGAGCAGCGGGCCCACCGCGTCCTGCTTGGTGCGGAAGTACCGGTAGAAGGTGCGCAGGGCGACCCCGGCCCGGCCCGCGATGGCCTCGGCCGTCGTCCCGTCCGGCCCCTGCGCGGTGAAGAGCTCGGCCGCGGCGTGCGCGATCTCCAGCTGGGTGGCCCGCTTGCGGCGCTCCGTCAGGGACAGCGGCGGGAGGGACGGCGACTGGGTGCTCACCCCTCGCACCCTACGCCGATCCGGCCAGACAGGCACGTCAAGTCGTTGTGGCACAACGTGCCATCCAGGCGTACCGTGTAATGCGAAGGCAGGACCGTTGCGAGAGTGGAGAGAACGCCATGCAGAGCGCCATGCAGACCCTGAACCGTTACGAGGGGCGCCGCGCCCTGGTCACCGGCGGCGGCTCCGGCATCGGCCAGGCGACCGTGCTGCGCATGCTGGCCGAGGGCGGCCGGGTCGTCGCCGCCGACGTCAGCGAGGACGGCCTCAAGGACACCGCGGCCAAGGCGGGCGCCGCCGCGGAGCGCCTCACCACCCTGGTCGTGAACATCGCCGACGAGGCCTCCGTCCGCGCGGGCGTCGCCGCCGCCACCGCCGCGCTGGGCGGCCTGGACGTGCTGGTGAACGCCGCGGGCATCCTGCGCTCCTCGCACACCCACGAGACCACCCTCGACGCCTTCAACCAGGTCGTCGCGGTCAACCTGACCGGCACCTTCCTGATGATCCGCGAGGCGATCCCGGCACTGCTGCGGGGCGAGGGCGCCGCCGTGGTCAACTTCAGCTCGACGTCCGCGATGTTCGCCCACCCGTACATGGCGGCGTACGCGGCCAGCAAGGGCGGCATCCAGTCCATGACGCACGCCCTCGCCGCCGAGTACGGCAAGCAGGGCATCCGCTTCACCGCCGTGCAGCCCGGCTCCATCTCCTCCGGGATGACGGACGGGACCGGCGCGAGCCGGCAGAGCGTGGGCCCCGGCCTGCCCGCGGACGCCGACATGAGCCTGTTCGTCAAGCTCGCCCCCGCCATCGGCCAGGGCTTCGCGGGCCCCGAGACGGTCGCCTCCGTCGTCGCGATGCTCGCCTCGGACGACGGCCGCTTCATCACCGGCACCGAGGTCCGCGTCGACGGCGGCACCCACTTCTGAGCCGGGCGGGACGCTCAGTCCGCCATGTAGCGCTGCCACAGCTTCGGATAGCGCCGCGCCATCGCGGTGTCGTCCTCGAAGTCGATCGCGCTGCCCTCCGGCTCGGCGGGCGCGGGCGCGAGACCCAGATCCGGGGCGTCGACGCCGGTGAGCTGCTCGTACGCCTCGTCCGCGGCGTAACCGAGCTCCTCGCCGTCCCCGTCGAGCTCCTCGTCGAAGTCGTCGAGCAGATCGGCGAGCGCGTCCGGGTCGTGCACGGCGCCCTCGAACACCTCCCGGCCCTGGCCGATCAGCCAGCACCGGAAGTAGTCGAAGGCGTCGTCGCCCGCGCCGCCGAGCAGCACCCAGGCCGCGCCCCACAGGTCCCAGCGGTAGGCGCGGTTGTAGCGGGACTCGAAGTGACGGGCGAAGTCGAGGACGGAGTCCGGGTCGGACTGCACCAGTCTCTCGACGAGCAGCTCGGCGTGGTCCTCGGGGTCGCCGCCCGCGGCCTCCCGAGTACGGTCCACGATCTCCCAGAACTCCGTCTCGTCCATCACGGGTCCAGCATCGGTCCTGCGGGGTGGGGGCGCACGCGGAGTGCGCCGGAATGCGGCTGTCTCGTTATCCGCGCACATGCCGACGGAAAGGCCGACAGGAGATGTCGGCTTTTGCTGGCAGCCTCAAGATCATGGAGACCACACAGACACTGACCGGAAAGATCGCCCTGGTCGCGGGCGCCACCCGCGGCGCGGGCCGCGCCATGGCCGTGGAGCTCGGCCGCGCCGGGGCGACCGTGTACGTGACGGGCCGCACCACCCGCGCGCACACCAGCGAGATCGGCCGCGGCTCGGAGACCATCGAGGAGACCGCCGAACTGGTCGGCGCGGCGGGCGGCACCGGCATCGCCGTACCCACCGACCACCTGGAGCCCGACCGGGTCGAGGCCCTCGTCGCGCGGATCGACCGCGAGCAGGGCCGCCTCGACATCCTCGTCAACGACATCTGGGGCGGCGACATCCACGTCGAGTGGGACAAGAAGATGTGGGAGCACGACCTCGACAAGGGGCTGCGCATCCTGCGCCTCGGCATCGAGACCCACATCGTCACCAGCCGCTACGCGCTGCCGCTGCTCCTGAAGAACCCCGGCGGCCTCGTCGTCGAGGTCACCGACGGCACCGCGGAGTACAACGGCGCCAACTACCGCAAGCCGTTCTACTACGACCTCGCCAAGGCGGCCCCGCTGCGCATGGCCAAAGGCCTGGCCGAGGAGGTCGAGGAGTACGGCTGCACGGCGCTCTGCCTCACGCCCGGCTGGCTGCGCTCGGAGTTCATGCTCGACACGGCCTTCGAGGTGACCGAGGAGAACTGGCGCGACGGCACCGAGCGCAACCCGCACTTCGCGATCTCCGAGACGCCGGCGTTCATCGGCCGGGCGCTGGTCGCGCTCGCCGCCGACCCCGACGTGCGGCGCTGGAACGGCGCGTCCCTCTCCAGCGGCGGACTGGCCAAGGAGTACGGCTTCACGGACGTCGACGGCTCCGCGCCGGACGCCTGGCGCTACCTCACCGAGGTCGACCAGGAGAGCGGGACCGCCGACGTCACCGGCTACCGCTGACGGCATCGGCCGACGGCAGAATGAGAGCATGCGCGCTGCCCGCCTCATCAAGATGGTGCTCCTGCTCCAGGCCCGCCCCTCCATGACCGCCGCGGAGCTCGCGGCCGAACTGGAGGTGTCCGAGCGGACCATCACCCGGGACGCCCAGGCCCTCTCGGAGGCGGGCGTCCCGGTGTACGCGGACCGCGGGCGGGCCGGCGGCTACCGCCTCATCGGCGGCTACCGCACCCGGCTCACCGGGCTCGGCCGCAGCGAGGCGGAGGCCCTGTTCCTGTCCGGAGTGCCGGGCGCGCTGCGCGAGATGGGTCTGGAGGACGCGGCGTCGGCGGCCCGCCTGAAGGTGTCGGCGGCGCTGACGCCCTCGCTGCGGGACGCCTCGCAGAACGCCTCGCAGCGCTTCCACCTGGACGCGCCGGGCTGGTTCAGGGAGACCTCCGCGCCCGGACTGCTGCCCCCGCTGGCCGACGCGGTGTGGGACGACCGCCGCGTCACCGCCCGCTACCGCCGCCAGGACGCCGAGGTGGAAAGGGAGTTGGAGCCCTACGGCCTCGTGCTCAAGGCCGGGGTCTGGTACCTGTGCGCGCGGGTCCCCGACACCGGCTCGTTCCGGGTGTACCGCATCGACCGGTTCACCGCGGTCGACCCGGGCGAGGAGCGCTTCGCCCGCGACGAGGAGTTCGACCTGCCGGGCTTCTGGGAGGAACGGGCCGCGCAGTTCGCGCGGGCGCTCCTGCGCTCCGAGGTGGTGGTGCGGCTCTCGGCGGCAGGCGCACGGCGGCTCCCGCACGCCACCGACCCGGTCGCCGCGCGCGAGGCCCTGGCCGGCGCGGGCGAGCCGGACGACCGGGACCGGGTGACGGTGACGCTCGCGGTCGAGAGCGAGGACGTCGCGTACACCCAGCTCCTGTCCCTGGGCCCGGAGGCGGAGGTACTGTCCCCGGCCCCGCTCAGGGCGCGCTGCGCCGAAGCGGCCCACGAAATGTCCGCCCGCTACCGCTAGCCACCCCCCCCCAGAGAAAGGGCGGGTGGGTGGGAAGAATCCCGCAGTAGGCGCACACGGCAACGGGCCCCCACCCCGTAGGGGAGAGGACCCGCACCCGCATCAGGCCGAAGGCTACAGACCGTACTTGGCCCGGGCCTCCTTCACCGCCGACGCCGGCACCTCGCCGCGACGGGCGAGCTGCGCCAGCGACGCGACGACGATCGACTGCGCGTCGACGCCGAAGTGGCGACGCGCCGCGTCCCGCGTGTCGGAGAGGCCGAAGCCGTCCGCGCCGAGCGAGGAGTAGTCCTGCTCGACCCACTGCGCGATCTGGTCGGGAACCTGGCGCATGTAGTCGGAGACCGCGAGCACCGGACCCTGCGCACCCTCAAGTGCGGTCCGTACGTAGGGCGTACGCTCCTCGCCGCGCAGCAGCGCCTCGTCCGCCTCCAGGGCGTCGCGCCGCAGCTCGGTCCAGGACGTCGCGGACCACACGTCGGCGGCCACGCCCCACTCCTCGGCGAGCAGCTTCTGGGCCTCCAGGGTCCAGTGGATCGCCGTGCCGGAACCGATGAGCTGGATGCGCGCGGCGTTGGCGGCCGGGGAGAGCCCCGCCGTCTCGGCCGTGTTGAAGCGGTACAGGCCCTTGACGATGCCCTCGTCGACGCCCGCGGGCTTCGCCGGCTGCGGCATCGGCTCGTTGTAGACCGTGAGGTAGTAGAAGACGTTCTGGTCCTCGCCCTCGTGGGCCTCGCCGTACATGCGGCGCAGCCCCTCCTTGACGATCGCGGCGATCTCGTAGGCGAACGCCGGGTCGTAGGAGAGCGCGGCCGGGTTGGTCGCGGCGATCACCGGCGAGTGGCCGTCCGCGTGCTGCAGACCCTCACCCGTCAGCGTCGTGCGGCCCGCCGTGGCGCCGACGAGGAAGCCGCGGCCGAGCTGGTCGCCGAGCTGCCACATCTGGTCGGCGGTGCGCTGCCAGCCGAACATCGAGTAGAAGATGTAGAAGGGGATCATCGCTTCGCCGTGCGTCGCGTACGACGACGACGCGGCGATGAAGTCCGCCATGGAACCGGCCTCGGTGATCCCCTCGTTGAGGATCTGGCCGTCCTTGGCCTCCTTGTAGTACATCAGCTGGTCGCGGTCGACCGGCTCGTACGTCTGGCCCTTGGGCGAGTAGATGCCGAGCGAGGGGAAGAGCGACTCCATGCCGAAGGTGCGCGCCTCGTCGGGGACGATCGGCACCCAGCGCTTGCCGGTCTCCTTGTCGCGGACCAGGTCCTTGACCAGGCGGACGAACGCCATGGTCGTGGCCACCGACTGCGATCCCGAGCCCTTGTCGAAGGAGGCGAACGCCTTGTCCGCGGCGGCGGGCAGCGGGGCCAGCGGCTGCGTGCGGCGGGCCGGGGCCGGACCGCCGAGCGCCGCGCGGCGCTCCTGGAGGTAGCGGACCTCGGGGGAGTCGGCGCCGGGGTGGCCGTAGGGCACCTGGCCGTCGACGAAGTCGCTGTCCGGGATCGGCAGACCGAGCAGGTCGCGCATGTCCTTGAACTCGTCCACCGTGAGCTTCTTCATCTGGTGGTTGGCGTTCTTGGACGCGAAGCCCTTGCCGAGGGTGAAGCCCTTGACCGTCTGCGCGAGGATCACGGTCGGCGCGCCCTTGTGGGTGAGCGCCGCACGGTAGGCCGCGTAGACCTTGCGGGCCTCGTGGCCGCCGCGCGAGAGGTGGAAGCACTCGCTGATCTTGTCGTCCGTGAGCAGCTTGCCCAGCTCGACGAGCGCGGGCGCGGAGCCGAAGAAGTGCTCGCGGATGTAGGCGGCGTCGCGGGTGGCGTACGTCTGGAACTGCGCGTCCGGCACCTCGCGCAGGCGGCGGACCAGGGCGCCGGTGGTGTCGAGCCGGAACAGCTCGTCCCAGGCGTTGCCCCACAGGACCTTGATGACGTTCCAGCCGGCGCCGCGGAACTGCGCCTCCAGCTCCTGGACCACGCGGAAGTTGGCGCGGACCGGGCCGTCGAGGCGCTGCAGGTTGCAGTTGATGACGTACGTGAGGTTGTCCAGACCCTCGCGCGCGGCCAGGGCGAGGGCCGCCGTCGACTCGGGCTCGTCCATCTCGCCGTCACCGAGGAACGCCCACACGTGCGAGGCGGAGACGTCCTTGATGCCGCGGTTGGTGAGGTACCGGTTGAAGCGCGCCTGGTAGATGGCGGAGAGCGGACCGAGACCCATGGAGACGGTCGGGAACTCCCACAGCCAGGGCAGGCGGCGCGGGTGCGGGTAGGACGGGAGGCCGTTGCCGCCCGCCTCCTGCCGGAAGTTGTCGAGCTGCGCCTCGTTCAGACGGCCGTCGAGGAAGGCGCGGGCGTAGATGCCGGGGGAGGCGTGGCCCTGGATGTACAGCTGGTCGCCGGACCCGGGTGCCTCCTGGGATTCCTTGCCCTTGAAGAAGTGGTTGAAGCCCGTCTCGTACAGCCAGGCCGCGGACGCGAAGGTCGCGATGTGGCCGCCGACGCCGTGCTTGGAGCCGCGGGTGACCATGGCGGCCGCGTTCCAGCGGTTCCACGCCGTGATCTTGCGCTCCATCTCCTCGTCACCGTCGACGGACGGCTCGGCGGAGGTGGGGATGGTGTTGACGTAGTCCGTCTCCAGCAGCTTCGGCAGCGCCAGGCCCGCGCCCTCGGCGCGCTCCAGCGTGCGGCGCATCAGGTACGCGGCACGGTGCGGCCCGGCCGCCTCGGTGACGGCGTCCAGGGAGGCCTGCCATTCGGCGGTCTCCTCGGGGTCGCGGTCCGGGAGCTGGTCGAGCTCGCTCGGCTGGATTGCGGAGGGGTCGGTCATTGCGCCGCCTTCCTGAGTCGGAGGGGGTCCCCTGTTCGGTAAGGGGTGGGGGTGCCCGATGTCTTGGCAGGACAGGGCGTGAGGCTCTGGTGTGAGCCCGTCGGAGACTGTAACTCCGTGATCGATGATCGATCAAAGGGTTGAAGGCGAAAACTCCTCCGGATCGAGAAAGTAGGCATCCGGTGCCAGGAATGCGGGCACGCGGTGCCTTCGAATGGAAGGGTTCCCGCAGGTGGGAGCACGTATGAGCGGGTCGTCCACGGATGAGCGTCGGCGGGCGCGACGGCCCGCGGAGCACGTCAGGGGCGCGGGGCGCAGCCGAGCACGTGGGACTTCACCAGCTCCGCGATGGCGGGATCGCGCCGCCGGAACGCCGAGACCAGGGCCTCGTGCTCCTCCGCGTACGACTGCTGGACCGTGCCCAGCCAGCGGATCGACAGCGCCGTGAAGACCTCGATGCCCAGGCCCTCCCAGGTGTGCAGGAGGACGGAGTTGTCCGCGGCGCGCACCAGCTCCCGGTGGAAGGCGACGGTGTGCCGCACCTGCCCGGTGCCGTCGGCGGCGCGGTCCGCCTCGTAGAGGGCGGCGACGTGCGGTTCCAGGGCCGAGCAGTCCGCCGCCAGCCGCTCCGCCGCGAGCTCCGCGGCGATGGCCTCCAGGCCGGCCCGCACGGGGTAGCTCTCCTCCAGGTCGGCGGCCGTCAGATTGCGGACGCGTACGCCCTTGTTCGGGGCGGACTCGATCAGCCGCAGGGTCTCCAGCTCGCGCAGCGCCTCCCGCACCGGCGTCTGGGAGACTTCCAGCTCCACCGCGATCCGGCGCTCCACGATGCGCTCGCCCGGCTTCCATCTCCCGCTGACGATCCCCTCCACGATGTGCTCGCGGATCTGTTCGCGCAGCGAGTGAACGACGGGCGCGGTCATGTGGGCTCCTCAGGCAGGGGCAGGCAGGCGCCCCAGGGCGTAGTGACCCCTAGACAATACGGCGACGCCCCCGCCCGGAAGACTCCGGACGGGGGCGTACGCGCTGATGAGACGAGTGTTACAGACGCACGGGGCGCCCGGCACGTCGCATCGGACTACAGGCCGAGCTCGACCTCGAACTCGCCGGCCTCGAGGATCGCCTTGACCGCGGTCAGGTAACGGGCGGCGTCCGCGCCGTCCACCAGACGGTGGTCGTAGGAGAGCGACAGGTAGGTCATGTCGCGCACCGCGATGGTCTCGCCGAGGTCCGGGTGGTTGATGACCACCGGACGCTTGACGGTCGCACCGATGCCGAGGATGGCGGCCTGGTTCGGCGGCACGATGACCGTGTCGAACAGGGCGCCGCGCGAGCCGGTGTTGGAGATCGTGAACGTGGCGCCGGACATGTCGTCCGGGGTGAGGCCACCGCCACGGGCCTTGCCGGCCAGCTCCGCGGTCTTCTTCGAGATACCGGCGATGTTCAGGTCGCCCGCACCCTTGATGACCGGCGTCATCAGACCCTTCTCGGCGTCCACGGCGATGCCGATGTTCTCCGAGTCGAAGTACGTGATGGTGCCTTCGTCGTCGTTGATCCGGGCGTTGACGACCGGGTGGGCCTTCAGCGCCTGGGCGGCGGCCTTGACGAAGAACGGCATCGGGGAGAGCTTGACGCCCTCGCGGGCCGCGAAGGAGTCCTTCGCCTTGGCGCGCAGCTTCATCAGCTTGGTGATGTCGACCTCGACGACCGAGGTCAGCTGGGCCTGCGAGTGCAGGGCCTTCATCATGTTGTCGCCGATGACCTTGCGCATGCGGGTCATCTTGACCGTCTGGCCGCGGAGGGGGGAGACCTCCAGGGCCGGGGCCTTCGAGGCCGCCGGAGCGGCAGCGGCGGCCGGGGCCGGGGCCGACTTCTTGGCCTCGGCGGCGGCGATGACGTCCTGCTTGCGGATGCGGCCGCCGACACCGGAACCGGTGACCTCGGAGAGGTTCACGCCGTTCTCGGACGCGAGCTTACGGACCAGCGGGGTCACGTAGGCGCCGTCGTCGGCCGGGGTGGCCTGGGCCGGGGCGGCGGGCGCGGCCGGAGCCGGCTGGGCCGGGGCCGGGGCGGCAGCGGCGGGCGCGGCCGGAGCGGCGGGAGCCGGAGCCGGGGCGGCGGGCTGCGCGGGGGCCGGGGCGGCCTCCTGCTTCGGCGCCTCCTGCTTCGGGGCCTCCTGCTGCGCGGGGGCGGCCGGGGCCTCCTCCTTGGCCGGAGCGGCGGCGGCACCGGGCGCACCGATGACGGCGAGCTTGGCGCCGACCTCGGCGGTCTCGTCCTCACCGACGACGATCTCGAGCAGCACGCCCGCGACCGGCGAGGGGATCTCGGTGTCGACCTTGTCCGTCGAGACCTCCAGGAGGGGCTCGTCGGCCGCGACCTCCTCGCCGACCTCCTTCAGCCAGCGGGTGACGGTGCCCTCGGTGACGGACTCGCCGAGCGCGGGCAGGGTGACCTCGGTGCCCTCGGCGGAACCGCCGGAGGCGGCCGGGGCGGCGGGCGCCTCGGCCTGGGCGGGGGCCTCCTGCTGCGGGGCCTCCTCCTGGGCGGGGGCGGCGGGTGCCTCGGCCTGCGCCGGGGCGGCCGAGCCGCCCGCGTCGCCGGAGCCGTCGTCGATGACGGCGAGCTCGGCGCCGACCTCGACGGTCTCGTCCTCGGCGACCTTGATGGAGGCCAGGATGCCGGCGGCCGGCGAGGGGATCTCGGTGTCGACCTTGTCGGTCGACACCTCGAGCAGCGGCTCGTCGGCCTCGACGCGCTCGCCCTCGGCCTTCAGCCAACGGGTGACAGTGCCCTCGGTGACGCTCTCGCCGAGCGCCGGAAGGGATACGGAAACCGCCATGGTTTCAGTTGCTCCTTACGGATGGGGCCTCCCCGGCTCGAGCGAAGTCGAGAGCCTGGGGAAGCGGGAAGTCTGGTCGTCGCGCCCGTGTGACCGAAGGGTCAGTCGTGGGAGTGCAGCGGCTTGCCCGCCAGGGCGAGGTGGGCCTCGCCCAGCGCCTCGTTCTGCGTCGGGTGGGCGTGGATGAGCTGGGCGACCTCGGCCGGCAGCGCCTCCCAGTTGTAGATCAGCTGGGCCTCGCCGACCTGCTCGCCCATGCGGTCGCCGACCATGTGGACGCCGACCACGGCCCCGTCCTTGACCTGGACGAGCTTGATCTCGCCCGCGGTCTTGAGGATCTTGCTCTTGCCGTTGCCCGCGAGGTTGTACTTGAGGGCGACGACCTTGTCCGCGCCGTAGAGCTCCTTGGCCTTGGCCTCGGTGATGCCCACGGAGGCGACCTCGGGGTGGCAGTACGTCACCTTCGGCACGCCGTCGTAGTCGACCGGGACGGGGTTCTGACCGGCCAGGCGCTCGGCCACCAGCATGCCCTCGGCGAAGCCGACGTGGGCGAGCTGCAGGGTCGGCACCAGGTCGCCCACGGCCGAGATCGTCGGGACGTTGGTCTGCATGTACTCGTCGACCAGGACGTAGCCGCGGTCCATGGCGACGCCCTGCTCCTCGTAGCCGAGGCCCTGCGAGACCGGGCCGCGGCCGATGGCGACCAGGAGGACCTCGGCCTCGAAGGTCTTGCCGTCGGCGAGGGTCACGCGGACACCGTCCTGCGTGTACTCGGCCTTCTCGAAGAACGTGCCGAGGTTGAACTTGATGCCGCGCTTGCGGAAGGCGCGCTCAAGAAGCTTGGAGCTGTTCTCGTCCTCGACCGGCACGAGGTGCTTGAGACCCTCGATGACCGTGACGTCGGCCCCGAAGGACTTCCACGCCGAGGCGAACTCGACGCCGATGACGCCGCCGCCCAGGATGATCGCGGACTTCGGCACGCGGTCCAGGGTCAGGCCGTGGTCCGAGGAGATGATGCGGTTGCCGTCGATCTCCAGGCCCGGCAGCGACTTCGGCACGGAGCCGGTCGCGAGGAGCACGTGGCGGCCCTGGATCCGCTGGCCGTTCACATCCACGGAGGTCGGCGACGAGAGCTTGCCCTCGCCCTCGATGTAGGTCACCTTGCGGGAGGCCACCAGGCCCTGCAGGCCCTTGTAGAGGCCCGAGATCACGTCGTCCTTGTACTTGTGGACGGCCGCCATGTCGATGCCCTCGAAGGTGGCCTTCACGCCGAACTGGTCGGCCTCGCGCGCCTGGTCGGCGATCTCGCCGGCGTGCAGCAGCGCCTTCGTGGGGATGCAGCCGTTGTGCAGGCAGGTGCCGCCGAGCTTGTTCTTCTCGATCAGGGCGACGTCCAGGCCCAGCTGCGCTCCGCGCAGGGCCGCGGCGTAACCGCCGCTACCGCCGCCGAGGATCACTAGGTCGAAAACAGTGCTGGCGTCGTTCGCCACGTCACGTCCTCCATGCATGTGCGCCGTACGCCGGACCCCTGTTCTCGGGGGACGACCGGTCGGTCGGCTGGTATTCGGCCGCTCTTGTTTCGGCCCTTTGGTGGGGGCCCTGTCCTGCCGAGAACCCATCTTCGCACTTGTCGGCGGGAGACGGGACGCCGGGCCGGGGTGTGAGACGTCGGATCGACCGTCTGCAGGGCCATCTCGTGCGTACGAACGTACGGATTTCGTCGAGGGCGAAATCGCACCGGGGCCCCGGACGCCGTGGCGGCCGGAGCCCCGGATCAACGTACGCGAATCAGCCCAGGTCGCCCGATGCGGTGTGCTCGGCGAGCCGGACCAGGGTGCGCACCGCGGATCCGGTGCCGCCCTTGGGGGTGTAGCCGTAGGGCGCGCCCTCGTGGAAGGCGGGGCCCGCGATGTCGAGGTGGGCCCAGGTGATGCCCTCGCCGACGAACTCCTGCAGGAACAGGCCGGCCACCAGGCCGCCGCCCATGCGCTCGCCCATGTTGGCGATGTCGGCGGTGGGGGAGTCCATGCCCTTGCGCAGATCGGCGGGGAGCGGCATCGGCCACGAGGGCTCGCCGGCCTCCTCGGCGATCTCGTGCACCGAGGTACGGAACGCGTCGTCGTTCGACATGATGCCGAAGGTGCGGTTGCCCAGGGCCATCATCATGGCGCCGGTCAGCGTCGCCACGTCGACGATCGCGTCGGGCTCCTCCTCGGAGGCCTTGGCGATGGCGTCGGCCAGGACCAGGCGGCCCTCGGCGTCGGTGTTGAGCACCTCGACGGTCTTGCCGCTGTACATCCGCAGGACGTCGCCGGGGCGGGTCGCGGAGCCGGACGGCATGTTCTCGGCGAGCGCCAGCCAGCCGGTGACGTTCACCTCCAGGCCCAGGCGCGCGGCGGCGACGACGGCGGCGAAGACCGCGGCGGCACCGGCCATGTCGCACTTCATGGTCTCGTTGTGACCGGCGGGCTTGAGGGAGATGCCGCCCGAGTCGTAGGTGATGCCCTTGCCGACGAAGGCGAGGTGCTTCTTCGCCTTGGAGCTCGTGTACGAGAGCTTCACCAGGCGCGGCGGGGCGTCCGAGCCGGCGCCGACGCCGAGGATGCCGCCGTAGCCGCCCTTGGTCAGCGCCTTCTCGTCGAGCACCTGCACCTTGATGCCGTGCTCCTTGGCCGCGGCCTGGGCGACGGCGGCGAAGGCCTCCGGGCTGAGGTCGTTCGGCGGGGTGTTCACCAGGTCGCGGGCGCGGTTGAGCTCCTCGGCGACGGCGACGGCACGCTCCAGGGCGGCCTTGTGCGCCTTGTCGCGGGGCTTGGCGCCGAGCAGGGCCACCTCGGCCAGCGGGGCCTTGGCCTCCTTGCCGTTCTTCTTCGCGGCCTTGGCGTCGCCCTGGTCCTTGTAGGCGTCGAAGCTGTACGCGCCGAGCAGCGCGCCCTCGGCGACGGCGCCGATGTCCTCGGCGTCCTCCAGCGGCAGCGCGAACGCGGCCTTCTTCGAGCCCTTGAGGGTGCGCGCGGCGGCACCGGCGGCACGGCGCAGCGTGTCCGTGCCGTACGTCTCGTCCTTCTCCGGGACCTCGCCGAGACCGACCGCGACGACGACCGGAGCCTTGAGGCCGGACGGCGCGGGGAGCTTCGTCACCTCACCCTCGCCGCCCGAGGCGCCGAGGGTCTCCAGGACGGACGCGAGCTTGCCGTCGTACGCCTTGTCCACGGCCTCGGCGCCGGGAGCGACGACCAGGCCCCCCTTGGATCCAGCGCCCTTCGCGACACCGACGACGATCGCGTCGGCACGCAGGCCGGTCGCGGCGGCGGTGCTGAGAGTCAGAGCAGTCACGGTGGTGAGGTCCTCTTTCGGTGAGTTTCGACGGGCTGTGGGGTGGTGAGCCCGTCGCGAGCCTACGCCCGTGAGCGCTGCGGTGCGCCTCACTGTGTGTGTCGGGCGTGCTGCCGGGCACGCGGCGCCCGCCGTCCGCCCCCTTGTCAGCCGAGCGCGAGGACCACGAGGGCGACCGTCGCCGCGGTCTCCGCGAGCCCGCCGAAGACGTCTCCGGTGACCCCGCCGAAGCGCCGTACGCAGTGCCGCAGGAGCAGTTCGGCGGCGCCGAGCGCGAGGACGACGGCCGCCGCGCCGCGCACCGCGTCGGCCGCGCCGAGCGGCACCGAGGCGGCCGCCGCCGCGCCCACCACGAGGGCGGCGACGCCGAGCGCGCGGGCGCGCGGGACGACCCCGGCGACGGCGGCGCCGAGCCCCTCCGGGCGGGCCGGCGGCACCCCGGCGCGGGCGGCCAGGGTCAGGGCCAGCCGGGCCGCGGCGGCGGAGACGACGGTGGCGGTGGCGCCGCGCGCCCAGGAGTCCGCGTACAGCTGGAAGACCGCGGCGACCTGCGCGAACAGCACGAACAGCAGGGTGATGACGCCGAACGGGCCGATGTCGGACTGCTTCATGATGCGCAGCGCGTCCTCGGCGGGCTTGGCGCTGCCCAGGCCGTCGGCGGTGTCGGCGAGGCCGTCCAGGTGCAGGCCGCGGGTGAGCGCGGCCGGGGTGGCCACGGCGGCGACCGCGGCGAGCAGCGGGCCCGCGCCGAGCGCGGTCAGGACGCCACCGGCCGCCGCGGCGAGCAGGCCCACGGCGAGCCCGGCGAGCGGCGCCCACTGCATGCCCGCGCGGGCCGCGTCGCGGTCCCACCGGGTGACGCGGACGGGGAGCGCGGTCAGGGTGCCGAAGGCGAAACGTATGCCGTCGGCGGGGGAGGTTCTGGACACCGCGGAAGGCTACCCCGGGGGAACGTCCCGCCCTGCGGATCACTCTTCGGGGACGGAGGATGGGCGCATGAACGACTGGCGGGCCGCATGAGCGACTGGTGGTACCGGAACATCGTCGAGCCGGGGAAACTGCCCCTGCTGCTCGCGCTGCTCTCCTTCGTGGGGTCGTTCGTGGTCACCCGGACCATCACGCGGCTGATCCGCGCGGGCAGGGGCCCGTTCCGCAACATCAGCTCGGGCGACGTGCACATCCACCACGTCGTGCCGGGCATCTTCCTCATGCTGGTCGGCGGGTTCTGGGCGGTGGCCGCCGGGCGGCACGGGGCGGGCCCGCTGTACGCCGCGGTGATCTTCGGGGTGGGCGCGGGCCTGGTGCTCGACGAGTTCGCGCTGATCCTCCACCTCGACGACGTGTACTGGAGCGAGCAGGGCCGCAAGAGCGTGGAGGTCGTGATGCTCACGGCCGCGCTCGTGGTGCTCGTGCTGACCGGCTTCACGCCGTTCGGGGTGAACGACCTGACGCCCGAGGAGCGGCAGAACCGGGGGCTGTTCGCCCTGAACGTCGGCATCAACTGCGGCTTCTCGCTGATCGCGCTCCTGAAGGGGAAACTGCGCACCGCGCTGATCGGCATGGTGATCCCGTTCGTCGCGCTGATCGGCGCGATCCGGCTGGCCCGGCCCGGCTCGGCGTGGGCGCGGCGGTTCTACCGCAACCGGCACCGGGCACGCGCGCGTGCGGGGCTGCGGGCCTTCCGGCACGACCGCCGCTGGGCGGGCAAGAGCCGCAGGCTTCAGGACTGGATCGGCGGGTTCTCCGAGTCGGGGCCGGACGCGCGCCCGGGGTCGGACGCGGGTTCGGGGCCGGGCGCGGGACGGCTGCCGCCGCGCCGCTGACCCCGGCCCGCCCGCGGGACCACGCACAGCAGGACGAGCACGGCGGCGATGGCGGCCAGGTGCTCCTTGCCCGCGAGGTTGTCCTTGACCAGTACCTCGACGACCATCACGACGCCGACCAGGGCCGCGGTGACGTACGCCCGGTAGCGCCAGCACACGTACACCGCGAGGCCGACCACCGCCGCCGACGGGCCGGTGTCGACGACCTGCGCGTCGGAGGCGGGCAGCCCCACGGGGTTGCCGGGGCCCAGCTCGATGCCCACCCGCGCGTAGAGCGTGCCGGCGAGCGTGGCCGCGTACCCGATGAGCAGCGTGCGCCACCGGCCCAGACAGATCTCCGCGATGCCGAAGACGAGCAGGAGCTGCGCGAGGGCGCCCCACACGGGCAGGTCGAGGGCGGGCACGAACAGCGAGAGCGGGGTGCGCAGCAGGGCGAGCCACAGCGGGTCCTCGGCGCGCACGCAGCCGATGTTCTGCACGAACTGGTAGCCCCACGGCTGGTTCTGCACGTACTGGAGGGCCGCCGTGAGGCAGACGGCCGCCAGCGTCATGGGCACGGCCCGCCACCGCCGGGCGAGGAGCGCGGCGCGCACGGTGGAGAACAACGGCCCCCACTCGGCGCGGGCACAGCGGGCCAGGGTGCTCATCGTCTCGACTCCAGGTGTTTGCGGTGCAGCCACTTCGGCAGGCCCGGGGCTTCCAGGAAGCCCTCCGCGCGGGCGGCGGAGATGCCGATGCGCACGAGGTCGGCGCTCTTCTCGAAGAGCAGGAAGCGGGGTTCCCAGATCGGCCGGTACTTGGCGTTGGCACGGTAGAGGGACTCGATCTGCCACCAGCGCGAGAAGAAGCTGAGCAGCGACCGCCACAGCCGCAGGACCGGTCCCGCGCCGAGCCGCGAGCCACGCTCGAAGACGGAGCGGAACATCGCGAAGTTGAGCGAGACCTGAGTGATCCCGATCTCGGGCGCCCGCTGCAGGAGTTCGATGACCATGAACTCCATCAGGCCGTTCTCGGAGTCGCGGTCACGGCGCATCAGGTCCAGGGAGAGCCCGTGCGGCCCCCACGGCACGAAGGACAGCAGCGCCCGCAACTCGCCCTCGCCGTCGGTGCATTCCAGCATCACGCAGCGTCCGTCCGCCGGGTCGCCGAGCCGTCCCAGGGCCATGGAGAAGCCGCGTTCGGTCGCGCCGTCGCGCCAGTCGTCGGCGCGCCGCAGCAGCTCGGTCATCTCCTCGTGCGGGATGTCCTCGTGCCGGCGGATGCGGACCGTGTAGCCCGCGCGCTTGACGCGGTTGTACGCCTGGCGGACGGTGCGCATGGCCCGCCCCTCCAGCGTGAAGTGCCCGGGAGAGGTCTCGCCCCGGGCGCCGATCTCCACGATGGCTTCGTCGCCCAGTTCCAGGGCGTCCAGGCCGTGCCGCGCGTAGATCGTGCCGGCCTCCTCGCTCGCGCCCATCACGGCGGGGATCCAGCCGTGTTCGCGGGCCTCGGCGAGCCAGGGGTCGATGGCGCCGGGCCAGGCCTCGGGGTCGCCGATGGGATCGCCGGAGGCCAGCGAGACGCCGCCGACGACGCGGTAGGCGACGGCCGCCTTGCCGGTGGGCGACCACACGACGCTCTTCTCGCGGCGCAGCGAGAAGTAGCCGAGCGAGTCGCGCTCGCCGTGCTGGTCGAGCAGTGCCCGCAGCCGCTCCTCGTCGTCCTCGGTGAGCGGGTCGACGGCCCGGCGGGCGCGGAAGGCGGCGTACAGGACGCCGCAGAGCAGCAGCGCGCTGAGCACGTTGATCGAGACGTTGACCCAGCCCGGCGTGGTGATGCCCTCGAAGCGCTTGTCGTCGGCGGCGAGCGAGACCAGGCGCATGGTGCCGTAGCGCCAGCGGTCCAGGAACGTCGAGCGGTAGTCGTCGTGGGCGCGGTTGGTGACGGTGACGAGCAGGGTGGCCAGGAGCGAGGTGACCAGGAGCCCGCCGACCGCGACGGCCGACGCCAGCCTGGGGTTGGAGCGGTCGCCCTTGGCGTAGAACTCGCGCCGCCCGACGATCAGCGCGGCCACGAACGCGGCGGTCAGGACCAGGGAGATCCAGTTCTGCGCGTACCCGCGGATCTCCGGGAAGACCATCGCGAAGGCGAACAACAGCAGGAAGAGCCCGCCGAGCACCAGGTTGAGGATCCACGCGGCGCGCTTGCGGCGCCGCATGGTGATCGCCAGGAACAGCGTGAAGAGGCCGGAGGCGAAGCCCGCGGTCAGCAGGTACGGAGTGAAGTAGTTCTCCGTGTTGTGCTGCCGCAGGTCCTGTCCGAGGGAGACCCAGACGGCGCTCAGGAAGTTGATGAAGGTGACGGCGCGGAGGTACCAGACGGTGAATCCCGCGGCGCGGCGCTGTATGTCGGTGCGTGCTTTCTGTCGCCCGGCGGCGACCTGCTCATCTCCCATGAAAAGGGATCATATGGGCAAGTGTCGCCCCCTTGCGGCGCGCAGACGTTCGGCACGCTTTGCGGGCAAGTGTTCCACAAGTGACGCGAACCGGCGTTCCGCCCGCTTTGGGTACGCGTGCGGGCGTGCGGGGCAGGGGAGTACCGCGGGGGCGCCGGTGACGAGGTGTCAGCACTCGCCCCGGCGCCGGGCGGTCACTCGGCGGGCGGGGTCGCGGCCTTCGGGGCGGAGGGGGGTGCGGGGGCCACCGGCTCTTCGGGCGCCACCGGCTCTTCGGGCGCCACGGGCTGTGCGGATGCCACGGCGGCTTCGGGTGCCACGGCCGCTCCGGGTGCCACGGCGGCTTCGGGTGCCACGGCCGGGTCGGATGCCACGGCCGCTTCGGGCGCCGCGGGTGCCGAGGGCTCCTCGGGCGTCGCCTCCGCCGCGGGCTCCGCAGCCCGCTCCGGCAGTTCCGCCGCCAGCGCCGCCGCGGCCCGCACCAACGGCAGCGCCAGCAGCGCCCCGAGGCCCTCGCCGACCTTCACGCCGTGCGCGAGCAGCGGCTCCAGCGCCATCCGGTCCAGCGCCTTGGACTGCGCGGGCTCCCCGCTGTCGTGGCCCGCTAGCCACCAGTCCGGCGCGCGGAACGCGGCCCGCTGCGCGACCAGCGCCGCCGCCGACGCCACGACGCCGTCGAGGATCACCGGTGTCCGCCGGACCGCGCACTGCAGCAGGAAGCCCGTCATCGCGGCGATGTCCGCGCCGCCGACCGCGGCCAGCAGCTCCAGCTGGTCGCCGAGCACCGGACGGGCCCGCCGCAGGGAGTCGCGTACCGCCGCGCACTTGCGCATCCACGCCAGGTCGTCGATGGCCTCGCCGCCGCGCCCGGTCACCACCGACGCGTCGGTCCCGCACAGCGCGGCGACCAGCGTCGCGGCCGGTGTCGTGCCGCCCACGCTCACGTCGCCGAGCACGACCAGGTCGGTGCCGGAGTCCGCCTCCTGGTCGGCGACGGCCATGCCCGCGCGCACCGCCTGCTCCGCCTCTTCGGCGGTCAGCGCGTCCTCGATGTCGATGCGGCCCGACCCGCGCCGCACCCGATGCCCCGCGACCTCCGCGGGCAGCTCCGCCGGGTCGCAGTCCAGGGCCATGTCGACGACCCGGACGGGCACGTCGAGGCGCCGGGCGAGGACGGAGACCGGGCTCTCGCCGTCGAGCACGGCACGTACGAGCGCGGCGGCACTCCCCGCGGGCCGCGCCGAGACGCCGAGTCCCGCCACCCCGTGGTCGCCCGCGAACAGCACGACGCGCGGCCGCTCGACCGGCCGCAGCGGCACCGCCGACTGGGCCGCCGAGAGCCACTCGCCGAGTTCGTCCAGGCGGCCCAGCGAACCGGGCGGCACGGTCAGCCGCTCCCTGCGTTCCTCGGCGTCGCGGCGCACCCCGCCGTCGGGCCGCTCGATCAGGTCGGTGAAGTCGTCGAGATTCAGCGAGCTCATTCGCCGAACAGTACCGGGAGCGGCACCACCGCCGCTCGAACGGTCCTGCGAGCCGCGCCCGCCCAACCGACGGACCCGGCACGGCGACACGGCGCCCGGTCGCGTCCCGTGCGGCACCGGATGCATAGCGTCATCGTGTGCGCGGGAATGATCCTTTACGTGCCCGTTTGTATCGGCTTGTCGTACCGGCGTACCCCCTCGGCCCCTACGTCTCCTACGCCTCCCTGATCCCTCACCCCTCACCCCTCACTCCTTTCATCTCCCTCGGCCCCAGGACCTCCCAGGAGTACGCCCATGACCACGGACGCCGCCCAGCAGGTCGCCGCACGGCGGCCCGCCTACCTCGCCGAACTCGCCCAGGGCACCGAGCGATTCCACGAGCCGCGCCGCACCGACTGCCCCTGGTGCGGCTCCGAGCGGCTGCGGGTGCGGCTGCGCACCACCGACCTGGTCCAGCACAAGCCGGGCCGCTTCACGCTGGAGCGGTGCGGGGACTGCGGCCACTCCTTCCAGAACCCCCGCCTCACCCGGGAGGGCCTGGACTTCTACGCCCGCGACCTGCCCGCGGGCCCCGACGGGCGCGGCGGCACGACCGCGGACCCCGGCGGGCCCGGCACCCGGCGCCGCCTCTCCCGCGCCCACGCGATGCGCGCCTTCGACGAGCCCGAGTGCTGGCTGGACGTCGAGACCGGCGCCGCGCACTTCGCGGCCCTGGCCAAGCAGGTCCTGCCGTACACCGCCTTCGACGGCCTCGACGCGGGCGACGGCGTCACCGAGGGCGTACGGCGCGGGCGCATCGAGGAGGGCCACCGCGGCACCCTCACCGAACTCGCCGACTCCCTCGCGGGCCGCTACGACGCGCTGAGCATGTTCCACTACCTGCAGCACCGCCCGGACCCGCGCGCGGAACTCAGGGCCGCCAAGGCCGTGCTGCGCCCCGGCGGACACCTGATGATCGAGACGCCCGACCCCGAGAGCCGCTACGCGCGCCTGCTCGGCAAGTGGTGGGCGCCGCACGTCCAGCCGAGGCACCTGCACCTGCTGCCGCTCGCCAACCTCCGCGCGGAGCTGACGGAGCTCGGCTTCACCGTCGTCGCCGTCGAGCGCCGCGCCCCGCACGTCCCCGCCGACCTGAGCGGCGCCCTCGCGCTCTTCCTGGACTGCCACGCCCCCGGCGCCGACGTCCCCTGGCGGGCCAAGCCCGCCTCCCCGCTCCAGCTCCGGCTGCGGCGGGCCGCCTGCTGGGCCTCCGTGCCGCTGATCGCGGCCGCCCGCACCCTCGACCGCGCCCTGGCCCGCCTGCTGACCCGCACCGGCTTCTCCAACACCTACCGGGTCATCGCGCGCCGGGGCGCCGACGGGCACGAGCAGGACTGACCGGGGCGGGGATCAGCCGCGCAGCGCCAGGGCCTGGCCCGCCACGACGAGCAGCACGTGCTCGCACTCGGCGGCGAACGCCGTGTTGAGGCGGCCCAGATCGTCGCGGTAGCGGCGGCCCGACGCGGTCGCGGGCACGATCCCCGAGCCGACCTCGTTCGAGACGGCGACGACCGTGCGCCGGGTGGCGCGCACCGCCTCCGCCAGCTCGGTGACCCGCCCGCGCAGCTTGCGCTCGCCGCCGCCCGCCCACTCGTCGTCGTCCCACGCCCGGACCTCGTCCATGACGTGGGTCAGCCACAGCGACAGGCAGTCGACGAGCAGCGGCGGACCGTCCTGCGCGAGCAGCGGCACCAGGTCGCAGGTCTCCGTGGTCCGCCAGGAGCCGGGGCGCCGCTCGCGGTGCACGCTCACCCGCCGGGCCCACTCGGTGTCGCCGTTCCTGGTCCCGCCGGTCGCCACGTAGAGCACGTCGGGGAAGGCCTCCAGGCGCCGCTCGGCCTCCACCGACTTGCCCGAGCGCGCACCGCCCAGGACGAGGGTGCGCCGCGGCACGTCCGGCACGGCCTCGTAGGCGCCGACCACGAGCGTGGAGCCGTCGGGCACGGCCCGCGCGCCCGCCGCGGCGAGCCGGCGCGTCAGCTCCGGGGCCGGCGGCGCCTCGTGCCCGATGTGCACGGCGATCACGTCGGTGGTGGGCCCGACCGCACCGGCCGCCCGCAGCCGGGCGATCCCGTCCGGGCGCCCCACGACGTCCGCGACGACCATCTCGTACGGCGCCTGCCCGCCGTTGCCGCCGCCCTCGCCGAGCCCGGCGGGCGCCCCGCCCGGCGGCAGGTACAGCAACCGCTCCCCGTCCGGCCCGGTCACCTCGTAGCCGGAGCCCGGCGCGTCCAGGGCCACCGCGCGCACCCGGTGCCCGGTGAGCAGCGCGAGCTCGCGGCCGTCGGCGACCCGGCCCGGCTGCGGCAGGCCCGCGGGGACCTCGACGGCGGGCCCGTCGTGCGGATGGGAGAGCAGCACCTGGCGCACTCCGCCGAGCGAGTGCCCGGCACGCGCGGCCGCGAAGGCCGCCCCCGGGGTGAGGTCGAGCAGCAGGACGCCGTCGACGAGGGCCGCGGTCGCGGCGCGCGCCGCGGGGCCGAGCGCGGTCGCGCAGGCCGCGCAGGGGCAGTCGGGCAGGGGCAGTCCGCCGGGGGCGCCGGTGCCGAGCAAGGTCAGTTCCACACGAAGATCCTCCCGCGTCGGGTCGAGCGCCGCGCGCCCGGCTAGGCTTCAAGCGGATTCAGGCGGTTCGCACGCCGCAACGGAACCTTCGGGAGGCTGACATGGCGGCATGGACGTGGCGGTTCGAGAAGGCGGACGGGACGGAGGTCCAGCCCGCGGTGCAGCCCGAGGAGTTCACCACACAGGGGGACGCGGAGTCCTGGGTCGGTGAGTTCTGGAAGGAGCTGTCCGAGGGCGGCGCCGACCAGGTGAGCCTCTTCGAGGACGCGAACAAGATCTACGGGCCGATGAGCCTGCACGCCGGGGACGCGGCGGCCGAGGACGCCCCGGCCTAGGCGGTACGGCACACCCGGGAGGCGGCGGCCGGACCACGGCCGTCGCCTCCCGCACGTCCCGCGCCGCCCCTCGACCCGTACCCGACCCGTCCGTCCCGCGCCCCTTCACCGCATCCGCTCCCGCCACCGCATCCGGTCCCGCCCGCTCCAGCCCGCTACATCTCGCCGAGCGTGACGTCCGCGGTCTTCTCGTCCCCGTCGCGTACGTACGTGACCTGCGTCTTGTCGCCCGGCGCGGCGCCCGCCAGCGCCTCGGAGAGCGAGTTGATGGTCGTGACCTCGTCGTCGCCGAGGCGCGTGATGATGTCACCGGCCCGCAGGCCCGCCCCGGCCGCGGCGCCGTCCTTCTTCGCGTCGACCACGGCGACCCCGGCGGGCCGGTAGTCGTCGTCCAGGACCGTGCGCCCGGTGATGCCGAGCGCGGCCCGCCCCGAGTCGGTGACCTTGCCGCTCTTGATGATCTGCCCGGCGACCGTCTTCACCATCGAGGAGGGGATGGCGAAGCCGATGCCCGGCGCGGCGCCGTCGCCCATCTGCGGATCGGTCGCGGCGAGCGTGGGGATGCCGATGACCTGTCCGTCCAGGTCGACGAGCGCGCCCCCGCTGTTGCCCGGGTTGATGGCGGCCGACGTCTGGACCATGTTGGCGATGGTGGCCCCGGTCCCGCCGCCGGAGCGGCCCTCGCTGACCGTGCGCCCGACGGCCGAGACGATGCCCTGGGTGACGCTGGAGGAGAGGCCGAGCGGGGAGCCCATGGCCAGCACGATCTGGCCGACCTCGGCCTTGGTGGAGTCGCCGAACGACGCGGCCTTCAGCCCGTTCGGCACGTCGTTCAGCTTGATGACCGCGAGGTCCTGCTCGGGGTAGGCGGCCACCAGGTCGGCGGTCAGGGCCTGCTCGCCGGTGGCCGTGGTCACCTTGAACCGCTTGCCGTCACCGACCACGTGGGCGTTGGTGACGATGTGCCCCTTGTCGTCGTAGACCACCCCGGAGCCGAGGCCCTCGGAGGCGTCGATCTGCACGACGGACGGCAGTACGTCCTTGATGACCTTCTGGTAGTCCGCCTGCAGGTCGTTCGCGGCGGCGGGCGCGGCCTGCGTGGTGGATCCGCCGGCGTCACCGGACCCCGCGGACGAGCACCCGCCGACGAGCGCGGCGGCGGTGAGGGCGGCGAGCAGGGGCACGGACACGGCACGGGCACGAGAGACAGTCATGTCCCGAGTGTCGGTTTTGTCGTACGCGGTCGCCCTGACTTAGGGGGCCGATCAGGGGCCGGAGACCGACCGACCCCGATCTCCCTGCCCCCCCGGATCCGCCGGCTCACCTCAGGCCCCTCAGGCCCCTCAGGCCCCTCGGCTCCCCTTTGGCCCCCTCAGACCCGCACCCCGCACAGGTGCAGCAGCGCGGCGACCCGCCGGTAGGGGTCGGTGCGCCCGGCCCGCTCCTCGGCCGCGAGCAGCGCCTCCAGCTCCCACTCCGGCGGAACGGCCGCGTCGTCCGCGGCGGTGTCCGTGAAGACCCGCACGCCGTACCAGGCCTGCAGCGGAGCGGCGAGCCCCGCCAGCGACGAGGTCAGCGCGTCGAGCCGGTCCGCGCGGGCGTCGACCCCGATGCGGTTGCGGTACGTGACGGAGTCGAAGGAGGCGAGCGCGCCCGCCCAGTCCCCGGCAAGCCCCGGCCGCATCGCCAGCGCCTCCGCGTTGCGCACGAGGAGCGAGAGCAGCCCGCCGGGCGCCAGCATCCGGGCCAGACCGGCCAGCAGGGCGTCCGGCTCCTCGACGTACATCAGGACGCCGTGGCAGAGCACGACGTCGAAGCTGCCGGGCAGGAAGTGCACCCCGGTCTGGTGCCCGTCGCCCTCCACGATCCGCACCCGCCCCTGGATGCCCTCGGGCTCCTCGGCGAGCGCGGTGCGCGCGGCGGCGATCATGGCGGGGTCCTGCTCGACGCCCGTCACCTTGTGCCCGGCCCGGGCGAGTCGCAGCGCCTGGGTGCCCTGGCCCATGCCGACGTCGAGGACCCGCAGCCGCTGCCCCACGGGGAAGCGCGCCACTATCTGCTCGTCGAGCTGGCGCGCCACCAGCTCCTGGCGGACGGCGTTGCGCAGACCGCCCAGCTTCCGCAGCCAGGCGCCGGCGCCGCCGGAGAATCCGCTCAGAGCCGTGCCCCGCGCTTGACCTGCGGCTTGGGCAGTCGCAGCCGGCGCATCTGGAGGGTGCGCATGAGGGCGTACGCGACGGCGCCCTTCCTGCTCTCGTTCGGGAAGCGCTCGCTCAGGCGCTTCTTCAGCCGGAACACGGTCGCGATCGAGTCGACGACGATCAGGACGATCACGAAGAGCCAGAGCAGCAGCGCGATGTTCTGCAGCTGGGGCACGCGGACCATGCTCAGGACGAGGATGATCACCGCGAGCGGCAGGAAGAACTCGGCGATGCAGAAGCGCGAGTCGACGAAGTCGCGCGCGTACTTGCGCACGGGGCCCTTGTCGCGGGCGGGCAGGAACCGCTCGTCCCCGCTGGCGAGCGCCTCGCGCTGCTTCGCCATCTGGGTACGGCGCTCGTCACGCTGCCGCTTGGCGGCCTCCTTGCGCGTCGTCGGCGTGTTCGTCACGCTGCGGCGCTGCGACTGCGCCATGGCGCGCTTGGGGGTGGGGCGGCCCTTCGGGGCCTGCGGGTCACGGGGCTGCTTGGAGTCGGTCACCGGCGCCTGCGCGGCCGGGGCCTTCTCTTCCTTGGATCGGCTACGGAACACAAAATCCAAGGGTACGGGGTGCGGACACATGGAGGTCGGCCCGCCGGGGAACGATCCGGCAACACCGGGCGTCTTGATTTACGTGCCTAAGGGGACGTAGCAGGCGGTTTGCGGCCGGTCCGCGACCCGCGGGCGACGGACTCCGGGGGCTGGCCCACAGGGTGGCACCTACTCCTTACGCCGGAGCGGCGGCGGACTCAGTCGTCCTTGGGGATGAGCGCATCCGCACGCGAACAGTGCGGTAATGGATGCAGGGCCCGTACTGTGGGTTCTGAGCAGTACCTGGAGCTGGAAGTCCGTCAGAAGGGGGCGCGCGAAGCCCATGAGCGGTGTCATGAAGCGTATGGGGATGATCTTCCGCGCGAAGGCGAACAAGGCCCTTGACCGGGCCGAGGATCCGCGCGAGACCCTCGATTACTCCTACCAGAAGCAGCTGGAGCTGCTGCAGAAGGTGCGCCGCGGTGTCGCCGACGTGGCGACCTCCCGCAAGCGTCTGGAACTGCAGCTCACCCAGCTCCAGAAGCAGTCCTCCACCCTCGAGGACCAGGGCCGCAAGGCGCTGGCGCTCGGCCGTGAGGACCTGGCCCGCGAGGCCCTCTCCCGCCGTGCCGCGCTCCAGCAGCAGGTGACGGACCTGGAGACGCAGCACCAGACGCTCCAGGGCGAGGAGGAGAAGCTCACCCTCGCGGCGCAGCGCCTCCAGGCCAAGGTCGACGCCTTCCGCACCAAGAAGGAGACGATCAAGGCCACGTACACCGCCGCGCAGGCGCAGACCCGCATCGGCGAGGCCTTCTCCGGCATCTCCGAGGAGATGGGCGACGTCGGCATGGCGATCCAGCGCGCCGAGGACAAGACCGCGCAGCTCCAGGCGCGGGCCGGCGCGATCGACGAGCTGCTGGCCTCCGGCGCCCTCGACGACTCCTCCGGACTGGCCAAGGACGACATCCAGACCGAGCTGGACCGGCTCTCCGGTGGTACTGATGTAGAGCTGGAACTGCAGCGCATGAAGGCGGAGCTCGCGGGCGGCTCCGGCGGCCAGCAGCAGGCGATCGAGGGCGGCCAGGGCCGGCCCCAGTCGCAGCAGCAGCCGCAGGACACCCCGCGCTTCGACAAGCAGTAGGCCCTACGCAGGTACCGCGCGGTACCGCTCACGTCCGAGGGAGGACGACATGATCGTACGGATCATGGGGGAGGGGCAGGTGAAGCTGGCGGACAGCCACTTCGCCGAACTGAACAAGCTGGACGACGACCTGCTCGCGGAGATGGAGGGCGGCGACGACGTCGCCTTCCGGCGCACGCTCCACGCGCTCCTGGACAAGGTCCGCGAGCTCGGCGCCCCCCTCCCGGACGACGCCCTGGAACCCTCGGAACTGATCCTCCCGTCCCCCGAGGCCACCCTGGACGAGGTCAAGGAGATGCTGAGCGACGACGGCCTGATCCCCGGCTGAGCGCCACAAGGGCACGGCCGCGGGCGCAGCCGGGGGCGCGGGGAACGGCGCGCCCGTCCCAAAGGCGGCCCGCAGGCGAAGGCGCAGCCGGGGGCGCGGGGAACGGCGCGCCCATCCCAAAGGCGGCCCGCAGGCGAAGGCGCAGCCAGGGGCGCGGGGAACGGCGCGCTCAGCCCAAAGGCGGCCCGCAGGCGAAGGCGCAGCCAGGGGCGCGGGGAACGGCGCGCTCAGCCCAAAGGCGGCCCGCAGGCGAAGGCGCAGCCAGGGGCG
>NZ_JBIARE010000003.1:100586-117375 GCF_042889645.1 Streptomyces sp. NPDC002564 | reverse complement strand
CGCGAGGAACTGCGCGCTCAGCCCAACAAAACCCGCACGTAAAAGACCCCCCCTCAGGCCCCCAAACGGCCCGCCGCCCAGGCGAACAGAGGACCCGCCCCGGCCGCCGCCCAGGCCCCGTACCGTGGAGCGAGTGACCACACTCGTTCGAGGCCGCGGCTGGGCCAGAACACACCCCCTGGCCGTCGACGCGATCCTCGCCTCGGCCGCCCTCGTCTGCATGGTCGTCGGCTCCTTCGCCGAGCCGTACGGAGAGCACGGCCCCACCTGGGGCGCCCGCACCCCCGACGTGCCGAGCCTGCTCCTGATGGCCTGCGGCGCCCTCGCACTGGTCTTCCGCCGCCGCGCCCCCTGGTCCGTGCTCGCCGCGACCTGCGCCGCCTCCATCGTCGAGCTGCTCACCGGCGAACCCCGCGCCCCCGTCGTGATGTGCGCCGTCATCGCGCTGTTCACCGTCGCCTCCACCACGGACCGCTCCACGACCTGGCGGATCGGTCTGGTCACCATGGCGGGACTGACCGGCGTCGCGATGCTGTCGGGACCGCTGCCCTGGTACGCCCAGGAGAACCTCGGCATCTTCGCCTGGACCGGCATGGCCGCCGCCGCGGGCGACGCCGTCCGCAGCCGCCGCGCCTTCGTGGACGCCATAAGGGAGCGCGCCGAGCGGGCGGAACGCACCCGCGAGGAGGAGGCAAGGCGCCGCGTCGCCGAGGAGCGGCTGCGCATCGCCCGCGACCTGCACGACGTGGTCGCCCACCACATCGCCCTGGTCAACGTGCAGGCCGGGGTCGCCGCGCACGTCATGGACAAGCGGCCCGACCAGGCCAAGGAAGCCCTCTCGCACGTGCGCGACGCCAGCCGCTCCGCGCTGAACGAACTGCGCGCCACCGTCGGCCTGTTGCGGCAGACCGGCGACCCCGAGGCGCCCACCGAACCCGCCCCGGGCCTGCACCGGCTCGACGAGCTCGTCGACACCTTCCGCAACGCGGGCCTGCCGGTGGAGGTGGCCCTCGGCCAGGTCGGCCTCGACCTCGCGGCCGCCGTCGACCTCGCCGCGTTCCGCATCATCCAGGAGGCGCTGACCAACGTGCAGAAGCACGCGGGACAGGAGGCCAGGGCCGAGGTGAGCGTCGTACGGGTGGGGCCGAACGTGGAGGTCACCGTCCTCGACGACGGCCCCGGCCACGCCCCGGACGACGGCCGGGACAGCGACGGCGGCGGCCACGGCCTGCTCGGCATGCGCGAACGCGTCACCGCCCTCGGCGGCAGCTGCACCGCGGGGCCCCGCTACGGCGGCGGCTTCCGCGTCCATGCGATCCTTCCCGTCACCACGGCAAAGGGAGGGACCGCGTGACGATCCGCGTACTGCTCGCCGACGACCAGGCGCTGCTGCGCAGCGCGTTCAAGGTGCTCGTCGACTCCGAGCCCGACATGGAGGTGGTCGGCGAGGCGTCCGACGGGGCGGAGGCGGTCGCGCTCGCCAGGTCCGAGCGGGCCGACGTGGTCCTGATGGACATCCGGATGCCCGGCACGGACGGCCTCGCCGCCACCCGCCTGATCAGCGCGGATCCCTCGCTGGCCCAGGTGCGGGTGGTCATGCTGACGACGTTCGAGGTCGACGAGTACGTGGTGCAGTCGCTGCGCGCGGGCGCCTCCGGCTTCCTCGGCAAGGGCGCGGAGCCCGACGAACTGCTCGGCGCCATCCGGGTCGCGGCGGCCGGCGACGCGCTGCTGTCCCCGGCGGCCACCAAGGGCCTGATCGCCAAGTTCCTCGCGCAGGGCGAGGGTTCGGACGGCGAGGGCACGGCCCGCGGCGAGCGGCTCGGCGCGCTCACCGGACGCGAGCGCGAGGTCCTCGTCCAGGTCGCGGGCGGACACTCGAACGACGAGATCGCCGAGCGCCTCGAGGTCAGCCCGCTCACCGTGAAGACCCACGTGAACCGCGCGATGGCCAAGCTCGGCGCCCGCGACCGGGCCCAACTCGTCGTCATCGCGTACGAATCGGGCCTGGTACGTCCACGGGTGGAGTGACGCCGCGGGCGGCGTACTGCGCCCGCAGTACGGGCGCCGGGAGAAATGGTCCTGCGAGGGACGCCAGGGGTCGGCGCGATGGCTGAGGGTGTGAGGGGCGCACGAAGCTTGCCGCGGGCACCCATGTCCCGGGCCCCTCTCGCGGCCCCGCGCGGCCTCGTACGCTCCCCCCGCGCACGCCACAGAGAGAGACCACCATGTCCTGGCTGTCCAGGTTCAGCCTTGCCCAACGGGCGCTCGTCGGGCTGATGTCGATCATCGCGATCGTCTTCGGCGCCATCGCGATACCGCAGCTCAAACAGCAGCTGCTGCCCTCCATCGAACTGCCGATGGTGTCCGTGCTGGCCCCCTACCAGGGCGCGTCCCCCGACGTGGTCGAGAAGCAGGTCGTCGAGCCGCTCGAGAACACCATCGACGCGGTCGACGGCATCACCGGCATCACCTCCACGGCGAGCGAGGGCAACGCCGTCCTCATGGCCCGGTTCGACTACGGCAGCGGCTCCAAGCAGCTCGTCGCCGACGTCCAGCAGGCCGTGAACCGCGCCCGCGCCGAACTCCCCGACGACGTCGACCCGCAGGTCGTCGCCGGCTCCACCGACGACATCCCCACCGTCGTCCTCTCCGCCACCTCCGACAAGGACCAGCAGGCCCTCGCCGACCAGCTGGACCGCACCGTCGTGCCGGCCCTGAAGGACATCGACGGCGTCGGCCAGGTCACCGTCGACGGCGTGCGCGACCTCCAGGTCAACGTCACCCCCGACGACGCGAAGCTGGCGAAGGCGGGCCTGACCCCGGCCGCGCTCGGCAAGGCGCTCCAGGCGGGTGGCGCCACGCTGCCCGCGGGCTCCTTCGACGAGGGCGGCAAGAACCGCACCGTGCAGGTCGGCGGCGGCTTCACCTCGCTGCGGCAGATCCAGGAGCTGCGCGTCGCGCCCGAGCCGAAGCCCGGCGCGCGGACGGGCAAGCCGGTGCGCCTGGGCGATGTCGCCACCGTCCGCCAGGAGCCGGCCGCGGCGACCTCCATCACCCGCACCGACGGCGAGCCCAGCCTCGCCGTCGCGGTCACCATGGACCACGACGGCAGCGCCGTCGCCATCTCCGACGCGGTCAAGGACAAGCTGCCCGGCCTGCGCGAGGACCTCGGCTCCGGCGCCGAGCTCACCGTCGCCAGCGACCAGGGCCCGGCCGTCGCCCAGTCCATCGAGGGCCTCACCACCGAGGGCGCGCTCGGCCTGGTCTTCGCCGTCGTGATCATCCTGGTCTTCCTCGCGTCGATCCGCTCGACGCTGGTCACCGCGGTCTCCATCCCGCTCTCGGTCGTGCTCGCCCTGATCGTGCTGTGGACCCGCGACCTGTCCCTGAACATGCTCACGCTGGGCGCGCTGACCATCGCGATCGGCCGGGTCGTCGACGACTCGATCGTCGTCCTGGAGAACATCAAGCGCCACCTCGGCTACGGCGAGGAGCGCGAGGAGGCCATCCTCAAGGCCGTGCGCGAGGTGGCGGGCGCCGTCACGTCGTCGACCCTCACCACGGTGGCGGTGTTCCTGCCCATCGGCCTGGTCGGCGGCATGGTCGGCGAGCTGTTCGGCTCGTTCTCGCTGACGATCACGGCGGCGCTGCTCGCCTCCCTGCTCGTCTCGCTGACGGTCGTGCCGGTCCTGTCGTACTGGTTCCTGCGCGCCCCCAAGTCGGTCCAGGGCGTCGACCCGGAGGAGGCCCGCCGCACGGCGGAGGAGAAGGAGAGCCGCAGCAGGCTCCAGCGGCTGTACGTGCCGGTCCTGCGCTTCGCGACGCGCCGCCGCCTCACCAGCCTCGGCATCGCGCTCGTCATCCTGGTCGGCACGTTCGGCATGGCGCCGCTCCTGAAGACGAACTTCTTCGACCAGGGCGAGCAGGAAGTCCTCACCATCAAGCAGGAGCTGAAGCCGGGCACCAGCCTGGCCGCCTCCGACGACGCGGCGAAGAAGATCGAGAAGATGCTCTCCGGCATCGACGAGGTCAAGGACTACCAGGTCACGGTCGGCTCCTCCGGCTTCATGGCCGCCTTCGGCGGTGGCACGGACACCAACCAGGCCTCGTACACCCTCACGCTCAAGGACAAGTCCTCCTACGAGGAGACCCAGGACCGCGTCGAGAAGGGGCTCGGCGAGCTCTCCGGGATCGGGCAGACCACCGTCTCCGCCGGTGACGGCTTCGGCAGCCAGGACCTGAGCGTCGTGGTCAAGGCCGCCGACGCGGACGTGCTGCGCACGGCATCGGAGCGGGTGCGCGACGAGGTCGCCACCCTCGACGACGTCACCGACGTGCAGAGCGACCTGTCGCAGAGCGTCCCGCGGATCTCGGTGCGGGCCAACGCCGCGGCGGCCGCCGCCGGATTCGACGACGCGACCCTCGGCCAGGCCGTCGCCCAGGCGGTGCGCGGCACCACCAGCGGCAAAGCCATCCTCGACGACACCGAGCGCGACGTCGTCGTCAAGTCGGCGAAGCCGGCCGAGACCCTCGGGCAGCTGAAGAAGCTGACGCTCGCCCCCGGCGTGCGGCTCGGCGCCATCGCCGACGTGAAGCTGGTGGACGGCCCCGTCTCCATGACCCGGATCGACGGCGCGCGGGCCGCGACCATCACGGCGAAGCCGACCGGCGACAACACCGGCGCGGTCGGCGCGGACCTGACCAAGAAGCTGGACGCGTTGAAGCTCCCGGACGGGGCCACCGCCTCGATCGGCGGCGTCTCCGCGGACCAGGACGAGGCCTTCGGGTCCCTGGGCCTGGCGATGCTGGCGGCGATCGCGATCGTCTTCATGCTCCTGGTCGCGACCTTCCGCTCCCTGGTGCAGCCGCTGATCCTGCTCGTCTCCATCCCGTTCGCGGCGACGGGCGCGATCGGCCTGCTGGTCGCCACGGACACCCCGATGGGCGTCCCGGCGATGATCGGCATGCTGATGCTCATCGGCATCGTGGTCACCAACGCCATCGTGCTGATCGACCTCATCAACCAGTACCGCAAGCAGGGCTACGGGACGATCGAGGCGGTCGTCGAGGGCGGCCGGCACCGGCTCCGCCCGATCCTCATGACGGCCCTGGCGACGATCTTCGCGCTGCTGCCGATGGCGCTGGGCGTCACGGGCGAGGGCGGCTTCATCGCCCAGCCGCTCGCGGTCGTGGTGATCGGCGGCCTGATCACGTCGACGCTGCTGACCCTCCTCCTCGTACCGACGCTGTACGCGATGGTGGAGCTCCGCAAGGAGCGCAGGCGCGCCAAGCGCGCGGCGAAGCGGGCGAAGAAGGACGGCAGCGGCCCGGCACCGGCCGCCGATTCCCCGGAGGCGGCGACGCTCTAGGGACGCGTCCACCGGGCCCGGCCGCCCGGCGAACAGCACGACGGGGTGCCCCTCGGTCCGAGGGGCACCCCGTCGGTGCGTCACGGCCTCCCGGCGGGAGGGCGCGGGCGGACTACGGCAGCGCCAGCATCCGCTCCAGGGCCAGCTTCGCGAACTGCTCGGTCTCGCGGTCGACCTCGATCCGGTTGACCAGGTTGCCCTCGGCCAGCGACTCCAGGGTCCACACCAGGTGCGGCAGGTCGATGCGGTTCATGGTCGAGCAGAAGCAGACCGTCTTGTCGAGGAAGACGATCTCCTTGTCCTCGGCGGCGAAACGGTTCGCCAGGCGGCGGACCAGGTTCAGCTCGGTGCCGATGGCCCACTTGGAGCCGGCCGGGGCCGCCTCCAGCGTCTTGATGATGTGCTCGGTCGAGCCCACGTGGTCGGCCGCGGCGACGACCTCGTGCTTGCACTCGGGGTGCACCAGGACGTTGACGCCGGGGATCCGGGCGCGCACATCCGCCACGGACTCCAGCGAGAAGCGGCCGTGCACCGAGCAGTGCCCGCGCCACAGGATCATCTTCGCGTCGCGCAGCTGCTCGACGGTCAGGCCGCCGTTCGGCTTGTGCGGGTTGTAGACGACGCAGTCGTCGAGCGAGAAGCCCATGTCGCGCACGGCGGTGTTGCGGCCCAGGTGCTGGTCGGGCAGGAACAGCACCTTCTCGCCCTGCTCGAAGGCCCACTCCAGGGCGCGCCGGGCATTGGACGACGTGCAGATCGTGCCGCCGTGCTTGCCGGTGAACGCCTTGATGTCGGCGGAGGAGTTCATGTACGAGACGGGCACGACCTGCTCGGCGATCCCGGCGTCGGTCAGCACGTCCCAGCACTCGGCGACCTGCTCGGCGGTGGCCATGTCGGCCATCGAGCAGCCGGCGGCCAGGTCCGGCAGGACGACCTTCTGGTCGTCCGTCGTCAGGATGTCGGCGGACTCGGCCATGAAGTGCACGCCGCAGAAGACGATGTACTCGGCGTCCGGCCGGGCGGCGGCGTCGCGCGCCAGCTTGAACGAGTCACCGGTGACGTCGGCGAACTGGATGACCTCGTCGCGCTGGTAGTGGTGCCCCAGCACGAAGACCTTCCCGCCGAGCTTCTCCTTGGCGGCGCGGGCGCGCTCCACCAGGTCCGGGTCGGAGGGGGAGGGCAGGTCCCCCGGGCACTCCACGCCGCGCTCGCTCCGCGGGTCGGCCTCGCGGCCGAGCAGCAGGAGGGCGAGCGGGGTGGGCTGAACATCGAGGTCCACGCGGTTCGCGGGGGACTGGGCGGTGGTCACGACACGCACCCTTTCTGATCTGTGTATGCGCGGCGGGAGCCGCTCCGGTGGAGCCGTGGCTGGCACCGGAAAGCCTTTTCGTCGAATTGACGTTATCTATCATAACCGCTTCACGTCACTTTGACGACGGCGATAGTGTCGATGTGACGCATTCGCCGCCCCCGGGCCCGGTGTCCCACCCGGCGCCATGTGCGAGCATGAAGGGGCAAGGACGTAAGCGCTCGGCCCGGAATGAATCCGCGGCCCCGCCGGTTGCAACCGTCGGCAAGCAGTCTCCGTACAACCCGGGAGAGAAGCAGATGTCCGTATCGGACGAGACCACCACCGTGAGCGACGGCATCCTCCTGTCGGACGCCGCCGCGGCCAAGGTGAAGGGCCTGCTGGAGCAGGAGGGCCGGGACGACCTGGCGCTGCGCGTCGCCGTTCAGCCCGGCGGCTGCTCGGGCCTGCGCTACCAGCTGTTCTTCGACGAGCGTTCGCTCGACGGCGACGTCGTGAAGGACTTCGACGGCGTCAAGGTCGTCACCGACCGGATGAGCGCTCCCTACCTGGGCGGCGCCTCCATCGACTTCGTGGACACCATCGAGAAGCAGGGCTTCACGATCGACAACCCGAACGCCACGGGCTCCTGCGCCTGCGGCGACTCCTTCAGCTGACGCTGCGGGTACCCACGCGCGAAGGCGGCGGCCCCCCGGATCTCCGGGGGGCCGCCGCCTCTGTGTGTGCCGGGCGTGGCGCGGGCCCGCGCTACTTCGCCCGGACCGTCCCGCCCCGGCCGTCCACGACCGTGCGGTCGCCGAGCGGCTTGTCGAGGGTGACGGTCTCCGAGAGCTTCTTGGCGACCTTCACGCACATGCCGCCCTTCTGGTGCGTCTCGGCGACGGTGACGGTCACGCGGTCGCCCCGCTCCTTCGCGGACGCGGCGTACTCACTGCACACGCCGCCCCAGAAGTGCACGGTCAGCGACGTCCCGTCGGCGCTGTAGGACTCCACGGCCGCCGAGCCGTGCCCGGAGTCCCCGTCGCCGGGCCGGTCCGAGGGCGTGGGCGAGCCGGAACCGCCGGGCGGCGTCAGGTACTTCGGGGCGACGGCCGGGTGCGTCACCGTGAAGGTGTCCCGCGCGCCGCTCGGCTTCACCTCGAACAGCCAGGACGGCACGAGGGTCTGCCGGCCGTCCACGAAGTGCGTCGCGAGGCCGAACGTGGCGCCGCTGACGGCGACCGGCCGCGGCTTCGGCGCCTCGGACGACGGCTCGCACGGCGCCTGCTTCCCGGCGCCCGTGCCGCCCTCGCCCTGCGTCGCGTCGTCGGCGTGCGGCACGGGGGTCGCGCACCCGGCGATGCCGCCCCGCCCGTCGGTGCGCGAGCCGTTCAGCTGGTCCAGGGCCTCCCGGGCGCCGATCACCGGGTACGTCGCCCCCTTGACCGGCTCCTTCAACTGGCCGCTCCCGCCGACCACTTCGCCGCCCGCGCCGACCTGGATCCCGGTCGACCAGCCGTACGTGGGCAGCCCGTCGACCTTCGGGTCGGCGTTCACCACCCGGACGGCGCCCATCAGCTGGCGGGCGTCGAGCTTGGCGTCGTCCTGGCCGAGCGCCTTGAGGACCGGGGCCGCGGCCTTCTTGGCGGCCTGCTCGTCCACCGCGTCCCCCGGCTCCCCGCCGGGCGCGGTCGAGGTGCCGGAACAGGGCTTGCCCCTGGGGCAGTCGTCGGTGCCCCCGGTGCCGTGCCGGGCGTAGGTCCAGGTGCCCGGCGCCTGCTTGTTCACCTGCAGCGTCGGCCCCGTGCCGTCCTTGTCCCCGCCCACCTTCCAGGCGCCGTCCCGCGACGTCGGCGTACCGCGCACGCCGAGCGCCGCGGCCAGGTCCGCCACCTCGTCCCGGGTGACCTCGCCCCGCGCGTGGTGCACGGCGGCCGACTCCGGGCCCCCGGGCAGCTTGCCGGTGGCGCGGTACACGGCGCCGCTCGGGTCGGGCTCGCCCGGGGCGATGCCGCCGGTGCCGCCCGGGGTCCCGTCACCGCTCTGCCGGTCGGCGGCCGGATAACCGTCCAGGGCGAGCGGCGGCGGATCGTCGCCGCCGTCGCCCGCCGGTGCCCCGTCGCTGCCGCCGCCACCGCCGGAAGCGGTCGCCGCGACGTACGCGCCACCGCCGCCGACCAGCAGCACGGTGGCCGCGACCGAGGCGACGGCCAGGCGGGCCCGCCGGCGCTGCGGCTCGGCCGCCTCATGATCGGATCGCTCGGTGCTCACCGCATCGCTCCTTCGACTGCACTGCTGTCCCTGACATCCCACAGGTGGGCTTCGTCGTATCCGACGTCCCCTTCACGGGGGACGGCGATGGGACGCGGCAGGGGAGCGCACGGTTCCCCGGACGCGCGCCAGGGCGCGGAATCAGCCGCCCTCAGTAGCCGTAATCGGGCATTTCGCCGATCAGGCGGGCGGAGGCGGACGGGACGGTGATCCCGTGGATCAGCGAGGGCGGCACGGGGGCGGCCGCGGCGACGGCCGGCACCGCCCAGTGCGGCACCATCCGGGCGCAGTCGCCCCGCAGGGTCTCCATGCTCTCCGGGAGCTCGGTGGTGGGCGCGCCGCGACGCGTCAGGACGACATCCTTCTGGATAAGGGTCATAACGGCACCGTATGCATCGGGCCACCCACGAAAAAAGCCCTACTATCGGGTAGTTTTGGCACTTCAGCGGCGGTGCCTCGACCCGGTAGCGTGAACTGTCAATCCCCGCCTCTCCTCCACAGGAGCATCCAGCCGTGCGTATTGCAGTCACCGGCTCCATCGCCACCGACCACCTGATGACCTTCCCCGGCCGCTTCGCCGACCAGCTGGTCGCGGATCAGTTGCACACGGTCTCCCTCTCTTTCCTCGTCGACGCCCTCGACGTGCGCCGCGGAGGCGTCGCCGCCAACATCTCCTTCGGCATGGGCCAGCTCGGCAGCCGGCCGGTCCTGGTCGGCGCCGCGGGCTCCGACTTCGGCGAGTACCGCGCCTGGCTCGACCGGCACGGCGTGGACACGGCCTCCGTGCGGATCTCCGAGACGCTGCATACCGCGCGGTTCGTCTGCACCACGGACGCCGACCACAACCAGATCGGCTCCTTCTACACGGGCGCGATGAGCGAGGCCCGCCTCATCGAGCTGAAGACGGTCGCCGACCGCGTGGGCGGTCTCGACCTCGTCCTGATCGGCGCCGACGACCCCGAGGCGATGCTCCGCCACACCGAGGAGTGCCGCTCCCGCGGGATCCCCTTCGCCGCCGACTTCTCCCAGCAGATCGCGCGCATGGAGGGCGAGGAGATCCGCACCCTCCTGGAGGGCGCCACCTACCTCTTCTCCAACGAGTACGAGAAGGGCCTGATCGAGTCCAAGACCGGCTGGACCGACGCCGAGATCCTCGCCAAGGTCGGCCACCGCGTGACGACGCTCGGCTCGCGCGGCGTGCGTATCGAGGCCACCGGACAGGACCCGATCGAGGTCGGCGTGCCGGAGGAGGAGGCGAAGGTCGAGCCGACCGGCGTCGGCGACGCCTTCCGCGCCGGCTTCCTGTCCGGCCTGGCCTGGGGCGTCTCCCACGAGCGCGCCGCGCAGGTCGGCTGCATGCTGGCCACGCTGGTCATCGAGACCGTCGGCACCCAGGAGTACGAGCTGCGCCGCAGCAACTTCCTGGACCGCTTCACCAAGGCCTACGGCCACGAGGCCGCCGCCGAGGTCCAGGCGCACCTGGCCTGATCACGAGCTCCGGCGGACCACATAAGCGGCGCCGTGGTCCGCCGGGCGCTCACCCACGTACTCCTGGCCGCGCATCTCGCACCAGGCCGGGATGTCCAGGCGCGCCGCCTCGTCGTCCGCGAGCACGGTCACCGTCCCGCCCACCGGCACGTCCCCGATCACCTTCGCGAGCTCGATGACGGGGATCGGGCACCGCTTGCCGAGCGCGTCGACGACCAGCGACGCGGACTCCTCGCGCGCCCCCGGCGCGACCGACGGCGCGCCGAGCCTGCGGCGCACCTCCGCCACGGCCCCCGGCAGCATGTCGAGGAACCGCTCCACCTCCGCCGCCTCCGTGCCCACCGGCAGCGACACCCGGACGTTCCCCTCGCTCAGCACCCCCATCGCCCGGAGCACATGGCTCGGCGTCAGCGTCGAGCTGGTGCACGAGGACCCGGACGACACGGAGAACCCGGCCCGGTCCAGCTCGTGCAGCAGTGTCTCCCCGTCGACATAGAGACAGGAGAAGGTGACCAGGTGCGGCAGCCTGCGCACCGGGTCGCCCACCACCTCCACGTCCGGCACCAGACCGGGCACCCGGGCCCGGATCCGCTCCGTCAGCTCCCGCAGCCGCGCGCCCTCCGCCGCCGCCTCGGCCCGCACCGCCCGCAGCGAGGCCGCCGCCGCGACGATCGCCGGGATGTTCTCGAACCCGGCGGCCCGCCCCGACTCCCGCTCGTCGGCGGGACCTTGCGGCGCGAACCGCACTCCCTTGCGCACCACGAGCAGGCCGACCCCGGCGGGCCCGCCCCACTTGTGCGCGCTGCCCGTCAGCAGCGACCACTCTCCGTCGACCGCCCCCCAGGGCAGCGACTGGGCCGCGTCGACCAGCAGCGGCACCCCCGCGGCCCGGCAGCGGGCGGCCACCTCGGCGACCGGCTGCTCGGTGCCGACCTCGTGGTTGGCCGACTGCAGACAGGCCAGCGCGGTGTCCTCGCGCAGCGCGGCGGCGAAGGCGTCCGGCGCCACCGCGCCGCCTCGGTCGACGGCCACCTCGGTCACCGCGCCGCCGCCCGCCGCGTGGGCCTCGGCCGAATGGAGCACCGACGAGTGTTCGACCGCCGACACGATCAGGTGGTCTCCGACACGCCGACGCGCGGCGAGCGCACCGGCCGTCCCGGAGTGCACGGCACGGGTGCCGGACGAGGTGAAGGAGAGCTCGTCGGGGCGGCAGCCCACCGCGTCGGCGGCCGCCTCGCGCGCGGCGTCGAGCAGCAGCCGGGCCCGCCGCCCCTCGCGGTAGAGCCGGGCCGGGTCGGCCCAGCCCTCGTCGAGCGAGGCGGTCAGGGCCTGCCGGGCGACGGGGTGCAGGGGAGCGGAGGAGGCGGCATCGAAGTAGGGCACGCGTCAACGCTATGACGTGATCGACCGGACCACCCCGAGGGGCCCGTCCCACGGGAGCGCCCCCCGTCGGGGGCGCGGGCGGCCGCGCGCCGGGCCACCGGACGCCCGCACCCGCAAACCCCCAGGTCCCCCCACCCCGGCGGCCCTCCCGACCCCCCGTCAGAAAGCGCCCGACGGCGCCCCGTCCCACCCTTCGGAGTGACCCGCGGCGCGTTAGGCACCCTCCCCGCGCGACCCCAAATAGCGTCCAGTAGGGTTTGGTCCGCATAAACATCCAAACCCCTGCCCGCAGCAGGGCGGCGACCGACCAGCGTGGAGGCCGCAGCCGACCGCGCGGGCGAGACTCTCGGGAAGGCGCTACGTGAGTCCCAACGGCTCCGACCGCTCGTCGCGGCGCCCGATGCGGCGGAAGCTGCCGCAGGTGCTGACTGCGGGCCTGATCCTGGCGACCGCCACCGGTTGCACATACAAGGATTTCCCCCGCCTTGGAATGCCCACCCCGGTAACGGAAGAGGCTCCGCGGATTCTCTCCCTCTGGCAGGGCTCGTGGGCGGCAGCGCTCGCCACGGGCGTGCTGGTCTGGGGCCTGATCCTGTGGAGCGTCATCTTCCACCGGCGCAGCCGCACCAAGGTGGAAGTACCGGCGCAGACGCGTTACAACATGCCCATCGAGGCGCTGTACACGGTGGTTCCGCTCATCATCGTGTCGGTTCTCTTCTACTTCACGGCACGTGACGAGTCCAAGCTCCTCAAGCTCGACGACAAGCCCGCCCACACGGTCAACGTGGTCGGCTTCCAGTGGAGCTGGGGCTTCAACTACGTCGAGAACGTCCCGGGCGGCGGCAAGGACAACGCCAAGACGTCCAAGGACCTGGAAGCGATCCCGGACAAGTTCCGCAAGGACTTCCCGGCGGACGCCAACGGTGTCTACGACGTCGGCACGCCCGGCCAGCGCAACCCCCAGAACGGCAACCCCGGGCCGACCCTCTGGCTCCCCAAGGGCGAGAAGGTCCGCTTCGTACTGACTTCGCGTGACGTCATCCACTCCTTCTGGGTGGTGCCGTTCCTGATGAAGCAGGACGTCATCCCGGGCCACACCAATGCCTTCGAGGTGACTCCGAACAAGGAGGGCACCTTCATGGGCAAGTGTGCCGAGCTCTGCGGCGTCGACCACTCCCGGATGCTCTTCAACGTCAAGGTCGTCTCTCCCGAGCGCTACCAGCAGCACCTCGAGGACCTGGCGAAGAAGAACCAGACCGGTTACATCCCGGCCGGCATCGAGCAGACGCCCCACGAGAAGAACCGGGAGACGAACAACCTGTGAGCATCCTCAACGAACCCCAGGGTGCCGCGGCAGCAGAAGACTCGTACGAGAACGAGCTGCCGGTCAGGCGCAAGCAGCCGGGAAACGTCGTCATCAAGTGGCTGACCACCACTGACCACAAGACGATCGGCACGCTGTATCTGGTCACGTCGTTCGCGTTCTTCTGCATCGGCGGCGTCATGGCGCTCTTCATGCGCGCCGAACTCGCCCGGCCCGGCACGCAGATCATGTCGAACGAGCAGTTCAACCAGGCGTTCACGATGCACGGCACGATCATGCTGCTGATGTTCGCGACGCCGCTGTTCGCCGGCTTCGCGAACTGGATCATGCCGCTGCAGATCGGCGCCCCCGACGTCGCCTTCCCGCGACTGAACATGTTCGCCTACTGGCTGTACCTGTTCGGCTCGCTGATCGCGGTGGGCGGCTTCCTCACCCCGCAGGGTGCGGCCGACTTCGGCTGGTTCGCCTACAGCCCGCTGTCGGACGCGGTCCGCTCGCCGGGCATCGGCGCCGACATGTGGATCATGGGTCTGGCCTTCTCCGGCTTCGGCACGATCCTCGGCTCGGTCAACTTCATCACCACGATCATCTGCATGCGCGCTCCGGGCATGACGATGTTCCGCATGCCGATCTTCGTCTGGAACGTCCTGCTGACGGCCGTTCTGGTCCTGCTGGCCTTCCCGGTCCTGGCCGCCGCGCTGTTCGCCCTGGAGGCGGACCGTAAATTCGGTGCCCATGTCTTCGACGCCGCCAATGGCGGGGCATTGCTCTGGCAACACCTCTTCTGGTTCTTCGGCCATCCAGAGGTGTACATCATCGCGTTGCCATTCTTCGGCATCATCTCCGAGGTCATCCCGGTCTTCTCCCGCAAGCCGATGTTCGGCTACATGGGTCTGATCGGCGCGACCATCGCGATCGCCGGCCTGTCCGTGACGGTGTGGGCGCACCACATGTACGTCACCGGCGGCGTGCTCCTACCGTTCTTCTCCTTCATGACGTTCCTCATCGCCGTACCAACCGGTGTGAAGTTCTTCAACTGGATCGGAACGATGTGGAAGGGGTCCTTGTCCTTCGAGACCCCGATGCTGTGGGCGGTCGGCTTCCTGATCACCTTCACCTTCGGTGGTCTGACGGGCGTCATCCTGGCCTCGCCGCCGATGGACTTCCACGTCTCGGACTCGTACTTCGTGGTCGCGCACTTCCACTACGTCGTCTTCGGCACCGTGGTCTTCGCGATGTTCTCCGGCTTCCACTTCTGGTGGCCGAAGTTCACCGGCAAGATGCTGGACGAGCGCCTCGGCAAGATCACCTTCTGGACGCTGTTCGTCGGCTTCCACGGCACGTTCCTGGTGCAGCACTGGCTGGGTGCCGAGGGCATGCCCCGCCGGTACGCGGACTACCTGCACGCCGACGGCTTCACCGCTCTGAACACGATCTCGACGATCTGTTCGTTCCTGCTCGGCCTGTCGATCCTGCCGTTCTTCTACAACATCTGGAAGACCGCCAAGTACGGCAAGAAGGTCGAGGTCGACGACCCGTGGGGCTACGGCCGCTCGCTCGAGTGGGCGACGTCCTGCCCGCCGCCGCGGCACAACTTCCTCACCCTGCCGCGCATCCGCTCGGAATCGCCGGCGTTCGACCTGCACCACCCTGAGATCGCGGCCCTCGACCACCTCGAGGAGCACGGTCACGGGTCCGCAGACAAGGCAGCGCTCGCGGGCGGCAAGGAGGCCGGCAAGTGAAGATCCAGGGCAAGATGTTCATCTGGCTGAGCGTCTTCGTCCTCGCCATGGCGATCGTCTATGGCGTGTGGTCGAAGGAGCCCGCCGGTACCACGGCGCTCTTCCTGGCCTTCGGCCTGTGCATCATGATCGGCTACTACCTGGCCTTCACGGCCCGGCGGGTCGACGCGTCGGCACAGGACAACAAGGAGGCCGACGTCGCGGACGAGGCCGGCGAGGTGGGCTTCTTCAGCCCGCACAGCTGGCAGCCGCTCTCGCTGGGCATCGGTGGCGCGCTCGCCTTCCTGGGCGTCGTCTTCGGCTGGTGGCTGCTGTACTTCTCGGCCCCGATCATCCTGATCGGCCTGTGGGGCTGGGTGTTCGAGTACTACCGCGGCGAGAACCAGACCCAGTGAGTCTGTAGCTCTGGCCGCACCCGAAGGGCCCGGATCCCCCGAAAGGAGGATTCGGGCCCTTCGGCATGCCGGACACGCCCCTCGGACGGGTCACTCGCCGCGCCGGACCTGACGAATCTTCATACCGTGTGTTCATGAGCCACTCACCGCGAATTCGCACGGTACTGAGCTGCACGATGCTGGTGGCCGCCCTCGGCGCGGGGACCACCGCCTGCGGCAGCTCCGACGGCCACCCGCTCTCGGCGAAGCCGTACGACGCGGCCGGCCAGATCGCCTTCAACGGCCCGGTGGGCAGTCAGAAGGCGGACCCGGACAAGCCCCTGGAGGTCACCGCCCAGGGCGAGGACGGGCGCATCACGGATGTGACGGCCACCGACGCGATGGGGCGGTACGTGGCGGGTGAGCTCGCCGCCGACGGCGCCCGCTGGCACAGCACCGCTCCGCTGGCGGCAGGCGCCCACTACACGGTCCGGGTCAGCACCGAGGACGAAGAGGGCTCGCCGGGCCGCAAGGTCATGACCTTCGACACGAACGTGCCCGAGAAGAAGAAGCGGCTGAAGGTCACCTTCGGCCCCGACGCGGGCACCTACGGCGTCGGGCAGCCCGTCACGGCCAAGCTCAGCTCCAAGGTGAAGAACAAGGAGGCCAGAGCCACCGTCGAGCGCGCCCTGAAGGTCCGCTCGGTGCCCGCCACGGAGGGCTCCTGGTACTGGGTGGACAGCAAGACGCTGCACTACCGCCCCAAGGAGTACTGGCCCGCGGGCGCCACCGTGAAGGTCTCCAGCAACCTGGAGGGCCTCAAGGTCACCGACAAGCTGTGGGGCGCCGAGGCCAAGCCGCTCAAGCTCACCATCGGCGACCGCGTGGAGGCCATCACGGACGCCTCCTCGCACTACATGACGGTCTACCGCAACGGCGAGGAGATCAACTCCATGCCGGTCACCACGGGCAAGCCGGGCTACTCCACGCGCAACGGCGTCAAGGTGGTGCTCGGCAAGGAGTACTCCGTACGCATGACCAGTGCGAGCATCGGGGCGTCGGACTTCTACGACAAGCAGGTCTACTACGCGACGCGCGTCACCGACTCCGGCGAGTACGTGCACGCCGCGCCCTGGTCGGTGGGATCGCAGGGCTACGCGAACACCAGCCACGGCTGCACCGGCATGAGCACCGGGGACGCCGCCTGGTTCTACGAGACCGTCCGCCAGGGCGACCTCGTGGAGGTCGTGAACAGCTACGGCGAGGACATGCCGACCTTCGGCAACGGCCTCGGCGACTGGAACATGAGTTGGAAGAAGTGGCGGGAGGGCAGCGAGTTGCTCTCCGGCACCAAGGAGGGCCCCGCGGTGGCCGACGCGGCCAGGCTGCGGCCGCGGGTCTAGCGGGCCCGCAGAGAGGCTCTCAGGGGCATACGAGAGGGGGGGGGCCCCCCCGGCCGGGGCCCCCCCGCGGGGGGAATGCCCCCCCCCCGGGGCCCCCCGCCCCCCCCCCCCCCCCCCCCCCCCCCCCCCCCCCCCCCCCCCCGG
>NZ_JBIARE010000003.1:0-100576 GCF_042889645.1 Streptomyces sp. NPDC002564 | reverse complement strand
CGCCGCCACCACGGCGGCCCCGGGGGGGGCCGACGCGGCCCGGCGGCGGCCGCGGGTCTCGGGGCCCCCCCGCGCGCCCCTCTGGGGCATACGAGCGGGGCCCGCGCCATCGGCGCGGGCCCCTCTCGTGGTCATCTGCCCGCCTCGGCGGTCACCGGAGCCCGCCCCGTACGCCCGGGTGCGGCCTCCAGCCGGAGTCGAGCGGGCCTCAGGCCTGCACGGCCCGCCGGCTGCGCAGCAGGCCCGCCAGGGCCTGGGCGAACTCCACTGGCTCGACCGGCAGGGTCACCGCCGCCTCCGCGCGGCTCCAGGTGGCAAGCCAGGCGTCCTGCGGGCGCCCCATGAGGAGCAGCACCGGCGGGGCCTGGAAGACCTCGTCCTTGATCTGCCGGCAGACCCCCATGCCGCCCGCGGGCGCCGCCTCGCCGTCGAGCACGGCCACGTCGATGCCGCCGTGGTCCAGCTCCTTGAGGACCGCGTGGACCGTGGCGCACTCCACGAACCGCACCTCGGGAACATCGGCCGCAGGCCTGCGACCGGTGGCCAACCGGACTTGCTCGCGGGTGCTCGCGTTGTCGCTGTAGACCAGCACCGTGGCGGTCGGCTGCATTGTTCCTCCAGTACGTCGGTGCGTAGAGCAGTGCGGTGCAGTGCTGAACGGGGCTGAGCTGTGCCGTCAGGGGGTCGGGAACCGATGCGCGGATGCTACTCCTCCCGGCACCCCGTCAACACCGGTTCGGACAGGCCTGCGATGGGCCATCCGGGCAGGACACACCCGGTAGACACTCCGAACGGCACCCCCCGGGGTGAGGGCGGGATAAGCGACCGACATAATGTCGGTCGTGGCGACAGCAACGACAGTAGATACCGGGCACGCGCACCCGCCGGTCAATCGACCGAACCTCACCAGCGTCGGAACCATCATCTGGTTGAGTTCCGAGCTGATGTTCTTCGCGGCCCTCTTCGCGATGTACTTCACCCTGCGATCGGTGACGGGTCCTGATCACTGGAAGGAAATGGCCTCGGCCCTGAACTTCCCGTTCTCAGCGACGAACACCACCATCCTGGTGCTCTCCTCTCTCACGTGTCAGCTCGGCGTGTTCGCCGCTGAACGCGGAGACGTGAAGAAGCTCCGGATGTGGTTCATCGTCACGTTCATCATGGGTGCGATCTTCATCGGCGGTCAGGTGTACGAGTACACCGAGCTGGTCAAGCACGAGGGCCTCTCGCTCTCGTCCGACCCGTACGGCTCGGTCTTCTACCTGACCACCGGCTTCCACGGACTGCACGTGACGGGCGGCCTGATCGCCTTCCTGCTGGTCCTCGGCCGCACCTACGCGGCCAGGAGGTTCACCCACGAGCAGGCGACCGCAGCCATCGTCGTGTCCTACTACTGGCACTTCGTCGATGTGGTCTGGATCGGCCTCTTCGCCACGATCTACATGATCAAGTAATCGGCAGGTCGCTGACGCGACACATCCGAACATTCCAGCAGCATCGACGCAGAAGATCCTGACACCGGGGTAATCCGTGAAAAAGCTCTCCGCACGACGACGCCATCCGCTGGCGGCGGTCGTCGTCCTACTCCTCGCGCTGGCGGCCACCGGGGGGCTGTACGCCGCGTTCGCGCCGGCGGACAAGGCGCAGGCCGATGACACCGCCCAGTCCCTCGCCATCGACGAGGGCAAGAAGCTCTACGCCGTGGGCTGCTCCAGCTGCCACGGAACCGGCGGTCAGGGCTCCTCCGACGGTCCGAGCCTGGTCGGCGTGGGCGCCGCCGCGGTCGACTTCCAGGTCGGCACCGGCCGCATGCCGCTCCAGCAGCCGGGCGCCCAGGCGCCCAAGAAGAAGGTCATCTACAACCAGGCCCAGATCGACCAGCTGGCGGCGTACATCTCGTCGCTGGGTGCCGGTCCCTCGGTCCCGACCGAGAAGCAGTACAGCCCGGACGGTGCGGACATCGCCAAGGGTGGCGAGCTCTTCCGCACCAACTGCGCCCAGTGCCACAACTTCACCGGTGAAGGTGGCGCGTTGACGCACGGCAAGTTCGCGCCTTCGCTGGAGGGTGTCTCCCCGAAGCACATCTACGAGGCCATGCAGACCGGCCCGCAGAACATGCCGTCCTTCCCCGACACGACGATGCCGGAGAAGAACAAGAAGGACATCATCGCGTACCTCGACGCGGTCAACAGCGAGAAGACCGAGAGCCCTGGCGGTCTGAAGCTGGGCGGTCTGGGTCCGGTCAGTGAAGGCCTCTTCGGCTGGATCTTCGGTCTCGGTTCGCTGATCGCGGTCGCCGTGTGGGTCGCCGCTCGGACCGCAAAGGCCAAGAAGTCATGAGTAGCCAAGAGATTCCAGAAGAGAACCTGCCCAGCAAGCAGGAGACCGAGCACGGCTCGGTGGCGGTCACGGACGAGAACCCGTTCGCCGACCCGGGGCTGCCGCCCCACGAGCACCGTGTCCAGGACATCGACGAGCGGGCCGCCAAGCGCTCCGAGCGAGCCGTGGCGTTCCTGTTCACGCTGTCGATGATCGCGACGGTGGGCTTCATCGCCTCGTACGTGGCGATCCCGGCGGACAAGAGCATCTACGTCTTCCCGATCGGGCACATCAGCGGCCTGAACTTCGCCCTGGGCCTGACCCTCGGCGTGGCGCTGTTCTGCATCGGCGCGGGCGCGGTCCACTGGGCCCGCACCCTGATGTCCGACGTGGAGATGGCCGACGAGCGGCACGAGATCGCGGCGGAGCCCGAGGTCCGTGCCAAGGTCATGGAGGACTTCAAGCAGGGCGCCGCGGAGTCGGGTTTCGGTCGGCGCAAGCTGATCCGCAACACGATGTTCGGCGCGCTGGCCCTGGTCCCGCTCTCCGGTGTCGTCCTGCTGCGTGACCTCGGGCCGCTGCCCGAGGACAAGCTGCGGCACACCAAGTGGGCCAAGGGCAAGATGCTCGTGAACATGAACACCCACGAGCCGCTGCGGCCCGCCGACGTGGCCGTCGGTTCGCTGACCTTCGCCATGCCCGAGGGCATGTCCGAGCACGACCACGACTTCCAGACCCAGATCGCCAAGGCCGCCCTGATGATCGTCCGGATCCAGCCGGAGAACATCAAGGACAAGCGCGAGCTGGAGTGGTCGCACGAGGGCATCGTGGCGTACTCCAAGATCTGCACCCACGTGGGCTGCCCGATCTCCCTGTACGAGCAGCAGACGCACCACGTCCTCTGCCCGTGCCACCAGTCCACCTTCGATCTCTCCGACGGTGCCCGAGTGATCTTCGGCCCGGCCGGCCACGCCCTGCCGCAGCTGCGCATCGGCGTGAACGAAAAGGGCTACCTCGAGGCGCTCGGCGACTTCGAAGAGCCCGTCGGTCCTGCCTTCTGGGAGCGCGGATGAGCACCACCACCACTTCTTCGACCGACAAGCGCCAGAAAGCGCCCGCCGGTGAGCGGGTCGCGGACTGGGCCGACGGCCGGCTGGGGATCTACTCCCTGGCCAAGGCCAACATGCGCAAGATCTTCCCGGACCACTGGTCCTTCATGCTCGGTGAGATCTGCCTCTACAGCTTCATCATCATCATCCTCACGGGTGTGTACCTGACGCTGTTCTTCCACCCGTCGATGAACGAGGTGGAGTACTCCGGCAGCTACATCCCGATGCAGGGACAGCTGATGTCGGAGGCGTTCAACTCGACCATGCACATCTCCTTCGATGTGCGCGGTGGTCTGCTGATCCGGCAGATCCACCACTGGGCGGCGCTGATCTTCCTCGCCGGCATGTTCGTGCACATGATGCGCGTGTTCTTCACGGGTGCGTTCCGCAAGCCCCGTGAGGTCAACTGGCTGTTCGGCTTCCTGCTGTTCGTCCTCGGCATGTTCACCGGTTTCACCGGTTACTCGCTCCCGGACGACCTGCTCTCCGGCACCGGTGTCCGCTTCATGCAGGGCGCCATCCTGTCGATGCCGATCGTCGGCACCTACCTGTCGATGTTCCTGTTCGGCGGGGAGTTCCCCGGCGGCGACTTCGTGGCGCGGTTCTACTCGGTCCACATCCTGCTGTTGCCGGGCATCATGCTCGGCCTCGTGGTGGCGCACCTGATCCTGGTCTTCTACCACAAGCACACGCAGTACGCGGGCGCCGGCAAGAGCAACAAGAACGTCGTCGGCATGCCGCTGCTGCCGGTCTACATGGCCAAGGCCGGAGGCTTCTTCTTCCTGGTCTTCGGTGTCATCGCGGTCATCGCGGCCATCGCCTCGATCAACCCGATCTGGGCCATCGGCCCGTACCGCCCGGACCAGGTGTCCACCGGCGCCCAGCCCGACTGGTACATGGGCTTCGCCGAGGGCCTGATCCGTGTGATGCCGGGCTGGGAGATCAACCTCTGGGGCCACACGCTCGCCCTGGGCGTGTTCATCCCGCTGGTCGTGGTCTTCCCGCTGGTCCTCGTGGCCATCGCGGTCTACCCGTTCATCGAGTCCTGGGTCACCGGCGACAAGCGCGAGCACCACATCCTGGACCGCCCGCGCAACGCCCCGACCCGTACGGCCTTCGGTGTCGCCTGGCTGACGGCGTACATGATCATGCTGGTCGGTGGTGGCAACGACCTGTGGGCCACCCACTTCCACCTGTCGCTGAACGCCATCACCTGGTTCGTCCGGATCGGCTTCTTCGTCGGACCGGTCCTCGCCTTCATCGTCACCAAGCGGATCTGCCTGGGTCTGCAGCGGCGCGACAAGGACAAGGTGCTGCACGGCCGCGAGTCGGGCATCATCAAGCGCCTGCCGCACGGTGAGTTCATCGAGGTCCACGAGCCGCTCAGCCGCGAGCAGCTGCACACGCTCACGGCGCACGAGCAGTACCAGCCGGTCGAGATCGGCCCGTCGGTCGACGAGAACGGCGTGGAGCGCAAGCTGTCCGGAACGCAGAAGCTCCGGGCGAAGCTCTCGAAGGGCTACTACGGGGAGAACAACCAGATCCCCAAGCCCACCGCCGACGAGTACAAGGAGATCACGAGCGGCCACGGTCACCACTGATCACCTGATGCTGTGAAGCACTGACCGCCCCCTCCCGGCCTCGTCCGGGCGGGGGACCACCACGGTCGCCACGGCAGGAGCCCCGTCCATTGCATGGACGGGGCTCTTTGCCGTCCCGGAGGCTGGATAGGGTGGTCCCACCCCCGCGTGCGGGGGTGTTTCCTTGCCCTACGGACGAAGAAGACCAGGAGCGGCTATGAGCGCTGTGACCCCCGCAGGAGGCGACACCGCGGCGGGCCGTTCCTGGCCCGACGTCCTGAACGGCCTGCTCGACGGGCGCGACCAGAGCGCCGACGACACGGCCTGGGCCATGGACCGCATCATGCGGGGCGAGGCCACCGACGCGCAGATCGCCGGTTTCGTGGTGGCGCTGCGGGCCAAGGGCGAGACCGTCGAGGAGATCTCCGGCCTGGTCCGCGCCATGTACGCGCACGCCAACGTCATCGACGTGCCCGGCCCCAGCGTCGACATCGTCGGCACCGGCGGCGACGGCGCCAAGACCGTCAACATCTCGACCATGTCCGCGATCGTCGTCGCGGGCGCCGGCGCGAAGGTCGTCAAGCACGGCAACCGCGCCGCCTCCAGCGCGTCCGGCGCCTCCGACGTCCTGGAGAAGCTCGGCGTCAACCTGGACCTCACCCCCCAGCGGGTGGTCGAGGTGGCGGACGAGGCGGGGATCACGTTCTGCTTCGCCGTGAAGTTCCACCCGGCGCTGCGGCACGCGGGCGGGGCACGCAGCCAGCTCGGCATCCGGACCGTCTTCAACCTGCTCGGCCCGCTCACCAACCCCGCCCGGGTGCGGGCCCAGGCCGTCGGCGTCGCCGACCCCCGGATGGCCCCCATCGTGGCCGGCGTCTTCGCCGAGCGCGGGCACTCCTCCCTCGTCTTCCGCGGCGACGACGGGCTGGACGAGCTGACCACGACGTCGACCTCCCGGGTCTGGACGGTGCGGGACGGCGCCGTGCGCGAGGAGGCCTTCGACCCGCGGGACGTCGGGATCGACCTGGTGCCCGTCGAGGCGCTGCGGGGCGCCGACGCCTCGTACAACGCGGAGGTGGCCCTGCGCCTCCTCGACGGCGAGCGCGGCCCGGTACGGGACGCGGTGCTGCTGAACTCCGCGGCGGCGCTGGTCGCCCTCACGCCGACCGACGAGCCGCTGGTGGCCCAGATCAGGGCCGGCATGGACCGCGCGGCGCAGGCGATCGACTCGGGGGCCGCGAAGCAGGCCCTGGAGCGCTGGGTGTCCGCCAGCAACCGCTGACAGGCCCCGGGGGAGTCCCCGGGACGCGGTATCGGTGTGACGCACGGCGCAGTCCGGATCCTGGACTGCGCCTTGCGCGCCGAAGATCGTATGGCAGGATGCTGCACAGGTCATGAGTGACAGCGACTACGGCCCCGGCCCGCTGTCCGGCAACCCTCCGTCCGTGGCGGGGTGCCCCGGGTGAAGACCAGGCCGTGGACAGCAAGGTCCGTGGCAAGCGCGGACCCCTGCGAACCCTGGGGTCCTGGTCCTCAAGGGAGCAGTCTCGTGAGCAAGCGAATGTGCTAGGGCCTTCCGGCCCCTTTTCCGCGCACCCTTCTTCTCTTCATCACTGCACCGCCGCAGCCCTCGTCGCGCGGCCGTCGTCGCAGTGAACTCACTTGTCTCTTCCGGGAGTTCGCCATGTCTGTTTCCGCCGTTGCCGCCGACTCGTCCGTCTGTGCCCCGCTGGCCGTCCTCGGCCGTGACGTCACCGTGCCGCTGGTCACCGGCGGCGAGGTGACGTACGCGGCCCTCGACTACGCGGCGAGCGCCCCGGCGCTGCAGCGGGTCTGGGACGACGTGGCGGCCTACGCGCCGTACTACGGCAGCGTGCACCGCGGCGCCGGCTACCTCTCGCAGCTCTCCACCGACCTCTTCGAGAACGCCCGTACGACGGTCGCCGAGTTCCTCGGCTGCCGCGAGGACGACCAGGTCGTCTTCACCCGCTCCACCACCGACTCGCTGAACCTGCTCGCCGCCGCGCTGCCCGCGGACTGCCAGGTCTTCGTCTTCGAGACCGAGCACCACGCCTCGCTCCTGCCGTGGCGGGACGCCCGCGTCACCTACCTCAACGCGCCGCGCACCCCCGGCGACGCCGTGCGCACCCTGGAGCACGCCCTCGCCGACCGCGACCCCTACGGCCCCGCCCTGGTCTGCGTGACCGGCGCCTCGAACGTCACCGGCGAACTGTGGCCCGTCAAGGAGCTCGCCGCCGCCGCGCACGCCCACGGCGCCCGCATCGTCCTGGACGCCGCGCAGCTCGCCCCCCACCACCCGGTCTCCATCGACGAGCTGGACGTCGACTGGGTCGCCTTCTCCGGGCACAAGCTGTACGCGCCCTTCGGCTCCGGTGTCCTCGCGGGCCGCTCCGACTGGCTGCGCACCGCCGAGCCCTACCTCGCGGGCGGCGGCGCCTCGCGCAAGGTGGCGCGGCGCACGGACGGCGGAGTGGACGTGGAGTGGCACGACAGCGCGGCCCGGCACGAGGCCGGTTCGCCGAACGTCATCGGCGTGTACGCGATCGCCGCCGCCTGCAAGGCGCTCACCGAGGCGGGCTTCGAGGGTCTCGTCGCCCGGGAGCAGCAGCTCATCGCGCGGGTCCGCACCGGGCTGGCCGAGGTGCCGCAGGTGCGGGTCCTGTCGCTCTTCGGCGACGACGCGCCGCGCGTGGGCGTCATCTCGTTCGTCGTGGAGGGCTGGAACAGCTCGCACTTCGCGGCCGCGCTGTCCGCGGAGTACGGCATCGGCGTGCGCGACGGCCTCTTCTGCGCCCACCCGCTGGTGCGCACCCTGCTGGGCAGCGACCCGCAGACCCAGGGCGAGTGCGGCGCGCCCGAGGCGGCGCCCGGCGAGAAGTCCCTGAACGCCATCCGGGTGAGCTTCGGCGCGGGCACCCCCGACGAGCACGTGGAGCGGTTCGTGCGCGCCGTCAAGGAGCTCGTGGCCGACGGCGCGCGCTGGAACTACCGCACCGAGGACGGGCGGTGCGTGCCGGACACCGGCGCCGCCGTCTGACCGGGGCGCCCCGGTGACCCGGCCCTCCGGGAGGCTTAGGAGTCGAGGCCGATCGCGAAGGCGGCTTCCAGGTCGTGCTGGGAGTACGTGCGGAACGCGACGTGCGTGTCGGTCGCCTCGACGCCGGGGATCTTGCTGATCCGGCCGGGGATGACGTCGGCCAGGTCGTCGTGGCGCGGCACGCGCACCATCGCGATCAGGTCGTACGTACCCGTGACGGAGAAGACCTCGCTGACCGAGTCGAGCGCGGCGATCGACTCGGCGATCTCCGGAATCCGGTCCACGCTGGTCTTGATGAGCACGATCGCGGTGATCACGGCTGGCTGTCTCCCTCGGTGGCCGGTGCTGTGCCGTTCACTCTAGCCCTCCCGCCTCACCCTCCCGCGCGGGCAGGGACGTCCTCCCGCGCGTGCTCCGCCGCCCCCGCACGCACCACCCCCACGCGAAGAGGAAGCCGAGCGAGAAGCCCACCAGGTGCGCCAGATAGGCCACCCCCGTGCCCTTGCCGCCCTGCCCCGCCGCCAGCCACTGCAGCGTCACCCAGAACGGCAGGACCACCCAGGCGGGGAAGCGCAGCGGCAGGAAGAAGAGGAACGGGAAGAGGCTGGTGACGCGCGCCTGCGGGAAGAGATACAGAAAAGCGCCGAGGACGGCGGAGATCGCCCCGGAGGCTCCCACCAGCGTCTGGTCGGAGCCCGCGTGCGCGGCCGCGTAGGCGAGCAGGGCGAGGTATCCGCAGCTGAGGTAGAAGAGCGCGTACAGGAGGTGCCCCATGCGTTCCTCGACCATGGCCCCGAAGACGTACAGGAACAGCATGTTCCCGAGCAGATGAAGCCAGCTTCCGTGCACGAACAGGGCGGTGAACGGTCCGAGGGCGGCCCGCGGGACCCCGCTGAACAGTTCGACGGGTACCACTCCCCACCGCTCGAAATAGGCCTGCTGCGCGGCGAGCAGCTCGTCGCCCTTGCCGTAGACGGGGTTGAATCCGGACACCGGGGAGATGACGAAGACCACGCAGCAGACGGCGATCAGCCCGTACGTGACCGGGGCGGACTGTCCCCGGAGCAGCCGGCCCGCCTTCGAACCCCATGTGGTGATCATGAACAGAGCATGACGTAACGGGCGCTACCTGCCCAGACCGCCATGCCGCACCGGAGGGCGCAGCATGGCGCCCCTTACAGGCCTTAGGGTTACGGGCACTACGCGCCATGGAAGCCGGCGTGGGCCCACGGTCGCCGAAGACGTCGACGTACGCAGTCTCCGAAGGAAGCGAACAGCCACGATGACGGTTCCCCTGCCGACCGCCACCACCCGGTGGCGCTGCACGCTCTGCGGCAATCTCACGCGTTTCGACGTGACCCGCAGCTCGAAGGTCGTCGAGTATGTCCATCTCGACCTGGCCGGAGAGTCGAACGTCGAGGAACGCGAGGTGGTCAGTGAGACCATCGAGTCGGTGCGCTGCCGATGGTGCAACGCCGTGGATCAGGTGGAACTCGTGGACAGGCCGGGCACCGACTCCTGAGGGAGCGGGGCCCGCACAGCTAGTGGGGTGACGGATGGTGGAGAGCGCAGGCGGGGAGCCGGACGACGGCGCCGCTGAGGTGCTCGACCGTCCGCTGCCCGACGGGGTGCGCCGGCGGGTCGTCCAGATCGTCTCGGACGGTTTCGGCGGGCTGACCCTGGCCGAACTGCCCGCCCAGCTGCGGCAGTACGCGCGCTTCACGCCCACCCGGCGGGCGAAGTTCGCGGCCAACGCCATGGCGGCGGCGCTGGAGAACGACACGCTGTTCCGCCAGCGCATCGGCGAACGCCTCAGGGAGGCACAGCCCGAGCTCGCCGGCGCCCTCGACGCGGGATCGCCGCCGCCCGCCGCCGATCCGCTGGACGTGGCGGCGGCGGCCTACGTGCTGCGTCCCGCCGGATGGGTGAAGCTGGTCACCGCGGCGGGTGAGGAGGCCCAGCGGGCCGACGCCGAGCGCGCCGACGACGAGACCCGGGCCGAGCTGGAGCGGCTGCGCGAGGACCTCGTCGCCGCCCGCGGCCAGACCAAGGCGGAGACCGAGCGGCTGCGCACCGAGCTCGAAGCGGCACGCAGGGAAGCCGAATCGATGCACCGCAAGCTGCGCGGGGCCCTCAGCGACGTCAAGCGGGGCGAGGCCGCGCTCCGCAAGGCCGCCGCCGAGGTGGAGGCGGTGCGTGCCGAGGGGCAGGCGCAGGTGTCCGCCGCCGAGAGCGAGTCGCGCCGCCTCAAGGCGCGGCTCGGCGAGACCGAGGCGGCCCTGGAGGCCAGCCGCCGGGCGGCCCGTGAGGGGCGCAGCGTCGAGGACATGCGGCTGCGGCTGCTGCTCGACACGGTCCTCGACGCGGCCCAGGGGCTGCGCCGCGAGCTGGCGCTGCCGCCCGTCTCGGTGCGGCCCGCGGAGACCGTGGACGCCGTGGAGCCGGGGCGGATGTCGCCCAAGGACATCGCCGCGCGCGCCCTGTCCGAGAGCGATCCGGCCATCCTGGACCAGCTCCTCGCGCTCCCGCAGGCGCATCTGGTCGTCGACGGCTACAACGTCACCAAGACCGGCTATCCGACCATGCCGCTGGAGAAGCAGCGGCTGCGGCTGCTCGGCTCGCTCTCGCAGCTCGCCCTGCAGTCCGGCGCCGAGGTCACCTGCGTCTTCGACGGCGCCGAGCTGGCCGCGCCGGTGCTGCTCGCGCCGCCGCGCGGGGTGCGGGTGCTGTTCTCCAAGCCCGGTGTCACCGCGGACGAGTTGATCCGTCAGCTGGTGCGCGCGGAGCCGCCCGGGCGGCCCGTGGTGGTCGTCTCGACCGACCGCGAGGTGGCCGACGGGATCGCCAAGGCCGGGGCGCGGCCGGTGGCTTCCGCGGTCCTCCTGAAGCGGCTTTCGCGGGGCTAAGGGGCCTCGCGCAACTCCTGGGGCCTATGCCCGAATTGGGGCTCACGTGACGTGACGTAGCGCCAGAAGATCATTACTGCCTGTGCGTTATCGGTAAAGAATGCGCTTCGCGACCGATTTTTTGCTGATCAGATTTGAACTGATCACAAGAAGGTCACTAAGGTCTCGCCTCGAACCTCCGCTCGGTTGATCACCCATCCGGGGTGACGGCGGCGGTACCCGCCCACCGGGTCTCGGTAGGCGGCTGGAGGAAGAAGGAGCCGCCTTCGTGGCGTCCCACCGTCGACCCAAGCAGCCGAGCCGCACCCGCGTGACCGTGCTCACCGCGACCGCCGCCGCTGCCGTGGCGCTCACCTCGCAGGGAGCGGCCCAGGCCGCCCCGAAGCCGAGCAAGGACGAGGTCAAGTCCAAGGTCGACAAGCTCTACGAGGACGCGGAGCGGGCCACCGACAAGTACAACGGGGCCAAGGAGAAGCAGGAGAAGCTCGAGAAGCAGATCGGCGACCTCCAGGACAAGGTCGCCCGCGGCCAGGAGGAGCTCAACGACCTGCGCGACGGCCTCGGTTCGATGGCCAGCGCCCAGTACCGCTCCGGCGGCATCGACCCCTCCCTGCAGCTCTTCCTCTCCTCCGACCCGGACAACTACCTGGACAAGGCGTCCACGCTGGACCAGCTCAGCAGCCAGCAGGTCGACTCGCTCAAGAAGATCCAGAAGAAGCAGCGGGACCTCGCGCAGCAGCGCAAGGAGGCCGCGGGCAAGCTGGACGACCTCGCGGACACCCGCACCGAGCTCGGCAGGAAGAAGAAGGAAGTCCAGGGCAAGCTGGGCGAGGCGCAGAAGCTCCTCAACACGCTGACCGCCAAGGAGAAGGCCTCGCTGGCCGCCAAGGAGCAGCAGCGCGCGAGCCGCGCCGCCGACGACCGCGCGGACCTCGGCGACGAGAAGCCCGCCTCCGGCCGCGGCGCCGCCGCCCTGAGCGCCGCCGCCACCCAGCTCGGCAAGCCCTACGTCTCCGGCGGCACGGGCCCCAACTCCTACGACTGCTCCGGGCTCACCCAGTGGGCGTACGCGCAGGCCGGTGTCTCCATCACCCGGACCACGTACACGCAGCAGAACGACGGCACGAGGATCGGCCGCGGCGAGCTCAAGCCCGGCGACCTGGTGTTCTTCAACAACCTCGCACACGTCGGCTTCTACGCCGGCAACGGCCAGGTGCTGCACGCCCCCAAGCCGGGCGCCGTGGTGCGCTACGAGTCGATGTCGTACCTGGGCAGCTTCCAGTTCGGCGTCCGCATCTGACCGCCGTCCGGCCGCCCGGCGTCAACGCCGTGCCGACACCGCCCAAACGGGCGAATTCCGGCAACTCCCGCTGACCCCACGCCCCGTTGATGACCTGCGTCTGAAGCGGGGCGTCGGGCTGTCCGCCCCCTTTCCGGGCCCCACGGGGTCTTTGGCCGCTCCGTGGTCGCCCGGCTACTGTCGGCGCGCATTCCCCCGGGACAGCCGGGGGCTCGTCAGCGGAAGGGAGAGCGGCGTCCCGTGGGGTCCCATCGCCGTCCCGCACAGCCCGGTCTCGACCGGAGCACGCGCGTGACCGTCCTTTCAGCGGCAGCGGCCACCGCGGCGGCGGCCTTCGGCGCCGCGCCCGCAGGCGCCGCGCCGCAGGACAAGCCGTCCGACACCCGAGCCAAGGTGGACCGGCTCTACGAGCAGGCCGAGCAGGCGACCGAGGCGTACAACAAGGCCGACGAGCGTGCCGACCGGCTGCGCAAGCAGGTCGAGCGGGCCAAGGACAGCGTCGCGCGCGGCCAGGAGCGCATCAACACCATGCGCGGCGCGCTCGGCTCGCTCGCCGGGGCCCAGTACCGCTCCGGCGGCATCGACCCCTCGCTCGCCCTGATGCTCTCCTCCGACCCGGACGGCTACCTGGAGCGGGCCTCGGCCCTGGACCGGGTCAGCGCCCGCCAGGCGGGTGAACTGGCCGACCTGCAGCGCGCCCAGCGCAGCCTCTCGCAGGAGCGCACCGAGGCGAGCCACCAGCTCGCCGAGCTGGAGAAGAGCCGTACCACCGTCGCCCGGCACAAGCGCACCGTCGAGCACAAGCTGGCCCGGGCCAGACAGCTGCTCAACTCGCTGCCGAGCAAGGAGCGCGACGCCTACGACCGGTCGTCGCGCTCCGGCGCCGACCGCGCCGAACTGCCCGCCCCCGGCGGCGCCCCGTCCTCCTCGCGGGCCGCCGCGGCCATCGCCGCCGCCCGCTCCGCGGTCGGCAAGCCCTACGTGTGGGGCGCCAACGGCCCCTCCGGGTTCGACTGTTCGGGCCTGACCCAGTGGTCGTACGCCCAGGCCGGGGTCGGCCTGCCGCGCACCTCGCAGGCCCAGCGGTACGCCGGGCGGCAGGTCTCCCTGTCCGAGGCCCGGCCCGGCGACCTGGTCGCCTACCGGGACGACGCGAGCCACATCGGGATGTACATGGGCAACGGCCAGGTGGTGCACGCCCCGTACCCCGGCGCGCCGGTCCGCTACGACCCCGTCGGCATGATGCCGGTGTCGTCCGTGACGCGGGTCTGACCGGCACCCGGCCCGCCCCGCCCCGTACGATCGGGAAGGTGGCTGGTCACGGGCGTGGGTCGACGGCGGCGGCGCTGTGCGCCGCGCTCTGCCTCGCGCTGCTCGCCGGATGCGGCGCGGACCCCGTGCCGGACACCGCGGCCGACGACGTGCGCAGGCTCCTCGACCGGCGCGCGCGGGCCGTCCTCGACGGCGACGAGCAGGCCTACGACCGCACCGAGCGGCCCGGCAGGGGCGTGCCCGACCTCTTCGACCGGGTCGAGGACGTCCCGCTGGAGTCCTGGGACTACCGGCTGACCGACCTCGACCGCTCCGGCGGCGAGGCCACGGCCAGGGCCGAACTGCACTACCGCCTCAAGGGCTACGACCGCGCCCCGCTCACCGCCGAGCGCGCCCTGACCCTGAAGCGGCGCGACGGCCGCTGGTACGTCACCGCCGAGCGGCCCGCGAAGAAGTCCGGTGAACAGCTCTGGGACCAGGGGCGGGTGGGCGCCGACCGGGGCAGGCACAGCCTCGTCCTCGGCGTCGGGCAGAGCGCCGCCGAACTGCGCGCCCACCGCGACCTCGCCGAGCGCGCGGTGCCGCTGGTGCGGGACGCCTGGCGGCAGAAGTGGCCCGGGCGGATCGTCGTCCTGGTGCCCCGGACCCTGGACGGCATGGCGGGGCTGCTCGGGGCGCCCGCCTCCGGGTACCGGGGGATCGCGGCGGTCACCACCGGCGAGACCGGCGGCTCGGGCCGGGCGCCGGCCGACCGGATCATCCTCAACCCCGAGGCGTACGGCGTCCTCGGCGACTTCGGCAAGCGGGTCGTCCTCACCCACGAGGCCACCCATGTCGCGACCCGCGCCCACACCTCGGCGGCGACCCCGCTGTGGCTCTCCGAGGGCTTCGCGGACTGGGTGGGCTACCGCGGCACCGGCCGCACCCCGGCGCAGGCCGCGCCCGAGCTGCGGCGCGCGGTGCAGCGCGGGGACCTGCCCGGCGCCCTCCCCGAGGACGACGCCTTCGGCTTCGGCGGGGACGCGGAGCGGCTCGCGGGCGCCTACGAGAGCTCCTGGCTGGCCTGCCGGATGATCGCCGAGCAGTGGGGCGAGCGCCGGCTCGCGGACTTCTACCGGGCGGTGGGCGCCCACAAGAAGCGGGCGGGCGCCGTCGAGGGCGCGCTGCGGGACGTCCTGGACACGACGCCCGCGGACTTCACGGCGCGCTGGCGTACGTATCTGCGGGCGGAGCTTGGCTGAGCTGTCCGGGCACCGGCTGCGGCCCGCCGCGCGGCCCGGACACCGTCTGGCGCCACAGGTTCCGGCACGCGAGGACCGTCGCCGCGACCAGCAGGCCGTTGCGCACGAACAACAGGGACACCCCCAGCGGATCGCTGGCCACCACGTGCGAGAACCACACCGGGAACTCCAGGAACGTCACGAAGGTGGCCGCGAGGACCAGCCGCGCGGGCACCGCCATGCGGCTGGTGCGGAACGCCAGGCAGACGGCCGCGCAGCCGACCAGCCAGAGCAGGTACTGCGGGCTGATCACCCTGCTGGTCGCGGTGAACAGCAGCACGGCCACGAAGGCCGCGTCCGCGGGCGTGCTCGCCGACCAGGCGCGGGCGCGCAGCCGCCACAGCAGGAGCCAGCAGAAGGCGAGCGCCGTCAGGGCCTGCGCCGCGGTGCTCACCAGCGGGACGTAGGGGCCGAGGAACTCCACCGAGCCGTAGTTCAGCCGCACCTCGCCCCGCCAGCCCAGGTGCCGCGCGACGTGCAGGACCAGGGCGCCGAGCGATTCCACCTCGGTGCCGCGGTCGCGCTGGAAGGTGAGGAAGGCGAGCGCCCCCGGCATGGTGACCAGGAACGCCAGCGTGAGGCCGAGGACCGTGCCCGCGGCGGCGGTCCAGGAGCGCCGGGTCACCCGCCCGCGCGGGGTGCCCACGAGCAGCAGGACCGGCCACACCTTGAGCAGCGCCCCGAACCCGGCGAGCACGCCCAGGGTGCGCGGGTGCCGCGCCCCGGCGAGCAGCGCGGCGACCGCGACGGCCACCACCATCACGTCGTAGCGCGCGTAGACGATCGGGCCGAGCAGGGCCACGCCGGCCACCCACACCCAGGCGCCCCGCGCCGACTTGCCGGGCTGCCGTCCCGCGTACCCGAGCAGCCCGCACACCGCCGCGTCGCAGAGCAGGGCGAGGACGAAGAAGGCCGGCGCGTAGCCGAGGAAGGGCAGCAGCGCGGGGGAGAGGACCGCCAGGGCGGCGGCGGGCGGGTACTGCCAGGTCACGTCGTCCAGCGGGAAGGTGCCGGTGCGCAGCACCTCGTACCAGCCCTGGTAGATGACGGAGACGTCACTGGTCACGTCCGGCCCCGGGGCCGTGAGCACGTGCAGTACGCAGAGCAGCAGGACGGTCCTGGTCAGGACCCAGACGGTCAGGATGCGCGCCATGTGTGCCTCGCCCCTTTTCACATACTTCATCGTGATTCGAGGAGTCATGATGCCGGGCATCCCCCGGCGAGGGCGAAGAGGCCGGGCCGTTCGGTACTGTCGTGCGCGATGCACAAGACCCTGATCGTCACGAACGACTTCCCGCCCAGGCCCGGTGGCATCCAGGCGTTCCTGCACAACATGGCGCTGCGCCTGGACCCCGAGCGGATCGTCGTCTACGCCTCCACCTGGAAGCGCGGCCGCGAGGGCGCCGAGGCCACCGCGGCCTTCGACGCGGAGCAGCCCTTCCCGGTCGTGCGCGACCCCACGACGATGCTGCTGCCCACCCCGCGCGTCACCCGCCGCGCCGCCGCGCTGCTGCGCGAACACGGCTGTACGTCGGTGTGGTTCGGGGCGGCCGCGCCGCTGGGCCTGATGGGCCAGGCGCTGCGCAGGGCCGGGGCGACGCGGCTCGTCGCCACGACGCACGGGCACGAGGCGGGCTGGGCCCAGCTGCCCGGCGCGCGGCAACTGCTCCGCCGGATCGGCGAGTCGACGGACACGATCACCTATCTCGGCGAGTACACGCGCTCCCGGATCGCCGCGGCGCTGACCCCCGCCGCGGCGGGCCGGATGGTGCAACTGCCGCCCGGCGTCGACGAGAAGACCTTCCACCCCGGCTCGGGCGGCGACGCGGTGCGGGCGCGGCTGGGCCTGACCGACCGGCCCGTGGTGGTCTGCGTCTCACGCCTGGTGCCGCGCAAGGGCCAGGACACGCTGATCCGCGCGCTGCCCCGGATCCTGGCGCGGGAGCCGGAGACGGTGCTGCTCATCGTCGGGGGCGGCCCGTACGAGAAGGACCTCCGCACGCTCGCCGCCGAGACGGGGGTCGCGGACTCCGTCCGGTTCACCGGGGCGGTGCCGTGGGCGGAGCTGCCCGCCCACTACGGCGCGGGGGACGTCTTCGCGATGCCCTGCCGGACCCGGCGCGGGGGCCTGGACGTGGAGGGCCTCGGCATCGTCTACCTGGAGGCGTCCGCGACGGGTCTGCCCGTCGTCGCCGGCGACTCCGGCGGGGCGCCGGACGCGGTGCTCGACGGGGAGACGGGCTGGGTGGTCCGCGGCGGCGCGCCCGAGGAGGCGGCGGACCGGATCGTTACGCTGCTCGGCGACGGGGAGCTGCGGGCCCGCATGGGCGCGCGGGGCCGTGACTGGGTGGAGGAACGCTGGCGCTGGGACCTCTTGGCGGAACGCCTCAAGGAACTCCTGTAGCGCGGGTGAAAGCCGGGCGCAGCCCATGCTTCAGGGGCGCGGGGAACTGCGCGGGCAACCGGCCACGACCGTGAGCCGCGCGACGGCGGGGGCCCCACGGCGCGTGGGCGCCCCCGGCCCACGCTACCCGCGGTAAATCGCCTCGATCTCGTCCGCGTAGTCCTTCGCCACCACGTTCCGCTTCAGCTTCAGCGAAGGCGTCAGATGGCCCGACTCCTCCGTGAACTGCGAGCCGAGGACCCGGAACTTGCGTACGGACTCCGCCTTGGAGACCGCCGCGTTGCCGTCGTCCACCGCGCTCTGGATCGCCGCGAGGAGATCCGCGTCGTCCCGCAGCGACGCCGCCGTCGCCCCCTCGGGCTTGCCGTGCTCGGCGGCCCAGCGGCCCAGGAACTCGTCGTCGACCGTGACCAGCGCGCCCACGAAGGGGCGGCCGTCGCCGACGACCATGCACTCGGCGACCAGGGCGTGCGCGCGGATGCGGTCCTCGATCACGGCGGGCGCCACGTTCTTGCCGCCCGCGGTGACGATGATCTCCTTCTTGCGGCCGGTGATGCGCAGGTAGCCGTCCTCGTCGAGGGTGCCGATGTCACCGGTGTGGAACCAGCCGTCGGCCAGCGCCTCCTCGGTGGCGCCCTCGTTGTTCCAGTACCCCTTGAACAGGTGCTCGCCGTGCAGCAGCACCTCGCCGTCGTCGGCGATCCGCACGACGGAGCCCGGCAGCGGCTGGCCGACCGTGCCGATCTTCTGGCGGTCCCAGGGGTTGAACGCCGTGGCCGCGCAGGACTCGGTCAGGCCGTAGCCCTCCAGGACCGTGAAGCCGATGCCGCGGAAGAAGTGGCCCAGCCGCTCGCCGAGCGGCGCGCCGCCGGAGATCGCGTACTCGCCGCGGCCGCCGAGGACGGCGCGCAGCTTGCTGAAGACCAGCTTGTCGAAGACCTTGTGCTTGACCTTCAGGCCGAGGGACGGGCCCGAGGGCGTGTCCAGCGCGCGGCTGTAGGCGATCGCCGTGTCCGCGGCCTTGTCGAAGATCTTGCCCTTGCCGTCGGCCTGGGCCTTGGCGCGCGCCGAGTTGTAGACCTTCTCGAAGACACGCGGGACGCCCAGGACCATCGTCGGCCGGAACGAGGCCAGCTCGTCCGTGAGGTTCTTGACGTCCGGCGCGTGGCCGAGCTTGATCGGTGCCATCAGGGCGGCGACCTCGACGAGCCGTCCGAAGACGTGCGCGACGGGCAGGAAGAGCAGCACCGAACACTCGCCGGTGCGGAAGAGGGGCTTGAGACGCTCCACCACGTTGCCGCACTCCGCGAAGAAGCTGCGGTGGGTGAGCACGCAGCCCTTGGGGCGGCCGGTGGTGCCCGAGGTGTAGACGATGGTGGCCGGGTCGTCGGCGCCCGCGACCGCGCTGCGCTCGTCGACGGTCTCCTCGGGGACCTCGGCACCGGAGGCGTGCAGCTCCTGCACGCCCCCCTTGTCGATCTGCCACACGTGCGCGAGGGCGGGCAGCCGGTCGCGCACGGACTCGACGGCGGCGGCGTGCGCGTCGAGCTCGACCACGCAGGCCACGGCGCCGGAGTCGCCGAGGATCCACTGGATCTGCTCGGCCGAGCTGGTCTCGTACACCGGGACGGTGACCGCGCCCGCGCTCCAGATGGCGAAGTCGAGCAGCGTCCACTCGTAGCGGGTGCGGGACATCAGGCCCACGCGGTCGCCGGGGCGCACACCGGCGGCGATCAGACCCTTGGCGGTGGCGCGCACGTCGGCGAGGAAGGCCTTGGCGGTGACGTCCTGCCAGCGGCCGTCGACCTTGCGGCCGATGACGGCGACATCCGGGTGCTGCGCGGCATTTCTGCGGACGATGTCGGTCAGATTGCCGTCCGCAGGGACCTCGTACAGGGCCGGAAGGCTGAACTCGCGCAAGACTGCTGCTCCTACATAGGGCGCCGGCGCCACGACGTTGTGTGCTGCGACGGTGCGGTCCAAGATCGGGCAGGTGCTCAGTCGAGTGGGGGGCTGAGCACTACTGGACTGCCCGGACGTTACCCATCGGTATGGCTGGTTCGGTAGGGGGGCGGGCCCAGATGTTCGGTGCGTCACACGTCGTTGTGGTCTGAATCGCACAGTACGCCACCGTCTTCCCGACTCGGAAGTAACCGCAGGTCCGGCCGCTGCGGGGGCCCCTACCCTCCGCGCGGCGGTCGTCCTAGGGTGATCGGCATGCCAGGTTTCCGGGTCCATGTGGTCAGTGACGTGCACGGCAACACCGAGGGGCTCGCCCGCGCGGGCGACGGCGCCGACGCGCTGGTCTGCCTGGGCGACCTGGTGCTCTTCCTCGACTACGCCGACCACGCGCGCGGCATCTTCCCCGACCTCTTCGGCGCGGCGAACGCGTCCCGCCTCGTCGAACTGCGCACCGCCCGCCGCTTCGACGAGGCCAGGGAATTCGGCCGGAAACTGTGGGCGGACATGGACCGGGCCGCCGCCATCGAGGGCGCCGTCCGCAAGCAGTACGCCGAGATGTTCGCGGCCCTGCCCACCCCGACGTACGCCACCTACGGAAACGTCGACATCCCGTCCCTGTGGCCCGAGTACGCGCGCCCGGGCACCACCGTCCTGGACGGCGAGCGGGCCGAGATCGGCGGCCGCGTCTTCGGCTTCGTCGGCGGCGGCCTGCGCACCCCCATGCGCACGCCCTACGAGATCAGCGACGAGGAGTACGCGGCCAAGATCGAGGCGGTCGGCGAGGTCGACGTCCTGTGCACGCACATCCCGCCGGACGTCCCCGAGCTCCTCTACGACACCGTGGCGCGCCGCTTCGAACGCGGCAGCCGGGCCCTGCTCGACGCGATCCGCAGGACCCGCCCCAGGTACGCGCTCTTCGGCCACGTCCACCAGCCGCTGGTCCGGCGCATGCGCATCGGCGCGACCGAGTGCGTCAACGTCGGGCACTTCGCCGGCTCGTCCAGGCCGTGGGCCCTGGAGTGGTGAGGACCCCGCGCGCGGTAGCCTTCACGCGGTGGACCCCACCCCTCCCCGCGCCCTCGGCACCGTCCGAGCAGGGGAGACCCGACCCTGGACCGCATCTGGAGGAGCCACAGCGATGGCGGAACACACCAGCTCGAGCATCACGATCGAGGCGGCACCGGCCGAGGTCATGGGAGTGATCGCCGACTTCGCTCGCTACCCGGACTGGACGGGCGAGGTGAAGCAGGCCGAGGTCCTCGCCACCGACGAGCGGGGCCGCGCCAAGGAGGTCCGCCTCGTCATGGACGCCGGCGCGATCAAGGACGACCAGACCCTCGGCTACACCTGGACCGGCGACGACGAGGTCAGCTGGACGCTGGTCAAGTCCCAGATGCTGCGCTCGCTGGACGGCTCGTACCTGCTGCGGCCCGCGGGCTCCGGCACCGAGGTCACCTACCGGCTCACCGTCGACGTCAAGATCCCGATGCTCGGCATGATCAAGCGCAAGGCGGAGAAGGTCATCATCGACCGCGCGCTCGCCGGGCTGAAGCAGCGGGTGGAGTCCAAGGAGGCCTGAGGCGCGGGCCGGGCCCCTGGGACGCGGGCAACGGCGCGACCGGCCACGACGCACCGGGCGCCGGGCCCGCAGCAACCCCCTCGCGACGCAGGGGCGCTCCCGCCGTGCCGCCCCGCGGCTGACGTACCGTTCACCCTTATGCGCACCCTTCTCGTCACCGGCCCCGGCGGCTCCGGACGGACCACCGTCGCCGCGGCCACCGCGCTGGCCGCGGCCCGGGCCGGGCAGCGGGTCCTCGTGCTCACCGCCGACCGCGCCGACACCCTGGGGGCGGTGCTCGGCGCACCGGGCGCGCACCCCGGGCTCAGCACCCGCCGCCTCGCCCCCGACGACCGCTTCCGCGCCGACCTGCTCGCGCTGCAGGACCGCGCCGCCACCGCCCTCGACCTGCTCGGCGCCGAGCGTCTGGACGGCGACGAACTGACCCCGCTGCCCGGCAGCGAGGAGCTCGCCCTGCTGCGCGCCCTGCGCGACACCGCCCGCGACGACGCGTACGACACCGTCGTCGTCGACCTGCCCGCCGCCCCCAGGGCACTGGCCACCCTCGCCCTGCCCGAGCAGCTCCGGCGCTATCTGCGCCGGCTGCTCCCGCCCGAGCGGCAGGCGGCCCGCGCACTGCGCCCCATGCTCGGCCGCCTCGCCGGCGTCCCCATGCCGGCCGCCTGGCTGTACGACACCGCGGCCCGCTGGGAGGACGAACTCGCCGCCGCCCAGCGCGTCGTCGAGGCCCCCACCACCACCGTCCGCCTGGTCGCCGAGCCCGGCCCCGCCGGCACCGACGCCCTGCGCACCGCCGCCGCGGGCCTCGCCCTGCACGGCCTGCGCACCGACCTGCTGATCGCCAACCGCGTCCTGCCCGACGCGTCCGCCGACCCCTGGCTCGCCGGACTCGCCGCCCAGCAGCACAAGGCCCTGGACGAGTGGCGGGCCGCCCACGGGCGCGTCGACGCCGTCCCGCACCTGGGCCGCGACCCGCGCGGCGCCGACGACCTCGCCGCCCTCGGCCTCCCCGCGCCCACCACGGCCCCCGCCGCCGCGCCCGGCCCCGCCGACTGGCCCGTCACCGAGGCCGCCGCGGACGACGGCGCCCGCACCTACGTCTGGCACATACCGCTGCCCGGCCTCACCCGCGAGGAGCTCGGCCTGATCCGGCGCGGCGACGAACTCGTCGTCACCGCGGGCCCCTTCCGCCGCATCGTCACCCTGCCGTCCGCGCTGCGCCGCTGCACGGTCGCCGGGGCCGGGCTGCGCGAGGGCGCACTGCGCGTGCGGTTCACGCCGGACCCCGACCTGTGGCCGCGCGGCCGCTGAACCCGCCTGTACACGGACGGCCGCCGTGTACGGACGGACGGTGAACGCCCTGCGGCCATTCGGGTAACGTCGAGTGGTATGAGCGATGCCACCGAGCGCGAAGCCCCGGAAGCCCCGCAAGCCCCGGAAAACGACGCCGACGCCTGGGAGAAGGCGTGCGCCGAGGACCTCGCGGCCGAGCAGGCCCGCCGCCGCGCGCAGTACGGAACGCCGCCCGGATCGGCCGCCGACGAGCTGCGCAAGCTCGTCGACGCCGTCTCGGAGAAGCTCTCGGGACTGCAGACACCCCTGCTCGGCGCGGTGGCACAGGGCGCCGTCGAGCAGACCCTGAAACAGGTCGTCAGGGAGGCGAAGGCCGTCGTCGAACCGGTCATCGAGCGCAACCCCGGCGTCTTCGACCACCTCGCCGCGGCCGGCTCCGAACTGCTCGCCGCCTACCGCTCCGCGGTCGAGGGCCAGGAGAGCAGGTGGACCCGCGGCGACGCCGCGGACCGTGCCGCGAAGGACACCGCGGACCGCCCGGATCGCCGCGACGAGGGCCCCGCGGCCGGGGAACACATCGATCTGGACTGACCCCCCTCGGGTACGGTGGGCCGTAGCGGGGCTCGATCGAACTGAGGGATTCATGGGACTCACCATCGGCGTCGACATCGGCGGCACCAAGATCGCGGCCGGAGTGGTCGACGAGGACGGCACCATCCTCTCGACCTTCAAGGTGCCGACCCCTGGTACTTCCGAGGCCATCGTCGACGCGATCGCCTCCGCCGTCGCGGGCGCGCGGGCCGGACACGAGATCGTCGGCGTCGGCATCGGCGCCGCCGGATACGTCAACCGCCAGCGCTCCACGGTCTACTTCGCGCCGAACATCGACTGGCGCCAGGAGCCGCTCAAGGCAGAGGTCGAGAAGCGCGTCGACCTCCCCGTGGTCGTCGAGAACGACGCCAACGCCGCGGCCTGGGGCGAATACCGCTTCGGCGGCGGCAAGGGCCACCGCAACGTCATCTGCATCACGCTCGGCACCGGCCTCGGCGGCGGCATCATCATCGGCAACAAGCTGCGCCGCGGCCACTTCGGCGTCGCCGCCGAGTTCGGCCACATCCGGATGGTGCCGGACGGCCTGCTCTGCGGCTGCGGCAGCCAGGGCTGCTGGGAGCAGTACGCCTCCGGCCGCGCCCTCGTGCGGTACGCGAAGCAGCGCGCCAACGCCACCCCGGAGAACGCCGAGTACCTCCTCTCGCTGGGCGACGGCACCCCCGAGGGCATCGAGGGCAAGCACATCTCGATGGCCGCGCGCCAGGGCGACGCCGTCGCCATCGACTCCTACCGCGAGCTGGCCCGCTGGGCGGGCGCCGGCCTCGCCGACCTGGCCTCGCTCTTCGACCCGTCCGCCTTCATCGTCGGCGGCGGCCTCTCGGACGAGGGCGAGCTGGTCCTCGACCCGATCCGCAGATCCTTCAAGCGCTGGCTCGTCGGCGCCGCCTGGCGCCCCCAGGCCGAGGTCATCGCCGCCCAGCTCGGCAACAAGGCGGGCCTGGTCGGCGCGGCCGACCTGGCGCGGGAGCCCGACCCCGTCATGTGAGCGCATCCGTTCCGTGCGCCGGTGCCCGTCGCGTCCCCTCGGGGGAGCGGCGGGCGCTGTCGTATCTTGATCGCCATGGCCAGCGACGCGCTTCCCAACTCCCGCACCGAACCCGACGGTTCGGCCGTCGTCCGGGTGCTCAGCTACAACATCCGCTCGATGCGCGACGACACCGCCGCGCTCGCCCGGGTCATCTCCGCCTGCGCCCCCGACCTCGTCCTGATCCAGGAGGCGCCGCGGTTCTTCCGCTGGCGCAAGAAGCTGGCCCGCCTCGCGCGCGCGGCCGACCTGGTCATCCTCTCCGGCGGCGGCAGCGCGGCCGGACCCGCGCTGCTCTGCTCGCTGCGCGCCACGGTCGAGCGCACCGAGGACGTCCTGCTCCCGCTCACCCCGGGGCTGCACCGGCGCGGCTTCGCGACCGCCGTCGTCCGCTTCGGCGGCGCGAGGATCGGCGTCCTGAGCTGCCACCTGAGCCTGCAGACCGACGAGCGGTACGCCCAGGGCGGGCTCCTCCTCGACCGGCTCGCCGGGATGGGCGTGCCGCACGCGGTGGCCGGCGGCGACCTCAACGAGCGGCCCGGCGGCCGCACGTTCAAGCGGCTCGCGGGCGCGCTCCAGGACGGCTGGGCGGTCGCGCCCTGGGGCGGGGAGTACACCTCGGAGGCCGGCACCCCGCGCCAGCGCATCGACGCGCTCTTCGCCACCGAGGGCGTCGAGGTCCTGGGCTGCGGCGTGCCGCTGGGGCTGCCGGGGGTGAGCGGGGACGACCTGAGGGCGGCCACGGACCACCTGCCGGTCCTGGCCGCCCTCAGGGTGCCCGCCGCCACGCCGTGAGGCCTACGGGCGCTGCCACACCCTGTCGACGACCGCCCAGTCGACGGTGTGCGACAACTGGACGTACGTCTTCTTCCCGTCGGGCGAGGTCCGTTCGTCGCGCAGGCCCAGGAACTCGTAGGACTTCGCGTCGAAGATGAGCAACCTGCCCTTGAACGCGCCCGGGTAGGCGATCCCCACCCCCTCGCGCCCGGCGGAGTCCTCGACCCCGTGGACCGTCCTGACGCCCGGCACGAGCGCCAGCCCTTCGTAGGCCGCGGCGCGCAGCCCCCCGGGCAGGACCGGGGACTTCAGGAGCTCGCCGAGCAGGAAGTAGGCATCCCACCGCTCGTCCTTGGTGAAGGCGCCGATCGTCTTGTCGGTGGCGCGCATCTCGATGATGACGGGGACGAGCTTCTCCGGGTCGGTGGGCAGCTGCTTCAGCTCGGCCCACCTGCGGGGCGGCCACACCCCCTCGCCCTTCTCCCGGTCCATGGCCTCCTCCCACATGGGGGTGCCGAGCTCCATGCTCAAGGAGCGCCGGGAGCCGTCCACCGAGTCCCACATCTCGTTGGTGAAGCGCGTCACCTTGCCGGTCCTCCGCTCCGTCTCCGTGACGATCTCCTTGGAGTAGAGGAACTGGTCGTCGCGGGGCACCACGGTCCGCTTCTCGTGCGCGCGCTCCCGGGCGGCCGCGCCGTGGAGCACCTTCGCCGCGGTGACGTGGGCCACCCGCGGCGAGCCGGTGGGGGGTGACTCGGCCCGCTGTTCCTTCGTCGTGCCGTCGGCGGCGACCAGGAGGGCCGCGGCCACCGCGGCCGCCACCAGACCGGTGACGGCGATCCGCAGCACCGGCCGGCGCCGTGACGGCCGTACCGCCGGGGGCCGTTCGTTCATCGCGGCGAACAGCCGCACCCGGGCGCGGTGGCGCGCGTCGTCGTCCAGCGGGGGAGCCCCCGCGTCCCAGCCGCGCAGTTCGTCGAGCTCATTCATGGGCGTGTGCCTCCTGGAAAGCCGTCGGATCGGATCCGCCCAGTGCTTCGCGCAATCTGCCGCGCGCCCGGTGCAGCCGTGATCTGACCGTGCCGACGGGCACCCCCAGCGCCCGGGCCGCCTCCTCGTAGTCGAGGTCGGCCCACGCCACCAGCAGGACCACGTCGCGGTGGCGGGCGGAGAGCCCGGCCAGGGCCGCCGCCAGATCGGCGCGGATCCCCTCGGCACCCGCGCGGGCGACCGCGAGGTCGGCGACCGGCTCCTCGTACGGGACCGGCGCGGGCACCTGGGCCAGCGCCTTGAAGCGGCGGGCCTCGGCCCTGCGGTGCCGCCCGATGAGGTTGGTCGCGATGCCGAACAGCCAGGGGCGGGCGTCGGCCCGCGCCAGGTCGTAGCGGTGGCGCTGCTGGAACGCGGTGGTGAAGGTGTCGGCCATCAGATCCTCCGCCGCCTCGGGGCCGAGCCGGCGGGCCGCGTACCGGAATACGGAGTCGGCGTGCCGGTCGAAGAGGGCGGCGAACTGCTCGGGCTCGTCCCGGGACCGCTCGATGGACCGGGCGTCACTCTGCTCGGGCCGCCCGGCGGCCGGTGCGTGCTCTCCCCCGTGGAGCAGGCACCGGCCGCGGGACTCGGGCTGCCGCGCGCCGAGGGGGACGCCTGGGTCGACGGTCATCGGGGCTCCTCTCGTTCGTCCGAACGCCTCGAAGGCTTGGGCTGGTCGGTGGTGTTCACCTCTCCTTCGCCGCTGGACGGGATCGAGTTCCATCCGGCCCGCCCGCACCTCCCGTCGACTCCCTCCCCCGGGCATGCGAAGGGCCCGCCCGGAAGGTTCCGGACGGGCCCGGTGCACTACGGCCCTGCGTGACGGGGGCGCGGGGGTCAGACGACGGCGCCGCGGCCCGGGTCGTCGTCCTCCTCGTCGTCCCCGCCGCCCATGCGGACGACGAGGGTGGCGAAGCCGCCCAGGAAGCCGCCGATGCCGAGCGTGGTCAGCCACCACGTCATCTGCCAGCCGAGCAGCACCGCGAGCAGGATCAGCAGCGGGCCGCCGAGCACCGCGAGCCAGGCGAACTTGGCCGTGACGTCGGCCTCGGGCAGCGGCGGCGGCTCGGGCGGCACGAAGTGGCCCTCGTCGTCGGCGTCGAAGTCGCTCTCGGCGGGCTCCGGCGTGGTGTAGTCGCGCGGGCCGCCGACGCCGGGCGCGAAGGACACGGAGCTGCCGAGCGGCTTGTCGCCCTTGTCGTCGCCGGGCCCGCCCGCCGGGTCCTTCGCCGCCGGGCCGCCCGCGGGGCCGTTGGTCTCCGTCTCCAGGAGGGCCAGGTCCTCCACCGCCTTGAAGGGCTTGGCGCCCGGCGGGTCCGCGGGCTCCTCGCCGTACCCCGCGACGATCGCCCGCCATGCGGCGTCCTCGTCCAGGGGCACGCCCTCCATCGGCACGCCCTCCGGGGGCACCCCGGCCGTCCCGTCGGGGATCTCCGCCGCGTCGGACCCGTCGGCCCCGTCCAGCGGGACTCTGCTCTTCTCGGGCTCGCGGCTCTCGTCGCGGTCCGCCTCGTGCTCAGCCACCGGTGGCCGTCCCTTCCTTACCTGCGCTGGGGGCGAGCCGGCCGATGAACGCGTAACTCTCCTCGAAGATCCGGTCCGCGTCGTGGTCCAACGTCGCGACGTGGTAGCTCTGTTCCAGCAGGATCTCCTGGACGTCCCGCGAGGAGACGCGGCTGAGGATGCGGGCCGAGTCGGCGGGCGGCACCACGTGGTCGTGCGGGCTGTGCAGCACCACGAGCGGCTGCGTCACCTGCGGCAGCTCGGCGTCGACCACGCGGAAGAAACGGCGCAGGGAGTGCGCGGCGTGCAGCGGCACCCGGCCGTAGCCGATCTCCTCGGAGCCGGGCTTGGCGATGTCGCTGGCGATGCCCTTCGTCGTCGGCACGAGGTGGCGCGCGAGCGGCAGGGCGTGCGCGGCAAGGCCGTGCACCTTGTTCCCCGGGTTGACCAGGACGAGGCCCGCGACCGCGTCCCCGTGCTTGGCCGCGAGGCGCAGCGCGAGCGCGCCGCCCATGGAGAGCCCGAAGACGAAGACCCGCTCGCACCGCTCCAGCAGGCTCCGCAGCTCGCGGTCCACCTCGGCGTACCAGTCCTGCCAGCCGGTGACCTGCATGTCCTGCCAGCGGGTGCCGTGTCCGGGCAGCAGCGGCAGCGAGACGGTCAGGCCGCGCTCCGCCAGGTACTCGGCCCAGGGGCGCAGCGACTGCGGGGATCCGGTGAAGCCGTGGCAGAGCAGGACGCCGACCTCGCCGCCTTCGTGGCGGTACGGCTCGGCTCCGGGGAGGACCGGCACCTTCGGTCTCCTTCGTGAGATGTGGCGGGGAGGGGCGGGGAGATGAGACAGGGGGATCTGCGCGGGTTGCGAGGAGTACTTCACCGTACGCGACCGGACTGACACCGACCAGGGTCGTCGGGCCCATTGGCCCTACCCCGGGTTAAGGTCTGATCCACAGAAACAGGAGGCACTCGGTTTGATCTACGGCGCAATGAAGGTTGCCATCGGAGGGCCGCTGAAGCTCGGCTTCAGGCCCTGGGTGGAGGGCCTTGAGAACGTCCCCGCCGAGGGCCCCGCGATTCTGGCGAGCAACCACCTCTCCTTCTCGGACTCCTTCTTCCTCCCCGCGGTCCTCGACCGCAAGGTCACCTTCATCGCCAAGGCGGAGTACTTCACCTCGCCCGGTGTGAAGGGCAAGCTCACCGCGGCCTTCTTCAAGGGTGTCGGCCAGCTCCCCGTGGACCGCTCCGGCGGACGCGGCGCGGGCGAGGCGGCCATCAAGAGCGGCATCGAGGTCCTGGAGCGCGGCGAGCTCTTCGGCATCTACCCCGAGGGCACCCGCTCGCCCGACGGCCGCCTCTACCGCGGCAAGCCGGGCGGCCTCGCGCGCGTGGCCCTCGCCACCGGCGCGCCCGTGCTGCCCGTCGCGATGATCGACACCGAGAAGATCCAGCCGCCCGGCAAGGTCATGCCGAAGCTGATGCGGCCGGGCATCCGGATCGGCAAGCCGCTCGACTTCCGGCGCTACCAGGGCATGGAGCAGGACCGCTTCGTGCTGCGCGCGCTGACCGACGAGGTCATGTACGAGATCATGAAGCTCTCCGGCCAAGAGTACGTCGACATGTACGCCACGGCCGCGAAGCGTCAGATCAGCGAGGCGCAGAAGGCCGCCAAGGCCGAGGAGAAGGCGGCGGAGAAAGCGGCCGAGAAGTCCACCGAAAAGGCTGCCGAGAAGTCCGCCGAGCAGTCCGCCGACACGTCCGGCGACCGGGCCGGTGCGCCCTCCGCCGCGGCGGACGAGGAACGGACCGGCGCCTAGCCGCGTCCGTCCAGGGGTGGGGACTGGGGCGGGGACAGGGGCGGCGGGAACGGGGGCGGTGGGGGCATGGCCAAGCGCGAGAGAGTCATGAGGATGTCGGTCGAGCAGCCGCTGTGGCGCGCGCTCACCGCCTACCGCGTCCTGACGATGCTGTACGCGATCGGCCTGTTCGTGGCGGCCCACGAGAAGCTGGACCGCCCCTGGCTCGCCGTCGCCTACTACGCGGTGCTCGCCCCCTGGACCCTGGCCACGCTGCCCCGCGTCGCGAACGCCGCGAGCTGCACCCGCCGCTTCCTCGTCGCTGACCTGACCGTCGCCCTCGTGGGCATCCTGCTCACCCCGCTGGCCGACTCGCAGCAGCGGATCGTCGACGGCGGCCCGACGCTGCCCTCCATATGGACCGCGGGCTCCGTGCTCGCCTTCGCGATCAAGGGCGGCTGGCGCTGGGCCGCCTCGGCGTCCCTCCTGGTGGGCGTCGCCAACGTGATCCAGCGCGGCGCGTTCAGCCGCGACACCCTGCACAACGTCCTGCTGGTCTGCATCGCCTCCATCGCCATCGGATACGTGGTCGAGCTGGCCCGCGCCTCCGAGCGCACCCTGGCCCGCGCCCTGGAGATAGAGGCCGCGACCCGCGAGCGCGAGCGGCTCGCCCGCGACATCCACGACAGCGTCCTGCAGGTCCTCGCGATGGTGCAGCGGCGCGGCACCGCACTGGGCGGCGAGGCCGCCGAGCTCGGCCGCCTCGCCGGCGAGCAGGAGGTCGCCCTGCGCACCCTGGTCGCCGGCGGCATGGTGCCGCCCTCCCACGCCTCCGAGGACGCCTCGCAGGGCGCCGTGGTCCGCGCCGTCGAGGTGCCCGACGAGGAACCGGACGCCGCGTCGCCGCGCGATCTGCGCCCGCTGCTCGTGCCGCACGCGGGGGCGAAGGTGACGCTGTCCGAGCCGGGTGCGCCGGTGCTCCTCGCGCCCCGGGCCGCCCGGGAGCTCGCGGCCGCCGTCGGGGCCGCGCTGGACAACGTCCGCAGGCACGTCGGCGCCGACGCCCGCGCCTGGATCCTCGTCGAGGACGAGCCGGACGGGGTGATCGTGACGGTCAGGGATGAGGGCCCCGGCATCCCGGAGGGGCGGCTCGCCCAGGCCGAGGGGGAGGGGCGGCTCGGTGTCGCCCTGTCGATCCGGGGGCGGCTGCGGGACATCGGCGGCACCGCCGAGCTGATCTCGGTGCCGGGCCAGGGGACCGAAGTGGAACTGAAAGTGCCGCGCGAAGAGGCGCGGGACACCCGGGGGAAGGCAGGAAGGGCGAGATGAGCGAGCAGCAGGAACAGGCCACGGGGACCACCGCGGGAGGCGCGGCCCCGGTCCGGGTCATGGTCGTCGACGACCACCCGATGTGGCGCGACGCGGTCGCCCGCGACCTCGCGGAGGCCGGCCTCGACGTGGTGGCCACCGCGGGCGACGGCGAGCAGGCGGTCCGCCGCGCGCAGGCCGCCGCCCCCGACGTCCTGGTCCTCGACCTGAACCTCCCGCTGAAGCCGGGCGTCCAGGTCTGCAAGGAGCTCGTCGGCGCCAACCCGGCGCTGCGCGTCCTGGTCCTCTCGGCCAGCGGCGAGCACGCCGACGTCCTGGAGGCGGTCAAGTCCGGCGCCACCGGCTATCTGCTGAAGTCGGCGTCCACCGAGGAGCTCATCGACGCGGTGCGCCGCACGGCCGTCGGCGACGCGGTCTTCACGCCGGGCCTTGCGGGCCTGGTCCTCGGCGAGTACCGCAGGCTGGCCTCCGAGCCCGCGGCCGGCACCCCCGAGGACCCGAAGGCCCCGCAGCTGACCGACCGCGAGACGGAGGTCCTGCGGCTGGTCGCCAAGGGGCTCAGCTACAAGCAGATCGCCGAGCGCCTGGTCATCTCGCACCGCACCGTGCAGAACCACGTCCAGAACACCCTGGGCAAGCTCCAGCTGCACAACAGGGTGGAGCTCGTGCGGTACGCCATCGAGCGGGGCCTCGACGACGCCTGACCCTCGTTCGAGTGAACGCGCTTGATCAACTCCCCTGTGCGGTACAGGAATTGACCGTCCGCACGGTCCCGGAGTGACCTGGATCACCATTAGCGTGACTCGCGTCAGGTCACTGAAGGCGAAGGGACTTTCCATGCGGGTCGGAGTACTGACCGGAGGCGGCGACTGCCCCGGGCTCAACGCCGTCATCCGGGGCGTCGTCCGCAAGGGCGTGCAGGAGTACGGCTACGACTTCGTCGGCTTCCGGGACGGCTGGCGCGGTCCCCTGGAGGGCGACACCGTCCAGCTCGACATCCCGGCGGTCCGCGGCATCCTGCCGCGCGGCGGCACCATCCTCGGCTCCTCGCGCACCAACCCGTTCAAGGCCGAGAACGGCGTGCGCCGCATCAAGGAGAACCTCGCCAAGTACGAGGTCGACTCCCTCATCGCGATCGGCGGCGAGGACACCCTCGGCGTCGCCGCCCGCCTCACCGACGAGTACGGCGTCCCGGTCGTGGGCGTCCCGAAGACCATCGACAACGACCTCTCGGCCACCGACTACACCTTCGGCTTCGACACCGCGGTCGGCATCGCCACCGAGGCGATCGACCGGCTGCACACCACCGCCGAGTCCCACATGCGGGTCCTGGTCGTCGAGGTCATGGGCCGCCACGCGGGCTGGATCGCGCTGCACTCGGGCCTGGCGGGCGGCGCCAACGTCATCCTCATCCCCGAGCAGCGCTTCGACGTCGACCAGGTCTGCGCCTGGGTGACCTCGCGCTTCAAGGCGTCGTACGCCCCGATCGTCGTCGTCGCCGAAGGGGCGATGCCCAAGGACGGCGAGATGGTCCTCAAGGACGGCACGCAGGACTCCTTCGGGCACGTGCGGCTCTCCGGGGTCGGCGAGTGGCTGGCCAAGGAGATCGAGGGGCGCACCGGCAAGGAGGCGCGCACCACCGTCCTCGGGCACGTCCAGCGCGGCGGCACCCCCAGCGCCTTCGACCGCTGGCTCGCCACCCGCTTCGGGCTGCACGCCATCGAGGCCGTGCGGGACGGCGACTTCGGCAAGATGGTCGCGCTGCAGGGCACGGACGTCGTCCGGGTGCCGATCGCGCAGGCCACGGCACGCCTGAAGACGGTCGACCCGGCGCTGTACGCGGAGGTCGGCGTCTTCTTCGGCTGACCTCCCGACCCGCGGTGCTCTCCCCGGGACGGCGGTGCCCCGCACGGCACCTCCGCCCCGGTCCCCGTATATTCGGCCGCAATACGGTCACCGGGCGATGTACGGGAGAAATCGTGGAGATCCTCGCATTCGGCGTGCAGTCCGACGAGAAGCCGTTGATCGAGAAGGCCTTCGCGGGACACCACGACGTCCGCTGCCTGGACGTCTTCCTGAACGAGGACACCGCCCCCATCGCCGCGGGCTACGAGATCGTCTCCTCCAGCGTCAACGCCACGCTGAACAACCGCGTCCTGCAGACCCTCGCGGCCGGCGGGACGCAGCTGATCGCCCAGCGCTCCACCGGGTTCAACAACATCGACCTCCAGGTCGCCGAGCGCCTGGGCCTGACCGTCGCCCGCGTCTCGTCCTACTCGCCCTACTCGGTGGCCGAGTTCGCCTGGACCCTCGCGATGGCCGTCAACCGCCGCATCGTCCGGGCCAGCAACCGCACCCGCGACTTCGACTTCCGGCTGGACGGCCTGATGGGCCGCGACCTGCGCGGCCGTACCGTCGGCGTGCTCGGCACCGGCAAGATCGGCGAGGCGTTCACCCGGATCGCGCACGGCTTCGGGATGCGGCTGCTCGGCTGGGACGTCGCCGAGAACCCCGCCTGCGTCGAGCTCGGCATGACGTACGTGCCCAAGGAGCAGCTCCTCGCCGAGGCCGACCTCATCAGCCTGCACGTGCCGCTGCTCCCCGCCACCCAGCACATCATCGGCGCCGACGCGCTGCGGATGATGAAGGACGACGCGATCCTGGTGAACTCCAGCCGCGGCGGCCTCGTCGACACCGACGCCCTGGTGGGCGAGCTGCGCGCGGGCCGCTTCACGGGCGTGGGCCTGGACGTGTACGAGGCGGAGGCGGGCCTGTTCTTCCTCGACAAGTCGCTCGAGGTCGTCGAGGACGACACCCTGGCCCGCCTGGTGACCTTCCCGAACGTCGTGGTCACCTCCCACCAGGCGTACTACACCGTGGACGCGGTCGGCCAGATCATCGCGACCACGGTGCAGAACGTCCTGGACTATCGGGCGGGCCGCCGCTCCGAGAACGTCCTGGTGCCCGCGCCGGTGACCGACTGACCGAGCAGGTCCCGCACGATCTCGGCCCCGCGCAGCGTCAGCACCGACTCGGGGTGGAACTGCACGCCCGCGAAGGAGGGCCCGCGCAGCGCGTGCACCTCGCCGGTCGCCGGGTCCCGGGCGGCCTCGACGCCGTGCGCGGCCAGCTCCGCCGCCGTCTCGTCGTCGCAGTGCGCCACGAAGCTGTTGTAGAACCCCACGGTCTCCACCCGCCCGAACAGGTCCACGTCCGCCTGCGCGCCCTGGTACGGCACGTCCTTGCGCACGATGTCCAGGCCCAGCTCGGCCGCGATCAGCTCGTGCCCCAGGCAGACGCCGAGCACGCCGTGGCCGTGGCCGGCCAGCACCTGTGCCGTCAGCGTGCGCAGGAAGCGCATCTTGGGGTCGGCGAGGTCGCCCGGGTCGCCGGGCCCCGGACCGAGCACGACGGGCCCCTCGTGGGCGAGCACCGCCTCCCGCAGCCCCTCCTCGTCGTAGCGCCGCACCGAGACCCGCAGGCCGCTGGAGCGCAGGACGTGCGCGAGCATCGCCGTGAAGGTGTCCTCGCCGTCCACGACCAGCGCGTGTCCGGCGAGCCCGGCCACCGGCTCCTGCATCCGCAGCCAGAACGGCGCGAGCCCGGCCCGCCGCCCGTCCAGGGCCGCCCGCACCCGCGGGTCGTCCGCGAGGGCGGGGCGGGCGCTCTCGTGCCGGGGGCGGCCGGGCCGCACGCCGAGGGCGGCGAGCACGCCCGCCGCCTTCGCGTGGGTCTCCGCGACCTCGCCCGCCGGGTCGGAGCCGCGCACCAGCGTGGCGCCCACCGGCACCCGCAGCCGGCCCGCCGGGGAGATGTCGGCGGTGCGGATCAGGATGGGGGAGTCCAGGGTCTGCGCGCCGCCCGCGTCCCGGCCGATGAGGGCGAGGGCCCCCGCGTAGTAGCCGCGGCCCCCGGTCTCGTACCGCTCGATGACCCGGCAGGCGTTCTGCACCGGCGAGCCGGTGACGGTCGCCGCGAACATCGTCTCCTTGAGGACCTCGCGCACGTCCAGCGACGACTTGCCGCGCAGCTCGTACTCCGTGTGCGCGAGGTGCGCCATCTCCTTGAGCCGCGGCCCCACCACGACGCCGCCCCGGTCGCCGACCGTGCACATCATCTTGAGCTCCTCGTCGACGACCATCGACAGCTCCTCGATCTCCTTGCCGTCGGCGAGGAAGGCGAGCAGGTCGTCGGGCGTGGGGCCGCCGTCGGGGTAGCGGTAGGTCCCGCTGATCGGGTTCATCACGACCGTCCCGCCGGACATCCGCACGTGCACCTCCGGGCTCGCCCCGACCAGCGTGCGCTCCCCGGTGTGCACCACGTACGTCCAGTACGCGCCCCGCTCGCCCACCAGCAGCCGCCGGAAGAGCGCGAGCGCGTCGGCCCTGCGAAAGCCCGGGACCGCCCCCTCGTACGTCCTGCGGATCACGAAGTTGGCGCCCTCGCCGCGCCCGATCTCCTCGCGCAGGACCCGCTCGACGATGTCCGCGTACGCCGCGTCGCTCACGTCGAAGCCGCCGTCCTCGACCCGCACGTCGTGCGCGGGCAGCGCGGCGAGGGCCTCGGCGAGCGGGAGGTCGTGGCGCTCGTCGGGGGTCAGGACGGTGAGCGGGGTGCCGTCGTCGCGGACGTCGAAGCCGCGCTCCCTGATCTGCCGGAAGGGCACGAGCGCCAGGCCCTCGGGGAGGTCCGCCAGCCGGTCGCAGGTGACCGTCGGGCCGATCAGGACCTCGACCGTGTCGGGGTCGTGGCCCGGCGTGCGGCGGCGCAGCAGGGCGAACGGGCGGTCGTCGGACAGGAGGTCGGTGAGGTGCATCGGTCGGTTCCTTCTCACTCGGAGAGGAACGGCCCGCCCCCGGGGTCCGGGACCCGGAAACACGGAAGGCCGCCCCCGGGCGGCCTTCGCGAGTCTGTGTGGGCGCAGAGTCAGTGGGCCGCCGGATGAGCGGGCCACCACCAGTTCTGGGTCGTCGTCTGCGTACGCATGTCCGGCACCCTAGCGCATCACCCGGACGCCGCAGGGGAAGCGTTCACTCCACCGTGTCTGGTCCGTCTCACTTGGTGAGCGGGGGAATGGACGGCCTCCGTGACCACGTAATGTTGACGAGGTGACCGTGAACGCTAAGACCACCGCTACCGGTGGCAACACCTGGCGAAACCTGCCCGCGGCGCAGCAGCCCGAGTACCCCGATGCCGAGGCTCTGCGCGATGTGATCGCGGACCTCGAGTCGTATCCGCCGCTCGTCTTCGCGGGCGAGTGCGACCAGCTGCGCGCCCGACTGGCCTCCGTCGCCAAGGGAGAGGCGTTCCTGCTGCAGGGCGGCGACTGCGCCGAGGCCTTCGACGCCGTCTCCGCCGATCACATCCGGAACAAGCTGAAGACCCTGCTCCAGATGGGCGCCGTCCTCACGTACGCGGCGTCCGTGCCCGTCGTGAAGGTGGGCCGCATCGCGGGGCAGTACTCCAAGCCGCGCTCCAAGCCGACCGAGACCCGCGACGGCGTGACGCTCCCGACCTACCGGGGCGACTCCGTCAACGGCTTCGACTTCACCGAAGAGGCCCGCATCCCGGACCCCGAGCGCCTGAAGCGGATGTACAACGCGTCCGCCTCCACGCTCAACCTGGTGCGTGCCTTCACCACCGGCGGCTACGCCGACCTGCGCCAGGTGCACGCCTGGAACCAGGACTTCGTGAAGTCCTCCCCGTCCGGCCAGCGGTACGAGCAGCTCGCCCGCGAGATCGACAACGCGCTGCACTTCATGCGCGCCTGCGGCACGGACCCCGAGGAGTTCAAGACCGTCGAGTTCTACGCCTCGCACGAGGCGCTGCTGCTCGACTACGAGTCGGCGCTGACCCGCACCGACTCCCGCACCGGACGGCTCTACGACACCTCGGGCCACATGGTCTGGATCGGTGAGCGCACCCGTCAGCTGGACGGCGCGCACATCGAGTTCGCCTCCCAGGTGCGCAACCCCGTCGGCATCAAGCTCGGCCCGACCACGACGGCCGAGGAGGCGCTGCAGTACATCGAGCGCCTGGACCCCGACCGCGAGCCCGGCCGGCTGACCTTCATCGTCCGTATGGGCGCCGACAAGGTCCGCGACAAGCTGCCCGAGCTGGTCGAGAAGGTCACCGCGTCCGGCGCGACCGTCGCCTGGATCACCGACCCGATGCACGGCAACACCTACGAGGCGGCGTCGGGCCACAAGACCCGCCGCTTCGACGACGTGCTCGACGAGGTCAAGGGCTTCTTCGAGGTCCACAAGGCGCTCGGCACGCACCCGGGCGGCATCCACGTCGAGCTCACCGGTGACGACGTCACCGAGTGCGTGGGCGGCGGCGACGAGATCTTCGTCGACGACCTGCACCAGCGCTACGAGACGGCCTGCGACCCGCGGCTCAACCGCAGCCAGTCGCTCGACCTGGCGTTCCTGGTGGCGGAGATGTACCGCGACCAGTAGCACCCGGCAGGACATACGCGTGGGGCGCGGATCCGTGTGATCCGCGCCCCACCGGCGTATCCGGGGCTTTTGCGTGCCCGACGTCGCGGGTAAGGTTAGGTTAGCCTCACCGATCAATCGGGACGGCGCTACCGATGAGTCCTGCCCGGGAGGTGAAGCCGCGTGTTCGTCTGCAACTGTTTCGGGGTCACCGAGGCACAGGTGAAGAAGCACGCGGCGGACGGCGCCTGTACCCCCCGCCAGATAGCGTCGGCCTGCAAGGCGGGCACGGACTGTGGTTCGTGCGTACGACGTATCCAGGCGCTGCTCGGCCGGGGCGCGTGCCCCCGCCGTGAGCTGGTGGACCAGGGCGAGCCCGCCCTGGCGCCGGCGGCCGACACGGAGCTTCCCGAGGCGGCGTAGCGCTCCGGGCCCGGTGCCGTGGCCCTGGCGGTGGCCCTAGCTCTCCGGCTGCTCGATGAGCTGCGCGATGTAGAGCGCCTCGCCGAGCTTCTCGACCAGCTCCAGCTGGGTGTCCAGATAGTCGATGTGGTGCTCCTCGTCCGCGAGGATCGACTCGAAGATGTTCGCGGACGTGATGTCGCCCTTGCCGCGCATCACCTCGATGCCGCGCTTGAGGCGGTCGATCGCCTCCACCTCGACCTGGCGGTCGGCCTGGAACATCTCGGTGACCGTCTGGCCGACCCGGACGTGGAAGAGCCGCTGGTAATTGGGCAGACCGTCGAGGAAGAGAATCCGGTCGGTCAGCACCTCCGCGTGCTTCATCTCGTCGATCGACTCGGACCGCGTGTACTTCGCGAGCTTCGTCCAGCCGAAGTTTTCCTGCATCTTGGCGTGGAGAAAATACTGGTTGATCGCCGTGAGCTCGGCGGTCAGCTGCTCGTTGAGAAATTCAATGACCTCGGGGTCGCCCTGCATCGCAGAGGCTCCTTCCACACGGGTTACTGGGCAGGTAGCGGGCATCCTTGCACCGGCGTTCGGAACCCGTCCAGTAAGTGCACGCTTAGTAGGAGTTGCCCCAATCGGCGCGCGGCCGGGCGTCGGCTGGTCACGTCCACCGCCCCGGGTCTGTCAGGATGGAGTCATGGGTCAGCCGGCGGAACGCGCATCTCGACAAGCGGCGGAGCCGGAGCTTCCGCCGGGTCAGCGGCTGCAGCGCGGCTGGCCGGTCACACACTACGGCCCGGTGCCGAAGTTCCGGCCGGAGCGCTGGGAGTTCAGGGTCTTCGGGGCCACCGCGGACGGCGAGAAGCACTGCTGGACGCACGAGGAATTCGCCGGCCTGCCGTACGACACCGTGGTCGCCGATCTGCACTGTGTCACGAAGTTCAGCATGCTGGGCGCCGAGTGGGGCGGGCTCCCGGCCCGCAAGCTGGTGGAGATCGTGCCCCCCGCGCCCGACGTCACGCACGTCATGGTCTGGGCCGAGTACGGCTTCAGCTCCAACCTGCGCCTTGCCGACTTCACCTCCGACCGCACGATTTTCGCCACCCACAAGGGCGGTGAACTCCTCACCGCCGAGCACGGTTTCCCGCTCCGTCTCGTGGTGCCCCACCTGTACGCCTGGAAGGGCCCCAAGTGGGTCCGCGGCATCGAGTACATGACCGCCGACCGCCGCGGCTTCTGGGAGGAGCGCGGCTATCACAACGTCGGCGATCCCTGGCGCGAGCAGCGCTACTCCTACCAGGAGGAGCCCGGGGACGGCCCCGAGCTCTAGTCCCGAGCGCCGCTCTCCCCACGGTGTCCCTGCCGGTCAGGGGCGTTTCGCGGTGATCAGCGGCTCCGGAGCTCCTTCAGGCGCTTCACGTCCGTCGCGTGTCCCTCCTTGCCGCCGGGCGTCTCGATGATCAGCGGTACGCCCTCGGTGGCCGGGTGGGCCATCAGCTCGCGGAAGGGCTCCTCGCCGATGTGACCGGTGCCGATGTTCTCGTGGCGGTCCTTGTGGGCGCCGACGACGTCCTTGGAGTCATTGGCGTGCACGAGCTTCAGCCGCCCCTCGCCGACCGTCTCCACGAGCAGGTCGAGGGTCTGCCGCATGCCGCTCGGGCCCGTCAGGTCGTGGCCCGCCGCGAAGATGTGGCAGGTGTCCAGGCAGACGCCCAGCCGCGGGTGGGAGTCCAGCGCCTCGAAGTACGGGCCGAAGTCCCAGGTGCGCGAGCAGAGCGAGGAGCCCTGGCCCGCCGTCGACTCCAGGAGCAGGAACGGGTCGTCCTCGTGCGTCAGCTCGTCGAGGAGCGGCAGCATGCGCTCGCGCACCTGCCGCAGGGCGACCTCGCGGTCCCGGCCGCCGGTCGCCGACCCGGTGTGCACGACGACGCCGAGCGCGCCGATCTCCCGGGCCCTGCGCAGCGAGTGGCGCAGCGACTCCACGGACTTCTCGGCGGTCGCCTCGGTGTGCGAGCCGAAGTTGATGAGGTAGGGCGCGTGGACGTACGCCGGGATCCCCTCGGCGGCGCAGGCCGCGCGGAACTCCTCGTCCTGCTTCGGGTTGCCGGGCGGGGTCGCCCAGCCGCGCGGGTTGGCGACGAAGACCTGGACGGCTTCGGCGCCGAGCTCACGGGCGTACGAGAGGCCGACGGAGGCGAGTCCGCCGGCCACCGGGACATGGCCGCCGACCGGATTGCGGGACGCTGCGCTGGGGGTGTTGTCGCTGCTCACGCCGTCCAGGGTGGCATGAGCGCGGGAGGCGTCCCGCGCCGGTCCCCGTGCGCGGGGCTCAGCGGATCGTGATGGTGATCGAGGAGCCCTTCTCCGCCTTGTCGCCGCCGTCCACCGACTGGTCCTTCACGGTGTCGCCGAAGAGGCCGAGCAGTCCGCGGTCCTTGTCGACCTCGAAGCCCGCCTTCTCCAGGGCGTCCGTCGCCTCGTCGACCTTCATGCCCGTCACGTCCGGGACCTCGACCATCGGCGGGCCCTTGGAGATGGTCAGCTCGACCGTGTCGCCCTCGGCGAGGGACTTGCCCGGGGCGGGCGACTGCCGGGCGACGTCGCCCTTGTCCTCGTCGGAGTGGACCCGGGAGGGGGCGATCTCGACCTTGAGGCCCGCCTCCTCCAGCTCGGCGGTGGCGTCGGCCTCGGACTCGCCCGTCACGTCGGGCGTCTCGATCTCGCGGCCCTTGCTGACGACCAGGGCGACGGCCGAGCCCGCCTTGCGGGTGAAGCCGGCCCGCGGGTCCGTGCCGATCACGGCACCCTTCTTGACGCTCTCGTCGAACTTCTTGGTGACCATGCCCGGGGCGAGGCCGGAGTTCTTGAGCTCCTTCCTCGCCTCGGCCAGCGGGAGCTTCTTCACGTCCGGGACCTTCACGGTCTCCGGGCCCAGCGAGACGGTCAGTGTCACCTGGCCGTTCTGCCGGATGCGCTCACCCGCCGCCGGGTCGGTGCCCATGACCGTGCCGCGCTTGTCCGTGTCGCTGTAGGTGCGCTTGACGTCCTTGACCTCGAGGCCGGCGTCGTCGAGCCGCTGCTTCGCCTGCGCCTCGGTCTTCGCCAGGAGCGGCGGGACCTTGGTGAACTGGCCCGAGTTGATGTACCAGATGCCGGTGCCCAGGCCCAGGACGAGCAGCACGCCGGCTATCACCGCGATCATGCGGCGGCGCGGGTCGAACCGGCGCCGGGCCGCCCGTCCCGGCGCCGCGGGCGGCGCGGGCGGCGGGGTGGCCAGGACGCTGGTGCGGTTCAGGGCGTCCTCGCCGCCCTGCCCCTCCTCGGTGGGCAGCGGGAGCCGGCCGGAGCGGGCCGCGCGCGGGATCACGCTGGTGCGGTCCTCGGCGTTGTCGTGCGCCGCCGTGCGGGCCTGCGGCGGGACCGCGTCCAGCTGCTCCTCGGTCAGGGCGGCACGGGCCTCCCTGAGCCGGGCGAGGAGCGCGACCGCGTCGTACGGCCGGATGTCGGGGGTGCGGGCGGTGGCGGAGGCCACCAGCTCGTCGAGCGCGAAGGGGAGCCCGGGGACGGCCGCCGACGGGGGTGGCACGTCCTCGTTCAGGTGCTGGTAGAGGACCTGGGCCGGGGAGTCCCCGGAGTGCGGCTTGGCGCCGGTCAGCATCTCGTAGAGCACGACCCCGCACGCGTACACGTCGACGCGGGTGTCGGACGTGCCGTGCTCGATCTGCTCGGGGGCCAGGTAGGAGACGGTGCCGAGGACCGTGCCGGTCGTGTTCGTCACGGTGTCCACCGCGCGCACGAGCCCGAAGTCGGCGACCTTGACCCGGCCGTCGTCCCCTATGAGGACGTTCTCCGGCTTCATGTCGCGGTGCACGAAGCCCGCGCGGTGCGCGGCCCCCAGCGCGGCCAGGACCGGCTCCAGGATGTCCAGGGCCGCCCGCGGCTGCAGCGCGCCGCGCTCGCGCAGCACGTCGCGCAGGGTGCAGCCCGCGATGTACTCCATCGCCAGGTAGACGTACGACCCGTCGGTGCCCTGGTCGAAGACCCCCACCACGTTCGGATGGGAGAGGCGGGCCACCGACTTGGCCTCGCGGATGAAACGGTCGACGAAGGTGGCGTCGGCCGCCAGCGTCGGGTGCATCACCTTGAGCGCGAGCACGCGGTCCAGGCGGGTGTCCACGGCCCGGTAGACCGTGGCCATCCCGCCGACCGCGATGCGCCCGTCGATGCGGTAACGGCTGTCGAGCAGCTGCCCGACGAGCGGGTCCTGAAGGGTCGTGTCCACGCAGGGGAGTCTACGAGGCACCACGGTCGGCTCTCCCCGCCCGGGCGGCTTCGGTGCGTGACTGCAGCCGAGCTGTGACGCTCGCCGCCCGGGGCGCGCGGACGGCCCCGCCCGCCCGGCAGGCGGGGCCCCGCGGGGGAGCGGGCCCCTCAGAAGGCGGGCCGCTCCGGATCCAGCCGTGCCATGCCCTCCGTGGGCGAGGACGCCTCCGCGAAGTGCCGCCGCGGGATCCGCCCGGCCCGGTGCGCCAGGCGTCCCGCCTCGACGCCGTGCCGCATCGCCTCCGCCATCAGGACCGGCTCCTGCGCCCGCGTCACCGCGGAGGCGAGCATCACACCCGCGCACCCCAGCTCCATCGCGAGCGCCGCGTCGGACGCCGTGCCCGCACCCGCGTCGAGGATCACCGGCACGCGCGCGTGCTCGACGATCAGCTGGAAGTTGTGCGGGTTGCGGATGCCGAGCCCGGAGCCGATCGGCGAGCCGAGCGGCATGACCGCGGCGCAGCCCACGTCCTCCAGCTTCCGGGCGACGACCGGGTCGTCGTTCGTGTACGGCAGGACGGTGAAGCCGTCGTCGACCAGGATCTCGGCGGCGTCCAGGAGCTCCACCGGATCGGGCAGCAGGGTGCGCTCGTCGGCGATCACCTCCAGCTTCACCAGGTCGGTGCCGAGCGCCTCGCGCGCGAGGCGGGCGGTCAGGACCGCCTCGCCCGCCGTGAAACAGCCCGCCGTGTTGGGCAGTACGCGGATGCCGAGCCGGTCCAGCACGGAGAGCACCGAACCCTGCACGCCCGGGTCGAGGCGGCGCATCGCGACCGTGGTCAGCTCGGTGCCGGACGCGACGAGGGAACGTTCGAGGACGTCGAGGCTCGGCGCCCCGCCCGTGCCCATGATCAGGCGCGAGGAGAAGGTGAGGTCACCGAGGACGAAGGGGTCGTCTGCCATGGTCTTCAGCCTCCCTGGACGGCGGTGAGCACTTCGACGCGGTCGCCGTCGGCGAGGGCGGTGGCGGGCCACTGCGCGCGCGGGACGACGGTTTCGTTGACGGCGGCGGCGACACCGGAGTGCGCCGTGGACAGGGTGGCGACGAGGGCGTCGAGCGTGGTGCCCGGGGCGACCTCGCGCTCCTCGCCGTTGACGGAGACGCGGACGGATACGGCGGAAGGCGTGCTCATGCGGGCTGCTCCGTGAAGGGCTGCGTGCGGGTCGGGAAGGGCGGGAAGCGCGGGAGGGGGGAGGCGTCGTCGAAGCGGCGCGGGGTGAAGGGGAGCGCCTCGTCGGGCAGCTCGCCGGTGGTCAGGGCGTGCGCCATGACGTCACCCGTGACGGGCGTCAGCAGGACGCCGTTGCGGTAGTGCCCGGTGGCCAGCTGGAGCCCGGCGAGCCGGGTCGGGCCGAGCAGCGGGGCGTTGTCGGGGGAGGCGGGGCGCAGGCCCGCGCGGGTCTCGGTGAGCGGCAGCTCGGTGATGCCGGGCACCAGCTCGTGCGCGTCCCGCAGCAGCTCGTACACGCCGCCCGCGGTGACCGTGGTGTCCCAGCCGAGCTCCTCGCTGGTGGCGCCGACGACGAGCTCGCCGTTCTCGCGCGGGACGAGGTAGACGTGGCTGCCGCGCACCACGGCCCGCACGGTGCGGCTCAGGAACGGGGCGTACGCCTTCGGCACGGTCAGCCGCAGCACCTGCCCCTTCACCGGGCGTACCGGCGGCAGGACGTCGGCGGGGACGCCGGCCAGCCGCCCGCTGAGGCTGCCCGCCGCGAGCAGGGTCTGCCCCGCGCCGAGCGCGGTGCCGTCCGCGAGGACGACGCCGTGCGCCCGGTCGCCGGAGACCGTCAGGCGCTCCGCCCACGCGCGGTGGAAGGCGACGCCGGCCCGCTCGCAGGCCACCACGAGGGCCGCCGCGAGCCTGCGCGGGTCGACCTGGTGGTCGCCGTCGACCCGCAGCCCGCCGCGCACGCCCGGCGCGAGCATCGGCTCCAGGCGACGGCACTCGCGGCCGCTCAGCCACTCGGACTCGAGCCCCGAACGGCGCTGCAGGGCGTGCAGTTCGCGCAGATGCGCGCGGTCGTCGGAGTCGAGCGCCACGGCGAGGGTGCCGCAGGCGCGATGGCCGAGGTCGTGGCCGCTCGCCCCGGTCAGCTCGGCGACGAAGTCGGGATAGCGGCGGGCGGACGCCAGGTTGAGGCCCAGCAACGTCTCCTCGCCGTAGTGCAGTTCGGTGACGGCGGCCAGCATGCCCGCCGCGACTTGGGCGGCCCCGCCGCCCGGTTCGGGGTCCACGACCGCGACGGAGAGTCCGCGCTGGGCGGCCCGCCAGGCCGAGACCAGGCCGATGATGCCGCCCCCGACGACGAGGACGTCGGTCGTGGCGGCGGATGTCGTCCGTGAATGCATGGGCGTCCAGCCCCTCCCTTCGCCGGCATGACCCGGATCAGGTTCGTACGGTCGGAGGCCGTCCCAGCCTCCCTCTCAGCCCGGTGCGTCCGGGCTCCCGCGAGTGCTCTGCAGCGGCCACCCTAGCCCGTCGCTTCGCGTGGCAGTAGGGGAGCTGTCCGGGTATGAGCAGTGACGGTGTGTCAGAGATCTCCTCGTCCCCATCGGGGACCGCCCCGGCCCGCCGCCCTAGAGTGATCGGGTGAGCGAGCAGCGGAAGCAGACCGGAAAGCCGCCGCAGGCGGAACGGCACGTCGTCATCGTCGGTGCGGGGATGGCCGGGGTGCAGACCGCGGTGGCCCTGCGCGAACAGGGGTTCGCGGGGACGGTCACCCTCGTCGGCGCGGAGCCGCACCAGCCCTACGACAGGCCGCCGCTGTCCAAGGCGGTGCTGCTCGGCAAGGCGGAAGGATCCGCCTTCGACATCGACTTCGCGGCGCTCGGCATCGACCTCGACCTGGGCCGCGAGGTCACCGGAGTGCGCCCCGCCGACCACGAACTGGACACCGCCGCGGGCCCCCTGGCCTACGACGTCCTGGTCCTGGCGACCGGCGCCGAGCCGGTCCGGCTGCCCGGCACCGAGGGCGTGCCCGGCGTCCACCTCCTGCGCACCCTGGACGACGCCGAGCGGCTGCGCCCGGTCCTCGCCGAACAGCGGGACGTGGTGGTCGTGGGGGCGGGCTGGATCGGCGCGGAGTTCGCGACCGCCGCACGGGAGGCGGGCTGTTCCGTCACCGTGGTCGAGGCCGCCGCGCGACCGCTCGCCGGGGCGCTGCCCGAGGAGGTCGCGGCGCCCATGGCCGACTGGTACGCGGACTCCGGGGCGGTGCTGCGCACCCACGCGCGCGTGGAGCGCGTCGAGCCGGGCGCGGTGCTCCTCACCGACGGGAGCAGGCTGCCCGCGGACGCGGTGCTCGTCGGCATCGGGGCGCGGCCCGCGACGGCCTGGCTGACCGGCTCCGGCATCGAGCTCGGCGCCCACCGCGAGGTCGTCACCGACGAGGGCCTGCGCACCTCGGCCCCCGACGTCTACGCGGTCGGCGACTGCTCCTCCTTCCCGTCCGGGCGGTACGGGGAGCGCCTGCTCGTCCACCACTGGGACAACGCCCTCCAGGGCCCGCGCACGGTCGCGGCGAACGTCATCGGCGAGACCCCGGCGGCGTACGACCCCGTGCCCTACTTCTGGTCGGAGCAGTTCGGCCGCTTCGTGCAGTACGCGGGCCATCACGCCGGGGCCGACGCGACGGTGTGGCGCGGCGACCCCACGGGAATGGCCTGGTCGGTGTGCTGGCTGCGGGAGGGCGCGCTGGTCGCGGTCCTCGCGGTGGGCCGGCCCCGGGACCTGGCCCAGGGGCGCAAGCTGATCGAGGCGGGCGCCCGCCTCGATCCGGCCCTGGCGGCGGACGCCTCGGTTCCGCTGAAGAAGGCGTCCCTGTAGCGGGTCGGTGCGGAGGGTGGCCCTCACCGCCCGGCACGGTCCCCCCGGCCGGGGATACGCTGGAGCGCGTGACCGAGATTGACGCAAAGACTGATGCTCTCGTACCCGACTGGCTGCACCTCCCCGACATCGCGGACATGCTCGATGTCGAGGTGACCCGTGTGCGCCAGCTGGTCAAGGAGGGCCAGCTGATCGCCGTGCGCCGGGGTGAGAACCGGGCGCTCCAGGTGCCGGCCGCCTTCATCGACGGCGACAAGGTCGTCAAGGGCCTGGTCGGCACCTTGACGCTCCTGAGGGACGACGGCTTCTCCGACGAGGAGATGCTGGAGTGGCTCTTCACCCCCGACTCGACCCTGCCCGGCACCCCCGCGCAGGCGCTGAGCGAGAATCGCGGCACGGAGGTGAAGCGCCGCGCCCAGGCGCTCGCCGTCTGAGCAGGCGCTCGACCGTCTGAACCGAACGACACCGTCCGGCGTACGGGCGCGCACGCGTGCCCGTACGCCACCGACAACGGGGGGACTTCTCCATGGCTGCCGCTGCCGCCGATCACCGTGACCGGCTCGCCGACGCCCGGCTCTATCTGTGCACGGACGCCCGCAAGCGCCAGGGGGACCTCCCGGAATTCCTCGACGCCGTCCTCGCGGGCGGTGTCGACATCGTGCAGCTGCGCGACAAGGGCATGGAGGCCGGTGAGGAGGTCGAGCACCTCCAGGTCTTCGCGGACGCCGCCCGGCGGCACGGCAAGCTGTTCGCGGTGAACGACCGCGCGGACGTCGCGCACGCCGTCGGCGCCGACGTGCTGCACCTGGGCCAGGGCGACCTGCCGGTCCCCGCGGCCCGCGCCGTCCTCGGCCCCGAGGTGCTGATCGGCCGCTCCACGCACGCCGAGTCCGAGGTCGCGGCGGCCGCCGCCCAGGACGGCGTGGACTACTTCTGCACGGGCCCGTGCTGGCCCACGCCCACCAAGCCGGGCCGGCACGCCCCGGGCCTCGACCTGGTGCGGTACACCGCCTCGCTCGGCACGGACCGCCCCTGGTTCGCCATCGGCGGCATCGACGCGGGCAACCTCGACGAGGTCCTGGCGGCCGGCGCGCGCCGCGTCGTCGTCGTGCGGGCGATCACCGAGGCCGACGACCCGGGCGCCGCGGCGGCGGACCTCGCCAAGCGGCTGCGTACCGCCGTCTGAGCAGGGAGCACGCCGGGGCGGGCGCCGGTCCGGGAGTGTCCGATCCGTGGACAACAAACCGGCAAACCGGCCAATTCTCCGCGGTCTGGTTGGGCGACCGCCACGGCCTGGCTAACCTGCCGGTATGGCCCTAGGCACAGCTTCGACCAGGTCCGACCGTGCGCGCACGGTACGAGACATGCTCGCGACCGGCAAAACGACATTTTCGTTCGAGTTCTCCGCCCCGAAGACCCCGAAGGGCGAGCGGAACCTCTGGAACGCGCTGCGCCGGGTCGAGGCGGTGGCCCCGGACTTCGTCTCCGTGACCTACGGCGCGGGCGGCTCGACGCGCACCGGCACGGTCAAGGAGACCCAGCAGATCGTCGCCGACACGACGCTGACGCCGGTCGCCCACCTGACCGCGGTCGACCACTCCGTGGCCGAGCTGCGCAACATCATCGGGCAGTACGCGGACGCGGGCATCAGGAACATGCTCGCGGTCCGCGGCGACCCGCCCGGCGACCCGCTCGGCGACTGGATCGCGCACCCCGAGGGCCTGACCTACGCCGCCGAACTGGTCGAGCTCATCAAGGAGTCCGGCGACTTCTGCGTGGGCGTCGCCGCCTTCCCCGCGATGCACCCGCGCTCGGCCGACTGGGACTCCGACACCCGGTACTTCATCGACAAGTGCCGGGCCGGCGCGGACTACGCGATCACACAGATGTTCTTCGACCCCGAGGAGTACCTGCGGCTGCGCGACCGCGTCGCGGCGGCGGGCTGCGACACGCCGATCATCCCCGAGATGATGCCGGTCACCAACGTCCGCCAGCTCGACCGACTGCCCCAGCTCAGCAACGCCGTGTTCCCGGCCGAGCTGAAAGAGCGGATCCTCTCGGTCAAAGACGATCCCGCCGCTGTACGCTCCATTGGCATCGAGTTCGCGACGGAGTTCTGCGCGCGGTTGCTGGCCGAAGGTGTGCCGGGACTGCACTTCATCACGCTGAACAACTCCACGGCGACACTGGAGATCTACGAAAATCTGGGCCTGCACCACCAGGCCTGACCCGGTCGTACCCGCACGGGCGGCGGCCGCAGGGGAGAGGGGCGTACATGGGCTGGGCGGTCCTCTACATCGCGTTCGGATGCGTCGCGCTGTGGCTGCTGGGCGAGGTCCTGCTGCAGTACAAGGCGCGGCTGCGCTGGCGGCTGCTCGCGTTCGGCGGCTTCCTCGGGGTGGTCGTCGGCGTGCTGATCCCCTCGGTGTGGATCATCGGTCTCGGCGCGGTCGCCTTCGCGACGGGCCAGACCTACGTGACGCTGTCGTTCCGCCGGGGCTTCTCCACCGGCTGGGCGCTCGGCGGGCAGCCGGGCCTGAGCAAGCGCCGCAAGCAGCCGCGCCGGGACACCGCCGTGCAGGAGCCGACGCTGCAGGTCTCCGACCTGGAGTACGAGCAGGTCCCGCCGCCGCCCGGGCACGACCCCGGGGTCTACGAGCCCGAGCCGATGCCCGACGACACCGGGCAGTACGGCGTGTACGACGAGGCCGCATACGCCCCGCCGTCGGCCGGCGACGCGCACCGCGGCCAGGGCGACGCCTACGGCTACGAGGCCGCGGCCTACGGCGGCTACGACCAGCAGCACTACGGGTACGACGCGACGGGCGGGCAGCAGTACGCCGCGTACTCCGACCCGTACATCGGCACCCAGACCTACGGCGCCCGGCAGGACTACGACGGCTACGGCGACCAGCAGCGGTACGCGCCGTACGGCGGCGCCTACGACGACGGCGGGGCCGGCCGGCCCGGCGAGAGCTACCAGGACACCCCGCCCGGCGGCGTCTGGGTGCCGCACCAGCGCTCCACCGACGAGCAGTACGGGGGCGGCGAGCAGTACGGCGGTGAACTGCCGCCCGAGCAGCCCTACCCGTACCAGGACCAGGGCGGCCACTCCGGCGGGTACGACGGCTCGGGCTACAACGAGCAGCAGTACCGCTACTGACCTGCCGTCGCCGGGTCCGTCGCGGCCCGGCGGATCAGACGGTCACTGGGAGCCGCGGAACTCCGGGCCCTCCACGATCAGTCCCGCGGCCAGCGTGCCCGACATGCCCGCGTGCGGGAGGCCGCCGCCGGGGTGCGCCCAGCCGCCGACCGCGAGCAGCCCCGGCAGCCGGGTGCTGTTCGACGGGTGGAGCAGCAGGCCGTCCGCCGCGGCGAGCGAGGGGGCAGGGACCGCGCCGCCCTCGGCGCCGGTGGCCTCCGCGACGTCGGCCGGGGTGCGGGCCTCGTGCCACAGCAGGCGCTCGCGCAGCCCGGGGAGCACCCCCTCGGCCCGGGAGATCACCCGCTGGACCTCCTGCTCGCCGACCGGCAGGTGCGCGGGCACCGTCACGGTGAGCGTCACCGCCTCGTGCGCGTCGTCCGGCGTCCCCTCCGGGTCGCCGGGGCGGAGCACCGCGAGGGTGGGCGAGGCGGGCAGGCCGGGCCGCTCGCCGAAGACCCGGTCGAGCTCGTCCTGCCTGGCGGCCGAGTGCAGCACCGTCCGCAGCGGGGTGCCCGCGGGGCGTGCGCCGGAGAGCGCCAGGAGCACGGTGAGGCGGCTGGGCATCCCCGAGCGGGCCGGGACGTCACCCCCCGACCGTATGTCCACTCCCGGCAGCATTCCGGCCAGGGCGGTGGGCGCGACGCCCGCGACCACGAAGTCGGCCTCCGCCGCCGTGCCGTCGGCGAGCTCCACGCCCGCCGCGCGGCCGTCCTTCTCGACGATCCGCGTCACCGCGGCGCCGAACACGAATTCGACGCGCCGGGCCAGGCACCGCTCGTACACCGCGCGGGCCAGGGCGCGCAGGCCGCCGCGCACCGACCAGGTGCCGAACGTCTGCTCCAGATAGGGCAGGACGGCGGCGCTCGCCGGGGTGGTGCGCGGGTCCAGGCCGTGCGCCAGGGCGAACTGTTCGAGCAGCGCGACCAGGCGCGGGTCGCCGCCCAGTTCGAGCTCGCCGACCTCGGCGAGGGTGGTGGCGCGGCGCTCGCGGCGCAGCAGGCGCTTGTGCGGCACCGCGGGGTAGGGCTCGCGGTCGGCGAGCACCTGCCAGTTCGGCCACAGGGGCTCTTCCAGGAGGGGGCGCCGGGTGCGGTCCCAGGCCTCCCTGGCCCGGTTCATGAACGCCGCCCAGCGGGCGCCCGCGCCCTCGCCGAGGGCCGCGTCCAGGGCTTCGCCGACGCCCGCGCGCGACGCGTTCGGCAGGTCGGCCGTGCTGCCGTCCGCGAAGACGTGCCGCACGGCGGGCTCCACCTGGGCGAGCTCGACGCACTTCTCCAGGGGCTCCTTGCCCGTCTTGAGGAACAGGTCGCGGTAGACCGCGGGGAGCTGGAGCAGTCCGGGCCCGGTGTCGAAGGCGAAGCCGTCCCGCTCGACGCGGCCGAGCGCGCCGCCGTACGACTCCGTGCGTTCGTACACCACCACCCGGTGGCCCGCGACGGCCAGCCGGGCGGCCGCCGTCATCGCGCCCATCCCGGCGCCGATCACCACAATCCGTGCCATGCCAGGGACTGTATCGGCAGCCACTGACAGCGCCGCCGCGGCCCCGGCCCCGCCGGTGCCTCAGGGCGGGGGCGCCCCGGCGCGGCCCGCGAGGCGCTTCTCCTCGCGGCGCTGTGCCCGGCGGCGCAGGAACCGCCGGATCCGCGAGACGAGGAAGAACAGCAGGAACAGACCGAGCAGCAGGAGCACCGCGGCGATGATCGCGGCGGCCTCCGGGTAGAACATCGCGAAGCTGATCAGACCGCCGACCCCGAGGTCCTCGGCCGTGCTCAGGACGAAGTTGCTGAACGGCTCGGGCGAGGTGTTGACCGCCATCCGCGTCCCGGACTTCACCGCGTGGCTGGCCAGCGCCGTCGATCCGCCCACGGCGCCGGCGGCGAGGTCGGAGAGCGACCCGCTCTGTCCCGCGAGGAGCGCGCCCACCACGGCCCCGGACACCGGCCGGATCACGGTGTGCACGGTGTCCCAGACGGAGTCGACGTAGGGGATCTTGTCGGCGACGGCCTCGCACAGGAAGAGCACCCCGGCGGCGATCAGCACGTCGGGCCGCTGGAGCGCCTCGGGGATCTCGTCGCTGACCCCGGTCGCCCCGAAGACGCCGAGCAGCAGGACCACGGCGTACGCGTTGATCCCGCTGGCCCAGCCGCTGGTGAACACGAGGGGGAGTACGGACACGGACGTGATCGTAACCAGTCGGAGACCCATCGGCCCGGGGATGAGCACGTCCGTCTGAGTATCCGTACCTAGAGGAGGAGATGAGTAGCTGCGCGGATGGGCCCCGACCTGGGAAGACGGAAGAGTGTGGGGCACGGAGAAGGGCGTGGCGCCGGTACCGCCGACACGGGGCGGCGGAACCTCGCGCCGCGCCCTCGACCGCTCCTCCCGCCGCGCGGCGCGAGCGGGACACGGGGGAACGACCGCACGGGGTCGCACGGGGGAACACGAGAAGGGCACCGGTCCGGTGCCGCCTGGGGGGAACAGGCGGCACCGGACCGGTGCCCTTCGTGCGTGCGGGTGCCGCCGTGGGCTACGCGCGCGTGCCGCTGACCCGGCCCTGCAGCAGCCGCGACAGCGCCGCGTGCACGTCGTCGAGCGAGCGCTCCGGCTGGAAGGCCTGCCAGTCCAGGGCGGCCACCAGGACCATGCCGACCAGCGCGGCGGCCGTCAGCGGGATGTCGATCTCCTCGCTGAGCTCACCGCCGGCGACGCCCGCCCGCAGCACGTCCTCGACCACCGCGACGGCCTGCTGGCGGACCACGAGCAGCGTGGACTGCCAGGCCCGGTTGGTCCGCCACAGCTCGGCGACGTACAGCTGGGTGAAGGCCGGGTAGCGGTTGATGAAGACGAGACCGGCCCGGATCATCGCGTCGAGGGCGTCGACCTTGCTGCCCCCGCTGCGGTCCGCCGTGTCGGCGGCCTCTTTCAGGGAGGCGGTGAGCAGGCCGACGCCGTGCCGCAGCAGCTCTTCGAAGAGGACCGACTTGCTCGCGAAGTTGTAGTAGACGGTGCCCTTCGCGACCCCGGCCCGTTCGGCGATCTCGTCGACCGTGGTGGCCGAGAAGCCCTGTTCCGCGATGAGGGTGACGGCGGCCTCGTAGAGCTTCTGCCGGGTGGCTTCGCGGCGGGTGCTGCCTGCACTGCTGTCCATGGTCCTGATTCTCACAGGTCGCGCGGACCGGCCCGCCTTCGCCGTGCTCACAGCGTCAGCTCCGGGTGCAGCCGGTCCAGGGTCCACACCTGCTTGCGGCGCGCGGAGAGCGCGGTGAGGGCGAGCGCGCCCACGGTGAAGGCCGTCAGGACCGCACAGCCCTGCCAGACGGGACCGAGACCGCCGCCGGTGATGAGCCTGCGCAGCGCCTCGACGACGTAACTCATCGGCAGGAAGGGGTGGATCGCGCTGAAGAAGCCGGGGCTCGTCTGGACCGGGTAGGTGCCGCCCGCCGACGTCAGCTGCAGCATCAGCGCGGCGAGGACGAGGATCCGGCCGGCCGCTCCGAAGCGGGCGTTCAGCCACTGCACGATCGCCGCGAAGCACGCCGTCACCAGGCAGAGGAAGCCCACCGTGCCCGCCGCCCTGGCCATCTGCAGGCCGAGTCCCCAGTGCAGGACCGAGAGCAGGGCCGCCGTCTGCAGCACGCCGAGCGCGGCCACCGGGAGCCAGCCCGCGAGCGCGATGCGCCAGGCGGAGGCGCCCGCGGCGAGCGCGCGCCGGTTGAGCGGCTGGATCAGCATGTACGCCACCATCGCGCCCACCCACAGGGACAGCGGGATGAAGTACGGCGCGAAGCCCGTCCCGTAGTTGGGCGCCTTGTGCATCGACTGGGAGGCGAGCTGCACGGGGTCGGCCATGACGTCGGTCCGCTCGTCGCGGTCCTTCTTGTCGTAGTCCGGGATCTTCTTGACGCCGTCGTGCAGCCCGCCGGACAGCTTCGCGGAACCGTCGGCCAGCTTGAACAGGCCGTCCTGGAGGTCGTGCGCGCCCGTCCTCAGCTTGCCGATGCCGGTGTCGAGGTCGTTCGCCCCCGTCTTGGCGGTGCCGAGCCCCGTGTGCAGCTTCTTGGCGCCCTTGGCGACCTTGCCCGCGCCCTTGTCGAGCTCGTTGATCCTGGCGACCGCGTTGTCCAGGTCCTCGTCGAGGTGCGGGGCGCGGTCCGCCAGCGCCTGGGACTTCTTCTGCAGGGTCGCCAGGTGCTTGTCCAGCGCCTTGACGTCGCTGTTCTGGTCCTTGATCACGGCGTTCATGTCGTCCGCGATGGTCGACACGTTCTCCGCGGCCTTCTTGGCCTCCTTGAACTGCGGGCAGAGCGGGTCGGGCACCGGGGCCTTCTCGCACCGCTCCGTGTAGAAGTCGCCGATGATCCGGGAGGAGTCCTTGGCCCCCTCGGCCGCGCCGGGCGCGAGCCTGACCCAGGTGCCGAGGTTGCGGCGCATCGCCTTGGAGGAGTCCGCGACGAGCTGCGCGGTGTCCCCGATGGTCTTGCCGTTGTCCTGCAGGAACGGGCGCACCTGGTCCGCGGTGCCGTTGACCTTGTCGGCCAGCTTCCCGGTGCCCTCCGCGACCCGCTTCGAGCCGTCCTGGAGGGCGCCGGCGCCCCGGTGCAGGCGCTCGACGCCGTCGGCGAGGTCCGCGCTGCCGTCCTTGGCGTCCCCGAGGCCCTTGGCGAGGTCCTTCGAGCCCTTCTTCGCCTTGCCGATGCCGGTGTCCAGCCGGTCGGCGCCGTCGGCCGCCTTCTGGGTCGCCCCGTGGATGTCGGAGAACGAGATGAAGATCTTGTCGAGGAACGACCGGGAGGCCTTCGTGGACGCGGCGGAGCGCACCTCGGAGAAGACCGTCCGCGATATCTGCCCGACGATGTAGTTGTTGGCGTCGTTGGTCCGCACCCGCAGCGCGCCCGTCTCGGGGGAGTCCCCCGAGCTCGACGCGATCCGCTTGCTGAAGTCCGTGGGCATCGTCAGCGACAGGTAGTACGTCCCGTCCTCGACGCCCTTGCGCGCCGCGGTGTCGTCGACCTCGTGCCACTCGAAGGTCTTGCTGTCGCGCAGCCCCTCGACGATGTTGTCGCCCGCCGTGAGCTTCTTGCCCTGCGCGGTGGCTCCCTTGTCGTCGTTGACGAGCGCCACGGGGATGCGGTCCAGACGGCCGTACGGGTCCCAGAAGGACCACAGGTACAGCGCGCCGTAGAGCAGGGGCAGCAGCAGGAGCGCGACGAGCGCGGCGCGCGGCAGCTTCCCCCTGCCGAACCGCCTGAGCTCAAGCGCGGCGAGCTTCGGCGAGCGCATCCGCCGTCTCCTTGTCGTCGTCGGTGCGATCGGCGGTGTGTTCGGCGGTGTGTTCGTCGGTGCGCCGTCCGGCGGGATCGGCGGTGCCGTGCGGGTCGGCCGCGGCGTCCACGGCGTCCGGCGTGGTGTCGGTGCGGACCACGACCGCGCCCTCGGGCGCCTCGCTGCACACCGCCACGACGGTCGTCCCGCGCTCGGTGAGGGACGTCAGCATCGCCCAGGCCTCGGCGCGTTCGGCGGCCGAGAGCTTCAGGTCGGTGTCGTCGACGCCGAGCACGCGGGGCCGGCCGATCAGCGCCAGGGCGACGGAGAGCCGCAGGGCCTCCAGCCGCTCCAGGTCGCGCACCGAGGTCCGCCGCCCCTTGGGCAGCGCCTCCAGGTCGAGGCCCGCGGCGGCCAGCGCGGTGTCGACGCGCAGGCTGGTCTCGGTGCGCCGCTCGCCGCGCGGCCGCAGCAGGCCGCGCAGCGAACCGCCGAACCGCCGCTCCAGGAGCGCCCGTTCGTGCAGATGCTCGGCGACGGTCAGGGCCGGGTCGAGATCGGTGACGCCGGGCACCGGGCCGAGCCCGCTGATCCGGCGGACCGCCGCGAGCTGCCCCGGCAGCCGCAGCCGGCCCACGGACGCGTGGCCCTCGGTGGCGCGCATACGGCCGGTCAGGGCGAGCAGCAGGCAGGTGCGGCCCGAGCCCGACGGCCCCTCCAACGCGATCAGCGACCCGGGCCCGGCGTCGATCCGGATGCCGCGGAACGCCCAGCCCCGCGGCCCCTTGAGCCCGAAGTCCTCGGCGGTGACGGCGGCTCCGCGCACGCCGTCGTTCGGACCGTCCACAGTCCCCCCTGCCCCTCCTTTTGAACTGACTGGTCAGTTCAAAAATAAGCCCGAACCCGCGATCCAGGCAAAGTCGCAGGTCAGAGCCGATTGTCAGTGGCGTGCTCCACGATGTGCACATACGGCCACTGCGCCGTCACACGACGACAGGAGGTTCGTCATGGCCAGCACTTCCGCAGCAGCCGCCCGTCGGCACCGCGCCGTCGGCCCTGCTTCCGCGCTGACCGGCCCGGCGAGCGATGTCCACCCCGTCCTGCGCCGCGCCACGGCCCCGCCGGCCGCACTCGAACTGCTCGCCCAGGCCCACGCCGGCATCGACGAGGCCGCCCGCCTGGACACTCCGAACGAGCGCTATGCCACCGCCCACCTCGCCGCCCTGCGCACCGCCGCCGCCGTGCTGGCCGCGCGCGGCCGCCCCGAGACCACACCGCGCCGCAGGCAGCGCATCCGCAGCGCCTGGGAGGTCCTGCCCGAGATAGCGCCCGAACTGACCGAGTGGAGCGCCCTGTTCGCCTCCGGTGCCGCCCGCAGGGCCCGTGCCGAGGCCGGCATCGAGGGTGCCGCCACCACCCGCGCCGCCGACGACCTGCTGCGCGACGTCGCGATGTTCCTCCGTATCGTCGAGCGGATGCTGGTGCTCCAGCCCGTCCTGCCGCAGCCCCGGCAGGAGTCCGACGACGCGGGCGGGGAGCCGCCGGACGCGGGCTGACCGGCGCGTCCGCGCCTCGGGACGGGTGACCGGGGCACGGTGCGCCAGGCAATAGGGTGGGGGTATTCGCACCCCACGCGCCGAGGAGTCAACTGCCGTGTCGGACCCGATGCGCCCGCCCTCCCACCAGCACGCTCAGCAGGCGTCGCAGCGGTCCGACCCCCCTCGTCCGCGCGCCGCCCTGCGGACCGCCGTGGTCTGGGACGTCCTCAAGGACGCCCTCGACCGCCGCGTCCAGGACGCCGGCCGCGAGGCACGCACCGGGCTCGACGTGCTCGACACCGGAGGCGGCAGCGGCAACTTCGCGGTGCCCGTCGCCCGCCTCGGCCACCGCGTCACCGTCGTCGACCCCAGCCCGAACGCGCTCTTCGCGCTGGAGCGCCGGGCCGCCGAGGCCGGTGTCGAGGACCGGGTGCGCGGTGTCCAGGGCGACGTGCTCGGCCTCTTCGACGTCGTCGAGCGCGGCGGCTTCGACGCGGTCCTGTGCCACGGCGTCCTGGAGTACGTGGACGACCCGGCCCAGGGCGTGCGCCAGGCCGTCGAGGCACTGCGCCCCGCCGGCATCCTCAGCCTGCTCGGCGCGGGCCTGGGCGGCGCGGTGCTCGCGCGCGCCCTCGCCGGACACTTCACGGAGGCGCAGACCGCGCTCACCGACCCGGCGGGCCGCTGGGGCGCGGGCGACCCCGTGCCGCGCCGCTTCACCGCAGAGCAGCTCACCGAGCTGGTCGAGGCCGCGGGCGTGCGGGTCGACGCCGTGCACGGCGTCCGGGTCTTCGCCGACCTGGTCCCCGGCGTCCTGGTGGACACCGAGCCGGGTGCCCTGGAAGCCCTCCTCAAGCTGGAGGCCGCCGCCGCCGAGCTGCCCGCCTTCCACTCCGTGGCGACCCAGCTGCACGTGCTCGGCGAGGCCCGGGGGACCACCGGGGCCTGAGGTGCCGGTGCGGCTGAGCTGCTGATCAGGCGCGCAGCCGCACATGGAGTACGCCACAGGCCCCCCGAACGGGCTATGGGCGCCGTATGATCGAGGCACACCGTTCTGCATGACGGTTCGGCCGCTGGGGAATGCACGCTTCAGCGAGCCGGAGCGGCTGAAGGTCCGGTTTGGCGAAGTTGGCGTAGAGGGGCGGGTTTCACGGGGGCGATTCCCTGCCTATCCTGAAGGGGACCCCCGGTCGCCCCGGCGACTGCACGATGAGGAGGACTCCGTGCCGCTCTCGGAGCACGAGCAGCGCATGCTCGAGCAGATGGAGCGAGCGCTGTACGCCGAAGATCCCAAGTTCGCGACAGCGCTTGAGGGAAGCGGGCTGCGTACGTACACCCGGAAGCGGGTCTACCAAGCGGTCGCGGGCTTCCTGGTGGGTATCGCCCTTCTCATGGCCGGAATGGTCGCCCAGCAGATCTGGATCAGCGTGGTGGGCTTCCTCGTCATGCTGGGCTGCGCGGTGCTCGCCGTCACCGGTTGGCGCAAGGCGCCGAAGCCGGGCGAACAGGCCTCGGGCGCGGCCGCCGCGCCAGGTGGGGCCACGGCCCGTCGGCAGACAAGGCAGCGCCGCTCCGTCATGGACCGCATCGAGCAGCGGTGGCAGCGCCGCCGCGACGAACAGCAGGGCGGTCAGTGAGCGCGTCGGTCCACGACTGACCGAACAAACGTATGCATGTGTGAGGGGTGACCACCCAAGGGGCGGTCACCCCTCAGACGTATCGGTGGAGGGCCAGTAGAGGCGACGGACCGACGCGCTGTGGCTCGGCCCCGGACAACCGGACGGCCCCCGGGGCTCGGCCCCGGACGACTGGATGGCACCGGTGGCTCGGCCCCGGACAACCGGACCGCCCCCGGGGCTCGGCCCCGGACGACTGGATGGCACCGGTGGCTCGGCCCCGGACAACCGGGCCGCCCCGGGGCGCGGCCCCGCACAAACCGGGACCGCCCAGCCCCCGTGGCAGCCCGCTCAGCCCTGCTGCCCGGCCCGCCGCGGCAGCTTCCGCGTCAGTGCCGACCACCGCGCGCCCACCCACGCGCCGCAGCGGGCGCCGAGGGCCGACCAGCGGTCCGAGACCGCCCACACCACCCGCGCGGCCGAACGCGGCGCGAGGAGCACCCGCAGCCGTGCGGCCTGCCCCAGCGGGGCGCCGAGACCGTCCCTGATCCGCCGCACGTCCTCGGCCAGACCCGTCGCGGGCTGCGGGCGCGGGGCGTACAGCACCTGCTCCACCGCGGCCGCCACCCGGTGGACGGCCTCCGCGGGCCCCCCGGTCAGCCGGCCGGCGCGGACGATCCGCGCGGCCGCCTTCCGCGGGGTCTGTGACTCGTCCGGCGCAATGCCGTGGTCCCAGGCCGTATCCGTCACCTCGAGCCATGCGGCCAGCGTCCGCGTGGCCGCGTCCGCCCCGGTCCTGCCGCCCGCGCCCAGCCGGGCCGCCCGCACCCTGGTCCGCCACAGCAGCGGCAGCAGGGGCAGCGCGAGGACGGCCAGCGCCGCGAGCGAGATTCCCGCGATCGTCCCGATGGGCGGTCCCGTACCGCCGGAACCGGTCGCGACCTGCGGGGCCGCGCTCTGGCAGCCGCCCTGCTTGCGCACGTCGGGCGGGCAGGAGTCCGACGCGGAGGGCGCCGTGGACGGCTCGGAGGAGGTCGCGGGCTCCGGGGTGTCCGGGTCGCTCACGCCACCGGAGGGGACGTCGGAGCGGGTGTAGTCGGGCGGGGTGCCGCGGCTGGGCGTCGGCTCGAAGCGGGTCCAGCCCACGCCCTCGAAGTACAGCTCGGGCCAGGCGTGCGCGTCGCGCAGGCCCACCGACATCGTGCCGTCGCCCTGCGCGGTGCCCGGGGTGAAGCCCACCGCGACGCGGGCGGGAATCCCCAGCGTGCGCGCCATGGAGGCCATCGCGAAGGAGAAGTGGACGCAGAAGCCCTCCTTCTGCTTCAGGAACCGCTCGATCGCCGAGGGCCCGCTGCCCGCCCGCACCTGGGTGTTGTAGGTGAAGCCGCCGTCCGAGGCGAAGTAGTCCTGGAGCTTGACCGCCTGCTCGTAGGCGTTCGCGGAGCCCTTGGTGACCTGGCGTGCGGTGTCGGCGACCATCCCGGGCAGGGAGTCCGGCACCTTGGTGAACTCGCGCCGCAGATCGTCGGGCGGGGCGGGCGCGGCCGCGAGCTGCTGCGCGGTGGGCTCCACGACCAGGCTCTTGACCTGGTACATCGAGCCCCGGGTGGTCTGGCCCCGGTCGCCGACGAGGGCGCGCCCCACCGGTTCGAACCGCCAGCGGCCGCCGATCTTCACCTGGCTGGCGGGGAACGGCATGGGCAGCCAGTTCTGCGCGTAGCTGTCGGAGGCCGAGAGGTTCGTCTGGATCTCGGTCCTGCGGACGTCGTCCCGCAGGCCCTCGGGATTCGGCAGCGGCGAGGGCACGTCCTGGATGCGCCGCACGGTCGTCTTCCACGTCGTGCCGTCGAACTTGTCCAGGGAGACGATCCGCAGATACAGGTCGTCGGTGCCCTCGGCGTTCGTGCGGTACGAGATGACCTCGCGGTCGTCCGGCTGGTTCAGGCTGTCCTGGAGCGCGACCAGCGGATTCACCGCGGAGATCGTCCCGCCGTTGCCCGAGCCGTCGCCGCCGGGGCCGCCGGAGCCGTCCAGGAGGCCGCCGTCCAGAGCGGGCAGGGCGAGCGGCACCACCAGGGCGATGCCCAGGGCGACGGCGCCGATGCGCCGCCCGGTGCGGATCGGGGCCAGCGCCCCGCTGTTGCTCTCCAGGCCGCCGGTGACCCGGCCCGGCGCGCGCGCCGCGCCGCCGAACACCCGGCCCCACTGCGAGAGCCGGTCCCGGCCCTCCGCCAGGAGCAGCAGCAGATACCCGGCGGCGGCCAGCAGGAACCACAGCCAGCCCGCGCCGCCCTCGGAGAGCCCGGCGGCGACGGAGTACAGGGCCAGCAGCGGAAGGCCCGCGGGCGCCGCCGTGCGGAAGGTGACCGCCAGCGCGTCCACCGCGAGGCCGATCACCAGGACGCCGCCGACCAGCATCAGCCGGATGCCGTCGCTGAGCGGCGCCGGGATCATGTACTGGCCGACGTCGTTGCCGCCGGCCTCCAGGAGGAGGCCGAAGCGGCGGAACACCTCGGGGCCCGGCACGATCCCCGCGAGCGCCTGCTCGCGGGCGAAGACCAGCGTCAGCAGGAGCAGTGACACCAGCGCCTGCACCGCCACGGTGAGCAGCCGGGCCAGCGGCACCCGCCGGGTGAGCGCGCCCACGCCGCTCTGCAGCACGAGCAGGATCGCCGCCTGCAGGAACCACGTGGCGGGCTCCACGAGGGGCAGCAGCGCGCCGGAAGCCATCAGGGTGGCGGCGGTGGCACATACCGCGAGCCGTGCGCGTCCGCTCATGCCCAACCCCCGGTCGTCGTGCCCGCGGCGGGCGCCGGGCCCGCGCTGGTGCGGGCGTGGTCCGCCTGGCGCCACAGATCCGTCAGACTCGCCCCCGGCGGCACCGCCAGGGCCGTCCAGCCCGCCTCGCGGAGCATCCGCACCCGCTCCTCGCCGGCGGCGGACGGCACCGCGCCCGGGCCCTGCGCCCAGGCCGTGCCGTCGAGGACAAAGGCGACCGCGGAGCCGCTGCGCTGCCGCATCTTGGCGACCACCGCCGCCTGCTCCTCCTCCAGGTCGCCGAGGAAGGCGACGAGGAGCCCCTCATTGCCGCCGCGCAGCACGTCGTAGGCCAGGGAGAGACCGGCGCCGTCCGAGTGGTCGATCACCGCGAGGGTGTCCATCATCAGCCCGGCCGCGTCCGCCGACTCCTGGCTCGCGCCCGCGAAGCCGTCCGACCCCTCGCCCGGCACGGAGGTGCCCGTGTCGGTCAACAGCCGCACCGAGAAGCCCCGTTCGAGCATGTGGACCAGGGCGGACGCGGTGCCCGACACCGCCCACTCGAAGGCCGAGTCCGGGCCCGCGCCCCGGAAGCCGACGCCCCGGGTGTCCAGGAGCACCGTGCAGCGGGCCCGCTGCGGCTGCTCCTCGCGGCGCACCATCAGCTCGCCGTAGCGCGCGGTGGAGCGCCAGTGCACCCGGCGCAGGTCGTCGCCGTGGCGGTAGCCGCGCGGGATGACGTCGTCCTCGCCGGCCAGTGCGAGCGAGCGGTTGCGCCCGTCGCCGTACCCCTTGGCCTCGCCCGTGAGCCGCACCGGGGGCAGCGCCTCCACGCGCGGGATGACCGTCAGGGTGTCGTACGTCGAGAAGGAGCGCGTCAGCTCGCACATCCCGAACGGGTCCGTCAGGCGCAGCTGCAGGGGGCCCAGCGGATAGCGGCCGCGCAGGTCGGAGCGGACCCGGTAGGACACCTCGCGCCGCCCGCCCGCCTCGACGCGGTCCAGCACGAAGCGGGGCCGCGGCCCGAGCACGTAGGGCACCCGGTCCTGGAGCATCAGCAGGCCGGTGGGCAGCCGCGAGACGTTGTCCATGCGCAGGTGGACGCGGGCCTCGGAACCGGCGGGCACGCGCGCGGGGGAGAGCCTGCGGCTGCCCGCGACGCGGTAGCGCGTGCGGAACAGCACGACGGCGCACACCAGCGGCAGCACGGCGAGCAGCAGCCCGACGCGCAGCAGGTCGCTCTGGCCCAGGACGTAGGCGCAGATGGCGGCGGCGACACCGGCCGCCAGGAAGGAACGGCCGCGGGTGGTCAGGCCCGCGAGGGCCGTGCGCAGCCCGCCCTTGTCGTCCTCGGCGGGGTCCGCCGGCGTCCCCCCGGACGCCATCACAGCCTCCGGCTGCCGGGCGGCTGCTGGTTGAAGAAGGTGCCGGTGCCCGGCGGGGTGGCCGCGGGCACCGGGGTGCGCTGCAGGATCTCCTGGACGACGGACTCGGCCGTACGGCGGTTCAACTGGGCCTGTGCGGTGGGCAGCAGGCGGTGCGCGAGGACCGCGACGGCCAGTGCCTGCACGTCGTCCGGCAGGGCGAACTCGCGGCCGCTGAGCGCGGCCGACGCCTTGGCGGCGCGCAGCAGGTGCAGCGTCGCGCGCGGGGACGCGCCGAGTCTGAGGTCGGGGTGGTTGCGGGTGGCGGAGACCAGGTCCACCGCGTACCGCCGCACGGGGTCGGCGACGTGGACCGTGCGCACGGCGTCGATCAGCTTCACGATCTCGTGCGCGTGCGCCACCGGCTGGAGGTCGTCCAGGGGCGAGACGCCGCCGTGGACGTCGAGCATCTGCAGCTCGGCCTCCGGGGCCGGATAGCCGATGGAGACGCGCGCCATGAAGCGGTCGCGCTGCGCCTCGGGCAGCGGGTAGGTGCCCTCCATCTCGACGGGGTTCTGGGTGGCCACCACCATGAAGGGGCTGGGCAGTTCGTAGGTCTGTCCGTCGATGGTGACCTGGCGCTCCTCCATGGACTCCAGGAGCGCGGACTGCGTCTTCGGAGAGGCGCGGTTGATCTCGTCGCCGATCACGATCTGCGCGAAGATCGCACCCGGCTTGAACTCGAAGTCCCTGCGCTGCTGGTCGAAGATGGACACACCGGTGATGTCCGACGGCAGCAGGTCCGGTGTGAACTGGATGCGGCGCACCGAGCAGTCGATGGACCGTGCGAGCGCCTTGGCGAGCATGGTCTTGCCCACGCCCGGCACATCCTCGATGAGCAGGTGCCCCTCCGCCAGGAGCACAGTCAGCGAAAGCCGTACGACCTCTGGCTTGCCCTCGATCACACCCTCGACCGACCTGCGGACACGCTCCGCGGTGGTCGTCAGATCCGTGAGGCTCGCTCGATCTTCATAGGTCGTCACCCGGCCCTCCTCGGCCCTTCCCCCAGCTCTTGAGGAGCAGGGAATACCCCTAATTCCGGGCCGCCACGCAAGTGCGCGACCCGGTGCACCCCGAATTCACGGCCTCACGCGCGAATGCTTCCGCGTGAGGCCACCCCCGCATTGTTGTTGGGCATACCGGGTCGTGTCACTCGCCTGTGGATAACTGGCGCCGATTTGTCGGGTCTTGCGGACCTTTGTCGGTCACGCAGGGTCGATCTCCCGCAGCAGGCCCGTCTTCACGTCGAACACGAATCCGCGGACGTCGTCGGTGTGCAGCAGGAACGGCGAGGTCCGGACGCGCTGCATCGACTGCCGCACGTCCTGGTCGACGTCGCGGAAGGCCTCCACCGCCCAGGACGGACGCTGGCCCACCTCCATCTCCAGGTCGTGCCGGAACTCCTCGGTGAGGGACTCCAGACCGCAGTTGGAGTGGTGGATCAGCACCACGCTGCGGGTGCCGAGCGCGCGCTGGCTGATGGTCAGGGAGCGGATGACGTCGTCCGTGACCACACCGCCCGCGTTGCGGATGGTGTGGCAGTCGCCCAGTTCGAGGCCGAGCGCCTCGTGCAGGTCCAGGCGGGCGTCCATACAGGCGACGACGGCGACGTGCAGGACGGGACGGGCGTCCATGCCGGGGTCGGTGAAGCGGGAGGCGTACGTGCCGTTCGCCGCGACGAGGCGGTCGGTGACCGTACCGACGGCTATGTCGCCGTTCGGCTCGGCGGGGCTGCTGTCCGGGGAGGCTGCGGAAGTCGACATAGACACGACGTTAATGGCCGCCGATCACCCGCACCCGCTGTGAGGAGGGACAAAGAACGTCAAAGACTCTTGTTGTGAGCTAACCCACAGGGGGACGAAGATACGCCCGAACGGGTGACGGTGCCGGATCCACACCCCCGTCGACGACCCGTCCGCGACGCGCAGGCCGGTTGATTGACCGGGCGACACCGTGGACTAAAGTGACGCGAAGCGGGAGACCTGACCTGCTCCCCACCGGACCGCACATCCCGGGGATTCCCCGAATCCCCACCACGTGCGCGGCGCGTACGTACGGCTCGGCCTCCTCCCGCTCCCGGTCGGCTGACGCCACTTCCCCGGCGCCGGCAGTCCCTTCCCCTTCACGGAGCGGGCGGGGACCCGGCGGTGCGTACGCACGCCGCGCCGGACCTGAGAGGGCCCCTTGAGCGACAACAGCCGACACGTCCCGGTGATGCTCCAGCGGTGCCTGGACATGTTGGCCCCCGCGCTCGCCGAGCCGGGCGCCGTCGTCGTCGACTGCACCCTGGGCCTCGGCGGACACAGCGAGGCCCTGCTCGCCACCTTCCCCTCGGCCCGCCTCGTCGCCCTGGACCGCGACAAGGAGGCACTGCGCCTCTCCGGCGAGCGCCTCGCCCCCTTCGGCGACCGCGCCACCCTGGTGCACGCGGTCTACGACGAACTCCCCGAGGTCCTCGAGCGGCTCGGCATCCCGCGCGTCCAGGGCGTCCTCTTCGACCTCGGCGTCTCCTCCATGCAACTGGACGAGGCCGACCGCGGATTCGCGTACGCCCAGGACGCCCCCCTCGACATGCGCATGGACCAGACGACCGGCATCAGCGCGGCCGAGGTCCTCAACACCTACGCGCCCGGCGAGCTGGTCCGCATCCTGCGGGCCTACGGCGAGGAGAAGCAGGCCAAGCGCATCGTCGGCGCCGTCGTGCGCGAGCGCGAGAAGGAGCCGTTCAGCAACAGCGCGCGGCTCGTCGAGCTCATCCGCGACGCGCTGCCGCAGGCCGCCAAGCGCACCGGCGGAAACCCCGCCAAGCGCACCTTCCAGGCGCTGCGCATCGAGGTCAACGGCGAGCTGAGCGTCCTGGAGCGGGCCGTCCCCGCGGCCGTCAAGGCGCTCGCCGTCGGCGGCCGGATCGCCGTCCTGTCGTACCAGTCGCTGGAGGACCGCCTGGTCAAGCAGGTCCTCGCGGCCGGCGCCGCGACGACCGCGCCGGCCGGGCTGCCCGTCGTCCCCGAGCGCTACCAGCCGCGGCTCAAGCTTCTGACCCGCGGTGCCGAACTCCCCACCGAGGAAGAGGTCGCCGAGAACCGCAGGGCGGCCCCGGCCCGACTGCGCGGCGCGCAGCGCGTCCGCGAAGACGTGGGGTGACCTCCCGGAGCGCCCCGGCCCCCGGACCCCGTCCGCCGAGCAGAATTCGCTGATCAGCAGTCCGCGAGGAGGAGCTCCATGAGCAAGAAGCCCGAGCTGCGGGGGAGGGCCGCCCGCCTCGCCCGGCTGCTGCCCCAGGGCCCGAGCCAGGCCGCGCGCACCCCCTTCGTCCTCCTGGTCGTGCTGCTCCTGGGCGGCGGCCTGATCACCCTGCTCATCCTGAACTCCTCGCTCAACGAAGGCTCGTTCCAGCTGAGCGAGCTGAAGAAGGAGACCAAGGAGCTCACCGAGGAGGAGCAGGAGCTCCAGCGCGACGTGGACGGCTACGCCGCGCCCGACGCGCTCCGCAGGCGCGCCGACGAACTCGGCATGGTCCCCGGCGGCGACCCGGCCTTCCTCGACCCCGACGGCACCGTGCGCGGCGTGCCCGGCACCGCCGCCCGCCCCACCGGCCTGCAGAACCCCGCCCCGCGCCCGCAGGAGGTGGCGTCCCCCGCGGCCACCGTCTCCGTCCCGGCCGCGCCCCCCGCCGCGCCCCGGGTCCCCGCCGACCCGGCGGCCACCGGCCAGACCCCCGCCCCACCGGCGCCCACGCAGTCCGTCCCCACGACGACCTCCGGCAGGTGAGCAAGTGTCCGACAGGGAACCCCCGCGGCGCCGGGTACCAGGACCCGCGAGGCCCAGCCGCCCCGCGCGGCCCGGCGCGCCCCGCCGCCCGGCACAGGGCGGCCGCCCCGCCACCCGCCGCCCCGCCGCCCAGGCGAAGGGCAAGACCCGCACGATCCGCCTGGGCAGCCCCCGGCCGCGCCTGCGCATGGTCAGCCTCGGCCTGACGCTGGTCATGCTGGCCTTCGTCGTACGGCTGCTGCAGGTCCAGGCGGTCGACGCCAACGCCTACGCGGCCAAGGCGGAGAAGAACCGCTACTTCACGCACACCCTGGCCGCCGAGCGCGGGCGCATCACCGACCGCGGCGGCGTCGAACTCGCCGCCAGCGTGGACGCGTACGACATCACGGCCGACCCCACGCTGTTCACGCCCAAGGAGATGAAGACCAAGGACGCGCCCGAGCAGGCCGCCGCGCTCCTGGCCCCCATCCTCGACAAGGACGTCGCCGAGCTCACCGAGAAGCTCAAGACGCCCAGGACGCGCTACGTCCTGCTCGCCCGCCGCCAGACCCCCCAGGTGTGGAAGCAGATCAAGGACCTGCGCGGCGCGCTCGCCGAGAAGGCGGGCACCGACCCGAGCTCCCCGAACGTGCTGGCCGGTGTCCTGGCCGACCCGAGCAGCAAGCGGATCTATCCGAACGCCGACCTGGCCGCCGGGATACTGGGCTGGGTCAACGCCGACGGCAAGGGCGGCGGCGGCGTGGAGCAGCAGCTCGACAAGAAGCTCGCGGGCGAGGACGGCAAGATCCGCTACGCCCAGTCCGGCGGCCGCCAGGTGCCGACCGCGGGCTCCACGGAGACCCCCGCCGTGCCCGGCTCCGACGTCGAGCTCACCATCGACCGCGACATCCAGTGGGCCGCGCAGAACGCGATCACCGAGCAGGTCAAGGAGTCCAGGGCCGACCGCGGCTACGTGATGGTGCAGGACACCAGGACCGGCGAGGTCCTCGCGATGGCCAACGCACCCGGCTTTGACCCCAACGACCTCACGCAGGCCAGCGGCGCCGCCCTCGGCAACGCGGCCCTCCAGGACGCCTTCGAGCCCGGCTCCACCGCCAAGGTCATGTCGATGGCCGCCGTCCTGGAGGAGGAGGCGGCCACCCCCGGCACCCATGTGACGGTGCCCAACCGGCTGCACCGCGGCGACCGGCTCTTCCAGGACGACATCGACCACCCGACCTGGCACCTGACGCTCAACGGCGTCCTCGCCAAGTCCTCGAACATCGGCACGATCCTCGCCACCGGCGAGCTGGGCAAGACGCAGAAGGAGGCCAACGAGACCCTCTACCGCTATCTGCGCAAGTTCGGCATCGGCAAGGAGACCGGGCTCGGCTTCCCCGGCGAGACCTCCGGCATCCTCGCGCCCGCCGCCAAGTGGTCCACCTCGCAGCAGTTCACGATCCCCTTCGGCCAGGGCGTCTCCATCAACGCCATGCAGGCCGCCTCGGTCTACTCGACCATCGCCAACGGCGGCGTCCGCATCGAGCCCACCCTGGTGCGCGGCACCAAGGGCGCCGACGGCCGCTTCAAGCCCGCGCCCAAGCCGAAGAAGAGCCGGGTCGTCAGCGACAGGACGGCCCGCACGGTCGCCCGGATGCTGGAGTCCGTCGTCGACGACGAGGAGGGCACCGGCACCAAGGCCCGCATCCCCGGCTACCGGGTCGCGGGCAAGACCGGTACGGCCAACCGGGTCGATCCCGCCACCGGCCGGTACAAGGGCTACACCTCCTCCTTCGCCGGGTTCGCGCCCGCCGACAAGCCGCGCATCACCGTCTACTGCGCGATCCAGAACGCCACCAAGGGCAGCTACTTCGGCGGCCAGATCTGCGGCCCCATCTACAAGGAGGTCATGGAGTTCGCCCTCAAGACGCTCCAAGTCCCGCCCACCGGCAGCGGCCCGGCCCGCCTCCCGGTGACCTTCACGCCCTGAGACCCACCAGGAACAGCCCGTGACAACCATCACGCCCGGCTCGGGGAACCACCCCTCGCCACGCCCCTCACTTCGCTCCGAGAGGGGTAGGCCCGGTACGCTCACCGCCGTGCCACACGCTGATCAGTCCCAAACCACCCAGAAGGGCGTTCCCGTGACCTATCCGGGACCGCCGCGGCCGGCCCAGGTCTCCCCGACCTCGCTGACGGAGCTCGCAGGCCAGCTGGGCGTCGCCGTCGAAGGCGACGCGGAGATCACGGGCATCACCCACGACTCGCGTGCGGTGCGCCCCGGCGACATCTACGCCGCCCTGCCCGGCGCCCGGCTGCACGGCGCCGACTTCGTCGCCCAGGCCGCCGACCTCGGCGCCGCCGCCGTGCTCACCGACCCGACCGGCGCCGAGCGCGCGGCCGGCACCGGCCTGCCCGTCCTGGTCGTCGCCGACCCGCGCGGCAGCATGGGCGAGCTGGCGGCGACGGTCTACGGCCACCCCGGCCGCGACCTGCTCCAGATCGGCATCACCGGCACCTCCGGCAAGACGACGACCGCCTACCTCATCGAGGGCGGGCTCAAGGGCGTCCGGTCGACCGGCCTGATCGGCACGGTCGAGATGCGCATCGGCGACGAGCGCATCAAGTCGGAGCGCACCACCCCCGAAGCCACCGATCTGCAGGCGCTGTTCGCGGTCATGCGCGAGCGCGGCGTCGAAGCGGTCGCCATGGAGGTCTCCAGCCACGCCCTGGTGCTCGGGCGGGTGGACGGCTGCGTCTTCGACGTCGCCGTCTTCAACAACCTCAGCCCGGAGCACATGGAGTTCCACTCCGGCATGGAGGACTACTTCCAGGCCAAGGCGCAGCTGTTCACGCAGCGGCGCTCGCGGCTCGGCGTGGTCAACTTCGACGACGAGTACGGCCGCCGGCTCATCACCGAGTCGGAGGTGCCCGTCACCACCTTCTCCGCCGAGGGCCACCCCGACGCCGACTGGCGTGCCGAGGACGTCGAGGTCGGACCGCTCGACTCGACCTTCGTCGCGGTCGGCCCCAAGGGCGAGCGGATCACCGCCACGTCGCCGCTCGCGGGCCCCTTCAACGTCGCCAACACCCTCGCCGCGATCGTCGCGCTGGCCGTCGCGGGCATCGACCCGCAGCAGGCCGCCGACGGCGTCGCGGCCGTGCCGGGCGTCCCCGGCCGCCTGGAGCGCATCGACGCGGGCCAGCCCTACCTGGCCGTCGTCGACTACGCCCACAAGACGGACGCCGTCGAATCGGTCCTGCGCGCGCTGCGCAAGGTCACCGAGGGCCGGCTGCACATCGTGCTCGGCTGCGGCGGCGACCGGGACAAGACCAAGCGGATGCCGATGGGCGCGGCCGCGGCCCGCCTCGCCGACACCGCGGTCCTCACCTCCGACAACCCCCGTGGCGAGGACCCCCTCGCGATCCTCGCCACGATGCTCGCGGGCGCCGCCGAGGTGCCGGCCCACGAGCGCGGCGACGTCGCCGTCTTCGAGGACCGGGCCGCCGCCATCCGCGCGGCCGTCGTCCGGGCCGAACCGGGCGACACCGTCCTCGTCGCGGGCAAGGGCCACGAGCAGGGACAGGACATCGCCGGGGTGGTGCGTCCCTTCGACGACCGCCAGGTGCTTCGCGAAGCTATCCAGCAAACCCAGGGATGAAGTTGTGATCGCCCTCTCCCTCGCCGAGATCGCCACCGTCGTCGGCGGGCAGACGTACGACATACCGGATCCGGCCGTCCAGGTCACCGGACCCGTCGTCCGGGACTCCCGTGAGGTGGAGCCCGGCAGCCTCTTCGTCGCCTTCGTCGGCGAGCGCGTCGACGGCCACGACTACGCGGCCGACGTGGTCGCCGCGGGCGCGGTCGCCGTGCTCGCCGCGCGCCCCGTCGGGGTGCCCGCCGTCGTCGTCGACGACGTGCAGGCGGCGCTCGGCGCCCTCGCCCGGCACGTCGTGGAGCGGCTCGGCGCCACCCTGGTGGCACTGACCGGATCGGTCGGCAAGACCAGCTCCAAGGACCTGCTCGCCCAGGTGCTGCAGCGCAAGGCGCCCACGGTCTTCACGCCGGGCTCGCTGAACAACGAGATCGGCCTGCCGCTGACCGCGCTCAGCGCCACCGACGAGACGCGCTTCCTCGTCCTGGAGATGGGGGCGCGCGGAATCGGCCACATCCGTTACCTCGCCGGCCTCACCCCGCCGAAGATCGGCCTCGTCCTGAACGTCGGCACCGCCCACATCGGCGAGTTCGGCGGCCGCGAGCAGATCGCGGTAGCGAAGGGCGAGCTCGTGGAGTCGCTGCCGGCGGACGGGGCCGCGGTCCTGAACGCCGACGACCCCCTCGTCCGCGCGATGGCCTCGCGCACGAAGGCGCGGGTGCTCCTGTTCGGCGAATCCGACGATGCCGACGTACGCGCGGAAAATGTCCGGCTCACAGAGAACGGACAGCCTGCTTTTACGCTGCACACACCCTCCGGGTGCAGCGACGTGACCTTGCGGCTGTACGGTGAGCACCACGTGTCGAACGCGCTTGCCGCGGCCGCCGTCGCCCATGAGCTGGGCATGTCCGTGGACGAGATCGCCCTCGCGCTCTCCGAGGCGGGCACGCTGTCCCGCTGGCGGATGGAGGTCACCGAGCGCCCGGACGGCGTGACGGTCGTCAACGACGCCTACAACGCGAACCCCGAGTCCATGCGAGCGGCCCTGCGCGCGCTCGTGGCCATGGGCAAGGGGCGACGTACGTGGGCGGTGCTCGGCCAGATGGCCGAGCTCGGGGACGAGGGGCTCGCCGAGCACGACGCGGTCGGACGCCTTGCCGTCCGGCTCAACGTGAGCAAGCTCGTGGCAGTCGGGGGCAGGGAAGCGTCCTGGCTCCAACTGGGCGCATACAACGAGGGTTCGTGGGGTGAGGAGTCGGTGCACGTGTCCGACGCACAGGCGGCGATCGACCTGCTGCGCAGCGAGCTGCGCGGGGGAGACGTCGTGCTGGTGAAGGCGTCCAGATCGGTCGGTCTCGAGCGGGTCGCCGCGGCGCTGCTCGACGACGCCGCGATGTCTTCCGAGGGGCAGGTCGCCGGCCGATGAGGCAGATCCTCTTCGCGGGTGTGATCGGGCTCTTCCTGACCCTGGTCGGTACCCCGCTGCTGATCAAGCTCCTGGCCCGCAAGGGCTACGGACAGTTCATCCGGGACGACGGCCCGCGCGAGCACCACAGCAAGCGCGGTACGCCGACCATGGGTGGTATCGCCTTCATCCTGGCCACGCTCATCGCGTACTTCCTCACGAAGGTCATCACCGGCACGGAGACCACGCTCTCCGGCCTCCTGGTGCTCTTCCTGATGGCCGGCATGGGCCTCGTCGGCTTCCTCGACGACTACATCAAGATCGTCAAGCAGCGCTCGCTCGGCCTGCGCGCCAAGGCGAAGATGGCGGGCCAGCTGATCGTCGGCATCGGTTTCGCCGTGCTCGCGCTCAACTGGCCGGACAACCGCAACCAGACCCCGGCCTCCACCAAGCTGTCGTTCGTCACGGACTTCGGCTGGTCGATCGGCCCGGTCCTGTTCGTGGTCTGGGCGCTGTTCATGATCCTCGCGATGTCGAACGGCGTGAACCTCACCGACGGTCTGGACGGCCTGGCCACCGGCGCCTCCGTGATGGTCTTCGGCGCCTACACCTTCATCGGCGTCTGGCAGTACCAGGAGTCCTGCGCCAACGCGGTCACCCTGACCAACCCGCAGGCCTGCTTCGAGGTCAGGGACCCGCTGGACCTGGCGGTCGTGGCCTCCGCGCTCATGGGCGCCTGCTTCGGCTTCCTGTGGTGGAACACCTCGCCCGCCAAGATCTTCATGGGCGACACCGGTTCGCTCGCCCTCGGCGGCGCGCTCGCGGGCCTCGCGATCTGCTCCCGCACGGAGCTGCTCCTCGCGCTGCTCGGCGGCCTCTTCGTCCTCATCACCATGTCGGTCGTCATCCAGGTCGGCTCGTTCCGCCTCACCGGCAAGCGCGTCTTCCGGATGGCACCACTGCAGCACCACTTCGAACTCAAGGGGTGGTCCGAGGTCCTCGTGGTGGTCCGCTTCTGGATCATCCAGGGCATGTGCGTGATCGTCGGCCTCGGTCTCTTCTACGCGGGATGGGCAGCCGAAAAGTGACCTCTGTGTCCGACTGGCAGGGCAAGAACATCACCGTCGCCGGCCTCGGCGTGAGCGGCATCAGCGCCGCCCGCGCCCTGGCCGGCCTCGGCGCTCGTGTGACCGTCGTGGACGGCGGCGCGGGCCCGGCCCACCAGGAGCGCGCCGCGTCGCTGGAGGCCGAGGGCGTCGCCGTACGCCTCGGCGACGCCGAGACGCTGCCCGACGGCACCGACCTCGTGGTCACCTCGCCCGGCTGGCCGCCGGCCTCGCCGCTCTTCGCGGCGGCCGCGACGGCGGGCGTGGACGTCGTCGGCGACGTCGAGGTCGCCTGGCGCCTGCGCGGGCCCGACGCGGCCCCCTGGCTCGCCGTCACGGGCACCAACGGCAAGACCACGACCACCCAGATGCTCGCCTCGATCCTGACCGCGGCGGGTCTGCGCACCGCGGCCGTCGGCAACATCGGCACGCCCATCGTCGACGTGGTCCAGGAGGGCGACGACGCCTACGACGTGCTGGCCGTCGAGCTGTCCTCGTACCAGCTGCACTGGGCGCCCTCGCTGCGCGCGCACTCCGCCACGGTCCTGAACCTGGCCCCCGACCACCTCGACTGGCACGGCTCCATGCAGGCGTACGCCGCCGACAAGGGCCGCGTCTACGAGGGCAACCAGGTCGCCTGCGTCTACAACGTCGCCGACCGGGCCACCGAGGACCTGGTCCGCGAGGCCGACGTCGAAGAGGGCTGCCGCGCCATCGGTTTCACGCTGAACGCGCCCGCGCCCTCGCAACTGGGCGTCGTGGACGGCATCCTGGTCGACCGTGCCTTCGTGCCGGACCGCCAGAAGCAGGCCCAGGAGCTCGCGGAGATCTCCGACGTGCAGCCGCCCGCGCCGCACAACATCGCCAACGCGCTGGCCGCCGCGGCCCTCGCGCGCGCCTTCGGCGTGCAGGCCACGGCCGTCCGTGACGGCCTGCGGGCCTTCCGGCCGGACGCCCACCGCATCGAACACGTCGCCGACGTCGAGGGCGTCGCCTACGTGGACGACTCCAAGGCCACCAACACCCACGCCGCCCAGGCGTCGTTGGCGGCGTACGAGTCGATCGTCTGGATCGCGGGCGGCCTCGCCAAGGGCGCCACCTTCGACGAGCTCGTCGAAGGGGCGGCCACGCGGCTGCGCGGGGTCGTCCTGATCGGCGCCGACCGCGGGCTGATCCGTGAAGCCCTCGCGCGACACGCGCCCGAGGTCCCGGTCGTCGACCTCGAACGGACCGACACTGGGGCGATGTCCGAGGCGGTACGCCGGGCGGCGGAGCTGGCCCAGCCGGGGGACACCGTGCTGATGGCTCCGGCCTGTGCGTCGATGGACATGTTCACCAACTACAACAGGCGTGGGGAAGCGTTCGCCGACGCCGTCCGCGAACTCGGCCCCACGCGCGCCTGACCGGGCTCACCGCCCGGCGGGGCGCCGGGCACACCCTTGGGAGGGGAATGTGGCCAGGTCTTCCGTGCGGGTCGCCAGACGACCGGCTCCGGTACGCGCCAGAGGTGCCTCCCACCCTCCGGGCGAGAGCGGGCCCCGGCGGCTGTACACCCGGGTCCGCCGGGCCTGGGACCGGCCGCTGACCGCGTATTACCTGATCCTCGGCAGCAGTCTGCTCATCACCGTGCTCGGCCTGGTGATGGTCTACTCCGCGTCGATGATCCAGGCGCTGCAGCTGGACCTGCCCGCCTCGTACTTCTTCCGCAAGCAGTTCGTGGCGGCCGTGCTCGGCTCGATCCTGCTGCTCGTCGCCATGCGGATGCCGATCAAGCTGCACCGGGCGCTGGCCTACCCGATCCTCGCGGTGACCGTCTTCCTGATGGTCCTCGTGCAGATCCCGGGGATAGGGCGCAGCGTCAACGGCAACCAGAACTGGATCTACCTGGGCGGCCCCTTCCAGCTCCAGCCCAGCGAGTTCGGGAAGCTCGCCCTGGTCCTGTGGGGCGCCGACCTGCTCGCGCGCAAGCACGACAAGCGGCTCCTCACCCAGTGGAAACACATGCTGGTGCCGCTCGTCCCGGTCGCGTTCATGCTGCTCGGACTCATCATGCTCGGCGGCGACATGGGCACGGCGATCATTCTCACCGCGATCCTGTTCGGCCTGCTCTGGCTGGCCGGGGCACCGACCCGGCTGTTCGCCGGCGTGCTCAGCATCGCGGCGCTGCTCGGTGTGATTCTCATCAAGACCAGCCCCAACCGCATGGCGCGACTCGGCTGCATCGGGGCCACCGATCCCGGCCCCGGGGACCAGTGCTGGCAGGCCGTGCACGGCATCTACGCCCTGGCCTCCGGCGGATTCTTCGGTTCCGGTCTCGGCGCGAGTGTGGAAAAATGGGGTCAACTGCCTGAACCGCACACCGACTTCATCTTCGCCATCACGGGAGAGGAACTCGGCCTGGCAGGGACACTGTCGGTGCTCGCCCTCTTCGCGGCTCTAGGCTATGCGGGTATCCGCGTGGCCGGACGCACGGAGGACCCCTTCGTGAGGTATGCCGCGGGAGGCGTGACCACCTGGATCACGGCGCAGGCCGTGATCAACGTCGGTGCGGTGCTCGGTCTGCTGCCGATCGCCGGTGTCCCGCTCCCGCTGTTCTCCTACGGGGGTTCGGCCCTGCTGCCGACCATGTTCGCCATCGGACTCCTGATCGCCTTCGCGCGGTCGGACCCCGCGGCGAAGGCGGCCCTGGCCATGCGGCAACCTCGGGTGAGATGGAACACGATGCGACGGCGCGTCACGACGCGTTCGTCCGGAGAGCGGTGAATTTCGGTGCATGTCGTACTCGCCGGTGGGGGGACCGCCGGCCACATCGAGCCCGCGCTCGCCCTCGCGGACGCCCTGCGGAGGCAGGACCCGACCGTGGGCATCACGGCCCTGGGCACGGAGCGCGGACTCGAGACCCGGCTCGTACCGGAGCGGGGCTACGAACTCGCGCTGATCCCGGCCGTCCCGCTGCCGCGCAAGCCCACTCCTGAGCTGATCACCGTCCCGGGCCGGCTGCGCGGCACCATCAAGGCGGCCGAGCAGATCCTGGAGCGCACCAAGGCGGACTGCGTCGTCGGCTTCGGCGGCTATGTGGCGCTGCCCGGCTATCTGGCCGCCAAGCGGGCCGGTGTGCCGATCGTCGTGCACGAGGCCAACGCGCGCCCCGGCCTGGCCAACAAGATCGGTTCGCGGTACGCCTCCGGGGTGGCCGTCGCCACCCCCGACAGCAAGCTGCGCAACTCCCGCTACATCGGCATCCCGTTGCGGCACACCATCGCCACGCTCGACCGGGCCCGGGTCCGCCCGGAGGCGCGTGCCGCCTTCGGCCTCGACCCCAACCTGCCGACCCTGCTCGTCTCGGGCGGCTCGCAGGGCGCCCGGCGGCTGAACGAGGTCGTCCAGCAGGTCGCCCCGGTGCTCCAGCGCGCCGGAATCCAGATCCTGCACGCGGTCGGTCCGAAGAACGAATTGCCGCAGGTGCAGCAGATGCCGGGGATGCCCCCCTACATCCCGGTACCGTACGTGGACCGGATGGACCTCGCGTACGCCGCGGCCGACATGATGCTCTGCCGCGCGGGCGCGATGACCGTGGCCGAACTCTCCGCCGTCGGGCTCCCCGCCGCCTACGTCCCGCTGCCGATCGGCAACGGCGAACAGCGGCTGAACGCCCAGCCGGTGGTCAAGGCGGGCGGCGGACTGCTGGTCGACGACGCGGAACTGACGCCCGAGTGGGTCCAGGGCAACGTCCTGCCCGTCCTGGCGGATCCGCACCGGCTGTACGAGATGTCCCGCGCCGCCTCGGAGTTCGGCCGCCGGGACGCCGACGAGCTCCTCGTCGGCATGGTGTACGAGGCGATTGCGTCACGCCGTAACGCGTGAGAAGGCAGGGGACCGTGGCCGGACCGACCACCGCCGAACGGCAGCAGCAGAAGTCCGGCCCGCCCCGCCCGCCGCGCCTGCGCCGCGTCGCGCTGCCGCGCTCGCGCACCCTCGTCCTGGTCCTGGTGCTCGCCGTGCTGCTCGCGGCCGGCGGCATCTGGGTCCTCTACGGGTCGCAGTGGTTGCGGCTGGAGCGCGTGAAGACGTCGGGAACCCGCGTCCTGACGCCCTCAGAAGTCCGGGAAGCGGCCGCGGCCCCCGTCGGCTCCCCCCTGATTTCGGTCGACACGGACGCCATCGAGGACCGGCTGCGCTCGGCCTTGCCCCGCATCGATTCGGTGGACGTCGTCCGGTCCTGGCCGCACGGAATCGGACTCAAAGTGACGGAACGTAAGCCCGTTCTCCTCATCGAGAAGGGCGGGAAGTACGTCGAAGTGGACGCCAAGGGCGTGCGATTCGCCACGGTCGAACGCGCACCCAAGGGCGTCCCGAAGCTCGAATTGACGCCGGATCACGAGAGCGGGGCGGCCAGCCTGCGCCGATTCGGCACCGACCGGCTGCTGCGCGAGGCGGTCCGGGTCGCCGGCGACCTGCCCGACGCGGTGGCCGGAGACACCCGGAACGTCAAGGTCCGTTCGTACGACTCCATCACACTGGAGTTGCGTGGCTCACGCACCGTCGACTGGGGGAGCGGCGAGAAGGGTCGCACGAAAGCACGAACGCTCACCGCACTGATGAAAGCGGCCCCCAAGGCACGGCACTTCGATGTGAGCGTCCCCACCGCGCCTGCGTCATCGGGGAGTTGACGCATATCGTCGCAGGCCAGCACCCTGGTTCGGCAGCGCTACGGCTGATCACATAGGGTGAAAAGAAAAACGGGAGGTTCGGCGTGTTCGTTGAACGTGCGCCACTTGTCGACTTAGTGTCCTGTTCGGAAGAGTCCAGGGAACAGACACACTGGTAACCCTAAACTTCAGCGTTAGGGTTCGGGTCGGCGTTCGGACCGTCCCATTCGGCATCAGTCGTCGCGTCGCAACAGAAGCGAAACGGCGACACGTAACTCGAGGCGAGAGGCCTTCGACGTGGCAGCACCGCAGAACTACCTCGCAGTCATCAAAGTCATCGGTGTCGGCGGCGGTGGTGTCAATGCCATCAACCGGATGATCGAGGTCGGTCTCAAGGGCGTCGAGTTCATCGCCATCAACACCGACGCGCAAGCCCTGTTGATGAGCGACGCCGACGTCAAGCTCGACGTCGGCCGTGAACTCACCCGCGGACTCGGCGCCGGCGCCAACCCGGCCGTCGGCCGCAAGGCCGCCGAGGACCACCGCGAGGAGATCGAGGAGGTCCTCAAGGGGGCCGACATGGTCTTCGTCACCGCCGGCGAAGGCGGCGGCACCGGTACCGGCGGCGCACCTGTCGTCGCCAACATCGCGCGTTCGCTCGGCGCCCTCACCATCGGTGTGGTCACCCGGCCGTTCACCTTCGAGGGCCGTCGTCGTGCCAACCAGGCCGAGGACGGCATCGCGGAGCTGCGCGAAGAGGTCGACACCCTCATCGTCATCCCCAACGACCGGCTCCTGTCCATCTCGGACCGCCAGGTCTCCGTCCTCGACGCGTTCAAGTCGGCGGACCAGGTCCTGCTCTCCGGTGTCCAGGGCATCACCGACCTCATCACCACGCCCGGCCTGATCAACCTCGACTTCGCCGACGTCAAGTCGGTCATGTCCGAGGCCGGTTCGGCGCTCATGGGCATCGGCTCGGCCCGCGGCGACGACCGCGCGGTGGCCGCCGCCGAGATGGCGATCTCCTCGCCCCTGCTCGAGGCGTCCATCGACGGCGCGCGCGGCGTGCTGCTCTCCATCTCCGGCGGCTCGGATCTCGGCCTGTTCGAGATCAACGAGGCGGCGCAGCTGGTCAGCGAGGCCGCGCACCCCGAGGCCAACATCATCTTCGGCGCGGTCATCGACGACGCGCTCGGCGACGAGGTCAGGGTCACCGTCATCGCGGCGGGCTTCGACGGCGGACAGCCACCGTCCAAGCGGGACAACGTCCTCGGCTCGGCGTCCGGCTCGGCCAAGCGGGAGGAGCCGGCGACCCCGGCCCGTCCCGCGGAGTCGTCCCGGCCGGCCTTCAGCGGTCTCGGCTCGGTCACCCCGCGCGAGGAGCCCGCGACCCCGGAGCCCGCGGAAGCGGCCCCGGCGAGCGAGTCCCCCTCCGCGCCGACGGCCCCGCCGCAGGTTCCGCCGGCCCGTCCCTACCAGGACAGCCAGGCCGAGGAGCTGGACGTGCCGGACTTCTTGAAGTGATAAGCAAGCACAGCACCGTGAGCGGCGCGCACTTCGCCTTCACCGACAGGTGGGGCGGGGTGAGCGCCGTTCCGTACGAAGAGCTCAACCTCGGCGGCGCGGTCGGCGACGACCCCGGGGCCGTGCGGCGCAACCGCACGCTGGCCGCCACGTCCCTGGGCGTCGCCCCGGACCGGGTCGTCTGGATGAACCAGGTGCACGGCCGCGAGGTCGCGGTGGTCGAAGGCCCCTGGGAACCCGGCACCGAGATCCCGGCCGTCGACGCCCTGGTGACCGCCCGCGGGGGCCTCGCCCTCGCGGTCCTCACCGCGGACTGCACGCCGGTCCTGCTCGCCGACCCGGTCGCCGGGGTGGCGGCCGCCGCCCACGCGGGCCGCCCCGGCATGGTGGCGGGCGTCGTCCCCGCCGCCGTCGAGGCGATGGTGGCGCTGGGCGCGGAGCCCGGCCGCATCGTCGCCCGCACCGGACCCGCGGTCTGCGGGAACTGCTACGAAGTGCCCGAGGCGATGCGCGCCGAGGTCGCCGCCGTCGAACCCGCGGCGTACGCCGAGACGAGCTGGGGCACGCCGGCCGTCGACGTGAGCGCGGGCGTGCACGCCCAACTGGAGCGGCTCGGGGTGTGCGACCGGGAGCAGTCGCCGGTGTGCACCCTGGAATCCGGTGACCACTTCTCGTACCGCCGCGACCGGACCACCGGTCGTCTCGCGGGCTATGTCTGGCTGGACTGATAGGGCATGACGGAGCGTAAGACGCAACTCGCCGCAAACCTCGCGAAGGTCGAGGAGCGCATCGCCGCGGCGTGCGCCGCGGCCGGCCGCAAACGCGAGGAAGTGACCCTGATCGTGGTCACGAAGACCTACCCGGCCAGTGACGTGCGGTTCCTCTCCGAACTCGGGGTGCGGCACGTCGCGGAGAACCGGGACCAGGACGCGGCGCCGAAGGCGGCGCAGTGCGCGGACCTTCCCCTCACCTGGCACTTCGTCGGCCAGTTGCAGACCAACAAGGTCCGTTCCGTGCTCGGTTATGCCGGTCTGGTGCAGTCCGTGGACCGCCCCAAGCTGGTCACGGCCCTGTCGGCGGGCGCGCAGCGCGCGGAGCGCGAGGTCGGCTGCCTGATCCAGGTCGCGCTGGACGCCGGGGAGAACGGCCGGGGCGAGCGCGGCGGCGTGGGTCCCGGCGGAATCGAAGAGTTGGCCGACCTCGTGGCCGGGGCGCCGGGGCTGCGGCTCGACGGTCTGATGACCGTCGCCCCGCTCACCGGTCCGTACGCGGGGCGGCAACAGGCGGCGTTCGAGCGGTTGGTGGAATTCTCAACCCTCCTGCGCGCGGCTCATCCTGCTGCGAACATGGTGTCGGCAGGGATGAGTGCGGACCTCGAGGAGGCCGTGGCGGCCGGAGCGACACATGTGCGCGTCGGTACGGCGGTACTCGGAGTCCGACCCGGGCTCGGGTAACGTCGCCAAGAAGTCGGACCACAGCAGAAAATATGGTCATTCTCGCTGTTGGGCGGGGATACCTCGTGGATCGCGGGCAGTTGGTGACGACAGCCGATCCACCACAGAGCGGAGGACTCAGAGCATGGCCGGCGCGATGCGCAAGATGGCGGTCTACCTCGGCCTCGTGGAGGACGATGGGTACGACGGTCCGGGGTTCGACCCCGATGACGAGTTCGAACCCGAGCCGGAGCCCGAGCGCGACCGCAGGAGGCACGAACCGCCGCATCAGTCCCACCAGTCACAACGGGACGAATCGGTACGAGTGGTGCAGCCGCCCGCCCAGCGTGAGCCGGCGGCCCATTCCGCTTCGCTAGCCGCGGAATCCGGACGTCCGGCGCGAATCGCCCCCGTGGCATCTATCACACCCGAACGTCAGAGCCTGGAGAAGAACGCACCGGTGATCATGCCCAAGGTCGTGTCCGAGCGGGAGCCCTACCGCATCACCACATTGCACCCCCGGACCTACAACGAGGCCCGTACCATCGGGGAACACTTCCGTGAGGGCACTCCGGTGATCATGAATCTGACCGAGATGGACGACACGGACGCGAAGCGACTTGTCGACTTTGCCGCCGGTCTGGTCTTCGGTCTGCATGGCAGCATTGAGCGAGTGACGCAGAAGGTGTTCCTGTTGTCGCCTGCTAACGTCGATGTAACGGCGGAGGACAAGGCTCGCATCGCAGAGGGCGGGTTCTTCAACCAGAGCTGAGACGTAAGTTGCAGTAGTAGCCGTAGACGCAGTACCGGAACGACGAAGACACGAGTAACAGGGGAGAGGGAACCGCGGACATGAGCGTGGTCTTGCAGGTGCTTTACATCGCGCTGATGTGCTTCCTCATCGTGTTGATCTTCCGGTTGGTCATGGACTACGTCTTCCAGTTCGCCCGCTCATGGCAACCCGGCAAGGCGATGGTGGTCGTTCTGGAGGCCACCTACACTGTCACTGATCCACCGCTCAAGCTTCTGCGGCGGTTCATTCCGCCGCTGCGTCTCGGGGGCGTGGCGCTCGACCTGTCCTTCTTCGTACTGATGATCATCGTCTACATCCTGATCACCGTCGTGAGCGGCTTGTGAACGATACGGTCTTGCCGAATGCCGACGACTACGTTGAGGTGAAGAGATGCCGTTGACCCCCGAGGACGTGCGGAACAAGCAGTTCACGACCGTCCGCCTCCGAGAAGGCTATGACGAGGACGAGGTCGATGCCTTCCTCGATGAGGTCGAAGCCGAACTGACCCGCCTGCTCCGCGAGAACGAGGACCTGCGCGCCAAGCTGGCCGCGGCCACCCGTGCCGCCGCGCAGAACCAGCAGCAGGGTGGTATGCGCAAGGGCCCCGACGGGCCCCAGGACCAGCGCGGTCCCGGCGCCCCCGTGCCTGCCGCAATATCGGGTCCGCAGCCGGTCCCGCCGCAGCAGCAGCAGATGGGCGGCCCCATGGGCGGCCCGCCGCAGCTGCCGGGCGGTGCGCCGCAGCTGCCCGCAGGCCCCAGCGGCCACGGCCCGCAGGGCGGTCCGCAGGGTCCCGGCCCGATGGGCCAGGGTCCGATGGGCGGCCCGATGGGTGGCCCCATGGGCGGCGGTCCCATGGGTGGCCCGCAGATGCCGCAGCCCGGTCAGGGCCCCGGTGGCGACAGCGCCGCCCGTGTGCTCTCGCTCGCGCAGCAGACCGCCGACCAGGCGATCGCGGAGGCCCGTTCCGAGGCCAACAAGATCGTCGGCGAGGCCCGTTCGCGCGCCGAGGGCCTGGAGCGTGACGCCCGTGCCAAGGCCGACGCCCTGGAGCGGGACGCGCAGGAGAAGCACCGCGTCGCGATGGGCTCCCTGGAGTCCGCCCGCGCCACGCTGGAGCGCAAGGTCGAGGACCTGCGCGGCTTCGAGCGCGAGTACCGCACGCGTCTGAAGTCCTACCTGGAGTCGCAGCTGCGCCAGCTGGAGACCCAGGCCGACGACTCGCTGGCCCCGCCGCGCACGCCGGCCACCGCCTCGCTGCCGCCGTCCCCGGCGCCGTCGATGGCTCCGGCCGGTGCGGGTGCCCCGTCCTACGGCGGCAACCAGTCGATGGGCGGCAACAACCAGCCCGCCGGCGGCCCGTCCTACGGCGGCCAGCAGCAGATGTCGCCGGCGATGACCCAGCCGATGGCGCCGGTGCGGCCGCAGGGTCCCGCGCCGATGCAGCAGGCTCCGTCGCCGATGCGTGGCTTCCTCATCGACGAGGACGACAACTGACGGGCGTGACCACGCCATAGGCGTCGGCAGCGTTCAGGGCCGGGCCCCCAGGGATTCTCTGGGGGCCCGGCCCTTTTGTGCGCGGTGCGTCCGGTGGGGGCGCGGGAGCGGTTCGCGGGCCCGGGGGCCCAGGGGGCGCGGGGGCGCGGGCGGCCGGTACGGCGAAGGCCCGGCCCCGCCGGAGCGGCGGGACCGGGCCTTCGTGCGGGTGCTTACGCCTCGGTCCTGGCCTTGCGCAGGCGGAACGTCAGCCCCAGGGAGTCGTCGGTGAACGGCTGCCCGAAGGAGTCGTCGGCCTCGCCCTGGGCGAAGTCCGTGGCGAGGACCTCGTCCGCGATGAGCTCGGCGTGCTCGGCCAGGGCGGTGACGGCCGCCGGGTCCGTGGACGCCCAGCGCAGCGCGATCCGGTCCGCGACGTCCAGGCCGCTGTTCTTGCGGGCCTCCTGGATCAGGCGGATCGCGTCACGGGCCAGGCCCGCGCGGCGCAGCTCCTCGGTGATCTCCAGGTCGAGGGCGACCGTGGCGCCGGACTCGGACGCCACCGACCAGCCCTCGCGCGGGGTCTCCGTGATGATGACCTCGTCCGGGGCCAGCGTCACCGTCTCGCCGTCGACCTCGACCGAGGCCGTGCCCTCGCGCAGGGCGAGGGACAGCGCGGCCGCGTCCGCCTCGGCGACGGCCTTGGCGACCGCCTGGACGCCCTTGCCGAACCGCTTGCCGAGCGCCCGGAAGTTCGCCTTGGCGGTGGTGTCGACCAGGGAACCGCCGACGTCGGAGAGCGACGCCAGCGAGGAGACGTTGAGCTCCTCGGTGATCTGGGCGTGCAGCTCCGGGTTGAGCGAGTCGAAGCCGGTGGCCGCGATCAGCGCGCGCGAGAGCGGCTGACGGGTCTTGACGCCCGACTCCGCGCGCGTGGCGCGGCCGAGCTCGACGAGGCGGCGCACGAGCACCATCTGCTGGGAGAGCTCCGGGTCGATCGCGGAGAGGTCCGCCTCGGGCCAGGACGACAGGTGCACCGACTCCGGGGCGCCCGGGGTGACCGGCACGACCAGGTCCTGCCAGACACGCTCCGTGATGAACGGCGTCAGCGGGGCCAGCAGGCGCGTGATCGTCTCGACGACCTCGTGCAGGGTGCGCAGCGCCGCCTTGTCGCCCTGCCAGAAGCGGCGGCGGGAGCGGCGGACGTACCAGTTCGAGAGGTTGTCCACGAAGACGGACAGGAGCTTGCCCGCGCGCTGGGTGTCGTAGCTGTCCAGGGCCTGGGTGACCTGGTCGGTGAGCGCGTGCAGCTCGCTGAGCAGCCAGCGGTCCAGGAGCGGGCGGTCGGCGGGCGCCGGGTCGGCCTCGCTCGGGGCCCACTGCGACGTACGGGCGTACAGCGCCTGGAAGGCCACCGTGTTCCAGTACGTGAGGAGGGTCTTGCGGACCACTTCCTGGATGGTGCCGTGGCCCACCCGGCGGGCCGCCCACGGCGAGCCGCCGGCCGCCATGAACCAGCGGACGGCGTCGGCGCCGTGCTGGTCCATGAGCGGGATGGGATCCAGGGTGTTGCCCAGGTGCTTGGACATCTTGCGGCCGTCCTCGGCGAGGATGTGGCCGAGGCACACGACGTTCTCGTAGGAGGACTTGTCGAAGACCAGGGTGCCGACGGCCATCAGCGTGTAGAACCAGCCGCGGGTCTGGTCGATGGCCTCCGAGATGAACTGCGCCGGGTAGCGGCTCTCGAAGAGCTCCTTGTTCTTGTACGGGTAGCCCCACTGCGCGAACGGCATCGACCCCGAGTCGTACCAGGCGTCGATGACCTCGGGCACGCGCGTGGCGGTGCTCTCGCACTGCGGGCACGGGAAGGTGATCTCGTCGATGAACGGGCGGTGCGGGTCGAGCTCCGACTGGTCGGTGCCGGTCAGGTCGGAGAGCTCCGCGCGCGAGCCGACGCAGGTGAGGTGGTCCTCCTCGCAGCGCCAGATGGGCAGCGGGGTGCCCCAGTAGCGGTTGCGGGACAGCGCCCAGTCGACGTTGTTGGTCAGCCAGTCGCCGAAGCGGCCGTGCTTGACCGAGTCGGGAAACCAGTTGGTCTTCTCGTTCTCCTGGAGGAGGCGGTCCTTGATGGCCGTGGTGCGGATGTACCAGGACGGCTGCGCGTAGTAGAGGAGCGCGGTGTGGCAGCGCCAGCAGTGCGGGTAGCTGTGCTCGTACGCGATGTGGCGGAAGAGCAGGCCGCGGTCGTCCAGGTCCTTGGTGAGCGTCTCGTCGGCCTTCTTGAAGAAGACGCCGCCCACGAGCGGGACGTCCTCCTCGAAGGTGCCGTCCGGGCGGACCGGGTTCACGACCGGCAGGCCGTACGCGCGGCAGACCTTGAGGTCGTCCTCACCGAAGGCGGGGGACTGGTGGACCAGACCGGTGCCGTCCTCGGTGGTGACGTACTCGGCGTTGACGACGTAGTGCGCCGGAGCCGGGAACTCCACGAGGTCGAAGGGACGTTGGTAGGTCCAGCGCTCCATCTCGGCGCCGGTGAAGGTCTCGCCGGTCGTCTCCCATCCCTCGCCGAGTGCCTTCTCGACGAGCGGCTGGGCCACGACCAGCTTCTCGGGATGCTCCGAGCCCTTCGTCGCGACGACATAGGTCACGTCGGGGTGCGCGGCGACGGCGGTGTTGGAGACGAGGGTCCAGGGGGTCGTCGTCCAGACGAGGAGGGCGGCCTGGCCCGCGAGAGGACCGGAGGTGAGGGGGAAACGGACGTAGACGGACGGGTCGACGACCGTCTCGTAGCCCTGCGCCAGCTCGTGGTCGGACAGGCCCGTGCCGCAGCGCGGGCACCAGGGGGCGACGCGGTGGTCCTGGGTGAGCAGGTCCTTGTTGAAGATCTCCTTCAGGGACCACCAGACCGAGTCCACGTACTCGGGGTTCATCGTGCGGTACGCGTCGTCCAGGTCGACCCAGTACCCCATGCGAGTCGTCAGATCGGCGAAGGCGTCGGTGTGCCGGGTGACGGACTCACGGCACTTGGCGTTGAACGCCGCGATGCCGTACGCCTCGATGTCCTTCTTGCCGCTGAACCCGAGCTCCTTCTCGACGGCGAGCTCGACGGGCAGGCCGTGGCAGTCCCAGCCGGCCTTGCGGGCCACGTGGTAGCCCCGCATGGTGCGGAAGCGCGGGAAGACGTCCTTGAAGACGCGGGCCTCGATGTGGTGGGCGCCCGGCATGCCGTTGGCCGTCGGCGGTCCTTCGTAGAACACCCACTCGGGGCGGCCCTCGGACTGCTCGAGGCTCTTGGCGAAGATCTTCTGCTGGTCCCAGAAGTCGAGCACGGCGTGCTCGAGGGCGGGCAGGTCGACCTGGGCGGGCACCTGGCGGTACTGCGGCGGCGTCATCAACGAGCTCCTCCAACGGATGTGCAGCCTTCCGTCGGAGGGACGAGAGCCCTGTGCGCCTGCTGCGGCGCGCTCCCGCGGTACCACCCTCCTTGGCCCTCCGGAACGACGCTCGTGCCGGTGAGCCCCCTCATTGGGGTCGCGAGGCCGGGTCTACTGGCGTCGGCACTGCGGCCTCGGCGTTCTTCCGGCGGCTCCGGGGTGATCTTCACGTCGCGCAGGCCCCCGGGCTCACACCGTCCCCGGGTCGCTCATGGCTGCTCACGCCGCTACTCGTCCCCATCCACGCTTCTCGCTGCCGCCCAGTGTACGGCGCCCGGAGAGGGGCGGCCGACCGGTTTTCCGGGGGCCCCGGGGCGGGTGGGGCGGCGGGCGTGGACTGACCCGAATGGCGACATGGGGGCCGAGCGGTTCCCGGCGCGCTCCGGGCGGCGGATTACCGGCCAGGGAGTTGGGCACAACGCTTGCAGACTCGCCGCGCGGCACCCGTGGGGCGGGCGGATCGGGCGGCGTGCCCCGTTGCCGCGGGCCTGGAGTCGATTTATCGTCCCAGCACGATTCGCGAGCAAGATCACAATATGTGAAGGGGCCGCGGCCATGGTGGCGAAGAAGACCGCCGTACAGCAGTCGGCGTCCGGCAGATCCACAGGCGCGGCCGCGGGGACGGCCAAGGATGTGAGCGGCAAGAAGAGCACGCACGGGGCGGCCGGTCCCGCCCGGGCCGCCGCGGCCGCGCGGGCGGCCGGTGGGGTATCCCCGGGCGAGGAGGCGGAGCCGACGGCGCCCAGGGCGGCGGCCAGGAAGACCGCGGCGAAGAAGGCGGCCGCCGAGAAGACCGCCGCGAAGAAGACGGCGAAGAAGACGGCGAAGAAGGCCACCGGGACGGCGCCGCCCGGGCCGACGGAGTCCGGAGCGGCCGAGTCCGGACCGGCCGAGTCCGGGTCGACGCAGACCCCGGCGACGCCCGCGGGGAAGACCGCGGCGGCGAAGAGCACCGCCACGAAGAGCACCGCCAAGAAGACCGGCACCAAGAAGGCCGCCGCCAAGACCACCGCCAAGAAGACGGCGGCCAAGAAGAGCGCCGCCGAAGCGGTGGACCACGGGACCGACACCACCGCCGAGAGCGCCGTCACCCCCGGGGACGCCGCCGGGGAGGCCGCTCCGGCCGAGAAGGCGGCCACCGGGAAGAGCACCGCGCACAAGAGCACCGCGCACCAAAGCACGGCCAAGAAGAGCACCGCCAAGAAGACGGCCGCGTCCGCGGCCGAGGACGCGGCCGAGGCCGCGGAGACGACGGGAGCCACGACGGTGGTTGCGAAGAAGACTCCGGGCACGGCGACAGCGGCGAAGAAGCCGACGGCGGTGCCCAAGGCACGCGGCGGCGCGGCGGAGCCCGGCGAGCTCGCCGTCCGGCCCGGCGAGGACCCCTGGACCCCGGCGGAGGTCGCCGAGGCGCGCGCGGAGCTGCAGAGCGAGGCTCTGCGGCTGAGCAGCGAGATCTCCTCCTCCGAAGAGGCCCTCGCGGGGCTGATGCGGGACTCCGGCGACGGTGCGGGCGACGACGACGCGGACACTGGCACGAAGAACATCACGCGGGAGCACGAGATGGCGCTGGCCGCCAACGCCCGCGAGATGCTCGAGCAGACCGAGCGGGCCCTGGAACGCCTCGACGCGGGCACCTACGGCCTCTGCGAGAACTGCGGCAATCCGATCGGCAAGGCACGCATGCAGGCCTTCCCGCGCGCGACCCTGTGCGTGGAGTGCAAGCAGAAGCAGGAACGGCGCTCCTGAGCGCGGCCTGCGCTCCGGTACCCGCACGCCTGTGCCGTACCCTCGTCCCCAGTCAGGTACCTAGGTTGAGGGACTCACGTGGCAGAGGCGGAGCGCATCATCGGTACGCCGGACATCCCTGAGGCGGCCGGGGACGGGTCGGAGCACTCCGGTCCGGACTCCGGGCAGGCGGCGGCGGACACGTCCGGCGGGGCCACGGCGGACACGTCCGGTGACGCCGCGGACGGGGCCGGGCGGCCGGCCAGGGGCAGGCGCAAGATCGCCGTGCTGTTCACGGTGGCCGTCGTCGCGTACGCCCTCGACCTGATCAGCAAGATGATCGTGGTCGCGAAGCTGGAGCACCACGAGCCGATCGAGCTGATCGGCGACTGGCTGCGCCTGTCGGCCATCCGCAACGCGGGCGCCGCCTTCGGCTTCGGCGAGGCCTTCACGATCATCTTCACGTGCATCGCGGCCGCGGTCATCGTGGTGATCGCCCGGCTCGCCCGCAAGCTGTACAGCCTGCCCTGGGCGATCGCGCTCGGCCTGCTGCTCGGCGGCGCGCTGGGCAACCTCACCGACCGCCTGTTCCGCTCGCCGGGCGTCTTCGAGGGCGCCGTGGTCGACTTCATCGCCCCCAAGGGCTTCGCGGTCTTCAACCTCGCGGACTCGGCGATCGTCTGCGGCGGCATCCTGATCGTGCTGCTGTCCTTCCGCGGCCTGGACCCGGACGGCACCGTCCACAAGGACTGAGCGGTCCGGGCGGGAACCTGTGGTGCGGGAGTGTCGGCGCACTCCTGCATACTCAATGGGTGAGCACGTTTCCCGAGATCCGTACCCTGCCCGTGCCGGACGGCCTGGAGGGCGAGCGCGTCGACGCCGCCATCTCGCGCATGTTCGGGTTCTCCCGTACGAAGGCCGCCGAGCTTGCCGCGGCGGGGAAGGTCGCGGTCGACGGCTCGGTGGTCGGCAAGTCCGAGCGGGTGCACGGCGGCGCCTGGCTGGAAGTGGAGATGCCGCAGGCGCCCGCTCCGGTGCAGATCGTCGCCGAGCCCGTCGAGGGCATGGAGATCGTCCATGACGACGACGACATCGTCGTGATCGTCAAGCCCGTCGGCGTGGCCGCGCACCCCAGCCCCGGCTGGACCGGCACGACCGTGATCGGCGGCCTCGCCGCCGCCGGATACCGCATCTCGACCTCCGGCGCCGCCGAGCGCCAGGGCATCGTGCACCGCCTGGACGTGGGCACCTCCGGCCTGATGGTCGTCGCCAAGTCCGAGCGGGCGTACACCTCCCTGAAGCGCCAGTTCAAGGAGCGCACGGTCGACAAGCGCTACAACGCGCTGGTGCAGGGCCACCCCGACCCGATGAGCGGCACCATCGACGCCCCCATCGGCCGCCACCCCCACCACGACTACAAGTGGGCGGTCACGGCCGAGGGCAAGCCCTCCGTGACGCACTACGACCTCATCGAGGCGTTCCGGGCGGCCTCGCTGCTCGACATCAAGCTGGAGACCGGACGCACCCACCAGATCCGCGTCCACATGTCCGCCCACCGCCACCCCTGCGTCGGCGACCTGACATACGGCGCGGACCCGACCCTCGCCAAGCGCCTGGGCCTGACCCGCCAGTGGCTGCACGCCGTCCGGCTCGGCTTCGAGCACCCGGGCGACGGGCAGTGGGCGGAGTTCGCGAGCGAGTACCCCGACGACCTCCAGCAGGCGCTGGACCGGGTGCGGGCGGAGAGCTCGTGACGGTGGTGACCGTCCGGACCGCCGAGGACGCGGACGACCTGGCCGCCTGCTTCGCCGTCCGCAAGGACGTCTTCGTGGCCGAGCAGCAGGTGCCCGAGGACCTGGAGTACGACGCGTACGACGCCACGGCGCTGCACGTCCTCGCCGTGCGCGCGGACGGCGTGCCGCTGGGCACCGGCCGGCTCCTGACCGGCGCCGCCGCGGCCGCGAAGAACGGCGGGGACGCCTCGGTGGGCGCCCTGGGCCGCCTCGCGGTGGCCCAGGCGGCCCGCGGGCTCGGGGTGGGGGCCGCGCTGGTCCGCGCCATCGAGGACGCGGCACGCACGCGTGGCCTGACCGCCGTCGACCTGCACGCGCAGACCCACGCCCTGGGGTTCTACGAGCGCCTCGGCTACGAGGCGTACGGACCGGAATTCCCCGACGCGGGCATCCCGCACCGCGCGATGCGCAAGTCGCTGGCCGGCTGACCCGCCCCCGCCGCGAGCCGCCGCCGAGGGGCATTGGTCCGGTTGGCGACGAATGCGTGGCAGGGTTGAGGTCTTGATCGTCCAAGACTCGACCGCCCGGAGTGCACATCGTGGATCAACTGGCGCTGGTGCTCATCTTGCTGCTCGGTGCCGTGGTCACCGTGCCACTGGGAGACCGGCTCGGGCTGCCCGCGCCGGTCCTGATGACGCTGGCGGGGATCGGCATGGCCCTGCTGCCGTTCGTGCCCAACGTCGAGATCCCACCGGACTACATCCTTCCGCTGGTGCTTCCGCCGCTGCTCTACGCCTCCGTGCAGCGCACCTCCTGGCGGCAGTTCACGGCGAACGTGCGGCCCATCTTCCTGCTCGCCGTGGCCCTGGTGTTCGTGACGACGGCGGCGGTCGCCGCGGTCGCCAACGCCGTCGTGCCGGGGCTGCCGATCGCCGCCGCGGTGGCCCTGGGGGCGCTCGTCGCGCCGCCCGACCCGGTCGCCGCGACGGCGGTCGCGGGCTCGCTCGGGCTGCCGCGCAGGCTCGTGTCGATCCTGGAGGGCGAGGGGCTCTTCAACGACGTCACGGCGATCGTGCTCTACCACGTGGCCATCGCCGCGGCCATGAGCGGAACGTTCTCCCTGCCGTCCGCCGTGGGCCTGCTCGTCCTGTCGGGCGTGGTCGCCGTCATCGTCGGCCTCGTGCTCGGCTGGCTCACCAACAAGCTCATGGGGCTGCTCGGTGATGCCACCCTGCAGACCGGCCTGACCCTGCTGGTGCCGTTCGTCAGCTACGTGCTGGCCGAGGAACTGCTCGGCTCCGGCGTGCTCGCCGTGCTCACCACCGCGCTCTACCTCGCGGAGAACGCGGTCGACGCCGACGACGTGCTCGGCCGGATCACCGGTCAGACCTTCTGGCAGATCGTCGACACCCTGGTCACCGGCATCGCCTTCGGGCTCATCGGTCTGGAGCTGCACAACGTCTTCGGCATCGCCAAGGGCCACCAGTGGCAGATGTTCGGCTGGGGCGCGGCGATCGTCGCCGTCGTCGTCGGCGTGCGGCTGCTCTGGCTGCTGCCCGCGAGCTGGCTGGCCAAGCGGCTGCACAAGCGGCGCGACGTGGACGAGGAGATCCCCACCAGCGTGCGCGAGACCGTCGTCATGTGGTGGTCGGGGATGCGCGGGGTGGCCTCCGTCGCGCTGGCGCTCGCCGTGCCGCTCAAGACGGACGACGGCTCTCCGTTCCCGGGCCGCGACGAGATCATCTTCATCGCGTTCTGCGTCATCATGGCGACCCTCGTCGTCCAGGGCCTGACGCTGCCCTGGCTGGTGAAGAAGCTCGGGGTGCGCGCCGACGCCGACGCCGAGCGGGAGCTGGAGCGCACGCTGGCGCTGCGCGCCGCCAAGGCCGCCAAGCGGCGCCTCAAGGAGATCGAGGAGGTCGAGGAGCTCCCCGAGGACGTCGCCGAGCGGCTGCAGCGCGGCGCGATGGACATCGGGGCCCGGATCAGCCCCGACCTGCTCGACGACGAGCGGCGCGAGCGGTACGCGAAGCGCGTGGACCGCTTCAAGGCGTTCCAGCGCATCCAGCGCGAGATGATGTCGGCCGCCCGCCACGAGGTGCTCGCCGCGCGCAGCGAGGCCGGCGCGGACCCGGAGATCGTCGACCGGATCCTGCACCACCTCGACGTCCGCAGCCTGCGCTGAGCGGCGGCCCGCGGCGGTCCGTCAGCCGGGGCCCGTCCACCGCGGTCCGTCAGCCGCGGCCGGTGCGCGGCATCTCCTTGGAGAAGGACGGCGGGCGGTGGCCGTTCTGCGACGGCTCCGCCCAGGCCGTGGTGACCCGCGGCAGCGCGTAGGCGTGGTGCTCGGTCAGCCACTGGATCAGCTGCTCGCGCACGGTCACGCGCACCGTCCAGATGTCGTCGGCGTCCTTGGCGGTGACCAGGGCGCGCACCTGCATGGTCGTCGGCGTGGTGTCGGTGACCGCCAGGCCCCAGTCCCTGCCGTCCCAGGCCGCGCAGTCCCGCAGGATCTCCTTGAGCTTGTCGCGCATCTGGTGCACCGGAGCCGAGTGGTCCAGGTGGAAGAAGACCGTGCCGGTCATCTGCGCGCCGCCGCGCGACCAGTTCTCGAAGGGCTTCGAGGTGAAGTACGAGACGGGCATGGTGATCCGGCGCTCGTCCCAGGTGCGCACGGCGAGGAAGGTCAGGGTGATCTCCTCGACCGTGCCCCACTCGCCGTCCACGACGACGGTGTCCCCGATGCGCACCATGTCGCCGAAGGCGATCTGCAGGCCCGCGAAGAGGTTGCCGAGGGTGGACTGGGCGGCCACACCGGCGACGATGCCGATGATGCCGGCCGAGGCGAGCAGGGAGGTGCCCGCCGCCTTCATCGCGGGGAAGGTCAGCAGCATCGCGCCGACGGCCACGGTCCCGACGACGGCCGAGACCACGCGCTGGATGAGCGTCACCTGCGTCCGCACCCGGCGGACGCGTGCGGGGTCGCGGTGGGCCGCGGCGTAGCGGGCGTAGGACGACTCGACGATCGCGGCGGAGATGCGGATGATCAGCCAGGCCGCGGAGCCGAGCAGAACGAGGGTCAGGGTCTGCCCGACGACCGCGGAGTACCTGCGGGTGAGATCGGCCTCGTGGTACGAGCCGCGCAGCAGGGCGGCGCACAGCACCAGGTGGAGCGGTATGCGGCACCGGCGCAGCAGCCCCCACAGCGGGGTCTCGTGGTGCCGTTCGTCGGTGCGGCGCAGCAGTACGTCGGCCAGCCAGCCCACGGCCAGCGTGAGCACGACCGAGCCGCCGATCACGATCAACGGGCGCAGTACGTTCTCCATGGACCCGAGGGTAGGGGTACCCCTGTGGTGCCCCGGAGGGCAGGTCCGGTCACGAATGGCACGATGTCTCCATGAACATCGTGCTTTTCCATTCGACGTACGGCCTGCGGCCCGCGGTGCACGCGGCGGCCGACCGGCTGCGTGCCGCCGGGCACGAGGTGTGGACCCCCGACCTCTTCGAGGGCCGCGTCTTCGACGACGTCGAGGAAGGCAGGGCCTTTCAGAACGAGCTCGGCAAGGACGAGATCCTGAAGCGGGCCATCCTCGCCGCCGCGCCCTACTCGGAGCGCGGCCTGGTGTACGCCGGATTCGCGCTCGGCGCCGCGACCGCGCAGACCCTCGCCCTCGGCGACGAGAAGGCCCGCGGCCTGCTGCTCCTGCACGGCACCTCCGACCTCGCCGAGAACGCGTCGGTGGACGACCTTCCGGTGCAGCTCCACGTCGCCGAACCCGACCCGTTCGAGTCCGACGACTGGCTGAGCGCCTGGTACCTGCAGATGGGCCGGGCGGGCGCCGACGTGGAGATCTACCGCTACGCGGGCGCCGGGCACCTCTACACCGACCCGGACCTCGACGACTACGACGCCGAGGCGGCCGGGGCGACGTGGCGCACGGCGCTGGGGTTCCTGGACACGCTCTGATTCCTACGAGCGCACGGGGGCGTACACCCGCTCCACCTTCTGAGTGCCGTCGAGCGTGCGGTAGGAGCGGGCCCAGGACGAGGTCGCCGCGGGGTCCCGCCGGTCGGAGATCACGTAGTAGTCCATCTGGGAACGCTCGGCGGTGACGTCGAGGACGCCGTAGCCGTGCGAGTCCATGTCCAGCCACTTCACGTGGCGGTTGGCGGCCTTGAGGGCGGCGGCGGCCACCAGGGAGACGGTGTGCGGGGCGACGTGCAGCATGTCGTCGATGTTGTCCGAGCTCACCGAGGTGACCACGAACTCCGTGGCGGCGGAGGCCGAGAGCGGGTAGGTGGCCGCCTTGACCGGCACGTCGTTCGCCCAGGCCATGTGGATGTCGCCGGTCAGGAAGACGGTGTTGCGGATCTTCCCCTCGCGCAGGTGGGCGATGAGCTCCTTGCGGTCGTCCGTGTAGCCGTCCCACTGGTCGGCGTTGATGGCGAGGCCCTCCGTGGGCAGGCCGAGCAGCTTCGCCAGCGGTTCGAGCAGATGGGCCGGCAGGGAGCCGAAGGCCACCGGCGAGATCATCACCGAGGTGCCCACCAGCTTCCAGGCCGCGTCGGATGCGGCCAGGCCCGCCTTGAGCCAGTCGAGCTGGGCGCGGCCGGTGATCGTGCGGTCCGGGTCGTCGACGTCGCCGCTGCCGAATCCGGCCTGCTCGGAGCGGAAGGAGCGCAGGTCGAGCAGGTGCAGGTCGGCCAGCTTGCCGTAGCGCACCCGGCGGTAGACGGTGCCTGCGGTCGAGGGGCGCACCGGCATCCACTCGAAGTAGGCCTGCTTGGCCGCCGCCATGCGGGCCGCCCAGTCGCCCTCGGTGCCCGCGGTGTGGTTCACCGCGCCGCCCGACCAGGCGTTGTCGGCGAACTCGTGGTCGTCCCAGATCGCGACGACCGGGTGGGCCGCGTGCATCGCCTGCGCGTCGGGGTCGGTCTTGTGGACGCCGTGCCGGGTGCGGTAGTCGGCGAGCGTGGTGATCTCGTGCCGCGGCTCGTGGGGGCGTACGACGTACTCGGCGGCGGGGTACTCGCCGCTGCGGTACTCGTAGATGTAGTCGCCCAGGTGCAGGACCGCGTCGAGGTCGGTGCGGGCCGCGAGGTGGCGGTAGGGGGAGAAGTGGCCCGCCTCCCAGTTGGCGCAGGACACCACGCCGAAGCGGACCCCGGCGGCGGACGCGTCGTGCGCGGGGGTGGTGCGGGTCCGTCCCACGGGGGAGCGGACGTCGCCCACGGAGAAGCGGAAGTAATAGGTGGTCGCCTGGTGCAGGCCCCTTACGTCGGCCTTGACGGTGTGGTCGGCGGCCGCCCGCGCGGTGGTGCTGCCGCTCCCGACGACCCGGGCGAAGCCCTTGTCCTCGGCGACCTCCCAGCGCACCTCGGTGTCGGGCCCGGCGCCGGAGCCCGGCACGGCGTCGGGCGTGGGCGTCACGCGGGTCCACAGCAGGACGCCGTCGGGGAGCGGGTCCCCGGAGGCGACGCCGTGGTGGAAGGCCGGCCCGGCGGCGGCGTGCGCGGGCGGCACGGCGAACGGGGCGAGGGCGGCGGTGGCGGCGGCGGCCTTGACGACGGTGCGGCGGCGCGGCGTCAGGGCCGCGGCGGAAGCGGCGGATATCTCCGCGGGAAATCGACTGGTCACGGCCGATCACCATACTGATCGGTAACAGCAAAGAGCGGGCGAACTCCATGAGTTCGCCCGCTCTTTCACGGGAGGCCGTGTCGGCGTGCGCCGTGGTGCGTCACTTCGACCGGTTACGTCCGGATCAGGCCTTCAGGGCCTTGTCGATCGCGTTCTTGTAGTCCTCGACCGTGCTGGGCGCGTTCTTCGAACCCGGGCCGGTCAGCTGCTTGCCGTCCATGACGAAGGAGGGCGTGCCCTCGACGCCGTCCTTGTTGTCGTCGAACTTCTTCGACATCTCCAGGGCCCACCGGTCGTAGGTCCCGTCCTTGATGTCCTTCGCGAAGGTCTTGCTCTTCTTGAGCTCGGGCACCTGGTCCGCGATCTTCTGCAGGTAGGCGTCGTCCTTGAACTTGTCGTCCTGCTCCGAGGGGTGGTTCTTCGCGGAGAAGAGCGCCTTCTTGTACTCCATGAAGGCGTCGTCGCTCACGTTGAGGGCGGCGCCGAGCGCGCTGAGCGCGTTGCGGGAGCCCTCACCCGGCAGGTTGCGGTCCAGGAAGGTGGCGCCGATGAACTCGATCTTGTACTTGCCGTCCTTCAGGTCCTTCTCGACCGTCGGGCCGACCGTCTGCTCGAACGAGGCGCAGATCGGGCACCGCGGGTCCTCGTAGACCTTGAGGGTCTTCTTCGCGGACTCCTTGCCGAGGACGACCGTGGTGCCGTCGGTGCCCGAGGTGTTCGCCGGCTTGACCAGCTTGGCGTCCTTGGCCTCTTCCCAGTAACCGGGCTTGTTGGACTGCATGACGGCGTAGCCCACGCCGCCGGCTATCGCGAGGACGCCGACGATCGAGACGCCGACGATGATGCCGCGCTTGCGCTTCTCGCGCCGGCGCTCGGCCTCCTGCTGGGCGCGGATGCGCTCGCGGGCGGCGGACTTGGCGGCCTGGCTGTTGCGCTTGCTCATGATCTTTTTCTCCGTGTGGGTGAACTGCGTGGGGTGCTGTGCTCAGGCGGGAGAGGCCGAGCACGGCGGTCCACGCCGCCCCACGAAGTGCACGAGCAGCCGCGTGCGCGCCGCCGGGACCCGGCGCTCGGGGCGCGGCAGGCGGCGGACGGGCCGGGGGCAGGTGGTGAGCGCGGCGACCGCGATCAGCAGGGGCCGGAAGGTGGCCGCGGCGACCGCGCGCAGCAGCTGGGCCAGCGCCTGCTCGCCGCGCCGCAGCCAGGCGGCCGCGAGGAGGCCCACGCCCACGTGCGCCGCGAGGAGCAGCCAGGCGGCGCCCGGATCCGCGTCGGCGAGCAGGGCGGCGGCGCCGCCGTGGCCGTCGGCGGTCATCCGGGCCAGCGGCGTGCCCAGGGGCGCCCCGCCGCACAGCACGTCGAGGCCGACGGCGCGCAGCGGGCCCGCGATCGGGCCGCCCGCCTCGCCGTAACAGACGTGCTGGCCCGCGGTGAACACCGTGTCGGCGGCCAGCTCCAGGGGGATCAGCAGGGTCGCGATCCGCCCGTAGCCCCGCTCGCGGCCCGCCGTCGCGTAGGCGATGACGAAGACGGCGGCGGCGATCGCCGCGACGGTGGTGAGCGGCAGGGGGGCCCGGGACAGCAGCACGTGCGACGCGGCGGAGAGCGTCACGACGAGCGCCGTGAACAGTGCCGCGCGCACGGCTCTGAGCTGAGTCCCGGATATGTCCATCGCCGAGGAGTGTGCCATGGGTACCTGTGCGAGGTCCCTCAAGGGTGCCTATGAGTTCCGCTTCAGGGCCTCGGTGGCCTCACAGCCCCGGGATCCGGCCGTTGCGGAAGAGGTCGACGAAGATCTGGTGGTCGGCTCGGGCGCGGGCGCCGTAGGTGTGGGCGAAGTCCACGAGCAGGTCGGCGAAGCCCGACTCGTCGGCCGCGATCGCCGCGTCGATGGCGCGCTCGGTGGAGAAGGGCACCAGGTCCGAGTGGCCGCTCTCGTCGTCCGCGGCGGCGTGCATGGTGGCCGTGGCGCGGCCCAGGTCGGCGACGACGGAGGAGATCTCGTCCAGGTCGTCGATGTCGGACCAGTCCAGGTCCACGGCGTACGGCGAGACCTCGGCGACGAGCTGGCCCGCGCCGTCCAGCTCGGTCCAGCCCAGCCACGGGTCGGCGTGCGCCTGCAGGGCGCGCTGGGAGATGACCGTGCGGTGGCCCTCGTGCTGGAAGTAGCCCCGGACGGCCGGGTCCGTGATGTGCCGGGAGACGGCCGGGGTCTGCGCCTGCTTGAGGTAGATCACGACGTCGTTCTCCAGGGCGTCGCTGTTGCCCTCCAGGAGGATGTTGTACGAGGGCAGGCCCGCGGAGCCGATGCCGATGCCGCGCCGGCCCACGACGTCCTTGACGCGGTAGGAGTCGGGGCGGGTGAGCGAGGACTCCGGGAGCGTCTCCAGATAGCCGTCGAACGCGGCGAGGACCTTGTAGCGCGTGGCCGCGTCGAGCTCGATGGAGCCGCCGCCCGGCGCGAAGCGGCGCTCGAAGTCGCGGATCTCGGTCATCGAGTCGAGCAGCCCGAAGCGGGTCAGCGAGCGGGCGTCGCGCAGCGCGTCCAGGAGGGGGCCCTGGGCGGTGTCCAGGGTGAAGGGCGGCACCTCGTCGCTCTTGGCGCCCGTCGACAGGTCGTGGATCCGCTCGCGGTAGGCCGCGGCGAAGGTGCGCACCAGCTCGGTGATCTGCTCGTCGGCCAGCGCCTTCGTGTAGCCGATCAGGGCGACCGAGGCGGCGAAGCGCTTCAGGTCCCAGGTGAAGGGGCCCACGTACGCCTCGTCGAAGTCGTTCACGTTGAAGATCAGGCGGCCCTGGGCGTCCATGTAGGTGCCGAAGTTCTCCGCGTGCAGGTCGCCGTGGATCCACACCCGGCCGGTGCGGTCGTCCAGGTACGGTCCGCCGTGCTGCTCGCGCTCCAGGTCCGCGTAGAACAGGCAGGCCGTGCCGCGGTAGAACGCGAAGGCGGAGGAGGCCATCTTCCGGAACTTCACCCGGAACGCGGCGGGGTCCGCGGCGAGCAGCTCGCCGAACGCGGTGTCGAAGACGGCGAGGATCTGCTCGCCGCGCTGCTCAGCAGTGGGCTGCGGTTCCGACATCGCTGGGTGCCTCCTGGTACAGGGTGGTGCGTGACGTGAGGGGCGGCGGGTCCGTCCCTGTGGAGGGGCCGATTCCGGCCCCCGTGGGACAGGTCTTCCGCCCCTTCCAACGCTCGACCGTACCCCCGAGTGCCCGTCGTCTGTCAGTCCCGCGGATTAGACTTCCACGCTGTCCCCCCAGACTGTCCGCAGCCTGTTCCCCCGCGTTCTCCGGAGGCCTTCCGCCGTGACCAAGCCGCCCTTCACGCACCTGCACGTGCACACGCAGTACTCCCTGCTCGACGGTGCCGCGCGGCTCAAGGACATGTTCGACGCGGCCAACGAGATGGGCATGACGCACATCGCGATGTCCGACCACGGCAACCTGCACGGGGCGTACGACTTCTTCCACTCGGCGCAGAAGGCGGGGGTCACGCCGATCATCGGCATCGAGGCGTACGTCGCCCCCGAGTCGCGGCGGAACAAGCGCAAGATCCAGTGGGGCCAGCCGCACCAGAAGCGCGACGACGTGTCCGGTTCGGGTGGTTACACGCACAAGACGATCTGGGCGGCGAACCAGCAGGGCCTGCACAACCTCTTCCGGCTCTCCTCCGACGCGTACGCGGAGGGCTGGCTGCAGAAGTGGCCCCGCATGGACAAGGAGACCATCTCCCAGTGGTCGGAGGGCCTGATCGCGTCCACCGGCTGCCCCTCCGGCGAGCTGCAGACCCGGCTGCGCCTCGGCCAGTTCGACGAGGCGCTGAAGGCCGCCTCCGAGTACCAGGACATCTTCGGCAAGGACCGGTACTTCCTGGAGCTGATGGACCACGGCATCGAGATCGAGCGCCGGGTCCGCGACGGCCTCCTGGAGATCGGCAAGAAGCTCGGCATCCCGCCCCTGGTGACGAACGACTCGCACTACACGTACGCGCACGAGTCCGTCGCCCACGACGCCCTGCTCTGCATCCAGACCGGCAAGAACCTCTCGGACCCGGACCGCTTCCGCTTCGACGGCACCGGCTACTACCTGAAGTCCACGGACGAGATGTACGCCATCGACTCCTCGGACGCCTGGCAGGAGGGCTGCCGCAACACGCTCCTGGTGGCCGAGCAGATCGACACGACCGGCATGTTCGAGAAGCGCGACCTCATGCCGAAGTTCGACATCCCGGACGGCTTCACCGAGGTCACCTGGTTCCAGGAGGAGGTCCGGGTCGGCATGGAGCGCCGCTACCCGGGCGGTGTCCCCGAGGACCGGCAGAAGCAGGCCGAGTACGAGATGGACATCATCATCCAGATGGGGTTCCCGGGGTACTTCCTCGTGGTCGCCGACTTCATCATGTGGGCCAAGAACAACGGCATCGCGGTCGGCCCCGGCCGAGGCTCCGCGGCCGGTTCGATCGTCGCGTACGCCATGGGCATCACCGACCTCGACCCGATCACGCACGGACTGATCTTCGAGCGGTTCCTCAACCCCGAGCGCGTCTCCATGCCCGATGTCGACATCGACTTCGACGAGCGCAGGCGCGTCGAAGTGATCAGGTACGTGACGGAGAAGTACGGCGCCGACAAGGTCGCCATGATCGGCACCTACGGCAAGATCAAGGCGAAGAACGCCATCAAGGACTCCGCGCGCGTGCTCGGCTACCCGTACGCGATGGGCGACCGCCTCACCAAGGCCATGCCCGCCGACGTCCTGGGCAAGGGCATCGACCTGTCCGGCATCACCGACCCCAAGCACCCGCGCTACAGCGAGGCGGGCGAGATCCGGGGGATGTACGAGAACGAACCGGACGTGAAGAAGGTCATCGACACCGCCAAGGGCGTCGAGGGCCTGGTCCGGCAGATGGGTGTGCACGCGGCCGGCGTGATCATGTCCAGCGAGCCGATCGTCGACCACGCGCCGCTCTGGACGCGGCACACCGACGGCGTGACCATCACGCAGTGGGACTACCCCCAGTGCGAGTCGCTCGGCCTGCTCAAGATGGACTTCCTGGGCCTGCGCAACCTCACCATCATGGACGACGCCGTCAAGATGGTGCGGGCCGGCAAGGGCATCGACCTGGAGATGCTCTCCCTCGAACTGGACGACCCGAAGACCTTCGAACTGCTCTGCCGCGGTGACACGCTCGGCGTCTTCCAGTTCGACGGCGGGCCGATGCGCTCGCTGCTGCGCCAGATGCAGCCCGACAACTTCGAGGACATTTCCGCCGTCTCGGCCCTGTACCGGCCGGGCCCGATGGGCATGAACTCGCACACGAACTACGCCGAGCGCAAGAACGGCCGCCAGGAGATCACGCCGATCCACCCGGAGCTCGAAGAGCCCCTGAAGGAGACGCTCGGCCTGACCTACGGCCTCATCGTGTACCAGGAGCAGGTGCAGAAGGCCGCGCAGATCATCGCGGGCTACTCGCTCGGCGAGGCCGACATCCTGCGCCGCGTGATGGGCAAGAAGAAGCCCGAGGAGCTAGCGAAGAACTTCGTCCTCTTCCAGGAGGGCGCGAAGAAGAACGGCTACTCGGACGCGGCGATCCAGGCTCTGTGGGACGTCCTGGTCCCCTTCGCCGGCTACGCGTTCAACAAGGCGCACTCCTCCGCGTACGGCCTGGTCACCTACTGGACCGCCTACCTGAAGGCGAACTACCCGGCCGAGTACATGGCCGCGCTGCTGACCTCGGTCAAGGACGACAAGGACAAGTCGGCCGTCTACCTGAACGAGTGCCGGCGCATGGGCATCAAGGTGCTCCCGCCGAACGTGAACGAGTCCGTGCACAACTTCGCCGCCCAGGGCGACGACGTGATCCTCTTCGGCCTGGAGGCCGTCCGCAACGTCGGTACGAACGTGGTCGAGTCGATCATCCGCTCGCGCAAGGCGAAGGGGAAGTTCCTCTCCTTCCCCGACTACCTCGACAAGGTCGAGGCGACCGCCTGCAACAAGCGCACCACCGAATCGCTCATCAAGGCGGGCGCGTTCGACACCATGAACCACACCCGCAAGGGCCTGACCGCGCAGTACGAACCGATGATCGACAACGTGGTCGCGGTCAAGCGCAAGGAGGCCGAGGGCCAGTTCGACCTCTTCGGCGGGATGGGCGAGGAGTCCGGCGGCGACGAGCCGGGCTTCGGACTCGACGTGGAGTTCTCCGAGGACGAGTGGGAGAAGACGTATCTGCTCGCCCAGGAGCGCGAGATGCTCGGTCTGTACGTCTCCGACCACCCGCTATTCGGCCTGGAGCACGTGCTGTCCGACAAGGCGGACGCGGGCATCGGGCAGCTGACCGGCGGCGACTTCTCCGACGGCTCGGTCGTCACCATCGGCGGCATCATCTCCGGCCTGCAGCGCAAGATGACCAAGCAGGGCAACGCCTGGGCGATCGCCACCGTCGAGGACCTCGCGGGCTCCATCGAGTGCATGTTCTTCCCGGCGACCTACCAGCTGGTGTCGACCCAACTCGTCGAGGACGCCGTGGTGTTCGTCAAGGGGCGCCTGGACAAGCGCGAGGACGTGCCGCGTCTGGTCGCGATGGAGATGCAGGTCCCCGACCTGTCGAACGCGGGCACCAACGCGCCCGTGATCATCACCATCCCGACGGTCAAGGTGTCCCCGCCGATGATCACCCGGCTCGGCGAGGTGCTCAGCCACCACCGCGGCAACAGCGAGGTGCGGATCAAGCTCCAGGGGGCGCAGAAGACCACCGTGCTGCGGCTCGACCGGCACCGGGTGAAGCCCGATCCGGCGCTCTTCGGCGACCTGAAGGTGCTGCTCGGCCCGTCCTGCCTGGCGGGCTGATCACTCCCTTACTTATCCAAAGCGGACATGCGGGGGAGTAAGATGCATAGTGCATCTAGTTCTTCTCGCGTGTGAGGGTTGAGTGCCGTGAATGGTGCCGCTGTCGACAAGGCCGTTTTTCTGATGCGTGAGGCGCACCAGTCCCCGGAGGTGGCGCGCCGGTCGCTCGGGGCCTACTTCCCGCGGATGGAGTTCACGGACCGGGTGCGGCACGTGCGCGCCGCGTACGCGGTGATCCAGGGCGGCCGCAGGGTCGTCCGGCCGCGCCTGTCCGAGCTGGAGAAGCCGAGTTCGTTCATGGTCGCCCACGAGCGGCACGGCTTCACCGACTGATCCACGCCATGAGGGGGGGGGGCGGGCCGGGCCCCGGGGGGGGGGGGGGGGGGGGCGGGGGGGGGCGGCGGGGGGGGCGGGGGGGGGGGGGGGGGGGGGGGGCCGCAGACACCGGGGGCCCGGGCGCGGCCCAGCAC
>NZ_JBIARE010000002.1:963366-1246564 GCF_042889645.1 Streptomyces sp. NPDC002564 | reverse complement strand
GGCCGCCCTCGTACTGGTGGTACGAGGGCGGCCCGGCCGTGCGGCGAGGTGCCGTGCCAGACGCCGCGGACCCGCGAAGATCGGAGAGACGCCCCCTAGGTCGCTCCGGTGAGGTGGGCGTAGACGACGACGTTGCCGGAATAGCCGTCGGTCTTGGTGTAGTTGCCGCCGCAGGTGATGAGGCGCAGCTCGGGGCGGGTCCGCTGGCCGTAGACCTTCGCGTCGGGGAAGTTGGTCCGCTCGTACTCCTCGACCCCGTCGACGGTGAAGTGCGCCGTGAGGCCGTCCGCGCGGGCCACCTCGATCAGGGCGCCCTTCTCCAGGGAACCCAGGCCGTAGAACACCGCCGGACCCCGCTGCGTGTCGACGTGTCCGGCGATCACGGCGGTCCCGGTGCTTCCCGGCATGATCCCGGCGGCATCCCAGCCTGCCAGGTCGGCGTCATCGGGCGGTGGCGGGTCGAGGCCGCCGCCGGCGTTCCTCGCCAGGTCGGTGAGCGGGGCGTCGACGTCGATGCTCGGGATGGCGATGCGGACGGGTGAGGCCTCGGGAAGCGAGGTGATCAGCGGGGGCGTCTCCGGGACCGGGTCGTGGGCGGCCTGCCCCTGGGCCGCGGTGGGTCTGGGCGGCGGCTTCGTCTCCTGGCCGTCGGTCATCCAGTTCACCAGACCCACGATCACGATGATGAAGAGCACCCACGAGGACGTCCGGCTCCGTACGGAACGGGCCGTCGATGAGGAGGAGTAGGCCATGGAATCGCCGTCCTTGCCCGAAGAGGTGCAGCGGTCCGGGCCCCGGCGGGTGAGTCCGCGCTCCGCCCGACGGGGCCCTTCGGACCACGGCGTGGGAGGTCAGCGCTGCCCGGCGGCCTTGCGTCGCGCGAGGAACACCGCACCGGCCGCACCGGCGGCCAGCACGGCCGCACCAGCGGCGAGCTCGGTCGGATCGGTGCTGCCGCCCTGGGCGCCACCCGACCCCGTCCTCATCCCGCCCCGCACCGCCGGATCGGTCGAGTCGCAGAAGCGCTGCGCGGTCGACGCGGCCATGTTGGCCTCGTCCTCCGCGGCCTTCTTGTCGGCCTCGGACGTATTCGGGTCGTTCCTGACCTCGTCGGCGTTCTTCTGGGTGATCTCCGCGTCGTCCAGCGCCTTCTGACAGCTCGGCGACACGGCCTGCGCGGTCGGAGCGGTGATCGCCAGCGCGGCCCCCGCGACAGCCAGCCCCGTCAGCACTCGTATGGAACGCATGTGTACCTCCAGCACCGGCGCGGCCCCCCGAAGCCTGATGCTCCGAAACATGTGTCCTGGCGTTGACCGCGCCTCTACCAACAGCCCTCCCGTCCCACGGCGTGCCGCTATCGCGGACACGCCGCACGTCCCTCGGGTGGCCCACAGGGATACGCCCGTCTTCCGCAGTCGGCCCGCTTCGCCTTCCACTGCGGCTCGCTTCGCCGCGCGCCGCGGAGCGCCCGTCACTCGTGGTGCTGCTCGTCGCGCCGGTCCCGGCTCCACCAGAACCCTTTCCGCTGCCGCCGGTAGCGACGGTCCCAGCGCTCCTCCCGGTCCCGGCGGTCGCGGTAGTCCTGGTAGTCGACGGCGCCGCCCCGGATGCGACCGCCCGAGCGCCGGTGACCGTGGTGGACGATCGCGTAGATCAGCACGGCGGCGACGACCCACCACCAGGCATTGAGGAATCCCAGGCCGACGAGGGCCGCGACGAGAACGACGAACAAGAGGATCACAGCAGGCTCCCCGCCGGAACGTGGCGTACGCGTACCGGGGGCCGGGGCCGCAGTCACCACGCTAGTCCTCCCGCGGGACCGTGGATACGCCCGGCCGCCCGCCAAGGGGCAGTCATGGTTGGGGCAGTCACGGTTCGGCACCTGCTGACGGGCCCCGAGGAGAACCCGCGCCGACGCCTGTGTCACGGTTTCCTCATGGAAAACGATTACGACAGGATCAGGGCCGGCATCGACTTCATGACCGCCTACGCCACCGGCAACGACAGCCTGACCCAGTACGTCGGCGAACAGCGCCGCGACAACCCCGCGGCCGCGGAGCAGATGCTGGACGGCACCGCGGCGCTCTGCGCGCTGCTGCTCCGGAAGGCCGCCGGCGACACCGGGCGCACCCAGCACGAGATCCTGCAGGAGCTCGCCCACGGCATCCAGGAGCACGAGCAGTTGGCCGAAGAGGGCCAGGGGGCATAGGCCCGGGACCGGACCAGGATGGTGCCGACGCGGCGCGCAGCCGCCGGTCGGGGCGGTGCGGAGGGGCAGCCTGGTGTGCCGACGGACGTTTCGTTTGGGCCTTACAGGTCAGGCGGCAGCAGAACACGTCAATGAGAAAGCTGGAGGCGTCGGCATGAATGATGGAGAAGGTAGGGCACTGCTGCCCGTCGAGTACCGGCTGACCGGCCGCCCCGCCTCCGTCGGAGAGGCTCAGCAGGCACTGGGCCGACTGCTCGACGGTCGTTTCCCGTCCTGCTCGGCATCAGCGCGCGCGGACACGCTGCTCGTCGTCTCGCAGCTCATCGATGCCGCGCAGCAGCACGGCATCGATGTCGCCGGCGTCACCGCGCGGGTCGGCGACGACTTGATCGACCTGCACGTGGAGTACGAGCCACAGACCGATGTCCAGGTCGAGAGTGCGCTGACCGACGGCTGGGCCTGGACCAACGCCGCTTCGCTCGCCGACAAGTTGTCGATCACCCAGTCCTCTGCCGAAGGACTCAAGGTCAGACTGCTGGTCCGCCTGCAGTGAGGGCCCCTGCTGCCGGCCGACGGCGGCCGGTGGGCGGCGGAGGGGGGCACGGGGTGCTCGGCAGGGCAGACGGGCGCCGCCGCCCTCGGACCTCGCCCAGGGTGTGTCCTGTCGATCCGCCCCGCCGTTCTGGCCGGCCGGGCAAAATCAGGTGCGCCCGACTGTCCCTGCGGTGTGGGATGTCGGCATGACCATTGTGCTGAACGAGCCTGACGTCGACGAACTGACCGGGGCGGTGGCTGCTCTCCGCGTCTGGCAGGACGACCGCACGCCGCTGCAGCTCCATCCGGGAGACCTCGGCTGGGCCTGGGCGCTGGGTGCGGAGAACCTCGCCGCGGCCGTCCGCACCTGGAGCGTGGACGGACGGATCATCGCCGTCGGATACCTGGACGGCCCTGATGTGCTGCGCCTGACGACCGCGCCGGACCTGCGGCAGGACGGCGATCTGGCGCGCCGGCTGCTGGCGGACCTCGATGATCCGGCGCGCGGGGTCCTGCCGGCCGGGAAGGTCGGCCTCGAGATCCCCGACGGCGCCCTGCTCCGCGAGGTCCTCTTGGAGGCGGGCTGGGAGCTGGACGAGGCTTGGACGCCGCTGAGCCGCGACCTCGCCGAGCCGGTGAAGGACTCCGGCCTGCGGATCGAGGTGGTCGGTCCGGAGACGGCGGGTGTGCGGACCGCGGTGCACCGCTCGGCGTTCGGCAGCCCGGCGTTCACCGAGGAGATCTGGCACGTCCTCGCGGCCGGCCCGGTCTACGCCGACGCACGCTGCCTGATCGGCTACGACGACCGGGACGAGGCGGTGGCCGCGGCGACGGTCTGGTCGGCGGGGCCCGGCCGACCCGGACTGCTGGAGCCGGTGGGCGTGCACGCCGACCATCGCGGTCGCGGCCATGGGACGGCGATCGGTATCGCCGCTGCGGCGGCGCTGCGTGACCTGGGCGCATCGAGCGCAATCGTCAGCACCCCGACCTCGAATGCTGCCGCCGTCGCCGCCTACAGGGCAGCGGGATACGAGCCGTCGGCCGAGCGGCTGGACGTCAGCCGAGCCGCCTGACCATCATTTGCGGACGATCGGGCGGGGCCCGGCCGGAGAGGTCAGGCCACCGCCTGGACGGCGTACAGGATGCCCACCCCCGCGGCCAGGGCGCCGAGCAGCAGACGCAGGGCTGTCTCCGGCAGGCGGGGCTGGAGGCGGGCCCCGACGTAGCCCCCGATGAGTCCGCCGACGCCGCAGGCGAGCCCCAGTTGCCAGTCGGGCGCCACGTCGCCGGGGCTGATCACGGCGAGCAGGGCGTAGCTGAGGGCGCCGACGACGGACGTCGCGAAGGTGGCCGCGAGCGCGGCCGGCGCCACCCGCGCGATCGGCATGCCCCGGCCGACGAGGACGGGGCCCAGCAGGGAGCCGCCGCCGATGCCGTAGATGCCGCCGACCATGCCGACGACGAGCGCCAGCCCGGTCAGGGATGCCTTGGAGGGCTCGGCCGGACGCGAGGGGCGAGCCTTGGCGGGGACGACCGCGCGCAGGCACAACCACATTCCCAGGGGCAGCAAGAAGGCCGCGATCAGCAGCCGGAAGATCCTCGGTCCCGGCAGGGCGACGACGCGGATGACGGCTCCGAGGACGACGCCCGGCAGTGTTCCCGCCACCAACCGCCGGGCGAGAGCACCTCGCAGCGCTCCGCTGGTCCGGTAGCGCCACAGGGCCCCCGGGCCGGCGACCACGTTGAAGAGCAAATTGGTGGGCGTCACGGCCGGGTTGGGCACCGAGAAGACGCTGAGTTGAACCGGCAGGAGGAACACGGCACCGGACACCCCCACGGGTGCGGTCACCGTGGCGATGGTCAAGCCGCACACCACACCGGCCAGCGCCGTCCAACCGTCCACGTCTCCCCCGTTCGCCGCTCGCCCGACCCGCCGCCCGCGCCAGTATCGTCGGCGCCCGCCGCGCCGAAGCCGGAGGGCTGCCACCGTCGCGCCGCCGGTCCCCGACGGGTCCCGGCAAGTGCCGTACGCGGTCCGCGAGTTGCTCGCCTGCGGGCGGCGCACCGGTCCCCGACCGTTCCGGGCGCAGGGCGGCGCAGGGCGGCGTGGTGTTTCGCGTGGCGGCGTCGGCCTGCCGGGTCAGACGTTGGCGTAGCCGGGGATCGAGGCCTTGATGCGCTCCAGCTCCCGCTCGTCGGAGACGCCCTGGAAGTCGTGGCGCGGGGTGTACGGGAGCTCCAGGCGGCGGGCTTCGTCGTCGGTGAGGTCCAGGTCGAGCGAGGCCACCGCGTCGTCGATCTGCCGGACGGTCCGGGCGCCGACCAGAGGGGCGGCGACGACGGGGTTGCGGCGCAGCCAGGCGAGGGCGACCTGGGCGCGGCCGACCCCCCGGGCCTCGGCGATGCTGCCGACCTCGTCGATGATCAGTCGGTCGCTGTCGGCGTTCGCCTTGTAGAGCATGTCGGCGAATCCGCCGTCGGTCGCCGCGCGGGCGCCGGAGTTCGCCTCGTCGAAGGGGCGGGCGAGACGGCCGCGGGCGAGCGGGCTCCAGACCATGGTCGCGACGCCCTCGTCGGCGCAGAGGGGCAGCATTTCGCGCTCCTCCTCGCGGGCCAGGAGGTTGTAGTGGTCCTGCATGGTCACGAAGCGGGCCCAGCCGTTGCGCTCCTGGAGGTGCAGCGCCTTGGCGAACTGCCAGGCGTGCATGGAGGAGGCGCCGAGGTAGCGGGCCTTCCCGGCCTTGACCACGTCGTGCAGCGCTTCGAGGGTCTCCTCGAGCGGGGTCTCGCCGTCGAAACGGTGGATCATGTAGACGTCGACGTAGTCGGTGCCCAGGCGGCGCAGGCTGGCGTCGATCTCGGACATGATCGCCTTGCGGGACAGGCCGCCGCCGTTCGGGCGCCCCGGGCGCATGGCGTGGCGGACCTTGGTGGTGATGACGACGTCGTCGCGGTCCGCGTAGTCCTTCAGGGCGCGGCCCAGAATCTCCTCGGACGAGCCGTACGAGTACATGTTGGCGGTGTCGAAGAAGTTGATGCCCGCGTCCAGGGCGTGCTTGATCAGGGGTCGGCTGGAGGTCTCGTCGAGGGACCAGACGGGGTGACCGCGGCCGGGCTCGCCGTAGGTCATGGCGCCGATGGCGACGGGGGACACGTCGAGGCCGGTACCGCCCAGCTTGATGTAACGCATGAGGGCTCCTACTGTGGGGACAACTAATCCGGAGAGCTCTCCGAATGCCCTGACGACGTTAACGGAGAGCTCTCCGGATCGCAACAGGGGGCGGTCCCCCACAGGTCCGACAGCCGCCACCGCCACCGCCACCGCAGCGAGGAGAAGCCATGCCCGAGGCCGCACGGCAGCGCGCCGACGCGCTCAAGAACCGGGAGCTGATCCTCCAGGTCGCCCACGACACGCTGACCGAGACCCCGGACGCCTCCCTCAACTCGATCGCCAAGCGCGCGGGGGTCGGCCCGGGCACCCTCTACCGGCACTTCCCCACCCGTGAAGCCCTTCTCCTGGAGGTCCACCGGCAGGGCATCGACCGGCTCACCGCCGCCGTGGCGCAGACACTCGCCACCCGGCCCCCGCTGGAGGCTCTGCGCAGCTGGTTCGCCACCCTGACCGGGTACGTGCGCATCAAGCACGGCCTCGGTGAAGCCCTGCACTCGGCCGCGGCCAAGGAGGTCATCAGCGCTTCCTGGCCCCCCGTCACCGCGGCCGTCCAGCAGCTCCTGGACGCCTGCGCCGAGGCGGGCGAGGTCCGCCCCGGCATCGACCCCGTCGACGTCATCATGCTGCTGAGCTGCCTGTGGCGTACGCCGGACAGCCCCGAGGGCGCGGCCCAGGCCGAGCGCCTCATGGAACTCGCCATCGACGGCTTCCGTCCGTGAACCGGCGCTAGGCGGTGGCTTTGCGCCGCGTGACCACGCGGTGCCGAGTGACCACGCGGTAGAGCATCCGCGCCAGCGCATACCCGCGGGGCGGCAGCAGACGGTGGCAGGTCGCGGCGGCCCAGGTCAGGGCTCGGCGCCGCCGGGTGAGCGGGGCCCGCCCCGGCCCGTGAACCGTGAGGCCCGCCAGCCGGGGCGCACTGAGCCAGCCGCACGCGGACAGCCGCAGCAGCACGTCCCACGCTCCGGAAGCCAGCTTCCGGCCCGCGTCCGCCGTGCGGGGGTCGACGGCGGCGACGGTGCGGAAACGGAGCTCCACCAGGTGGGTGCCGTCGTCCTGGGCGGTCGCGACGGGGACCTCCTCGACCGAACTGTCCGCGCGCACCAGCAGTTCGGTACGCCCCCTGCGGTGCCGCAGCAGCGGTGCGACCCTCGCCCTGGCCACGGCGGCGGTGAAGTCGCTCGCCGCGTCGATGCCGGGGACACGAGCCAGTTCGGCGGGCAGGTGCCAGTGGTAGCGCGGTGTTCCGTCGGGCCGCTCGGAGCGTACGAAGAGAACCGGGTCCGGGCGCTCGCCGGCCCGGCCCCGGTGGACGAGGCGGGTGGTGGCCTCGACCTTCAGGGCTCCCTCGACCCACTGGGCCGCCTCCAGGTGCGGCTCTTGGGCGACGTCCGCCTCGAACGAGGCGAAACGGTCCAGCAGGCCGTGGTCGCCGTACCGGGCCAGGGCGGAAACCACCCGCAGCCGCACGGGCAGGTGGGCGTCGACCTCTGGGGGCAGGTCGGCCGCGAGCGCGCAGACGGCGGAGTACCACTGCGCCCGCTCCTCGTCCGGCAGACCGACCAGGCGCTTGCCGGTGAGCCGCTTCAGTGCCTTGTTCCCGTACCAGTTGGCGATCAGACGACGGCGTACCGGCCCGTCGGCGACCCGGGTGTCGGGGGCGTCCAGGACGGCGAGGACCGAGCGGATCGAGGCCAGGTAGGGGTGCGGGTCGATGCGGCGGTAGCTGATGTTGTGCTGGCCGCCGGTGTGCCGGACCCAGTGGTAGCAGGTGTAGTCGTGGACGGTGGCGACGCGCTCGGCCAGCAGGTAGGCGCGGAGCATGAAGATGTGGTCCTCCAGCCGGACCCGGCCCTCCGGAAAGCTCAGCGCGTGACGGCGCAGGAAGGAGGTACGGAACAGCTTGTGCACCGTCATGGTGCCGGTGAGGACCGCGTCCTGACGAAACGTGCCCGCCGCCATCGGCCGGGCGAAGGGGGCACGCGGAGCGCCGCGGCCGTGGCCCGCCATCCGGCCCGCCACGATGTCGGCGCCGGTCTCGCGCGCCCGGGCGTACAGCTTCTCCAGCGCCTTGGGGGCCAGCCAGTCGTCGTCGTCCACATAGTGCACGTACTCGCCGTGGGCCGCCGCGGTGCCCAGGTTGCGGGGGCGGCCGGGCCAGCCGGAGTTGTCCGCGCGGATCAGCCGCATCGACGGCTCGTCGGCCAGTGCCTCTTCGAGCAGGTCGGGGGTGCCGTCGGTGGAGCCGTCGTCGACGTAGACGACCTCGAACTCCTCACGGGGCATGCTCTGCGCGCGCAGCGCCGCAAGCCCGGTCAGGATCGTTTCGCCGGTGTTGTACGTGGGGATCACCACGCTCACCTTGTACCGCGGTGCTTCCTGCGCGCTCTGCGGCCCTGCCGGCCGAGGGCTGGGGGTGGTCTTGGTGGCCGTGGTCATGCAGCGGTTCTCCCTGAGCTGGTCCACCACTCCGGAAGGCACGGATTCATCGTCCCGGAGGGCGTCCTCATGATGTGCGAGCAGCGGGCGCAACCGGTGCATCGTGGAACTCGTGTCGCGCGCCTGGCGGGTGGCTTCTCGTCATCGGCGGTGACGTTGGTCCTATTGCCCCACCGGGCAGTCGGCCACGGTCTCTTCGGCACCGTGCGTCACCGTGGTCGCGTACCCTGCTCGGCACCTGGCACGCGTGAGCCGATGCGCGCAAGACACCACCCCGTACGCACAGTTGTGGCCGGACAGCCACGCGGCTGTCCGGCCACAGATGTTCCGGCGTGCGATGCGGGCGGCTACCGGACCCGGTAGATCTGCCCCGTCTGCGCCCCCTCGATCGACCGGACGTATGCCGTCGCCACCCGTGCCGCGGGGACCGCTTCCATTCCGACGAAGAACGGGCCGTAGGAGGACAGGGACTCCTCGGCGACCGTGGGGCTCACGGCGTTGATGCGCCGGGGCGGGAGCTCGATCGCCGCGGCGCGTACGAACGCCTCGACCGCGCCGTTGGCCGCGGACGCCGCCGCGCCCGCGACGATGGGCTCCTCCGTGAGAATGCCGCTGACCAGCGTGAAGGAGCCCGTCGGGGCCACGTGCCGGGCGCCCTGGCGGACCAGCTCGAGCTGACTGAGCGCCTTGCCGCGGAAGGTCGCGTCGACGTCCCCGGCCGTCAGCTCGTCCAGCGGCTTGAACACGGCGTCGCCCGCCGCGACGGCCACCGCGTCCAGCGGGCCGGCCTCCGCGTAGAGCCGGGTCACGGCCTGCGGGTCCGTGATGTCGGCCACCAGGTCGCCGCCCGAGCGCCCCACACCGACGACCTCGTGTTCGCGTGCCTCCAGCGCCCGGCGCACCGCGCCGCCCAGCGTGCCGCCCGCACCGACCAGAAGAATCCTCATCGTCCACCGTCCCTCACGTATCGAGCAAGAATCCCGGGTGGGAAACACCCGGACGCCCCCACGCTACGAAGGTCTCCCCCGTCGCCGGAAATGCCGTCTGGGCAGGGACTATGCTCCATAGGCATGGATGAAGTGGAACTGCGTCACCTGCGGGCCCTGGACGCGGTGGCCGACGCCGGCACGATCACCGCCGCGGCGGCCCGGCTGCACATGACGCAGCCCGCGCTCTCCCGCACGCTCGCCAAGCTGGAGGCCCGCGTGGGCGTCCGCCTCGTCGACCGCACTTCCCGCCGCCTGGTCCTCACTCCGGCGGGCACGACCCTGCTCGGGCACGGGCGGGCGATCCTCTCCCACCTGGACGCGGCACTCGCCGACACCCGCGCGGTCTCCCGCCCGCTGCGGCTCGGCTACACCTGCGCGGTGCTCGGACAGCAGACCGTACCCCTGCTGCGCTCATGGCGCCGGGCGCACCCGCACGCCCCGCTCGACGTGGTGCGGCGGGACAACAGCACCGCGGGCCTCGCCACCGGCGACACGGATGTGGCGGTGCTCCGCACCGTCCCGGCCGACCCGCGCATCCGTACGGAAGCGCTGTACACGGAGGGTCGCGTCGCCGCCCTGCCGGACGACCATCCGCTCGCGGGCCGGGACCAGGTGCTGCTGGCCGAGCTCACGGCCGGGCCCGAGCTCCCGCTCGCCCTGTGGCCGGACACCGGCACGGCGTCCCCGGACCTGTGGCCGCCGAAGCAGCGGCCGGCCCGGACGATCGAGGTGACGAACGTGGACGAGTGGCTGAACCTGATCGCCATCGGCGGGGCCTTCGGGCTCGGCGCCGCGGGCACGGCGGAGAGCCACGGCCACCCCGGCGTCTGCTTCGTCCCGGTGTCCGACGCGCCTGCCGCCACCGTCTATCTCGCACGCCCCGCCCACCCCACGCACCCCAGGACCGAGGACTTCGTGGCCGCGGTCAAGGACGTGGTGAGCGGCTGAGCTCCCCGCCTAGGCCTGTTGGATGCGCGCGGGTCCGGGCCGGGACCGGGTCCCTGCCGACGTGAGGAACTCGTCGAGCAGGGCGACCTGTTCGCGCTCGGGGAACCGGTCGGGGTCGAAAAGGGCCTGTACGACGAGGCCGTGGGTGAAGGCGACCGCGGAGGCGGCGAGCCGGTCCGTGTCGGTGTCGTCCGGGAGCTCGCCCAGATCGCGTGCGGCGTCCAGATGGGGGCGGATCGTCGAGCGCAGCCGGGTGTAGCGGTCGGCCTGTTCCGCGGTCAGTCCGTCGTCGGCGAGGGAGAGGTCCCAGGAGCTGACCCAGACGCGGTTGCGGGCGGTGTCGCCCGGGGTCAGCGGCAGGATGTCGAGGAGCATGGCCCGCACGGTGGCGAGGCCCGGCGCGGGGCGGGCGCGGCGGGGCCGTTCCGCGGTGCGCTTCTCCAGCAGGTCCAGGGCGTGCGTGAGCAGGGCCCGCTTCGTCGGGAAGTAGTGCATGAGCATGCCCGTCGAGACGCCCATCGCGGCGGCGACGGCCCGCAGCGTCAGTCCTGCGAAGCCCTTCTCCGCGAGGACGCTCCAGACCGCCTCGGACACGTCCTTGCGGCGGGCTTCGCGGTCTCCGGGTGCGGGCGGCATGGTGCTAGCTTACGTACCGAACGCTTGTTACGTACGTCGGGGTGGTTCCCGGCCGCCCGTCGGCCCGGCCCTGCCCCCAGCCCCCGGAGAGCGAGGCCCTCATGTTCACCCTGCCGCTCGGCGACCACGCCCTGCTGAGTCCCCTGGAGCCCTGGCAGGCACCGGAGTTCCTCGCCCATGTCGACCGCGCCAGGGAATCCGTGGATCCGTGGATACCCTGGGCGACCTTCAGCACCGACCTCGACTCGGCCACGGCCACGCTGCAGCGCTATTCCGACCGCCTGGCCCAGGACGCGGGCCGGATCTACGGGATCCGGCTGGAGGGGACGCTGGTCGGCGGCGTCATGTTCACCCGCTTCGACGCCGCGGGCGGCGTGTGCGAGATCGGCTGCTGGCTGGAGCGCGCTGGGGAGGGGCGGGGCCTGGTGACCCGGGCCTGCCGGGCGCTGATCGACTGGGCCTTCCGCGAGCGCGGGATGAGCCGGGTCGAGTGGTGGGTCGCGACGGGCAACGCGCGCAGCGTCGACGTGGCGCGCCGGCTGGGCATGCGGCGCGACGGCGTCCTGCGGCAGCACTCCGCGTACCGGGGCACCCGGCGGGACATCGAGGTGTGGTCACTGCTGCGCGACGAATGGCCCTCCGTCGCCCCGGCGGCCGGGGCGGAGTCGCTGTCCGGCGTGCGCGCCGAACTCGACCGTCTGATGGGCGTGTTCGTCGGCGCGTTCACCAATACCGACGGCCGCCGTCCCGACCTCGGAGTGATCCGCGACCTGTTCATCCCGGAGGGCATGGTCATCGCGAATGTCGGGGGCAAGCCGGTGGTCCACGACCTCGACGCGTTCATCGAGCCGCGGCAGGAGATGCTCACGGACGGGACGCTGACGGAGTTCTCCGAGGCGGAGGTCTCCGAACGGACCGAGATCTTCGGGTCGATCGCGCACCGGTTCAGCGCCTACCGCAAATCCGGCTTCCACCGAGGGACGTGGTTCGAGGGCTCGGGCCACAAGACCACGCAGTTCCTCCGGACCCCGGCGGGCTGGAGGATGTCCTCGCTGGCCTGGGACGACGAACCGGCCCCGGCATGACCTGTGGGAACCCGCGTAACGCGCGGGGGGCGGGCTACCAGTAGTGCTTCCGTCCGCCGACCGCGTGACCGACGGCGCCGAGCACCCAGAGGACCGCACCGATGACGACGAGCACGACACCGATGGTCCACAGGATGGAGATACCGGCCACCAGACCGATGACGAGAAGGATAATTCCGAGTGCGATCATGGAGTCCTCCGACCCTCAGAATTACCTTCAAGTATGCACCTCGGGGACCGCGATGACGGATCCGCTTCACCAGGTATTCGGAGCGGTCTCCGCGACCTCTACGAACCCCTTCTGAAGGGCGGTTCCGGAGCCGCGCCCACGCAGGCCACAGCGGCCCGACCGCGAACGGCCGGGCCGCTGGGCGAGGCGGCGGCGCTCAGGCCTTGGCCTGCATGTCCCGCCGTGCGGGGTTGCCCTGCTGCTCGGCCTTGGGGTCCTTCTCGCCCGCCTTGGCGCGGACGCCCTCCTCGATGCGCTGGCCGATCGACTTGTCGATGTTCGACCAGTACTGGAAGGCGCGCTGCAGGACGGGCTCGGTGACTCCGTTGAGGAGGTGGCCGACCACGTTGTCCACGAGCCGCTCGCGCGCCGCGTCGTCCAGGACCTCCCGGACCATCGTGCCCGCCTGGCCCCAGTCGTCGTCCTCGGCGTGCGAGACGTAGGCGGCGCGGGTGATGTCGCCGTCCGCGTACCAGCTGGGCGGCGTGCCGTGGCGCTCCGTGTCGGCGGCCGGGCCGCCCTTGGAGTTCGGCGCGTAGACCGGGTCGCTGGTCTTGCGGAACGCCATCGCCCCGTCCTTGGAGTACGTGTTCAGCGGCGCGACGGGCGCGTTGACCGGCAGCTGCTGGTAGTTGCCGCCGATGCGGTGGCGGTGCGCGTCGGCGTACGAGAACAGCCGGCCGAGCAGCATCCGGTCGGGGCTCGGTCCGATGCCCGGGACGAAGTTGTTGGGCTGGAAGGCCGCCTGCTCGATCTCCGCGTGGTTGTCCGTGGGGTTGCGGTCCAGCGTCATCCGGCCGACCTCGATCAGCGGGTAGTCGGCGTGCGGCCACACCTTGGTCAGGTCGAACGGGTTGAAGCGGTAGTCCGCGGCGTCCTCGTACGGCATGACCTGCACGTGCAGCGTCCAGCTCGGGTACTCGCCGTCCCGGATGTGCTCGAACAGATCCCGGGTGTGGTAGTCCGTGTCGGCGGACGCCATCTGGTCGGCCTCGTCCTGCGTGAAGCACTCGACGCCCTGGTCGGTCTTGAAGTGGTACTTCACCCAGAAGCGCTCGCCCTGCGCGTTGATCCACATGTACGTGTGCGAGGTGTAGCCGTTCATGTGGCGCCAGGTGCGCGGGATGCCGCGGTCGCCCATCAGCCAGGTGACCTGGTGCGCCGACTCGGGCGACAGGGTCCAGAAGTCCCACTGCATGTCGTGGTCGCGGAGGTTGTTGTCCGCGCGCCGCTTCTGGGACCGGATGAAGTGCTGGAACTTCATCGGGTCCTTCACGAAGAACACGGGGGTGTTGTTGCCCACCATGTCGTAGTTGCCCTCGCTGGTGTAGAACTTCACCGCGAAGCCACGGGGGTCACGCCACGTGTCGGGGCTGCCGCGCTCGCCCGCGACCGTGGAGAAGCGGGTCACGAGGTCGGTCCTGGTGCCGGGCTGGAAGAGCGCCGCCTTGGTGTAGGCGCTGACGTCGTTGGTCACTTCGAAGTGCCCGAAGGCGCCACTGCCCTTGGCGTGCGGCTGGCGCTCGGGAATGCGCTCCCGGTTGAACTGCGCCATCTGCTCGATCAGGTAGGCATCCTGCAGCAGGATCGGACCGCCCGGGCCGACAGTGAGGGAATGCTCGTCACTCTCCACCGGCGCGCCGGAATCGGTGGTCGTCGGCTTGCGTGAATCGTCGGTCATCGGTCTGCCTTCCGTTCAGCTGCCTGGGGCGCGACCCGCTCGGACAAAAACACACAGAACAGAGTCGCGATACTCCGGTTAACCGTGACGCGAGGAGACCAAACATGGATGAGTCCGGTTACTCCTCGTCGCGCGATCCCGACCCAGGGCCTCGTCGCGCCACTCCCCCGGACACAGCGTCATTACCTCCGGACACGATCCGATCATAGGTCGGGGCGGTCACCTCGGCAGCGGGGTGACGGAGAGCTACCCCGCCCGTCCGGCGTCACTGCCCGTCACGGGCGGACGGCCGCGCAGGGGCGCCGTCATTCCGTCGTATCGGCGACCGCGCCCAGGCCGACCTCCTGAATGCCCTCGACCTGGGCGAGGGCCTCCACCAGGGCGTGGACTTCCGCCGTGCCTTCCAGCCGGAGCGCGGCCCTCGCCCGTGCGGGTGAGCCGTCGTCCCGTGTCACGCGTATCGCCGCCACCCGGAACCCGGCATGCGTCGTCTGCTCCAGCACCCGGCCCAGCAGCCCGTGACCGGGGTCGTACACCACCGCAAGGTCCACGGGGCGCTGCCGGGGCTTGAGCGGGATGCGGTCCGTCAGGTGCGGAAGACCGCGCACGACGAGGAAGTGGACGGCCGTCGCCCCGAGCGCGAGCAGCGGCAGCCCACCGCCGCACGCCATGCCGATGCCACAGGTCAGCCAGATCGTCGCCGCCGTGGTCAGGCCCTGTACGGCATCACGTTTGACGAAGATCAGCCCGCCGCCGATGAAGCCGATGCCCGACACGATCTGCGCGGCCACCCGTGACGGGTCGAAGGACACCCCGGCGACCCCCGCGGCCCCGCCGAAGCCGTGGATCGAGACCTCCATGAACAGGGCGCTGCCCACGCCGACCAGCATGTGCGTCCGCATGCCCGCGCTCTTCTGCCGCGCCTCGCGCTCCACGCCGATCAGCAGGGACAGCAGGAGGGCGAGGCCGAGCTCGGCGAACTGGCGCGCGCCCTGCCCGGCGCCCGTATCGAATAGAGGGGCGGCACTCGGCTGCAGTGCCTGAACGGTCGACAACATGCGCCGATTGTTCCACTTCGGCCGACCTCGACGGCGCCTCGTGATCTCCGGGTCCGCGGTGTCCAGGGAGGTGATGTCCCCGGCCGTGGCGGGCCGGTCGTCACTCCCGGGTCAGGTCTGCGCCGGAGATCGGCCGCGTGATCTGGACCTCCTGGTTGTCGGTGAAGGTCCCGTTCGCCACCGTGCCGCCCAGGAGTACGGCGAGCAGGGCCGCGGCACCGGCCAGGGCCCGGCGTGGCAGCCGGGGTCGGGGGCGCCGGGGCCGCGAGTCGGGCGGCCGGCGCGCTGCCGCCGGCCGGATCTCGGCCCGTACCCGCGCGGCGGGCGTGTCACCGCACGCGATGCTCAGGTGAGCCGCCAGCCACGCCCGCGCCTCGTCCGCCTCCAGGCCGCACGCCGCGACGAACGCGACGACCACTTCCCTGCGGGGCAGCCGGTCCTTGCCCAGCAGCGTCGCCGCGGTGGAGTAGGGCAGGACGTGCCCGGCGGCCGCGGCCCGGCGCTCCAACTGCCGGTAACTCAGCCCCGACCACGCCTTGAGCCGCCGCAGGGCGGCCACGAAGGCGGCCGCGTCCGTGTCGGGCGGTGTCGGCGGCGGTGATGGCATCGACGGTGCTGCGGTCATGGTGGCCCCCCGTTGAGCTGGACGTACGCGAGCTCGCACAAGCTCGAACACCTCCACAGCTTGAGGAAGGGGACGAGCGGCGGTCAACCTCGGCGCAGATTCCCGATGTTGGAGGTCAGCCCGATGCATGTGCTCCGCCGCCGTACCGCCGCCACGGCAGGAACGGCCGCGCTCGCCGGATCCCTGCTGGTCCTCTCCTCGCTCGGCGGATGTGCCGCCGGGCGGGCCGACAGCTCCCCCACAGGTCGCACCGAGCACCAGAGGACGACGGCGGCAGCGCCGGACGGGGAGTCGATCGCGGCCTACCTCCGGCGCACGCTGCCCAAGGGCGTCAGCGGCACCGTGATCGCCGCGCGCGGCGGCCACCTCGCCCACTGCGGCGGCTTCGGGACGGCCGACCGCGCCGCGGGCGTTCCGGCCGGCTGTCGCACCGTCTACGACGTCATGTCGATCACGAAACAGTTCACGGCCGCCGCGATCCTGAAGCTCGACGTGATGGGCAGGCTCCGGGTCGAGGACCGCATCGGGCGCCACCTCGGGCCGGGGGCGGTCCCCGGGGACAAGCGCGCCATCACCGTCGAGAACCTGCTCACGCACACATCGGGCCTGGCGGAGGGTCTCGGCGGCGACTACGCCCCCGTCTCGCGCGACGAGTTGGTGCGCAACGCCCTCGCGTCGAAGCTCCGCTCGGCGCCCGGCAAGGGCTTCCACTACTCCAATGTCGGATACAGCCTGCTCGCCGCGATCGTCGAGAAGGCCTCGGGCGAGTCGTACGAACGGTTCCTGGCCCGGCACCTCTTCGCGCCCGCCGGAATGAGGAGCACGGGCTATGTGCTGCCGCGCTGGCCGCGGCGTCTCATCGCGGTGGAGTACGACGCCAAGGGGCGGAGCCAGGGGCGGCCCGTCGACCATCCCTGGGCCGCCGACGGACCGTACTGGAACCTGCGGGGCAACGGCGGCATGCTCTCCACCGCGCCCGACATGCTCCGCTGGTCACGCGCCCTCTCCGACGACACCGTGCTGCCCGCGAGCGCCCGAAGGCGGCTGTTCGCGCCCCGCGTCCGCGTCCCGGGGAGCGACAGCCGGTACGCGTACGGCTGGAACATCCGTGACCTGGGCAGCGGCCGCCTCGCCTGGCACGACGGCGGCAACGGCTGGTCGCTGGCGCTCCTCGCCCGCGCGCAGCCCGATGACGTCCTCGTCCATTGGGTCAGCAACCACGCCTACCGGAAGGGCAGGTGGAACATGGAGGACCGGGCCGAGGAGCTGACGCTGGGCCTCATCGCCCGCGCCCGGGCCGGGGAAGGGTGACAGGCCCCCGCTTCGGGGAGCGGCCGGACGCGGGCCTGACGCGGGCGGCCTGACACGGGGAGGAAACCGGGTGCGTATGGGGTGGTCTGCCCTCGTATACTCGTGTGATCTCAGAGAACGAGGGGACACCAGTGAAACTTGCCGAGGCGTTGGCGGAGCGCGCGGAGGCGACGCGGCGCGTGGAGCAGCTGCGGGCGCGGGTCGTCGGCAGTGCCCGGTACCAGGAGGGCGAGACGCCTCCGGAGGACGCGGCCCAGTTGATGGCCGACGCCGACGAGGTGCTGGACACCCTGGAGTCGCTGATCCGGCGGATCAACCGGACCAACGCGGCCGTGGACCTGGGCGCGTTCGGCACCCTCACCGACGCGCTCGCCCGCCGGGACGTGCTCCGGCTGCGGCACTCGGTGGTGACCGCGGCCGCCGACGCCGCGGCCGGTACGGGCGAGCGCGGATACGGCCGCCAGCTGCGGTCCGAGCTGATGATGCTGTCCGCCCTGCCCGTGGCGGAACTGCGCGGTCGGGCCGACGCGCTCGCACGGGACATCCGCGAGGTCGACGTGCGGATCCAGCAGGCGAACTGGGAGGCCGACCTCCTGGACTAGCGAGGGGAGCAGGTAGCTGTTCCGGAGGCGTGCACACACCGAGGACCGGCGGTTCCGGTCCACTCCTGGCGCGTGGAGAGCAACGCAGGGGTTCAACTCCCCATCGACAGTGCAGCTCAGCACCGCGTACAGGTAACAGTGCACCCTGCACAGCACATCACCAGGTGCAGATCCGGGCAGTGAGGGCGGGTTCGGGGTTTCCCCTCGTGTGACGACGGCCGGTCGCGTTCGCGGCCGGCCGTCGTCGTCAGTCCAGGCCGACCTGGGTGATCCGGTCGTCCCCCAGCCTGCGCTGCACGTCCGCCAGCAGGATGCCCAGCAGGTCGGTGAGCCGGGCCTGCTGTGCGGAGGTCAGGCCCTCGACCAGCTCGGCCTCCCGACCGAGGACCTGGTCGACCGTCGCCTCCACCACGGCGTGACCCGTCCGGGTGAGGGTGACCTCGACGGTACGGGGACGGCCCTCACCGGGACGGCGGGTGACGAGGCCCTCGCGTTCGGCACGGGCCACCCGCTGGGAGACGGCGCCCGCCGTGACCATGGAGAGGCGGCCCAGTTCACGGGTCGTCAGGGTGTAGGGCGCGCCGCTGCGGCGCAGCACGCTGAGCAGGTCCAGGGTCGCGGTGTCCACGCCCGCGCGGACGAGGACGCGGCGCCGGTCGTCGCCGAAGAGCTTGGCCAGCTGCCAGATCGGGGTGACGATGCCGATCGACGTGGCGGGCGTGCCGGGGCGCTCGCGTTCCCAGGCCGCGGCGATGTCCCGCGCGGTGTAGGCGACGGTGCCGGCTCCCCCTCCCGCGTCGCCGCTTTCCGGCTCGCTTTGCGGTCCGTCCCCCGTCCCCGCTGCTGTGTGCCGCTCGTGCGACTCCCTCGCGTTCATGGCTCCTCCGGTGTACGTTTAGCTCTAAATTTAGACCTCAACGGATGTTCGGAGTTCAGCTTATGACACGCACCATCCTGATCACCGGCGGCGGCACCGGTATCGGCCGCGCGGCCGCCCGGCACTTCGTCGGGCAAGGCGATTCCGTGTTCGTCACCGGGCGGCGTCCCGCGCCGCTCGACCGGCTGGCCCAGGAGATCGGCGTACGCGCCCTGGTGTGCGACCACACCCGGCCGGAAGCGCTCACCGCGCTCCTCGCCGAGCTGCCGGAGCGGGTGGACGTGCTCGTCAACAACGCCGGTGGCAACACCGACTTCGACGCCGAGATCCGGGCGGACCCCGGCGTCGGCAGCAGGGAGGACCTGGTCGCGTACGCCGAGGCCTTCCGCGCCAACCTCGACGCGAACCTGATCAGTGCCGCGCTCACCACGCGGGCCCTGGACGGTCGTCTCGCGGCCGGTGGCGCGGTCGTCCACATCGGGTCCATCGCCGCGGACCAGGGCTCCGGATCCTACGGCGCGTCGAAGGCGGGGCTCACCAGCTGGAACGTGGACCTCGCCCGGACGCTCGGGCCGCGCGGCATCACCGCCAACGTCGTCGCCCCGGGTTACATCGCGGACACCGAGTTCTTCCGGGACCGGCTCGCCGACCAGCGGCGCGAGCAGCTGGTGGCGGCGACCTCGACGGGCCGCGCCGGATCGCCCGACGACGTCGCGCGGACGATCGCCTTCCTCGCGTCCGCCGGTGCGCGCCACATCACGGGGCAGGTGCTGCACGTCAACGGAGGTGCGCACGCGACCCGTTGAGCGTGAAGGCCCGTGGCGAGCCGGGGCACGGCCCGGCACCCGCCGGTCAGTGACCGGTCAGCTCCTGCGTCCCCAGGACCGCGAGGAGTTCGAGCCGTTCGGCGTCCTGGGTGCCGGGCTCGGCCGTGTAGACCATGACGCGCAGGTCGCTCCCCGCCACGCTCAGCACGTCGCAGTCCAGCGTCACGGGGCCCACCCGCGGGTGGTCGACGGTCTTGCGGGACGCCTCGTGGCGGCCCATCGCTCCGGAGTCCCAGAGCTCGGCGAAGCGGTCGCTGTTCTCACGCAGCTCCGCGATGAGTCGCCGCAGGCCGAGGTCGGCCGGATAGCGGGCGGCCGCCGCGCGCAGGTCACCGACCACCGCGGTCTCCATCGCCTGCCGGGACCGCGTGGTGTGGCGGACGCGGCCGGGCGCGCCGAGGAAGGTGCGCCAGGCGCCGTTGCGCTCCCGGCCGTGGCGCTCCCCCATCAGCGCCGTGTGGACCGGATTGGCCAGCAGCAGGGTCCAGGACGCGTCGGAGACGGCGACGGGCGTCCCGGTCAGCCGGTCCAGCATCCGGTGCACGCTCGGGGTGATGTACGCGGGGACGATGCCCTGCCCCGGTGGGACGAGGCCGGCGAGGTGGAAGAGGTGCTCACGCTCGGCCGCGGAGAGGCGCAGCGCCCGGCCGAGTGCCTCCACGACCTGCTCCGAGGGGTGCGTCGCCCGGCCCTGCTCCAGCCGTGTCACGTAGTCGACCGAGATCCCGGCGAGCAGCGCCAGTTCCTCGCGCCGCAGACCGGCCGCCCTGCGCTGCCCGCCCTCGGGCAGCCCGGCCGCCGCCGGGGACGCGCGGTCGCGCCAGCGCCGCACCGCCCGCCCGAACTCCGTTTCCGCCATGCCCCCACTGTGCCCGGTCCCGGGCCGTTCTTCCTGGTACCGGCAGTCCCAGGAAGACGGGGCCGCTGGCTGCATCCGTGCCCGCGCCGCAGTGTGGAGCCATGACCACGACACTGATCACCGGAGCGAACAAGGGTCTCGGCCTGGAGACCGCCCGCCGGCTCGTCGCCGCGGGACACACCGTGCTGCTGGGCAGCCGTGACCCCGCCCGCGGGCGGGCGGCGGCGGACCGGGTGGGCGCGCGGCTCGTCGTCCTGGACACCACGGACGACGCGTCGGTCGAGGCCGCCGCGCGGTCTGTCGAGGCGGACGGCGGACTCGACGTACTGGTCAACAACGCGGGGATCGAGGGCCGGGGCCCCGGAAACACCGTCGTCGGCGCCGCGGACGTGACCGCCGCCGACATGCGGGAGACCTTCGAGACGAACGTCTTCGGCACCGTGCGCGTCCTGCACGCCTTCCTCCCGCTGCTCGCGCGGTCCGCCGCCCCCGTGGTCGTGAACGTCAGCAGCGGCCTGGCCTCGCTGGCCCTGGCCACCGACCCGGACCACCCGGCGGCCGCGTACCCGGGCGTCGCCTACCCGGCGTCGAAGACGGCGGTCAACATGGTCACCGTGCAGTTCGCGAAGGCCTTTCCCCGCATGCGGATCAACGCGGTGGAGCCGGGGTTCACCAGGACCGACCTGAACGGCAACACCGGCCTGCAGACCGTCGAGCAGGGGGCCGAGATCATCGTCCGGATGGCACAGGTCGGCCCGGACGGCCCCACCGGCGGCTTCTTCCACGCGGAGGGCACCCTTCCCTGGTGAGGGGGCGCTCCTTCGCTGATGAGGGGGCGCCGTCTCCGCGACGCGGGTCAGGACCTGCCCCAGGTCCCGCGCCGAAGAGCCCTAGGGCCCGCAGGACGGGACCATCGGCGGCCCGGAGGGCGGCGCCACGGGCGTGCAATGGAGCCAGGGGACCAGGCCGAGCAGCCGGCCAGGCCGGCTTTCCGTCCGGAGGCATGTGGTGAGCCAGGAGAAGCAGGGGTTCTGCACGCTCTGCAAGTCGCGCTGCGGCGCGGTCTTCACGGTGGAGGACGGCAGGATCACCGGGGTCCGCCCCGACCCCGACCACCCCACGGGCGCCGCGATGTGCCCCAAGGGGCGGTCGGCGGCCGAGATCGCCCACAGCAGTCGTCGGCTGACCACGCCGCTGCGGCGCACCAGGCCCAAGGACGACGCCGATCCGGGGTGGGAGCCGATCACCTGGGACGAGGCCCTGGACGAGATCGCGGGGCGGCTGCGGGCGATCGCCGCGGAGAGCGGCCCGGAGTCGGTGGCCTTCGGGGTCGCCACGCCGAGCGGCACGATGATCTCCGACGCCACCGAGTGGATCGAACGGTTCGTCCGCGGCTTCGGCAGCCCCAACACCGTCTACAGCGCCGAGATCTGCAACTGGCACAAGGACTTCGCGCACGCCTTCACCTTCGGCTGCCCGCTGCCGCCGCCGGACTACGCCCACACCGACCTCGCGGTGCTGTGGGGCTTCAACCCCGCCAAGACGTGGCTCGCCCAGTCCGCCGCCCTCTCCGCCGCCCAGGCCCGGGGCGCCCGGCTCGCCGTCGTCGACCCGCGGCGCTCCACCAGCGCCCTGCGGGCGGACCACTGGCTGCGGGTGCGCCCCGGCACGGATGCCGCGCTCGCCCTGGGCCTCGCCCACCTCCTCATCGAGGACCAGGCCTACGACGAGGACTTCGTACGGGCCTGGACCAACGCTCCCCTGCTGGTCAGGCTGGACGACGGACACTTCCTGCGCGCCGAGGACCTCGCCGGGAGCGGCGCCGACGGCCGGGCCGACGGTGCGGGCAGGGCGGCGGGCAACGGTGCGGGCTTCGTCGTGTGGGACGAGCGGGTCGGCGCGGCCGAGGCGTACGACACCGCTCTGCCCGCTGACGCGCCGGAGCGGTTCGCGCTGCGCGGGGTGCGCACCGTGCGGCTGCGCGACGGCGCGCGCGTGCGGTGCGTCCCGGCGTTCGAGAAGTACGCCGAGGCCTGCGCGCAGTGGCCCGTCGAGCGGGTCGCGGAGACGACCTGGATCCCCGCGGCGGAGATCCGCGCCCTGGCCGCCGCGATCGGCGCGGCCCGCTCCGTGACGTACTACGGCTGGACCGGCGTGGGGCAGAGCGCCAACGCCGCGCAGACCGAGCGCGCCCTCGCCACCCTGTACGCGCTCACCGGCAGCTTCGACACCGAGGGCGGCAACCGCACCGCCCCGGCACCGCCCTACCGGCGGGCCTCCGCACCGACCGACTTCGCGCCGGCGCAGCGGGCGAAGGCCCTCGGTCTCGACAAGCATCCGCTGGGCCCGCCCGCGGCCGGTTACATCAACTCCGGTGACCTGTGCCGGGCGATCGAGGAGCACGTGCCCTACCGGGTACGGGCCCTGGTCGGATTCGGCTCCAACCTCGTGGTGGCGCAGCCCGGTTCGGACCGCACCGCGCGGGCGCTGCGCGCCCTGGACTTCCAGGTGCACCTCGACCTGTTCCTCAACCCGACGTGCGCGAGCGCCGACATCGTGCTGCCCGTGAACAGCGCGTACGAGCACGAGGCACTGCGTTTCGGCTTCGAGATCGGCCAACGGGCGCAGGAGCACGTGCAGTTGCGGCAGCGCATCGTCGACCCGCTGCCCGGCACCCGCTCCGACACCGAGGTCGTCTTCGACCTTGCCGCGCGGCTCGGCATGGGCGAGGAGTTCTTCGGCGGTGACATCGAGGCGGCCTGGAACTGGCAGTTGGAGCCGCTGGGGCTGACCGTCGAGGGGCTGCGGGCGGCGCCGGGCGGGGTGCGGGTGCCGCAGCCCGCCGTGGAGCGCGGCTACGCGGCCGTCGGGAGCGACGGCACGGTCTCCGGTTTCGGCACGCCGACACGCCGCGTCGAGCTGTACTCCCAGCGCCTTCTGGACCACGGCTACCCCGCCGTTCCCGAGCACCACGAGCCCACCGCGCCCGACCCGTCGTTCCCGCTCGTCCTGACCTGCGCCAAGCACGGCTACTACGTGCACAGCCAGCAGCGCGCCGTCTCCTCGCTGCGCCGCCGCGCCACCGACCCGTGCCTCGACCTGCATCCCCGTACCGCCGCCGACCGCGGCGTCGAAGAGGGGCAGTGGGTGGAACTCGCCACCCGGCTCGGCGCGATCCGGCTGCGCGCCCGCTTCGACGACTCCCTGCACCCCGGTGTCGTCGTCGGCGAGTACGGCTGGTGGCAGGACGCCCCCGATCTCGCCCTGCCCGGCGCCGATCCGCTCAGCGCGCTCGGCAGCAACTACAACCGCCTGGTCGACCACTCCACGACCGACCCGCTCAGCGGCTCCGCGCCGCTGCGGTCCCTCGCCTGCGAGGTCCGGCCGGTGCCGCCGGACGGGGCCTGGAACGGCACGCGCGGCTTCACGCTGACGGCCATCACGGAGGCCGGCCATGGAGTGCGCACGCTGCGCCTGGAGCCCGTGGACACCGGCTCGCTGCCGGACCACCGGCCCGGTCAGCACGTGACCGTACGCGCGGTGGTGCGGGCGGCCTCACCCGCCTGGGATGTAAGGGGTGTTGGGGAGGTCGAGGGCGCTGCGGAGGTCGAGGGTGTCGGGGACGCCGGGGGTATCGGGAGTGTCGGAGCCGGGGGCGTCTCGGACGCGGTCCGCGCCTACTCGCTCACCGGGGCGGCCGTGGACCCCGCACGGCGTGCGTACGAGATCGCCGTGCGGCACCTGCCGGGCGGCACGTTCTCCACGTACGTCCACGAACGCCTTCAAGTCGGCGACCGTCTCGAACTCACCGCACCCGGCGGGGTGTTCAGCATCCCCACCGACACCGATCATCCGGTCGTCCTGCTGGCGGGCGGTATCGGGATCACTCCGTTCCTCGCCTACCTGGAGACGCTCGCCGCCACGGGCGGCACGGTTCCGGAGGTGGTCCTGCACCACGGTGTCGCCCACTCCGGCGACCACCCCTTCCGTGAGCGGCTGCGCGAGCTGGCCCGGCGGCTGCCCAGGCTGCGCGTCATCACCCACTATGCGGCCCCTTCTTCCGGCGATGCCGTCGGCGAGGACTACGACCGCCGGGGATTCGTCACGGCCGCCGACATCGCCGACCCGCTGGTCGAACGCCGCGCCCGCTTCTATCTCTGCGGGCCCGAACCGATGCTTGCCTCGCTCACCGAGGGGTTGCGCTCGCGCGGGGTGCCGCCGTTCGAGATCTTCGCCGAGCGTTTCGGGGCGGCGCGGCGCACGGTCGACGTGCCCGACGACGCGCGGTTCACCGTCCGCTTCGCCCGCTCGGGCCGCGAACTGACCTGGACGGGGCTCACCGGCACACTCCTCGACCTCGGCGAGCGGGCGGGCGTCACGATGCCCAGCGGTTGCCGGGTGGGCCAGTGCGAGAGCTGCGCCTGCCAGGTCCTCGACGGGCGCGTCGCCCATCTCGTCGCACCCGCCGACGATCTGCCCGACGACACGGCCCTCACCTGCCAGTCGATCCCGGCCTCCGACCTCGTCATCGACGCCTGAACGCCGGAGCGCCAGAAGGGCGGCCCGCGGCCCTTCTGGCAGGCGTGACGGCGCGTCCCCGGCGGGGTCCGGCTCGGCCCACTTGTGCGGCAATCATTTGAACTGCTGTGCATGATATTGCTGTTGGGTCGTACGTTGTGCCGTACATGACGCACTCCACGGCGGAAAGACGACGGCAGCCATGACCGAGCACGCCACGACGCCCGATCCCGCGGCACGGCAGAAGATCGACACGACGGTGCCGCACTCGGCCCGGATCTGGAACTACTGGCTGGGCGGGAAGGACAACTATCCCGTCGACGAGGCCGCGGGCGACGCGTACAGCGCCGTCTTCCCCGGCATCGTCACCGTCGCCCGCAGCAGCCGCGCCTTCCTGCGCCGCACCATCGCCCACCTGGTCACCGAGGCGGGCATCCGGCAGTTCCTGGACATCGGGACCGGGCTGCCGACCGTGGACAACACCCATGAGGTCGCGCAGCGGCTCGCCCCGGCGTCCAGGATCGTCTACGTCGACCACGATCCGATGGTGCTCACCCACGCCCGCGCCCTGCTCACCTCCACCCCGGAGGGGGCGACCGCCTACGTCGACGCGGACCTGTCCGACCCCGACCGCATCCTGACGGCGGCCGCCGAGACGCTCGACCTGACGCGGCCCACCGCCCTGATCCTGAGCAACATCCTGGGGCACGTCGGGGACCACGACCGGGCGCGGGAGGTCGTCGCCCGGCTGATGGACGGTCTGCCGTCCGGCAGCTTCCTCTCCGTCAACGACGGCTCGCGGGGCGTGGACACCGCGTACGAGCGGGCGCAGGACGCCTACAACGCGTCCGGCGCCGTCCCGTACTTCCTGCGTCCCGTCGACCAGATCACGGCGTTCTTCGACGGACTCGAACTCCTGGAGCCCGGGGTCGTGTCGGTCCCGTTCTGGCGCCCGGAGCCCGGCTCGCCCGTGCAGGAGCCGATAGGCGAGCACGGCGGCCTCGCCCGCAAGCCGTGATCGCCTGGAGCGGGCCGTCCGGGCCCTGCCGCGCCGGGAGGCAGCGACCCTGAGGTGTGTCAGGGTCAGCGACCCCGGGGTGCCGGTCAGACGCTGCCGAGGTCCGACGAGTACCAGTGCTCGGGCCGCAGGTGGTAGATGGCCTGCTTGCCGTGTTCCTTGGAGGCGAACTCCACGTACCCCTCGACCTTCTCGGGCGCGAGGTAGCGCGCCGAGATCTCCCGCAGGTGCTCGACGGTGGCCTCCTCCGTACGGACCACGGGCCCCTCGACGGAGACGTACCGAATGGTCGGCTCCAGCCGCTCGACCATGAGCGAGAAGCGCCCGGCCGCGGAGATGAGCCGCCCCTTCTTCGATTCGGAGCCGGTCATCACCCACAGCTCGCCGCCCGGCGCGTACTGGTACCAGATCGGGAGCGTGAGCGGTCCCCGCCCCTCCCCCGCGGCCACGGCCAGCGCACCGATGTGCGGCTCGGCCAGGAACTGTTCGCGCTCTTCGACGCTGAGGGGCATGCGACTCTCCTTCGACGTTCACCAACGGTCTCCGGCACTCACGATCCCCAACTCGCCCCCGCCGACAGGTATTCCACGCCCGTGGGAGGCCTCCCCCGACCACCCTCTTCACTCCTTCGAGTAGGAAGGCGACCCGGTTGGGCGTGGCGTCGGCGAGTGCCGCTCAGCTCCTGCCGCTCAGCTCCTGCCGTTCAGTTCCTGAGGAGCGCGACACCGCGCCCGCACACCCGCACGCTGACCTGACCTGACCTGCTACGATGCTGGACATTACGCAAGCCTTCTCGGTGCGGACCCGGTCCACCGAGGAGGCTTTTTTCATGCCTGGCGCCCGCCCCGGGGCCTCGCCCCGGCGTGCCACGCCGCCCGGCGCGCACGTCCCGTTTCCCGATGAAGGAGATCCACGCCATGAGTTCCCGAACGAGCACCGCCCCAGCAGCAAGCACCTGGAACCTCGGCGACCTGACCGTCAACCGCGTCGGGTTCGGCGCGATGCGCCTGACCGGTACGGAGCCCTTCGGTCACGGCCTGCCGCGGGACCGTGACCGGTCGATCGCCGTACTCCGGCGTGCGGTCGAGCTCGGCGTCGACCACATCGACACCGCCGCCTTCTATTTCTCGGCGACACGCTCCGCCAACGAACTGATCAACCGCGCGCTCGCGCCGTACCCGGAGGACTTGGTCATCGCCACCAAGGTCTGGCCGGGCCGTGACTCCTCGGGCGCGTGGTGGTGGGCCGAGCCCGCGCAGTTGCGCGGTCAGGTCGAGGAGAACCTGCGTCAACTCGGCCGCGACCACCTGGACGTGGTGAACCTGCGCGTGCCGCCGAGCTCACGGAGCCGGTCGATCGACGAGCACTTCGGCGTGCTGGCCGAACTGCGCGAGGCCGGACTGATCCGCCACCTGGGCCTCTCCAACGTGACCGCCCGGCAACTGACCGAGGCTCAAGCCATCGCCCCGGTCGTCTGCGTGCAGAACGCGTACGGGATCGGGGCGCCGAGCGAGGACCAGGCGCTGCTGCGGCTGTGCGGGGAACGCGGCCTCGCCTTCGTCCCGTTCTTCGCCATCACCGGTGACCGGCGGGAGGCCGGGCCCGCGGCCGAGGACAGCGAGGCGGTGCGTGCCGTCGCCCGTGGACACGGTGTCTCGCCTGCGCAGGTGCGGCTGGCATGGACCTTGCACCAGGGACCCCACGTACTGGCGATTCCGGGGACCGGGAATCCGGACCACCTCGCGCAGAACATGGCGGCCGGCGCACTGCGCCTCTCGGCGGAGGACTTGGACCGCCTCGCCCCGCCGGAGGCGACCGGCACACCGTCGGCCGCTGCCGACCGTGCTCCGCTTCCCTAGCCAGGGCTCGAAGGCACCGGTCTCACCCCCGAGAGACCCGAGAGACCGGAGTGACCCGAGTGACCCGAGTACTCAACTCCCCATCCGTCTCACTAATCTTCGTACGTATGACCGAACTTCAGACCCGCGACCGGGTCGTGCGTGATCTCGAGAGACCGCCGACCCGCCGCGTCTTATGGTGTGCCGCAGGCGGCACCGCGGCGCTGCTTCTCGCCGACCTCGGCACGCGCGCCTACAACCACTACGACCCCATACCGTCCGTCCGCCGGCTGGTGAACGTCGACGTCGAAGCCAATCTGGCGACCTGGTGGAACAGCGCGCTGCTGCTGGCCGTGGCGGGCGTGGCGCTGATCGCCGCACTGCTCAGCGGCCGCGGCTCGCGTCCCGGACGGCTCTCCTGGCTGGGCCTTGTCGGCGCGGCGGGACTGCTCAGCGTCGACGAGACGATCTCGTTGCACGAACGTCTCGGCCAGGTCGGTAAGTCGTGGAAGCAGTGGGCGGGGGGCTCATTGCCCACGCACGCCTGGGTGCTGCCCGGCGCGCTGCTCGCGGGGGCGGGCACCGTGTGCGCCGTGCTGTGGGCGCGCAGGCTTCCGCGCGACCTGCGGCGCGGATTGCTGGGCGCGCTGGCGGTGTATCTGAGCGGGGCGCTGCTGGCCGAGGCGTTCAACGGCTGGGCGCACGCCCACGGCCACAGCACGGTGCTCATGCTGGGCACGATCGTCGAGGAGGGGCTCGAGATGAGCGGCTGCCTCGTCGCCCTGGCCGCCCTCGGCCGGTACGTGGTGATGGAGAGGGACTACACCTCCGGGCGCATGGCACTGCGGCTGCGGGACGGCTAGGCCCGGGCCCGCCTCGGAGGTCGGCGCCGAAGACACCCCCTGTCGTGCGCTCCTCGCACGAACGGGTGTGGCCGGACCACCTCGACGGTCCGGCCACGCCCTCGGATGCTCGCGCGCACGAGGTGCACCGGGGTTCCGGCCCACGGCCTCTGCTACTTGGTCGTGTGCGTCGGGTAGACCTCGACGTCGGTGTAGGCGCCCTTGATCGCCCCCGCGGCCTCGGGCCAGTCCAGGGTCACGCTGTGGGTCTCGTTCGGAGGCGTCACGACGATCTCGGTCGGGGACGTGAGGCTGTCGCCACTGCCGTCGATGGTGTAGGCGAGGTCGAAGACCGCGGCGTCGCCGGGCTTCAGGGTGGTGACCCGCGGCTGGGCGTGGCCGCGCGCGATGGGGCTCGAGGTGTTGTCGGCGTCCTTGATGTCGACGCCCGCGAACCCGGTGGCGGAGCAGGTGGTCGAACCCCGGTTGACCATCGTGATGTTGATCCGGCCCGAGGTCTCGTCGGGCGCGGCGTTCACGGCGTCGATGGCGAGGTCCTTCGTCCTGCAGAAGGTGACCTTGGCGCCGGTCTTCGTCGCGCCGTTCACGGTCTGGGCCTTGGTGTCCTGCCCGGAACCCGACGCGCCGTCGCCGGCCTGCGCGTCGCCGGAACCCGGGCCACTCTCGGCCTGTGCCCCACCCTTCGAGGACGAGGAAGAGGACGAAGAGGCCCCGGAGCCGGCGCTCTTGGCGGACGAGTCCGTGCCGGAATCGCCGTTGCCACAGGCGGTGAGCGAGAGGGTGGCGGCGACCCCGACAGCGGCGAGAGCGGCGATGCGGGTGTGCTTCATGGTGTTCCCCCAGAAGGAGCTCGGTGCGTGCGGTCTGAATTATTTGTATCCCGCACCGAGTTACGGGCCGTTGCCCGCGAGGTCTTGGTTCTGTCACGAAGGCCGCTGCCTCGCGGTCGGCTTCAGCTCGTTCCGTGCCCCCTCTGGCCCGCACGGCGAGGACGTATTTGACTTGCTCGACGCCGACTTGCCGGACATCGACTTGCGGGACATCGACTTGCTCGACCATGACGCCGGTCGGCCGACGGCCGCCGAGGGAAGGACGTGGACGTGCGCGCACGGGGCATCAACTACGACACCGGGTTCCTCCCGGGCGCGGAGCTCTCCCGCAAGAGCTTCGCCCCGGAGGAGGTCCGGCAGGACATGGCCGTGATCTCCAGGGAGCTCCACTGTGACGCCGTGCGGATCTCCGGAGGCACACCCGAGCGGCTGAGCGTCGCCGCGCGGCACGCCGCCGACGCGGGCCTCGAGGTCTGGTTCGCCCCATTCCCCGTGGACCTCCCCGGTTTCCCCGTGGACCTCCCCGGCGACCAGCTCCTCCCCTTCTTCGCCGACTGCGCCGCCCGCGCGGAGGCCGTACGGGAGACCGGTGCGGACGTGGTGTTCGTCGCCGGGTGCGAGATCAGCGCGTTCTGCGGCGGCTTCCTCCCGGGCGACACCTACGGGGACCGCCTGCAAGCCATGACCGACGCCGACATGGAGTGGTGGTCCCGCCTCGGCCCGATGCAGGACCGCCTCAACGAGACCCTGTCCGGCATCGCCGGGACCGTCCGTGCGCACTTCGGCGGCCGGGTCACCTACGCCTCGGGGCCCTGGGAGTTCGTCGACTGGGGCGTGTTCGACCTGGTCGGCGTCGACGCGTACCGGGCCTCGTACAACGCCGACCACTTTCGCGGCGAGCTGCGCGGGCGCCTGGCCCACGGCAAGCCCGTCGCGGTGACCGAGTTCGGCACCGGCGCCTACCGGGGCGCGGCGGACCGTGGCGGCATGGCCTGGCAGGTTCCGCGCGGTGCGGTCCCGGACGAGGACGAGCAGTCGCGGTACCTCACCGAGCTCCTGGACGTCTTCGAGGAGGAGGGCGTGGACACCGCGCTGTGGTTCACGTTCGCCGGGTACAGCAGGACGGGTCCGGCCGACCTCGGCTCCTACGGGGTCGTGCGGATGCTCGACGAGAGCCGCTGGGAGCCGAAGAAGGCCTTTCACACGATGGCGGCCAGGTATCGCCGCGCCTGAGGATCGGGCTCCCGCACGGTCGGTGGACCCGTCGCCGCGGGCGGGATGCCCGCCCTACGGCCGTCCGGCTGCCGGGCGCGTGAGGATCGCGTGGGCGACGACCTCGAAGAGGTGATCGGCGCGCGGCGCGAGGGACGGCTGGTCGCCGAGCCAGGCGAGCATGGCCACCAGGGCGAACAGATCGGCGCCGTCGAGGTCGCCGCGTGCCACGTCCGCCTCCTGGGCGCGGGTCAGCAGACGCGCCCCGGCGGCACGCAGCGTGACGCAGGAGGCGTGGAGGGCGGACTCGGGGTCCTCGATGGCCGCGGCCATCAGGGCGGTCACGCCCCGGTACTCCGTCGTCCACCCGACGCAGTCCCGCAGCCATGTGACGAGTGCTTCTTCGGGTGAGCTCGACGTCTCGAGCTCGGCCGCCCGGGCCGTCAGCTCGTCGAAGTTCGTGCGGAGCAGGGCGTCGAGGAGCGCTTCGCGGGTCGGGAAGTGGCGCAGCAGCGTCGCGAGTCCGACGTCCGCCTTGCGTGCGATGTCGCGCAGGGAGACGTCGACGCCCTGCTCGGTGATGGCGGTGCCCGCGACGGCGAGCAGGTGGTCGCGGTTCTTCCTGGCGTCGGCCCGCATGTGTGCCTCTCGTGCCCCTCTTGACTATCCGGATCAGTGGTCCATATATTCGGATCAGTGGTCCACTTATGTGGATCGCTGATCCGGATAAGCGTATCCCGCGACCCGTGCAGGAGAAAACGATGCCGACACAGACGATGAGGGCGGTCCGCCTCCACGAGCACGGCGGCCCTGAGGTCCTGCGGTACGAGGAGGTGCCGGTTCCCGAGCCGGGGCCGGGCGAAGTGCTGGTGCGCGTCCACGCGGCCGGCATCAATCCGCCGGACTGGTACGTGCGCGACGGCATGACCGACCTGCCGCCCGAGACGCGCCCCAGGTTCGAGCTCCCCGTGACCCCGGGGACGGACCTGTCGGGCGTCGTCGAGGCCGTGGCAGCCGACGTGGACGGCTTCCGGGTCGGCGACGAGGTCTTCGGCCTCCTCCGCTTCCCCAGCTTCGACGGCAGTACGTACGCCGAGTACGTGGCCGCACCCGCGGCGGACCTCGCGCTGAAGCCGAGCCGCATCGACCACGTACGGGCCGCCGGGGTCCCCATGGCCGCGCTCACCGCATGGCAGTTCCTGATCGAGCTCGGGCACGATCACCCCTCCCCCTTCCAGGAGGCACGGCACCGTCCCGTACCGCTCGACGCCGGCACGAAGGTGCTCATCAACGGCGCCGCCGGGGGCGTGGGGCACTTCGCGCTGCAGCTGGCGAAGTGGAAGGGCGCCCATGTCACCGCGGTGGCCTCCGGCGGACATGAGGCGTTCCTGCGCGAACTCGGCGCCGACGCGTTCATCGACTACACCAAGAACCGTCCCGAGGAGATCGCACGCGACCTCGATCTCGTCCTCGACACCGTCGGCGGCCCCGACAGCAGGCGATTCCTGCGCACGCTCAAGCGCGGCGGTTCCCACTTCCCGGTGTTCTTCGGCGCGTTCGACGAAGAGGAGAACGCGAAGCTGGGGGTCACGGTGACGGGCACGCAGGTCCGCTCCAACGGCGCGCAGCTCGCCGAGCTGGCACGCCTGCTCGACTCGGGCACGGTCCGCGTCGCCGTCGACAGCACCTTTCCGCTCGCGCAGGCCCGCGCCGCGCACGAGCGCGCCGCCCGGGGCCACATCCGCGGCAAGATCGTGCTCACGGTCGCCTGACGGCGGGCGGGTTCGGCGGGGCGGCCCCCGGGGCGCGGGCCGGCCCCCGACGAGGCCCTCGGAGGCCCCGCGATCGCCTGGGTCCTGCGGGCCGCACCGCTGTCGACCGGTCCCGGCGGGCGTACCGCCGTCGGCTCGCCGCGGCAGACGCACCGCGATCGGCTCGCCCCGGCAGGCGCACCGCTGCCGACTCGTCCCCGCAGGCGCACCGCTATCGGCTGGTTGGAGCACAGGCGCGCGCGGGTTCTCGACGGGCGGGTGAAGCTGGGGATCCCCTCGCGCTTCCCTCGCGCCCCTGCCCCAGGAGTACCCCGTGCCCGCTCCCCGCTGTCGTCCGAAGGTGCGTTATCCCGTGGTCGCTCTGCTGGTGGCCGCCTGCGTCGCCGGGCTGGTCGACGTGCCGGTCCAGGCGGCTGACGGCCCGGGGCCCGACGCGCGGGCGCTGCGGCGGCAGTTGCGGGAGCTGACGACGGCCCCGGGTGGCCCGCCCGGAGCGATCGCCGTCCTCAAGCGCGGGTCCCGTACCGAGGTCTACCGGGCCGGCGTCGCAGAGACCGGCTCCGGCCGCCCCGTCGAGGCGACCGACCACATGCGCATCGCCAGTACGGCCAAGGCGTACAGCGGCGCGGTCGCCCTGCGTCTCGTCGACCGCGGGGAACTGCGGCTCGGCGACACCCTCGGCAAGGTGCTGCCCCGACTGCCGCGCGCGTGGCACCGGGTCACGCTGCGTCAGCTCCTGAACCACACCAGCGGGCTGCCGGACTTCAGCGCCGACCCGAAGTTCCTGAAACTGGTGTCCGAGAACCCGCGCCGCCGCTTCGACTCCCGTCGGCTGCTGGACTTCGTGGCCGGGCGGCCGCTGGAGTTCCGGCCGGGCAGCCGCTACGTCTACTCCAACTCCGACAACATCGCCGTCGCCCTGATGGCGGAGGCGGCGACGGGCTGCCGGTACGAGGAGCTGCTCGCCCGGCTCGTGTACCGCCCGCTGGGGCTGCGCGAGACGAGCCTGCCGCAGGGTTACCGCATGCCCGAGCCGTACATGCACGGCTACGACGTCACCCCGCCGAACCCGCCCGAGGACGTCAGCGAGGTCCTCGGGACGTCCGGCGTGTGGGCTTCGGGCGGGATCATCTCGACCCCGAAGGACATGACGGCCTTCGTCCGCGGTTACGCGGGCGGCAGGCTGATCTCCGACCCGACCCGGCGTCAGCAGCTGAAATGGGTGGACGGCGCTTCCGAGCCCGCGGGCCCCGGGCGGAACAAGGCCGGCCTCGCCCTCTTCCGGTACACCACCCGCTGTGGTGTCGTGTACGGCCACACGGGCAACTTCCCCGGCTACACCCAGCTGATCGCCGCCACCCCGGACGGGGAGAGGTCGCTGACCGTCTCCCTCACCACCCAGATCAACAAGACGAACAAGCCGGAGCTGCTGGAGCGCGTGCGGTCCGTGGAGGAGAACTTCGTCTGCGCGCTGTTGCGCAGCTAGGGGGCTTGCGGCGTCAGCGGGCCCCGGGCAGATTCGGAGTCCGCGCCCGGTACGCACAACGGCCACAGGGGGCCGGTGTCGGCCGAAGTTTCGGCGGCCTCCTTGCTGACCCTTCTGGCGCGCAACTCCGTGAACTCCCGCTCTGACAGGGCCAGTTCCTCGCGAATGCGGCGGGTCGTCACGTACTGGATGCCGTCTCGGGCGGTCCGCGCCGACCAGGCGTCGAACCGGTCCGCCAGTGGCCGCGCGACGGACTGGGGCGGCCCGCTGGGGGCCTGTGCCGCCGTCGGTGCGTGGGGGCGTGCGCGCGGGTCCGTCCGGAGCGTGCCGTTGCGGGCACGTTCGCGTTCGCGGGCGATCTCCGAGAAACCGCAGACGCGTACGCTCGCCGCCTCCGCCCCGGCCAGCGTGGTGGTGTCGTGCAGGGCGCGGGCCAGGGGGTTGAGGGCCAGGGCCCGGGCGAGCGGCAGGGCGTGGACACGGGGGCTCGCGTCGGACAGGGTGACCGGCCGGGCGGCGTCGCGGATCCCGCACACGCCGCGCACGCCGTGGGCCGCGGCGGTCACCAGCGCGCTCGCCTCCGAGGGGTGCCAGTCGAAGACGTGCTCGACGGCGCGGGTGTGTTCGGCGGTCAGGGTGAGCGCCGGTGGGGCTCCGCCCAGGCGGCGCAGCACGTCCGCCTCGGGGATCTCGCAGTCCAGGCCCGGGCCGGCGACATGGACGGTGGCCGGAATTCCGGTACGCGCGCAGGCGGCCAGGACCAGGGCGTCTCCCAGCGGGCTGCGCAGGGTGGGTTCGGTCCCCTCGGCGAGGATGTCCCCGCCCACGTCGACGACGTCGATGCGGGCGGCGCCGCAGTGGGCGGCGGCCTCCGCGATCTGCGCGGCGAGGCCCTCCGCCCCGTCGTAGGGGTCGAGCACGCCGAGCCGGGGCGACAGGTCGGCCGCCAGACGGGGCAGCAGGGACCCGGCCGGGGCGACGGGGGCCGAGTCGGGGGTGAGCAGGCGCAGTCGGGGCCCGGCCGCGTCGGTGCCCGTGAAGTCCGAGGCGCGACGCGGCCCGGGGACGGGGTCGACGGTCAGCCGCTCCCAGGCGTAGGTGAGGACGAGGGCCGGCGCGTGCGGACCGTGCAGGGCGCCGTGGACCGCGGTGGTGGTGATGACGTCACCGCCACCACCCGCGGCTATCAAGAGGTTCGTCATGGCCCCACCCGTACCGCATCCGCCCGGACGTGATCCACGGAAAGTCGAAATCCGGACATGGCTCTTTTTGCCGCTCCTCGCGAAACACATGACGAGGAAGGGGGCAATGCGAGGAAGTGCCTATTCGGCGGCGTTCTGGGGCGTGAAATTCGGAGGTTAGCATCGTCGATCTGGAGGAGCGGCGTCCGTAGCGTTGCCGGTGGGCGCGATCGATCATTTCGTACCGAAAGGACGCTTCCGCTCCATGGCGACTACTGTTCCTCTTCCGTTAGTCTCTTCCGGTTCGTCCGAGCCGGAGACCCCCTACAAGCAGTACGTGTACGCCTATCCGCACCAGAAGTCCTACCGTCTCCAGGAGAACGGTCCTCTCCTCAGCGACCTGTGGTCGCGGGAGCGGCTGGACGCCCTCTCGCTGTACGTGCACATTCCGTTCTGCGAGATGCGCTGCGGATTCTGCAACCTCTTCACCCGGACCGGCGCCCCCGAGGACGTCACCCGGGCCTTCCTCGGCACGCTGGAGCGCCAGGCCCGGGTCACCCGGGAAGCGCTCGAAGCCAAGGGGGAGCCGCTGCGCTTCGCTCTCGCCGCGTTCGGCGGCGGGACGCCCACCTACCTGACGGCCGCCGAACTCACCCGCCTGTCCGACATCTGCGAGAACGTCATGGGCGCGGACCTCGCCGCCGTCCCGTGGTCCGTGGAGACCTCGCCGGCCACCGCGACCGCCGACCGGATCGCCGTGCTCAAGGAGCGTGGGGCCACCCGGCTGAGCATCGGGGTGCAGAGCTTCATCGACTCCGAAGCGCGGGCCGCCGTACGGCCGCAGAAGCGCTCGCAGGTCGAGCAGGCCCTGGCGCGGCTCAAGGACGCCGCGTTCCCGGTGCTCAACATCGACCTCATCTACGGCATCGACGGCCAGACCGAGGAGACCTTCCGTGTGTCGTTGGACGCGGCGCTCTCCTGGGAGCCGGAGGAGATCTACCTCTATCCGCTGTACGTACGCCCGTTGACCGGTCTCATGGCACGGCACGACAAGGACGGCCGGGTCTGGGACGAGCAGCGCCTGCGGCTGTACCGCTACGGCCGGGACCACCTGCTGTCGGCGGGGTACGAGCAGACCTCCATGCGGGTCTTCCGGCGCGTGGGGAGCGCCGCCGTGGAGAGCGCGGACGAGACCAGCATCAGCGAGTACAACCAGCAGGCCGGCATGGTCGGACTCGGGGTGGGGGCACGCTCGTTCACCACCGATCTGCACTACACCACCGACTACGCCGTCGCGGTGCCCGAGGTGCGCCGGATCATCGACGACTACATCGCCACCCCCACGGACCAGTTCCGCCGCGTCCAGTGGGCGTTCACCATGGACGACGACGAGCGGCGGCGCATGTACGTCCTTCAGGGACTGCTCGAATCCGGTGGGCTGCGGCGCGGCGACTACCGGAGCCGCTTCGGGAGTACCCCCGAGGGCGACTTCCCCGATCAGTTCGCGCTGCTCGCCGAGCGGGACTGGACGAAGGACGGCGAGCGTGACCTGCTGCGTCTGACGGGCGAGGGCATGGCGTGGGCCGATGCGATCGGGCCGATGTTCTTCTCCGCCCGGGTGAACGACGCGATGGCCTCGTACCAGGACCGGTGACACCGCCCGGTCGCTCCCGGGGCCGCTGACCCCGGACAGGCCCCGGGCGCCTGCCGGTCGGCGCGGGGCTCACCCGCCCTCGCGTCGGCCGGCCACCAGCGACCGGTCCGCGTCGCCGTCCCGGGCCCGGGAGTCCTCGGGGTCCGGCCCGCCCCGGTCCCGGGACGGCAGGGACGTCACGACCAGGCCGCCGAGCAGCAGCACCGCCCCGCAGGCGGCGAGCGCGCCGGGCCGCTCCCCCAGCAGGGCCACTCCCAGGGTTGCCGCCACGAGCGGTTCGATCAGGCTGAGCGTGCCTGCCGTGGCACCGCTGACCCGGGTCACGCCCTTGGTGAACAGCAGGTAGCCCAAGGCCGTGGTGCACAGGCCCAGATACCCCACCAGGAGAAGGCTCTCAGGCCGCGCGAAGCCCTCCGGCCGGGCGAACAGCCACGGGGAGACGACCAGACCGGCGCAGACCACGCTCACCGGTGCGGCCGCCGACGGGTCGGCGCCACGCGCCGCGATCCGGCCGGTCACCGCGATGTAGATGCCGAAACTCGCCCCGGCGACGCACCCCAGGGCCACGCCCAGGGCGTCGGCGCGGGCGCCCGCGCCGGGGACGAGCAACAGCACGAGGCCGCCGACCGCGCAGGCCGTTGCCATGACCCAGCGGACGCCGAGGCGGCTCTCGCCGAACCGGCGGGCGCAGAGCCCCGCCACGACGGGCACCGTGCCGAACGCGGCGGCGGTGGCCAGCGCCGACCCGCACCTGTCGACCGCGGCGAGGAAGCAGGCCTGGAAGCACGCCGTCACCGCGACGCTCACCGGCATCCACCCGCGCACGCCGGGCCGTGCCAGCGTCCGCAGCCCCGCACCGCGGAGCGTGACAAGGCCGAGGACGAAGCCGCCCACCAGCATGCGGCAGGCTCCCAGAGCCACCGGGTCCACCCCGGTGTCGGCCAGCAGTTGGGCGGGGCCGACCGTCCCCCAGAGCACGGCGGCCGCGCCGATCAGGCCGACCCCGCCGTACGACTCCCGCCTGGCTCCGCCCGATCCCGATGTGGTTCGCATGAGTGCTGCCTGCCCGTCCCCTCCGTGACCGCGGCGTCCGGCGCGTGCCTGCCGACGTCCGCGTTCCTGTCGACGTCCCCGGGCGACGCTAGCCCGCTCCCCGCCACGGAGCCCATCAGGAGATGCCACCAACTCCGGCACGAAAAGGGGCCCCTACTTCATGGCTTCGTACCGTTCGTGCCGAGGGCGGGAACGCTTGCCTGGAGTGCGCTCCAGGCTCGTAGCGTTGCGGGCATGCCTGCATCACCGGGTCTCGCCGGCGCCCCGGATGGCTGCCCGACTTCTGTACCGGCTCCCGGCTCGACACGAGGCGACGGGAGCCGGACGACCACCATGTCTGGAGCACTTCACATGAAACACCGCACGCTGGGGCAAGGCCTCGAAGTCTCGGCTCTCGGGCTCGGCTGCATGGGCATGAGTTTCTTCTACGGTCGGTCACAGGACACAGCCGAGATGACGAAGCTGCTGCGGGCGGCCGTCGACCACGGCGTGACCTTCTTCGACACGGCCGAGGTCTACGGCCCGTTCACCAACGAGGACCTGGTCGGGCAGGCGCTGGCACCGGTCCGCGACCAGGTGGTGATCGCCACCAAGTTCGGCATCAGGCACGGCGAGCACGGGCCGACCCCGATGTCGGGGGTCGACAGCAGGCCCGAGCAGATCCGCCGAGTGGCCGAGGCCTCGCTCAGGCGCCTTCGAACCGAGAGCATCGACCTGTTCTACCAACACCGTGTCGACCCCGACGTGCCCGTGGAAGACGTGGCCGGCACGGTCAAGGAGCTGATCGCCGAGGGCAAGGTGAAGCACTTCGGCCTGTCCGAGGCCGGTGCCGCGACGATTCGTCGCGCCCATGCCGTGCAGCCGGTGACGGCACTGCAGAGCGAGTACTCGCTCTGGATGCGCGAGCACGAGACGGACGTCATCCCGACCTTGGAGGAGCTGGGCATCGGTCTGGTGCCCTTCAGTCCGCTCGGCAAGGGATTCCTGACCGGCACGATCGATTCCAGCACCTCGCTGGCCGACGACGACCTCCGCCGTCTGCTTCCACGCTTCAGCCCTGAAGCGCGGCAAGCCAACCAGGTGCTGGTCGACCTGCTGCGGCAGATCGCCGACGACAAGGGAGCCACGCCGGCCCAGATCGCTCTCGCCTGGGTGCTGGCGCAGAAGCCGTGGTGCGTGCCGATCCCCGGCACCACCAAACCGCACCGTCTGGAAGAGAACCTGGGCGCACTCGACGTCGAGCTGACGACCGGCGACCTGCACCGGATCGAAGAGGCCGCGGCCGACATCCGGATCCAGGGCGACCGACTCCCTGAGCAGTGGCAGTCTCGGTTCGGCCGCTGAAAGCCTGCACGGGCAACTGACCGTCCAGTTGAGACCGTACGTCGAGGCCGACCAGCGCACGTACGAGGAGCGTCGTCATCCGCACGCGCCTGTTTCCGCGCCGCGGCCCGCCGCATAGGGTGCGCGCCATGACGATGACCTTGGACCCCGCCCACACCGCGCTCGTGCTCATCGACTTCATGCCGCGCATCATCAGCCTGCCTCTTGGCCCCCGCTCGGGCGACGACGCGCTTCGGGCCGCCCTGTCGCTGGCGGGGCGGTTCACCGCGGCCGGTGCCCCCGTCATCGCGGTGCGTGCGGACCGGCCCGGAGTCCCGGAGCAGCCCGCGGGAAGCGAACTGCACCCGGACGTCGCCTCCGTCGCCGACCGCGTGGTGGAGAAGCAGACGGTGGGCGCTTTCCACAGGACCGGCTTGGACGCGTTGCTGCGCGAGTACGACGTCACCACGCTCGTCTTCGGCGGGATCGCCACGAACATGGGAGTGGAGTCGACAGCGCGGACTGCGGACGACTTGGGCTACACGCTGGTGTTCGCCGAGGACGCCATGAGTGCCTTGACCGCACGGGAGCACGATGCGGCGATCACACTCGACCTTCCACGGTTCGGCACCGTCGTGGCCGCCGGGGAACTGAGCATCTCCCCTGCGCCGCGCGCCCTTTGATGCTTGTCGAGGAGCGTCGTACCCACCACCGCCCGTAGGAAAGTCGCGCGTGCACACCGCAGGACGCTCCGGCGGTCGTCATCCTGCCTTGAACAGTTTGGAGTCAACGTGGCCGTGTGGGAGATGATCGGACTGGCGCGCGAGCACGAGCCGCCGCCGGTGGTCGGCGACCTCCATGAGCGTCTGAACATCTACCACAAGCGGGCCCGGGAGGACCTGGGCATCAGAACGGGTGCGCGGCAAGTCGGCTGAACCCGACGCCAGGTCAGGCTGACTGACCCGACGTCAGGTCCCGTCGACCGACCCGACGTCAAGTCCGGTCGACGTGGTCCGCCGGGCCCACCTCCAGCCAGGTGTAGCGGTCGGCGGGCGTCGTCCGGCCGAGGAGCTTGTGGGTCGTCTCCAGGAGCAGCCCCGTGCCGGGATCGACGACGTACCGGTCCTTCGCCCGGTTCGTGACGGCCTTGCCGGAGCCCGTGCTGTACGACGACTTCCGGGTGATCTCGACGGCGACTCCGGCCCGGCCCCTGCTGTCGCGCACGTCTCCGACGAGGTGCACGCCGGGGGTGTCCGCGAGGATCCGGAAGAGCGTCGCCCGCAGTTCCGGGCCCGCCGGCGAGTCCTCCAGGAGGAGCGCCACCTGCTGGAAGCGTGCGGTGGCGTCCGCGGGGAAGAGCGCGGTGAGCGCCTTCTGGGCGGTCGGCAGCTCGCCGAGCGCAGGCCAGGTGAGCCACCGCTCGCCGACCGGCCACCGCTTGACCTTGCCCTTCTTCCCTGCGGGGGGTGTGTGGACCGTGCCGTCCGGATCCACGGACCAGATGCGGCCCGCGCGGTCGAAGTAGGTGGTGTCCGTGCGCCGGCCGTCGTCCTGGTTGGCCGTCTCGACGCGTACCTTCCAGTACGGCGCGCGCGTCGCGGGCGCCGCCGCGGCCACCTCCGCCACCCCGTCGAGGAACTGACTCGCCGAGGCCGTCGCCGTCGGCTCGCCGCCGAGGTCGAGGACGGGGTACGTCACGGCTCCCGCCGCGATGGCGGTCACCGCGGCGGCGGCGACGAGGAGCCTGCGCGGGCGGCCGCGGGGCCGTTGGCGGCGGGGCGACGGAAGGGGGCGGACCGTCTCCGGTCGCGGGACCGGGATCCTCTCCGCGCGGGCGGAGCGGGCCACCGCCGCCTGCACGGCGGCCAGCACGTCGGGGGACGGCGGGGGCACGGTGCCCGCGGCGGTCAGTTCCGCGGCGCCGGGGAAGTCGAGCAGATCGCCGGGTTCGGTGCGTTCGGTCATGCCGGGTCTCCTGTCAGCTTGAGGGGGATGTCGGCGCGCAGCCGGTGCCGGGCGCGGTGAAGGCGTGAGCGGGCCGTGCCCGCCGGAATGCCGACCACGGCGGCGGCCTCGCCGGGCGTCAGCTGCTCCCAGGCGACGAGCAGCAACAACTCGCGCTCCTCTGCGGGGAGTTCCCTCAGCAGGGTGCGCAGCCGTGGTGCGACGGCCGCCGCGTCGAGCCGTGCGTCCACCGCCTCCCACGGATCGTCACGGCTGTCACCGGCCGGTCCGGGCCGCTGCCGGTCGATGCGCCGCCAGTGCGCGGACAGGACGTTCCTCGCCACGCCGAACAGCCAGGCACGCGCGGGTCCACGGCCCGCGTCGAAGCCGCGCCGGGTGGTGTAGGCCTGGAGCCAGGCCTCGGCCAGCAGATCGTCCGCCGCGTGGGGTGCGCGCCGGGCGAAGTAGCCGTGCAGCGCCGCCGAGTGGCGTCGGACGAGCGGTTCGAAGGCCGAGCCGTCCCGCGCGGCGCGGGCGAGCAGATCCTCGTCCGTGGCCGCGTCGTCGTCCGCGGCGGGGCCGTCCTGTCGTACGACCGGTGTCACGGGTTGTACGTCCGGTGTCACGGGCCCTCCCTCCTGACCGCCGGTCGGCGGTCTCACCCCCTACTTGGCGCCGACGGCCCGTGGCGTTCGCGGGCACGTGCTCATCCTCGCGAGGCGCGGTGGGTGCCCTCGCTCTCGGCGCACGGCGCGGCCCTCGCGCGGGCGCATAGGCGCACGGCGCGGCCCTCGCGCGGGCGCATAGGCGCACGGCGCGGCCCTCGCGCGGGCGCATAGTGGGAGGGTCGCTGCGCGCGGGCCCTTGCGCACGGCCGCTCCCCCGGCGGATGTTGGCGTCGCCCGTCTCCAACGGTCAGCCCGGCTGCGGCGGTTCAACCCAGCTCGGCCGGTTCAGTCCAGCTCCGGCGGTTCAGTCCAGCTCCAGCAGTCAGTCCCGCTTCCTCTTCTTCAGGGCGTCCGTTCCGGGGGCGCAGCTGGCCCGCAGTTCCTCGAATCCGGCGGCCGTCAGCTCCCGGCGGGCGGATCCGCGGCGGCCCCCGTCGAGCCGACGGCACGCCTCGTCCAGCCACCTCGGGCACGGCTCGACCCCGACGAACCCGGCGAGGCGGGCCAGTTCCTGACGGGGTGCGTCGAGCAGGTCCTCGTAGGCGAGGGTCATGCCCAGACCGGCGGGCAGATCCTGGAGGAACCGCGCGCCCTGGACCACGAGTTCGGACCACAGGGCGCCGAACCGCGGCGGGGGAAAGTCGCGGTCCGCCACGAGGGCGGGGTCGAAGCACTCGTCGAGCAGGGGTGCCAGGTCGGGCGGCAGCGCGCGCACCTGCTCCGCGGTCAGGTCGCCGAAGCTCCGCACACCGGTCCGCTCCGCGATCTCCCGTATCAGGGTGATCACGCGGTAGCCCGGATGCCGGCTCATGGACAGGGCACAGTCCGGCCCGTCCCGGAACAGGTGCACGAACCTCGCGTGCGGGAAGGTCGCCCGCAGCTTCACCGCCCACCCGGTCGAATAGCCGGAGCGCTCCACGACCGCGCGGCGGCCGAACCGCATGCCGAGCGTCTCGAAGAGCGCTTCGTGATGCTCGGCGGCGGTCCTTGCGGGCCAGCCGCCGACCGTCTCGCGCAGGGTGTCGAGCAGGCCGTCGGGGTCGTCGGTCAGGTGGGGCAGCACCATGAGGGAGAGCGCGGGGATGCCGGTGGTCTCCGCCGCGTACCGGCCCGGGCGGCGGGTGTAGAGGAACTCGGGCATGAGCACTCCGCTGCGGATCATGCTCGCGAAGTACGGGGTGGGCCGGTAGAGGGCCTGCCAGAAGTCGGCGCCCGAGACCTGCCCTTCAGGGAAGGCCGCGTCCCCGACCGAGGCCATGTACTCGTTGAGGCTGAGCACGTCGGGGTGCGTGTTGAGGATCTCGGAGAGGACGGTGGACCCGCTGCGGCCCGTACCGATGACGAAGGTCAGGCTGCGCACAGTCGCCCTCCCGGGGCGCGGGACGGATGTTCCGGGATGCATGGTGCACCTCAGCACAGTCCCGGCGAGGGCGCCAGGCGGTCGGCGCGATGCCGGACGCCGGTTGACGCCGCTCCTCAACTGCCTTGGGCCTCCAGGGTCCTGTCCGGGTCCGGCGCGCCGGTGGCCGCCGGTTCTCCGGTACGGATCCACAGCAGCGCACCGGCCGCGAGCACCGCCGACCCGAGCAGCCAGGGCAGCGGGCCGGACGGGAGGGCTCCGACGAGCAGACCGGTGAGGCCCGCGACCAGTTGCAGTGCGAGGGACTGGACGGAGAGGGCGGTGGCCCGCCCGGCCGGGGTCACTCTGCGGTGCAGCAGGTCGTTCTCGTTCGGGCCCGCCGCGCCGAGGCCCAGATAGACGAGCGCGAAGCCGACGGCGGCCAGGCCCAGCGGCAGGGCGCCGTGGAAGGTCGCCGTGGCCGCCAGCAGGAGCAGGCCGCACGCCCCCGCGCCGAGGCTGATCAGGACGGCGTGCGCCCCGCCCGCGACCCGCGCGGCGAGCGGCGCGAGATGGCTGCCGAGCGCCGAGCAGACGAATCCGGCGCAGGCGAGGCCCGCGAACAGCACGGCGCCCGTCTCCGCGTCGCCTGCGACCGCGGCCGCCCGGCCCGGCGAGAGCAGTTCGACCGTGGCGAGGGCGCCGCCGGCGGCCCCCGCGCTGAGCAGGATCCGGCGCACCAGGACGTCGTGCCCGCCGAGGCGGAGCCCGGACCGGACGGTCGCGGGCACGTCGCGCAGGACGGCGCGCAGGCCGGCGGGCGGCCTCGGCGGCTCGGGCAGGGCGGTCAGGACGTAGACCAGGAAGACGACGTCCACGACGGCCGCCAGGAGCACGGGGACGGAGAGCGGGAGCACCAGGTCCGAGGTGGCGCGGCTCAGCCGTGCGCCCGGGTCGGGGCCGAGTCCGAGCAGCCAGGGCAGCGCGCCGCCGACCAGCGTGCCGACGGCGAGCGCGGCCGAGGTGGCCGCGCTGCCGCGGGCCAGGCCGGTGCGCAGATCGGCGTCGGGCCCCGCGGCGGCCTGGACCGTGTCGACGTACCAGGCCTCGGCGGGCCCGCTGGACAGGGCGCGTCCGGCGCCCTTCACGGCCATGCCGAGCGCGAGGACCCAGGCGGTGGTGCCGAGGCTCACCATGGTGAACGCGGCCAGGTCGAGGAGGCCCGCGGTGACGAGGATCGCGCGGCGGCCGAGGACGTCGGACAGTCCCCCGGTGGGGAGTTCGAGCACCACGGCGGTCAGGGAGTGCGCGGCGAAGAAGCCCGCGATGGCGGCGAGGGTCATGCCGCGCTCGGTGAAGAGCAGCAGTTGCGGGGCGATCGCCAGGCCGAGCGGGAGCCAGAAGAGGACGGAGACGGTGACGTAACGGCGGCGCGCGGTGCGCAGGGCCACGGCCTCGGTCATGCCTCGCCCCCGGCATCCGGTTCGGTGCCGGGAGAGGGCGGGTCGGGGTGGGTCTGCTCCGCGGCGGCGGTGCGTGGCGCGAGGGGCAGGCCGGCGGTGAAGAGGACGACCTGTGCGGCGCGGGGATCGCCGTCGTCGCGGGCGGTCAGTTCGGCGAGCTTGTCCTCGAACATCTGCCACAGTTCGGTGAGCGACTCCGGGGTCAGCCGCGGCAGCAGGTCGCTGATGCCGGCCGGGTCCAGCCACTCCCGGCCAAGCCGCCCCTCGGCCAGGTCGGCCTCGTGGCGCAGCAGCGCCTCTTGGAGGTGCTCGATCTGGCGCCGGTGCATCGCGTTGACGAAGACGGTGCCGCCCTCCACGCCGTCCATCTCCCGGTTGCTCCAGGACGTCACCGCGTGGGCGGCACGCCAGCGGCGCTCCCGGCCGTCGCGCTGTTCCGCCTCGACGACGAAGGCGTACTTCGCCAGTACCCGCAGGTGGTAGCTGGTGGAGGCGGACGACTCCCCCGTCTTCGCCGCGAGTTCGCTCGCGGTGGCGGGGCCGTCCATCCGCAGCAGGCCGAGCAGCCGGATGCGCAAGGGGTGCGTGAGCGCCTTCAACGCCGTCGCGTCGCTCTCCGGGTCGAGGACCCGCTTCTTGTCTTCGCTGACCATGACGGGAGCGTAGAGCGGAACACGGGGTCCGCAAAAGAAGTTTTGCAAAACTATTTTGGGAAAGTTGGTGCCGGCCCGGGGCGGGCGCCCCGGGCCGGGCCGCGGTCCGCTCGCCGCTCAGCCCGTCACGGTCGCGAGGCGACCGGGCGTGTAGGAGCCGCCCCGGTTGTCGAGGATCACCCCGAGCCGGTTCGTCGCGTTGATCATGGCGATGAGGGAGACCAGCGCGACCGTCTGGTCGTCGTCGTAGTGCTCGCGCACCTGCGCCCAGGTCGCGTCGGACACGCCTCCATGGGCGTCGACGATGCGGGTGCCCTCCTCGGTGAGCGCCAGGGCGGCCCGCTCGGCCTCGGTGAACACCGTGGAGTGGCGCCACGTCGCGACCAGGTGGAGCCGGGCCGAGGTCTCCCCCGCGGCCTCCGCGTCCTTGGCGTGGATGTCGGCGCAGAATCCGCAGCCGTTGAGCTGACTGGCGCGCAACTGCACCAGTTCCTGGGTGGCCCCGGGCAGCGGCGACTCCTGGATGACCTGGCTGACGGCGTAGATCCGCTTGCCGATCCTCGCGCCGATCTCGTGGTCGAACAGGTTCATGCGGGGTTCCATGTCTCTTCCTCACTGGCGGAGTTGGGTGGTCGTGCGACGACCTGACGGCCATGGGATGCCGGCCGCCCCGGCCTTGTGACGACGCGATCTTGTGACGTAGAACACCGATCGGGGGTGTCACAGGACGCGTCGGGCCGGTGTCTCGTGGGTGTCACGTCGAGGACGAACACGGGAGCCGGCCATGCGCGAACGCAGCACGCCAACGGGGGCCACGGGGGCGCCGCCCGGCGGGGGTCGGAGGGAAGCCGTACTCCGCGGTGAAGCCGTACCCCGCGGTGAAGGCATCCCCCGCGGGGGAGGCGGCAGTCGCATGCAATCGGCCACCGAGACGTTCGTCGCCCACCGCAATCTGCTGTTCACCGTCGCCTACGAGATGCTCGGTTCCGCCGCCGACGCGGAGGACGTCCTCCAGGAGACCTGGCTGCGCTGGGTCGACGTCGATCTCGGCAGCGTGCGCGACCGCCGCGCCTACCTGGTCCGCATCGCCACCCGGCAGGCCCTGACCCGGCTGCGCACCCTGCGGCGGCGCAAGGAGGCCTACGTCGGGCCCTGGCTGCCCGAACCGCTGCTGACCGTGCCCGACGTCGCCGAGGACGTCGAGCTGGCCGACAGCGTCTCGATGGCGATGCTGCTGGTCCTGGAGACCCTCGCGCCGGTCGAGCGGGCGGTGTTCGTGCTGCGCGACGTGTTCGCCCTGGAGTACGGCGAGATCGCGGACGCCGTGGAGAAGAGCCCGGCCGCGGTCCGCCAGATCGCACACCGGGCGCGGGCCCACGTCGCGGCACGACGGCCGCGCAAAACCGTGTCACCGGCCCAGAGCCGGGATGCCGTCGCCGCGTTCCGGCGGGCACTGGAGACGGGCGATCTGCAGCGGCTGCTCGACATGATCGCGCCCGACGTCGTCCTGCTGACCGACGGGGGCGGGGTCGTGCGGGCGGCCGTCGAACCCGTCGTGGGCGCCGCGGCGGTGGCCGGGGTGCTCGGCAGGATCGGCGCCGCGATGTCGCTGGGCACGGCGCCGGTCAACGGCCACACCGCGCTCCTCGTCCGGCGGGACGGCGTGCTCGACACCGTGATCGCGGTGCGCGTCGACGACGGTCTCATCACCGGGCTCTACGCCGTGCGCAATCCCGAGAAGCTGTCGCGGGTCGAGCGGGAGACCGCGGTACGCCGCTGAGCACACCGCAGGTCCCCCGTGGACGCCTCGGCGTCCTCCCGCTCAGGCCGCCCGGGGCCGCTCCGGATGCATCAGGCGGGCCAGCAGGTCGTCGAGGGTGACCATGCCCGTCAGGCGGCCCGTGTCGTCGCTGACGACGGCGAGCGAGGCGCGGCGCTGGCGCAGTTGCTCGATGGCGTGGCCGAGCGTGTCCTGCGCGGCCAGCTCCGGGACCGGGCGGGCCAGTTCGCGTGCCGTGACGGCCGACCGGTCCCTGGCGCGGGCGATCAGGGCGTCGCGGGCGTGCACGGAGCCGAGGACGAGCGGGCCGTCGAAGACCAGCAGCCGGCTGCGGTCGTGCGCGGCGGCCGTGGCCAGGACGTCGTCGATGCCCGCCGCGGCCGGGACGGAGATGATCTGCCGGGCGGGCGTCTGGAGGTCGCCGACCGGAGTGTGCGGCTCGGTGAGGGAGTTGGTGATCAGCCCGGAGTCCGTCTCGCTGATCAGGCCGAGGCGCTCGGACTCCTCGACGAGGTGGGTCAGCTGTTCGCGGTTGTGGACCGAGGTGAGCTCGTCGCGCGGGGTCACCCGGCACAGCCGCACCAGCGCGTTGCTGACCTTGTTGAGCAGCCAGATCAGCGGGCGTACGGCCTTCACCACCGCGCGGAAGGGCGGGGAGAGGAGCATCGCCGAGCGCTCGGGGTGCGCGATGGCCCAGGACTTGGGCGCCATCTCGCCGACGACCATGTGCAGGAAGACCACGACGAGCATCGCGAAGGCGAAGGCGACTCCGTAGCTGAGGCCGCTGGGCAGGCCCCACCGGTGCAGCAGCGGGTCCAGTTCGTGCGAGATGGCGGGCTTGGAGATCGAGCCGAGGCCCAGGGTGCAGACGGTGATGCCGAGCTGCGCGCCCGCGAGCATCAGGGACAGCTCGCGCATACCGGCGAGCGCCGCCTTGGCGCCGCGCCGGCCGTCGGAGACCGCCTTCTCCATGCGGTGTCGTTTGGCGGCGACGAGCGCGAACTCGGCGGCCACGAAGAAGCCGCTGCCGATCAGCAGCAGGACGGTGATGAAGAGTGCCAGCGGGAAGCTCACGCGCGCGTCCCCTCTCCGGCCGAACCCTTGTCCGGGTCCTCGGCCGTGACCTCGTGCGGGTCCTCGGCCGTGGCCTCGTTCGGGTCCGGGCGCTCGGCGAGCCGCTCGAGCCGGACCTGTTCCGCCACGTGGCGCTCCAGCGTGCGTACTTCGACCAGGGCGGTGTCCCCGTCGGCCAGCGGGACGGTGAGCCGGTCACCGACGGACGGGAAGCGGCCGAGCCGGTCGACGACCAGACCCGAGACGGTGTCGAAGTCGTCCTCCTCGGGCAGCTCGATCCCGGTGGCCTCGGCGACTTCGTCGAGGCGGCGCCCGGCGTCCACCAGCCAGCCGCGGCCGTCCGCGACGGCCAGGGCGACGACGGTGTCGCTCTCGTCGGCGATGTCCCCGACGAGTTCCTCGGCGATGTCCTCGTACGTGACGATGCCCGCCACGCCGCCGTGCTCGTCGAGGACGACGGCGAACTCGTCGTCGCGCTCGCGCATCTGCCGGACCGCGTCCGGCAGTTCCAGGGTGTCGGGCAGGAGCAACGGCCGCCGGGCGACCGTGCCCGCCGTCGCGCCCGCGAGGCTCGCGGCGGGCAGCCGGGTCAGCTCGCGGACGCCGAGCACGCCGCCGATGTCGTCGGGGTGGTCGCCGAGGACGGGATAGTTGGAGTGGCCGTGCTTGGCGATCAGGTCGATCGTGTCGGCGGCGCTCGCCTCCTTGCGGACGAAGACCGCGTCGGCGCGCGGCACCATCACCTCGTCGAGGGTGCGCTCGGAGAACTCCAGGGCGTGGTCGAGGAGGGCCGCGGTGTCCTTGGGGAGCTCGCCCTGTTCGTGGGACTCGCCGATGAGGTGGCCCAGCTCCTCCAGCGTCGCGCCGTGGTGCAGCTCCTCGACGGGCTCGATGCCCACCCGGCGCAGCAGCCGGTTGGCCGCGCTGTCGAAGATCCGTACGACCGGTCCGACCACCTTGAGGTACGCGAGGGTGGAGCCGGCCAGGGACTTGGCGAGGCGCTCGGGCACGGCGAGGGCGAGGTTCTTCGGGGCGAGCTCGCCGAGCACCATCTGGACGACGGTGGCCAGTACGAAGGCGAGCACGACGGAGATCCCGCCGACCGCGCCCGCGGGTACGCCGATCCCGGTGAGTGCGGGCCTGACCAGCGCGGACACGGACGGCTCGGCGATGAAGCCGACGACCAGGCCGGTCACGGTGATGCCGAGCTGCGCGCCCGACAGCATGAACGAGAGGCGCTCCAGCACCTGGAGGGCGCGGGCGGCCCGCTTGTCGCCCGCCTCGGCCTCGCGGGCCAGGGCGAGACGGTCCGCGGAGACGTACGCGAATTCCTGGGCCACGAAGTAGCCGGTGCCGGCGGTGAGGACGAAGACGGCCAACAGGCCCAGCGCGGCGCTCATCGGAGCGTGGACGGCGAGGGCGCGGGCGCACCCCGTCGCGCGGCTCGATCAGGCCGGTCGTGCGGGGTCTGGCGGGATGGTCGGGGTCTGTGCCCCGGGGGGTCCGTCGGTCTGGCGGACAAGCGGTGCTCCTCGTTCAGTGTGTTTCAGGACAACGATCACGGTCGGGGGCGGGTTCCCGGAGCGTGCGGCGTCGCCGCTCCGATCACTTTCCGCCGCAGGAGCGCCGGGTGCCACCTGATGCGCCGCCGGTCCCGCGCGCCGTCGGGGCAGAGCTCCATGTGCGGGCACCGCGGTCCGTCGGGCCGGAAGGCGATGCCCGTCTCGTCCGTCATGGCGGCGAAGAAGCGCCGTCCGTCGGCGGACTGCCGTGAGGTGGCCCAGGCGTAGCCGAGGCAGGGGGCCAGGGCGGTGTGGACGGCGTGCCGCGCCAGGCCCTGGCCCTGCCAGTGGGCGGCGACGGCGACGGTGCCGATGTGTCCGAGGCGGCACAGGTGGCAGACCTGGTATTCGAGGCGGCCCACCTGCCGGTCGCCGTCGTCCAGCATGACGACGGCCCGGCGTCCCGCGGGCAACGTCTCGACGACACGTTCGAAGTGGACCGCGGGAGGCCGGGCCGGTGGGGTCACGCGGCTCGCCTCCCCGGTCTGCGGCCCTTCGCGACGGCGGCCGCGTCCTGCTTGAAGGCCCACTCCATCCTCGGCTCCATGGCGAAGCGGAACATGCGTTGCACGGGTGGCGTGCAGAGCACGGTGATGACGGTTCCGGCGAGGAGGGTCACGGTGATCTCGCCGAGCGGCCGGTGTATCCAGTCGGCCTCGTACCAGTCCCAGAAGCGGGATCCCTTGGCCAGGAAGCCGTGCAGCAGGTAGCCGTAGAGCGTCCCCGCGCCCAGCGCCGTGAACCAGAGCTTGCGCCCGGGGACCCAGGCGAAGAAGCACGCGACGAGCAGCAGCGAGCAGCCGAACATGGCCAGGGTCATGACGGCGCCGGCCCAGCCGGGCGCCACGAGTTCCTGGGCGCTGTCGCGGCGGTAGAACCAGGCGGCGTTCATCCGCGGCGCCGCCCAGTAGGCGAACGCCAGCGCCATGGCGAAGACGGGCAGGGCCAGGAGCCGTGCCTCGCGGCGGCGCACCAGCTGGAAGTGCTCCGGCTTGAGGACCAGGCCGAGGACGAAGAAGGGCAGGAACTGCAGGACGCGCTGGAGGTCCAGGTCGTCGCCGATGTCCGGCGAGACGGACGCGAGGACGGCGATGGCCAGTGCGAGCGGCAGCGGCCAGCGCACGACCTTCCAGAGCGGCGTGGTGAGCCGCCAGATGAACAGCGCGGCCAGGAACCACGTGAGGTACCAGGGGTCGAGCAGGCTGATCGGGTAGTCCGGGTCGCCGCCCGCCCAGCGCTTGAAGAACGTGTACGCGACCTCGAAGATCACGTACGGCACGGCGATGCCGGTGACCAGGCGCTTGATCCGGTGCGGGCTCGCGTCGAAGCTCCGGGAGAAGTAGCCCGAGATGACGATGAACGCCGGCATGTGGAAGGTGTACACGGTGATGTACAGCGCGGCGGCCGCCCTGCTGTCACCGCGCAGCGGCTCCCACGCGTGCCCCATGGCGACGAGGACGATCGCCAGGTACTTCGCGTTGTCGAAGAAGGCGTCCCGTCGCTTGGTCGGCTTCGCCGGGTCCGGGGCGGCCGTGCCGGTGCCGGGCGGTCTCCCGTCGCCGGAGGAGGGCGCGGGGGCCGCGCCGGGGGCCGTGTCCGTGACGGCGTCGGGCCGCTGGGGAGGGAGCGGCATCGCACGGCGGCCCGTCGTCGGCCGCGATGTCTCGGTCAAGACGCCTCCCACAGTGAACCCGGGCCTGCGAGATCGCGTCTTGCACAAGATGCGGGTGTTGCGTCGTCGCAGAACATCTCCGGCACCCTAGCCATACTTCTACAGCCGCGTAAAACCCCACTGGTCGCGGGACCGATCCCGCGGGACGTACGTCACACGGCCTGCCGGGCCCGCGAGTTCGGCGGGCGCCCCCGCGGATGCGGTGGGCTCCCGGCTCCGAACGACGGAGGGCCGGCCCGGCGCCCGTGGCGTCGAGCCGGCCCTCTCCGGCTGCCGTGCGCCCCTGGCCGGGGCCCCGGTCGGTCAGTCCGTGCCGAACTCCATCGCGGCGCGGTCGAGCATCTCGTCGTCGGCGGAGACGCGTCCGCGGGAGGCGATGGCCTCGGCGCCGCCCTCCGGCATGGTGCCGATCAGACCGGTCGCGGCGGCCTGCGCGGCGCCGATGGCCGGGTTGGCGGTGCCGATCAGGCCGAGACCCGCGTACTGCTCCAGCTTCGCGCGGGAGTCGGCGATGTCGAGGTTGCGCATGGTGAGCTGGCCGATGCGGTCGACCGGGCCGAACGCGGAGTCCTCGGTGCGCTCCATGGACAGCTTGTCCGGGTGGTAGCTGAACGCGGGGCCTGTGGTGTCGAGGATCGAGTAGTCCTCGCCGCGCCGCAGCCGGAGGGTGACCTCGCCGGTGACGGCGGCGCCGACCCAGCGCTGCAGCGACTCCCGGATCATCAGCGCCTGCGGGTCCAGCCAGCGGCCCTCGTACATGAGGCGGCCCAGGCGCCGGCCCTCGGCGTGGTACTGCGCGAGGGTGTCCTCGTTGTGGATGGCGTTGACGAGGCGCTCGTACGCGGCGTGCAGGAGGGCCATGCCCGGGGCCTCGTAGATGCCGCGGCTCTTGGCCTCGATGATGCGGTTCTCGATCTGGTCGGACATGCCCATGCCGTGGCGGCCGCCGATCGCGTTGGCCTCCATCACGAGGTCGACGGCGGAGGCGAACTCCTTGCCGTTGATCGTCACCGGGCGGCCCTGGTCGAAGCCGATCGTCACGTCCTCGGTGGCGATCTCGACCGACGGGTCCCAGAACTTCACGCCCATGATCGGCTCGACCGTCTCGACGCCCGTGTCGAGGTGCTCCAAGATCTTGGCCTCGTGGGTGGCGCCCCAGATGTTGGCGTCGGTGGAGTACGCCTTCTCCGTGCTGTCCCGGTAGGGCAGCTCGTGGGCGACCAGCCACTCCGACATCTCCTTGCGGCCGCCGAGCTCGGCCACGAAGCCCGCGTCGAGCCACGGCTTGTAGATCCGCAGGTTCGGGTTGGCGAGCAGGCCGTACCGGTAGAACCGCTCGATGTCGTTGCCCTTGTACGTCGAGCCGTCGCCCCAGATCTGGACGTCGTCCTCGAGCATCGCCCGGACCAGGAGCGTGCCGGTGACGGCACGGCCCAGCGGGGTGGTGTTGAAGTAGGCGCGACCGCCCGAGCGGATGTGGAAGGCGCCGCAGGTGAGCGCGGCCAGGCCCTCTTCCACCAGCGCCGCGCGGCAGTCGACCAGGCGCGCGACCTCGGCACCGTAGGTCTTGGCGCGGCCGGGCACGGAGGCGATGTCGGGCTCGTCGTACTGCCCGATGTCGGCGGTGTAGGTGCACGGGACGGCGCCCTTGTCGCGCATCCACGCGACGGCGACGGAGGTGTCGAGACCGCCGGAGAAGGCGATGCCGACGCGCTCGCCGGCGGGGAGGGAGGTGAGGACCTTAGACATAGGAAGAGTATGCATCATCGCGCATGGTCATGCAAAGACGCCCGGCCGGAGCCCGCTCCACGACCACGCGGGGCGTCGGTGGAGCCGGGCTGCGGATGCCGGTGAGGGGCGAGGTCCGCCGACGGTCAGGCGGTCCCGTCGAACGGGGTGATGCGGCGGTACGCGGCTCTGGCGTACCGGACCCGGGCCGCCGCCGTCCCGATCAGGGCGGCGGCCAGCAGGCATGCCACCCAGCCCGGATCGCGGTGTCCGGCCCAGGAGAGCTCACCGGTCGGGTGCGCGGCGAAGACGTTCAGCAGGGCCCAGCACAGGAGGGCCGTGCCGGGCGCCGCGACGAAGCGGCCGAGCGTGCCGACGAGGGCGGCCAGGACGGACAGGGCGGCGAGGGCGAGGCCGGTGCGGTCGAGCGCGCCGAGCAGGTCGAAGGCGATCACCAGGACCAAGGAGCCGGAGCAGGCCGTCGTCCAGACGAACGGAGTGGCCATGGGTTCGGGTACGGGCCTCATGCCCCGGGCGATGTACCGCCACTCGACCACCGTCGTCCTCCCCACCGCCGGACGCCGGGTAGGACACCGGCCCCCGGCCTCTCCCCGGCCGAATCCTCGTGCAACGCGACCAGGTCACCGGTGCGTGAGCACCGGTGACCTCGCGTCGGGCGATTGTCCCACCCCGGCCGGAGAATGCCGAGATCGGTCTTCCGGCCAACCGCGGCACCCGCTGGAACCGGCCGGGGCCGGGGGTCAGTACAGCTTGTTCACGGCCGTGGCGGTCGTCTTCTTGAACGCGGCGACCGGGGCGTCCGCGAAGCCGCCCATCTGCCCCCAGTGGACGATCGTGACGGTGCGTCCGTCGCGCCCGACCGAGAACATGTTGATGTCCGTGGCGCCCCAGGTGGCCGTGGTGTGGTAGCCGTACACGTGGGCACCCTCCTCGACGTCCACCTTGCCGTAGTACTTCTGCTTGGCGGTGATGTCCGGGTTCTCCTGCATCACCTTCTTCGCACAGCCGTCGAGGTCCTTGCGCAGCAGCGCGGCGAAGTCCTTGGCCCGCTGCACGTCGCGCTCGACCACGGTCACCTGCAGTGCGTTGGTGTCGAGTTCGGTGCGGAAGGCGCGGTGCACCGAGGTCGACGGCAGCGCCTCGCCGACGCACATCGGCAGCGGGTCCGGCTGCCCGGCCGTCACGGGGCCGGCGGTCCAGGCCGACGACGCGTGCGGCGGCAGCTGGGACGCGGACAGGAACCGGGGCGCATCGGCCGCGGCGGCCGGCACCGTGGCGGCCGCGACGCCGACCGCGGCCAGCGCGGCACCCGTGGCGATCCAGCCCTTGTTCACGCGCATGTTCTTCTTCACTGCTTTCCCCCATCTCACGTGGTGAGCCGGCTCGTTCGGACGGACACGGCCGCCCTTTGCTCCCACGCCACGTACGACCCGCGACCCGGCACACCCGTTGCCCTGCCCGACGTCACAGCTCTGTCCTGCGTGTCACCGAACGGCAACAGGGCGACACTCCGGGGCCGTCGGCCCCGGCGCGGCCACGCGCTCGCCGCGGGTGGCACATGGACACCCGTTCCCGGCCCGGGGACCGGTCGCCTGTGACCATCGCACGATTCACTCGTTTGATGGAGGTCAGGACGCAACGTCGTCAGCCTTCGGAAGGCCCTTTGATCGATGAGTACATCGCAACGGCGCTGGGCGAAGGGTTCCGAGCCCGTGGCCCTCGACCATGCCGAGGCCGTCATCGTCGACCAGTACACCCGGCTCGTACGCCTCGCCTACCTCACCCTGCCCAGCAGCCTCACCCGTCACCGGCGCGTTCTTGTCGCCCATTCCCTGGTACAGCGCGCGCTGCCCGGCTTCGGGACGCGGCGGACCGCGTCGCGGGCGTCGAAGATCCCGCTGCCGAGGGCGGGGGACGACGCTCGGGAGCCGGGCACCGCGGAACCGGACACCGAACGGGCGGCCTCCGCGCCGCCGGGGGCGTCCTGGACGGGGACGTCGTGGATGACGGCGCGCGTCCTGTGCGCCGCGCTGACCCACGAGCGACGGCCGCGCGGCTGGCCGGACCGGCTGCCGCCGCCCCGTGAACTGCTGCCGACGCTGCCGGTCGTCTGGGGGCTGCGGTTGTTCCCCCGTGCCGGCGGCACCGAGGAGATCGCGCTGGCCCAGCTCCTGTCCGAGGTCTCCGCACCGTCCCGCGCCGCGTTCGTGCTGTGCCGACTCGACGGTCTGCCCCGTGCCGAGGTCGCGGAGCTGCTCACCGCCGCGGGCGTGAGTGACGCGGAGAAGGCGCTGGAGACCGCCTGCCACGTCGAGGAGTCGGTGGGCGAGGCGGCCGGGGCGCTGCTGCGGTCCCAGGAGTTCGACGCGTGCTCCGTCCAGACCCGGCCCACCGATCTGCTGCGCCGCAGGCGGCGGTTCCGGCTCGTCTGGTGCGCGGTGGGCATCGCCGCCATCAGCTCGGTGGCGCTGGCGACGCTCAGCTCGTCCGCGCAGCGGGACGAACCCGAGCGCCCCGCGGGCGTGCGGCCCGCGATCAGCGCGGACGCCCTGCTGCGCACCGCGCCGGACGCGTGGGCCGACACCTCCCGGGTGGACTTCACCGCGTGGCCGGCCCGCGGCTCCCGCGCCGACGACCGCGCCCTGCTCACCCGGGCCCTGTCCACGTGGACGAAGCCGCCGCGCGGCACCCGCGTGGGGGCGGGCCGGGCCGCCACGACCGAACCGCCCTCCCCCTCCACGCAGTTGCTGTACGCCGGGGTCGTGGGCAAGGAGGCCGTCGTCCTCTTCCACGACGACAGCCGTGTGGTCCGCTACGGCGAGCCCTCCTCCCCCGCCGAACCGGCGACGCTGGACTTCTCCCGCGCCGACGACTCCGACGTGACCACGGCGGCGGCGCTCGTCGCGGGCCGCGAGGACGGCAAGGTCCGCTACCTCACGGCCCCCTGGATCGCGGAGGCCCGGACGCGCGACCTGCTGAAGCCCAACGCCCCCGGCGGCCCGCTCGACGTGTCCGGCGAGGGGCTCACCGCCCCGGTCGACGTGCCCTCGGCCACGGGCCCCTGCGACAGCCTGCCCGTGCTCCAACTGCGCTCGTCCGTGAAGATCGTGGAGAAGCACGCCTTCCTCGTCACCGACCTCGGGGACCTCACCCCGGCCCACCTCAGTTACACCCCGCTGCCCGGCTCCGGCGTGCCGTCCCGCCAGCCGCGGGAGGCCACGAGCAGCACGGCACTCGTCAGCTGGGCCCGGGGCGCGTGCCGCCTCTCCGAGCTGCGCGGGAACGGCGTACGGTCCGTCAACCAGTGGGACTTCGCCGAGCAGGACCTGCCCGAGAACGGCGGCCGGGCCGTGTGGTCCTGCGTCCGCGCCTCCACCTGGCGCGGCCCGGGTGACGTCACCCTGCAGTTCCGTACGTCCGGCGAGTCCGCCACCGCTCCGGCGAAGGTCGTCGGGCGGGCCAGGTCGACCGCGGCCTGCAGCCGGTTCGGCCAGCACGTGGTGGCCAGCACCCGCTGGACGGCGGGCTCCGGGCACCGGTACCTGCTCGCCGCGGGCAGCCGCGACGTCACCCGGATCTCCGTGACCGGGGACGTCGACGCGGACAAGCGCGGCCGCACGCTGGCCGTCCGCGCCCCTCAGGACGCCCGGGCGACGGTGCGGGCCCGCCTGACCGACGGCGAGGAACTGGCCGAGGTCGGTGCCGCGTCGCCGCGCGCAGCGGGCCGCCCCGCTTCGACGGCCTCGACGGCCTCGCAGCGCGCGCGTGGCTGACCTTCGTGGTGAGCGGCACGGGACGCGTGCGGACACTGTGGGGCAAGTCATGATCACTCAGGGGTGTGAAACAAGCCGCGCAGCGGCTTTACTCACGACATGACCGACACGAATGGACTGCTGGCCGGCAAGGCCGTCATGATCACGGGTGCGTCGAGCGGGATCGGCGAGGCCGCCGCACGCCTGTTCGCCGCCGAGGGGGCCTCGGTCCTGCTGATGGCCCGCCGCGAGGACGTGCTCGGGCGCATCGTCCAGGAGATCCGGGACGCGGGCGGCCGGGCGGCGTTCAGCACGGGCGACGTCGCGGACGCCGGGGACGTGCAGCGCGCCGTGGACGCGACGCGCGAGCACTTCGGCGCCCTCGACGCGGCCTTCAACAACGCGGGCTTCGCCGGCGCCGACCTGTCTCCCCTGCACCAGCTCGACCAGGACGTCTTCGACCGCACGATGGACGTCAACGTGCGCGGGACCTGGAACTGCCTGCGCTCGCAGATCCCGGTGATGCTCGACGCCGGGAAGGGCGCGATCGTCAACACGTCGAGCACCGCGGCCATGGTGGCCACCGGCGCCCCGGTGCCGTACGTCGCCGCGAAGCACGCGGTCCTCGGCATGACCAGGGCCGCGGCGGCCGAGTACGCCGCGCACGGCATCCGCATCAACACGCTCGTCGTCGGCACCACCCGGACCGAGATGATCGAGCACGCGGTGGAGGCGCACCCGGAGTTGGAGCAGCTGTTCGTCGCCCGGCAGATGCAGAAGCGCATGGCGGACCCGGCCGAGATCGCGCAGGCGGCCCTGTGGCTGTGCAGCGACCGGGCCTCGTTCTCCACGGGGACGGCGCTCGCGGTGGACGGCGGCCTGACGTCCAACTGACCGCTGCCGCCGCGGCGGGGGCAGGCCGCTTCAGTGCGACCCCGCCGTGCGGCCCGGAGCGGACCGGCGCGGGTGGCGGGCGTCGATCACGTAGATGTGCGTGTGCCGCCAGCCGTGCGGGCCAGGCCGCGCGTCGGCCAGGTGCGGATCGCCCTCGGGCAGGCCGGTGTGGACGTGCGTGCGGCCCGCCGGATCGTGCGCGGGCCACAGCAGCACGGCCCCGGTCGCCGCGGCGAGCGCAAGAGCGGCCAGTGTCGCGGCGGCCACCGGCATCCCGGCGGCCGCGCCCAGCCGCCCCGCGAGCGGGTAGGTGAGCAGCCAGCAGCTGTGCGAGAGGGCGAACTGCGCGGCGAAGGCGGCCGGCAGGTCCGCGGGCGCCGCCGAGCGGCGGATCAGCCGGCCGACCGGCGTGAGGACCATGGACGTGCCCACGCCGAGCAGCCCCCAGGCGCACAGCAGCCCGGCCCACGACCGGACATCGCGCGCGAGACCCACGGCGCACCCCGCGAGGACCGCGCCGAGGAAGAACCCCGCGGGCAGCATCACCGCCCGGTCGCCCACGTGCTCCAAGACGCGCGGCAGGACCAGCGCGGCCACCATCGACCCCGCCCCGAACGCCCCCAGGGCCAGCGAGACGTCACCGGCCCCGCGGTGCAGACCGTCGCGGACGAGCACCACGGTGTCGACGAGGACCAGGGACCCGGCGGCGGCCGCGGCGAGGTGCAGGGCGAGCAGGGCGCGCAGCCGGGGTGTGGCCCAGTACAGGCGGGTGCCGTAGGTGGCCTTGGCGCAGCGGCCGCCGGAGCGTTCCACCGGGCGCGGCGCGGGCAGGGTGACGGAGACGACCAGGGCCGCGGAGGCGAGGAATCCCGCCGCGGTGCCGGTGAACAGCCAGTGGTAGCTGGTCAGCGCGAGGAGTGCGGCGGCGAGGGCCGGGCTGAGCAGGCTCTCCAGGTCGTAGGCGAGCCGGGAGAGCGACAGCGCACGGACGTAGTCGCGTTCGGCGGGCAGGATCTGGGGGATCGTGGCCTGGAAGGCGGGGGTGAAGGCCGCCGACGCGGCCTGCAGCAGGAAGATCAGGACGTAGACCTGCCACACCTGGTCCACGAACGGGAGGGCGAGCGCGACGGCGGCCCGGGTGAGGTCCATCGTCACCAGGAGCGTGCGGCGCGGCAGTTGGTCGGCGAGGGCGCCGAACAGGGGGGCGAGGCCCACGTAGGCGACCATCTTGATGGCCAGCGCGGTGCCGAGGACGGCGGAGGCGTCCGAGCCCGCGAGGTCGTACGCCAGCAGGCTGAGGGCGACGGTGGCCAGGCCCGTGCCCGCGAGGGCCACGATCTGGGCGGTGAACAGGCGGCGGTAGGTGCGGTTGCGCAGGACTGAGCGCATGGCGGCGTCCCCTGGGTCGGCGGCCCGGACCTCCTCACGGTAGACGACGTGTGCGCAGGTGCGCACACGTGATGCATGAAAAGGCCTGAACCCGGCCTGCGCGGGGGCGGGTTCAGGGGTGCCAGGGCTCGCCGGTGACCTGGTGGTCCGCGTGGTTCAGCGCCTCGGTGACCAGACGGCGCAGGTGGCCGTCGCGCAGCGAGTACACCATCCGGCGCCCCTCCTTGCGGGCCTGGACGAGCCCGGCGAGACGCAGCTTGGCCAGGTGCTGGCTGACGGCCGGCCGGGCCGCGCCGCTCACCGTGGCGAGCTCCGTCACGTCCGCCTCCGCCCGGGCGAGCAGCCACAGGAGGTGCAGTCGCGTCGGGTCGGCGAGCAGTGCGAACACGGTCGTCGCGGTCTCCAACTGCGCCTTTCCGGGGCCCTGTTGGTGCCCATGATGTGCAGGTGGGGGTTCTTCGCGCGCAGGCATGACCTCATCGTAGGAGCGCTCAGACCCCGTTCCGCAGGAACCCCCAGGTTGCGGGGCCGACGATGCCGTCCTTGGGCAGACCCCAGCTGCCCTGGAACTTCTTCACGGCCTTGAGGGTGTCGTCGCCGAACTTGCCGTCGATGCCGGAGCGGCCGATGTCGTAGCCGTTGTAGCGCAGGAGCGCCTGGATCTCCTTGACCTTGTCGCCCCGGTCGCCGTAGTCGCTGTAGGTGTTGGCGGCGTGGTAGCCGCAGTACCAGCCGAGGCCGGAGTTGTAGGCGCACCCGGCCAGGGTGGTGGAGGCGGCGGGCGTGGCGGCCGGGGTGTCGGCGGCGGCGGTGGCCACGCCGGTGACGGTCGTCGCGGCCAGGACTCCCGCGGCCACGAGGGCGGCGGCGTTGCGGTGTACGGGCATGTGGGCTCCCGGTGGAAGGGCGGCGCGGGGCCGCCGCGGACAGGGGGGGGCGTCGGGGCCGGCGTGCCGCGGCCCGGACACGCTCCACGCTAGGGAGGCCCGCGTCGCGGGGCGTCCACCGAGCGTGTGATTCCTGGCTGCACCCAGGGTTTGCGCGCGGTCAACCACCGCCGTAGGGAGCTTCGGTCCTCCACCCGCAGCGGTACGCCCGGCAGCGCTCAGCGCAGCACGGCGGCCAGCAGGTCCGAACCCAGCGCGGTCAGATCGGGCACGTTGAGGGTGTGCCGGACGTAGCGTCCGTGCCGCTCGGCCGTGAGGAGGCCAGCGCGGCGCAGGACGGCGAGGTGGCGGGACACCTCGGGCGACGAGAGGTCCCAGGTGTGGGCCAGTTCACCGGTGGTGTGCGGGCCGCGGGCCAGGGTGCGCAGCAGCCGCAGCCGTACGGGATGGGCGAGGGCGTCGAGGCGCAGGGTGACCGTCTCCAGGGACACCGGCCCGGCCGGACCGGGATCGGCCACGGGGTACTGGACCACGGGCTGCCAGCCGGGCGCGTGGACCACCACCAGGTGCGGGCTGCCGAAGGCGCTGGGGATGAAGGTGACTCCGCCGTCCTGGGCCGTGGTCGCCTTGTCCTGCAGCTTGTCGACGACGACGCAGTCGCCGTCCGGGGCGAGGGAGACCGCGCCGGAGACCGACGCGAGCGCCGCGCCGAGGCCCTGGCGTCTCCTCAGGTCCTGCTTGAGGCGCAGGTCGGTGGCGAGCCGCACGGCGACGTCCGTCCAGGCCGCGTCGAAGAAGGCGTCGGCGCACTCCTCCAGGGTCCGCCGCACCCACGCGCGTACCCCGGCCGGGTCGGTGAGCAGTCGTTCCGCGAAGGCCTCCTGGCGTGCGCCGCGCGCCTGCGCCAGGTCAAGGGCCCGCTCACGGGCCGCCGCGTCGGTGAGCGGCGACGGCGCGGCCAGGCGTGCCCGGCCGCCGCCGCAGGTGGTGACGAGGGCGGCGGTCACGTAGGTCTCGTCGTCGATCCGGTCCACGTCGTCCAGTTCCTCGGCGAGGGACGGCCGGGGCCGGGCGGGCAGCAGGAAGTCGGCCTGCGAGGAGCGCCAGAGGCATTCCGCCTCCCGCAGCCGTTCGGCCAGTTCGGGACGCAGGCCGGCCCAGACCTCGCGGGCCCAGTCGGCGCGCTGCGGATGGTGCCCGGGCTCGGCCAGGACGTGCAGCATCGCGGTCAGCTCGGCCAGCGGGGAGGCGGCGAACCGGAGCCGGTCGGGGGCCAGTCCACTGATGTCGATGCGCACCGTCATCCGCTCATCATCGCTGGTCGGACGGTCGGCGCCGACGTCGGTTGACGGAGTCCGTCAACCGACGCGGCCGATCCGTGGACCGGGCGCACCGTTGCCGCCATGGCAATCACCACCAAGATCGCGCCCCGCGACCTCGTCCGAGCGTCCGGCGGCCCCCGCTATGCCGTCGCCCTGGCCGTGGACGCCCTCGGCACCGGCCTGTTGCGGCCCTTCCTGCTCCTCTACGGGGTGACGGTGCTGCGGCTCTCCGCCCCGGCCACCGGCGTGGCGATGACGGCGGGCATCGTGGCGGGCCTGGTGTGCATGCCCGCGGTGGGCCGGTGGCTGGACCGGGGTGCGCGCAGCACGGTGGTGGCGGCGTCCATGCTGGTGCGGGTCCTCGGGGTGGCCCTGCTCCTCGCCGCCCCGGCCGGGCACGCCGGGCTGTTCGCCGCCGCCGCGCTCTTCCTCGGGATCGGCAACCAGGCGTGGCCGGCCGCCCACGCGGCCCTGGTGGCCACGGTCGCCCGCGGCCGGGAACGCGACGCCGCGCTCGCGGGCGGCCGCGCCCTGCGCAACGCCGGGATGGGTGTCGGCGCGCTGCTCGCCACCGTCTGCCTGGCGGGCGGCACCACGGCGCTGCGGGTGCTGGCGGCGGGGACGGGGCTGGCCTGCCTCGTCGCGGCCTGCTTGGCGTGGTCGGTCCGCCTGCGCGCGTGTCCGGCCGCCGCCCCGGCCGACGGGGCGCCGCACGAGGGGCCCGCACCCCGGATGCGCGCGCTGCTGGCGGCCAACGTGGTCTACGTCTTCTGCCTCAACGTCCCCGAGATCGCGCTCCCGCTGGTCCTGGTGACCCAACTGGGCGCCTCTCCCGTCTGGTCGGCGGCCGTCTTCGTCGCCAACACGGTGCTGGTGGTCACGCTTCAGGTCCCCCTCACGGTGCTGATGTCCCGCTGTCCCCGGCGGGCGGTGCTCGCCGTCGCCGGAGTGGTGCTCGCCGCGTCCTACCTCGGGTTCCTCGCGGCCGCCTCGCTGGGGCCCGGCTGGGACGCCCCGGCCGTCGCCGCGGTCTCCGTGATCTGCACGATCGGGGAGATCCTCTACGCGGGCAGCGCGACGGCCCTGGTGACGGCCCTGGCGCCCGCGCACGTCCTGGGCCGCACGCTCGCTCGGTTCGAACTCTCCACGGGTTTCGGCCTCGCCGTCTCCCCGCTGGTCATCACCGCTCTCGCACCGCGCGGGCCGGGCACGCTGTGGGGCGCCCTGGCCGCCGCGACTCTGTTCTCCGCCTCGGCCGTCGCCCTGGAGAAGGACGGCGGTGCGCCGGGAGACCGTGCGGCGGTGCCGGAGGCGGGTGAGCTCGTGCGTTCCCCGGCGTCGGCCCCGTGACGACGTCCGGCGGGGCGTGCCGCGGGTCCGCACAGCACGCCCCCCGGCCATGAGGTCTTGAGGATCGGTCAGGCCTTGGCCTCCGGCGCTTCCGCGGCGGCCGCGGGCACCGGTGCGGCGGCCGGGCCCTGCCGGGTGGCCGACGGGCGTACGGGGATGAGCGCGGCGACGACCGCGGCCGTCAGGCCCACGCCGCAGCCGATCGCCATGGCGACCCGGAAGCCGTTCTCGGAGGGCAGGGCGTAGCCGCCGAAGTCGGTGGTGAGCTGGGCCAGGACGACACCGATGACGGCGGCGGAGACCGAGCTGCCGATCGATCGCATCAGGGTGTTGAAGCTGTTGGCCGACGCGGTCTCCGAGGGCGGCACCGCGCCCATGATGAGCGCGGGCATCGCGCCGTAGGCGAAGCCGACTCCGGTATTGCAGACGATCGTCACCACGAGCAGGCTCCAGGGGGAGCCGGAACCGGTGAGGGGCAGGCCGAGGCCGTAGCCCACCGCGATGACCAGACTGCCCACCGCCAGGGTGACCTTGGGGCCGCGGGCGGCCGACAGCTTGGCGCCCAGCGGTGACATGGCCATCATCATCAGGCCGGCCGGGGCCATCCAGAGGCCCATGGCGACCATCGACTGGCCCAGGCCGTACCCGGTGGCCTCGGGAAGCTGCAGCAGTTGCGGTACGACGAGGGACTGGGCGTACATGGAGAAGCCGACCAGGATCGAGGCCAGGTTCGTCATCAGGACCTGGGGGCGGGCGGTCACCCGCAGGTCGACCAGCGGGTCGCGCAGGCGCAGCTCCCACCACGCCCACACCAGCAGAATGATGACCGCTCCGGCGAACAGGCCGAGCGTGGTACCGCTCCCCCAGCCCCAGTCGGCGCCCTTGGACACGCCGAGCAGCAGACAGACCAGACCGGCGCCGAGGCCGACGGCGCCGAGCACGTCGAAGCCGCCGGGTGCGGTGTTCTCCTTGTCCTCGGGCACGAGGGCGCGGATGAGGGTGCCGACGGTGACGGCCAGGGCGGCGACGACCCAGAACAGCACGCGCCAGCTGGCGTTCTCGGCGATCGCGGCGGCGAGCGGGAGGCCGAGCGCACCGCCGACGCCCATCGAAGCGCTCATGATCGCGATGGCGGAGCCGAGCCGCTCCGGGGGCACGATGTCGCGCAGCAGGCTGATGCCGAGCGGTACGACGCCCATGCCCATGCCCTGCAGCCCGCGCCCGACGATCATCGGGACGACCGAGGAGGAGAGGGCGCACACCACGGAGCCCACGAGCAGCGGTATCAGGGACGCGAGCAGCATGCGGCGCTTGCCGAACATGTCGCCGAGGCGGCCCGCGACGGGTGTGGCGACGGCCGCGGCCAGCAGGGTGGCGGTGATGACCCAGGAGGCGTTCGACGCGGAGGTGTCGAGCAGTTCGGGAAGTTCCGCGATCAGCGGCACGACCAGGGTCTGCGTGATCGCCGCCACGATGCCGCCGGAGGCGAGGATGCCGACCACGGCGCCTGGTCGGGTCGTCGGTTGCGCACTGGCCGCACTGTCCACACTGTCGCCACTGTCGCCACTTTCCACGGGTACTCCCTCGTTGCCGCGCCGTGGCACGACACCACGGAATCGATGTGCACCGTACACTAGATATGCATCATGCATGCCCTATGCGCCATGCATGCAATGTGCTACATGCACACAATCCGTGATATATCTGCTGCGAGGCGGCCGTCTCGACCGGGAGGCAAGCCCGGGAGCAGGAGGGACCTCGCATGGAGAAGCCGCTGGACCAGATCGAGTTCGAGACCATGCTCCTCGGCCGGCACATGAGCCTGCTCGCCTCCCGCGGGGACGGGCGGCTCGACCGCAGCGCGTACATCCTCCTCAGCCGCATCCTGGCCGAGGGGCCGATGTCCATCGGGCAGTTGAGGGACGCCTTCGGCCTGGACACCTCGACCCTGAACCGACAGACCGCCGCCATGCTGCGGGCCGGTGTCGTCGAGCGCATCCCCGACCCCGACGGGGGCATCGCGCGGAAGTTCGCCATCACCGAGGAGGGCAGGCGCCGCCTCGACAGCGACCGCTCCGAGAACGTGACGGGGCTCGGCAAGCTCCTGGCCGACTGGACCCCCGCGGAAGCGGCCCAGCTCGCCGACTGCCTCGGCCGCCTCAACCGCGACATCGAACGGCTCGACGGACGGCCCTGGCCGCGCGACTGACCCGCGCCGCCGTCTCACCTCCGGTACGCGCCACCCGCGAGCCGGACGAACGAGTGGACCAGGGGGTTCGTGTCGTCCCGTCGCCAGGCCACCACGACATCGCTCGGCGCCATGTCGAGCAGCGGCACCACGGCCAGGCCCTCCCCCGGATCGTGCGGCAGGGGCGCCATGCCGACCGTGCCGTTCCACCGCACCGCCTGCCGGCATTCCGCGACGCCGCGCACCACCGGACCCCGGCGGGGCTCCCCGCCGCTCCAGTACGCCTGCCAGAGCGGGTCGGTCCCCTCCGGGAACACGAACCAGCGGCAGTCGGCCAGGTCGGACAGCTTCAGGGCGTCGCGGCGGGCCAGCGGATCGTCGGTGCGGAGCAGTGCCCCGACCGGATCGGCGCGCAGCACCTGGACGGCGAGGCCGGTCTCGTCGAACGGACCGCGGGTCAGGGCGACATCGACGAGACCGGCGTACAACCCGCAGGTGGGGTCGGCCAGATCGGCCTCGCGGATGCGGACGTCGACGTCCGGATGACGTCGGCGGTAGACGTCCGCGAGGCGGGCCGCGCCCGGGTCGGCGGTGTCCCCGAGGATGCCGACCGTCAGGGTCGCGGTGCCGGCCGCCGCGGCCACGCGGACACGCATCCGGTCGGCTCGGTCGAGCAGGGACCGCGCCTCGTCGAGCAGGACGGACCCCACCGGGGTGAGCGCGACTCCGGCGGGTGAACGGTGGAACAGCGCGGCGCCGGCCTCCGCCTCCAGTTGCTTGATCGCGCGGCTCAGCGGGGGCTGGCTCATGTACAGGCGCGCGGCGGCCCGGCCGAAGTGGAGTTCCTCGGCGACGGCCACGAAGTAGCGCAGCGTCCGCAGCTCCATGCTGCGACGATACCCAGCCGGTATCGGCACCCGACATCAGGTCTTGGACAGTTTCGGGGCCCCCGCAGTGCAATCGACGCATGAGCGACGACACGCAGAGCAGCACAGCGCCGGGGAACGCCGACGCGGGGACACCCCCCGGCGGGCCGGACGACCGTACGCCGACCACCGGCACCGCGTCGGGCTCCGTGCCCGTATCGGTGGTGGGCCCCGGCGACGGCGAGACGATCGTCCTGGGCACCACGCGGCTGCGCATCCTCGAGGACGGCAGCAACACCGGGCACCGCCTCGGCATCGCCGAGTCCGTGCTCGCCCCGCACACGCCCGGCCCGCCCCAGCACCGGCACGCCCAGCACGACGAGGGCTTCTACGTCATCTCCGGGAGCGTGCGCTTCACGGTCGGCGAGACGGACCACGACGCGGCCGCGGGCACGCTCGTCATGGTCCCGACCGGCGCGCCCCACACCTTCGCCAACGTCACCGACCGGCCCGCGGTCATGCTCAGCACGTTCACACCCGACCTGTACGTGCAGTACTTCCGCGACCTCCAGGCCATGATCGCCGACGGCCGGGAACTGACCCGCGAGGCAAACATCGAAGCAATGACCCACTACGCGACGGAACCGGCCACCGACTTCGCCTGACCGTCGGACACCCCGGCCCGCCAAGGGCAGAACCCGCCCCGGCATCCCCCGCTCCCCCTGGCCACGACTCCCCCAGCGGAAACCCAGTCGTAATTGCGCAGCCTGGACTGCGCAAGTTAGCCTGTGCATATGCGTGAGACCAGTAACCCCTCCGGCGGTGTGTCCGAGTCGTCCGCGCGTGCGGCTCATGATCTGCGCGTGGCGTTCAGTCGGCTTCGGCGGCGGATGCGGGAGACGTACGATCCGGGGGATCTCACCCCGTCGCAGACGTCCGCCCTCAGCCGTCTGGACAAGGACGGCGAGGCGTCCGTCAGTGAGCTGGCGGTCGCCGAGCGGGTCCGGCACCAGTCGGCCGCCACCACCGTCGGCGTCCTCGCCGAGCGCGGCCTCGTCGCCCGGCGCGCGGACCCCGCGGACGGCCGCCGCCAGCTGGTCCACGTCACCGAGAGCGGTCACACCTTCCTGGAGGAGCGGCGCCGGGCCGGCGAGGGCTGGCTCAGCGGTGCCGTGGAGGCCCAGTGCACGGAGGAGGAGCGCCGCACGCTCATCGAGGCGGCCGCCCTCCTGGAACGCATCGTGCGGTCATGACCCACGGCCTCACCGACAGCCTGTCCCGCCTGATCCGCCGCGTGCGGCCGGGCGGCGCCAAGGAGGCGGGCGACGGGTTCGACCGGCGGCTGCTCGCCCCGATGATGCTGGGATCGGTGCTCAATCCGGTCAACTCCTCCATCATCTCCGTCTCCTTGGTGCCGATCGGCGCCGCCTTCGGCGCCCCGCCCTCCCGCACCGCGTGGCTCATCTCCGCGCTCTACCTGGCCACCTCCATAGGCCAGCCCGTAGTGGGCCGGCTGATCGACCTCTACGGGCCCCGCCGCCTGTTCCTCGCCGGCACCGCGCTGACCGGCATCGCCGGTGTCGTCGGCATGCTCTCCCCCGGCCTCGGGGTGCTCATCGCCTCCCGGGTCCTCCTCGGCTTCGGCACCTGCGCCGGCTACCCGGCGGCCATGTACCTCATCCGCAGCGAGGCCCGGCGCACCGGACAGGAGAGCCCGGCCGGCGTCCTCACCGCGCTCGCCGTCGCCACCCAGACCATCGCCGTCGTCGGCCCCAGCCTCGGCGGCCTCCTGATCGGCATCGGCGGCTGGCGCGCCACCCTGGCCGTCAACATCCCCCTCGCCGCGGCCGGGCTGTTCCTCGGGGCCCGGCGCATCCCGGCGACCCCTCCCGCCCGGCGCGAGGCCGACCGCCACCCGGTCGGCGACCTGGACCTGCCCGGCATGGGCCTGTTCGCCGCCGGACTCGTCTGCCTCCTGCTGTTCCTCATGAACCCCGGTGGCGGCGACTGGTACCTGCTGGTGCTGGCGCTCGCCGCGGCAGGCGGTTTCACCTGGCGCGAGCTGCGCGCACGGCTGCCCTTCATCGACGTACGGGTGCTCGGCGGCAACCTCCCGCTGCTCGCCACGTACGCCCGGGCCCTGCTCTCCTACGTCGTCAGCTACGCCTTCCTGTACGGCTACACGCAGTGGACGCAGCAGGGGCGCGGCCTCTCGCCCTCCCAGTCGGGCCTGGTGCTGCTCCCCCTGTTCGCCACCGCGATCGTCGTCTCCACCCTCACCGGACGCCGCCAGGCCATCCGGGGCAAGCTCCTGGTGGGAGCCGTGGGGCAGATCGTGGCCTGCGCCCTGCTGCTCCTGCTGCACGACGACAGTCCGCTGTGGATGCTGCTGGCCGTCGTGTTCGTGCTCGGCATCCCCCAGGGCCTCAACAACCTCGCCCTGCAGAACGCCGTCTTCCATCAGGCCGACGCCGGACGCATGGGCTCGTCGGCCGGACTGCTGCGCACCTTCGGTTACCTCGGCGCGATCGTCGCCTCCGCCGCGAACGGCGCCTTCTTCGGCGAGCGCGCCGACACCGGCGGCCTGCACCACCTCGCCGTCTTCATGCTCGCCGTCAGCGTCCTGTTCCTCGTGGTGACCGTCGCCGACCGCTCCCTGCGCCGCGGCACCCCACCCCGTACGGACCCCGAGATACCCCGCACCACGGAAAAGGATCAACCATGACCACGCCCGCGCTGCTCGTGATGGACGTCCAGCAGGCCATCGTCGACCGCCTCCCCGACACCGACCCCGATTACCTGCCGCGTCTCACGCGCGCCGTCACCGTGGCCCGGTCCGCGGGCATCCCCGTGGTGCACGTCGTCGTCGGTTTCCGTCCCGGCCACCCCGAGGCCAAGTCCAGCCCCCTGTTCGGCGCCCTGCCGGAGGGAGCGTTCACCGAAGGCGACCCCGGGGCCGCCATCCACCCCGCCGTCGCGCCCCTGCCCGGTGAGAGCGTCGTCACCAAGAAGCGGGTCAGCGCCTTCACGGGCAGCGATCTCGACCTCGTGCTGCGCGGGGGCGCCGTGGACCACCTCGTCCTGACCGGCATCGCCACGAGCGGCGTCGTCCTGTCGACCCTGCGCCAGGCCGCCGACCTCGACCACCACCTCACCGTCCTCGCCGACGGCTGCGCCGACGCCGACCCCGAGGTCCACCGGGTGCTGACCGAGAAGGTCTTCCCGCGCCAGGCCGACGTCACCACCGTCGACGCCTGGATCGCGGGCCTCACCCACAGCACCCCGCAGGGGCAGTAGGCGGCGCCGCGCGAATCCGGCCACCGGGGCCGCAGAGGGCTCGCCGCGGCGGGGTCGTTCGCGCCACAATTTCGACGCGCCGTCACGGGGCGGGGCAGCGTGCCGTCACGCACGCGGGGGACGGGGAAACGGAATGACCGGTGTGCCGAACGCACCTACGCCCGCTCCACCTTCGCCCGTGCCGCCTCCGCCCCGACCCGTGCGACGCTTCGGCGAGGTCGCTGCCTGGATCTCCGCCATCACAGGGCTCATCGGCCTCGTCCTCGGCTTCTTCGGGCTGCCCGCGGTGTTCAGCTCGCCCACGGCCAGGACGGTCACCGAGACCGTCACGGCCACCGCCACGGTCACGGCTCCCGCCGACCCGGCGAAAGCACCGCCGTCACCGTCCTCGTCCGCCCAGGGCGACCCGCGCGCCTCCGACGTCGTCCGGTCCGTCACCGTCGACCTCGCCGCCGACTACGGCCTCAGTCTGGAAGACACCCCCCTGCGGCCCGTCAACACGAGCGAGGCGAACAAGGAGCTCTTCTGGGACTCGGGCAACCTCCGCGTGGGCGAGGGCGCCCAGTTGGTGGTCCTCGGCCGCAAGGAGAAGGGCACGTACGAGACGTGCAGCTCGGTGACCCGGTTCAGGGAGAGCGTGTTCATCGAGCACATGCGGATCGGCGAACGGTTCTGCCTCCTCTCCCCGTCGGGGCTCGTCGCCCTGGCCGAGTACGCGGGAGGCGACATTCCCTCGGCGTTCGTCCGGCTGAAGTTCACCGTGTGGAACGGGCGGCACTGATCCGGGAACCCCGACGACGCTGCACGGTCACCACGTCTCCGGCTCCGGTTCCCCCGGCCGCCCGGAGCTGCCCTTCCGCGCACGGCCCCGCACCCGCATGCCGAGGAGCGGGAAGACCAGGACGGAGATCATCGCGGCGCCGACGAGCGCGGCCGCCTCGTCCTTGCCCAGGACCTTCTCGTCCAGCCCGATCGTCGTGATGGCCACGACCAGCGGGAGGCACGTGGACGAGTACAGCGTCAGCGCCCGACGGCTGAGCGGTGAGAGGTCCCGCGGCGCGAGGACATACGCGGGGAGGCCCCGTACGACCAGGAAGAGTCCGAGGAAGAGCGGCAGCAGTGCCAGGGCGCGTCCGCCGTCCAGGAGCGACGCGAGGTCGAACTCGATGCCGGTGACCACGAAGAAGAGGGGCACGAGGAAGCCGAACCCCATCGCCTCGACCTTGGCGAGCACCTCCTCGCTGCTCTCGGGGGCCGCGCCCTGAAGCACCAGCCGGGTGAGCAGTCCTGCCGCGAAGGCGCCGAGCAGCACGTCGAGCCCGAAGGCCTGCGAGAGCGCCAGCATGGCGACCAGGAGCAGCATGACGAAGCGGACCGCGAACTGTCCGCTCGTGTGCAGCGTCGTCCGGACGACCTGGCTGAACCACGGCGGGCGCGGCCGCAGCGCCCAGCACACCGCCGCGGCGGTGACGGCCGCGAACGCGGCGAGCACGAAGGTGGCGGCCCCCGGTTCCCGGCCGCTCAGCAGCACCGCCATCGCCACGATCGGCCCGAACTCGCCCACCGCTCCGAAGGCCATCATCACCGTGCCGAAGCGGCCCTGCAGATCGCCGCTGTCCCGCAGGATGGGCAACACCGTGCCCAGTGCCGTGCTGGTCAGCGCGGTGCCGATGATCACGGAGCGGGAGAGGTCGAGGCCCGTCAGGGCCAGCGCCACGGCCATCCCGAGGACGAGGGAGATCACCCACGCCCAGACGGACCTGCGCAGGGTGTCGCCCCGGATGGCGTCGAACTGGATCTCGTACCCCGCGAGGAAGATGAGCATGGACAGGCCGAGGTCGGAGAGCACGTCGATGACGTCGCCGCCGTGCGCCCAGCCGAGCACGTCGGGGCCGATGAGGATGCCGAGCACGATCTCGAAGATGACCACGGGGATGCGGACCCGGCGCCCGGCGGCGAAGGCGAGCAGGGGTGCGAGGACGGCGGCCGCCATGATGAGGATGAGCGTCCCCGGCTGTCCCACACCGCCCCCTGCTCCGCACGGATCGTGATGCTCCGACCCTGGGCGCGGCGGGCGCCCCGCGCATCCGGGGCGGCCCGAGCGGGTGACTGCCGCCGCTCCCGTCCGCGCGCCGCCGCACGCTCTCCGCGCCCGCCACCGCCCTCCCGTTCCGGCCCGCGCGCCTCACCCGGTTGACCCGTGCGGCGTGAAGGCCGGTCGGCGCCGCCGCAGACTGGTGCCTCCCGGCCCGTCGGGACACCGAGGATGGGTGGTGCGCGCCGCGTGACAGCCGGTACGGACAAGTGGGCGCCGCGGTGGCACCGGCCCACCCTGCTCGCCGTGGCGACCGGGGTCATGGTCACCCTGTTCTTCCTGGCGCCCCTGCACCTGCTCGGCCCGCACCGCCCTGTCGTGAGCTGGCTCGCCTTCGTCGCCGGTCTCCTGCTGGTCGCCGTGCTGCTCCTGGTGCAGCTCCAGCACGTGCTGACCGGCCGGGGCGGGACGAGGCCCGGCTGGGTCATCGCCGGGCTGATGTGTCTGACCGTCCTGCTGTTCGCGTCCGCCTACTTCGTCCTGGCGCGGCAGCCGGGCGAGTTCACCGGCCTGCGCACCCGCGTCGACGCGCTGTACTTCACCGTCGTCACCCTCGCCACCGTCGGGTACGGGGACATCACCCCCACGGGCCAGTCGGCCCGCGTGCTGACGATCCTGCAGATCCTGTACAGCTTCGTCTTCCTCACCGCCGGGGCCACCGCCCTGACCCGGCAGCTGCGCCGCAGGTTCCTGCGGCACGACAGGGCGCGGCCGGCCCGCGAGCGGGAGTGAGCCCGCCCCGCACGAGGGAGCGGGGTCAGCCGGTCCGGTCCGCGTCCGCCGCGTCCCGCATGCGCAGCAGGTACGTGTCCATGATCCAGCCGTGCCGGGCACGCGCCTCGGACCGCAGGCTGAGGATGCGCTCGGAGACTTCGGCGAGCGGTCCCGCGACGAGCAGTTCGTCGGGGGTGCCCAGATAGGCGCCCCAGTAGATCCAGACGTCGTCGCCCTCGACGTCGGTGAAGGAGGCATGGGCGTCCAGCATGACGACGATGTCGCCGTCGTCGTTCTGCCCCACGTCCCCCAGCCGGCGCGCGGGCGTGATGTGGACCGGGCGGCCGACCTGGTTCAGCGGAATGCGGTGGCGCGCGGCCAGCGTCGACACGCTGCTGATCCCGGGGACGACCTCGACGTCGCAGGAGACGGAGCCGCGTGCCTCGATGTCGGCGAGGATGCCGAGCGTGCTGTCGTACAGCGAAGGGTCGCCCCACACCAGGAACGCCCCGGTCTCCCCCGGCGCCATCTCCTCGCGCAGCACCCGCTCGAAGACGTCGGCACGCCGGGCCCGCCAGTCCTGTACGGCACCGGCGTAGTCGGAGCGGTCCATGGGGCGGCGGTCCCTGCTCGGGTCGTCCACCTCGACGACGCGGTGGGGGCCCTGCGCATGTTCCTCGATCATCCGGTGGCGCAGGTCCGTCAGGGCGGACTTGTCGGGTCCCTTGCCGATGACGACGAAGACGTCGGCGCGCCGGATGGCCTTCATCGCGCCGAGGGTCAGGTGGTCGGGGTCGCCCGCTCCGATGCCGATGACGAGGATCGTGCGCTGCTGCTCGGTGATCATTGCTGCAGTCTCCCATCAGGGCGCGGGTGGTCCCCTGAGGTGTCGGGGGCGGTCGGTGCGGGGGCGGCGAAGCGCACCGGGGCGCGGAACTTCGCCCGGCGGGCCGCGCGGCGGAACGTGGTGAGGACGGCGGGCCCCGCGAGCAGGACGCAGACGAAGTTGGTGACGGCCCGTCCGGTGTCCCAGCCGAGCGAGGTGGCCAGGTCGAAGGCGACGTAACGCTGCCACTGCTCCGTGAAGGGCAGGCCCGGCAGATAGGCGATCGAACTGTTGGGGTCGAGGGAGAAGGGCCAGAAGGAGAGATTGAGCAGGAAGCCGAAGAGATAGCCGGAGAGGGAGCCGTAGACGGCGAGGAGCAGGACCTCGCGCCGTCCGGTGGCGCGGGGCAGCAACCCCGCGAGCATGCCGACGAAGGCGCAGCCGAACATCTGGTACGGCATCCAGGGCCCGACGCCGCCGGTGATCAGGGCCGATGCGAACAGCGAGGTGCAGCCGAGGGTGAAGCCGAAGCCGGGGCCGTAGACGCGGCCCGCGAGGACGAGGACGAAGAAGACGGTCTCGATGCCCGCCGTGCCCGCTCCGAGGGGGCGCAGGGCCGCGTTGACCGCGGAGAGCACACCGAGCATCGCGAGGGCCTTGGAGTCGATGCCGCCCTCCGCGATCTCGGACAGCACGACGCAGAGGACGAGGGCGAGCAGGACGCCGAAGATCAGCGGCGGGGCGTAGTTCGACCCGAAGGTGCCGGGGGCGACGAGGAACGGCCAGAAGAAGGCGACGACGCCCAGGAAGGCGGCCATCGTCATCACCAGGCCCACGCGGGCGGTGAGGCGGATGGCCACGGTGGGCTCGGCGCGGCTCATGCCGGCTCCCCCGGGTCGGTGCGGTCGAGTGCGGCGGCCACCTGGCCGACCGTCAGGAACGGCAGCGGGGCGAGGATCTTCGCCGTCTGCGGCGCGAAGACCGGCGAGGCGACGATCACGTCGGCGGTGGGCCCGTCGGCGACGATGTCGCCCTCGGCCATGACGACGACCCGGTCGGCGGCGCGGGCGGCGAACTCGACGTCGTGCGTGGAGACGACGACGGCACGTCCCTCGGCGGCCAGCGCGTCGACCGCGCCGACCAGCGCGGCCTTCGCCCGGTAGTCGAGGCCGCGGGTCGGCTCGTCGAGCAGCAGGACCCGGGGAGCGGCGGAGAACTGGATGGCGAGGACGAGCGCCAGCTTCTGCCCCTCGGAGAGGTCGCGGGGGTGGGTGCGGTCGTCGATGCCCGGCGCGAGGCGGTCCAGGAGGGTGCGCGCGCTCTCCCCCGTCGCGGTCTCGCGGTCGGCCTGGTCGAGTTCCTGTTTGACGCTCTCCAGGTAGAGGAGGTCGGACGGGGTCTGGGGGACGAGGCCGACCAGGGTGCGCGCCCGTGCGGCGGGCAGGTCGTGCGGGTCCGACGTGGCCTCGCCGTCGGCCACGGCGACCTTGCCCGCACGGCGCGGCCCGGAGCCCTGGAGCGCCCACAGCAGGGAGGACTTGCCCGAGCCGTTGCGTCCCATCAGGGCGGTCACCTCGCCCGCGTGCAGGTCGAGGTCGACCTGTCGCACGGCCGGCACGCCCTGGTGGGTGACGGTCACGCCCCGGGCCGTCACCAGGCGGGTCCGTTCCCCTTCCCCCGCCGGGCGCACCGGTTCGGGCGCGGTGTCCGCGAGGCTCCGGCGCAGCGGGGCGGCGCTTCTGCGGGCGTCGCGGATGGACAGGGGCAGCGGGTCCCAGTGGGCGGCCCGCCCCAGTTCCACGATCGGGGGTGCGATGTCGGAGGAGCGGAGGATGTCGGCGGGGTCGCCGATGCGGGCGCGGCCGTCACCCGGCAGGTGGATGACGCGGTCGGCGTACTGGACGACACGTTCGAGGCGGTGTTCGGCCATGAGCACCGTGACCCCGAGGTCGTGGACGAGGCGGGTGACGGCGGAGAGGACCTCTTCGGCCGCGGTCGGGTCGAGCGCGGAGGTGGGTTCGTCCAGGACGAGGACGCGCGGGTGGGCGGTCAGGACGGAGCCGATGGCGACGCGCTGCTGCTGGCCGCCGGAGAGCTCGTACAGGGCGCGGTGGCGCAGCTCGGCCAGGCCCAGCAGGTCCAGCGTCTCCTCGACGCGCTTGCGCATGGTGGCGGGCGGGACGGCCAACTGCTCCATGGCGTAGGCGAGTTCTTCCTCCACGGTGTCGGTGACGAAGCCGTCCAGGGGGTCCTGGCCGACGACGCCGACGACGTCGGCGAGTTCGCGGGGCGGATGGTGGGCGGTGTCCCGGCCGTCGACCGTGACGCGGCCGTGCAGGGTGCCGCCGGTGAAGTGCGGGACCAGGCCGTTCACCGCGCCGAGCAGCGTCGACTTGCCGACACCCGTGTGGCCGACGACGAGGCACAACTCCCCTTCGTCCACGGTGAGATCGACGTCCCGCAGGGCGGGTCCGGGCGCGTCGTCGTACGCGATGGTGACCTGGTCGAAGGTGATCACGCGGGGTCGGCTTCCGGTCGGGGGCGGGGGGTCTGCGGCGGTGGGGCGAGCAGGCCCGCCGTGCCGGCCAGCAGGATCGCCAGGGTCGGGACCAGGGGCAGGCCCGGCCAGGTGAGGGGGTAGAAGGTGGGGTTGAGCTGGGCGGGGTCGTAGCCGAGGTTGCCGAACAGCAGGGCCGCGGCGAGCACTCCGCTGCCCGCCACGGCCCACTCGGCGAGCAGCCATGGGTCGGGGCGGTAGGTGGTGCGCGTGACCCGGCGGCCGCCGAGGCGCAGTCCCGCGACGCAGAGTGCGGCGCCCAGGGCCATGGCGGGCAGGCCCAGGAAGGCCGGGGCGGTCGCGTCGAGGAGTCCGTACGCGCCCGCGCACAGCCCGCACATGCCGAGCAGCATCAGGGCTCCGGTGATCCGGCGGGAGCGGCGGGTCGCGGTGCCGGCCCGGCCGTAGCCGCGTGAGTCCATCGCGGCGGCCAGCCGCAGCGAGCGCTCCAGGGCGTCCTCCAGGACGGGCACGACGATGCCGCGCAGCGCCCGAGTGCCCCGGGTGCTGCCCGCGCGCAACTTCCGTGCGCGGGAGACGCGTTGGACGCTCTGTACCAGTTGCGGGGCGACGCTGATGGCGACGGTGACCGCGACGCCCAGCTCGTACAGCGCGCCGGGCAGGACCCGCAGTGCCCGTTTGGGGTTGGCGAGGGTGTTGGCCGCGCCGATGCAGCAGAGCATGCAAGCCAGGCGCAGGCCGTCCGTCGCCGAGGACAGGACGGCCTCCAGGGAGACCGGGCCGCCGATCTGGATGCCCGCGTACCAGTCGGGGGTGGGGATGTGCGGCAGGGAGAAGAGGAAGTGGTCGCGCGGGGTGATGCCGGTGGCGAACACGGCGCGGAAGACGACGCGGATCGCGACGACCGTGAGCGCGAGGTACAGGTAGTACTGGAAGCCGCGGGCCCACGGTGCCGCCGTCCGGCGGGCCGTCACGACGTAGCCGAGGACGGCGAGGACGAGGAAGAGCAGCAGCGGGTTGTTGGTGCGGCTGACGGCCGTGGCGAGGGCCAGGGCCCAGACCCACCAGGCCACCGGGTGCAGGGTGCGGGGCAGGCGGCGGCCGTGGTCCGGGCGTGGGCCGGTCCGTGCGGCCGCCGCCTCGACCGAGGTGCGGGCCACGGCGCTCACTCGTGCGGGCGGCGGCGTGCCGAGTAGACGGCGGCGCCGCCGATCAGCGCGACCAGGCCGATTCCGGCGACCACGGGCAGGACGGAGCCGGAGTCGTGCGGGGCGTCGGCCGTCGGTTCGGCGTCGACCACTTTGGTCTTGCCGCCGGCCCGCGCCGACGGGGACGCGGTCGCCTTGGGGGTGGGGGCCGGTGTGGCGGAGGGTGACGTGCGTGGCTTCGGCGCCTTGGACTTCTCGGGTTTCGGCGTGCTGGCCGGGGGCCGTTCGGTGTCCTGCCGGGCGGGCCGTTCCGGGGCGGGGCCGGTGTCGACGTCCGGCCGCAGCCTGGGTGCCTGCGCGGTGGAGGCGGGGCGGCCCGCGCCGCTCGGCCTGGTGTTGTGGGCGCGGAGCTGGTCGGGGGTGATCTTCGGTCGGCCCTCGGTGCCGCCGATGTCGGTGCCGCCGAAGATCCACAGGTCGACGCTGCCCGGCGCGGGCTTGTAGAGCATGGCGCCGAGCTGGCTGTACTCCCAGTCGTCGGCGCCCGGATCGGCGTGCCAGTACGACCAGTAGGCCGAGGCGGGCGGAGTGAGGACGCAGTCGTCCTGGGAGGCAGGGGGGAACTGCTTGCCGCCCTTGTATCCGCTGAAGCCGATCCGGCAGATGAACGCGGGACCGTCGTGCCCGGTGCCGGTGGTCCGCCAGCCGCCCTGGTTGAGCAGCTCGTATCCCGTCGTCGGTGTGGTGCCGCAGGCCCGGTAGACGGGGCCGCCCCAGCGGCCGAAGTCCACCGCGAGCACGGCACCCGAGGTGGTCGTGCAGCGGCCCATCGCCTGCGGATCGGCCGCCGCGGGGCCGGTGGTGCCCGCGAGCGCGGCGGCGGTCAGCCCGAGGGCGGCGACCGCTCTGGCCAGTACGCGCGCGAGGTGTCCGGTTCCCATCAGTGGTTCCCTCCGGTGGTGGCGCGGCGCCGGGCGGCGACGACCGTGCGCCAGCCGGCCAGGCAGAGCAGCACGGCGACGGCTCCGAGCAGGCCGATCCGCACGCCGGTCGAGGCGAGCGCGCCGTCGTCGCCGGTGGCGTCCACGACGTCTCCGCCGCCCGTGCCGCCGCTGTCTGCGCCGTCCCCGGGCGTGACGATCCGCGGCGCACCACCGCCGCCGTCACCGCCGTCCTTCGGGGCGGGCTGCGCCGATGTCCCCTTGAGGCTGCGCTCCAGGGTCCCGAAGGAGATTCCGGTGGCGCCGCCGACGGCCTGGGTCGAGGCCCGCAGGTCGGAGCCGCGCTGGCCCTGCTCGGCGACGTTGAAGCCGCCGTCGGAGTTCTGCTGCGTGGCCAGGAACTTCAGCGCCGCCGAGATCTCCTTCTCGTACGCCCGCTCGTCGAGGGACAGGCCCTGCACGGCGAGCGCGGCCGAGTTGACGGAGTTGCCCGCCGCGCCGGGGAAGCCGCCGTCGCCGAGCTGCTGGGACGCGATCCATCGGAGGGCCTTGTCGACCGCCCGGTCGGCGGTGTCGCCGCCCGCCAGGTCGAGGGCCATCGCGGCGATCGCGGTGGAGTCCACGTCGGAGTCGCCGGTCGGCGGGACGAGGCTCGGCCAGGCGCCGTCGGCGTGCTGCAGGCTCTCCAGGTACGCGATCGGGTCCCGTGCGTTCCGCTCGTCCCCGGCGCGCAGCTGGGCCATGATCGCGAGGGCCTGGGAGAAGACCGAGGGAGCGTAGGTGTAGGCACCCTTGGCCGCGCAGGACCGGTCCGGCGCCTCGCTCTTCCTGGCGCATACGGCCTTGTCGAGCGCGGCGATCAGGTCGTGTCCCGCAAAGTTGCGGGGGTCCCGGCCGACCGACTCGGCGAGCAGCGCGGTCTTGCCGATCGAGCCTCCGGCGGCGTACTTGGTGCCGATGCCCGTCCAGTCGTCGACCGTGCGGCCTTCCCCGTCCTTGCTTCGCTTGTCGAGGAAGTCGACGACGCCGCGCAGCTTGCCGTTGTTCAGGCCGGTGGCCGCGAGGGCGTAGGCGCCGTCGATGGTCAGGCCGAAGTCGGCGCGCGAGGAGCCCGGACCGGCCGGGTAGTACCGGCTCTGCTTGAGCCGCGCCGCGCCCGTGAGGTAGGCGACGCCCTTCTTGAGGTCGGGCCCCCCGTCCCGCGCCGGGGGCCGCGGTCCGGTGGTGGGCGGGTCGGTGGGCTCGGTCTTCTTCGTGGTGAGCCGCACGAGGTCGGTGCGGGCGCCGGTCAGGACGGCCGTCGGCGTCGTGTAGACGGTGGGCTCCGCGGCGTCCTGCTCGAACCCGAAGCCGCCGCCGGGCAGTTGCTCCCTGGACAGCCAGCCCTCGGCGGCGTCGGCACGCCGGGTCTCGCCCAGGGCGCGCAGGGCCTGGGCCGCGTAGGCGGTCGCCGTCACGTCGCCGGCGGACGAGCCGGTGTAGGCGGTGAACGCGCCGTCGTCGCGCTGGACCTTCGCGAGGTAGTCGCGCGCCTTGCCGACCTGCGTGGTGTGGCCGCCCGCCTTCTTCAGGACCAGGGCGACCAGGCCGGTCGTCGCGGGGTCGCCGTCGCAGTTCTCGCCGGTCCTGATGAGCACGCCGGTGACGCCGCCGTCCCTGCACTGGACTTGGGTCAGCCGGTCCACGGTCGCCGTCGGCGGCTTCTCCCCGGCCCGCAGCAGGGCGAGGACGGCGAGCGCCTGGCCCTCGACGTAGGTGGCGTTGCGGAAGTCGCCCTTCGCGGTGCAGCCGGGGGTGGGCTGTCCGGCGTCGGGGCCCGCGGCGCACACGTTGCCGGTGAGGTCGGCGATCAGGTCACGGCCGCCGAGGTGACGGGCGTCCTTCCCGGTGATCTCGGCGAGCAGCGCGAGGCGGGCCACGGCGGCGGCGTCCGGGGCCTCGCCGGTGCCGTTCGGCGCCACGAAGGCGTCGGCGTGCCGGGTCAGGAACGCGGTGACCTTGTCGAGGTCGGTGCTGCTGCCGCCCGCCGCGGCCAGGGCGTAGGCGGTCTGGACGGTGAGCGGGTAGTCGGTGGCGGAGCCGTCGACGACGATGCGTTCCCCGTCGGTCAGTTGGCCCCTGAGCCAGGCCCCGGCCGCCCGTACGTCGATGTCGCCGGGCGGGCCGGTGGGTTCGCCGCCCGGGTCGGGTCCCCCGCCGCCGCCGGGCCGGACGTCGTCGGGGGTGAAGGCGGGTCTGCCGGTCGTGCCGCCGACGTCGGTGCCGCCGTACACCCAGGCGTCGACGTCGCCGTCCTTGAGCTTGCGGTCCATGGCGCCGTACTGGCTGTAGGTCCATTCGTCCTGGCCGCGCGAGGCGGTCCAGTACGACCAGTAGGCCGTGGCGGGCGGGGTCAGGACGCAGGGCTCCTTGGCCGGGGTGGGGTATTTCGTCCCCGCGTGGAAGGAGCCGTGGCCGATGCGGCAGATGAAGGCGGGGCCGTCGTGCTGGGTGCCCTCGGTGCCGAAGCCGCCCTCGCGCAGGAGCTGGTAGCCGGTGCCGGGGCTGGTGTCGCAGCCCCGCTCGACCGTGCCGCCGAACGGGCCGAAGTCGACGGCGACGACGGCTCCGCGGGTGGCCGTGCAGGCGCCGACGGGGTCGGCCGTGGCCGGGGTGGCGCCGGCGAAGGTGAGGCAGGCGGCGACGGTGACGAGCAGCGCGGACAGCCCGGCTCCGTACACGCCGGGTCGTCTTCGTGTGCGTGCGTCCTTGCGCCCCATGGTCCTCACCACGGCCCCCTCGCTGTGTGGCCGGAGCGGGAGACGGGACGCGGCTTGACCCCGTGCGTCGGCCGGGGGCCTGACACGGGGGCGGGTCGCACCACGCCGTAGTCCGCGACGGCGTCTGTTGCTGTGGAACACGCTCCAGGCATTCCGGCTCGCCCGGCTCGTGCCGGGCCTACGGTTGCGGGTCAGCGCCGGATTTCGACCGGCTTCCCCTGGAACTGCTTGCGTATCAGGGCGGATTGGAACACGGGTGCGCGGCGAGCGTCAAGGCGGTGCGGGGCGGGCCTCAGGTGCCCCTCGAGGCGGGCTGTGGCGGGGCCGGGCGGGCGTCGGGTACTGTCCCGCCCTGCCGAGTGGGGGAATTCCGGTGGGAGTCCGGAGCTGACGCGCAGCGGTGTGGGACGCAGGCCGTCCCGAGCCCGAATGCCCAGGCGGCACAGGCTAGTTGGAAGTCGGTCCACGCGTCCCGGACGGCGGCCACACCCGCCGCGTGCACCCCTTTGGGGCACCGCCCGGGCCGGTCGGCGTCCCTCATTCCTGGAGCACGCCATGCCCCGCCACACCTCCGCACGCCTCACCTCCCCGCGCCGTGCCGCCCTCGCCGCGGCGGCCGCGCTCGGCGCCTTCACCCTGACCACGGTGCCGGCGGCCGCGACCGCCACTCCGGCGCAGCTGGCCACGTCGAAGACGAACGGCGTCGCCTATCTCAAGTCCCTGCAGGCCGCCGACGGTTCGTACGCCGGGTCGGGACTGTCCAACGAGTGGGCGTTCAGCGCGCTCGCCGCCGCGGGCACCGCCGCGGTCGATGTGACACCCGGCGGCGACGCGAGCAAGAACGCGAGATCCGTGTACCGGACCCTGCTGGCCGGCAGCGGCTGGCCCTCGTCGTCCCCCGTCGTCACCGACTACGAGCGGGCGGCCCTCAACGCCTACGCCGCCGGCATCGATCCCGCACGCGTCTCGGCCTCCCGCAACCTCGTCGCCGACATCTACCGGCACTGGCAGACGGCCGAGCCCGGCTACTTCGGCCCTTCGGCCAACTTCAACGGCACCGTCTTCGCCGCCCTCGCCCTGAACGGGGCCAGGACGACGGCCGGCCAGACCCGCGTCCCGCAGGCACTGCGCGACAAGATGATCACCCGTATCCGCGCCAACCAGCACAACGACGGCGGCTGGAACTTCGGGAAGGCCGAGGGCGACCCCGGCCAGCTCGGCGCGGCGAGCGACATCGACATGACCGGGGCCGCGATGGCGGCCCTGTGCGTGTCCGGCGTGCCGAACACGGACGCCGACGTCGTGCGGGCGAAGGGCTTCCTCAAGGGCAAGCTGATCGCGACCTCCGGCGCGTTCAACGCCATGTTCGGCGTGAACACCGACTCCAACGGCTGGGCGGTATCCGGCCTCAACGCGTGCGGCATCAACCCGCAGACCGGCGACTTCCTCACCTCCCGGGGCAAGACGCCGGTGGACTTCCTCATCAGCCAGCAGTTCAACCCCGGCGGCGGCTTCAAGTACCTGCCGAGCGACACCGCGCCGCAGGCCTACGCGTCGATCGACGGCCTGCGGGCCGTGGCCGGGGGCGGCTTCACCGCCGCCCCGCCGACTCCCGTCACCTCCGGCGCGCCCCGGTGGGTGGGCGAGAGCGCCCTGACCGCGGGGACGGCCACGACACTGGCCGTGACCGTGGACGACGGCACGGGCGACCTGAAGGTGTGCTCCGTCTCCCTCACCCCGACGGGCGGCACGACGACCCTCGGCGCCGTCCTGGACGCGGCGCCGGCGTCCGCCACGCCCACGGGCTGTGTCGGCGCGGTCACCCCGTCCTCCGGGAGCGGCACCATCACCTCGCTCAACGGCACGGCCAACAGCGGCACGAACACCTGGAAGGTCAGCGTCGACGGCTCGTCGTTCGCCGCCGCCTCCCGCGGAAAGGTGATCTCCGTCGGCGACACGATCGCGCTGCGCCGGGGCGCCTGACCCGGCGGCTTTCGGGCTCGCCGCCCGGCGCCGGGATCAGGCGGCGCCGGGCCGCCCGCCCATCAGGCGGTACATGCCGATCGAGTCGTGCGTGGCGGTGTCGGCGAAGCCGAACTTCTCGTAGAGGAAGCGCGCGGGGCCGTCCGCGATCAGTGAGACGTAGGCGGTCGCGGGCGCCCTGCGCTCCAGTTCCTCGGTGAGCGCGGCCATGATGCGCTTGCCGAGGCCGCGGCCCTGGTGTGCGGGGTCGACGCAGATGTCGACGATCTGGAACGCCGTGCCCCCGTCGCCGATCACCCGCCCCATGCCGATGGGCTCGCCCTCGTGGGTGAGGACGACTCCGTGCCACGTGCGGGGCAGCGCCAGCTCGACCGCCTCGCGGGCCTTGTCGGAGAGCCCGGCCCGGGTGCGCAGCCGCCGGAAGTCCTCGACCGTGGGTACACCGTCACGCAGCTCGTAAGGGTCCCTCTGCTCACTCATGCATTACATCGTACCCGTCCGGCCTACGTCGGCCCCTCGGGCGGGCGCTCGGGCGAGGGCCAGGCGGACACCCTCCGTCAGGCGCGGCGGATGCCCTCCGGCGGCTCGGGCGCCAGGGTGAAGGTGATGCGGGTGCCGTCCCGGTGGTCGGGGTCGACGGCGATGGTCCCGCCGTGGAACTCGACGATCTTCTTGCACATGGCGAGGCCGATGCCGCTGCCGGAGTAGGCGTCCTTGGTGTGCAGCCGCTGGAAGATGACGAAGACCTTCTCGGCGTACTCCGGCGCGATGCCGATGCCGTTGTCCGTGACGGTGAACCGCCACAAGTCGCCCTCCCTGGCCGCCGCGACGTGGACCTCCGGCGCCCGGCCCGGGCTGCGGAACTTCACGGAGTTGCCGATGAGGTTCTGCCAGAGCATGCCCATCTGGGTGGGGTCGGCGACCAGGGTCGGCAGCGGGTCGTGGGTGACGGTGGCACCGGCCTCCGCGATGCCGAGGCTGAGCGCGGACAGCGTCTCCGCCAGCTTCTCGTCCAGGTCGACGCGCTGGTGTGCGTCGTGCAGCCGTCCCACGCGGGAGAAGTCGAGCAGGTCGCTGATGAGGACCTGCATGCGGTTCGCGCCGTCGACGGCGAACTCGATGTACTGGTCGGCGCGCTCGTCGAGTTGCCCGCCGTAGCGGCGCTGCAGGAGCTGGGTGAAGCTGGAGACCTTGCGCAGCGGCTCCTGCAGGTCGTGCGAGGCCACGTAGGCGAACTGCTCCAACTCGGCGTTGGAACGCTGCAGTTCGACGGCCTGTGCGTCCAGGACCCCCCGGGAATTCTCGCTGAAGGCCAGTTCGCGTACGAGCCGTCGGCGCATGGAGTCGATCTCGCCGCTGAGACGGCGCAGGTCGGCGGGCCCCGTGGCGGTGATGGGGTGGTCGAAGTCGCCGCCCGCGATGGCGCGGGCGTCCGCGCCGAGCTGCTCCAGCGGGCGGGTGATGCCGCGGCGCAGGCCCTCGAAGACGAGCGCGGCGAGGCAGAGCATGAGGATGCCGATGGAGCCCAACACCCCGTTGCGCAGCGCCACCGTGCCCCTCAGGTCGTCCCTGGCCCGCGCGCGGTCCGCCTGCAGCCGCGCCTGCTGCCCGGCCATCGCGGCACGCACCCGGTCGAAGGCCTTCTTGCCCTCCGCCGCCCGCTCGGTCGCCAGCCGCGAGGGTGCGCCGGGCGGCTCGGCGGCGATCGGGCGGGCGATCCGCTCCTGCCATGCCGCCAGGGCCGTACCCACCGCCTTCAGGTCGTCCAGGCGGGCGGAGTCGCCGTCGAGGAGCCGCTCCAGTCGCCGTTCGTCCTTCTTCTGCTCCGCCAGCCCCTCGCGGTAGGGCGTCATGAACTCCGGCGACCCGGTCAGGCCGTAGCCACGGACCCCGGTCTCCTGGTCGAGCACGGCGGACTCGAGACGGATCGCCGCGGTCAGGGCGGGCGACCGGGTGTCCACGAGGTTCTTGCTGAGGGAGCCGGTCCGCCCGAGGACCCACACGCCCGCCGCCCCGAGCACGGCGAGCACGGTCAGGGAGACGGCCACTCCCACGCGAAGCCATCGCCGCGTCGTCCACGCGGGGGGCCTTCGCGTACGCGATCGCCCCTCATCGCCGCCGGTCATGCTGTGCACTCCTCGTGGTGTGAGCCGCGTCGAGGGTGCGGCCCGCACACTCTAGAGCTCGACAACCGGCGTTGTCGCGGGCGGCCCCGGGATCCGGGATCACGGACCGGCCGGGCGGCGAGTGCGGACCGCGATCCCCCTCGTCAGGCGCCCGCCGCCGGCGCGGACTTCCCCGTGATGGACCTCAAGAGCCACGGGCACATGCACGGGGCAGTCCCGTAGTCACAAGGCGGTGAAGCCCCGGCAACGAACGGCACGACCCCGGTGTCCGGACCGGCGTCCGGACCGTTGCCCGGGCATGCAGAGATCAGGCGATATCGGGGAGCGCGCACAGCTGTTGGGCGCCTACTGGCTGGAGATGTCCCAGCGGACGCACAGTGAGTGCTGCGTGTGCGAAGGGCTGCCCGGCCAGGACACGGTGCCGACCGCGACGGCGGTGGCCTTCCCCTGGGGTCGTACGGTGATGCTGACCCTGGCCGCGGTGTCCATCGTCGCGGCGACGGTCCTCGTGTCCCAGTGACCAGGCCCGCACGCCCCGCGCTCCTCCCGGCCACCGCGCGTTCGACGACCGCGTCCGAGGCTGCCGGGCGGACCGCATGCCGCGCGGACTCCCCCTGCCGGGCGTCAGGTGCGGCCGGGCGGCCCGGGGCTCTGTTGCGGCAGCACTCCGAGACCGGCGGCGGGCGGGAGCGGACGGTCGCCCTCCCGGTCCTGGAAGGCCTGGAAGAGGTAGGCGAGCAGACGGCGGGAGGACGCGAGGGCCGCCTCCCGCGGCTGTCCGGCGAGGCCGCTGTGCGCCAGGAGCAGCAGGGTGATGTCGGCGGGGTCGAAGTCCGCGCGCAACTGTCCGCGCGCGCGGGCACGTTCGACCAGCCGCGTCAGTCCCTCCTCGGCGCAGGCCCGTTCCTGCGTGTGGTCCAGGGCGCCGGGGAACCGCGTCATGAACACGGAGGCGAAGCCGCGCTCGGTCACCTGGGTCGTGCAGACCTTCTCCAGGAGCGCGTACAGGCCGCGCCCCGGGTCCGGGTCGGCCAGGGCCTCGTCGAACGCCGCGGCGCACAGGGCGAGCTGTTCGGCGAAGGCGGCGGAGACGAGGGCTGTGCGGGTGGGGAACCGGCGGTAGAGCGTGGCCACGCCGACACCGGCACGCCGGGCGACGGCGCTCATCGGCACGTCGGTGCCGTGTTCGGCGAACGCCTCACGCGCGGCCTCGACGATGCGGTCCCGGTTGCGCCGCGCGTCGGACCGCAGGCCCGCCGGAACAGGCCCGTCCGCTGTTCCCCCGGCGGCCCGGGAACTCGTGCCGCCAGGTGTTCCTGCCCCGGTCGCGGGGGTGTTGTGAGAAGGCTGATCAGGCATGTCTCTCACTTCGAGCGAAACGGACGGTGTCATCCACTTACCGGTCTAGCGTGACCGTACCAGCGGGCAGGCACGGAGCCCGTGCCGCTGCGCGGAGCGACGCCGCCCTCAGGTGACCGCTCCCCCGCCCGCCCCTCCGCCACGCGACCCCCGGGACGAGATCATGACCGACATGCGCGCCGCGCTCTTCGACCGTTACGGCCCGCCGGATGTCCTCTACCTGGGCAGACGGCCCGTCCCGGTCCCGGCCCCCGGCGAGGTGCTGGTGCGGGTGCGCGTCGCCAGTGTGAACGGCGGCGAACTGCTCGACAGGGCGGGGAAGGTGCGGCTGGTGACCGGCCGCACCTTCCCGAAGGCCACCGGGATCGACTTCGCCGGTGAGGTCGCCGCGGTCGGCCCCGCGGCCACCGGCGTCCGCGAAGGGGACCGGGTGTGGGGGCTGTTGGGCCGGCGGACCGGCAGCATGGCCGAGTACGTCGCCGTGCACCCCCGCCAGATCGCCCGCGCCCCGGAGAACCTCACCCCGGAGCAGGCCGTCTCGCTGCTCGCCGGCGGCACCACCGCGGTCACCGCGCTGCGCGACAAGGCCTCCCTGCAGCCGGGTGAGCGCCTGTTGGTGCGCGGGGCGAGCGGCGGTGTGGGCAGCGTCGCCGTGCAGATCGGGCACCTCTTCGGTGCCCGCGTCGTCGCACTGGCCGGCGCCCGGAACCTGGACTTCGTGCGCGGTCTGGGCGCCGACGAGGCGTGGGACCACCGCACCACGCCTCTGGGCGGACTGGGACGCTTCGACGTCGTCCTGGACGCCGTCGGCACGCGGCACGCCCGGCTGCGCCGCCTGCTCGCGCCCGGCGGGCGGATGGTCGCCGTCACCGTGGACTTCGACCGGCTCCTCGCGAGCGTCGGCACGGTCCTCGCCTCGACGGTCCACGGGAGCGGGCGCATACGGGTGTTCAGCGGCCGGCCCGACACCGCGCTGCTGACCGAGATCACCCGGTACGCGGAACGCGGCGACCTGGTACCGGTCGTGGACACCGTGCATCCCTTCGACCGCATCGCCGACGCGCACAAGGCGCTGGAGTCCGGTGGTGTCCGGGGCAAGCACATCGTCCGGATCGCCTAGCCGGGCCCGCCGCCCTCACGCGCTCCAGCCGCCGCCGACGGCCCTGCTCGACAGGTAGGAGTCGCGCAGCGCCTTGCGCAGACCGGGGACGACGCCGTCGTAGTGCGCGGCCAGCTCCTTGAGCCGCTGCTTGTGCGCGCGGCGCTCCTTGCCGGTGAGCACGCTGGTCACCTCGACCTCGGCCGCGAACACCGCCATGGCCAGGTCGTCCGTCGGGAGCGCCGAGGGCGCGGCGGTGCCGAGGACGGCTCCGCGTACGCGCTCCTGCAGGCCGCGCACCTGGCGCGGGTCGTTGACGACGACCCGGTCGAGCGGCAGCAGCCCGAGCCGCTTCTCGTACTCGACGGTGATCGCCCCGGCCGCGACGAGCTGTTGGCGGACCGGCTTCTCGGCCGTGTGGGCCTTGGCGTGGACGAACTGGATCCAGCTCTTCGGCCGGTCCGCGGGGACGTCCTGCCACACCGCGTCGATGAAGGGGTCGTCCGGGGCGTGGCCGGGCAGGCGGACGACCTTGCTGCCCCGGGGTTCCAGCAGCCCCGCCCGGGTCAGTTCGGTCAGCGCGCCGGCACGCAGCAGCTGGCCGCGGCCCTGAAGGTTGGTGAGCTCGAACTTCTCTTTGTCCACGGTGTAGCAGAGCAGGTAGAGGCTCTGCGGCAGGGAGTGGTCCACGGGGTGCTCCTCACTGCTCCTCGGGATGTACGGCACGACGGGTGGCCGGCGGTCCGGCCGGGGACTTGAGTCGCCGCGCGGAGCGGCGGCCCGCCCAGAGGACGACGAGCAGGGCCAGGGCGAGGAGCGGGTAGCCCATCGCGATCCGGGCGACGGCCAGCCAGCCGGTGCGGTCCTCGTCGTAGAGCCACTGCCAGACGGCGAACCGGACGCCGAAGACGCCGACCAGGGTGAGCGTGGCGATGTCGTAGGCGCGTCGCGAGGGCTTGTCCTTGAGCCAGGCGGTGCCGGTGCCGTTGAGCGCGCCCCAGACGATGCCGGCCAAGGGCCTGCGGACGAGGACGGACAGCAGGAAGAGCACGCCGAGGGCGAGGTTGCTCCAGATGCCCGTGAGGAAGAACCCCTTGGCCGATCCGGTCTTCCAGGCGACGAACGCGGCGACCGCGACGCCGAAGAGGCCGGAGAGCGCGGGCTGGAGCGGCTCCTTGCGCACGAGCCGCAGCGCGGCGACGGCCAGGGCGACGCCGATCGCCGTGCAGGTGGCGGCCGTCAGGCCGAGGGAGGCGTTGGCGAGGACGAACGCGACGATCGGCAGCATCATGTAGACGAGGCCGGTGGTGCCGCCCATGCTGTCCAGCGGCGTGGGCCTGGCCGGGCCTTGCGGGGGCGTGCCGGGTACGGGGGGTGTGGTGGGCTCGGTGTGCGGGGTGCCGGTGGAGTCACTCATGCGGGGTCACCTCGTCCGGTGTCGGTGTCGGGTGGGGCGCCGTCCCCAGGTGGCGTGCGAGGAAGCGGTCGGCCGTCCGGTACGCGTCGATGTTGTTCTCCGGGTTCACGAATCCGTGGCCCTCGTCCTCCTTCACCAGGTACTCGACCTCGACCCCGCGGGCGCGCAGGGCGTCGACGATCCGGTCGGACTCGGCCTTGACGACCCGGACGTCGTTGCCGCCCTGGACCACCATGAGCGGGGTGCGGATCTCGTCCACCCTGCTGATCGGCGACCGGGCCCGGAGCCGGGCCTCCTGCTCCGGGTCCGCGGGGTCGCCGGCGAAGAGGTACCAGTTGTTGATCAGGTGGGGCCGGACGAACTCCGGCACGGTCCGCAGGAAGGTGACCAGGTCGGAGATGCCGCAGAAGTCGATGGCGGCGGCGAAGACGTCCGGGGTGAAGGTGACGCCGACCAGGGCTGCGTACCCCCCGTAGGAGCCGCCGAAGATCGCGACGCGGTCCCGGTCCGCGTACCCCTGCCCGACGGCCCAGTCGACGGCGTCGATGAGGTCGTCGTGCATCTTTCCTGCCAGCTCTCCGATGCCGGCCTTGAGGAACGCCTTGCCGAAGCCGGCCGAGCCGCGGAAGTTGACCTGGAGCACGGCCATGCCCCGGTTGGCGAGCATCTGCACGACCGGGTGGTAGCCCCAGCTGTCGCGCGTCCAGGGGCCGCCGTGGACCAGCAGGACCAGCGGGAGTCCGGTCGGTTCGGTGTCGAGGGGCAGGGTCAGGTACGAGGGGAGCGCCAGGCCGTCGCGCGCGGTGATCGTGACCGGCGTCATGGGGGCGAGGCTGTCGGGGTCCAGTTGCGGGAACGGCCGGTACAGGAAGCGGCTTTCGCCCGTGGAGTGGTCGTAGAAGTAGGTGGCGCCCGGGGCGCGGTCGTGGGTGAAGGTGACGACCCAGCGGTCGCCGTCCCTGTCGGACGACACCGCGGCCAGGTCCCCGTCCGACAGCTTCTCCAACTCCGTGAGCACGGCGGCGAAGTGCGGGTCCAGCGGGCGGATCTCCTGGCGCTCGCCGAGGTAGCGGACGCCGAGCAGTTCGCCGGTGCGCCGGTGGCGGATCAGGGGCGACGGCAGGGTCGGGAAGACGGTCGCACGCATGTCGATGTCGTACGCGGGGTGGCTGTCGACCTCGGTCTCCTCGCCGGTGGCCAGGTCGAGCCGGATCAGGCGGGTGCGGTCGCTGCCGCGGCTCGATCCGTGCCACACGCCGGTTCCGTCCGGGGTGAGCTCGAACGGCTGGACGCTGAGCGGGTAGTCGGCGCCGTCGAAGGTCGCGACCGAGCGGACCTTGCCGACCGCCACGTCCCACTGCGCCAGCTCGATGTCGCCCTCGGGCGTCCAGTCGTGGGTGTAGAGGTCGCCGGACGGCGTGTACAGCAGGCCGGCGATCTGCCCGGGGTTCCGCACGAGCATGGTCGGTTCGGCGGTGGCGATGTCGATTTCGTAGAGGTCGAACTCGGTGGGGTCGCGGTGGTTGATCCGTACGAGCACCTTGCCCGGGCGGGACACCATCGTCTCCAGGCCCACGGCCGTGGCCCCGGGGAAGGGGGTCAGGTCGACCGCTCCGGCGTCCGGGTCGTCCAGGTCGACCCGGTAGATGTGCCAGTGCTCGTCGCCGTCGCCGTCCTGTTCGTACAGGAGCCAGCGGGGATCGTCCGTCCAGTGGTACGTGTGCACGCTGCGGCGGTCGTCGGCGGTGACGCAGCGGGCCTCCTCCGTGCCGTCCAGGCTCTGCACCCAGACGTTCAGGCGGTCCCGCCACGGTGCCAGCCAGGCGAGTCTCGTGCCGTCGGGCGAGATCGCGGCGGCGGCACGGACGGGCGAGCCGAACAGGTCCTCTACGGCGAGGTGCGGGACCGTGCTCCGGGCAGCGGACATGGGAGCGCTCCTTCTGTACTCGTGGGGGGCGTACGGTGCCTGTGCTCGTGGGGGGGCCGTACGGTGTGCGGCCGGGGCCGCGCCTGATCGCGGGCGCCCGGCGAGGGGCGCGCGGTGTTCTCAGGTGACGGGGTCGCCGACGACTCCGCCGGTGGCCGTGCGGATCGCCTGGGCGAAGCGCCGGGAGACGGCCGGGACGTCGGTGAACTCCGTGAGGTCGGCGTCGGCCAGGATGGCGGCGCCGATGTACTCGTCCAGGACGCGGATGACGGCGGCGGCCGCCGCGGCGTGCATCCGCACCTCCAGGTCGTCGGCGGGCCGGTCGAGGCGGTCGCCGATGATCACGCGCAGTTGCTGTTCCGTCTGGTCGCAGGCCATCAACCAGGCGGTGCGGAGGGCGGGTTCGGTGTCGGCGAGCCGGATCATCTTCATCGCCAGCATCTCGTCGGCGAGGTCGACGGGCGGCTTCTGCTGGCGCAGCGCGGCCAGACCGGTGACCAGGTGGTCCTCCAGGGAGCTGTCCCGCGGCCACCTGCGCAGCACGCTCAGCAGGGTGACGACGCCCTGCATGACGACGGGCTCGGCGCAGCTCTCCTTGCTGCGGAAGTGCCGCCAGATGGTGCGCGTGGACAGGCCGACGGCCTCCGCGATCTGATCGCCTCCGGTGGCGGCCACGCCCTGCTCCCAGAACAGTCGCGCGGCCTCCCGGGAGATCTCGAGCCGCAGCCGCGCACGCCGCTGCTCGCTCATCCCTCCCCCGGCGCGCTTCTTCGTCGTCATGGTGTCGTGCCACCCTCCTCATTCGATGTCTCCAAGAGACACGATGTCACTAAGTGACACACATGGCAAGGGTGCCCGCCCCCGGACGGTGGCGCGGGCGGCCCCTTGACTCCCTCCCGGGCACTCACGCGTGAGCAGCGCATTCGGGGGGACACGGGAGCCATGGCAACTGACAAGGACGAACCGGGGCCGGTCGAGGAACCCAAGGATCCCACCGACCTGCCGGCCCGCTCGTGGGGCGCGGTGCTCCGTCGCACCGGCAAGGAGTTCCTCGACGACGACTTGCCCGACAAGGCGGCGGCCCTCACGTATTACGGCGTCCTGTCGATGTTCCCCGCGCTGCTCGTGCTGGTCTCGATGCTCGGGGTCATCGGGGAACGGGCGACACGCACGGTGCTGGACAATCTGCGCCACCTCACCCCGGGGCCGGTGCGGGACATGCTCGACGACTCGGTGCGGCAACTGCAGGACAGCGGGGGCACCAGCGGTGTCATCGCGGTGGTGAGCCTGGTCGCCGCGGTCTGGTCCGCGTCGGGCTACGTCGGCGCGTTCATCCGCACCGCGAACGCCGTGTACGACCTGCCCGAGGGGCGGCCGGTGTGGAAGGTGACGCCGCTGCGCATCGCCCTCACCGTCACGCTGATGGTGCTGCTCGCGGTCAGCGCGGTGATCGTGGTCTTCACGGGTCCGCTGGCGCGGCGCGCGGGGGACGCGATCGGTGTCGGCGACGCGGTCGTCACGACGTGGAACATCGCGAAGTGGCCGGTGCTGCTCGTGCTGGTGGTCCTGATGGTGGCGCTGCTGTTCTGGCGCGCCCCGAACGTCCGGGGCCCCGGCTTCCGCTGGCTCAGCCCGGGCAGCCTGGTCGCGGTGCTGATGTGGATGGTGGCGTCGGGTGCCTTCGCGCTCTACGTGGCGAACTTCAGCTCGTACAACAAGACTTACGGCACCCTGGCCGGCGTCATCATCTTCCTGGTCTGGCTGTGGCTGTCGAACCTCTCGATCCTGCTGGGCCTGGAACTGGACGCGGAGCTGGCCCGCCAGCGCGCCATCAGCGGCGGCCTGCCGGAGGGCGAGGAGCCGTACGTGAAGCCGCGCGACACCCGCAAGTGGCCGGCGCGCATGCGGCGGCGCAGGACACATCCGTCGGTGCGGTGAGGTGAAGTGAGCGTCCGCGCCCTCTAGCGGGGCGTGGGCGCCTCTTGCTGTTCCGGGCTTTCCTCCCGGTCCGGAACTGCCACGCGTACGCGGGCCACCGTCGCGCCCCGCAGGCCGAGGCGCGCCTCGTCGGTGCCGGGCAGGACCGTGTCGAACCGCTCCAGACGCCGGCCGCCGAGCGACACGATGCCTTCGAGGACCACCAGGGCGGTGGCGGCCGCGGCGGACACCGGCATCTGCGCGTCGCCCCGCAGCAGGTCGATGCCGCCGCGCAGACCGGTGCACACCATGAGGTTGAGGGCCTGCGCCCTGCCCTGCACGCCGGTCGTGGCCACCTCACGGTCTCCCGCGAACGAGACGACCTGGGTGTAGTGCAGGTCGTGGTCCACCCCGTCCACGGACAGGCGCAGCGGCACGGGCGCGGCCGACAGCAGGTGCCGCCGCATCCCGGGGAACGTCGAGAAGGGCCCGGTGGCCTCGATGTCGGCGAGGCTCAGCCGCCACAGGGTCGCCCCGGGACGGCCGGCCGCGGGTTCGCGGTGGATCTCACGGGTCCAGCCGCCTCCGTTGGCCCACCGCTGTGGTGCGAGCGCGGCCGCCCTGATGACGCGCGCTGCGTGCGTCGTACCGTCTCCCGGCTCTGCCGAGGGCGCCTGGGGTGAGGACATGCCGGTCCCGTCTCCGTCCTTGCCGGGGTGTGTCCCCGGTACGTCGACGGGCGTGGGCCCGTACGGCGCACCGGGCGTGACAGCGTATCCGGTGCGGTCGGGCGGCCGTTCCGCGGCGACCGGCGCCCCTGCGTCCGTCCGCAATCCGGTTGAGATGCCCTTCGCGGTCCACGATGATCCCTGCTCGTGGAGTTCTTCTGCTATCACCGCGACCGGGCCGGATCTCTCGCACTGCGCGAAGAGCTGACCGAAGAGCACTGGTCCTACATGGACGGGTACGAGAAGGAGCTGATCGCCCGCGGGCCGACCTTCGCCTCAGACGGCGAGACCCCCACCGGGAGCGTGCACATCGTCGACCTGCCCGGGCCCGCCGCCGCCCGCGCGTTCGCCTTCGACGAGCCCAACTACCAGGCGGGCGCGTTCCGGGACGTGCTGCTGCGCCGGTGGCGCAACCTCCTCGGGCGCACCATGTGGGACTTCCCCGGCGGCCGGACCGGCGACGACCGCTATCTGGTGCTGGGACTCGGGGCGGGCGGCCCCGTCGATCTCGTCCTGCCGGACGACCGGGACGATCTCGTCGCGTTCGGGCCACTGCTGTCCGACGACGGCGGCGCGTGGCTGGGGACGGCGGCGCTGGTCCGGGCGCCCGATCCGGAACAAGCCCGTGCGGTCCTCACCGCGGACGGATACGCGGGCATCGAGGTCCATGCCTGGGAGTTCGGCGGCCGGAGGTCCTGAACCTCCGCCGCGGTGCGCGGGCCGACGTCGCGGAGGCCGCCTCGGCACGAGTACGCCATCGGTCCGCACGGTCCGTCCATGAGGCACCGATCCGACCTTTTCGGGCAGCGATCCGCCGTCCGTCGGCGTCCAGAATAGTCCTGGACACGGCCCCCGCCCGGTGCCATCTTCTAGGCAACAGCTCACGGGACAGACCACTGGCCACTCTTCCGGACGGTCCAGCACCTACCGCCAATCCACCCTCACAGGATCCCGGTGCAGGCACCACCGGCAGGGCAGCCGAAGCGGGAGACCGGCCAGCCGCCCACCACCGGGAACCGGCCGACGGGTGGGGCCGCGGGCTCCCTGGCGCGCCCCTCCCACCAGGTGAGCCGCCCCCACCCGTCGGACGCATTCCGTCGCCATCGCGGCCGAGGCGCAGGTCGCGGTCGGGTATGAGCGCGCCGTGGGTCAGCGGCTGGAGACACCCTCCAGCTCCCGCTTGAGGTTGCGCAGGGTCCGGTCGATGTTGCCGACCTGGAAGGCGGCGAAGGTGCGGCCGCCCGTGGCGACGCGGTCGAAGACGGCGGCCACGAAGTCCGGCCAGGTCCGCCGGTCGTCCGTCCAGGTCTCCGTCACCCGCGTCGCCGGCCCGGACGCGCCCGCCTCGCCCTCGACCTCCTTGAAGCGGTACTCCCAGGTGGCGATGGGTGCGCGCAGCCGCGGGCGCTTGAGGCCGATCGCGTGCACCCGGAAGGCGAACCGGCTGCCCGGCTCCGCCGCGGTGACCGTGCAGCGCGTGGTCCAGCGGAACATCCCGCGCTTGTTGCGCCCCTCGAAGACGAGGCCCACAGGAGCCGGTCCGTCGCCGTCCGGCAGGTTCGCGCCGAGGTTCTCCGGGCTCCAACGGCCCATCTGCCCGGGCCTGCTGACCTGCTCGTACACGGTGGACGGTGGCGCCTGGACCAGGATGCTGCGGGACACGGTGAACGTGCGGGCCATGGGAATGCTCCGTTCCTGGGGCCCCCGACCCTACCCGCCAGTAGGGCGGGCGGGAAGCGCCTTCCGTCGCGGAAGGTGAGCGGCGGTCGCGCCGGGCCGCCCGCTCCTCGGCAGGGCCTCGCCGATCCTGCCGGTCGACCGGGGCGTTCCGGTACGCCCCTCAGGACCGGAACCCGCCCTCCGGCCTCCGGTAATCTGGCTCTTTTCCCGCAGGAGGAGTTGCGTCAGTGGAGTTCCGGCTGCTCGGAGCGGTGTCCGTCGCCACCGGGACCGGCGTGGTGCCGCTCGGCCCCGCCAAGCGGCGCAGCCTGCTCGCCGCTCTGCTGCTCAGGCCCAATCATCCGGTCACCGTCGGCCAGTTGACGGCCGCTCTGTGGGATCACGAACCGCCCGCGCGGGCCCGCGGGGTCATCCAGGGCCACGTGTCGCGACTCCGGGCGCTGCTCGCCGAGGCGGACGCCGAGATGTTCGGCGTCGAACTGCTCACGCAGGGCACCGCGTACGTGCTGCGCATGCCGGAGTCGCTCCTCGACGCCCACCGCTTCGAGGAGTTGGTGACGCTGGCCCGCGGTCAGCGCACGCCCGCCGACGCGGTGGCGATGTACCAGGAGGCGCTGTCGCTGTGGCAGGGGCCCGCGCTGACCGGGGCGTACCCCAGCCAGCCCCTGCAGTCGGCCGCCCAGGCCCTGGAGGAACGGCGCCTCATGTCGGTGGAGTCGCTGGCCGTGGCGTACTCGCGACGGGGCGAACACGCCCGGGCGGCGGCCGTGCTGCGCGCGGAGGCGAGCGTCCACCCGCTGCGCGAATCGCTGTCCGCCGCGCTCGTGCGCGAGCTCCAGCGGGCGGGGCGCCGTTCGGAGGCGCTCGACTGGTTCCACCGCACGCGTCGGCTGCTCGCCGACGAGCTGGGGGTCGACCCGGGGCGCGACCTGGCCGACGCGTACGCCGACGTGCTGCACGGCGGCGGCGAGGGGGCCGGGGTCGCCGCGCGGGCGGCGGTCCCCTCCCGGGTCACGGCAGCGGCGACCGCCCCCGCGCCGTCCCCCGCACCCATGGCCACCGCCGCTCCCCCGCCCGTGCCCGCCCTGCCGGCCGCGGCGCCGCCGGCCACGATCGACCTCCTGCCGCGGCTGCCGCGCGGCTTCCACGGTCGGGCCGGGGAACTGACCGCGCTCTCCCGGGCAGCAGCGGGCGAGGCGCCCGTCTGCCTGGTCACCGGGCCCGCGGGCGTCGGCAAGACGGCGCTGGTGACGCACTGGGCACACCGCCACCGCGAGCAGTTCCCCGGCGGGCTGCTCTACGCCGACCTACGGGGCTTCGGCGACACGGGCGAGCCCGCACTGCTGGAGGTCCTGAGGGAGTTCCTGCTGGGCCTCGGTGTCGCGCCGCGCCGGATACCGGAGTCGGCAGGCGCAGCGTCCGCGCTGTTCCGCTCGCTGTGCGCCGAGCGGCAGATCCTCGTCGTACTCGACAATGTGCGCGCGTCCGGGCAGGTCAGGGAGCTTCTTCCGGGCGGCGCCCAGTGCGTCACGGTCGTGACGAGCCGGTATCGGCTGCGCGGTCTGATCGCCTCCGACGCCGCCCGGCCCGTACCGGTGGACGTCCTGGAACCGGCGGACGGCACCGCCCTGCTTGCCGCGGTGCTCGGCAAGGAGCGGGTCCTCGCGGAGGAGGTGGCGGCCCGGCGCGTCGCCGAGCTGTGCGGCGGGCTTCCGCTCGCGCTGCGGGTGGCCGCCGCCCGGCTCGCGGACCAGCCGGACTGCTCCCTGAGCGCGATGGCGGCCGAACTCTCCGACGAGTCGCGCCGGTTGGGCCTCCTGGACGTGGAGGACACGGGCGTACGGGCGGCGCTGCGGCTCACCGTACGGCGGTTGCCCGAGGACGCCGCCCACCACTTCGCCCACCTGGGGCAGCACCCGGGCACGCGCATCGACCGGTACACGGCCGCGGCCCTCGCCGGTTCCGACCCGGACACCGCCGGGGCCGCGCTGGACACGCTCGCCGCGGCGCATCTCGTGATCAGGGAGTCGCCCGACCGCTGGTCGCTGCACGACCTGGTGCGGCTGTACGCGCGCGGCCTGGACACCGGCCCCGACGCCCTCGTCCGCGGTCTCGACCACAGCGTCGCCACGGCGCTCGCCGCCGCCGACGCGGCCGAGCCCGGCGACGAGTCGTGCTTCGTGCTGCCCGCGGACTTCCGGTCGCCGCCCGCGACACGGGAGTTCACCGGCCGGGAGCAGGCGATGGAGTGGTACTCCGCCGAGCGCGACGACCTCACCCTGGCGGCGGCCGCCGCCCACGCCGCCGGGCTGCACGGGAGGACCTGGCGGATCGTCCTGGGACTGTGGCCGCAGATCGTGTGGCGGGTCCGTGACGGCTGGACTCCCCTGCTGCGGACCGCACTTGAGGCGGCGCGGGCCGACGGCGACGCACGCGCCGAGGCACGGGTCCTCGCGCTGCTCGGCTGGGTACTGACGGAGGAGGGCCGCCTCGGGGAGGCGCTGCCCCATCTGGAGGCGGCTCCGGTGCTCGCCGCCCTGGCCCGTGACACACGCGGCGAGGCGACCGCGCTGATCAACCTCTCGCTGGCGCAGGGCGAGCTCGGCAGCCCCGAGGAGGCGGCCGAGGGCTGCGCGCTCGCCGCGGAGCTCGCGCACAGCGTCGGCGACCGGAACACCGAACGCCTCGCGCTGTACCACCTGGCCCGGCACCGCCTCGACGCGAGGGAGTGGCGGCCCGCCTTCGAGACGGCGCTCGCCGCGCTCGACCTGGACGGCCCTTCGGAGGCTTCGGTGGCGGCCCGGGTCCTGCTGCGCACCGTCATCGGTGAGGCGCTGCTGGGGATGGGCGACGAGACGGAGGGCATCCGGCGCCTGGAGGCCGCGGCCCTGGACGCCGAGGCGTGCGGCTACGACGACGGCGCGGTCCGCGCCCTCGGGGCGCTGCTGCGGGTCTCCGCGGACGCCGGGCTGCAGGCGCGGTACGACACGGCGATGGTGCGGCTGATGGCACGCACGTGAGGTGTACCTGATGACGGCACGTACGTGAGGTGTGCCTGATTACGCGGCGTGCACGTGAGATGTGCCTGATGGCACGTCCGTGACGTGTGCGTGGCGTGTGCCTCACGGGTCGCCCGTGCGGATGTGGGTGCGGGGCGGGAGCGCCGCGCGGAGTCGGGGCGCCCCGGGCCCGGTCGGGCGACCGGTGTCCTGCCCGGCCGGGCGACCTGCCCCGCCTACTCCGCGGCCCGGTCGGGTGTGGGCCCGTCCGCCGCCTGCGCGGCGTGCTCGGCGAGCTGGTCGTTGACCTCCCGGGTCTGCTCGGCGAGCCGGCGGGCCCGCGCCTCGGCCTGGTCCGCGCGGGCGTTGATGCGCGCGATGTCGTCCTCGATGACCTTCAGGGCCAGCTCGGTCGCGGCGTCCGCGTCCTGGGGCGGAAGGTCGCCGGGGAGGTCCTCCAGCGCGCTCTTGACCGCGGGGATGCCGCCGCGTTCGTGAATCTCTTTCCAGAACTCATAGTCCATCGAGCCATCTTGGCCGATCGTCGGCCTTCGACGCGAGGCGGCCCCGCGGCGGCCGTCGGCCCCTCCCCCGGCCCCGGGCGGTCCGGGGACCTCCGGGAGGGCGCCCGCGCCGTCCCGCCGACCCTCAGGACGCGGGCGCGGGCGACGCGCTCGCGCCGGAGGCCGTTCTGAAGTCCAACAGGTCCTCGGCTGTCTGCTGGGTCTCCTCCGCGGCCTTGCGGGCCGTGGCGACGACATCGCCGTGCTCCTGGACGAGGGTGTGGTAGATCGGCGCCTGAGTGGCGTCATTGGCCGGCATGACCTGCGGCTCCTTGTTCGGTGACGGTGTTGCTCGGGTGGCCGTGTGCGGCCGACCCGCGACCTTACGCGAACCATGGGGGCCGATGGCACCCGACCCCGATCATGAGGGGGCCGCTTGTGATCACCTTCACACCGGGGGCGGCCGACAGGGCGCCCGTGCCGCTCAGCGGGCCGGGTCGTAGGTCAGGCGATGGAGGGAGGTCGACGGGACGACCGTCACCGGGGCCCCTTCCGAGTCCGGCTGGATGTGGAGGAAGGCTCCGTCGAAGGCGACCCGTGCGGCGCTGATCGATGCCTTGCGGTCGCCCTCCCGCTCGTGCGGTCCGGACGAGATCGACGGGGCGCTCAACTGCACCAGCTTGGCCGCATACCAGGTGAGATCAGTCATATCTCCAGCATCCCGCCTCGAAGGCCCCGCTACACGCTCCGGGAGCCGCGGCTTCTCCGTGCCTTCACGGCCTTCACGGCCTCCACGACTCTTATGGCGTCCATGGCGTCCATGGCCTTCATGGTTTTCACGCGTCCGGGGTTCCTGGGGCCGGCGGCGCGGGCGAGGGGGCGACGGTGAACGCGCGGGTGACCGGATTGACCCGGGCCCGCAGCACCGTCCCCTGCGTGACGCCGCCGAACCGGTACCTCAGGACGTCGCTGCCGCACTCGAAGGGTTCGAAACCGGGGCCGCTGATGCGCATCAGGAGCCGGATTTGGTGGTGGTCGTCGTTGGTCGGCGGGGCGGAGGCGACCGCGAGCACCAGGGCGCTCCCGTCGACGCCGAGGGCGGCGAGCTGGAGCGTGGCCCGCCGTTCCTCGCGGGCGAAGAGGATGGTGGACAAGCCGACGCAGGCGATGAACGCGGCGGCCAGGGCGAGGCCGACGCCGGCCCACATCCACCCGCTCCCCGTCTCGTCCAGGTCGGCGACGGTGCGGACGGTGACGTAGGCAAAGGCGCCGCCCGCCCCCAGGAACAGGACCGCGCCCACGGTGCAGGCGATGGCCGTGATCACCGGACCCTTGGGTTCCAGCAGGACGGGTTCGAGGGCGCGGGCGCTGGCCATGGCCGCACCCTAGCCAAGGAGACGTGGCATGCGCAGGGGTGCGGGCACCCCTCTCCCCGCGCCGGTCGGCCCAGGGGCGGACCGGAGTGCGATCACGCAGGTGAGCGGCCTCCGTTCGCGGGTACCCGGAGACGGACGCAAGGAGGAGTCCATGCCACTCACGTTCCGCAAGAGTTTCCGGATACTTCCCGGTGTGCGGTTGAACATCAACAAGCGCTCGTGGTCCGTCACCACCGGCGGCGGGAACGGCCCCCGGCGCACCCACAGCAGTACGGGCCGGCGCACCACGTCCATGGACCTGCCCGGTCCGTTCGGCTGGCGCCGGACGACGAAGCGGCGGCGCTGAGGCCGCCCGGGCGGCGCGAAGGGCGGGCAGCAAAGGGCGGGCAGCAAGGGGCGCGAAAAATAAGTCTCGTGGCGGATCGGGTTCTGCTAGCTTCACCGGCATGAAGAAGCGCGCTGTGATGACGACGACGCCGGAGAGTGTCCCGGCGCGCTGACCGATGTCCGAGTCCGAAGCCCCGGGGCGAGTGCCCCGGGGCTTCGTCCTTTCCTCCCGCGGCCACTCGCCCCACCGTCCGCGAGGAGACCGCTATGCACGACCACCGCAAACTCGGCCGCGAGCTCGACCTGTTCGGCACCGACCCGCTGATCGGCGCGGGCCTGCCCTACTGGCTGCCCGACGGCGCGGCGGTGCGCCACACCCTCGAGGAGTACATCCGGGACGCCGAACGGCGGGCGGGCTACCGGCACGTGTACTCGCCGGTGCTCGGCAAGCGGGAGCTGTACGAGATCTCCGGGCACTGGTCGCACTACAGCGAGGACATGTTCCCGCCGATGGATCTGGGCGGCGAGCAGGTCGTCCTGCGGCCGAGCCTGTGTCCGCACCACGCGGTGATCTACCGCTCCCGAGCGCACAGTTACCGCGAGCTGCCGCTGCGGATGGCCGAACTCGGCGGCATGTACCGCGCCGAACTCTCCGGGGTGCTGGGCGGGTTGAGCCGGGTGCGGGCCATCCACCTCAACGACGCGCACATCTTCTGCACCCTGGACCAGGTCGCCGACGAGGCGAGCGCGGCGCTGGCGATGATCCGCGCCGCCTACGACGCGCTCGGCATCAGGGCGGCCCGCTTCCGGCTCTCCCTGCCCGGCCCCGGCGGCAAGTACGTCGCCGACCCCGAGAAGTGGCGGCGGTCCACCGCGCTGCTCGCCGAGGTGCTCGACCGCGCCGGCGTCGAGCACGAGGCCGTCGAGGGCGAGGCCGCGTTCTACGGCCCCAAGATCGACGTGCAGGTAGTCGACGGCGCGGGCCGCGAGTCCACCCTCTCCACCGTCCAGGTCGACTTCCACCAGCCCGAGCGGTTCGACCTGCACTACATCGGGGCGGACGGCGCCAAGCACCGCCCCGTCATGGTGCACCGCAGCATCATCGGCAGCGTGGAGAGAGCCGTCGCCCATCTCATCGAACAGCACGGCGGCGCCTTTCCCGCCTGGCTCGCCCCGACCCAATTGGTGGTCCTGCCGGTCTCCGAGGCGCAGGTGCCCGGCGCCGAGCGGCTGCTGCGGCGGTGCGCCGAGCTCGGACTGCGGGCGGAACTGGCCGGTCCCGAGCACGGCAGCCTGGGCGCCCGCATCCGGGCCGCCCGGCTGGTGCCCTACCAGGCTGTCCTCGGCGCCAAGGAGGACGCCGACGACCTGGTCGCGCTGCGGCTGCGCGACGGGCGGCGCATCGACCCGCTGCCCGCCGCCGAGGCGCTGGCCCGCGTCGAATCCCTGGTGGCGGCACACCGCACCGAGCTGTGGGACGCCGAACCGCCGGTCCTGCGGTCGGCGTGAGCGGCACCGGATCCTTCAGAGCACCCCGGCGATCAGCGTGCCGCCCATGACCGTCATCGTCGCGGCGATCACGAAGTCCAGGGCCCGCCAGGACGCGGGCCGCTCGAAGAAGCCGCTGAGCAGGCGGGCGCCGTAGCCGAGCGCCATGAACCAGCAGATGCTGCCGAGCATCGCGCCGGCGCCGAAGGCCCAGCGCAGCCCGTCGTGACCGGCGGCGACCGAGCCGAGGAGGAGCACCGTGTCGAGGTAGACGTGCGGGTTGAGCCAGGTCATGGCCAGGCAGGCGAGCAGCGCGCCGCGCCGTGACCCGGCCGCCGCACCCGTCGTCGTCATGGTGCCGGGGCGCAGCGCCCGGCGTGCGGCGAGCACCGCGTACGAGAGGAGGAAGCCTCCGCCTACGAGGCCGACCAGGGTCAGCGCCGGGGGCCAGGCCGTCACCACGGTCCCGACCCCGGCCACGCCCGCCCCGATGAGCAGCACGTCGGACACGGCGCAGATGGCCACCACGCTGAACACCGCCTGGCGTCGGATGCCCTGGCGCAGCACGAAGGCGTTCTGCGATCCGATGGCGACGATGAGCGAGAGTCCGGTGCCGAAGCCGGCGGCCGCGGCGGTCAGTGCTGTTCCCATGAAGATCGACGTTAAGGAGCCTTGACGCCCTAAGTACAGGTAAAGATTCTGATGTAGCTTAAGCAATCGTGATGTCACGAGCCGAAGATGCGGGCCCGGTGGCGGGGGCGTTGTCGGAGCTGCCGCTGGAACATGTACGGACGCTGCTCGCCGTCGTCGACGAGGGGACCTTCGACGCGGCCGCCGCGGCCCTGCACGTCACGCCGCCCGCGGTCAGCCAGCGCGTGAAGGCGTTGGAGCGTCGGACGGGCCGGGTGCTGCTGATGCGCACGAAGCCGGTGCGGCCGACCGAGTCCGGTCAGGTCGTGGTGCGCTTCGCCCGGCAGCTGGCCCGTCTGGAGCGGGACGCGCGCGCCGAGCTCGGCATCGGTGACAGCGGCGAGCCCGCAGTGCTTCCGGTCGCGGTGAACGCCGACTCGCTGGCGACCTGGTTCCTGTCCGCGCTGGCCCGCGTCCCCGACGAGCCGCGCCGCTGTTTCGAGCTGCGGCGCGAGGACGAGGACCACACGACGTCGCTGCTGCGCGAGGGCTCGGTGATGGCGGCGGTCACCTCGTCGCCGGACGCGGTGTCGGGCTGCACCGTGCGGCGCCTGGGGCGGATGCGGTATCTGCCGGTCGCCTCGCCCGGGTTCGTGGCGCGGTGGCTGGGCGACTGGCCGCGGACGCCGCTCGGACAGGTCCTCGCGGACGTGCCGGTGGTGTTCTTCGACCGGCGCGACTGTCTGCAGGACGACTTCGCGCGGCGCGTGACGGGCGGGCGCGGGGCGAGCGCCCTGCGGCACTACGTCCCGTCGTCGCGCGGCTTCGTCGAGGCGATCGAGGCGGGTCTCGGCTGGGGCGTGGTGCCGCGGGAACAGGCGGAGCCGCTGCTGCGCGCCGGGGCACTGACGCTGCTCGACGCCGACCGCTTCATGGACGTACCGCTGTTCTGGCAGCAGTGGAAGCTCGACTCGCCCGCGCTCGCCACGCTCGCGGACGCGGTGATCGCGACCGCCGCCGAGGCCCTGGACCAGTGAGGCGCTTGACCTTGACACGGTGTCAAGGCCTTCACTGCGGGGCGAGGAGGTGGTCCCGATGACCCCGTCGGTTCAGGACACCGAAGTACTGCGGGCCGTTGCGGCGCTCGGCGACGCGCACCCGTCGGTCCGGCTGCGGGCGGCGCTGGCCCTCGGCACGTACCCGGACCCGCGCTCCCTCGGCACGCTCGTCGAGCGCTGCGCGGTCGAGCCCGATTTCCAGGTCCGCGAGATGCTCACGTGGGCGCTCACCCGCCAGCCGGCGGAAGCAACCGTTCCCGCGCTGCTCGACGAGGTCCGCTCGGGCGGCGCGCAGGCCCGGAGTCAGGCGCTGCACACCCTGTCCAAGGTCGGTGACCGGCGGGCCTGGCCGGTGATCACCCCGGCGCTGCTGGCCGACGCCGACGACGAGGTGGCCCGCAGCGCCTGGCGGGCGGCCGTCGCGCTCGTCCCCAACGGGGCGGAGCCCGGCCTGGCCGTCGCGCTCGCCGCCCGGCTCGGGCGCGGCGGGCGCGAGACACGGCTGAGTCTGAGCCGGGCGCTGATCGCGCTCGGTGAGACGATCCTGCCGACGCTGCGCGCCGCGTCGGCCGACCCCGACCCGGACGTGCGGGAACACGCGCTCGCCACGGAGCGGCTGTTCCACGACCCGGATGCCGGATTCGAGTTCGCGCTCCACGAGGCCAGGCGCGTCGCGGTCCTCGGGACGCGCGGCCGGGAGGAGTGACAGGCACGTGTTGATCGGTGAGGTGGCCCGGCGGTCCGGGGTGAGCGCCCGCATGCTCCGCCACTACGAGTCGCTCGGCCTGCTGCGGCCGGAGGAGCGAACCGGCTCGGGCTACCGCACGTACGCCGACGAGGACATCCGGCGGATCTTCCACATCGAGAGCCTGCGGTCGCTGGGCCTCTCGCTGCGCGAGGTGGGCAGGGCGCTCGACGATCCCGGCTTCGCGCCCGCCGAACTCGTGGCCGACCTGGTGCGCCGGACGCGCGAGCGCATCGCCCGCGAGACGGAGCTGCTCACGCGCCTGAACCGGATCGGCGCCGCCGAGCCCGACGGCTGGGGGGACGTCCTGGAGACCATCGCGCTCCTGCAGGCGTTGGGCTCGGCGAGCGCAGGCGAGCGCCAGCGCGCGGCGCTCGCCTCGGTCGACGGGGTGCCGGTACCGGTGGAGGCGCTGGTCGAGGCGGCGCTCGGCGAGAGCGACCCGCACGTCGCGGGGGCCCTGCGGTGGGCCCTGGCACGGTCAGGCCCGGCCGCCGTCGCACTCTTGGCGCGCGGGCTCGACTCCCCGGTCGCCGCCGTGCGCGAGCGTGCCGTGCGGTCCATCGCCGAGTTCCCGGACGACGAGACGGCGGCGGTGCTGCACGACGCCCTCGGCCACCCGGACGTCGTGGTCCGCAGGCGGGCCGCGCTGGCGCTCGGCGCGCGGGGTGTGGCCGACGCGGTCCCCACCCTCGTCGAGATGGTCGTCGACGAGGTCAATGACGTCGACGCGGCCGACGCGCTCGGCACGCTGGCCGTCCGTCCCGCGACGGCGCAGGACATCGCCGCCCGGCTCGTCGGCCGCCTCGCCGACGGCACGGTCGACGCCCCGGCGCGCCGGCGGCTGACGCAGGCGTTCGCGGACGTCCCCGGGCCCACGGCGGAGCGGGCCCTCGCGAAGCTGTCCCGGGACGACGACCGCGGGGTCGCGGTGACCGCCGCGTACCTCCTGCGGATCCGCGCCACGCCGTAGCCCCGCCACCGGGCGCGGCGCCGGCCCCGGGCGGCCAGAACGTGCGGCGCCCGCCACTCGTGTCTAGCGTCACTGGCATGAACAGTGAACCGCAGCGTTACGAGCTTCTGCTGATGCCCGAGTTCACCGAGGGCGGCACGGGGACGGACGGCGCCCTGCGCTCCGCGGTGGTGACGGCCACCGGGGACACCGGCGCCTCCGGCTATCCCCGGTACGTGGGGGACGGCATGGAGGCCGACATCGACCCGGCGACCCGCTCCGTCGAAGCGGTGCTCGTCGACGGCGCCGAGCTGGACTACGGCCTGTCGGTCCGGGTCGCCGACCACACCGGCTGACGCGGCGCCCGCCGGCCGCTCAGGCGCCGAGGGGTGAGACCGGGCGCTCGAAGAACGTCTCCAGGGATACCGTGGCCTGCGTACCGCTGACGCCCTCGATCGCGTACAACCGGCGCAGCACGTCCTGCAGTTGCTCGGTCGTCGCCGTGCGGACCTTCACCAGGACCGACGCGCTGCCCGCGATCACGTGCGCCTCCTGGATCTCGGGGATCGCGGCGAACGCGTCCGCTGACTCCCCCATCCACACCGTCGATTCGACCATCACGAAGGCCAGCACCCCGCGGTCGAGCGCCGCGGGGTCCACGTCGACCGTGGTGCGCCGGATGACGCCCCGCTCGCGCAGCTTGCGCACCCGCTCGTGGGCCGCGCCCGCGGAGAGCCCCGCCCCCTTGCCGAGCGCGGCGTACGCGATGGTCGCGTCCTCCTGGAGGAGGGCGATCAGCCGTCGGTCGATGTCATCCACGGTCACCATGGCGCAACCATACAGCGTTCTGGCATAGTCATGATCAACCGAATGCGATTCAGTCTTATTCAGCCGAGGGGTAACCATGTCCGGCAGCGACGACACCGGCCTGTACGAAATCCTGGACGAGCGGTTCCGCACCGGGCGGTGCGCGAACGGCGACGACCGGCTGGAGCAGCTGTACGGGGGCTGCCGGTGGGCCGAGGGACCGCTGTACCTGCCCGCCTGGCGCCAGCTGGTGTGGAGCGACATCCCCAACGACCGGCTGCTGCGGTGGGACGAGGCGACCGGCGCGGTCGCCGTCTTCCGCTCGCCCGCCGGGCACATCAACGGCAACACCCTCGACCGCGAGGGCCGTCTGATCAGCTGTGAGCAGGGCAACCGCCGGGTCACCCGCACCGAGCCCGACGGCCGGATCACCGTGCTCGCCGACCGGTACGAGGGCAAGCGGCTGAACAGCCCCAACGACGCGGTCGTCCGCTCGGACGGCTCGGTGTGGTTCTCCGACCCGGACTTCGGGATCACCAGCGACTACGAGGGATTCCGCGCCGAGCCGGAGATCGACGGCTGCCATGTGTACCGGATCGACCCGGCGACCGGCGAGGTCCGCCTGGTCGCGGACTGCTTCGCGACGCCGAACGGGCTCGTGTTCTCCCCCGACGAGCGGCAGTTGTACGTCTCGGACACCCGCGGCGGCCGCATCCACGTCTTCGACGTGCGCGACGACGGCACGCTCTCCGACGGCCGGGTCTTCGCCGAGGCCAAGGACGGCGTGAGCCGCTTCGACAACCTCCGGTTCGACGACGGCGGCCGGCTGTGGGCCGCCGCCATCGCGGGCGGGGTGCACTGCTACGACCCCGACGGCACCCTCATCGGCCGCCTGCGGGTGCCGGAGCCGGTGTCCAACATCGCCTTCGGCGGCCCGAAGAACAACCGCCTCTTCATCACGGCCACCAGCTCGCTCTACTCCCTCGTGATGGGCGTGACGGGACTGCCGCGCGTACACCCCTGAGCTGCCCCGCGGCCGAACCGCGACGACGGTCGGCCGCGGGCGCACAGCGGGCGCCCCGCCCGGTCAGGGGCTCGCGGGGCGGCGGGCGGCGGCCCGCTGGGCGCGGCGGGAGACGCGCCCCTCGGCGCCCGTGGCGGGCGTCCCAGGAGCGCCGTCCGGGCTGATGCCCAGCTCTGCGCTCAGGTCGGCCACGAAGGCCCGCACGGTGGGGTACTCGACGAACGCCGAGGAGCGCACCGGATGGGCGAGTTCGTCGCCGAGCTTGGCGATGACCTCGATGAGGATCAGCGAGTCGAGGCCCATGTCGAACAGGTTGGCGTCCTGGTCCACGGTCTGCGGGTCCGGTGCCCCGAGGACGGCGGCGATCTCCTGCCGGATGAAGGCCGTGAGCAGCGTGGCCTTCTCGGTGTCCGGGATTCCCTCGAAGCGGTCCTTGAGCGTCTCGCCCGCGGCCCGCGTCACCGGCGCGGCGCCGCCGTGCGGCTCGATCCAGTGCCGCTGCCGGTCGAAGGGGTAGCGGGGCAGCGGCACCCGGCGCACGCGCTCGCCCTCGTGGTACGCGGCCCAGTCCACCGGCTCCCCCGCCGTCCACAGCCGGCCCAGCACCTCCAGGAGGAAGGCGGGCCCTGCCGTGTCCGGCGACCGCGGCAGCAGCGCGACGGCCGGGCGGCCCGCCGCGGTGGCATGCTGCGCGGCACTCTGCTCCAGCAGCCGCAGGGCCGCGTCGGGCAGATCGGTGCGGTCGGCGGCGACCACCGTCGTGCGTACGCCCCAGTCGGCCAGTGTCCGCAGCGTGGCGTACTGGACGGCGAAGGCCCCCAAGGTGCCGTCGGCGCCGAGGAGTTCGTCCGGGCCGCCCGGAGTGCCGAGCTCCGTGGCGATCCGGTCGAGGTGCTCGCGGAAGGCCGGGACCTCCTCGTACAGGGCCGTGGCGTGTCCGGGGACGCCGGGCGCCGGGTCGCCGAGGGCCAGGTCGAGGACCGGCTTGTCCGCGGTGGGGTCGCCCGTCAGGACACGGTTCTCGTCGCCGAGGGCCAGGGCGAGCGCCGCGTCGCGCACGTCGGTGGCGACGAGGGCGCGTCGGTAGGTGTGCACGCGCCGTCCGACGGCCAGCGTGTGGGAGACGGCGGCCAGGTCCAGGTCGCGGTCCTTGCGGAGCTGCCGGGCCAGGTCCGCGGCGACCGTGTCGAGCGCCGCCGGGGTGCGGGCGGAGAGCACCAGGAGCCGGGGCCCGGCCGTCCCGGCGGCGGGCGGGGGCGGCGGCGGCTCCTCGACGACGAGGTGGGCGTTCGTGCCCCCGATGCCGAAGGAGCTGACGCCGGCGCGGCGCGGGGTCGCGCCCGCGGGCCACTCCTTGGTCTCGGTGCCGACGTGGAACGGCCCGGCCGCGAAGTCGATCTCCGGGTTGGGCGCGTCGAAGTAGAGGCTCGGGACCAGGGTGCGGTGGCGCAGCATCAGGACCGTCTTGATCAGGCCCGCCATGCCCGCGGCCGTGTCCAGATGGCCCACGTTGGTCTTGACCGAGCCGATCGCGCAGGATTCCGGGGCGAGTCCGGCGCCGTAGGCCTGGTTGAGCGCGGCGATCTCGATGGGGTCGCCGAGCGGTGTCGCGGTGCCGTGCGCCTCCACGTACGAGATGGTCTCCGGTCCGCAGTCGGCGATCTGCTGCGCCTCGGCGATCACGGCGGCCTGGCCCTGCACGCTGGGGGCGGTGTAACCGGTCTTGGCGGAGCCGTCGTTGTTGACGGCGGTGCCCTTGATGACGGCGTGCACGGTGTCGCCGTCCGCGAGCGCGTCGCTCAACCGCTTGAGGACGACCACGCCGGCGCCGTTGCCGATCACGGTGCCCTGGGCCTTGGCGTCGAAGGCACGGCAGTGTCCGTCGGGCGAGAAGATCATGCCCTCGTGGTGGAGGTAGCCCTCGCCCTGGTCGGCCTGGATGTGGGCGGCGGCCGCCAGGGCCATGGTGCAGTCGCCGGACAGCAGGCTGAGGCAGGCCAGATGGACGGCGACCAGCGAGGTGGAGCAGGCCGTGTTGGTGCTGATGCTCGGGCCCTGGAGGTTCAGCTTGTAGGCGGTGCGGGTGGCGGCGAAGTCCTTGTCGTTGGTGATCATCATGCGGTAGCGGTCCACGGACGATCCGGTGCGGTAGCGCTCCGCGAGGTTGCGCAGCAGATAGGTGTTCATGCCGACGCCGGCGAAGACCCCGATCCGCCGCTCGTCGCGCTGGGGGTCGTAACCGGCCCCTTCCAGCGCCTCCAGCGAGCACTCCAGCAACAGCCGCTGCTGCGGGTCGATCAGCTCGGCCTCGTCGTGGGTCATGCCGAAGAATCCTGCGTCGAACGTGTCGGCGCCCTCGACGATCTGGCCGGCCTTCACGTACCGCTCGTCCGCGATGAGCTGCTCGCCGACACCGGCCGCGCGCAGTTGCTCGTCGGAGAAGTAGGTCAGGGTCTCGCGGCCCTCGCTCAGCACGCGCCAGAACTTCTCGGGGGTGTCGGCGCCGGGGAACCGGCAGGCGAGGCCGACGATCGCGATGTCCGCGTCCCGGACGTCGAGGGCCTCGCCGGTCCGATCCCGGTCGTCCTGCTCCATCTGGTCGTTCATCTCTCTCCTCAACCCACCTTGATGCCGAGGTCCGCCGCGACACCGCGCATGTCCAGGAACGTCTCGGCGATGAACCTGGCTCCGTCGTCGGTGGTGTCCATCTGCTTGAAGAGCTCCACCAGCGTCTCGCGGTGGCTCTCGCGGTCGCCCTCGCCCGCGGCGATCTCCAGCACCACCCGCTTGAGCCGCTCCTCCACCTCGGGCAGGTCCAGGGAGCGCGGGAACTTGATGCTGAACGTGGAACGGTCGTAGTCCTTGTTGCGGCTCACCGCGCGCGTGTAGCTGGACGCGTTGAGCTTGTAGAACATGCAGTCCCAGTTCTTGAACGAGTAGTAGTTCAGGAGCGGGAACAGCGTGCAGTGCGTCTCCATCGGCGAAGAGGCGTACAGCCCCTTCTCCTTGAGTTCGGCGACCATGCGGTCGGGGTCGTAGTCGTGCCGCATGGCGATGAACGGGAAGACGATCTTGGGGAGTTCGTCGTCCTCGGCGAACAGGATCTCCTCGATCTCGCCGTTGAACAGTTCGCTCGCGAGCTCCGGCCCGAACGACTTGTAGAAGCCGCGGACGACCTCACGGACGTTCGACTCCATGGTGAGGATCTGCTGCGGGTCGGCGCACAGCGCGATGTAGGGAATCCGCTCGCGGAAGGCGTACAGGATGGCCCGGATCACGAAGAAGGTGCGGCAGGAGACGCACGGCAGCTTCTCGTCGAGATACTGGCCGGGCTTCTTGGGGCGCGGCCGGTTGAAGACGTCCCGCATCATCTTCTTGATGTTGTCGTCGTCGGAGTCCACCACGAACGTCGCGTCGAGCTTCTCCTGCGCGAGCTTGATGTTCTGCGCCGCGTGCGTGCTCTCGAAGGGCACGTCGAAGGTGTACGCGAGCGTCCGCTTGCCGTATTCGTTGACGAACTTGTCCAGCATGTACGTGCTGTCCTTGCCGCCGCTGTACATGAAGAGGCAGTCGAACGCGCCGTTCGGGTTCGGCGCGGCCGCCTGGAACTGCGCGAACACCTCATTGGTGTACTTGTAGTTGGCGATCAGATCGCCCGCGAAGTCCAGGTTGCACAGATTGCAGACCTGCTCGTCGTCGAGCACGATCCCGGGGTGGCCGGCCTTCAGTGAACAGATCTTGCAGCGAACGGTGGTCGGTTCCATGGTGCCTCCTTGAAGAAGTGCCGACGCATACATGCCGGTTGCCCGCCCTCGGGCGGCTCAGCGCTCCGCGCCCGACCGTCGTCGGCGCGCCCCGAGCAGGGACCGGCTCCGGCCCTGCGGCTGCCGCTCGCGCGTCGGCGCCGGCGTGCCCGCCGAACCTCCGTCGAGATGACGCGCCATGGTCCGGATCGTCGGGTGGCGGAACATGTCCAGTCGGTTCAGCGAGGGGCGCAGCTCCGCGCGGAGCCGCGCCACCACCTGGGTCAGCCGCAGCGAATCCCCTCCGGCGTCGAAGAAGTTGACGTCCACGCCGACCGTCGACCGGCCGAGCGCGCCCTGCCAGATCGCGGCGATCCGGTGTTCCACCGCGCCCTCGGGCGCCGCGCCGCCGCTCCGCCCGGCCTCGGTGGCCGTGTCGTCGGGCGCCGGCAGGGCCTTGCGGTCGAGCTTGCCGTTCGGGGTCAGCGGCAGGTCGGGCAGGGTGACGACGGCGCCGGGAACCATGTAGGCGGGCAGTCGCTCCCCCACGTGGTCCCGGAGCTCGGGGACCACCAGCGGCCGGGTGTCCGCGCCGACGACGTACGCCACCAGACGGTCGCCGACGTCGTCCTCACGCACGGCCACCGCCGCCCCGGCGACCGCGGGGTGCTCCCGCAGCACCGTCTCGACCTCACCGAGCTCGATGCGGTGGCCGTGCAGTTTCACCTGGTTGTCGACGCGGCGCAGATACTCCAGGCGGCCGTCCGGCAGATGGCGGACGAGGTCCCCGGTCCGGTAGACCCGGCCGGGGGCGAAGGGGTCGTCGAGGAACTTCCGCGCGGTGAGATCGGGCCGCCGGTGGTAGCCGTCGGCCACGCCGTCGCCGCCGATGTACAGCTCGCCCGGCGCGCCGGGCGGCACGGGCCGCATCCGCTCGTCGAGCACGTACATCCGCGTGTTGGCCAGGGGCCGCCCGATGGTGACCGGCCGTCCTGCCAGCACCTCGTCGACGGAGGACCAGATGGTGGTCTCGGTCGGCCCGTACATGTTCCAGACCCGGCCCGCGCGCCGCAGGAGGTCCTCGGCGAGGTCGGCGGGCAGCGCCTCGCCCCCGCACAGGACGGTCAGGCGTCCGTCGCCCCGCCAGCCCGCCTCGATCAGCATGCGCCAGGTGACCGGGGTGGCCTGCATGACGGTGGGGCGGCGGGCCTCGACCAGCTCGCGCAGCGCGAACCCGTCGGCGGCCGTCGGCGCCGGGGCGATCAGGACCTGGCCGCCGGTCACCAGCGGCAGGTACAGCTCCAGGCCCGCGATGTCGAAGCAGGCCGTGGTGACGGCGAGCAGGGTGTCCGTGGCGGCGAACCCGGGCTCCTTCGCCATGGAGCAGAGGAAGTTGGTCAGCGCCCGGTGGCCGACGCGCACGCCCTTGGGCAGCCCGGTGGAGCCGGAGGTGTAGATGACGTACGCGGGGTCCTCGGCCACCGCCCGGTCCGGGAGGCCTTCCTCGAACGGACCGGCCGGAGCCGTGCCCGTGTCCGTGTCCGCGTCCGTGTCCGTGGGGTCGGTGTCCGGCGCGTCCCGTGCGACCACCCGGGCCGGGCAGTCCGGTGGCAGCGACGCCGTCAGGGCGGACTCGGTGAGGACCAGGAGCGCGCCGGAGTCGTCGAGCATGTGGCGGATCCGCTCGGGCGGGTAGACCGGGTCGAGCGGTACGTAGGCCGCGCCCGTCCGCAGCACGGCGAGGAGCCCGGTGAGCAGGTCGGCGTCCCGGTGCAGGAACACCCCGACGAGGGTGCCGGGACCCGCGCCGAGCCGGGCCAGACGGCGGGCGAGCAGCTCGGAACGGCGGTCGAGCTCGCCGTAGCTGAGGACCGTGTCCCCGCACCGCACCGCGGGCGCCTCGGGCGTGCGGCGGCTCCACTCGGCGAAGAGCTGGTGCACGCAGCGGTCGTCCGGGTAGGCGGCCGCCGTGTCGTTCCAGGCCTGGAGCACCTGACGGCTCTCGTCCGGCGTGAGCAGGGCGAGCAGTCCGGCGTCCTCGCCGGGGTGTTCGGCCGCCGTGCGCAGGAACACGCCGAAGCGCTCCGCGAGTTGGCCTGCGGCACCGGCCGTGCGGGGGTCGGAGGTCTCGAACGTCACGGCACGGGCCCGCTCGTCGGACGTCCCGATCCGGACGGTGAGGGCGGGCGCCGCCGTGCCGGTGCCGGTGCCCGTGCCGTCGGTCAGGTCCACCGCGATCGGCAGCGTGCCGCCCGACGCCGCGGAGCGCTCGCGCAGCAGGGGGTCGCGCAGACGGAGGCCGCGCGGCGGGGCGCCGCGCCGGGCCACCTCGGCGAGTTGCTCCGCGACCGTCTCCTTGAGGTCGTCCAGGGTGCGCCCGGGCGCCGGTTCCGGGGCGCGGAACGGCACGTCGGGCATGACCGGGTCCGGTCCGTGCGCAGCACCCGGCGCCGGGCGGACGCGCAGCCCGACGTCGAAGCCGCCGGCGGACTCCCCGGCCATGCGGCCGAGGAACAGCAGCAGTGCGGCGAGCAGCCAGGCCGTGCGCTCGGGCTCGGCGAAGGAGCGGACCCGTTCGGGTACGTCGGCTGCCGCGGCCGGCGGCGCGGACGTGTGCGTCCCGGAGGGCGTGGCAGCCCTCTCCCCCTCCCCCGCGGAGTGTGCCGGCTCCCCGGCGGGCCAGGGCACCGCCAGCGGAGCCTGCGCGGTGAGCCGTCGCAGCCAGTACGTCTCGTGGCGGCGTGCGGCTTGGGCGGCCGACGTCCAGCGTTCGGCCGTGGCGTCGTCCGGCTCGCTGAAGCACGCGCCGGGCCGGATGCCCTGCTCCGCACCGGCCGGGTCCCCGCTGTCCGGGTCGGCCAGCCCGGTGAGGCGCACGTCGAGGTCGGTCGTGGCGACGACGACGGCGCCGTCGTCGACGGCCAGCACGGTGCCGGGCGGGCGCGTGGAGCGGCGTGCGGTGATCTCCGCGCCCCGCACCGCGAACAGCCGTCGGTCCAGGGCGAGGAGGGCCAGGCCGAACGTGTTGCGGTGCGGTCCGAGCGTGGTGGCCCGCACCAGCGCGCCGAGTTCGGCCGCGGGTCGCCGCCAGGAGAACAGGCCCTCGCGGGGCGGTCCGTCGTGCGGGCCGTGGTAGGTGCGGCGCGTCAGGTCCTGCGGGGTCCGCGTCTCGGTGCCGGTGGCCAGTTCGTCGGCCAGCTCGCCGAAGGACGCGGCGGCGGCCTCGTAGCAGGCATGGTTGAGCGTGTACGCGGTGTCGTCGGGGCCGACCGGGACGGACCGCTGCTTGAGGATGTCGCCGGTGTCCGCCTCGCGCTCCATCACGTGCCAGGTCACGCCGTGCTCGGTGGCGCCCTCCAGGACGGCCCAGCTGGTCGCGTGCAGACCGGCGTGCCGGGGCAGCGGCCCGTCGTGGAAGTTCACCGGCATGCGCTCGGGCAGCGCGAGCACCTCGTCGGGGAGCATCCGCAGATTGGTGACGCTGAACAGGTACGCGAACCTCAGCGGACGCAGCCGCCCGGCCAGGCCGCGGCCGGGCTCGACGACGGTGAGGCCGTGTCCGGCGGCCCAGCGGCGCAGGTCCTGACTCGCCGCGACGACGGCGGTCACCTGGTGGCCGCGCGTCAGCAGGTGTTCCCCGCACTCGGCGAGGAGGGGTTCCTCGCCGATCAGGACGGCACTGAAAGGGGTGGTCATCGCTGCTCCTCCTGGTCCTGGAGAACGGTGCTCAGCTGGTGGAGCAGGCGGTCCACCTCCGCGTCGGACAGGCCGTCGACGATCTCCTCGATGTCGTTCGCGGGCCGGGCGGGCGGGGCCGGCGGCGCGGCGGGCGCCGTCCCTCCGCCCTCGGGGTGCCGGCCGGCGAGGTGGCGGGCCAGGCGCTCGATGGTGATGTGCTCGAACAGCAGGGTCGACGGCAGCGGCCCGTACTCCCGCTCCAGTTCCTTGGTGAGGCTCAGGACCACCAGCGAGTCGATGCCGTAGTTCTCGAAGGTGGCCTTGCGGTCGAGGAGTTCCTCCGGCATCTCCAGGACGCGGGCGAAGACCGCCCTGACGCGGAGCTCGGTGGCACGGATGTCTTCTCCGGCGGCTGTCGTGGTCGGTGCCATGCCTTGCCGTTCCGTGCCTTTCTGTTCCGAGCTCTTCTGTTCCGTGCCCTTCTGTTCCGTGCCTTCCTGACGGGTGGGTACGGCTTCTCGGGTCGTCACTCCCGCCGGGGCGGTCGGGGCGGGTTCGGGGGCCGCCACGGGCACCGGCACCAGGCCGTCGCTCTCCGCGACGAGGACGCGCTGGTGGCTGCCGCCCGCGGGGCTCCGCTCCACGGCAATCCGGCGGAAGCCGTTGTGGGCGAGGACGTCGTGCCAGGCGGTCAGGCCGAGCAGCGGGGATCCGGCCAGCCGGTACTCCGCGTCCTCGAACAGCCACCAGCCGGTGGCCAGACCGAAGATCAGCGACATCTGGTCACGCAGTTCGACGCCTTCGTTGACCACCAGCACGCCGTTCGTGCGCAGCAGCCGCTTCGTGTGCGTCAGGGTGCGGTCGATCCGGCTCGTCGCGTGGAACACGTTGGTGCCGAGCACCAGGTCGTAGCCTCCGATCTCGAAGTCCTGCTCCTTCGGGTCGCGTTCGACGTCCAGCGTGCGGAAGTCGGCGAAGGGGTACGCGGCGCCGAAGCGCCTGCGTCCGTGCCGTACGAATCCCTCGGAGACGTCGGTGTACACATAGTCGACGTGGTCGCCATGGCCCGCGGCGGCCAGCTCGGCCAGCACCCGCGCGCTGGTGCCGCCCGTGCCCGCGCCCACCTCCAGGATCCGCACCCGGTCCCCGGGCCGCGCCCGCAGCCGCCGCGCCACGTACGTGAGCACGATGTCGGCGACCTGGGCGTTGCACCGGTCGGTGACCGGATCCCCCGCGTAGACGGCCTCCACGAGGTCGAAGGAGCCGCCGGGGAAGAGCACGTCCAGGTGGCTGCGGCGGCCCGTGAGGATGCCGGGCAGCGCGTCGAGGCAGCGCAGCAGCAGCGTCGTCACCGCCGCCGTCCCGGGGTGCCGCCGCGTCAGGTCGGCCACCGCCTGCTCCGGTCGGGCGATGGCGTTCAGCAGGTCGGGATCGTCGACACGGTCCGTGACGACCAGTCCGCCGCCGCTGCCGTTGCCGTCGCCGTGGGCCGGGTCATCCGCTTCGCGCAGGTGGCCGCCGCGGACGAGGACGTCGACGAGCAGGTCGAACAGCCGCTCCTGGACGGCCGTGACGCCGAGGCGGTCGCGGAGCCCGTCGCGGGTGTGCCGTTCGCCGGGGGCCCGCAGGACGCCCGCGCCGCGCAGGGTGCCGACCAGGAGCTGTCGGGCGAGGTGCTCGGTGTCGGTGGAGGAAGTGTCGGTGGAGGAAGTGTCGGTGGGGGTGGGAACAGTGGCCGTGGGAACAGTGGCCGTGGGAACGGTGACTGCAGGGGTGGTGTCCGTTGCGCCCGGGTTCTCGGTCCCCGGTCGCGTCGTGAGCCCGGCCGGTGCGGGCCGCTGGTGCGGCTGCTGCCGCAGCACGGTGTGCGGGTCGGCGCCGAGCCCGGCGAGGATCTCCGGCGCGGCCTTGACCACCACGGTCTGCGGCAGCCCGCCCGCCAGGATCCGTTCGACGGCGGCCATGCCCTCCTCGGCGCCGATCGGCTGGATGCCCGCGGCCGCGAAGCGGCTCAGGACGCGTTCCCGGTGGGCGTCGCCCGCCGCATGCCAGTAGCCCCAGTTGACGGTCCGCACCGGGTAGGGGACGGTCCGCGCGGCGGCGGTCGCCCAGGCGTCGGCGACATGGCAGCCCGCCGCGTACCCGGCCTGGCCGTGGTTGCCCTCCAGCGTGACGGCGGAGGAATAGAGGAGCGCGAAGTCGAGCCGCTCGCCGCGCAGGGCGTGGAACATGCTCCACACGGTGGCCGCCTTCGCGTCCAGGGCGCCGCGCAGCTCCGCCTCGCCGAGGTCGCGGACCGGCTTGTCGACGAGCACCATCGCGGAGTGGATGACGCCGTGCAGGGCGCCGAAGCGGCTCTTGGCCTCGTCGACGGCGCCGCGCAGCGCCACCGGGTCGGCGGCGTCGCACGGCACGTACAGCACCTCGGCGCCCAGCTGTTCCAGGGCCGCGAGGTCGGCGCGGCGCCGCTCGTCCGGTGCGCCGCGCCCGACCAGCACCAGGCGCGCGCGGTAGGTGCGGGCGAGGTGGGCGGCGGTGTCGCGGCCGAGGACGCCCAGGCCGCCGATCACGAGGTAGACGCCACGGTCCCGGAAGCGCGTCGGCATGGCGGGCAGCTCGGCCTTCTCCAGCGTGCGGACCCGTCGTACGCCGCCGCGCAGGGACACCGGGCGGACCTTGGCCCGCACCGGCTCGGTCACCAACCCCCGGACTCCGTCGGCGAGTTCACCGCCGCGGACGTCCAGGTACGCCACGCTCAGCCGCGGGTACTCCTTGGCCGCGACCTCGCAGAAGCCGACGAGCCCGGCGGCCGCGGGCCGCACCGGGTCGTCGTCGCCGAGCGGCAGACCGTCGGCGGTCAGGACCTTGAGGCGCAGCGGCCGGTCGAGCAGGCCCGCCCGGTCGAGGCCGCGCACCAGGCGGTACAGCGCGACGACGCCGCGGTCCTGCGCCTCGCGGACGAGCCGGACGTCGTCCGGCAGTCCCTCGGGGCCGTCGGTGGCGAGGAAGTACACCAGGTCGACCTCGGGCGAGCGGGCCAGGACCTGGTCCACCGCGTGCTCGTCGAGTCCGGCCGCGCCGATGTCGATGCGCACGTGCCGCGCGCCCGGGTGGGCCTTCTCCGGCACCCGCGCCAGGGTCGGCGCGTCGTGCGGGGCGACCGTCAGGACCGTGCGGGGCGCGGGGGCGTCCTCGGCTTCGGGCGGCGGCGCCGGCGTCCAGCGGGGCCGGTAGTCGATGCCGGGCGGTGCCTTCGGCTCGCGCAGGGCCAGCCCGGACACGCGGACGCAGACGTTCCCCGCGTCGTCGGTGACGGTCACGTCGTACCGGTGGGAGCCCCGGTCCGTGACGCAGGACCAGCCGTCGTGGGGCAGTGGGGCGTACGTGTCGACGCGGTCGGCGGCGAAGGGCAGGAGCGGGCGGCCCGGGGTGTCCGCCCGGTCGGCGAGCAGCAGGGCCAGCGGGTGCAGCGCCGCGTCGAGGGTGCCCGGGTCGAGCGGGCCGGAGCGGGTGCCGTCGGGTCCCGCCGGGTGGCGCAGCCGGGCGAGTGCGGTCCGGTCGCCGGTCCACACCTGGTCCACGCGCCGGAAGAACGGGCCGTAGGGCAGGCCGCGCCGGCGCAGGTCGGCGTAGAGGTCCTCGTGGGTCGTCTGCCGGGGGCAGTCCGCCCTGAGCCGGTCGAGGTCCAGCGCGGCGGGCCGGTCGGGGAGCGCCGAGAGCACTTGGCCCAGCGAGTACACCGGTTCGTCCCCGGTGCCACCGGTCAGGCGGTAGTCGTGGGCGGCGCCTTCGGCGCCTTCGGCGGCGTCGGTGTTCATCGCGGGGCCGAGGTGGAGCGTCAGCTCGGTGCCGTCGTCGGGCACCTGGACGGGCGCCGCCCAGCGCACGTCCCGGAAGGCCCGCGCCGCGCCCTCGTCCAGTGCCCGGGCGACGAGCGCGAGGTGACCCACGCCGGGCAGCACCCGCACGCCGTCGACGACGTGGTCGCGTACGACCGGATCGGTGGCCGTCAGGCCGAGGGCGATCCGCTGATCCCGCGCCGCCCGTGCCGGGTCCGAGGCCACCGTGTGCGGGGCCACCGTGTGCGGGGCCACCGTGTGCGGGGCCACCGTGTGCGGGGCCGCGGCGCCGGTCACCGGCAGCCAGTGCCGGGTCCGCTCGAACGGGTAGCCGGGCAGCGGCACGGTGCGGCGGCCCGGTGCCGTCGCGGCCAGCGCGGCCCAGTCGTCGAAGGCGCCGGAGACCCAGAGCCGGGCCAGCCGCGTGCGGTCGCCGTCGGCGGCCAGGGTCCGCAGGAAGCCGGGGCCCGCGCCGTCGGTGAACACCTCCGCGAGCGCGGTGTGCTGGTCCGCGTTGCCGCGGATCGCCCAGGGGGCGTCCTCCCCGTCGGCGAACGCCGAGAACTTCCCGGCGGCCTCGGCGACATCGGAGACGAGGAACGCGAGTCGTTCGGGCAGCGCCTCCCTGCCGATGCGCAAGGTGTGCCCCAGGTCGGCGAGCGCGGTGCCCTCGCGGCCCAGGTGGGCGGCGAGTTCGGCGGCGTACGCCCGCAGCCGCTCGGGGCCGCGCGCGGAGAGCACCAGCAGCTCGGGGCCGTCCGTGGGGGCCGTGGTCCGGTCCGCCGGGGCTCGGTACTCCTCCAGGACGACGTGTGCGTTGGTGCCGCCCGCGCCGAACGAGCTGACGCTCGCCCGGCGCGGCAGCTCCACCCACTGGCCGTCCCGCTGCGTGACCGGCCTCGGCCACGGGGCGAGCGAGCGCTGCACCCGGAACGGGGACCGTGTGAAGTCGATGACGGGGTTGGTCTCGTCGGAGTGCAGCGAGGGCACCAACTCGCCGTGGGACAGCTGGAGTACGGCCTTGGTGAGGCCCGCGATGCCCGCGGCTCCCTCCAGGTGGCCGATGTTCGACTTCACCGAGCCGAGCGCGATGCTCCCCGCGGCCGGCCGGGCCGCCGCGAAGGCCTGCTGCAGTCCGGTGTGCTCGATCGGGTCCCCGAGGGACGTGCCGGTGCCGTGCGCCTCGACGTAGCCGATGGTCGCCGGGTCGATGCCGGCCCGGTCCAACGCCTCCTCGACGAGGGCCTGCTGGGCCTGCGGGTTGGGCACGGTGAAGCCGCCGGTGCGGCCGCCGTGGTTGACCGCGGTCGCCTTGATCACGGCATGGATGTGGTCGCCGTCGGCGACGGCCTCCGAGAGCCGCTTGAGCAGGACCGCGCCGACGCCCTCCCCCGGCACGTACCCGCTGCCGCCGGCCCCGAAGGAGCGGCAGCGGCCGTCGGTGGAGAGCATCCGCATGCGGCTGAGGTGCGCGTACTTCAGGGGATGCGCGGACACGTTGACGCCGCCCGCGAGCGCGTAGCGGCACTCGCCCGCGCGGATGCTCTCGCAGGCCTGGTGCAGGGCGACGAGGGAGGCGGAGCACGCGGTGTCGACCACGACGCTGGGGCCCCGGAAGTCGCCGAAGTACGAGACCTGGTTGGCGATCGCGGAACGGTTGGCGAGCACCGTGTGGTGGTGGCCCCCGGCCGACTCCTCCGCGGCGAGCTGGGCGTAGTCGCCCCACATGACGCCCGCGAACACGCCGACGTCGTGCCCCTGGCCGCCGTAGCGCGGGCGCGGGAGCCGCGACGGCGGGTACCCGGCGTTCTCCAGCGCCGACCAGGAGGCCTCCAGGAACAGCCGCTCCTGGGGGTCCATCAGCTTGGCCTGCGACGGCGGGATCCGGAAGAACAGCGAGTCGAAGGCGGCCACGTCGGAGAGGAAGCCGCCCCACTTGCCGTAGCTGGTGCCGTCCTTGGATCCGTCGCCGTCGAAGTGCGCCTCGGCGTCCCAGCGTTCGCGGGGCACCTCGGTGACGGAGTCCCGCCCCTGACGCAGGTTCTCCCAGAACTCCGCCAGGTCGCGGGCCTGGGGGTAGCGGCCGCTGATCCCGATGACGGCGATGTCGCCGTCGCCCGCCGCGGGGCCGCGCGCGGGGCGCTCCGGGGTGGGGAGCGGGTCCGGCCGCTCCTCGGCGGTGACCGTCGGGGGCTCCGGGGGCGTCGGGGAGGTCGTCGCGGGTGGCGCCGTGTCGGGCAGGACGTCGGGGAACAACCGGCGTACGGCGTCGGCGTGTTCGTCGACGAGGTACTCGGCGAGGTCGTGGACCGTGCGGTACTCGAACAGCAGGGTGCCGCGGGCGCCGGGGAAGTCACGGTCGAGCTGTTCGTTGGTCTCCATGACCAGCACGGAGTCGAGACCGTAGGCGTCCAGGGTGGTGTGGTCGTCCATGCGCTCGCCCGCGAGGCCGAGCACCTCGGAGAGCATGCCGCGGACGTGGTCCTTCGTCCTGGCGAGCAGGGCCGGGGCGGACGGCGTCCGCGCCGGGTGGGCGGCATCCGGCTCGGTGCGGGGCGCCGGGGCGGGTGCGGTCCGGGGCGCCAGCGCCAGGTCGACGGCGCGGGGGTCGCCGACCGCCGGGACGAGCCGTACGAGACCGGTCCGCCAGGCCAGGTCGAGCGCCCGCATCCCCTCCGCGCCGGTGAACTCCCGCATGCCGGTGCGCCGCCGGTAACCGGCGCGCTCCTCCTCGCCCATCAGGGCGTCCACGCCGCCGATCCGCCACAGCGGCCAGGCGAGGGCGAGCGTACGGCCCGATGCCTGCCCCGCCCGCACCCGGGCGTCACGCCGGGCCGCGTACGCGTCGAGGTAGCGGTTGGCGGCCGCGTAGGCGCAGGTGCCGAAGTCGCCGACGGCCGAGGCGATCGAGGAGAACACCACGAACAGGTCGAGCGGTTCGTCGGCGGTGAGCGTGTCGAGCAGCGCGACGCCGTGCGCCTTGGCGGCGAGGAGTTCGTCGAAGCGGGCCGCGTCGGCGTCGAGGACGGTGCCTTGATCGGCGGCGCCCGCGAGGTGGAAGACGCCGTCGAGGTGGCCGAAGCACTCCTTGGCGTGGGTCACCGCGGCGCCCAGTGTCCGCGGATCGGCGCTGTCGGCCGCCACGAGCAGGACCTCGGCGCCGAGCGCGCCCAGTTCGTCGGCGGCGGTGCGCGCCGCTTGCCGCTCGGCGGACCGGCTGACCAGGACCAGCCGCGCCCGGCAGGTGGCCGCGAGGTGGCGGGCCAGTCGCAGGCCGATGCCGCCGGTTCCGCCGGTGATGAGGTACGTGCCGCCCTCCTTGAGCGGGTTCGTTCCGTGCGGCGCCGCGGGATGCGTGCCGTCGGGCGCGGGGGCGGCCTCGGCGGTCCTGCGGAGGGTCCTGACCTGGCGGCCCGTCGCCGCGTGGCGGACCTCGGCGCCGGCGAGGCGGCCGCCCTGGGCGAGCTCCGCGGCGAGCAGGTGCGGCAGGCGCGGACCGTCGGCGAGGCCGTCCGCGCAGGCCACGGTGAACAGTTCGAGACGCGGCAGCACCGCGCCGGTGGAGAGCGCGAAGCCCGCGACGGCTTCCTGGTCGGGGCGTACCCCGTCCGCCGTCTCGGCCAGGACATAGGCGCAGCGCACCCGTCCGGGGAGCGGTGCCCCGTCGAGGGCCAGGGCGAGGGAGCGCAAGGAGCCGAGGCCCCGGGCGAGCGCCGTGCCGAGTGCCTCCGTGACCGAGTCCGCCTCGGTGACCGCGACGCCGACCGGCACGGGTGGCGTCGTCAGTCCCCACAGGTGGGCGATGTCGAGGGACCGGACGCCGTCGCGTGCCAGCTCCGCGAGGAGCCGCTCGAAGTCGGCGGGCCGGGCGGGATCGACGGCGTACCGGTCGGGGCCGCCGCGGGTGAACGAGGGCGCTGTGCGGACGCCGATGACGCGCCGCCCGCCGGACACGGCCGCGAAGGCCTGTGCGGTCGCGTCGTCGTCCGCCAGGACGAGCAGGGCGTCGGCGGCCACGGGGGCGTCCGGCGCGAGATCCTGGTCCTGCCAGACGTGCTGGTAGAAGAAGGGGGTGTCTACCGGTTCGGGTGCCGTCGGTTCGGGTGCCGTCGGTGCGGGGCTCGTCCGGGAGGTGTCCGTCCGGAGGGTGTACGTCCGTGCGGGGGCCGTCGGCGTCGCCTCTCCGTCGAGGTGACCGCCGCCGAAGTCGTCGATGCGGACCAGTTCGGCCCCCGACGCGTCGAGGATGCGGACGTCGAACCGGGGCAGACCGGACGCCGTGTCGGCGCCGCGGGCGGGGACGGCGTGCGCGTAGCACCTGCGGGGCAGGGGGCCCGTCGCCCGCACGACCTCCAGGGCTCCGAGGTGGAACGGCACCGCGAGGCTCCGGGACTCCCCGGGGGCCTGCCGATCCGCCCAGTGGCAGGCGCGCAGGGCGCCGTCGAGCAGTGCGGGAGGCAGGACTTCGGTGGCGCCGGTGTCCTGTTCGGGCAGGGCGAGCGCGACGAGGGCGCTGCCCTCCCCGAAGTGGACCTCCTCGATGACGTCGAAGGCGGGACCGTAGGCGAAGTGGGCTTCCTGGTAGACGTGTTGGACGTCCGCGGCGTCCCGGTGCCGGGCGTGGTCCGCGCGCAGGGCGTCGAGGTCGACGGGCGGAGTGGGGTCGCCGGGGCGGCCCGTGGTGACGGTGCCACGGACGTGGACGGTGCGCTCCGGGCCGTCGGACGTCCAGACGGTGAAGGCCAGTTCGCCGGGGCCGCCGTCGCGTGCGGTGCCCGCGCGCGCCAGGCTGACGTGGACGTCGCACGGCTCGTCCCCGATCACCAGCGGCCGCCCCCACAGGACGTCCCGCAGGCCACGGGCGTCGTCGAGCCCGGCGAGTGCGGCCGCGGCGCGGGCCATCTCCAGGCAGGCGGCACCGGCGAGCAGGGCCCGTCCGTCGATGACGTGGTCGCGTACCAGAGGTTCGTCCGGCAGGAACGTCCTGCGGAAGCGGATCTCGTCGACGGTCGACTCGTTGGCGTCGATCAGCGGGTGCGGGCGGGCGGTGGCGGACGGCCGCGGCGACCGGTCCCCCGCGGGCACCCAGTAGCGCTCCCGGGCGAACGGGTAGAGAGGGGCGGGGATACGGCGGGGCCGTGTGCCCCGGGCGGGGACGAGCGTGTCCCAGTCGGCGGTGCCGTCCCGCGTCCAGCGCGCGGCGAGCGTGCGAGCCGCGTCGTCCGCTTCCGGGCGTGCGCTCGCGGCGCGGTCGCCGGGCAGTACGAGTCCGGGGCAGGCCGTGCCGCTCCGGTAGGCGCGCAGGGCCCGGACGAGCGCGGCGCCGTCCTCGGCGACCACCGTGAGGCGCTCCGCCATCACCTCGCGGCCGTGCTGGAGCGTGTGGGCGAGGTCCGCGGCGCGTACGTGCGCGCGGGCCGCGAAGTCGGCGACGCTGCCCGCGTACGCGTGGAGCCGTTCCACGTCCCGTGCGGAGAGGGGGAAGACGAGGGTCTCCTCGAAGCGCTGTTCCGCCAGCGGCTCGGCCGTGCGCTCGGGTCCTCCCCCGTACTCCTCCAGGACGAGATGGGCGTTGGAGCCGCCCGCGCCGAAGGAGCTGAGACCCGCCCTGCGGGGTGCCGGGCCCGCGTCCCCGGCCGGTTCCGCCCACCGGGCGGCTTCCCGCTGCACCCGGAACGGCGCACGTCCGAAGTCGATGTTCGGGTTGAGCTCATCGGAGTGCAGGGAGGGCGCCAGCGTGCGGTGCCTGAACTGGAGGAGGACCTTGGTGAGACCGGCGATGCCCGCCGCCGATTCGAGGTGGCCGATGTTCGACTTCACCGAGCCGATGGGCCAGCGCCGGCCGTCCGCCGGGGTCCCGCCGAACGCCTTGGCGAGCCCGGCGACCTCGATCGGGTCGCCCAGTGACGTGCCGGTGCCGTGCGCCTCCACGTACCCGATGTCGGCGGGGCGCAGCCCGGCGCCGTCCAGCGCGCGGCGCACCGAGTCGGCCTGCGCGTGCGGGCTGGGCACGGTGTATCCGTTCGTACGGCCGCCGTGGTTGACCGCGTGGCCGCGGATCACGCCGTAGATGTGGTCGCCGTCGCGCTCGGCGGCGGCCAGCGGCTTGAGCAGGACCGCGCCGACGCCCTCGCCGGGCACGTAACCGGTACCCCCGGCGCCGAAGGCACGGCACCGGCCGTCGGCGGAGACGAACCTGCCCTGGCTGAGGAAGACGTACTTGTACGGGTGCAGGGAGAGGTTCACGCCGCCCGCGACGGCGACCTCGCTCTCGCCGCCGCGCAGGCTCTCGCAGGCCAGGTGGATGGCCGTCAGGGACGACGAGCACATGGTGTCCAGGGCGATGCTCGGCCCGTTCAGGCCCAGCGTGTAGGAGACCCGGTTGGCGATCGAGGCGAAGGAGGAGCCGGTGACCCGGATGCCGCCGCGTTCCGCGTCGGCCGCCCCGTAGAGCTGGTACTCGCCGTACATCACTCCGACGAAGACGCCGACGGCGCGGCCGGACAGCTCGTCGGCCCGGTATCCGGCGTCCTCCAGGACGTGCCAGGCGTTCTGGAGGAAGAGGCGTTCCTGCGGGTCCATCAGCTCCGCCTCGCGGGGCGAGATGCCGAAGAACAGCGGGTCGAAGCGGTCCACGTCGCGCAGGAAGCCGCCCCACTTGGAGGAGGCGCGGCCGCGGGCCGCCGGATCCGGGTCGAAGTACCGGTCGTGGTCCCAGCGGTCCGCGGGGATCTCCGTGACGCAGTCGCGGCCCGCGGCGAGGTTCGCCCAGAACTCGTCGATGTCGTCGGCCATCGGGTAGCGCCCGGTGAGTCCGATGACGGCCACGGCGCCGTCGTCCTGGGGCGGCGGGCCGGCGGGGACCGCGTCGCTTGTCGCCGGGTGCGGGGTTCCTGCCGCGACGGTGGTTCCTGCCGCGACGGCCGAGGGGGTCGCCGGGGTCGGCGCGGGTGTCTCGTCGCCGTACGCGGAGCCGTCGCCTGACGCGGAGCCGGACACCGGGCCCGACCCGGGGCCCGGCATGGGTGCGGAGGCGCCCGCCAGCTCGGTCAGCCGGTCGGCGTGTTCCGCCACGAAGTGGCCCGCCAGTTCCTCCAGCGTGGCGTACTCGAAGAACAGCGTCTTGGGCAGGTCGTCGAAGTGCCGCTCCAGCTCGGCGTTGAGCTGGGTGATGATCAGCGAGTCGATGCCGTAGCGGTCGAAGGGCACCCGCAGGTCGAGCTCGGCCGGGTCGAGTTTGGTCCGCTCGGCGAGCAGCTCCCGCAGGAAAACGCTCGCCCAGTCGGTCAGTTCCCGCTCCGACAGCGCCGCCGACGCCCCTGCGGCCGCGGTGGTCCGCTGCTCGGCGCGCCGGGGTGCGGGGGCGAGCGCCGCCGCGATGCGGTCCGGGTCGCCGTGGCCGACGAGAAGCGCGCCCTGGTGCCCCCGCAGCGCCTCGTCGAACGCGGCGAGGCCCGCCGCCGAGGGCATCGGGACCAGGCCGAGCCGGTGCCGCATGGCCCGCGCCGCGTCCTCCTCCTGGCGCATCCCGCCGTCCTGCCACAGCGGCCAGGCCAGGGACAGGGTGCGGCCCGTGCGCAGGCCCGCCGCGGTCTGCGCGCGGCGCCGTTCGGCGAAGGCGTCGAGGAACGCGTTGGCGTACGCGTAGTCGCTCTGGCCGGCGTTGCCGAAGGCGGCGGCGATCGAGGAGAAGCAGACGAAGAAGTCCAGCGGGTCGTCGGCGGTGAGCCGGTCCAGATGGACGGCGCCGTGCGCCTTGGGCCCGACGACCCCGGTGAACTCCTCCCAGCTCTTGTGCAGCAGGAAGGAGTCGTGGAGCGTGCCCGCCGCGTGCACCACCGCGCGGATCGTGCCGTGCTCGGCGCGCACCGCGTCGAGCACGGCGCCCAGAGCGTCCGCGTCGGTGACGTCCGCGCGCCGGAAGGCGACGTCGTGCCCGGCCGAGCGGAGGGCGTCGATGCGGCGGTCGGCCGCCTCGTCCGGCTCGTTCCTGCCGATCAGCACGACGGGCCGCGCGGAGCGGCTCGCGAGGTGTTCGGCCAGGGCAAGACCGAGGCGGCCCGCACCGCCGCTGATCAGGCAGGCGCCGTCCTCGCCGGGCTCCTCGCCGTCCTCGCCGTCCCCGCCGGGCACCCCGCCGTCCTCGGCGGCGAGCGGCTCGGCGCGCCGGTGGCGGCGTACGCTCCGGACGCCGCCGCCGTGCCGGGTCTCGGGCTCGCCGTCGTCGAGGCGGGCGAGTTCGGCGACCAGGGCGGGCAGCGCCGGGGTGTCCGCGTCGAGACCGACCAGGCGGTGGGTCACGCGGGGGTTCTCCTGCGCGATGCTGCGGGCGAAGCCGGTGAGCGCGGCGGCGCCGGGGCCCGGGCCGTGGATGTCGTGGCGGTGCGCGGTCAGCAGGGCCGTGCGCCGGCCGCCGCCGCGTGCGACGAGGGCCTTGGTGAGCGCGAACACCGCGCGCGGCCCGGGGCCGAGCGGCGCGGCGGCGAGCGGGTCGCCCGGGTCGTCGGCGTCGCCCCAGGTGTGCAGCACGCACGCGGGTGTACGCCCCGTCTCGGCAAGCCGGTCGAGGAGCGCCGCGTAGTCGGCCTCGCTGCCGGGGTCGACGGTGACGTGTCCCTCGTCCGCGACGGCGAACCCGGATCCCGGGGTGACCAGGACGACGTCGGGGTCCAACTCTCCGGCGGCGCGCAGCGCTTCGACGAGCTCGTCGCGGCGGGCGGGTGCGTGGGCGAGGAGCAGGTGGGGGCCGGCCGGTGCCGTACGGCGTTCGGCCGGGTCCGCCGCGGGTTCCCAGACGCGCTCGAAGAGGACCGTCCGCGGGCGGCCGTCGCCGTCGCGCAGTGTCCGTACGGACAGGTCGCGCAGCCGTGCCAGCGTCCTGCCCTCGGTGTCGAGGACGACGGCGTCGGCCTTGAGCTGTTTGTTGCCCGCTCCGCCGTCGGGCAGCGTCACGTGCACGAGGCAGTTCCGGGGCAGCGGTGCGAGGACCTCCAACTGCCCGAGTGCCAGCGGCAGATACGTCGTCCCGTCGTCCTCGTCGGCAGCGAGCAGGCCCACCACGGCGTGCAGGGCGCCGTCGAGCAGCGAGGGGTGCAGGACGAACGCGCCGTCGCCGTACGCGGTCGCGGCGGCTGCGGGAAGTTCGAGGACGCCCAGCGCCTCCCGGTCGCCGCGGCGCAGCTCGCGTACGGCCTGCATCTCCGGGCCGTAGTCGAGTCCGCGGTCCCTCAGGAGGTCGTAGAGCTCGGGTGCGGCGAGCCGGTCGGTGCAGCGTGCGGCGAGCACCGCCGGGTCACCGCTGCGGTGGGCAGTGCTGTCTGCACCTTCTGTGCTGTCTGCGGGGGTACGGGTTATCAGCTCGCCGCGGGCGAACACCTCGGGGGCGTCCTGTGCGGTGTCATCCTCGGCGGCCCGGCCGTCGATCACGAACCGGGCGCCGTCGCCGTGCGGGGTGAGCCGGATGTGCACGGTCCGCGGCCCGTGCGCGAAGGACAGCGGGCGTTCGAAGGAGACCCGGCCCAGCGACGGACCGCCCGGACCGCTGCCGGGCAGCGACAGGGCTCCGGCGGCACGGGCCATCTCCAGATATCCGACGGCGGGCATGATCGCCTCGCCCGCGACCCGGTGCCCGGCGAGGAAGAACTCGTCGCCGCTCAGGGTGGTGGCGTAGTGGTGCTCGGCGAGGGTGGAGACGTTGGCGCCGAGCAGGGGGTGCAGGGTCCGCGGCGCGTCGTCGGCGGTGTCGCCCGTGCCGGGCCTCGGAGTCTCCCGGGGGGCCTCGGGGTCGAGCCAGATCCGCCGCCCCTCGAAGGGGTACGTGGGCAGGGGAATGCGGCGGCGGCGCTCCGCACCGTAGAACGCGGCCCAGTCCACCTCCTGCCCGCCCAGCCAGGCGGCGCGCACGGCGTCCAGCAGGGGCCGTCCGGTCAGCTCGGCGCCGGGCACGAACGTCCCCTGCTCAGGGGCGGGTTCGCCGTCGCCGGTGGCGCACTGCGGCGCGGACCGCTCGCGCAGGGCGCGGACGGCCCCGGGACCGTCGGCGCACAGGACGGCGCGGCGGTGGCGCTGGGGGCGGCGACCCAGGGCGAGGGTGTACGCGGCGTCGGCGAGGTCCGTGTCGGGGTGCTGTTCCAAGTGGTCGGCGAGGTCGTCGGTGAGGGTCTCCAGGGCCGTGGCGGTCCGGGCGGACAGGACGAGCAGGTGCTCGTCGCGCGGGGAGGGGTCCGAGGGCCGCGGGCGCGGGGCTTCCTCCAGGACGGCGTGGGCGTTGGTGCCGCCGATGCCGAACGAGCTCACGCCCGCCCGCAGCGGGCCGTCGCCGACGCCGGTCCATGGAGCGGTCTCGGTGCTCACGTAGAACGGGGTGGCCGCGAAGTCGATGGCGGGGTTGGGCCGTTCGTAGTTCAGGGTCGGCACCAGCGACCGGTGGCGCAGCATCAGCGCGGTCTTGATCACTCCGGCCACCCCTGCGGCCGCGTCGAGGTGACCGACGTTGGATTTGAGCGAGCCGATGGCGCAGAAGCCGGTGTCGCGGGTGCCGCGCCGGAACGCGTCGGTGAGCGCGGAGACCTCGACGGGGTCGCCGAGCCGGGTGGCGGTGCCGTGCGCCTCGACGTAGGTGATGTCGGCCGGTTCCGTGCCGGACACGGCGTGCGCCTCGGCGACGACCGCAGCCTGGCCCTCCTTGCCGGGTGCCGCGTAACTCACCTTCAGCGAGCCGTCGTTGTTGGTCGCCGTGCCCTTGATCACGGCGTGGACGGTGTCCCCGGCGTCGAGGGCGTCCGCCAGGAGCTTCAGGACGACGATGCCGACGCCGTTGCCGAGGACGGTGCCGCTGGCGTCCGCGTCGAAGGTGCGGACGCGCCCGTCGGAGGAGAGGATCGCGCCCTCCTCGTACAGATAGCCGCGCTTCTGCGGGAACTTGACGGTCACGCCGCCCGCGAGCGCCATGTCGCACTCGCCGTTGATCAGCCCCTGGCAGGCGAGGTGGACGGCGACCAGTGAGGTCGAGCAGGCCGTCTGGACGCTGTAGCTGGGGCCGCGCAGGTCGAGCTTGTAGCTGACGCGGGTGGCCAGGAAGTCCTTGTCGTTGCCGACCATCACCTTGAAGTGGTCGGACGTCGCGGTCTGGTCGATGCGCGGCAGAACGTTCTGCTGGAGGTAGGTGTTGATCGCCGCACCGCCGTAGACGCTGATCAGCCCGTCGTAGCGGCGCGGGTCGTACCCGGCGTCCTCCAGTGCCGTGTGGCAGCTCTGCAGGAAGAGCCGCTGTTGCGGGTCGATGACCTCGGCCTCGGCCGGGGTGAGCTCGAAGAATCCCGTGTCGAAGAGGTCGGCGTCCGGCAGGATGCCGTGCGCCGGTACGTAGGCGGGATCGGAGCGCAGGGCCGCGGGGACCCCGGCACCGGCCAGTTCGTCGTCGCCGAACCGCGTGATGCCCTCGCGGCCGTCGCGCAGCAGCTCCCAGAACTCCCCCACGCTGTCGGCTCCCGGGAAGCGCCCGGCCATGCCGACGATGGCGATGTCGTTCCCGGACACTTCGGTGGCGTCGTGCGAACTCACGGTCGTCCCCTCTTCCTTTGCTGCTCGGCTCAGAGTGCGGCGAAGCGGGCCGCGCGGTGGCGCAGCAGTGCGGCGGTCTCGGACATGAGCTGCTCGGCGATCGTGTCGACGTGGCGCGACTGCCACGGTTCGAGGACCGTGCCGCGCACCCAGGCGTTGAAGGCCCCCATCGCGGGCCCGCAGTAGATCAAGTAGTCGACGGTGCGGCCGGGTTCGCCGCTGCGGGCGAGCGCGAAGCCTCGGTCGAGGTAGGCCCGGAAGGCGTCGGCCATCCGCCGCTTGGCGTCGTCGCCGGGGGCCGCGCCCGCCGGATCGAGGGGGCCGCGCAGGAACTTCTCCTCGATCTGGCGGCGGGTGGCGGCGTCGATGTCGTCGAGCGAATCGTGCCGGCGCCACAGCTCGTGCAGCTTTCCCGCGCGGGCGGGCAGGAACACGCCGCGCTTGACGACCTGGGCGCGGACGCCGAGTTCGAACATCTCGGCGGCGGGCGCGAGGGCCACGTCGTGCACGTCGAGCTCCTGGAGCAGGTCCTTGACCGGGGTGCTGGTGTGGGCCTCGGGCGTGCACTGGTTGATGGACCCGGTCAGGAGGAAGTCCGCGCCGAGCAGGAACGCGGCGGCGGCCGCCTCCGGGCTGCCGATGCCGCCCGCCGCGCCGACGTGCACCCGGGGCCCCGCGCCGGAGGCCGCGTCCCGCAGCCGGACCACGGCGGGCAGGAGGGTGGCGAGGCTGCCCACGGCGTCGTACCAGCCGGAGCCCGCCTCGACGCACAGGTCGTCGGCGAGCGGCAGGTCCGCGTACCGCGCGGCGTCGGCGGCGGGGACCTGGCCGGAGGCGACCAGGTCCCGGACGACGGCTGGCGGTGCGGGCGCGAGGAAGGCCGCCGCCATGTCGGTGCTGGACACCTTCGCGAGGATCCGGCCACCGCTCAGCCGGAACTTCACGAGGGCGGGGGTGATCCGCAGGAAGCCGGAGGCCTCGACGGTGTGGACCCCCTTGCGCAGGAACAGGTCGACCAGCGCCGCTTCGCGCTGTGGGTCGGCGTGCTGGTGGAGCAAGTTCGCGCCGTATGCCCCGTCGGCGCCGAGGTCGGCGCGGACCGTGTCCAGGCCCGTCTCGATCTCGGCCGGGGAGAGGCCCCCGGTGCCGAGGAACCCCATGCAGCCGGCCTTCGCGAGGCGGACCAGGAGGTCCGCGCCGGAGAGTCCGCCGTACATGGATCCGGCGAGGTAGGCGTGGCGCAGGCCGTAGCGCTCCCGGAAGGAGTCGGCGCCGAGCGCGGCCGGACGGAGGACGGAAGCCCGCTCCCCCTCCGGTCGCGTCGCGGCGACGGCGTCCCCGAAGGGCTTCTCGACGGGGACGGCCTCCGGGACGGTCTCCTCGGCGGCCTGTCCGACCGGCTCGTGGACCAGCGCGTCTACGGGTTCTCGGACCGGCTCGTAGACCGGGTCTTCTGCGGGCTCTTCGACCGACTCGTGGACCAGCTCCACTACAGGTGCAGGTACAGGTGCGGGTGCAGGCTCTGCGACGGGCTTTAGGACCGGCTCGCGTACCGACTTCTCCGGCGCGTCCACCGTCAGCGGCTCCGCCTCCGCCTTGATCTTCGTGACGAGCTTGCGCAGCACCCTCCCGGGGCCCAGCTCCTCGAAGGTGAACTCGCCCTGGCCCATGAGGTAGCGCACCGTCTCGCTCCACCGCACCGGCGACGAGATCTGCCGGGCGAGGAGCTGTTTCACCTCACCGGGGCCGTAGGGCCGGGCGTGCGCGTTGGCAAGGACGGGGATCGCCGGGTCGCGCAGGTCGAAGCCGTCCAGGTAGCGGCCGAACTCCTCCGCCGTGGCCCGCAGGTAGCGGGAGTGGAAGGGGGCGCTGACGTTCAGCGTCACGTAGTGCGCGCCGAGCCCCTCGAACACCGCCTTGGCGCGGCCGATCGGGTCCGCGGGCCCCGCGAGGACGAACTGGGTGGGCGCGTTGTGGTTCGCGATGTCCAGCTCCCCCAGGCCGTGCTCGGCGAGGGCCCGCTCCACCGTGGGGAGGTCGGCGCCGAGGACGGCCGCCATCCGGCCGCCCTCGGCACGGCTCATCAGCTCGCCCCGGCGCGCCACGAGCCGGAGCCCGGTCTCGAAGTCGAAGGCGCCCGCGGCGAACAGCGCCACGTACTCGCCGAGGCTGTGGCCGACCAGCCAGTCCGGCGGTTCCGGGTCGTCGCGCCGGGCGCGCAGCCAGGTCAGCGCGCTGACGGTGTACAGCGCCGGCTGGGTGAACCGGGTGAGTTTGAGCTCGCGCCGCGGGTCGTCGACGCACAGTTCACGGATCGAGTACCCGAGCACCGAGTCGGCGATCGCGGTCTCGTCGGGGAACGCGTCGAAGAGGTCCTTGCCCATCCCCTTGGCCTGGCTGCCCTGGCCGGGGAATCCGTATACCTTCATCATGCCGTCCTCGGGCCGGGGGTTGGCCGAACGGGCCGCCCGCCGTGCGCGGGGGGCCACCGCCTCGCGCGCGGCGGCCAGCGACCGGGTGTCGTCGCCGAGGGGGCTCAGCAGCGGCAGCGACCGTGACCGCGAGGCCGCGGGCAGACCGTTCTTCGCGAAGTTGTGCAGGGTGCCGGAGGGCCCGAGGTCCAGGTAGGTGAAGGGACCCCGCCGTTCGAGGCCCGTCAGGGTGTCCTGGAATTCGATGGGCAGCCTCGTCGCCCGCCACAGGTGGTCGACCGTGATCCGGTCGACCTCGCCCGCGGTGGCACAGGACACCATCGGGATCGCCGGGTCCTTGAGGTCGATGCCCGCCAGGGCGGACCGGAACTGCGCCTGGGCCGGGTCCATCCGGCGGGAGTGGAAGGCGTACGCGACGGGCACGCGGTGGCACACCACCTGGCGGGCACGCAGCAGTTCCTCGGCGGCGACCAGGTCGTCGTGCGCGCCCGAGACGACGAAGTGGCCGGGGTAGTTGCGGGCGGCGACCTCGGTGCGTTCGCGCAGCAGCGGGACGTCCCCGTGCAGCGCCACGTCGTCGAGGACGGCGAGCATGCCCCCGCGTGCCGTGTCGTCGAGACCGGCGGCCTGGCGGACCAGGAGCCGCAGGCACTCCTCGGCGTCGAGGGCGCCCGCGACGACGGCCGCGCTGAACTCTCCGAGGCTCGCCCCGAGCAGCAGGTCGGGCCGCACGCCGTGGTGGGCGAGGGTGTCGGCGAGGCCGAGTTCCACCATGACGATCGCGGGGTGGGTGAGGACCAGCTCGTCGAACGGTTCGGCGGGGCCGTGGTCCTCGGCGTACATGTGCCCCAGCACGGACCGGCCGAGTTCGTGCATGACGACCGCGTCGAGACGGTCGAGCGTGTCCCGGAACACCGGCTCGGACCGGTACAGGTCCTGGCCCATGCGGTGGTACTGCGAGCCTTGCCCGGAGAACATGAAGACGGTGGGTGGCGTCATCGTGCCTCCCCGGGCGTGGTTGCGGCCGTGTCGTCGGTGCCGGGCTCCTCCAGCAGCGCGCAGACGTCCTTGACCACGAACTCGCCCTCGCGGAAGGAGAGCAGGCCCTGGGGCGGCGGGTTGTCGCGGCGCGCCGCCGCCATCAGGTCTCCGACGGTGCGCGGATCCTCGGCGGCGAGTTCCTCCAGTACGGCGGTGAGGGAGCCGAGCAGGCGGGTGATCGTGGCGTCGGTGAACCGGTCGCGGTAGTACGACATGTGGATCTTGACCGTCTCGGTCGGGAACACGTCGAGGCGGAGGGGGAAGCCCATCCGCGAGATGTAGTAGGCCGCGCTGAACCGCTCGGAGTTGTCGAGGCCGACGTTCTGGAACACCAGGTAGCTCTCGGTCGGCGGCACGTCGTCCGGCTGCCCCGCCCAGGCCAGCGCCCGGTGCAGCGGGGTGTTCTCGTGGCCGCTCAGGGCGATCAGCTCGTCCCTGACCCGGGCGAGGTGGCCGGGAACGCCCTCGGCGGCGTCGACGCGGGTGCGCAGCGGGAGGATGTTGAGGGTGGGCGCGACCATGTCGTTCACGCCCTGCGGTCCCGCCGAGCGGCCGGTGAACAGGACCCCGTGGGCGAGGTCGGCGTGCCGCCCGTCGCCGTCGGCGACGAACGCCGCGACGGTGGCTGCCCAGCCGGCCTGGAACAGGACGTTCAGGGTCAGCCGGTGGTCGCGGGCCACCGCGCGCAGCCGGGCGGCGAGCCGGTCGGGCAGCGCGATCCACTGGCGCCCGAAGCCGCTCTCGGTGCCGGTGTCGTTGCCGGGCAGCCGTGCGGAGAGGCGGGTGGGTCCGGGGAGGCCGCCGAGCGCGCGCTGCCAGTAGGCCTCGGCCGCGCGGTGGTCGGCGCCGCGCACGCTCGCCACGAACTCCTTGAAGGGCAGGCCTTCGGTCAGTTCGAGCGGCTCGCCCGCGGCGAGGGCGGGCAGTCCGCGGTCGACCTGGTTGGCGATGATGTCGAAGCTCCAGCCGTCCAGGCACAGGTAGCTCAGGCTGACCACGATGACGCAGGTGCGGTCGTCGACGTCGGCCACGAAGTAGCGGATGGCGCCCGGCAGTCCGGGTTCGATGCCCCGTTCCCGGTCGGCCTTGAGGTGGCTCTCCAGGGCCGCGTCCTGCTCGTCGGCGGTGAGGCCGCGCCAGTCCACGAAGTCCAGCTCGACGCGCGGCTCCCGGTGGACGGCCTGGACCGCCTGGTCGGCGCCGATCCAGTGGAAGGACGTCCGCATCGTCGGGTAGGTGCGGGCCTGGACCTCCAGGAAGCGCCGGAAGTCGTCCTTGTCGGCCATGCCGAGCGGTACCGCGGTGAGGCGGTGGACCTGGAACATGCCCGGCTCGGGGTCGCGCAGCTTGCGCAGCGCCCACTCCTGGAAGGGGGCGACCGGGTAGACGTCCTCGACGTCCGGGTCGGCACGGAGCCCGGCGAGGCGGGCGGCGGCCTCCTGGTCGTCGGGTTCGGCCTCGGCGCCCGCCGCCGCGACGGCCGTGCCGTGGTCCTCGGCCGCCGCGGCGAGCTCCGCGAGGGTGTCGTACTGGAAGATCATCTGTGGGGTCAGTTCCAGGCCGCGGTCGCGGGCCTTGGACACCACGTGGATGCTGTGGATGGAGTCGCCACCCAGCCGGAAGAAGTTGCTGCCGGTGCCGATCGGCTCCACGCCGAGCACCTCGGTCCACACCTCGGCGATGATCCGCTCGGCGGGCGTGCCGGGCTCGGTGGTGTCGTCGGACTCGTCGCGTGTCTCGGCCGGGGGCTCCGGCAGCGCGGCGCGGTCCAGCTTTCCGTTCGCGTTGCGGGTACGTCTTCAGCGGGACGTAGGCGGCGGGGAGCATGTAGTCGGGCAGCCGGTCCTTGAGGTGGCCGCGGAGTTCGGGCACCACGGCGTGCGCCCACTGATTGAACAGGGGGTCGGTGGCGTACGCGTCCCAGCGGCCGGTGGGCGCGGGCACCGGCACGGCGGTCACGTCGGGGGCGCCGCCCTCGGGGGCCAGCAGCACGCTGTAGCTGCCGTCGGTGCGGTCCGGCATCCAGTCGACGCTCACGGTGCGGTGCAGGCGCTCGGCCAGTCGCCACCACTGTTCGGGCTGGATGCCGCCGGAGCCGCAGCCCGGCACCGCGAGACGCGCGTTGGGTACGCCGAGGACCGCGAGGGTCCGGTCCGGTCGGGCGCGCAGTCGCTCCTCGGCGACGGCGAGCACGTCGTCGTCCGCCGTCCAGACGATCTCGTCGTCCGGGGCCGCGGGGGCCGGTGCGGGCGCGCCCACGTCCAGGAAGGCGTCGTACCGGTAGCGGGTCATCTCGTTCTCGTGCTCCCCGCGCCGCAGTTGGGTGCGCACGCGCGCCAGGCGGGGCTCCTCCTGCTGGACGGCCCGGAAGAAGTCGGGGTGCAGCACCAGTTCCTGGTCCTGGGCGACGCGCCTGCGGACGCGGGTGCGCAGCACCTCGTCGCTCGGTGCGGGTCCCGGCTGGTGGAGTTCGACGTCGGTGTGGAAGGTCTCCAGGAGGGCGAGGTTGCGGACGTCCCCCACGAGCACCGTGCCGCCGTCGTCGACGCGGCGCACCGCCTCTCCGAGGGTGTCGCGGAGGTAGCCGGCGCTCGGGAAGTACTGGACGACGGAGTTGAGGACCACGAGGTCGAACCGCTGGTCCCGGACGGCGGACAGGTCGTCCGCTCCGCCCGCGTGCAGCGCCACATGCCGCAGGTCCTCCCGCTGGTCGAGCAGTCGGGAGCGCACGTGGTCCAGGGCCGTCCGGGAGATGTCGGTGGCGTGGTACACCTCGCAGTGCGGGGCGACGCGGGACAGCAGCAGGCCGGTGCCGCAGCCGATCTCCAGGACGCGCCGGGGGCGCAGGGCCAGGATGCGCTCGACGGTGGTCTCCACCCACTCGCGCATGTCGTCGTCCGGCAGCGGGGCGCCGTCGTAACTGCTGTCCCAGCCGGTGGTCTTGAAGTCGGCGGGCCCGCCGTCGCCGTCGGCGTAGACGCGGTCGAAGACGTCCTCCCACGTCGTGCCCTCGGCCGCGCCCCGCCCCGGTGGCTGCTCGTCGCGCCCGGTGGCGCCGCGCGCGTCCGGCACGACGTACGCGACCAGCCGCTTGTTGCCCGTCCCCGTGGGCTCGGGCCCGGCGAGCACGACGGCCTCGCCGACGTCGGGGTGCCCGGCGAGCGCCGCCTCGACCTCGCCCAGTTCGATGCGATGGCCGCGGATCTTCACCTGGTCGTCCGCGCGGCCCAGGTATTCCAGTTCCCCGTCCGCCGTCCGGCGGACTAGGTCCCCGCTCCGGTACCAGCGCGAGCCGTCCGGGTCGCGCAGGAAGCGCTGCTCGGTCAGTTCCGGGCGGTTCAGATAGCCGAGGGTCACCCCGGCCCCGCCGACGTACAGTTCGCCCCGCACCCCGACCGGGGTGGCGCGGCCGTAGCGGTCGAGGACGCGCACCTTCAGATCCGGGAGGGGTCGGCCGATGGGGCTGCGCACCACGGCGGCGTCCACGTCCGCGCGGGTCACCGGGCGGTAGGTGACGTGGACGGTCGTCTCGGTGATCCCGTACATGTTCACCAGCCGCGGCGACCGGTCCCCGTGCCGGTCGAACCAGGGGCCCAGGCTGCGTACGTCGAGTTCCTCTCCGCCGAAGACGACCACGCGCAGGCTCAGGGCGCCCCGCTCCACGTCCGACAGGTGCCGGAAGGCCAGCGGCGTCTGGTTGAGCACGGTGACGCGCTCGTCGCGCAGCAGCTCGTAGAAGTGCTCGGGGGAACGGCTCACCCAGTGCGGCACCACGACCAGGCGTCCGCCGTGCGCGAGCGCGCCCCACAGCTCCCACACCGAGAAGTCGAAGGTGAAGGAGTGGAAGAGGGTCCAGGTGTCCGCGCGCCCGAAGCCGAACCATGCGTCGGTGGCCGAGAAGAGCCGGAGCACGTTGGCGTGGCTGACCAGGACTCCCTTCGGCGCGCCGGTGGAGCCGGAGGTGTAGATGACGTACGCGGGGTCGTCGGGTCCGGCGCCGGGCGCGCGTTCGGGCGCGTGCTCGTCCGTCGCCCCGCCGAGGACGACCAGCTCGGCGGTGTGCTCGGGCAGGCCGTCGACGAGGTGCGGCTGTGCGACGAGGATCGGCGCGGAGCTGTCCGTCAGGAGATAGGAGACGCGCTCCGGCGGGTAGTTCGCGTCGATCGGCAGGTAGGCGCCGCCGGACTTCAGGATGCCGAGGATGCCGACCACGAGGTCGACGGAGCGCTCCGCGCACAGGGCGACCAGGGTGCCGGGGCCCGCGCCCAGCCGGCGCAGCCGGTGCGCGAGGGCGTTGGCCCGGCCGTCGAGTTCGCGGTACGTGACGTGCTCGCCGTCGTGGCTGACCGCGACGGCGCCGGGCGCCTCGGCCGTGCGCCGCCGTACCACCTCGTGCAGCAGATCGCCCGGTGCGGGAGCGAGGCCGGGGGCGGCAGCGAGGTCGGGCGCGGGCGTGGGACTCTCTGCACCGCTCCCCTGCGCCTCCAGGCGCTCGCGGTCGGCGTCGGGCATGACCGGCAGCTCCCCGACGCGCAGTCCCGGGTCGGCGACGATCGCCTCCAGCAGGACGCGGTAGCCGTCGAGCAGCCGCTGCACGGTGTCCTCGTCGAAGACCGCGGAGTTGTACTCCACCTCGACCAGGAAGTCCCGGTCGCGGTCCACGACACTGATCCACAGGTCGAACTTGGCGGTGTCGTTGCGGATGCCCTCGATGGCCTCGACCGTCAGGTCGTCGCCCGAGCTGAGCCCGCGCGCGGGCAGGAAGCTGAACGACACCTGGAACAGCGGGTTCTGGCTGAGGTACCGCTCGGGCTGCAGGGCCTCGACGACCGCCTCGAAGGGCACCTCCTGGTACTGGTGCGCGCCGTTCACGACCTCGTGCACCCGGCGCAGCACCTCACGGAAGTCCGGCTCGCCGTCCAGGCTCGTCTTGTAGACGAGGGTGTTCACGAACAGCCCGATGAGCTGCTCGATGTCCAGCCGGGTGCGGTTGGTGACCGGCGAGCCGACCGCGATGTCGTCCTGCCCGGTGTAGCGGTGCAGGAGGACGTTCAGCGCGCCCAGGAGCACCGTGAAGAGGTTGACGCCCTCGCGCTTGCACAGATCGCCGAGGCCGCTCCGCAGCTCCCCGGGGAAGACCGTCCTGAGGTCGCGCCCCTCGAAGGTCTGCACGGGCGGGCGCGGCCGGTCGAAGGGCAGCTCCAGCGGTTCGGTGCCTTCGCCCAGTTGCCGTCGCCAGTAGGCGAGTTGCTGTTCGAGCCGGTCGCCGCTGAGGTGCTCGCGCTGCCAGGTGGCGAAGTCGGCGTACTGCACCGGCAGTTCCGGGAGCGGGGACGGGCGCCCGGCGGCGAAGGCCCCGTACAGGGTCAGGAGTTCCTGCCAGAACAGGCCGAGCGACCAGCCGTCGACGACGATGTGGTGGGCGTTGAGCAGGACGACGTGCAGCTCGGGGCCGAGGCGGTAGAGGGTGACCCGCAGCAGGGGCCCGGCTGCCAGGTCGAAGGGCCTGCGCGCCGCCTCGTCGACCAGTCCGTCGAGCGCTCCCGGGTCGGCGGCCAGGTCGACGAGCTCGACCCGCACGGCCGACTCGGGCAGGATCCGCTGCCAGGGCTCGCCGTCCTCGCTGGGCAGGACGGTCCGCAGCGACTCGTGCCTGCGGACGATCTCGTCGACGGCACGCTGCAGGACGTCGTGGCGCAGCGGGCCGCGGAGCCGGAAACTCATCGGGACGTTGTAGGCGGCGCTGCCGGGCACCATCTGGTCGAGGAACCACAGGCGCCGCTGGGTGAAGGAGAGCGGCGGCCGCGCGCCGGCGGGCCTGCGGGGGATGCCGCCGGTCCCCGACGGGCGGGCCGCGCCGGTCAGCTTCTCCAGCAGCGCCCGCTTCTGGGGGGAGAGCTGCGACTTGCGTGCGGGGGCGAGGTCTTCGGGGGACATGGTGCGGGCAACTCCTTGGGGTCGTCGGCGGCGTCCCGGCTCTCGCCGGTTCAGGCGAGCAGGGTGCTGACGGTCTCTTCTGGCAACTCCTCGATGCGGTCGATCAGTTCGGCTTCGAGGAGCCGCACCATGTCCGCGAGGGTGCGGGCCTGGAAGAGTTCGCCGAGGTCCAGCTCGATCGGGAAGCCGCTCTTGATCCGGGAGATGATCTGGGTCGCCAGGATCGAGTCGCCGCCCACCTCCTGGAAGTCGTCGTCCGGGTGGACGGCGGTGACGCCGAGCACCTCGCGCCAGGCGTCGGCGACGAGCTGCTGGAGCGAGCCGCCGGGCTCCGCGGCGGTGGTGTCGACAGCGGGCGCGGCGGGGGCCGGTCCGGTGCGGGCCGGCTGAGTGTGGGCCGCCGTCCGGGGCGCCTCGTCCGGTGCCGGTGCGGGCCGTACTGCGGGCCGTGCGGGGGTGACGGGCGCGGCGCCGGTCGGGGCGCCCCCCTTCTCGGCGAGGACGACCGCCTGGTAGGCCCGGTCCTCGCGGACCGGCGCGGGCGAGAGACTGCGCACCGAGCGGAAGCCGCCGCGTTCCAGGGCCCGGCGCCACAGGGGGACGCTGAGCAGCGGGGAGCCCGGCAGCCTGCCGTCGTCCTCGAAGGCCCACCAGCCGCCCATGAGGCCGAAGGTGAGGGTGAAGAAGTCCTGGGCGCGGGTGGTCTCCAGGAGGATCAGGACGCCGCCGGGGCGCAGCAGTTGCCGGGCGTGGGCCAGGGTGGTGTCGATGTTGCGGGTCGCGTGCAGGACGTTGCAGGCGAGGACGAGGTCCTGGGTGCCGGGGGCGAAGCCCTGCGCGGCGGGCGCGCTCTCGATGTCCAGCGGGGCGAAGGTCACGAAGGGGTGGTCCTTGCCGTACTGGTTGCGCCCGTACTGCGTGAAGCCGCGCGAGATGTCGGTGTACACATAGCCGAGCCGCCCGTCGGTGCCGTCCAGCGCGGGCAGCACCTTCGCGGTGGTGCCGCCGGTGCCCGCGCCGATCTCCAGGACGGAGACGGTGGCCTCGGGGTCGCGTTCGCGGCGGGCGCGCACGTACCGGGCGACGAGCCCGGCGACCAGCCCGTTGGTGTCGCCGTCGCTGTGGTAGACGGCCTCCACCGCGTCGAAGGAGCCGCCGGGGAACAGTACTTCGTGGGCCTTCCTGCGGCCGGTGAGGACCTCGGGGAACTCCTCCAGGCAGATCGTCAGGAGGTGGAAGTAGCCGTCCATCTCCGGGTATTCGGCGGTCACCTCGCGCTTGAGGGCGGCCAGTTCGTCCTCGTCCCAGGTCAGGCGGCCCGGCTCGGTGACGAGGTCCGTGGTGACCAGTTCCTCGCCCTCGGCGCGCAGATAGCCGCCTTCGGTCAGGACGCCGAGCAGCCCGTGGAAGAGGGGGGCGTGCTCGTCGACGACGCCGAGCCGGCCGGCGAGGTCCTCCTCGCGGTGGCGCTCCCCCGCCGTGGTGAAGACGTCCATCCGGCGCAGCGAGGCGAACAGCATCCGGCGGCACACCTGGGTGAGCTCGCGCACCATCACGTCGGAGCGCAGGGCGGCCGCCAGGTCGCCCGCCGCGGGGTCGGCGCGCAGGTGTGCGTCGGCGGCGTCGTCGAGTTCGGCGAGGACGGAGGGCACGGCCGCGGCGTCCGGTTCCTCGGCCGCCGCCGTCCGAGCGGTGGTGCCGGGTGCGGTGCCGTCGGCCCAGACGTGCGGGAACACGTCGCGTACGAAGGGGTGGCCGGGCAGGGCGACGCGGCGCGGGGCGCCGCCGGTGTGCAGGCGGGGCCAGTCCACCGTGGCCCCGGTGGTCCAGGCGGCGGCCAGCTCGTCGACGTCGCGCCCGGCGACCGCTGCGCCCGGGCGGCGGTCGGTGACCTGCCCGTGCCGCGTGCCGGCCACCTCGGTGGCGCCGTCGGCGAACGCGTCCAGGCGCTCCAGGAGTTCGGCCATCGTGTCGGCGGTGACGGCGAGGCGTTCGGCGAACGCCTCGCGGCCGACCTGGAGCGTGTACGCCACGTCGCAGAGCGCGTCGTCACCGGCCTCGGTCCCGCGCAGGTGGGCCGCCAGCTCCGCGGCCTTCGTCCGGAGCTGATCGGCGCTCCGCGCGGAGAGCGGCACGAGTTGCCTGCGCCGGGGCAGGGTGCGGGTGGGCGCCTCGGGCGCCACGTACTCCTCGATGATGACGTGGGCGTTGGTGCCGCTGTAGCCGAACGAGCTCACGCCCGCCACTCGCGGGGCGGGGCCGTCGGCCACCCAGTCGGCGGGCTCCCCGCTGACGTAGACGGGGCTCTCCTCGAAGTCGGCGTGCTTGTTCTCCGTACGGAAGTTGGCGGCGGGCGGGAGCGTGCCGTGGCGCAGGCACAGCAGCACCTTGATGGCACCGAGGACACCGGCGGCGCCCATCGTGTGGCCGATGTTGGCCTTGACGGAGCCGAGCGCGCAGAACTGCCTGCGGTCGGTGAAGGCGGCGAACGCCTCGGTCAGGCCGTGCACCTCGATCGGGTCGCCGAGGCTGGTCCCGGTGCCGTGCGCCTCCAGGTAGCGCAGGCGGCCCATGTCGACCCCGCTGCGGCGGTAGACGTCCCGGAGCAGGTGGCTCTGCGCGGCGGAGCTGGGCGAGGTGATGCCGGAGGTGCGGCCGTCCTGGTTGGTGCCGCTGCCGCGGATGACGCCGAGGACGCGGTCGTGGTCGCGGACGGCGTCGGAGAGCCGTTTCAGGACGAGGACGCCGACGCCCTCGCCGACGAGCATGCCGTCGGCGTCGGCGTCGAAGGGGCGGCAGGCCCGTCCCGGCGAGACGGTGCCGAGGGCCTCCATGGTGACGAAGGTCCCGGGATGGTTGGCCACGTACACGCCACCGGCCAGCGCGAGGTCCGACTCGCCGTCGAGCAGCAGCCTGCGCGCGATGTCGACCGCGACGAGCGAGGAGGAGCAGGCGGTGTCGATCGTCATCGCCGGGCCGCTCAGGTCGAGCTGGTAGGCGAGCCGGGCCGCCATGATGCTGGTGTCGGAGCCCATCAGGGCGTGCGCCGAGTACTCGGCCTGCGGCGCGAGACCGGTGCTGCCGACGACCGTCGCGACGGCGCGGCCCCGCAGGGCGGAGGCGTCCTGGCCCGCGTCCTCCAGGGCGTGGTAGCAGGATTCGAGCAGGACGCGCTGGGCCGCGTCCATCGCGGCGGCCTCGCGCGGCGCGATCCGGAAGAACGCCGGGTCGAACGCGTCGCTGTCGGCCATCGCGCCGTAGCGGGGCGCGGCGACGTCCGGGAAGTGCTCGGCGAGCAGGGAGAGCGCGACCGGGTCGTCGACCTCGGTGGTGCGGTCCTCGCCCGCGCTGATGACCTGCCACAGCTCGTCGGGGTTCCGGGCGCCCGCGGCGCGGCAGTGCATGCCGATCACCGCGACGGCCTCCGGCGGCGCCTGGCGGTCCAGGGCGGCCGTGACGCGCTCGGCGAGCCGGTCGAGGTCGCCCGCGTCAGCGACCGCGCCGGTGGGCAGGGCCGTGCCGAAGCGGGCGTTGACCTCTTCGGTGAGGGCGACGGTTGCGACCGGGGTCAGACCGAGGTCGTGGAAGGACGCCCGGGCGATCCGCTCGGGTTCGGCGTCGAGGACCCGGGCCGCGATCTCCGACAGCGCCTGCTTGACGTGGAGCGACATGAGCTCTCTTTCTCCTTCAGCTTCGCGGGGCGCGCGGCTGCGCGGTGGTCTCGGCCAGGTGGGCCCGGTTGGTCCGCAGGCGGTCCTCTTCGGTGGTGGAGGTGTCCTTGCGCAGCCGGAACAGGCGGCGCTCGATCCAGCCGTGGCGCAGCGGCCCGGCCAGGTCGGGGTCGGTTGCGGGGCCCGGCTCGTCGTACGCCGTGACGGCCTCGACCACGAACCTGTTCCGCGCGAACAGTTCGGTCCAGGTGCGCGCGGTGGGGACGCTGATTCCCGCGTCGGAGTCGGCCAAGTCGCCGCTGAGGGTGCACAGATGGTCGTCGACGAGGAGCTGTCCGCCGTCCACGAGGGCCGCGTCCAGGTGGGCGAAGAGGGTCTGCTTGTCCTCGGTCCGGGCGCAGCCGTCGATGCCGTACGCCAGGTCGTAGCGGCCGGGGAAGGGGGCGAGCGGGCCGCTGCGGTGGAACACCGCGGCCCGGTCCGCCAGGCCGTGTCCGGCGATCTGCCGTGCGGCGGCGTCGGCGAGTTCCTTGTCGCCGGTCGCGCCGTGCACGATCAGCTCCGGGTGGTCCGCCGCGAGGGCGACGAGGGGCTCGCTCCCGTGACAGGCGAACTCCAGGACGGCGCCGAGCCGTTCGAGCCCGGCATCGGCGAGCAGACGGCGGTGGCGGTGGTACGGGGGTTCGGCGACCGGGGCGGCCTGGGTGGTGGAGGACGATGCCTGCGCCACGGTGTCGGGCGAGTCCTTCGGCGGGTTCGCGGTCGCCGCCGCCGTCGTCGTCCCCGTTGACACCGTGGTCGGCTCCGACACCGTGGCCGGTTTCCCGGTCGTGGCCGCTTTATCGATCCTGGCCGGCTTCCCCGCCGTGGTCGCCTTCTCCGCCTTGGCCAGCCGGTCGCGCAGATACGCGGCGAGCGGTCCCGGCGCCGGGTGGTCGAAGACGAGGGTGACGGGCAGCCGCAGCCCGGTGGCGCGGTTGAGCCGGTTGCGCAGTTCCACGGCGGTCAGGGAGTCCAGGCCGAGTTCGACGAAGCCGGTGTCGGCCCCGATCGTCGCGGGATCGGTGACCAGGACGGCCCCGACCTGGCGGCAGACCAGATCCAGGAGCGCGGCGAGCCGCTCCGCCCCGGTCAGGTCGGCGTACCCGTCGAGGCTGTCGCCGTCCGGCGCCTCGGCGGGCGCCGTCGACCGGGGCGAGGTCCGCACGAGGCCCCGGTGCAGCGGGTGTCCCGCGCCGGACTCGGCCTGGGTGCGCAGCGCCTCGGGGTCGAGGCGCATCGGCACCTGGAGCGGTTCGTCGGCGCCGCGGGCCACGTCGAAGAGGGCGAGTCCGTCCGCGGAGGGCAGCGGCAGCAGGCCGCCGCGGGCCATCCGTCCGGTGTCGCCCTCGCTGAGGTGCCGGGTGAGGCCGGTGGCCTGCTCCCAGTAGCCCCAGGCGAGCGAGGTGCCGGGCAGTCCGTGTGCCCGGCGGTGCTGGGCCAGCGCGTCCAGGAAGGAGCTGGCGGCCGCGTAGTTGGCCTGTCCGGGGTTGCCCAGGACGCCGGCCGCGCCGGAGAAGAGGACGAACTCGGCGAGGTCCTTGTCCCGGGTCAGCCGGTGCAGGTTCAGGGCGCCCTCGGCCTTGGGCCGCAGCACGCGGGCGAGCCGCTCGGGGGTCAGCGCGTCGAAGACGCCGTCGTCCAGGTCGCCCGCGGTGTGCACGACGGTGCCGAGCGGGTGGGCGGCGGGGAGGGCGTCGAGCACCTCGGCGAGCCGTGCGCGGTCGGCGACGTCGCAGGCCACCACGGTCACCTCGGCTCCCGCGGCGGTGAGTTCGGCGGTCAGCTCGGCCGCGCCCGGGGCGTCCGGGCCGCGCCTGCTGAGCAGGAGCAGGTGGCGGGCGCCGCGCGCGGTCACCAGGTGCCGGGCGAGGAGCGCGCCGAGGGTCCCGGTGCCACCGGTGATCAGGACGGTGTGCGCGGGGTCGGGTCGGCGCGGCACGGTCAGGACGATCTTCCCGACGTGCCGGGCCTGGCTCATGTACCGGAAGGCGTCCGGTGCGCGCCGCAGGTCCCAGCTCCGGCGCGGCAGATGGCTGAGGACGCCGCGGGCGAAGAGGTCGACGATCTCCCGCAGGATCTCGCCGATGCGCCGCGGCCCCGCGTCGACGATGTCGAACGCCCGGTAGCGGACGGCGAAGTGCTCGGTGGCGACCTGTCCGGCGTCGCGGATGTCGGTCTTGCCCATCTCGACGAACCGGCCGCCGCGCGGCAGCAGGCGCAGCGAGGCGTCGACGAACTCGCGGGCCAGGGAGTCCAGGACGACGTCCACGCCGCGGCCCTCGGTGACGGTGCGGAACTTCTCCTCGAAGTCCAGGTCGCGCGAGGAGGCGAGGTGGTCGTCCGGCACCCCGAGGGCGCGTACGGCGTCCCACTTGCCCTCGCTCGCGGTGGCGAAGACCTCCGCGCCCAGGTGCCGGGCGAGCTGTACGGCGGCCATGCCGACGCCGCCCGCCGCCGCGTGCACGAGGACCGCCTCGCCGGAGCCGAGGCCGCCCATGTCGACCAGGCCGTAGTAGGCGGTGGCGAAGGCGACCGGGACGGCGGCGGCCTGCTCGAAGGTCCAGCCCTCGGGCATCGGTACGACGGTGTGCGCGTCGGCCACGCAGACCGGCCCGAGGCCGCTCGGGAAGAGCCCCATCACCCGGTCGCCGACCGCGAGGTGCGTGACGTCGGCCCCGGCCTCGACGACGGTGCCCGCCCCTTCGGCGCCCAGCGTCAGTTCGCCGGGGTACATGCCGAGCGCGCCGAGCACGTCGCGGAAGTTGAGGCCCGCGGCCCGCACCTCCACGCGCACCTGACCGGGCGCCAAGGGGGCGTCGGCGGCGGGCCAGGGCAGCAGGGCGAGGTGGTCGAGGGTGCCGGCGCCTTCGGTGTCCAGGCGCCAGGCCGTGCCGTCGGCGGGCGGCACCAGCGCGCCGCCGGTGGCGAGCGGGGCGAGGCGGGCGACCGTGGCCGCTCCCCCGCGCAGCGCGACCTGGGATTCACCGGCGCTGACGGCGGCGGTGACCGCGGCGGGCAGCGCGGCGGTGGAGGCGTCGTCGCCGTCCACGTCGACGAGGAGGAGCCGGTCGGGGTTCTCGGCCTGCGCGGCCCGCAGCAGACCCCACACCGGGGCGTTCACCAGGTCCTCGACGTCCTCGCCGACCCGGGTGGACACCGCCCGCCGGGTGACGACGGCCAGGCGCGTCGCGGTCTGGGTGTCGTCGGCGAGCCAGCCGCGCACGAGGTCGAGCGCGCGGGCGGTGGCGTCCTGGATGCCGGCCGCCGGGTCGTCCGTGGCCGCGGCGTGCAGGGACACCAGCGCGATCTCGCCCGCGCCGTCGGCGGCCGCCTCGGTACCCGCCCGGCGCAGCGCCGCGGCGAGCCCGAGGTCGTCGGGCCCCGCCGTGGTCCACGGGAGCGCGGGCGCGTCGGCCGGCGCGAGCGGCGTCCAGTCCAGGCGCAGGAGCTCGTCGGGCAGGGCGGGGCGGGCCGGGCCCTGCCGTGCGCCGCCGGCCGGGCGCAGCACGAGCGTGTCGAGAGCGGCCAGCGGCCTGCCCGCGGTGTCGGCGACGATCGCCGCGACGGCGTCCGTCCCCGCCCCGGTCAGCCGTACCCGGACCGTGTCGGCCCCGCCGCCGAACAACCGCATTCCGGACCAGGAGAACGGCAGCAGTCCCCCGCCGTCGCGGACGAACCCGCCGAAGCCCATGGCGTGCAGGGCCGAGTCGAGCAGCGCGGGGTGCAGGCCGTAACGGGCCGCTTCGGCCCCGTCGTCGAGGGCGGCCTCGGCGAACACCTCGTCGCCGCGCCGCCACACGGCGCGCAGCCCGCGGAACGCCGGGCCGTACGCGTAACCGGCGTCGGCCATCAGGCGGTAGTAGTCGTCCACCGGGACGGACTCGGCGTCGGCCGGGGGCCACACCGCGAGGTCGAATCCGGCGTCGGCGTCCTCGGCCGTGAGCAGCCCGGCCGCGTGTCGTGTCCAGGTCCGCGCGGACACGTCCGGCCCGGTGTCCTTGCCGTCGTGGTCCGCTCCGCCCCGGTCCGTCCCGTCGGGGGCCGGCGAGTACACCTCGACGGGCCGGGCGCCGGTGGCGTCGGGGGCCCGGACGACGAGCTGCAGCCGGGCGCCGCCCTGCTCGGTGAGGGTGAGGGGTGCCTCCAGGGTCAGCTCCTCGATTCGCCCGCAGCCCAGTTCCCTTCCGGCGTGCAGCGCCATCTCCACGAAGCCCGTGCCGGGGAAGAGCACGGTGCCGGACACCGCGTGATCGGCGATCCAGGGGTGGGTGTCCAGCGACACCTCGCCGCTGAACACGGTGCCGCCGTCGGCGAGCGGGACGGAGGAGGCGAGCAGCGGGTGCCCCGCGGTCCGCCGCGCGTCGGCGACGGCTGCGGGCGCGGCGGCCCCGACCCAGCAGGACCGGCGCTCGAACGGGTACGTCGGCAGGCCCGGCTTCCGCGCCGGGACGCTCTCCGGCCCGTCGTACAGACCGGTCCAGTCGACCGTCGCGCCGCGCACCCACAGGTCGGCCACCCGGCCGAGGTCCCGCTCGCGCAGCGCCGCGTCGAGCCCCGCCGCGTCCGGCCGGCCCGCGACCGCCGCGAACACGGCGTCCCCGGCACGGCCGCGGCGCCAGCGCGTCAGGTGCCCGCGCAGTTCCTCGGCGCCGGACGCGAGGACCGCCAGACGGTGGGTCAGGTCCACGCGTCCGACCTGGAGGGTGTACGCGATGTCCGTGAGGTCGGCGGAGGGCTGCCGGCCGAGGAAGTCGAGCCAGATGTCCACGTACGCGCCGAGCCGTTCCTCGGTGTGCGCCGAGAGGACGAAGAGGACCGGCCCGCGCCGGGCCGCCCGGGTGCGCGGCGGGGGTTCGGGGGCCTCCTCGACGACGACGTGCGCGTTGGTGCCGCCGCCGCCGAGGCCGGTGATGCCCGCGCGGCGCGGCGCGGGCACGCCGTCCACCACGACCCGGTCCCACGGCACGGGGTCCGGGGACAGTGCGAAGGGCAGCCGGTCGATGTCGATCGCCGGGTTGAACGCGTCGGGCAGCCGCGTCGGCGGCAGGGTGCGGTGCTGGAGGGCGAGGACGACCTTGAAGAGCTGGGCCATCCCTGCGGAGGCCTCGCCGTGGCCGATGTTGGGCTTCAGGGAGCCGATGCCGAACCGCCCCACGGTGCCCGGCCGGTCCTCGAAGGCCTGGGTGAGGGCCGTCATCTCGACGGCGTCGCCGATCTCCGAGCCGTTCGCGGTGGCTTCCACGTAGCTGACCGTCCGCGGGTCGACCCCGGCGTCTTCCAGGGCCGCCCCGATCACCTCGGCCTGTCGCCGGGAACTGGGGCTGGTGAAGCCGATGGTGCGGCCGTTGTGGTTGACGGCGCTGCCCCGGATGACCGCACGCACCGGGTCGCCGTCGCGCAGCGCCTGGCGCAGCGGCTTGAGCAGCACCGCGCCGACGCCCTCGCCGGGCACGATCCCGTCGGCCGCCAGGCCGAAGGACGCGCAGTCGGAGCGGTCGGAGAGCAGGCCCACGGTGGCCAGTTCGACGTACGTCGAGGGGTGCAGGTAGAGGTTGACGGCTCCGGCGAGGGCGAGGTCGCAGCGGCCGGCGCGCAGGCTCTCGACGGCCTCGTGCAGGGCGACGTGCGCGGAGGAGCAGGCGGTGTCGACGGCCTTGCTGGGGCCGCCCAGGTCGAACTGGAAGGAGACCCGGTTGACCATGTCGCCGAACGAGGTGCGGGGCATCTCCAGGCGGCCCTCGGCGCCGAGCCGGGTGAAGCCGTGCTTCGCGCCGCCCGCGAACACGCCGATCCGGCCGCGTACGTCGGCGGGCATCTTCGAGGGGGCGTAGCCCGCGTCCTCCAGGGCCGTCCAGCACTCCTGGAGGAACAGCCGCACCTGGGGATCGGTGTTGCGCGCCTCCGGCTCGGTGAAGTGGAAGAGCGCGGGGTCGAACCGGTCGAAGTCGGCCAGGAACGCGCCCCACTTGGAGTGCGCCTTGCGCACGACGTCGTCGCCCTCGGGGTGCGGGTCGTAGTGCTCGCGCCAGTCCCAGCGCCGGTGCGGGATCTCGGTGACGGCGGAGCGGCCGTCCATCAGGAGCCGCCAGTAGCTGTCGCTGTCGGGGGCGTCGGGGAAGGTGCCGCTCATACCGATGATCGCGACGGCGCCGTCGAGCGCGTCGGCTTCGGTCTCGGCCGCCGCGTCGGCGTCGGCCTCGGCCTCGGCCTTGGTCTCGGTCTCGGCTGTCGCGTCGGCTTCTGCCTCGGGTTCCGTTGCGGGGTTCGCCTCGGCTGCTGTCTCGGGCCCCGCCTCCGGCGACGGCTCCGGCGTGGGCTCCGGCATGGGTGCCGTTTCCCGGGCCTTCGCGTCGGGGGCCGGTTCCTCGTGGGCCGGTGGGGCGACGGCCGCCGTGCCGTCCCGGCCGAGGAAGGCCCGGCACGCGTCGGGGAAGGCGCCCGTCAGGTGCCCGGCCACGTCCTCGACCTTCGCGAACTCGAAGAAGAGCGTGCGCGAGGCCGCCGGGAACGCCTCGCTCAGCAGGCTGTTGAGGCGGGTGCGGGTGATCGAGTCGATCCCGAAGCGGTCCAGCTGTTCCCTCGGGTCGACCGCGTCGTCGCCGTCGGTGCCGCCGGTGAGTTCGGTGGCCAGCGCGGCGATCCGGTCCTCCATGGCCTCCAGCAGCCGCTCCGGGCGCTCCTCGGCGGCCTGCGGCCGCTCCGGGCGCCGGGCGGGAGCCTCGGCCGCCGGGACCGGGCTCTCCGCCCGGGGCGCGGCCGCGACGGCGGGCGGCGCCGTGGTGGCGGCCGCGGGGATGCCGTGGTGCGTCGGCTCGAACGGATAGCCCGGCAGCGGCACCCGGTGGGGCGTGCCGTCCCCGTGCAGTCGCCGCCAGTCGACGGGACCGCCGCGCACCCACAACTCCGCGACCCGGGCGAGCTTGCCGCGCTCCAACCACTTGCCGACGGCCTCGCGCAGCTCGTCGTCGTCCCCGAAGAGCCGGACGACGTCACCCCGCGCGTCGACGTCGCCCGCCCAGCAGGTGTCAGGGAGCTCCCGCCCCGCGGCCAGGGCCCGTAGCCCGGAGAGCAGTTCGGCACGGTCGCGTACGAGGAGCGCGGCGCGGGACGGGAGTGCGGCGCGGCCGAGCTGGAGGGTGCGGGCCACGTCGGCCAGCGACGCGGGCGCGGCCCCGTCGGCCACGGTCCCGGCCGGGTCGGCGCAGCCCTGCGCGTCCCCGTCCGAGGCGAGCCGTGCCAGCTCCGCGGCCGTACGGCCCGCATGCGGGGCGTCGGCGTCCGGGCGCGGTCCGAACGCGGTGTCCAGCGCCTCGCCGATGCGGGCGAACTGTTCCGGGCGTACGCCGTAGGAGTCCAGTCGCTCGTCCGGGTCGATCTCGGCGGGATCCACGCCCAGGACGCCCGCGACCAGCTCGCACACACGCGCGGCGGTCACGGGGCGGGCCGCGGGGCGCGGCGGGACGGCGGTGGGGGCCTCCTCCAAGTGCTCCGCGAGCACGCGTGCGTAGGCGCGCAGCCGCTCGGGGGTACGGGCCGACAGCGGGACGAGCCGGGGTGTGCCGTCGTCGATGCGGCCGGGGCCCGGGGCGAGGGGGACGTACTGCTCGACGACCACGTGCGCGTTGGTGCCGCTGTGGCCGAAGGAGTTCACCGCGGCCAGCAGGGGCGTGTCGGCGGGCGGCCAGGGCCGGGGGGTGTCGTCGGGCACGAAGGCCGAGTCGCCGAAGTCGATCAGGGGGTTGAGGGTGCGCAGGGTCGGCAGGCCGACGAGCCGGCCGTGCCGCATCGACAGCAGGACCTTGATCAGTCCGACGACGCCCGCGGGGGCGCCCGTGTGACCGATGTGCGCCTTCGCGCTGCCGATGGCGCAGAACTCCCGCTCGCCGGTCAGCCGCCGGAAGGCCCGCACCAGTGCGTTGGCCTCCACCGGGTCGCCGAGGGCGGTGCCGGTGCCGTGCGCCTCGACGTATCCGACCCGTTCGGCGGGGATGCCGAAGCGCCGGTAGGTGTCGACGACGAGCTCTTCCTGCGCGGTGCCGTTGGGAGCGGTGATGCCGTTGCTCGCGCCGTCCTGGTTCATGCCGGTCGCGCGCACCACGCCGTGGATGTGGTCGCCGTCGGCCACCGCGTCCGCCAGCGGCTTGAGCACGAGGACCGCCACCGCCTCGGAGTAGACGGTGCCGTTCGCGTCGGCGTCGAAGGTGCGGCACTGCCCGCTCGGCGACATCGCGCCGCTCTCGACGAGGAGGTCGAGGCCGCGGGCGTCCAGGCCCGCGTTCACGCCGCCGACCACAGCCAGTGACGACTCGCCGGAGCGCAGGCTCTGGCAGGCCAGGTGGACGGCGGCGAGGGAGGACGAGCAGGCCGTGTTGACGACGAGCGCGGCGCCGCGCAGGTCGAGGAAGTAGGACAGCCGGGACGCCACGAGCGCGTCGGAGGCGCCGGTGAACGACTCGTGCGGGTAGCCGGTGGGCTCGGCGCCGATGAACAGCCCGGTGCGGGAACCCGCCAGGGACGTGGGGTCGAGTGAGGCGTCCTCCAGGGCGTGCCAGCTCTCCTGGAGCAGCAGCCGCTGGTTGTGGCTCATCAGGTCGGCCTCGTGCGGGCGGATGCCGAAGAACTCCGCGTCGAAGCTGTCCCGTTCGGTCAGCGCGCCGCCCCAGCGGTAGCCCCCGGGGTCGTCCGCGGCGACGTAGTGGTCGGGCAGCTCGCCGTAGCCGACCCGGCCCTCGGTGAGGTTGTGCCAGAACGCGCGGACGTCGGCGGCACCGGGGAACTGTCCGGCCATGCCGACCACGGCGATGTCCAGCATCGGCGAACGGTCGGCGGATTCGTGCCGGTCCCGGCCGTCGCCCGCCGGGGTGGGCGTGCCCGGCCCGGCGCGGCGTGCGTCCAGCAGACCGCGTGCCTGCTCCGCGCCGACCGTGCCCCTCGCGTATCCGTCGAGGATGTCGCGGAAGTCTGCGCTGCTCATCGTTGCTCCCTCGTGGCCAGTTCGGCGTCGAGCAGGTCGAGCACGTCGGCCGCGGAGAGCTCTCCGGCGGCGAAGCGTGCCTCCAACCCCGCGATCAGGTCGTCGGATGCCGCTGTCATGGGTGTCCCTGGAGGCGTCGGTGTCTCGGGTGCCGTCGGCGCGGCGGGTGGCGCTTCCCGGAGCAGCTCGGCCAGATGGCCGGTCAGGCGCTCGACGGAGGTGAACTCGTACAGCGCGGCGGCGTTCAGCTCGATACCGAGTTCCTCGCCGATCCGTGCGACGAACGTCGAGCCGGTGATCGAGTCGACGCCGAGGTCGGCGAACGCCGTCGACGGCGACAGGTCCGCCTGCGGCACGCGCAGCGTCCGGGCCAGCCGCTCCACGAGCAGCCGCCGGATCTCCGGACGCCGGTCGCCGCGGCCGGCCGGGTCCGGTCGCGAAGTGTCCTGCTGGTGCGGGCCGGTGGTCGTCCGCCCGGGCGTCGTGCCCGCGGGGCGGGCCGTCGCGGGAGCCGCCGCGCGCATCCCGACGACCTGCCGGTGCCGGTCCGCGCGCAGCAGGCGTACCGCCGTGTCGAAGCAGGCGGCTCCCTCCTCGTCGTCGAGGAAGCCGAGCCCCGGGTAGTCCTTCGCCGCCTCGCCGAACGACGCCCGCCAGGCACCCCAGTTGACGATCCCGACCGGGAACGGAGCGTCGGGGCCGACCGAGCGGGCGAAGGCGTCGGCGGAGGTGATCCCGGCCGCGTACGCGGCGTGGGTGCCCGCTCCGCCGAACGAGAAGGCCTGTGCGGAGGAGAAGTAGAGGAGGAAGTCGAGCGGCTCCTCGGCGACCGCCTCGTACACGTTGCGCGCGCCCTGGGCCTTGACCTCGTAGTGCGCGCGGAACTCGTCCTCGCCGAGTCCGGCGAGCGCGCCGGGCGCCCCGGTGATGCGGGTGGCGCCCGCGAAGAGCACGCCGTGGATCTCCCCGAGGAGCGCCTTCGCACCGGCCATCGCCCGGCGTGCCTGGTGCGGGTCGGTGACGTCGCCCTGGACGTAGCCGACGCGGTCGCCGTACAGCGCCTCGCGGACGGCGGGGTCGCTCTGCGGCCTGCGCCCGACGCAGACCACCTTGGCGTCGTACCGGTCGATGAGATGGCGGCTGACGACGCGGCCGACGAATCCGCTGCCGCCGACCACCACGTAGGTGCCGCCGGGCCGGATGCCGGGCAGGCCGGGGCGGGCCGCCTCGGACGGCTCCACCGGGCGCACCTCCTGCCGGTGGCGGCGACCGCCGCGCAGCGCCACGAGGTCACCGGCCGGGGACGGGGGCTCGGCCGCCACGGCGGCGGCGACGGCCGCGCGGCCCCCGGGCGTGCGCAGGTCGGTGCCCGCCACGTCGAGGTTGCGCACCGCGAAGCGGCCGGATTCGCGGGCCACGAAGTACGCGAGGCCGGCCAGGCCCGCACCGTGGGGCGTGCTGCGCTCACCGGCCACGGACTGGGTGTCCTGGGTGGTGACCCAGAGGCCGGTGGTGCCCTCGGGTGCGGTCCGCCGGACGGCTTTGACGACGCGGAGCAGGGCGAGTTCGGCGGCGGCCGCCCGCTCCTCGGCGTCCGGGGCCGCGCCGGTCACGAGGTGGACGCGGTCGGGGGCCGGTCCGTCGAGGTCGGAGAAGCCGTCGAGCGGGACCTCGGTCACCGCGGGGGCTCCGCCGCCGTGCCGGTAGTGCTCGGCCAGGGCCCCGGCGAGTGCGGCTCCCGGCCGGTCGGCGACGATCAGTACCCGGCTCGGCGCAGGGCCGGCCGCGGCGGGCGCGGGTGTCGCGGTCCAGCGCGGCACGGTCAGCAGACCGGGGGGCGGGACGACCGGCGCCTCGACCGGGGCCGCCGGGGCGGCCCGGCCGGCTTCGGCTGTCGGACGCGGGGCGTCGCGGCGGCCGTCGGTGGGCACCCAGTGCCGGTCCCCGGCGAAGGGGTACGTCGGCAGGGACACCTTGCGCGGCGGCGCCTCGCCCGGGGCGGCGGGCCGGGCCTGCCAGTCGACGGTGCCGCCGTCGGCCCAGTGCCGTGCCGTGGCGTGGAGGTCCGTCGTGCCCTGCGCCGGGGGCGTCCCCCGGGTGGCGAACGCGTCGAGCTGTCGCGTCAGTTCGGCGGTGTCCCGGACCACGAAGGCGACGCGTACGTCCCAGGCGACGCGGCCGGTCCGCAGGGTGTGCGCGAGGTCGCGCAGCGCGGGCGCGGTGCCGTCCGCCGTGGCCCCGGCGAGGGCGTCGCGGAGCCGGGCGGCACTCTGCCGCAGCTGCTCCTCGGTACGGGCCGACAGCGGCACGAGCACGGGCTGCTCGGCGGCGGCGGCCGACGGGGTCGCCGCGGTGGACGGTGCGGGGGCGGCGGGCACGTACTCCTCGAGGACGATGTGGGCATTGGCTCCGGTGGCCCCGAACGAGCTCAGGCCCGCGCGTCGCGGGCCCTCCGGCGGCGCGGGCCAGGCGACGGTGTCGCGCTGCAGCCGGAACGGCGTGTCGGCCAGGCCGAGCAGCGGGTTGACGGTCTGCGCGTGCAGCGAGGGCACCAGCGTGCGGTGGTGCAGTTGCAGGACCGCCTTGGTGAGGCCGGCGATGCCCGCGGCCGCCTCGGCATGGCCGATGTTGGACTTCACCGATCCCAGCGCGCAGAACCCCTTGTCGGCGGTGTCCTTGGCGAAGGCCGTGGTCAGGCCCCGCACCTCGATCGGGTCGCCCAGCGAGGTGCCGGTGCCGTGCGCCTCCAGGTAGCCGATGGAGCGGGCGTCGACATCGGCGGCGGCGAGCGCGGCGGAGATGACGGCGGCCTGGCCGGCCGGGCTCGGCACGCTGAACCCGCTGGCGGCGCCGACGTGGTTGACGGCGGACGCGGCGACGACGGCGTAGATGTGGTCGCCTGCCGCCTCGGCCGCGGCGAGCGGCTTGACGACGACCGCCCCGACGCCCTCGGCCGAGACATAGCCGTCGCCGCCCTCGCCGAAGGAGCGGCAGCGGCCGTCCGAGGCGTGCATGCCGACCTGTCCGTAGGTGCGGTACTTGCCGGGGTGCAGGGAGAGGTTGACGCCGCCCGCGACGGCGACCTCGCACTCGCGGCGGCGCAGGCTCTCCACCGCGAGGTGCAGGGCGGTGAGCGAGGAGGAGCAGAGGGTGTCGACCGTCATGCTCGGGCCGTGGAAGTCGCAGACGAAGGAGACCCGGTTGGCGATCTGGCCCTGGTTGAGGCTGAGCGGTACGGGCGACGCGGCCTCGGCGGCCACCAGTGTGTAGTCCTTGTGCATGGCGCCGACGAACACGCCGACCGCGCGGCGCAGGTCGGGTCCCCTGGCCTCGGCGAGGGTGGCCGGGGTGTGACCGGCGTCCTCGATCGCCTCCCAGCAGGTGCGCAGGAACCAGCGTTCCTGCGGGTCGGTGATCTCCGCCTCGGGCCGGGAGATCCGGAAGAAGTCGGCGTCGAACCGGTCGACGTCGTCGAGGAATCCGCCCCAGCGCGATCCGGTGTCGGCCGCGGCGTCCCAGCGCTCGGCCGGCACCCCGGTGACGCTGTCCCGGCCCGCCTTGAGGTTCTCCCAGAAGGCGGCGAGGTCCGCGGCGCCGGGGTAGTGACCGGCCATGCCGACGATCGCGAACCGTTCGGTGCGCGCGGTCGGCAGGCGGCGCCGGTGCAGCCGGGGGCGGGCCAGGGGCTGCCGGGCGGCGGGTGCGGTGCCGGGGCCTTCGGGTGCCGCGGCGATGATGGCGTGGGCGTTGGTGCCGCCGTCCGCGAAGCTGGACACGGCGGCCACGGGCGGCGCGTCGGGCCAGGGGGCGAGCTCGCGCGCGAACCGCAGCGGCACGGCGCCGAAGTCGAAGTGCGACAGCGGCTGTTGGCCGCTCAGGAAGGGGACGATGCTGCGGTTGCGGAGCATCAGGACGGTCTTGACGACTCCGGCGATGCCCTCGGCGCACTGCGGGTGGCCGATGTTCGGCTTGACCGAGCCGAGCGAGCAGGGGGTGTCGGACCCCGGCCGGTAGACGGCGGCTATCGCCTTCAGCTCGATGAGGTCGTGGACCTGCGAGCCCGCCGCGTTGGTCTCGATGTACGTCACGTCGTCGGCGGCGACACCGGACCTGGCCAGCGCGCGGGCCATGACGGCCTGCTGCGCGGCCGGGTTGGGGGTGGCGGGGCCCGCGGTCCTGCCGTCGTTGTTGACCGCCACCGCCTTGATCACCGCGTGCACCCGGTCGCCGTCGGCGCGGGCCGCGGCGAGCGGCTTGAGCAGGACGACGCCGACGCCCTCGGCGGGTGTGAAGCCGCGGGCGCGCCGGTCGAAGACGTGGAATTCCGAACCGGTGTTGAGCAGTCCGCGCCGGTCGAACAGGCGGTGCCCGTCGGCGTTCGGGAGCAGGGTGATCCCGGCGACCACGGCCGCCTCGATGTCGCCGGAGCGCAGGGACTGCACGGCGTGGTGCATCGCGACGAGCGCCGAGGAACAGGCGGTGTCGACGACCGAGCTGGGGCCGCGCAGGTCGAAGTGGTGCGACAGGTTCGCGGCCAGGTAGTTCTGGCCGACGGCCACGACCGGGTTGCGGCTGCGGCCGAGGGAGGTGTCGTCGGGCGTGTGCCGGGTGCGCCCGCCGACGTAGACGCCGACCTCGCGTCCCTTCAGCTCGTCGGGGGCGTATCCGGCGTCGCAGAAGGCGAACAGCGTCTCCTCCAGGAGCAGCAGCGCCTGCGGGTCCATCGCCGCGGCGTCGCCGTCGGAGAGGTGGAAGTACCCCGGGTCGAATCCGTCGACGTCGACGAGCCCCGCCGTGTATCCGGTCTCGCTCCCCCAGCGGCGCGCGGGCACCGGGGCGATGGCCGAACGGCCCTCGCTCAGGAGCCGCCAGTAGGCGTCGAGGTCGGGGGCGCCCGGGAAACGACCCGACATGCCGATGACGGCGACGTCGTACGGGCCGTCGGCGGGGGCCGGTCCACGGGGAGCCGCAGCAGGGGCGGGGGACCGCCGGGCCGCCGTGGAGGTCAGGTCCGGAGAGGGGGCCCGGTCCAGAGAGGGGTCACGGTCCAGAGAGAGGTCCCGGTCCAGAGAGAGGTCCCGGTCCGGAGAGGGGCCCCGGTTCGAAGTGAGGTCCCAGGCCGGGGTGGAGGGTGTCGCGGCGGCGGTCGGGTGTCCGGCGGCCGGCGCGTCCGGGTGGCCTGCCGGGTCCGGCGCGCCCGTGGGCGCCGTCGCCTCCGCGCCGAACCTCCGCGTCAGCGCCGCACCGTGCTCGGCCGCGAGCCAGTCGACGAACGACTCCACGGTGGGGTGGTCCACGAGGACCGACGGGTCGAGCTCGGCGCCCAGTTCGGCGCCGACCTTGCGCAGGATCTGCACCATCATGATCGAGTCCGTGCCGTAGTCGGCGATGGCGACCTCGGCCGACAGCCGGGCACGGTCGAAGCCGAGTTGTTCGGCGAGCAGGCCCAGGAGCCACTCCGCGGCCGCCGGGGCGGCACTCCCCCGGTCTGCGGGCGCGGACGGTCCGGCCGGCGTGCGGGGGGCCGCCACGGTGTCCTCGGGTGCGCGCGCCGGCGTCTTCGGCCTGGTGCCGCGGAGCGCCGCCGGAGTCCAGTCGGGTGCGACGACGGCCGGGAGGACCACCGGGCCCGCGCCGGTGGACAGGATGTGGTCCAGGAGCCGCAGCCCCTGCTCCTCGGAGAGCGTGCCGAGGCCGGTGGCCCGGTAGCCGGGGCCGGGCCGTTCGCTGCCCATGCCGATGCCCTGCCAGCTGGGCCAGGCCACGCTCACCAGCGGCAGCCCGTGCGGTGCCCGGCGCGCCACGGCGTCCAGGTGGGCGTTGGCCATCGCGTAGTCGCTCTGTCCGACGGCCGCGTCGGGCACCGCGGACGCGACCGACGAGAAGAGCACGCAGAACCGCAGGGGATCGGTGGCGAGGCACTCCACGAGGGCGTCGAGTCCGGCCGTCTTGGGGGCGAGCACCGCGCGGAAGGCCTCGACGGGCTTGCCGACGAAGGCGAGGTTGTCCCGGTCGACGAGGCCCGCCGCGTGCAGCACCCCGCCGATCGGGCCGAACTCCACGCGGATGTCGGCCAGCGCGGTGCGGACGGCCTCGGTGTCCTCGCCGAGCGGCAGCGCCAGCACCCGGAGCCGGACCCCGTCGTGCTCCAGCGCGCGCAGCCCGGCCAGCTTGCGCCCCAGCGCCGTGTCGGTGCCGTACCGGTCCCATTCCCGGCGCGGCGGCACCTGTTCACGGCCGGTCAGGACGAGGGTGCGGGCACCCCATCGGTCGACGGCGTGCCGGGCCAGCGCGAGTCCGATGCCACGGGTGCCGCCGGTGATGAGGAGCGGCAGCTCGGGCGGGAACGAGACCGCCGCGCCGGTCGTGAGGGGCAGCTCGGCGAGCACGGCACGGTGCCGCGTCCCCGCGCGGTAGGTGACCTCGACGTCGTCGCCGCCGTCGGCCAGCTCGCGTGCCACCAGGCCGGGCAGGTCCGGGTCGGCGGGGTCCGCCGCCAGATAACGGGAGCGGACCCTTCCGTACTCGCTCTGCAGCATGCGGTAGAGCCCGGCGCGGGCATCGTCGGCGCCGACCCCGAGGAGCAGCGCCTCGCGCCCGGCCATCCGCTGCACCACGGGCAGCCAGGCGGACAGCGCGAGACCGCCGAGGTCAACGAGCGCGTCGAAGCGGTCGTGCAGGTCGGCGACGGATCCGATCGTTTCGGCGTCCGGGAGCGCGGCGGCGAGCCGTCGGGCGTCGGGCCCGGTCCCGAGGACGGCCACGGCGCGCGGCCGGTCGCCCGCGGTGGCGTCGGCGGGCTGCCACGCGCGGGCCAGCAGCCGGGTGCCCTCGGGTGCGGGGACCCCGGCCGTGGGGCGCTGCGCGGCGAACACCTCGCCGAACGAGTCCGGTTCGGCGACGGGCCGCCACACGTCGTCGAAGCCGGCGTCCCGCAGGACGTCCTGCCAGCGGGGCGCGGAGAGGATCGGGGCGCCGGGGACGCGGACCTCCTCGTCGTCGTAGAGCCACCAGCCGTCGAGCAGCCCGAAGGTGAGGGTGAGCACGGCGGACTTCCGGGTGATCTCGTTGACGACGAGGACTCCGCCGGGACGCAGGGCGGCGGCCAGGTTGCGCAGGACGAGGCGGATGTCACGGGTGGCGTGCAGCACGTTGGTGGCGACGATGACGTCGCAGTCGCCGCCGGTGAGGCGCTCCCCCGCACCGGGCCGTGTCACGTCCCAGCGGCCGTAGCGCAGGTGGTCGCGGCCGGGCCCGAAGCGGCGCTCGGCCTGGTCGAGGAAGGCGGGCGACAGGTCGGTGTACCAGTACTCGACGCGGTCGGCGTACGCGTCGAGACGGGGCAGCACGACGGCCGTGGTGCCGCCGGTGCCCGCGCCGACCTCCGCGACGCGGACGGTGGCGGACGCGTCGTCGGCGAGGCGCTCGCGCACGGCCGTCGCGGTGAGGTCGGCGACGACGTCGTTGAGCCGGTCGGCGACGGCGTTGCCCTGGTAGACGGCGGTGAGCTTGGCCATGGAGCCGCCGGGGAACAGCACGTCGGTGGCGGGCACCGCGCCGGAGAGGATCTCGGGCAGCCGCTCGACGCACTCCTCGACGAGCGAGAGTTGTGCGTGCCAGTACGGGTCGGCCGCGAAGCGTTCGCGTACCGCCGCCCATGCGGTGTCGTGGGCCGGGGGCCGGGCGGAGACGAGTTCGAGGGTGTCGCCGGCGAGGCGGGTCAGTCCGGTGGCGGTGAGCAGCCGGGCGGCCTCGTCGAGCCAGCGCCGGTACTTGTCCGCGACGGCCAGGCGCCGGGCGAGCGCGGGCACGGACTCGGTGCGCCCGTCGGCGAAGGCACCGGCCGCGCAGAGCGCCGCCAGGACCCGTCCGGCGATCAGCCGGTCGAGTTCCGCCGCGGACAGCGCCGCCGGAGCGGGGGCGGGCGGCACGACGGCGCCCCGCCGGATGCGGTCGAGGCCGCCGGAGGGCTCCGGTGTCACGGACCGCTCCGGGGCGGGCTGCTGGTCCGGCGCCGTGCCGAAGGTGCCGGGGTACTGGCCGGCCAGATGCGCGGCCAGGTCGCGGACCGTGGTGTATTCGAAGAGGAGGGTCGGCGGGAGCTCGCGGCCGACGACGCCCTGGAGGGTCTCCACCAGTCCGAGCACCTGCACGGATTCCAGGCCCAGTTCGTAGTATCCGGCGTCCGGCGGGATCGACTCGGGGGTGCGGCCGAGGTGTTCGGCGAGCAGGCGTCGCAGGAAGTCCGCGACGCGTGCGGTCTCGGGCTCCCCGTCGGCGACGGCCCCGGCGGTGGACGCGGGCGGTTCAGCCGCTCCCGCCAGGGCCTTGCTGGACAGCCCGGACAGCTCGGCGACCTGGTGTCCCGCCGGGTCGAAGAAGTCCACCGAGAACCGGACGACCTCGCCGCGCCGCCGCACCGAGTCGCGGCGTACGCGGGCCGTGCACGGGCCGGTGAGAGGTCGCGTCGTACGGAACGACACGCAGTGCAGCGGAAGGAACGCCTGCCCGTCGGTGTCGAGGAGCGAGCCGGCCGCGACGGCGGCGCCGAGCAGGAGTGCCGGGTGCACGAGCATGTCGCCCTGCGGGGCGGTGAGTTCCGCGGTGAGCCGGTCCTCGTCGACGCGGACCCGGCCTTCGGCGCGCGCGGCGCCGCTGTAGTGCTGGCCGTGGGTGGCGTCGCGGTGGTACGTGTCGGCCAGCGGGGTCGGCGGGCCGCTCGGGTGGCCGTCGAGGCGTGCGGTGAGGGGGGCGGCCTCGCCCACCAGGACCTCGGCGGTGGCGTAGGGCTCTCCGTCGGTGACGGTGACCTGCCAGCGGCCCGTGCCGTCCGGGGTGCAGCGGATCTCGGCGGTCACCGGTCCGTCGGTCACGTCCAGGGGGCGCAGCGCGGTGAGGTTGCGCACCGTGATCCGGTCGAGGGGGTGGCCGTGGTCGTGGAACAGCCGCGCGATCAGGTCGAGATGGGCGACGGCGGGCAGCAGCAGGCGGCCCTGGACCCGGTGCCCGGCGATGACGGGGGTGTCGGCGGAGAGCCTCACCGTGCCGTGCGGGGGCCCGGCGTCCGGCGACGTGGCGGCCGGGGCGCCGGTCGACGGCACTGCGGGCTTGTCGGTGCGGGCCGGGATCTCCTCCCCGACGGGCTGCGCGAGGACCGCGTCGGCAGCGGGGAGCCAGCAGCGGTCCTTGGCGAACGGGTAGCCGGGCAGGGAGACGCGGGGGCCGGCCGCGGGCCACGTGACGTGCGCACCGCGGACCCAGGCCGCCGCGCGCTCGTGGGCCGTGTCGTCGGCGGCGGGCTCGGCGGACCGTCCCGCGATCCCGGTCAGGACGCGCGGCGCGGCCGTTCCCGCCAGGTGTGACGTCAGCGCGTCCACCAGGTCGGCCACGCCGTCGAAGACCACGGCGAGCCGGTGTGCCATCGGTTCCCGGGTCTGGAGCGTCGCGGCGAGCGCGGCGGGTTCGGTGTCCCGCCCCTCGCCGCGCAGGAACTCCACGGTCCGCTCGGTGTGCTCGGTGAGCCGCTCCGCGTCGCGCGCGGAGAGCACGCACACGTGCGGTGCCTGCCGCACGGGGGGCTGCGTCGGTGACACGAACTCCTCCAGGATCACGTGGGCGTTGCTGCCGCCCGCTCCGAACGCGCTGATTCCGGCGGTACGGGGCAGCGGCCTGCCCGCGGCGTCGACGCGCGGCGTCCACGGGGCGAGTTCGCGCTGCAGCCGGAAGGGGGTGGCGGCCAGGTCGAGGTTCGGGTTGAGCCGGTCGGCGTGCAGGGAGGGCACCAGGCTGCGGTGCCTGAGCTGGAGCAGGACCTTGGTGAGCGCGGCCATTCCGGCGGCCGACTCGGCGTGCCCGATGTTGGACTTCACCGAGCCGATCGGGATGCGCACGCCGTCCAGGTCGTGTCCCTGGAAGGCGCGGACGAGGCCGGTGATCTCCACCGGGTCGCCGAGCGAGGTGCCCGTGCCGTGCGCCTCCAGGTAGTCGAGTTCCGCGGGGGTCAGTCCGGCGCGGGCGAGCGCCTCGCCGATCATCACGCCCTGCGCCTTCGGATGGGGCACGCTGAAGCCCTTGCCCGCACCTCCGTGGTTGACCGCCGTCGAGCGGACGACGGCGAGGATCCGGTCGCCGTCCGCCTCGGCCGCGGACCGCCGCTTCAGCAGGACCGCGCCCGAGCCCTCGGCGGGGACGTATCCGTCGCCGCCCTCGCCGAAGCTCCGGCACCGGCCGTCCGTGGACAGGAAGCCGCCCTTGGCGAGCTGCAGGTACTTCAGCGGGTGGCTCGACACGTTGACGCCACCGGCCACGGCCACCTCGCAGTCGCCGTCCCTGATCGCCCGGCACGCCAGGTGGAGGGCGGTGAGCGAGGACGAGCACATGGTGTCCAGGGCGATGCTCGGACCGTCGAAGTCGAAGAAGTACGACACCCGGTTGGCGACCGAGGCGTACGACGAGGAGGTCGCCGCGCCGACGCCGCGCAGGGCCTCGTCGACGCCGTACAGCTGGTAGTGGCCGTACATGAGGCCGACGAAGACTCCGGTGCGTACCCGGGACAGCGCCGTGCGGGAGGTGCCCGCGTCCTCCAGGAGGTGCCACACCGTCTGCAGGAAGATCCGTTCCTGCGGGTCGATGTGTTCCGCCTCGACCTGGGACATGCGGAAGAACAGGGGGTCGAACGACGCGACGTCGGAGAGCCAGCCGCCCCACTTGGCGTACGTCTTGCCGGGGACGTCACGGTCCGCGTCGTAGAACCGGTCGTGGTCCCAGCGGTCCTCGGGGACCTCCTCGACGCTGTCCTTGCCGTCGCGGAGGTTCTGCCAGAACTGCCCCAGGTCGTCGGCCTGCGGGTAGCGTCCCGCGACGCCGACGACGACGATGTCGTCGTCCTCGGCGGGCCTGCGGTCGGTCACCTCGGCGATCGCAGCGGGGGCGTGGGTCCGTTCGGCGGGCGCGGGGACCACGGGGGCAGCGGGAGCCGTCGGGGCCGGGGCGGCGGGGAGGGGTTCGGGGAACAGCAGGTCGCCGAGCTCGGCCGGGTACTGGCCGATCAGGAAGTCGGCCAGCTCACCGATCGTCAGGTACTCGAAGAAGAGCGTCTTGGACAGCGGCCCGAAGCGCTCCTCCAGGGCCCGCGTCAGGCTGAGGACCAGCAGCGAGTCGACTCCGTAGTGGTCGAACGCCTCGTCCTCCACCACGTCGTCCAGGGGCATCTTCAACTCGTCGGCGAGCAGCCCGCGCAGGAACGCGACGGTGGGCGCGCGCAGAGCGGCGGCGCTGTTCTCCCCGGTCTCCGGCGCCGGGGCGGTCCCGGGAGCGTCGGTGGCCGCGGGGGCCGCGGGGGCAGTGCCCGTGCGCCCGCGCAGCGCCCGGCCGATCCGTTCCCGGTCACCGGCGGTCAGCAGGACCCGCGGGAGTCCGCTCACCAGGGCGGCCTCCAGTGCGTCGAGCGCGCCCTGCGCGGGCAGCGGCTGCATGCCGAACTCGCGCAGCATCGCCTGCCGCACCTCGCGGGTGACGCTCATCCCGCCGTCGCGCCACAGCGACCAGTCGACCGCGAGGCCGCCGCCGGGGCGCCGCGCCAGATAGTGGTCGAGGAAGCTGTTGGCGTACGCGTAGTCGGTCTGGCCCGGGTTGCCGAACACCGCGGCGGTCGACCCGAACGCCACGAAGTAGTCCGGGGCGTCCGCCCGGGTCGCCTCGTCCAGGTGGACCAGGCCGCGCACCTTGGGCGCGAGCACCGCGTCGGCGTCCGCGCCGTCCTTGTGCAGCGCGAGTCCGTCCCGCAGTGTCCCGGCCGCGTGCACCACGCCGGCGATCCGTCCGAAGCGGCGCCGCGCCTCGTCCACCACGCGCTCGACGTCCGCCCGCACACCGACATCGGCCCGGGCGTACGTCCAGCCGTCGGGAAGCCGCTCCGCCGGGCGGGAGCGTCCCACCAGGACGACACGGGCGCCGGGGTGGCGGGCGATCCTGGCCGCGACGAGCAGTCCGAGCTTCCCGGTGCCGCCGGTGATGATATGGGCCCCGTCGCGCGCCAGCGGCGACGGGTCCGTGCCGGTTCCCGTCACGGGAAGCTCGCGGGCGCGCCAGGAACGGATCGTGCGGCGCGGCCCGTCGGTGCGTATCTCCGCCTCGGCGCCGCCGAGTTCGGCGAGCACGAGCTCGGCCAGGGCCCGCGGGGACGCCGGTCCCGCGTCTCCGGCACGGGCGAGCACGCTCATCCGGATCCCGGGGTGTTCCTGACCGATCGTCCGGGCGAACCCGTCGAGCGCGGCGTGCGCCGCCCCCGCCGCACCGGGCCGGTCCTCGTGGACGTACAGGTAGCGCACGGGTCCGCCGCGTGCGGCGATCCTGGTGCGGCAGAGGTCCAGTGCGGTGTGGAATCCGTCGCGCAGCGCCTCGTCGAGTCCGCCGCGTGCCGCGAGGTGCACGAGGTGCGAGGCCTGTTCGTCGACTCCGATCCGCACCGGCATGCCCGGGGCGAGCGAGCGGAGTTCGTCGCGCAGTGCCTCGGCGCGACCGTCGCCGGCGTCGACGAGGGACAGCAGCGTGACGGCCTCCTCCGGCGCGGCCACCGCGTCCTCCAGGACCGGCTCGAAGGCGTGCACGGCGGGCTCGCCGCCCGGCACGGCCCGCAGGGTGAACCGCTCCATGCGCGCCGCCACCGTGCCGTCGGGGGCGGCCAGGGTGATGTCGAAGACCTGCGCGTCGGCGCGGCTCTCCACCGACACGGCGTGCACGAGGCACTCGGCGGGCAGTTCGCCGAACAGCCGCACGGAGCCGATCGAGTACGGAAGATGGGCGGTCGAGCCGGGGACCAGGCGGCCCGCGGTCTGCAGCGCCCCGTCGAGGAGCGAGAGGTCGAACCGGTGCGTGCCCGCCCCGGGGCCGCGCAGCCGGGCCAGCGCCTCGCCGTCGCCGAGCGCCAGTTCCTCGATGACCTGGAACGTCGGGCCGTACCGGAAGCCGAGGCTGCCGAAGTAGTCGTAGCACTCCTGCCGGGTCCTGCTCTCCGGGCACCTCGCCCGGACCGCGGCAGGGTCGATCCGGTCGATGACCGGGGCGTGTGCGGCATCGGGGCCCTCGAACACCAGGCGCCCGCGGGTGTGCGGGCGCTCCCCCGCGATCTCGAACTCGCCGGACGGCGCGACGACCACGCGGAGGTCCTGCCGTTCGCCCGGGGCGAGCGCGACCGGCGCGGCCCAGACGACGTCGTCGATGCGCCGGACCGGTGCGGTCCCGTGGGCCCGCTCCCCGGCCAGGCGCGCCATCTCCAGGTACACCACGCCCGGCAGCACGCGCTCCTCGCCGACCTGGTGGTCGGCCAGGTAGTACTCGGCCCCCGTGAGGTGCTTGGCGAACGCGGACGCACCGAACGTCGAGATGTTCTCGTCGAGCAGCGACTCATTCGGCGGCGGGCCTTGGTGCGCGCCGCCTTGCCGCACGTCACCTTGTTGCGCGCCGCCTCGTGGTGCGGGGTCCTGTCGCCCGGGTCCGGCCGGAGCGTCGACCCAGTGCCGCACCGGATCGAACGGATAGGTCGGCAGTCCGATCCGGCGGCCCTGCGGGAGCCCGGACCAGTCCACGTCCGCGCCGTCGATCCACAGCTGCGCGAGCGACTCCAGGTCCCGTTCGGCGCAGAGCGCCCGCGCGAAGTCGTGCCAGGCGGCACCGCGCGACGCAGCGGCGCGGCGTCGGGCGGCACTCACCCGCCCGCGCAGCACGCCGTCCACGGGACGGTCCTCCGCGCAGGCGTCCAGGCGGTCGAGGAGCTCGGCGTGGTCGGCGGCCACGAAGGCGAGCCGCTCGTCCATCGGCTCGCGGCCCACGCGCAGGGTGTGGGCGACATCGGCGTCCGAGCAGTCCTCGGCGCGCAGGTGGGCGGCCAGGCGCCGGGCCTGTTCGCGCAGCGCCCGCCCCGACTTGGCGGACAGGACGAACAGGTCCTCTCCCCGGCGGCCGGACCGTACGGGGCCGGGGGTGTGCCCGAAGGGCGGCTCGTCCGGCGCCTCTTCGACGACGACGTGCGCGTTCGCGCCGCCGAAGCCGAAGGAGCTGACGCCGGCCCGGCGGCGCCGCGCCGAGCCGTCCGGTGCCACCGGCGCGGCCCACGGGCGGGTCGAGTCGACGATCTCGAAGGGGCTGCCGTCCAGGGCGAGATAGGGGTTGCGCTCGCGGAAGTGGAGGCTGGCGGGGAGCGTGCGGTGGCGCAGCGCCAGGACGACCTTGAACAGTCCCGCGATGCCCGCCGCGGCCTCCAGGTGACCGATGTTGGTCTTCACCGAGCCGATGCCGATACGGGCGGGCGAGCCGGTACCGGACGAGTCGTCCGCGCCCGCGACCGCGGCGCTGTCCCCGTGGTCGCCGCTCAGCCGCTCGAACGCCTCCGTCAGACCGCTGGTCTCGATCGGGTCGCCGAGCGCCGTACCGGTGCCGTGCGCCTCGATGTAGCCGACCGTGCCCGGCTCGACCCCCGCCGCACGGTAGGCCTCGACGAGCAGGTCGGCCTGGGCCGCGGGGTTGGGCGAGGTGAGCGAGGTGGTGCGGCCGCCGTGGTTGACCGCGACCGCCTTGATCACCGCGGCCACCCGGTCGCCGTCCCTACGGGCGCACGCGTGGTCGCGCAGCACCACGACGCCCACGCCCTCGCCGCGCACATAGCCGTTGGCGGAGGCGTCGAACGCCTTGCACCGGCCGTCCTCGCTGAGCATCTCGTTGCTGCTGAGGGCCTCGTACAGGCCGGGGTCGAGGATCAGGCTGACCCCGCCCGCGATGGCCAGGTCGCAGGTGCCGTCGCGCAGCGCGGTGACCGCCTGCTGGACGGCGGTGAGCGAGCTGGAGCAGGCGGTGTCCACCGCGACGCTGGGGCCGCGCAGGTCGAGGAGGTACGAGATGCGGTTGGGGATGATCGACAGCGCGGCACCGGTGAGGGTGTGGGCGTCGGCCGACCGGCCCGCGGCGCGCCGCACCTCGGCGTAGTCGGAGTTCGTGGTGCCGATGAACACGCCGACGCGCTTGCCCGCCAGGTCGGAGGCCCGGTATCCCGCGTCCTCGATCGCCGACCACACCACTTCGAGGAGCAGCCGCTGCTGGGGGTCCATCAGTTCGGCCTCGCGGGGCGAGATCGCGAAGAAGGCCGCGTCGAACCGGTCGACGCCGGTGAGGAAGCCGCCCCAGCGCGAGCGGGATCCCTCGGCGTGCGCCCGCCAGTCCCAGCGGTCGGCGGGGATCTCCGAGACCAGGTCCCGGCCGTGGACCAGGTGCTCCCAGAATTCGCCCAGATCGGCGGAGCCGGGCAGTCGCCCCGCCATGCCGACGATCGCGACGTCCCCGGACGCACCCCCGGGCCGCGTTCCAGCAGCTTCGTCGGCCTCCCCGGTTTCCCCGGTCCCGGTGGTCCTGGTGGTCCCGGTGGCCTCGGTGATCTCTGCGCCCTCTGCAGCCTCCGTGGCCTCCGTGACCTCCCCCGGCGCTGCCCCGTCCGCGCCGGGACCGGTCCGCGCCAGATGCCCGGCGATCGCCGCGACGGTCGGGTGGCGGTAGAACAGCGTCGGCAGCACCTCGGTCCCGTACAGCTCGCTGATCCGCGTGCTGAGCGTGGTGAAGCTGATGGAGTTCATGCCGAGCTGCCCGAGCGGTACGTCGTCGGGGATCTCCCCGGTGTCCGTGCCGAGGAGGTCGGCGATCACCGCGGTCAACTCGGCGACCTGGGCGGCGGACGGCCGCGCGGCACCCGTCGCCGGCCCGGCCGTCCGGCGCGCGGGTTCCCCGGGCGCGTCCGCCGCGTCCGCTCCTGCGGTACGCGCGCGCAGCTCGGTCAGCGGGGTGCAGGTCAGCGTGGTGCGGTCCACCTTGCCGTTGAGCGTCTGCGGCAGCGTCGGCAGCGGCACCAGGACGTCCGGGACCATGTGCGCGGGCAGCCACCGTGCGAGGGCGTCCCGGCTCGGCGGTTCCGCCCCGTCGGCCAGGACGAGGAAGGCGTGCAGGGCGTTGTCGCCGCCCACGCTCCGCGCGACCACGACCGCCTCGTGGACACCGTCCTGTCCGCGCAGGGCCGCCTCGATCTCGGCGGGTTCGATGCGGAAGCCGCGGACCTTGATCTGCGCGTCGAGCCTGCTCAGGTACTCGATCCTGCCGTCGGGCAGCGTGCGCACCAGGTCTCCGGTGCGGTAGCGGCGCACGCCGTCCGCGGTGACGAACCGCTCGGCGGTCAGCTCGGGCCTGCCCAGGTAGCCGGTGGCGAGGCCCGCGCCGCCGATGTGCAGCTCGCCCGGCACACCGGGGGGCACCGCGCGGCCCCGGTCGTCGAGCACGTACAGCTGAGTGTTCGCGATCGGCCGGCCGATGGTGACGCGGTCGCCGGGCGCGAGCCGGCAGACGGTGGACCAGATGGTGGTCTCGGTCGGGCCGAACATGTTCCACACCTGTCCGGCGCGGGCGAGCAGCCGTTCCGCGGTGTCCTGGTCGAGGGCCTCTCCCCCGCACAGGACCTTCAGGCCGGGGTCGCCGGACCATCCGGCGGCCAGGAGCATCTTCCAGGTGGCGGGGGTGGCCTGGACGACGGTGGCCGGGCTCGCCTCGACCAGGCGGCGCAGCAGGACGCCGTCGCGGGCGACTTCGGTGGGCACGATCTCCACCCGGCCGCCGGTGGTCAGCGGCAGGAACAGTTCGAGGGCCGCGATGTCGAAGCAGACGGTGGTGAGCGCGAGCAGATGGTCGTGGGCCGAGAAGCCGGGCTCCTCGGCCATCGAGAGGAGCAGGTTGGCCAGGGCCCGGTGCGGCACCTGGACGCCCTTGGGACGCCCGGTCGACCCGGAGGTGTAGATCACGTACGCGGGGTCCTGGGCCGTGGGCCCGGCGCAGGGGACCTGCGCTGACGGTCCGTCGTCCGCGGTGTCCCCGCCGTCGTCTTCCCCGTCGCCCCGGTCGTCCGCGTCGTCCGCGTCGACCGGCAGGACCGGGGTCCCGAGGTCGGGACCGGTGCCGGTGCCGGAACGGACGAGGAGCAGGTGGAGTCCGGCGTCCTCGGCCATGTACCGCAGGCGTTCCACGGGGTAGTCGGGGTCGAGCGGCACATAGGCGCCGCCCGCCGCGAGCACACCGAGCAGGGCGGTCAGGAGATCCGCGGAGCGCTCGACCAGGACGCCGACGTTGCGCCCCGGCGCGACGCCGCGCGCCCGCAGTCGCGCGGCCAGCGCGTCGACGCGTGAGCCGAGTTCGCGGTAGGTCAGGGTGGTGTCGCCGTCGAGGACGGCGGTCGCGTCCGGGGTGCGACGGGCCTGCTCGGCGAGGAGGGCGGGCAGGGTCCGGTCCTCGGCGTAGTCGCGCCGGTTCCGGCGCCGGCGCTCCGCGTCCGCCCGCTCCTCCGCGGGGCCGCGCAGGGAGAGCAGGCCGAGGTCCCGGTCGGGGGCGGCGAGGGCCGAGTCGAGGAGCAGGCCGAAGTGGTCGCCGAGCCGCCGGACGGTCTCCTCGTCGAACAGGTCCGGGTTGTACTTGAGGCAGTACCGGGCGCCCTCGGGCTCCTCGACGATCTCCAGTGTGACGTCGAACTCGCCCTCCTGATGGATGCCGGGGAACACCTCGGCCACGGGGGCGGTGTCGGTGTCGTCCTGCACCCAGTTCTGGAAGTAGAAGGCCGTGTCGAACAGGCGGGACGCCTTCAGTTCCTGGGCCAGCGTGAGGAGCGGGTAGTCGCTGTGCTCCAGTGCCGCGAGGACGGTGTCGCGTGTCTCGCGCAGGAGGGCGCGGAAGTCCTGGCCCTCGTCGATGTCGTGGCGCAGGACGACCATGTTCATGAAGTAGCCGAGCACCGCGTCGAACCGCGGGTCCGGCCGCCCGGCGACGGGTGTCCCGACGTGGATGCGGTCCTGCTGGGTGTAGCGGTGCAGCACGGTGACGTAGGCGGTCAGCAGGACGGCGAAGAGCGAGGTCCGTTCGTCGGCGGCGAGCTGCCGGGCGGCGCGGACCTGCCGGGCGTCGAGCCGGCCTTCGAACGAGGCGCCGTGGAAGCTCGGGGCGGCGGGACGGGGCCGGTCCAGGGGGAGCCGGAGCGTGGGCAGCGGGCCGGAGAGCCGGTCGAGCCAGTAGGCCCGCAGGGTCTCGCCGCGCCGCGAGTCCAGCAGCTCGCGCTGCCGGTCCACGAAGTCGGCGAAGGTCACGCAGGGGGCCTCGCCGGGCGGCCGGCCACGGTAGTACGCGGTCAGTTCGCGCAGGAACACGGCGATGGACAGGCCGTCGAAGACGATGTGGTGGAAGGTGAGCAGCAGCACCCGGCGCCCGTCGGCGAGGGCGAACAGCGTGACACGCCACAGGGGCCCGCGGGCCAGGTCGAAGGGCTCGCGGACGCACGCCCTGGCGGTCTCGCGCACCTCGGCCACGTCGGAGGTGTCGAGCTGCTTGCGGTCGAAGTCGACGTCCCGGCCGGGTGTGACGGTCTGCCGGTCCCCGTGCACCCGGGCGCGCAGCTGGGGGTGCCGTTCGGCCAGGGAGCACAGCGCCTCGCGCAGGGCGCTCTCGTCGGTGTCCGGCTCCAGCCAGAACGCGAGGGGCAGGTTGTACGCGTAGTTGCCGGGCGCGGTTCGTTCGATGACGCTCAGCGCGAGCTGTCCGGCGGAGAGGGGGAACTCGACGGGCTCGGGCTCCGGTGCGGTGGGCTCGTCGACGCGGGTCGCGTCGTCCGGGCCGGAGCCGGTGTCGGGCCCGTGGGCGCCCGAGGCGGCGAGCGCGTCGCCGAGGTCGCGCAGCGTGGGGTGCTGGAGCAGGTCGCTCAGCCGCAGGCGGATGCCGAGCTGTTCCTCGATCACCGCGGCGATCTTCATGCCGCTGAGCGAGTCGAATCCGTAGTCGGACAGGAGCCGGTCCGGGTCGGCCGGTTCGTCCAGCTTGAGGGTCGTCGTGATGATGTCCCCCAGCGCGGCGAGTGGCCCCTGCCCGGCCTGGCGGCTGCCGTCCGCTCGTACGGGTGTGGTGATGCCGGCCGGTGCCGGGGCGGGGGCCCCGGCGCGGCGGCCCGCGTTCTCGCCGACGATCACGTGCTGGCCCAGGGCCGCGCCGCGGTCCAGGACGAGCGCGTCGGCGAAGCCCTCTTCGAGCAGGAGGCGCTGCCAGGTCTGCGCGGTGGCCAGCGGGGCGTCCTTGATGCGCAGTTCCGGATCGGTGAACGCCCACCAGCCGTCCAGGACCCCGCCGGTGACGGTGATGCTGCTGCGGACCGACGTCAGCTCGTTCAGGACGAGACGGCCGCCGGGGCGCAGCAGTTCGCGGGCCGTGCGCAGGGTGCGGCGCAGGTCGGCGGTGGCGTGCACGACGTTGGTGGCGACCACCACGTCCACGCTGCCGGGCGTGAACCCCTGGGCGGACAGGTCGCGTTCGAGGTTGAGCGTGCGGAAGCGGGTGAAGGGGTGGCGGTCGCCGAAGCGCTGCTCGGCACTCTCCAGGAACTGCGGGGAGATGTCCGTGAAGACGTACTCGGTGCGGTCGGCCCACGGGGTCAGGACGGGCAGCACGCGATCCGTGGTCGCTCCGGTGCCCGCGCCGAACTCGACGACGCGCAGCCGCTCGCCCGCGCCGAGTCCGGGCACCCGCGTGCGGGCGTGTTCGGCGACCGCCTCGGCGGCCAGTTCGTTCAGGGAGTCGGTGAGCGGGTTGCCCCGGTAGAAGTCCTCGACGAGGTCCATCGACGCGTTCGGGAACATGATCTCGGTGGCGCCGACCTCCCCGCGCAGCACGCGCGGGTAGTCCCGCAGGAAGAGGCGGGTCAGCTCCACCGTGGCGGCGATGTCCGGGTGGTCGGCGGCGATCAGGTCGAGCTCGTGCTCGGCGTGCTCGCGGTCGGTGGCGCCCGCCGGTGAGCGGACCTCGACGGTGTCGCCGCGCACCGTCAGGTGGCCTGCGTCGGCGAGGATGTTGAGCAGGGCGACGTGCAGCGGGTGGTACTTGGGTGCGATGCCGAGCCGGTCGGCGAGCGCGCGCACGCCGTGCCGCTCGCCCGGGCGGGTGAAGGCCCCCATCCGCTGGTAGACGTCGAGCAGTGCGGTGTCGCAGAGCGCGGAGAGCCGGTCGTAGCCGGCGAGGACGGCGTCGGCGCCGGGCCCTGCGGGGGCGGGCGCGCCGAACCGGGCGGCGAGCGGGCAGGGGCGGTGGCCGAGGGCCGCCAGGGCACGCTCGTCGGCGCGGATCGGCATGACCTGGACGGCTCCGCAGGACAGCACGCGCTCCAGCGCGTCGAGGCCTTCGCGGACCGTGAACCCGGCGACGCCGGTCCTGCGGAACATCTCCGGCAGCCCGGGCCGGTCACCGGATCCGACCCGTCCCCAGTACCCCCAGTTCACCACGCGCACGGGGTACGGGAGGCGGCCGGCCAGGAGGCGGCCGTAGGCGTCCTGGAAGGAACTGGCCGCCACGTAGGGGGCGTTGCCCGATGCGCTGACGAAGGAGCCCACCGAGCTGAAGAACGCCAGGAAGTCCAGCGGCTCGTCCCCGAGCGCGGCGGTCAGCGCGAGCGAGCCGTCGACCTTGGCGGCGAGCGCGGCACGCAGCGCGGGCTCGGTGAGCTCCGCGATCGTGCTGGCGTCGAACGTCATGGCGGCGTGCACGACGCCGTGCAGCGTGCCGAACTGCCGCCTCGCCTCGGCGACGGCCTCCCGCAGGGCGACGGGGTCGGCGGCGTCGGCGCGCAGGTGGAGCAGCCGTCCGCCCGCCGCGCGGACCCGTTCGGCCGCGGCCCGCTGTGCGGGGCCGAGTGCGCCGCGGCTGATCCACACCACGTTGGCGTGGAAGCGTTCCGCGAGGTCCTCGGACAGGGCGCGGCCGATCCCGCCGGTGCCGCCGACCATCAGGTAGGTGCCGCCGGGGCGGTAGGGGGACCGTTCGGTCCGCGGTACGGGGGTCTCCACGAGCCGCCGGACGTGTCGGCGTCCGCCGCGCAGCAGGACGGCGCGTCCCGCCGGGTGCGGCGGCTCGGCGAGCAGGGCGGACAGCGCGCTCCGCGGATCGGTGTCCACGACGTCGACGCAGGTGACGTCCCGTTCGGGGCACTCGGCGGCCAGTACTTGGGCGTAGCCGAGGAGGGCGGCCGCGTGCGGGTTGTCGGTGTGCGCGCCCGCGGTCACGACGGTGAGCCGGGCGCCGGTGCCGTGGATGCGGAACAGGGCGAGGACGCCGTCGCGCAGGGCGTCGTCGAGGCTGTCCGGGCGGTGCAGTCCGCCGAGGTGGAAGAGGTGCCGGACCGGTTCGGCGAGCAGGGTCGCCGGGTCGTCGCGGTCCAGGCGGAGGTGGCGGGCGCCGGGGTGGTGGCGGAGCAGCGCCTCGGCGAGGGCGTCGGGTTCACCGGCCGTGAGCACGACCACGGGGCCGGGTGCGGAGGGGGCCTCGGGGGTGGCGGTGGGGGGTGTCGGGTCCGGGAGTTCTTCGGGGGCCCAGACGGGCTGGTAGAAGCCGAGTTCGGGGGTGTCGCCCGGGATGTGGCCGCTCGCCCGCGGCGTCGGCGGCGTCGGACCGGCGGGTGCGCGGTCCGTGTCCTGCCCGGGCCGGGGTATCCAGTAGCGCTTGCGGGCGAAGGGGTAGGTGGGCAGGCCGATCCGGTGTGCGCCGCTGTCGGGCCAGGTCGCCTCGGCGCCCCGGGTCCACAGGCGGGCCGCGGTCGCGAGGTCGCCGTCGGCCAGGGCCTGCGCCAGGCGCTCCGCCGCGTCCGGGTCCTGCGAACGGCGCGTGCGGCCCGTGTCGTTCAGCTCGACACCGCTCTCCGTCCCGGCCGCGACGGCCCGTAACACCTCGAGGACGTGGGAGAGGCCGGTCGTGGGGAAGGCGAGCCGGACGTCGAGCTGCTCGCGGCCGACGCGCAGCGTGTGCGTCATGTCCGCGAGGCTCGGGGCGAGTTCGGGTCCGGAGCAGGCCAGTTCGCGCAGGGAGGTCTTGTCGGTGACGGTCCGGTCGAGGCCGAGCCGTTCGCTCAGTCCGGCGAGTTCGGGTGCGCCCAGGCCGTACTCGGCGAGTTCCAGGTCGGGGTCGAGGTCGTCGGGCCGTACGCGCAGCACGTCGGCGGCCACGCGCAGCACCTGCGTCAGCGACCGCTCCGTGGCCGCCCGCCCGTCGAGGAAGGCGGCGAGCTCACGGGCGTAGGCCCGCAGGCGCTCCTCGCTCAGTGCGGACAGCACGAACAACTCGGGGGCGCCCCCGGAGTCCGTGGGCGTGCGCTCGCCCCGGTACTCCTCGACGATCAGATGGGCGTTGGCCCCGCCGCCGCCGAAGGAACTGATGCCTGCCCGGCGCGGCACCTCCCGCTCGGTGCCGTCCTGGTCGCGCAGCACGGTGCGGACCCAGGGTTCGGCCGTCTGCTGGACGTGGAAGGGGGTTCCGGTCAGGTCGATGTCGGGGTTGAGGTCGGCGGAGTGCAGCGACGGCGCGAGCACGCCGTGCTTGAGCTGCATCAGCACCTTGGTGAGTCCCGCGATGCCGGCGGCGGACTCAAGGTGTCCGATGTTGGACTTGAGCGAGCCGATGGCGCACCGGTGGGGGTCCGCGTCGGGCCCGTCCGCCGTGCGGGGGTGGTGGGGGTGGTGGGAGCGAAAGGCCTCGCGCAGCCCGGCGATCTCGATCGGGTCGCCGAGCGGGGTGCCGGTGCCGTGCGCCTCCACGTAGCCGACGGTGCGGGGGTCGATGTCGGCCCTGCGCAGTGCCGCGGAGATCACCTCGGCCTGCGCGGTCGGGTTCGGCACGGTGTATCCGCTGGTCCGGCCGCCCGCGTTGATCGCGGAGCCCTTCAGGACGGCGTAGACGCGGTCGCCGTCGGCCTCGGCGGCGCGCAGCGGCTTCAGCAGGACGGTGCCCACCCCTTCGCCGTCCACGAATCCGTCGGCGCCCGCACCGAAGCTGCGGCAACGGTCGCCCCGCGAAATCATCTGACGGTCCGCCAGCATCCCCAGGTGCAGGGGGTGGAGGATGAGGTTGACCCCGCCGGCGACGGCCGCGGCGCACTCGCCGCGCCGCAGGCTCTCGCAGGCGAGGTGGATGGCGGTGAGGGAGGCCGAGCAGGCGCTGTCGACGGTCAGGCTCGGTCCGCGCAGATCGAGTACGTACGACACGCGGTTGGCGATCGACCAGTGGGCCGAGCGCGCGTGCACGTGCACGCCGGACGCGCTGCTCGCCCCCGCAAGCCACTCGTAGTCGTTGTTCATCACACCGGCGAAGACGCCGACGGCCTGGGTCTCGCCCAGGCCGCGGGGCCGGTACCCGGCATCCTCGACGGCCGCCCAGGCCGACTCCAGGAAGAGCCGCTCCTGCGGGTCCATCTCCTCGGCGTCGGAAGGCGAGATCTGGAAGAGCAGGGGGTCGAACTTGTCCACGTCGTCGAGCCAGCCGCCCCACTTGCTGTAGGCGCGGCCGTCCTTGCCGTCGGGGTGGTAGTGCTCGTCCACCGGCCAGCGCCCGTCGGGGACTTCACCGGTGCAGTTGCGGCCCTCGACGACGTTGCGCCACAGCTCGTCCGGGGTGCGCGCCGCGGGGAAGCGTCCCGCCAGCCCGATGACCGCGATGTCCTCGGCCGCGCGCGGGGGCGTGGTCGCGGGAGCAGCCTGCTGCTGCACGGATGCCAGCAGTTTCACGAGAAGAGCACGCTTGTCGTCCATTGACCTTCGTCTCATCCGGGTGCCTTGCGGCTCGAATTGCGGCCAGCCCACAGCACTGCACCACAAAGCGGCGCAGCGCCCGGTGAACAATTCATCAAATCCAGCTGAAGAGATATCAGCGCAGCATCATGATCCGCGACTTAGAGTCGGTCTACGCGGGTCTCTCTGAGACCGTCTGCCCAGTGCCGGGGAGAATAAAAATACGGGTCCCATTGACTCCGCTTGCGTCACTGTCCGTAAGCATGCTCGGCGTTCGACCCCCCGTCAGGTTCGCTCGTCAAACGGAACCTAACACTTGATATCAAGCAGCGGCAACCGCTTGATCTTTCACCGGTCGACCTTTCCCGGGCCCGCCATCCACGCCACTCCACACCCAATTCGACCACGTGACGCACGTCGCAGCACGTGCGCGTGTCACATGCGGAAAGCTAAATTCCGGTCAGCGCATTCCGGCCGCCCGGGTCTCCGGTGTCCGACCGGGCACCCCGCGAACCTACCCAACTGACCTCATGGCGGCGGTATCCACGCACGGCCAGTAGTGCCCGCTTGTGCCCGTTTCCGACAGCTTGGCCCGCTTTCTCGCAACCCGTGACGTTTCCGCGACTTTCCGGGAGTTCGGATCTCGCGCGTCATTCCCCGCCTCTCCCCATTCATTCCTGGCAGGAGAAAGAAAAGAACAACAGGACCACAAAAGCGCAGGCGGCCCGGCATTTAGCGCGCGGCGCCGGATTGACAGGTTAATGACATGCACACTGCGCCGGGAAAAGTCATGCTACGGTCGTTCGGCATCAGAACGAGGAAGAGTCCTGCGCCGCCGCATTGCGGGCCGTCGCGCTTCGCATTGGCCTGGGCCTGACGACTTCCGGAATGCAGCATTCCGTCGTGATCATGTTTATCGGACCCTTATCTCGGTACGCCGGGCGGAAGCCGGTCCCGGAACCGCTCCCACTATCCCGCTATCCCGAGCGCGCCATTCATTCATGTCCACCGCCAGGTTGGGGAGGTATGCGGTGACAGAGGAAGAACCCACCCCACGGCTGGCCGTTCTCGGCGCCGGCGTCATGGGGGTCAGCATCACGACGCTGGCTCTCGGACGGGGTGTCCCGGTGGTTCTGGTCGAGACCGACCCGGTCAGGCGCGCCGACGCCCCCGCCAGGATCGAACGCGAGCTGCGCACCGCCCAGTTGATGGGCGTCCGGAGCGACAGGCCCCGCGCGGAGCTCGTCACCGGCACGTCCGTGGCCGACTGCGCGGACGCGGACGTCGTCATCGAGGCCGTCACCGAAGACGCCGGACTGAAGGCCGCGGCGCTCACCGAGGTCTCGGGGATCGTCCGCCCGGACACCGCACTGGTCACCAACACCTCCTCCATCCCGGTGGACGAACTCGCCGCGAAACTCCCGCGCCCCGAAAGCCTCCTCGGGGTCCACTTCATGAACCCCACCTACCTGATCGGCACGGTCGAGGTCGTCCGCGGCGCGCGCACCGCGCAGCACGCGGTCGACTCCGTCGGCCGACTGCTGGCGGCGCTCGACCGCCGGGGGGTCTTCGTCGGCGACGGCCCGGGGTTCGTCACCAGCCGCGTCCTGCACCGCATGATCAACGACGCGGCCCGCGTCGTCGAGGAGGGCCGGGCCTCGGCGGAGGACGTCGACCTCCTGATGCAGGAGTGCCTCGGGCACCGCACCGGACCGCTGCGCACCGCCGACCTCATCGGCATCGACAACCTCGTGGACTCGCTGTGGGTGCTGCACCAGCGCACCGGCGACGAGGGCTGCCGCCCCTGCGACCTGCTGCTGCGCAAGGTGCGGGACGGCGAGCACGGGCGCAAGAGCGGACAGGGCTTCTACCCGTATCCGGGACTGGTGCCCTGATGGCAGGTCAGCTCACGGTCGACGACCAACTCCTGTCCTACGTACGCCAGATGTCGCTGCGCGACGACGACGTACTCAGCGACCTGCGCGCCGAGACCGCCGGCATGCCGATGCTGCAGGCCATGCTGGTCCTGCCCGAGGAGGCACAGCTCCTGGCCCTCCTGGTCCGCGTGACCGGCGCCGCAGACGTCCTGGAAGTCGGCACCTTCACCGGCTACAGCAGCCTGTGCATGGCCCGCGCCCTGCCGCCCGACGGCCGCGTCGTCACCTGCGACATCAACGAACGGTGGACCCGCATCGCCGAGCGCTACTGGCGGCGCGCCGGTGTCGCCGACCGGATCGCCCTGCGGACCGGCGACGCCGCCCGGATCCTGGACGAGCTCGCCGAGCAGCGCGGCCCCGGCAGCTTCGACCTGGCGTTCGTCGACGCGGACAAGGCCAACTACCCCCGCTACTACGAGCAGGCGCTGGCGCTGGTGCGGCCCGGCGGACTGCTGGTCCTGGACAACACCCTCTTCTTCGGCAAGGTCGTCGACCCGGCCGCCCAGGACCCGGACACCCTGGCCATCCGCCGGCTCAACGCACTGCTGCGGGACGACGACCGCGTGGACATCTCCATGCTCGCCGTCGCCGACGGCCTCACCCTCGTCCACAAGAAGAAACCCTGAGAGGAAGCGCGGAGATGAGCGACCCCACCACGACCCGTCGGACATCGGCGGAAGAGGTCAGCACCGAGCTGAAGCGGTTCCTGGAGGAGCGCACCAAGACCGAATGGGCCGCGGACACCGACCTGTTCGCCACGGGCGGGGTCTCCTCCCTGTTCGCCATGGAGCTGGTGGTGCACGTCGAGAACACCTTCGGCATCGCCGTCGAGGGCCCCGACCTCAGGATCGACAACTTCCGTACGGTGAACGCGATGACCGAGCTGGTCCTCCGGCTCGCCGGGGCCGGATCCGGTGAGTGACGACCTCCGGGACCTGATCGGCGCGGAGGTCGGCGACCGCGCCGCCGACTGGGACCTGACGGAGACCCTCCCCCCGGAGGTCCTCCGGGGCCTGGGCGCCAAGGGGGCGCTCTGCGCCGAGGTCCCCGCCGCCTACGGGGGCCGCGGCCTGACCGGCCGCCAGAACGGCGAACTCACCGCGTACACGGGAGCGTTGTGCAGCTCCCTGCGCAGCGTCATGACGTCGCAGGGCATGGCGGCGTGGACGATCCAGCGCTTCGGCACCCGGCGCCAGCGCGCCGAGGAGCTCACCCGGCTCACCGAGGGCGGTCTGGCCGCCGTGGCGTTCAGCGAACCGCAGGCGGGCAGCGACCTCTCGGCGATCGGCACCACGATCGTGGACGACGGCGACGACGTCGTCCTGACCGGTCACAAGGTGTGGTCCACCGCCGCCGCCTACGCCGACGTCGTGGTGGTCTTCGGCCGCTACCGGGACGACGCGGCGGCCGTCCTCGTCCCGACCGACGCCCCGGGCGTGACGGTCCGGCCCGTCCCCCGGCCACTGGGCTGCCGCGCGGCCGGACACGCCGACGTACTGCTCGACGGCGTCCGGCTGCCCGCCGGGCGGGTGCTCTCCGGGGCGAGCCAGTCCCTCGCCCTGCTCACCACGATCGCCCTGACCTACGGCCGCCTCTCCGTCGCCTGGGGCTGCGTCGGCATCATCCGCGGCTGCCTGCGGGCCGCCGCCTCCCATGCCCGTACCCGTGAGCAGTTCGGCAAGCCCCTGGCACAGCACCAGCTGATCGCCCGTCACCTCTCGGAGCTGGTGGTCGCCGAACAGACCGCGACCCGGGTCTGCGAGCACGCCGCCGACTGCTGGGACGGCCGCTCGGCCGACCTCTCGCACGCCTCGGTGCTCGCCAAGCACGTCGCCGCCGGACAGGCGGCACACGCCGCGTCGACCGCGGTGCAGGTTCTCGCCTCCGCGGGCTCGGTGGACGGCGAAATGGTGGCCCGTGCCTACCGGGACGCCAAGTTGATGCAGATCATCGAGGGCAGCGACGAGATCTGCCAGCTGATCCTCGCGGAACGCGCGCTGGAAGGTGTGGCATGACGACCGAGACCGCAGGTGTGGGCATAGGCGCGATCCACTGTCTGCTGCCCGACGAACGGATGCCCGTCGCCGACCTGCCGGAGCTGGCCCGGCTGACCGAGGACGAGCTGCGGTTCGCCGAGCAGGCGGGGATCAAGTCCGTCGGCGTCTTCCCGGACACCGAACCCACCGAGCTCGCCGCCCGGGCCTGCGCGGAGCTGCTCGCCGGGCAGAGCGACGTGCCCGACCTGCTCGTGCACATCGGCTCGCGCGCCCCGGACGTACTGATCGGCTCGGACTCCGGAAAGATCGCCCACCTGGCCGGGATCTCCGGCACCTTCCCCTTCACCGTCGACGGTCTGGGCTGCGCCGGGTCCTCGGCCGCCTGGGGGCTGGCCCGCGACCTGCTCCTGGGCGACCCGTCCCGCTCCGCCGTCCTGCTCACCTACGGCAGCCGGCCCACCGCCGCCGACCGGGTGCGCCGCCCCGTCACCGTGGTCGGCGACGGCGCCTTCGCGATGACGCTGGTCCGCGGCGGACGCCCGCTGCTCAAGGCGCACCGCATGGAGGCCGACAGCTCCTTCCACGACCTGTTCAAGGTGGACTACAAGCACCACCCCTGGTCCCAGTGGCGCGAGGAGTGTGCCGACAACGACCGCTACTCCTTCGAGCTCGCCATGCACAGCCGTACGCGGCTCGGCAAGCTCGTGGGCCAGGTCCTCGCGGACGCCGGTCTCGACAAGGCCGACGTGACCGCCACGCTGATGCAGAACGTCACCGCCAGCGCCTTCCACTTCTACCGGACGACGCTGGGGCTGGAGATCCACCCGGTCTGCGCGACGCATCTGGAGGAGCTCGGCCACCTCGGCCCGATGGACGTGGTCCTCAACCTGGACCGCCTGCTGGCCTCCGGGGAGCTGCGGCGCGGACAGCACGTCCTCGTGCTGAGCAACAGCCCCGTGGCGGCCTGGACCGTGACGCTGTGGGAGGTGTGAGCGACGTGCCGCGCCACCGGACCGACGTGCCGCACCCCCGGACCGAGGACCGAGGAAGGAATGAGCCGGTGACGGAAGCCCAGCCGATCGTCAAGTGCCTGGTGTGGGACCTGGACAACACGCTGTGGCGCGGCACGCTGGTGGAGGACGGCGAGGTCGTTCTCCACGAGGGTCTGCGCGAGGTGATCGTGGAACTCGACGCGCGGGGCATCCTGCAGACGGTCGCGAGCCGCAACGACCACGACCACGCCTGGGGGCGGCTGGAGAAGCTCGGCCTCGCCGAGTACTTCGTGCTCCCCCGGATCAACTGGGGCGTCAAGTCCGCGTCGATCCGGTCGATCGCCGACGAGCTGAACTTCGCGCTGACGACGATCGCCTTCATCGACGACCAGCCGGCCGAGCGGGCCGAGGTGGAGTTCCACCACCCCGAGGTCCGCTGCTATCCGGCGGAGGAGGCGCTCGGGCTCCCCGGGCGCGCCGAGTTCACCCCGCCCGTGGTCACCGGGGACGCGCGCCGCAGGCGCCAGATGTACCAGGCCGGCGTCCGCCGGGAGACCGAGCGCACCGGGCACACGGGCACCGACGAGGAGTTCCTGCGCTCCCTCGGTCTGGAGCTGCGCATCGAGCGGGCCGGTGACGAGGCGATCTCCCGGGTCGAGGAGCTGACGCTGCGCACGAGCCAGATGAACGCGACGGGGGTGCACTACTCCGACGCGGCGCTGCGCGGGCTGGTCGCCGACGAGCGGCACGAGGTGCTGGTGGCCTCCCTCACCGACCGGTTCGGGCCGCACGGCGCGATCGGTGTGATCCTCGTGGAGCGGCGCCCGGACACCTGGCACATCAAGCTCCTCGCCACCTCGTGCCGTGTGGTGTCCTTCGGCGTGGGGACGGCGCTGCTGCGGTGGCTCAGCGACGAGTCGGCGCGGGCCGGGGTGGCGCTGACGGCCGGGTTCCGACGCACCGACCGCAATCGCATGATGGAGGTCGCCTACCGGTTCGCGGGCTTCCACGAGCCGTCCGAGGGGGCGGCGCCCCAGGACGCCGACGGGGTGCGGACCCTGGTCCTCGATCCCGTCCCGCAGGAGCCGCCCGGCCATCTGCGGGTCCACGCGCCCCGCCTGTTCGGCCCGCCGGGCGAGCCGGTCCCGTGGGGGAACGCCGCGGGGTGATCCCCTGGTCCGTGCCGCGGCCGGGCCGTGGCACGGACCAGGAGCCGGGTCACTCCGCCGCTTCCGCCTCCACCGGCTTGGGGATGAGGAACGACGTCGCGAAGGCCGCCGCGAGAAGGGCGACGCCGGCGATCATGCCTGCCGTGTAGCCGGCGGGCGACGTCTTGTCGGCCGGTGCCGCCGCGGTCTGCACGGCGTACAGGACGGCGAAGCTGAGCCCGGCGCCGAGGTTGAACGCGCCCGCGTTCAGGCCGGGCAGGAAGCCCGGGTTCTCCTTGGGGGACAGCACGATGCCGAGGCCGTTGAGGACGATGTTGCCCACGCCCGCGTAGGTGACGCCGATGAGGATCGAGGCGGCCAGGAGCAGCAGCCGCGAGTCGGCGTGCAGGGTGAACAGCATCAGGGTCACCGTCACGGCCGAGCCGATGAGCCCCAGGCGCAGGATGCGGCCGTAGCCGTACGTGGCGGCCAGGCGCCCGGCGAGGGGGCCCATGGCCAGGCCCGCGAGGGCGTACGGCGTCAGGGTCCACCAGGCGGACTGCTCGGCGCCCATGCCGAAGCCTGCCTGGGCGTCCTGGGCGAAGGCGGGGATCATGCCGTTCATCACGGCGAACACGCCGGTCATGGTCAGCACGGTGGTGAGCAGCAGCGCCCAGGTGGAACGCTGGCGCAGGTGCCGGGTGGCGACCAGGGGGTGGCTGCTGCGGTCCTCGGTGCGCCAGAACAGGGCGAAGGCGACGGCGGTGACGACGAACAGGCCGCCGACCAGGGGCCAGTTGGCGTTGCCGAGCTTGCCCGCCTCGTTCAGGGCGATCAGGGCCGCGCCCACCGAGACGACCAGCAGGGTGACGCCGGGCCAGTCCATGCGGGTGTCGGTGGTGTCCGCGGCCTTCGACTCGGGGGTGAGGGTGGCGACGAGCAGCGCGGCGATGGCGGCCACGCCGGCCATCGCCCAGAACACCGACTGGAATCCGTAGTGGTCGGCGAGGAAGCCGCCGGCCAGGGAGTCGACGCCCGCGATGCCGCCGTTGACGGCGGTGATGACGCCGAGGAGCGTGCCGTACTTCTTCGGCTCGTGCACCTCGTTGCGGAGCATGATCAGGCAGAGCGGCACGGTGGGGCCCGAGATGCCCTGGATGACACGGCCCGCGAAGAGCATCGGCACGCTCTCGGCGAGCGCGGCCACCACGCAGCCGACGACCATGAGGGCGAGCATGCCCGCGAGCACCTTCCGCCGTCCGACGAGGTCGCCGAGGCGCGGCAGGAAGAGCGAGAACAGCGCGGCCGAGGTGAAGAACGCCGTCTGGGTGAGGCCGATCTCCGCCGAGGTCGCCCCGAGGGAGTCCTCGATGTTCTTCAGGGCGGGGCTGAGCATGCTGGCGTTCAGCTGGAAGGCGAAGCAGGCCGCGAGGAGCGCGGTGACCAGGACGCCGATGCGCACCGGGCGGGAGCCCTTGGCGCCGCCGGGGGCGGCGGCGGGCTCGGTGAAGGAGGCGTTCATGCGCGGACGTCACCGATCCGCTCGAGGGCGTCCACGACGAGGTCCCAGAAGCGCCGGTGGTCCAGGTCGACGGCGACCTGGGTGTGGCAGTCGTCCGGGGCGGGGGCGCGGAAGTCCGTGACGGTCATGCCGAGCGTGAGCGTGCCGGTCAGCTCGATGTCCACGGGGGCCTTGCGGACGGTCATGACGCTCGGGTCGATGACGTAGGCGACGGCGCACGGGTCGTGAACCGGCGGCGCGTCGAAGCCCTGCGCCTCCAGGTACATGGCGCCGAAGAAGTCGAGGAGCTCGTTCACGAAGACGGCGGGCCCGGTGCCGACCTTCGCGATGCGCTCGACGACCTCGGGGGTGGCGAGGGCCTGGTGGGTCAGGTCGAGGCCGACCATGGTGACCGGCCAGCTCTCGTTGAAGACGATATGCGCGGCCTCGGGGTCGATCTTGATGTTGAACTCGGCGACGGGGCTCCAGTTGCCCGTGTGGTAGCCGCCGCCCATCAGGACGACCTCACGGACCCGCTCGACGATGCGGGGCTCCTTGCGCGCGGCCAGGGCGATGTTCGTCAGGCCCGCGGTCGGGACGAGGGTGATCTCGCCGGGCTCGTGCGCCATGACGGTGTCGATGATGAGGTCGACGGCGTGGCGCTCGTCCAGGGCGAGGGTCGGCTCGGGCATCACGGGGCCGTCGATGCCGCTCTCGCCGTGGATGTCCGGGGCGGTCTCCACCTCGCGTACGAGGGGTCGGGGGCAGCCCGCGGCGAACGGGACGCCGGTGATGTTCGCGATGCGGGCCACCGACAGGGCGTTGCGGGTGACCTTCTCCAGCGTCTGGTTGCCCACCACGGTGGTGACGGCTACCAGCTCGACATCCGGGTTTCCGTGCGCCAGGAGCATGGCGATCGCGTCGTCATGTCCGGGGTCGCAGTCCAGGATGATCTTTCGGGGCATCGCGGAACCTCTTTGTTCGGCTGAGCTGACGCTGCGCGGCGACAGCTCGGGAAAACGTTCTCCCAAGACTGTGTGCACCGGCGCGAATTATGTCAATGGTCAACGACACACCACGGCAAACGCGCCCGGAACGGACACCGCTCCTCGGTGGAACAGAGCATGACAAAAAATCCTGTACAGGGAAAATAGCCCCTGAAAATGGAGTCTGGTGATGCCACTGGGCCGCTGATAACGTTTGCCGAAATCCTTCGAAGGGTGGGCGCGGCGTGGCCGACGTAACGCTGAGAGACGTGGCCCGGGCCTCCGGCTGCTCCGTCGCCACGGTCTCGCGGGTGCTGGCCGGCACCCGCCCGGTGGGCGCCGAGACCGCCCGCCGGGTCCGCGAGGCGGCCGACGCGCTCGGGTACCGCCCCAACCACGCGGCCCGGGCTCTGCGCAGCCGCTCCACGGGCACCGTCGGCCTGGTCCTGCCGCAGATCACGAACCCGTTCTACCCCGCGCTCGTACGGGAGTTGACGCACGCCCTGCACGCCGACGGGCGGGCCGTGCTGCTCGCCGACTGCGACGACGACCCGGCGGCCGAGGCCGAGTACATCGCGGACCTGCTCAGCCGGCAGGTCGACGCGCTCCTGGTCGTCCCGGCGCACGAGGTCCGCAGCAGGGAGGCGGTGGCCGCGGCGGCGGCGCGCGTGCCGCTCGTCCTGATGGACCGGGGCTGTGGCTCCGGCGTCGCGGACTCGGTGGCGGTCGACAACGGCGCGGGCATGTCCCTCGTCCTGGAGCACCTGGCCGCCACGGGCCGGCGCCGGATCTGCTTCCTCGGCGCGGCGGGCACGGTGTCGACCGCGGCGGAGCGCCGGGGGGCCTACGAGGCCGGGGCGAGGGCGCTCGATCCCGCGGCGCCGGGCCGGGTGGCCCTCGGCGACTTCTCCGTGGAGTGGGGGCGGGCCGCCGTCGACGAGGTCTGGCCCGCCCGTCCCGACGCCCTCGTCTGCGCCAACGACCTGATCGCCGTCGGCGCCCTGCAGCGCCTCCATCAGCTCGGCGCCGACGTGCCCGGCGAGGTCGCCGTGACCGGCTTCGACGACATCCCGATGGCGGCGCTCTCCGCGCCGGGCGTCACCACGGTCCGCCAGCCGGTGGCCGAGCTCGCGGCGGAGGCGGCCAGGCTGCTCGGGCGGCGCCTGTCCGGCGACGACGGCGGGCCGCGCCGTGCGATACGGCTCGCTCCCGACCTGGTCGTGCGCGAGTCCAGCGCACCGGGCGGCACCGCTGCCGTACCGGCGGGCGACGCGCGCAGCGGCGCGTCGCCCGCCGGGTGAGCCGGTCGGTGCGCGGGTCGGTCAGCGCCGGACCCGCCAGCTGAGCCGGTCGGTGAGCAGGGTGCGCAGCTGCGGGTCGCGGACGGCGTCCGTCGGGTCGGTGGCGCGGACGGTCAGGGTGTGCGTACGCCCGTCGGCCGGGACGCCGAGCGCGCGCGGCGACACGACGCTCTTCCCCCCTGGCCCGCCCGACCTCACGGCCGTCGACGCTCCAGCGCAACCGCACGCCGGCGGCCACCCGGACCCGCACCTCGGCGTCCCGCCGCACCGCGCGGTCCGTGGCCGTCCGAGCCGTCACCACCGACGCGTGCCGGTGGAAGCCCGCGATCATGGCCTCGCGGCCGGGCAGGTTGAACTCACGCCCCAGCGTGCGCATGATCGAATCGGCGGTCGGCCGGTAGAGGCCGCGCGGGTAGTAGCCGCCCCCCTCGTACGCGCCGACGGTGCCGCCGTCGGGCGAGGTCCGGCCGATCCACCGGTACCACTTCTTCTGCTGCGCGGTGAGCTGGTCGGCCGTGAGCTTGCTGGTGTTGCTCTCCCACGGTTCGGCGCCCGTGTAGGTGCCGTACTCGTCGTACCAGTACTCGTCGGCGAGCTTGCCGAGCGAGTGGCCCGTCTCGTGGACGGCGACCTGGTCGGACTGGGCGTTGTCCGAGGAGGCGGTGGCGATGCCGTCGTAGCCGGACGGCGAGGTGATGTCGTTGTAGCCCGCGCCGCCGTACTTGGTGGAGTTCGCGAGGACGATGACGAGGTCGGGGTCGGCGGCCTTCGAGGCGTACGACTCGACCTTGGTGGTGTCCACGCACAACAGGCGCTCGATGCCGTCGCAGAAGAAGGCCGAGCCGAGCGCGGTGTCCTTCGCGGTCCCCTCGGCGGGGTCGTTGGAGACGCCGGACTCCCGTGAGACGGCGTCGACCGCCCAGACGTTGAAGAGATCCTTGTACGAGGCGTACGGCTCGACGGCGGAGATCTTCGCCCACTTGGCGCGCACGTCGGCGTGGAAGTCCTCCTGCTGGGCGGCGGTGTAGCCGTCGCCGATGAAGACGACGTCGAGCTTCGAGCCGGTCGGGCCCGCCGTCACGATCGGGACGACGTCGCCGTCGCCCTTGATCCTGGCGCTCTCGCGGGCGGAGAGCGCCGGGGAGGCGGGGACCTCGGTGTGCCGGGGGTGGCTGCCGGGCCCGTTGAAGTACTCGACGCGCTGGGACGGCCCGGCGGCCGGCTCCGGTCCGGTGGCGCGGGTGGCGCCGGCCGGACCGGTGGCGGCGACCGCCGCCGTGAGGGCGAGTCCGGTGGCGAGGGCGATCCGCAGGGACGTACGTCTGGTACGAGCGTTCGCACGACCGGATATTCGATGCGTGGGGGGCATGGGCGTCCTCCGAAGTCCGCGATATAAATGGCGGGTTAAGCGAGGTTAAGGCGCGGATCAACGTAGGGGTTCCTGGGACTTCAGGCAATGGGTGCGTGCCAAGTTGCCTGTGGGGTGGGCGTGTTCGCGCCGGTATCGGTGCAACAGCCCCCTCGTCGCGGTGGCCTACGGGCCGTCCGCGGGCAGGCGACCCCCGAACGGGAGGGGCAGCGGTGACGCGGAACGGTTCCGAGGGTGTGCGGCACGACGGTGTGCGGCAGGACGGCCGACAGCACGAGACCGGGCGCCGTGCGGACGTGCCGCACGACGACCCGGCCGCGATCGGCCGACGGGTCCTGCGGCTGCGCGGCGAACGCGGACTCACCCAGCGGCAGGTGGCCGAGCCCGCCTACACCCCCGCGTACGTCTCCACGCTGGAGTCCGGCAGGGTCCGCCCCTCCGAGGCCGCGCTGCGGCACCTCGCCACCCGCCTCGGCGTCAGCTACGAGGAACTGGCCACGGGCCGCCCCGCCCACCTGGCCGCCGGGCTCCGCCTGCGGCTGACCGACGCCCGGCGCGCCCTGGCCACCGGCGCCCCCGAGGACGCGGCCGCCCTCTTCCAGGCGCTCCACGAGGAAGCCGCCGAGCACTCCCTCACGGAGGAACGGGCCGAGGCCCTGCTCGGACTCGGCGACTGCCTGCTGGAGTCCGGTGAACTCAGCGGCGCCCGGGACCGGTTCGCCGCCGCCGAGCGCCTGCTCGCCGACCGGCCGCTGCCCCGCCGCGTCCCCGCCATCCGGGGCCGCGCCACCGCCCATCTGCTGACCGGGGAACTGCGCTACGCCTGCTACCTCCTGGAGAGCACCCTCGACGAGCTCACCACCGCCGGCCTGCACGATCCCGAGGCGCTGCTGCTCCTCTACACGGCGTCCATCGCCCCCTACATGGACATGGGCGCGCACGCGCGGGCCGCGCACGCCGCCGAGCTGGCGCTCGCCCTCGCCCCGCGCGTCGAGGACCCGGCGCTGGTCGCGGGCATGCACCGCGGGGTGGCCCGCACGCTCATCGCCGAGGGCCGCATCGCCGAGGCCGACGCGTCACTGGCCAAGGCCCAGGAGCTCTACCGCCAGCTGCACATCCGCACGGAACTCGCGCACTGCCACTGGATGCGCGGCTATGTGCACGCCCAGGACGGCGACCTGGAGCACGCCGAGAGCGAACTGCGCACGGCCCGCGCCATCCTCGCCTCCAAACGGGCCGCGCTGTTCACCGGACAGGTCGAGGTCGAGCTCGCGGACGTGCTGCGCAGACGCGGCAAGGCCGAGGAGGCGGAGGCGCTGCTGCGGCCGCTGCTCACTCCCGACACCCCCGAGGACGAGGGCGCGGGCACCGGCACCCTCGGGGCCGGACGGGGCGCGGTGCACGCGGGCGGCGCGCACCGGCTGCTGGGGCTGATCGCCGAGGACCGGGGCGACACCGAACGCGCCGAGGAGCACTACTGCGCCGCGCTGTCGCTGCTCGAACGGTCCAGCGCCGTCGGCGACCTGGCCGACCTGTGCCGCCTCCTGGGTGATCTGCTGCGCCGTACGGGACGGGTGGAGGCCGCGATGGACGCGTACCGCACCGGGCTCGGCCACCGGGCGGCCCCCGGCACCACCACCCTGGGTCCCGCGCCCGCCACTCCCCCGATGTGAACCGGGCGCGCGCCCGCCGCACCGCTGCATCGAAAGATGTACCGCCATGTCATCCACCGCTACGACTCCCCTGGTCCGCGGGCCGTCGAGGATGGGACCACCCGCCGACGCGGCGGTGCGGACGGCAGCGAGGAGAGACACATGGCCGGCCCCGGGCCCGGGACGCCCGTTCCTTCGCTCACCGGCGCCCTGGCAAGGGCGTTGTGCGGCGGGCTCGTCATGGCGGTGGCGCTCGGCGCCGGTACGACGGCGGGCCCGGTGCTCGCCGATGCCGTGGGCCTGACCGGGTTCGCGGCCCGGCTCGTCCCGGCCGTGCTGGTCAGCGCGGTGGCGGTGCCGCTGGTCGTGCTCGCGCTGCGCCGCCGGGGCGGGACGCCCGGCGACATCGGCCTCGGCGGCTCCACGGGGCGGCTGCGGGCGCTGCTCGTCGGGGTCGCGGTGACGGTGGGCGCCGCGGGGCTCATGCTCGGCGCCGCGACGGCCGCCGGGCTGCTGCGCTGGTCGCGCCCCGACCTGCCCGCACTCACCGGATTCCTGCTGACGAACGGCGTGGTCGCACTCCTCCTGGAGGCGCTGCCCGAGGAGACGACGCTGCGCGGCTACGCATGGACGTCGCTCCGGAGCCGTCTCGGCGGCCCGGCCACCGCGCTGGGCACCACGGCCGTCTTCCTGGTCGTGCCCGGAGCCTCCACGGTCGTCGAGGCCGGGGTCGCGCCGCTCGTCGGTGCGCAGGCCGGACCGGTGGGACTCGCGCCGGGCGGCCGCGACCCGGTGGGCTATTTGATTCTGCTGCTGGTGTTCGGCCTGATGCTCACCGTGGCCCGCACCGCCGTGCGGCACGCGCCCCTGTGGACCGCGATCGGCGCGCACCTGGCGTTCCTCACGGTCAACCGGATCGTGTTCGAGGGGGACGAGCGCGGCGCGGGCTGGTCCGTCGCGCTGTCGTCCCCGGACGTGGAGCTGCTCGTGCCGGTCTATCTGCTGGTCGCCACGGCCGGGTTCGCCGTCTGGCGGCGGGTGGCGGGGCGGCGCGGGGACGGAGGTGCGGCCGTGGGACGGGTTTCCGGTGTTGCGCCCGTGCGGCTCACGCGTCGAGCAGCCGCCAGGCGGTGAGAGCGAGCCGTGCCCGGACCAGGCCGGTGGGCTCTGTCAGGTCGATGGCCAGGCTCCTGCCGAGCTGGTCGATCCTGCGGGCGACGCTGCTGTGGTGCAGGTGGAGCAGGTCGGCGGCCCGGCGCAGGGAGCCGGTGGCGCAGTACGCGTCCAGCGTCTCCAGGTCCGCGGGGTCGGCGGCCACCCGGGCCAGCGCCACCACGTCGGCGTTGCTCCACACGGCGTCCTCGGGGAGCTGCGCGAGCAGCGCCAGCGCCCCCAGGTCGTCGTGGGCGACGACGGGGCGGCGCGCGGTGGCGAAACGGAGAGCGGTACGGGCCTCGCGCCAGGACAGGTCCGGGCTTCCGGCGGCGCCGATGCCCGCCCGCACACCGGCGGGGAACCGCGTCCGGTCGACGGTGGTGGCCAGCAGCACGCCCACCTCGGCGAGCGGGGCGGCCTTCACCGGGCGGGCCGGGCAGATCAGGCCGCCCAGCTTGTCCAGCGGGAGCGCGGAGCGAACGGCGACGACGCGCACCGGCAGGTCCGCCGCGAACCCGAGCAGGCGCAACGCCCGTGCTCTGGCGGCCTCTTCGCTGTCGGAGCTGATGGCGAGTTCGACCAGTGCCGGGTCGGCCATGGTGGTGCGGGCCGGGCCGTAGCGCTCGACGGCCGCCGCGACGGCGAGGGCCCACCGGTCGAGGAGCACCTCGTCGAGCGGGTTGGGCGGGCCGGTGCGCTCCAGCCAGACCGTGCCGATCTCCTCCTCGTCGAGGGTGACCGGCGCCGTGCTCGACGCGGGTGACGGCGGCCCGGTCACGTCCTTGCCCTCGGGCGAGACGCGGATCGCCCGCCCGGTGCCGTGCAGCCGGATTCCGGCCACGCACTCGGCGAGCCCCGCCGAGGACCGGGCGAGCGCCGGCAGGTCCACCCGGCGGCGCATGAGGGTGTCGTAGAACGTGACGACGCGGATGGCGCCCTCGACGTGCGAATCGAGTCCGGACAGCCGTACGGCCAGTGCTTCCATGGCAGGAGGATAGGGCGCGGGGAGGCTCGACGCGCGCGACGGTCGGCGGTCAATGCCGGTGCACGGCGCGACAGTTGGCGGACGACGGACGGCCCGGCGTGGCGGAGGATGGCGGGCATGGATCCCGAACTGGAAGCCTTCCTCCCGCTGCTCCCGCGCCAGGACCTCGACGATCCCGTCGCCGCGCGCGAGCGGTACTCCGCGTACGCCGCGACCAAGCCGGCGCCGGACATCACCGGCATCGAGGTCGAGGACCGCACGGTCCCCGGCGATCCGGCCGTGCCGGTGCGCGTCTACCGTCCGTTGCAGGCACGGGGCGCCGTGGTCTGGCTGCACGGCGGCGGGCACGTCATGGGCGACCTGGACACGGAACACCCGTGGGCCGGCCGGGTCGCGGCCGCCTCCGGCGCGGTGGTGGTGTCGGTGGGGTACCGGCTCGCCCCCGAACACCCCTTTCCGGCCGCTCTGGAGGACGCCTGCGCCACGCTGCGGTGGACGGCCGGGCACGCGGACGAGCTCGGCGTCGATCCGGCGCGGATCGCGGTCGGCGGGCACAGCGCGGGCGGGAATCTCGCGGCGGCCGTCGCCCTGTGGTCCCGTGATCACCAAGGGCCCCCGATCTGCTTCCAGTTGCTCAACGAGGCGGGGCTCGACGACCGGATGGAGACCTGGTCGGCGCGCCACTTCACCGACACGCCCTGGTCGACCCGCGCCACCGTGGCCACGGCGTGGCGGCACTATCTCGGCGACCGGACGGCCACGCCGTACGCGGCCCCCGCCCGCGCCGCCGACCTGTCCGGCTTGCCGCCCGCCTACATCGCCACCGCCGAGTTCGACCCGAACCGCGACGAGGACATCGCCTACGCCCAGCGCTTGTTGCAGTCGGGCGTCTCGGTCGAGCTGCACCAGTGGCCCGGCACCTTCCACGGCTCGCAGTCCATCCTGTCCGCCGAGGTGTCCCAGCGGCAGATCGCCAAGGTCGGCGACGCCTTGCGGCGCGCGCTGGCCGGGTGAACGGATCGCGCCGTCCCCGGCCGGGGCGCGCCCCTCGCATGGACTCCCCCGGCGGGCGTGCCCCACCATGGCGGGCAGACCGCCGCACGGTACGCCCGTCGTGGTCGCCGACGGCGGGGCGGGCGTGCGGGACATCGTCGTGGAGGTGACGTTCCCCCGATGGAACAGTGGCAGTTGCGCGCGGCGTTCGCCGGGCGGCTCTCGCGGATGTACGGGCGTGAGGTCCCCGCGTACACGACGCTGGTGGACGTCTCCCGCGAGGTCAACGAGGACGTGCTCGGCGCGCGGGGCGCCGCCGCGGAGCGGCTCGGCTCGATCGGCCGCGTCACCGCCGAGCGGCACGGCGCGATCCGGGTCGGCACCCCCGGCGAACTGCGGCAGGTGGGCCGGATCTTCGGTGCGCTCGGCATGCGCCCGGTCGGCTTCTACGACCTGCGCGACACGGCGACCTCCGCCCTGCCGGTCGTGTCGACCGCGTTCCGGCCGGTCGACGAGGACGAGCTCGCCCGCAACCCCTTCCGGGTCTTCACCTCCCTGCTCACCGTCTCCGACCCCCGCTTCTTCGACGCGGACCTGCGCGCCCGCCTGACCGCGTTCCTGGCCGGACGTGAGCTGTTCGGGCCGGAGCTGCTCGCGCTGGCCGACCGGGCCGAGGCGGAGCGGGAGCTGCCCGACGCGGAGGCCGAGCGGTTCCTCGGCCTCGCCGTGGCGGCCTTCGAGTTGTCCGCCGAGCCGATCGACAGGGACTGGTACGCGGCCCTGGAGCGGGTCTCCGCCGTCGCCGCCGACATCGGCGGCGTCCGCAGCACCCACCTCAACCACCTCACCCCGCGCGTCCTGGACATCGACGAGCTCTACCGGCGCATGACCGCACGCGGCGTCGAGATGATCGACACCATCCAGGGGCCGCCGCGCTGGACGGGCCCGGACGTCCTGCTGCGCCAGACGTCCTTCCGGGCGCTCGCCGAGCCGCGCGCCCTGCGCGCGCCGGACGGCAGCGTGACCCGCGGCGCCCTGCGGGTGCGCTTCGGCGAGGTCGAGGCCCGCGGGATCGCGCTGACCCGCGAGGGCCGCGCGCTCCACGACCGGCTCCTCGCCCTCGTCGACGAGCGGTCAGCCGGCCGGCCCGCGGACGTGCGCGGCGACGTCGCCCGCGCGGTGTGGAGCGAGCACCTGCCCCCGACCGAGCACGAACTGGCGGCGCGCGGCCTCGGGTTCTTCACCTACCACGCCGTGGCCGACCGTCCCGCCGACGGCAGCCGGCCGCCCGCGGACCTCGACGACCTCCTCGCGGCGGGCTGGCTGCGGGCCGAGCCGATCGTCTACGAGGACTTCCTGCCCCGGTCGGCCGCCGGAATCTTCCAGTCCAACCTCAGCGACACGGGCTCACGGCACGGCGACCGGGAGGGCAGCGCGTACGACGCCGACCGGCTGTCCGCGGTCATGGACCGGGAGGTCGCCGACCCCTTCACCCTGTACGAGCGGCAGCGGGACCGCTCCCTGGACCGCATCCCCCGCGCACTGCGCCCCGAGGGAGTCTCATGACCGGCATTACCCTGCGGGCGGCGATCGGCGCCGCCTAGGGGGCCATCTCGTACGACCCGGCCAGCGCCTCGACGCGCTCCCAGACACGCGCCGAGCGGGCCTCGTCGACGACCGGGCGCCGGACCGCGCCCAGCGCCCAGGTCTGCTGGTCGGCGGTAGCGGAGTCCTTGCCGTGCAGCTCCACGGCGTGCGCGGAGAAGTCCCGTACGAGGACGGCGAAGAGCTCGTCCAGCACGTCCTGCTCCAGGCCGGTCAGGCGGGCCTGCTCCAGGATCAGCTGGCCGTGCACGACCAGCGCGAAGAGCTGGCCGACGGCGAGGAGCAGGTCCAGGTCGCGGCTCTGCTTCTCGTCGGGGGCGGCGGTGGTCACGAACGTGCAGAGGGCGTCGGCCTGTTCGCGGAAGCGGGCGACGTTCGGCACGTCGGCGTAGCCGTCGAAGGCGGTGCGCCAGTCGTGGAAGCGGATGGCGCCCAGGCCCCGCGCCGGGCCCTGCCGGAAGAGGAAGTCGTCGTCGGCCGCGTCGAGCCGGGTCGGCACGGGCGCGTACTCGGCCGGGTTCAGCAGGTGGTTGCCCATGAACTTGAGGATCAGCGCGAGGTTCACGTGGACCGTGCCCTCCAGCTTCGGCAGGCCGCGGATCTCGACGGCCGCCTGCGCGAAGTAGTTGTCCTTCTCGAAGCCCTTGGCGGCGATCACGTCCCACATGAGGTCGATGACCTTCTCGCCCTCGGTGGTCACCTTCATCTTCGTCATGGGGTTGAAGAGGAGGTAGCGGCGGTCGTTGGGGCCCGCGGAGCGGAAGTAGTCGACGGCGCGGTCGCTGAACAGCTTCATGCCGACGAGGCGCACATAGGCGTCGGTCAGCTCGCGGCGCACGTGCGGGAAGGCGGTGACGGGGCGGCCGTAGAGGATGCGGCCCGTGGCGTGGGTGACGGCCTCGTACATCGCGTGCTCGCAGATGCCGATCGAGGCGGTGCAGAGGTTGAACTTGCCGACGTTCACGGTGTTGAGGGCGGCGTCGAAGGCGGCCCGGCCGGTGTGCAGGACGTCGTCGGGGCCCACCGGGTAGTTCTCCAGGCGGAACTCGCTGACGTACTTGGAGGAGTCGACGACGTTCTTGACCAGGTGGTACGCCGCGTGGCGGCTGTCGGCGGCGAAGAAGACGTAGCCGTCGGGGCCCTCGACATCGGTGCGGCGGCCGAAGACGGAGACCAGTCCGGCGGCGTTGCCGTTGCCGATGTAGTACTTGGAGCCGGTGGCGCGGAAGCCGCCGTCGCCGTCCGGCTCCAGGAGCATGTCGGTGGAGTAGATGTCGGCGCCGTGGCTCTTCTCGGACAGGCCGAACGCGAACACCTCGCCCTGGGAGAGGAGTTCGGCGGCGCGCTCGCGGGCGGCGGCGTTGTCGCTCTGCCAGACCGGGCCGAGGCCGAGGATGGTGACCTGCCACGCGTACCAGTAGTCGAGACCGTAGAAGCCGAAGATCTCGTTGAGTGCGGCGATCCGGGCGGTGTCCCAGCGCTTGTCCTCCTCGCCCTCCCCGGCGGCGGAGGCCGGGGTGAGGAAGGTGGCGAACAGGCCCTCCTCGGCGGAGAACGCGAGGAAGTCCGCGAGCCAGGCGCGGGTGCGGTAGTCCTCGATCAGCCGGCGCTTGCCGCGCGCCTCGAACCAGTCGACGGTGGCGCGCAGCAGCCTGCGCGTCTCGGGGTCGAAGTGCGCGGGGTCGTAGGTGTGGGGGTTGAACAGCAGCGGGTCGGCCATGGTCGGTCGCCTTTCCGGCTCGGGAGGTCGAGGGTGGGGTGGTGCGGAGGGGGTTTCGGGCGGCGGGGCGGTGCGGGCCGCCGGGTCAGCTTTCGGCGCGCAGCCGGTGCAGGGTGGCGAGCACGTCGTCGAGCCAGTCGATGGTCATGCGCTCGTACGCGATGCCGCCGCGCAGCACGACGTGCTGGAGTTCGCGGCCGGGATCCGGCGGTCCGGCTGCCGGGGCGGCAGGTCCGGTGAAGTCGCGCCGCTCCCCCGCGAGGTAGTGCGCGAGCCGGTCCGCGTGGGCCGTGCGGTGCCGTTCCACCTCGTCGATCAGCGCGGCCGGGTCGTCGAAGGCCGCGCCGCGGATCTTCACGGCCAGTTCGTGCCGCACGCTCTCGGGCTGGATCGGCTCCTGCAGCCACCGGGTGAGGGCGTCCCTGCCCGGGGCCGTGACGGAGTACTCCCTCTTGTCCGGCCGGTCCTGCTGGGCCACCTCGCGGGCGCCGATCCAGCCGTCGCCCTCCATGCGCTTGAGGACCCGGTAGATCTGCTGGTGGGTGGCGGCCCAGAAGTAGCCGATGGACCGGTCGAACCGCCGGGCCAGCTCGTATCCGGAGCCCGGCTTCTCCAGCAGGGACACGAGGATCGCGTGCTCAAGCGCCATGCGCGAATCCTTCTATGCAACGAGTTGCATAGACAAGCGGGACCGGGCAGGTGAGACACGGCTCACCTGCGGCGTCAGTCCCGCGCCGCGCCCTCGGCCCCTGCAGGCACCTCCTGTATGCGTCCGTCGACGCCCGCCCGGTAGAGCCGGCCCGCCGCGAATCCGCGGTCGCCCCGTCCGTAGGTGACCTGGGTGGAGAGGGGCATCCCCGACGTGACGGCGCACAGCCGCCCGTCCTCCACCCGCCAGATCTGCCCGGCCGCGTGGGTGGCGACCAGCGGCCGCCCCGCCGCGTCGAGGGTGAGGCCGTCGGGCAGGGCGAGGGCGTCCGCCGCGGAGGGTGAGATCCAGCGCACCGGGTGGGCCGGGTCGTCCACCGGGATGCGGTACAGGCCGGGGGCGACGGTCGTCTGGATGACGTAGACCTGCTGGCCGTCCGGGGAGACGGCGACTCCGTTGGGCTGCGCCACCCGGGCCCAGGCGGGGTCGACGTGGCCGCGCGGTGTGACGCGGCCTATGGTCCGGCCACCCAGGGTCGTGGTGTACACCGTTCCGTCGGGGGCGAGGGCGACGCCGTCGATCCCGCCGAGCCCGTCGGCGTAGGTGGTGACCCCGCCGGACTCGGGGTCCACCAGGAGGAGCTTCGACGTCGGGAACAGGTCACCGGTGAGCGAGTGCGCGAGATCGTTGCCGGTGCCGACGAGAAGCCGCCCGTCGGGGCGGACGACGATCCCGCCGTTGGCCCCCACGTCACCGGTGAGGGCGACCGGGGTGCGGCCCGGCGCGTCGATGCGGTAGACGCGGCCGGTGAAGTACGCGGTGGCGAACATCCGGCCCCGCCCGTCGACGGCGATCGACTCGACCCAGTCGGGCAGGTGCGCCACCGTGGACGGCGGCGCCGCGTCGGTGGCCGGGCAGGCCGGGGCCGCGTGCGCCGGAGCCGGGGCGAGCACGCCCGCGGCGGCGGCGAGGACCGCCCCGCAGGCGAGGGCGCGGCCCCTCCCGTGCAGTCCCGCGCGGCCCCTTCGACTCGCCTTCCACCGCATCGGCTCCCCCTCCGTCGCACCGGCCGCCGGCCCCTCGCGGGCCGGGCCGTCGCGCGCAGTATCGGCCCCGGGGGCCCCACACGCCACCCCGCCTCCGCGGGTCCCGGCGGTTCAGCCCTGCGTGAGGCGGCGCACGGCCGCCAGGGCGCGGTCGGCGTGCGCGCTCATGCGCAGCTCGCTGCGGACCACGTCGGCCACGGTGCGGTCCGTACCGATGACGAACGTGACGCGCTTGGTGGGCGCCAGCGTGAAGCCCCGGGTCACCCCGAACCGGCCGCGCACCTCTCCCTCGGGGTCCGAGAGCAGCGGAAAGCCCAGCGTGTGCCGTTCGGTGAACTCCCGCTGCCGCTCGACCTCGTCGCCGCTGATCCCCACCGGCCGCCCGCCCGCCGCGGCGAACTCGGCGGCCAGGTCGCGGAAGTGGCAGGCCTCGGCCGTGCAGCCCGGCGTGAGCGCGGCGGGATAGAAGAACAGCACCACGGGGCCGTCCTGGAGCAGCTCGGAGAGCCGCCGCCCGGTCCCCGTCTCGTCCGGCAGCGTGAAGTCCTCGACGGTGTCACCGACCGCCACGCGCGCCGTCATGCCCGGCTCCTGGGCGACTTGCGGTCCATCGGCGACACGGTGCCTCCTCAAGTGGCGGGGAGCGGGACCCTCCTCGCGGGAGCGAAACCCTACTCGATCTCCGCCTGCCGTCCCCGCTACCGTCCTTGACCTCGCGAAACACCGTCGTGCAATGCTGGGGCCACGCCGGGAGGCACCGAGAGAGCGACGGAGAGATCGGCATCACGATGGCATCGGCACGACGGACAGCGAAGGGCGTCTGGGACCGCTACTCGGCATCCGACCCCGGTCTTCTGCGGCTCATGGCGGGGCTGCGCACGGTCGGGGCGATCCTGCTCGCGCTCGCCGTGCTCGCCCTGGTCGGCACCTCGGTGACCCATCTCGTCGCGGGCGCGATGACCGCGATGGTCGCCACGTTCGCGATCCAGGAGAAGGAGGTCCGCGGACAGGCGATCACGCTCGCGCTCGGTCTGCCGGTGGCCCTGGCCGCGATCTCGCTGGGGGCGCTCCTCAACTCCCGCGTGGTGGCCGGGGACCTCTTCTTCATCCTGCTGATCTTCGGGGCGGTGTACTGCCGCCGGTTCGGCGACCGGGGCACCGCGCTCGGCCTGATCGGCTTCCAGGTCTACTTCGTCTCCCTCTTCGTCAGCGCCTCCGTCTCGTCGTTGCCCACGCTCTTCCTGACGCTGACCGTCGCCTTCGCGTGCAGCGCGGTCGTACGGTTCGCCGTCGTGCCGGAGACACCGGAACGCACGCTGGCGCGACTGCGGGAGGCGTTCCGGGCCCGGCTCGCGCAGTTGATCGCCCACCAGATCGAACTCCTCGACGCGGACACCCCGTCCGGCGAGGGACCGGCGAAGAACCTGGACGACCTGCGGCGCAGCACCGCCCGGCTGCACGAGGCCGCGCTGATGATCCAGGGCCGGCTCGAGGAGGGCACCCGCGACGCGGCCGCGGCGGCGCTGCTGCAGCGCAGGGTCGCCGACGCCGAGATCGCCGCGGAGCGCCTGGGCGTCCTGCTCCTGAACGCCCGCAGCGCGGAGCGTGTCGAGACGCTCACCCTGCACCTGCCGAACGCCCCCACCGCCCTGCCGCGCCGCGCCAGGATCGCGCAGGACACGGGCACGGCACTGCGCCGCGACCTGCGCGCGCTGCATCTGCTCGTGGTGCGCCTGGTGCCCGACGACCGGGGCACGGCCCTCCCGTACGTGCGCAACAGGCTGCTCGGCTATCGCGAGGAGCAGGGGCTTCCGCAGGGTTCGCAGGCGGTCCAGGACTGCTTCCGCGCGATCGGCGAGGCCGCCCGCGCCATCCTCGGACTGCGGCTCGCGACCGACGGGTCGCAGGACGAGGAGTACGACAGCCCGGAAGTGGCGCGTTCCCGCGAGGAGTTCGAGGCGGAGGAGATCTCGATCTCCGGTGAGGTGGCGCAGGCCGAGGAGGACGAGCAGACGGGGCTGCGGCGCCCCACCACCAGGGCGGCCGTGCAGGTCTCGGTGGGTTCGGCGCTGGCCATCGTCGGCGGTGAATTCCTGTCCACGCAGCGGTGGTACTGGGCGGTGCTGACCTGCTGGGTGGTGTTCCTCAACACGGCGTCCACCGGCGAGATCATGGTCAAGGGCTACCGGCGGCTGCTCGGCACGGTGCTCGGCGTCGTGGCGGGGGTGGCGCTGGCCGGCGCCGTCGGGAACCACACGTGGGCGGCGTTCGCCCTCGTCCTGCTCTGCGTGTTCGGGATGTTCTTCACCGCTCCCCTGTCGTACGCGCTGATGTCGTTCTTCGTCACCGCGATGCTGGGGCTGCTCTACACCCTCCTGAACACCTACAGCCTCGACGTCCTCGTGCTGCGGATCGAGGAGACGGCGCTCGGCGCGGCCTGCGGGATCATCGCGGCCCTGGTGGTCCTGCCGGTGCGCACCTCGCACCGGACCGACGAGGAGCTGGGCAACGTCCTCGCCCGGCTGCGGGACGTCGTCTCGGCCGCGGTGGCGCAGTTGTCCGGCGGTCCTGCGGTCGACCTCGTGGACCTGGCGCGCGACCTGGACACCGCCCTGGACGACCTGCGCAGCTCCACCAAGCCGCTGACGCATCCGATCGCGCCGCTGCGGGCCCGGCGGCAGACGGCCCGCTACATCGTGGCGCTCCTGGAGACGTGTGCCTATCACGCCCGTTCGCTGGCGGCGACGGCCGAACTGGTGCCGTCCAGCAAGAGCGTCGCGGCCGACGCGCGGCTCGCGCTCGCCGGGCGGCGGATCACGCACAACATCGATCTGATCGCGGCGCGGGTGCGTGCCGAGGAGCCGGACGGCGTCATCGAGTCCGGGGCGAGCATCGCGGCGATGCTGGACAGCGGCCGCCACGAGGTGCTGCGCACCGGCTCGGTGGCGTTCCGCGTGCTGCGGCATCTGCAGCGGCTCGACGAGGGCATCGTGGGTCTGGCCCGGCCGCTCGGCGTCCCGCTCGCGGTGCCCGAGGAGGGCGGCGCGGAGACGCGCAAGGTCTGAGGCGGGGCCGGGCCCGCGCCGGGCCGCGGGCCCACGGGGCCGTCGCGGTCCCGGCGTCAGCCGGGCGGAGTCCCGGGCTCCCCGCGCAGCTCCCCGACGGCCTCGCGCAGCACCGGCGCGGGAATGTCCGGCAGCATCATCGCGACCGCGAGGACGAGTTTGCCCAGCAGGAACGTGGTGTCCGGTGTGCCGCGCACCAGCTCCTGGACGGCCCGCACGTCCTCGGCCGCGACCGCCTCCAGGAGCCGTGCCGCATCGGGCCCCGCCCCGTCCTCGGTGAGCACGGACCGGTCGCCGAAGTCGGCGCGGCGCACCAGGTGCCGCAGCACCCGGTCCCCCGCCTCGGGCAGATACGCCTTGCGCACGGCCTCGTTGGCGACCCAGCACAGCGCGGAGACGAGGTCGGTGGTCGGCTCGTCGGCGTCGAACTCGGCGACCAGGGCGTCGTACGCGAGTTGGTTCCCGTGCCGGAACGCCAGCAACAGCCGTGCCGCCCGCGCCTTCGCCTCGGCCACCTGTCCCTCGGACTCCTCGGCCCGATCGCCCGATTCCTGCTTGTTTACGCCCATCTGGACCATGTTAACGATCACTGCGCCGTGACCTTCAGGGACCCACGTCCCCCCCGGTGCGGGACGCATGTCCCACGGCGTCGGGGTCACCGCAGCCAGGCGCTGTACGACAGGACGTCCCCGGCCTTCAGCCCGTACGTGCGATCGCTCGTGGTGACCATGTCCTCCAGGCCGATGACGGCTCCGCTCGCGGGGTCGAGGATCAGCATCCGGCGCAGCCCGGTGGTCTCGTACACGTACGCCTGGCCGGTCCGCCCCAGCCGGTCGGTGACCGCGCCCGCGGGGTGCAGGCCGTCGGCGTCGGCGAGGATCCGGGCCAGCGCGGCGCTCTCGCGGGCGCCCGGGGTCCAGTGGCGCTGCAACATCGCGACGGCGTCGAGCAGTTCCCCGGTGCCGGTGAGCGGGGTGCGGTCGCCCGGGTGGCCGAGTTCGGCCAGGTAGGCGCGCAGCGCTCCGGGGGTGTGCGGGGGCCGGGACCGGGGCGGGGCGGTGCCCCAGCTGGGCGGGTAGCTGCGGTCGCTGAGCACCTTGCCGTCGGCGACGGTGCGGGGGCCGTCCGGGCCGTCGGCGATGACCGGTCGGCCGGGGTGGCGCGGGTCGGTGGCCACGACGAGTTCCGTACTGCTGCCGTCCGCGCGCCAGCGCGTGACGCGCTCCTCGGGCAGGGTGACGGGTGGGCTCGCGCCCGGGCCGGACGCCATGGCGAGGCTCCATGTCCGCACATGGGTTCCCTGCCGCAGCCGCGGCGCGCCCCCGGCCGCCGCCGCGGCCGCCGCCCGGTCGGCGATCCGGTCGAGCGGCTGCGGGGTGGAACCCGCCCGCAGGACGAGGGGGCGCGGGGCGGCGGCCGCGGGTGTGCTGGACCCGGCGAGGACGAGCGCGAGCGCGGCCGCCACGGCGAGGGAGACCATCTCGATGCCCCAGACCAGGCGGCGCACTTGGCGCACCGGCCGGCGGCGGGCGGCGGGCGCGTCGGCGAGGAGCAGGTTCAACTGCCGTTCCGCGTGCGCGGGCAGGGCCCGGCCGTGGAACCGGGCGCCGTCACGGGGCACCGGGTCGGCGGCGCGCAGGAGCGCGATGTCGTCGTCATGAGCCATGGCCGTGGTCCTCCAGAACGGTGGCGCGGATCGCTTCAGGGGCGGGCCGTGCGGCCGGGGCGGGCCGCATGCGGTCGATCTCGGCCCTGAGCCTGCGGCGGGCGCGGTGCAGCCGCATCGCCGCCGCCCGGGTGCCGCAGCCGAGCGCGGTCGCCAGCCCCTCGGTGTCCAGTTCCTCCCAGGCCGTCAGGCGCAGCACCTCCTGGTCGGCGGCGGAGAGCCGGCCCAGGGCCTCGTGCACCCAGTCGCCCGGCCGTTCGGCCTCGGGCCCGGACACGACGTCCCTGCGGTGGCGGGTCTCGTCGTTGCCGATCCGTTCGACCAGGCGCCTGCGGCGCCCGTAGCCGCGGACGGCGTTGGCCAGGCAGCGCCGCGCTATCCCGTACAGCCACGGCAGCGGGGTCTCCGGCAGGTCGGCGCGGCGCCGCCAGGCGACGGCGAACACGTCGGCCACCACCTCCTCGGTGTCGTTCGTCGGGCCGCCGAGCCGCCGAGCCACGTAGCGGCTGACCGCCCAGTAGTTCTCGCGATAGGCAGCGGCGAAGGTTTCGTCGTCGCTCACGGTTACGAAGTGTCCGGCACCGCCGCGAACGTCACGGTCGCGGGGTGTGATCCATGTCGCTCCGTCCGCCTGTCACAGGTGCGGCCGGTCCGGACACAGGCGGGACATGGACAGCAACACCGTGATGCCGCCCCCCGTGCGTGCCGCCGACACCGCCCCCGTGCGGTCCGTTCCGCGGCCGCCCCGCCCTGGAAACGCCGTCGTGAAGTGGCTGACCAGCACCGACCACAAGACGATCGGCACGCTGTATCTGGTCACGTCGTTCGCGTTCTTCTGCATCGGCGGCGTCATGGCGCTCCTGATGCGCGCCGAACTCGCCCGGCCCGGCACGCAGATCATGTCGAACGAGCAGTTCAACCAGGCGTTCACGATGCACGGCACGATCATGCTGCTGATGTTCGCGACGCCGCTGTTCGCCGGTTTCGCGAACTGGATCATGCCGCTGCAGATCGGCGCCCCCGATGTCGCCTTCCCGCGACTGAACATGTTCGCCTACTGGCTGTACCTGTTCGGCTCGCTGATCGCGGTGGGCGGCTTCCTCACCCCGCAGGGTGCGGCCGACTTCGGCTGGTTCGCCTACAGCCCGCTGTCCGACGCGGTACGCAGCCCCGGTGCGGGCGCCGACCTGTGGATCATGGGTCTGGCGCTCTCCGGCTTCGGCACGATCCTCGGCTCGGTCAATTTCATCACCACGATCGTCTGCATGCGCGCTCCGGGCATGACGATGTTCCGCATGCCGATCTTCGTCTGGAACGTCCTGCTCACCGGTGTGCTGGTGCTGCTGGCCTTCCCGGTGCTGGCCGCCGCGCTGTTCGCCCTGGAGGCGGACCGGCAGTTCGGCGCGCAGATCTTCGACGCGGGCAACGGCGGCGCGCTGTTGTGGCAGCACCTCTTCTGGTTCTTCGGCCATCCGGAGGTGTACATCATCGCGTTGCCGTTCTTCGGCATCATCTCCGAGGTCATCCCGGTCTTCTCCCGCAAGCCGATGTTCGGCTACATGGGTCTGGTGGGCGCGACCATCGCCATCGCCGGCCTCTCCGTCACCGTCTGGGCCCACCACATGTACGTCACGGGCGGCGTGCTCCTGCCGTTCTTCTCGTTCATGACGTTCCTCATCGCCGTGCCGACGGGCGTGAAGTTCTTCAACTGGATCGGCACGATGTGGCGCGGCTCCCTCAGCTTCGAGACCCCGATGCTGTGGGCGGTCGGCTTCCTGATCACCTTCACCTTCGGTGGTCTGACGGGCGTCATCCTGGCCTCGCCGCCGATGGACTTCCACGTCTCCGACACGTACTTCGTGGTCGCGCACTTCCACTACGTCATCTTCGGCACCGTGGTCTTCGCGATGTTCGCCGGATTCCACTTCTGGTGGCCGAAGTTCACCGGCACGATGCTGGACGAACGCCTCGGCAAGATCACCTTCTGGACGCTGTTCATCGGCTTCCACGGCACCTTCCTCGTCCAGCACTGGCTGGGCACGAACGGCATGCTCCGCCGCGTGCCGGACTATCTGGCCGTGGAGGGCTTCACGACCCTCAACACCGTCTCGACGATCTTCTCCTTCCTGCTCGGCCTGTCGCTGCTGCCGTTCTTCTACAACGTCTGGAAGACCGCCAAATACGGCAAGAAGGTCGAGACCGACGACCCGTGGGGCTACGGCCGCTCGCTGGAGTGGGCGACGTCCTGCCCGCCGCCGCGGCACAACTTCCACGCCCTGCCGCGCATCCGCTCCGAGTCCCCGGCGTTCGACCTGCACCACCCCGAGGTCGCGGCGGCCGAGCGGCGGGCCCTGCGGTGACGGCGATGGACGACCGCACCCTGCGCACGGCCCGGCGCACGGGAGCCCTGGGCACCGGGAGCGCCGTCGACGGCGCCTTCATCAACGACATCGAGGGGCACCTCCTCGTCGAGGCGGCCCGCGCCGAAGGCCGCACCGCGGCACGGCACTTCGCCCACCGGATGCCCTGGCTCACCGACACCCAGCGCGCGGAGGTGGAGCGGCTCTACGCCGAGGAGCACCTGTCCCTGACCCGGCACAGCTGGCAGCACATCGCCCGGCGAAGCCGCGAGCTGCGCGGCGAGTACGAGGAGACCTACCGCGCCCTGCGCCGACGCCTCCTGAGCACCGCGCTGTGCGGCATCGCCCTGGCGGTGGTGGTCGTGGCGACGGGCTGGGCGCCGTAGGGCGCTACCCGAGCGCTCCGCTCCGGCGCAGCATCGGGATCAGGTGGTCCCGTACGGCGGGGGCGAGGCGCAGGCCGGGTTCGTCGCCGGACGTCCAGCGCAGGTCGGCGAGTTCGGCCGCGGGTTCGGGGCGGCCCGCGATACGGGCCTCGAAGACCGTCAACCGCATGGGGATGCGCTCGATGGCCGCCTCGGCCTCGATCTCCGCCAGGAAGCGCGGTTCGAGGGGTTCTACGCCGAGCTCCTCGTCCAGCTCCCTGACCAGCGCCTCCAGCAGCGACTCGCCCGCGTCGGGTTTGCCGCCGGGGACGTAGAACACATCGGGGGCCGCCTTCTTGCTGACGACCAGGAGGCGGCCCGCCCGGACGATCGCGGCGGCCACCACGACGAGGGGCGTCGAGGACTCCGGCACACTCACTGACTGCATGCACACGATTCTGTCAGCCGTCCGTGGCGTCGCGATCAGCCGCCCCGTCAGCCCCGGGGCGGCGATCCCCCGCGTGCGCGGCGACGAACTCGGCGAACGAGCGCGGCGCCCGGCCCGTCACCCGCTCCACCGCCGGACTCGTCCGGTCCTCCGCACCCGCCGCGATCGCCTCGTCCATCCCGGCGAGCATCTCGGCGTACTCCACCGGCATCCCGGTGGCCGTCAGCCGGTCCCGCAGCACCGTCCGGGAGACGGCCCGGTGCCTGACCGGGCGGCCCGTGGCGCCGGAGAGCAGCGCGGCGGCGTCCGCGTAGCTCAACGCCTGTGGCCCGGTGACGAGATGGGCCGCGTTGTGGGCCCGCCCGTCCGTCAGGGCCCGCACGCCGACCTCCGCGATGTCGTCGGCGTCGACGAAGGCGATCCTGCCGTCGCCCGTGGCGGACACGATCTCGCCGCTCGCACGGATGCTCTCGGCGTGCGGATGGCGGCCGGTGAAGTTCTGCATGAACCAGGACGGCCGCAGCACCGCCCAGGCAGGGAACCGTTCGCGCAGCGCCCGGTACGCCTCCCCCAGCCCGCCGTCCGCCTCCGTGACGGCCGACGCGCCGAGCAGCACCACGCGTTCAACGCCGGCGCGGCGCGCCCGGTCCAGGAAGGGCAGCACGTGCGCCGCGGGGTCGGGGTCGGCGACGGCCGGGACGAGATAGACACCGCTGACGCCGTCGAGGGCCGGGGCGTGGGTCGCGGTGTCGGCCCAGTCGAAGCGCACCGCCGCCCCGTGCGGCGCGTCACCGCCCGGTCGCCGGCTCGCGACCCGGACCCGGTGGCCCCGTGCGGCCAGCCGGGCCGCGACCCGTCGGCCGGTGGTGCCGGTGCCCCCGGTCACCAGGATCGTGCCGTCCCCGGCCGGGCGCGCCTCGCCGCCGCTCATCGCGGGCTCCCCGCGAACGGCGCGTCGGTGCCGCCCGCGATCTCCAGGGCGGTCAGCGGGTTCCAGTAGTCGCGGTAGTGGGTGATCAGACCGTTCTTGACGGTGACGACCACGACGTACGTCATCTCGAAGGGCCTGCCGGTGCTCACGGACCGCCCCTCGGAGCGCATTTCGACGATGACGACATCGGGGTCGCGGGTGTGGTGGATCTCGACGTGGGGGATGTCCTCCAGGTCCATGTGGTCGGGGAACGCGGTCATGTAGGCGCGCACCGCCTCCTTGCCGTCGAGGCGGCGCGGGGCGCCGGGCGGGGCGAAGGGGAACTCGAAGACGCCGTCCTCGGCGACCAGCTCGACCCAGCCGTCGAAGTCCTTCGCCAGGAGGAGTTCGATGCCGTGCCGGAAGACGTCCTCGGGTCCGGTTCCCCGCGTGGTCACGTGCGTCATGGTGATGCCTTCTCACAGGTCGGCGTGCGGTCCGCGGTACGATGCGGACCAGCGGTCCGGATCGACTATACGGACCGACGGTCCGTTTTTCTAGTGGAGGCACCGTGACACCACCCCCGCGCAAGGAGCGGGCCGACGCCCAGCGCAATCGCGAGGCCGTGCTGGCCGCCGCGGACCGGCTGTTCGCCGAGCGCGGCGCCCCCGACCGGGTCTCCATGGACGACATCGCGACCGCCGCCGGGGTGGGCAAGGGCACCCTCTTCCGGCGCTTCGGCGACCGCGTCGGACTCGTCAAGGCGCTCGTCGAGCAGCGCACGGAGCGCCTGCGGGCCGACGTCGTCGCGGGCCCGCCGCCCCTGGGCCCCGGGGCCCCCGCCGAGGAGCGCGCCCTCGCCCTGCTGGACGCCCTGCTCCGCCTCAAGCTGGACACCCGCCCGCTCATGCTCGCCCTGGAGAGCGCGGGCAGCGGCAGCCCGTACCAGAACGACACCTACACGCTCTGGCACACGGAGCTCACCGCCCTGCTCGTCGAGGCCCGCGGCGAGAGGGACGCCGATTTCCTCGCCCACGCCCTGCTGGCCGCCATCCGCAGCGACCTGATCGAGCACCTGAGCGCACTCGACACCCCGCCGCGGCTCATCCACGACGGAGTGGCGGCCCTGGCGAGGGCGACGCTCGCCCGCCCGGCCTGACCCGGAGCCGCCGACGTTAGACCCTCTTACGAAACTTATTGACGCTCGCACGCCCTGGTGTTAGAACTTATAACGAACACGAAAGCCACTCACCAGCGCGCAGCGCGATGGAGGTCATCATGAACGCCGAAGCACTCGTCGAGGTCGTCCTGCCGGGCACCGTGGAGCCCGAGGGCCTGCAGATCCGGCACGGAGCCGTGCCCGCCCCGGGGCCGGGCCAGGTGCTGGTCCGGATGGAGGCGACCGGGGTGTCCTTCGCCGAGCAGCAGATGCGGCGCGGCCGGTACTACGACCAGCCGCCCTTCCCCTTCGTGCCGGGCTACGACCTCGTCGGCACGGTGCTCGCGACCGGTGACGGCGTCGGGCGGGACCTCGCGGGCGCCCGGGTGGCCGCCCTGCTCAAGGTGGGCGGCTGGGCCAGCCACGTCCTGGTCGACGCGGCCGACGTGGTGGAGGTCCCGCCCGGCATCGGGGCCGCCGAGGCGGAGACGCTCGTCGTCAACGGCATCACCGCCTGGCAGATGCTGCACCGCAAGGCGCGGGTCCGGGCAGGTCAGACCGTCGTGGTGCACGGCGCCAACGGCGGGGTCGGCTCGGTCCTCGTCCAGCTCGCCCACGCCGCCGGCGTGCGGGTGATCGGCACGGCCTCGGCGCGTCACCACGACGCGCTGCGCGAGCGAGGCGTCACGCCGGTCGACTACCGGGGCGACGACGTCGCGGCGCGCATCCGCGCACTCGCCCCCGCCGGGGTCGCCGCCGTCTTCGACCACATCGGCGGCCGGGGCATCGTCGACTCCTGGCGGCTCCTCGCGCCGGGCGGCACGCTCGTCTCGTACGGCAGCGCATCGACCCGCGACGACGAGGGCTCCAAGCAGTGGCCGGTGCTCAAGCTGCTCGGCCGCGTCTGGCTGTGGAACGCGCTGCCCAACCGCCGCCGCGCCTACTTCTTCAACGTCTGGGCGGGCCGGGCCCTGGCCAAGGACCGCTTCCGGGCCCGGCTGCGCGCCGACCTCACCGAGGTCTTCGCCGCCGCCCGCCGCGGTGACGTGACCGCGCAGATCGCCGCCCGGCTGCCGCTGGACCGGGCCGCCGAGGCCCTGCGCCTCGCCGAGTCCGGCACGGTCGTCGGCAAGGTCGTCCTGACCCCGTGACCCGGCACGGCCGCGCGCCGTCAGACGGGACGGGCCTCCTGCCAGACGTGCCCGCCCGCCCCCTGCTCCGCGAGCCACTCCCCCAACTCCGCGACGGCGCGGGCGTCGAGGAGCGCGGGATCGACCGTCGTCCGCAACTGGTGCGCCACTCCGGAGTCCCGCAGCAGGCGCAGACTGCGCAGCGCGGGAGCGGCGCTGCCCCGCGTTCCGGTGACACGGTCGTACGCGGCCGGCGCCGCCTTCACGTCGAAGCCCACCCAGTCGACGAGGCCCTCGTCCAGCAGCCCGGCGAAGCGGCGGGGAAAGGCGCCTCCCGTGTGCAGGGCGACACCGAACCCCAGGTCGCGCACCTCACGCATGGCCGGCGCGAGGCCCGCCTGCAGCAGCGGTTCGCCGCCCGAGAAGACCACGCCGTCCAACAGGCCCCGGCGCCGGACGAGATGGCCGGTCACCTCCGCCCAGTCGACGGTCGCGGGACCGCGCGGGTCCAGCAGCCCGGGATTGTGGCAGTAGCCGCAGCGCCAGGGACAGCCCTGGCAGAAGACCGTGGTGACCAGGCGGCCCGGCCAGTCGCAGGTCGACAGCCGGGCCCAGCCGCCGACGCGGATCACACCGCGGCTTCCTGGAAGTGGACGCGCTCGGCGTGCTCGCCCTTCTTGCCGATGTTGAAGGAGGAGACCGGCCGGTGGTAGCCCATCACCCGCGTCCAGACCTCGCACTCACCGCCGCACGTCGGGCAGGCGGGGTGTTCACCCGCCAGGTAGCCGTGCTCCGGGCAGATCGAGAAGGTCGGGGTCACCGTCAGATAGGGCAGCGAGAAGCGCTCCAGCGCGCGCCGCACGAGGGCACGGCAGGCCTGGGCGTCCGAGATCCGCTCGGACATGTACAGGTGCAGGACCGTGCCGCCGGTGTACATCGTCTGCAGGTCGTCCTGCATCTCCAGTGCCTCGAACGGGTCGTCGGTCCATCCGACCGGCAGTTGCGAGGAGTTGGTGTAGTACGGGTTGCCGTCCGTACCGGCCTGGAGGATGTCGGGGAAGCGGCGCCGGTCCTCCTTGGCGAACCGGTAGGTGGTCCCTTCGGCCGGGGTGGCCTCCAGGTTGTAGAGGTGGCCCGTCTGCTCCTGGAACTCCACCATCCGCGCCCGGACGTGGCCGAGCAGCCGGACCGCCAGCGCGTGCCCCTCGGCGCCGGTGATGTCGTGGGCGTCGTGCGTGAAGTTGCGGATCATCTCGTTGACGCCGTTCACGCCGATCGTGGAGAAGTGGTTGCGCAGCGTCCCGAGATAGCGCTTCGTGTACGGGTACAGGCCGCCGTCGATCAGGTCCTGGACGGTGACCCGCTTGATCTCCAGGCTGTCCCTGGCGAGCCCGAGCAGCCGGTCGAGCGCGTCGAGGAGCCCGGCCTCGTCGCCCGCGTGCAGATGGCCGAGCCGGGCGCAGTTGAGGGTGACCACACCGAGCGAACCGGTCTGCTCCGCGCTGCCGAACAGGCCGTTGCCGCGCTTGAGGAGCTCGGTCAGGTCCAGCTGGAGGCGACAGCACATCGAGCGGATCTGGTTCGGCGCGAGGTCGGAGTTGATGAAGTTCTGGAAGTAGGGCAGCCCGTACTTGGCGGTCATCGCGAACAACCGCTCGGCGTTCTCGCTCTCCCAGGGGAAGTCCGCGGTGATGTTGTACGTCGGGATGGGGAAGGTGAAGACCCGCCCGGTCGCGTCACCGGCCGTCATCACCTCGATGTACGCGCGGTTGATCAGGTCCATCTCGGCCTGGAGCTCCCCGTAGGTGAAGTCCATCTCCCGGCCGCCGACGACGGGTATGTCCTCGCGCAGGTCGGGCGGGCAGGTCCAGTCGAAGGTGAGGTTGGTGAACGGCGTCTGGGTGCCCCAGCGGGACGGCACGTTGAGGTTGTGCACCAGTTCCTGCACGCCTTGGCGGACTTCGTCGTAGGACATGGCGTCCTTGCGCACGAAGGGGGCCATGTAGGTGTCGAAGGAGCTGAACGCCTGGGCGCCCGCCCACTCGTTCTGCAGGGTGCCGAGGAAGTTGACGATCTGGCCGACGGCGGAGGAGAAGTGCCGGGGCGGGGCGGAGTCGATCTGGCCGGGGACCCCGTTGAACCCTTCGGTGAGCAGGGTGCGCAGCGACCAGCCGGCGCAGTAGCCGGCCAGCATGTCCAGGTCGTGGATGTGCAGGTCCCCCTCGCGGTGGGCGCGGCCGACCGCCTCGGGGTACACCTGGTCCAGCCAGTAGTTGGCGACGATCTTCCCGGCGGCGTTGAGGATGAGGCCGCCCAGCGAGTAGCCCTGGTTCGCGTTGGCGTTCACCCGCCAGTCGCTGCGGTCCAGGTATTCGGTCACCGAGTCCACGGCGTTGATGTGCGTCACGGTCTGCGTCACGACAGCCCTCCCACGAGGCGGTACGGAGATGGGTCCTCACCGCGCGAAGCTGCGCGGGAGGCGGTCGGCAGGGGTCGGGCTCGGACCGCCGTGCGGCCGCTCACCGTTGCGGGGCAGCCCCGGATTCGCACCGGGTTCCCTGATGTCCCGGCAGGCGCTGTGGGCGCCCGCCGAACCGACAGCCGAAACACTACATCTGGTACCAACAGCGACATGCCGGGCACAACATATTGAGTGACGAAGGGCCTTGAGGGAGGGACTTAGGGCCCGGCGGGATGCCGCCGGGCGGGTCGCCGCGGGATGCCGCCGGGCGGGTCGCCGTCAGAAGATGGACAGGCCCGTGAGCGTCGTGAAGCGGTCCAGCGCCGCCACGCCCGCGACCGAGTTGCCGCGCCGGTCGAGGCCGGGGCTCCACACGCACACGGCGCACCGGCCGGGCACCACCGCGATGATGCCGCCGCCCACCCCGCTCTTGCCGGGCAGCCCCACCCGGTGGGCGAAGTCGCCGGCCGCGTCGTAGGTGCCGCACGTCAGCATCACCGCGTTGACCTGCTTGGCGCGGCTGCGGGTGAGCAGCGTGGACCCGTCGGCCCGTATCCCGTGCCGGGCCAGGAACCCGGCGGCCAGCGCGAGGTCGCCGCAGGAGGCCGCGACGGCGCACTGGCGGATGTACTGGTCGAGGAGTTCGGGCACCGGGTTGGTGATGTTGCCGTACGACGCCATGAAGTGGGCCAGGGCCGCGTTCCGGTCGCCGTGGGCGGCCTCCGACGCGGCCACCTCCTCGTCGAAGCCGAGCGCGTCGTTGCCCGACTCGGCCCGCAGGAACGCGCGCAGGGCGCCGGAGGCGTCGCCGGTCAGGGTGTGCAGGCGGTCGGTGACGACGAGGGCGCCCGCGTTGATAAAGGGGTTGCGGGGGATGCCGTTCTCGTACTCCAGCTGCACCAGCGAGTTGAAGGGGTTGCCGGACGGCTCGCGCCCCACGTGCTCCCAGAGGGCGTCCTCCTCCAGGGACAGCGCCATGGCGAGCGTGAAGACCTTGGTGATGGACTGGGTGGAGAAGGGGTGCTGCCAGTCCCCCACGCCGTACACCGTCCCGTCGAGGTCCGCGACGGCCATGCCGAAGCGGTCCGGGTCCGCGGTGGCGAGCGCGGGGATGTAGTCGGCGGGGCGCCCGCGTCCCGGGGTGGCGGCGATCTCGGTCGCGATGCGGTCCAGGACCGGCTGGAAGGAGGCGGGCACACTGACTCACTTTGACTTCGTACGGTGATGCTTGCGCCACACCTTAACGTCACCGGAGCCCGCGGCGGGGAACGACGTCACCGACGGCGCGCACCGGCCCCCACCCCCCTGCTGACCTGGCCGGACGCCGCCCCAACAACTCGGTTGCCCGGCGCCGGGGACGGTGACAGGGTCTCGGCCATGCCTACCTTCCCCGCGCCCGACGGAACCGAGCTCGCCTATCACGTGTCCGGGGACGGAGGAGCAACCGGCGACGGCGGCTTCGGAGCCGCTCCCGTGATCTGTCTCCCCGGAGGGCCGATGCAGGCCTCCGCGTACTTCGGTGACCTCGGCGGACTCGCCGCGCACCGCCCGCTGGTCATGCTGGACCTGCGCGGCACCGGAGACTCGGCGGAGCCGGACGACCCCGCCTCGTACCGCTGCGACCGCCTCGTGGACGACGTCGAGGCCCTGCGGGAACATCTGGGCCTGGCCACGGTGGACCTGCTCGCGCACTCGGGCGGCACGAATCTCGCGGTCCTCTACGCGGCGCGGCACCCCGAGCGGGTCGGCCGACTGGCGCTGATCACGCCGAGCGTCATGGCGGTCGACGTGCCGGTGACCGGCGCCGTGCGGCGCGAGACGGCGCTCCTGCGCCGGGACGAGCCGTGGTTCCCGGCCGCCTTCGCCGCCCTGGAAGCCGTCCTGGGCGGCCGGGCCACCCCGGAGGCGTTCGCGGCGCTCGCCCCCTTCGCCTACGGGCGCTGGGACGCGGCGGCGCGGACGCACAAGGCCGCCGAGGCCGGCCAGCGCAACGACGCGGCCGCGGCCGTCTACGGCTCCGAGGGCGCCTACGACCCGGCCGCCACGCGGGCCGCGCTCGCCCGGTTCGGCTCCCCGGTGCTCGTGCTCGCCGGGGAGTGCGACCTGAACTCGCCGCCGCCCGCCCTGGCCGAGCTCGCCGGACTCTTCCCGTACGCCGAGCTCGTCGTCCAGCCCGGCGCCGCGCACTTCCCGTGGCTGGACGACCCGGCACGCTTCGTGACCGCCACCGCCGCCTTCCTGGGCTGACCGGCCCGCGCCGGTGCGGGCGCCGCGGGCCGGGGAGCCCGCGGCGCCCCGCGGATCACCAGATCCGCACGCGCTCCGCCCGGTCGAGCCACAGCCCGTCGCCCGCCACCGTGCCGAACGCCTCGTGGAACTCGTCGAGGTTGCGGACGATGTTGGCGCGGAACTCCGGCGGCGAGTGCGGGTCGATCGTGAGGTACTGCTGCTCCTGCTCCTTGCGGCGCTTGGTGCGCCAGCAGTACGCCCAGTTCATGAAGAGCCGCTGCGAGCCGGTCGTGCCGTCGCTCTCGGGCATCGGCGCACCGTCCAGGGCGATCAGGTACGCGGTGTGCCCGATGGTCAGACCGCCCAGGTCGCCGATGTTCTCGCCGACGGTGAGCGAGCCGTTGACGAACTCGCCGGGGAGGTTGCGCGGCGAGAAGGCGTCGTACTGCTTCACGAGCGCCTTCGACTTGGCCTCGAAGGCGGTCTTGTCGGCCGCCGTCCACCAGTCGTTGAGGTTGCCCGCGCCGTCGTACTGCGCGCCCTGGTCATCGAAGCCGTGGCCAATCTCGTGGCCGATGACCGCGCCGATGCCGCCGTAGTTCTCCGCCGGGTCGGCGTCGGGCGAGAAGAACGGCTTCTGCAGGATGCCCGCGGGGAAGCAGATCTCGTTGGTGCCCGGGTTGTAGTAGGCGTTGACGGTCTGCGGGAGCATGAACCACTCGTCGCGGTCGACCGGCGAGCCGATCTTGGCGAGCTCGCGGTCGGACTCGAACGCGGCCGCCGCCTGCGCGTTGCCCAGCAGGTCGTCCGGCGTCACCCGGAGCGCGGAGTAGTCGCGGAACGTGTCGGGGTAGCCGATCTTGGGCCGGAAGGTGGCGAGCTTCTCGTAGGCCCGCTCCTTCGTCTCGTCGGTCATCCAGTCCAGGCGCTCGATGGACTGGCGGTAGGCCTCCAGGAGGTTGGCGACGAGGTCGTCCATCATCGCCTTGGAGGACGGCGGGAAGTGCCGCGCGACGTACTGCTTGCCGACCGCCTCGCCCACGGAGCCCTCGACGAAGGCGACGGCGCGCTTCCAGCGGGCGCGCAGCTCCGGGGTGCCGTTGAGGGTGCGGCCGTAGAACTCGAAGTTGTTCCGCACGAAGGCGTCCGACAGGTACGGCGCGCAGGCACGCAGCACGCGCACCAGCGTCCAGTCCCGCCACTGCTCGATCGGCACCTCGGCCAGGACCCCGGAGAGGTGCGTCAGGTAGGACGGCTGGCGGACGCAGGTCTCGGCGATGGTGGCGTCCGAGCCGCCCAGCGCGGCGGCATAGCCCCGCCAGTCGAACTCCGGCGCCAGCGCGACCAGTTCGTCCAGGGTCGTGAGGTTGTACGTCTTGAGGACGTCGCGGGTCTCGGCGCGCTCCCAGTGCCCGGCGGCCAGCCGCGTCTCCAGGTCGAGGACGGTCCGCGCGGCGGCGGCGGGGTCCGCGTGGTTGCCGAGGGCGAGCAGCTCGGTGAGGTGGCCGAGGTACTTCTCGCGGATCTCGGCGAACTTCTCCTCCCGGTAGTACGACTCGTCGGGCAGGCCGAGGCCGCCCTGGAGGACGTTGAAGAGGTAGCGGTCGGAGTTCCGGTCGTCCGAGTCGATGTAGGAGCCGAAGAGGCCGGAGCCGCCGATCCGCTCGAAGCGGCCGAGGAAGGCGGCCAGCTCGCGGGTGTCCCGCAGCGCGAGGACCTCGTCGATCAGCGGCTGCGCGGGGGCCAGGCCCCGCGCGGCGATGGTCTCCTCGTCCATGAAGGAGGCGTACAGCGCGGCGATCTTCCGCGCGTCCTCGGAGGCCGCGGCCGGATCGGCCGACGCCTCCGCCGCCAGTTCCTGGATGATCGTCTTGACCTGCTGCTCCGCGGTGTCGGCCAGCTGCACGAAGGGACCCCAGCTGGAGCGGTCCTCGGGGATCTTCTCGGTGTCCAGCCAGCTGCCGTTGACGTGTCCGAAGAGGTCGTCCTGCGGCCGGATCTCGGGGTTCATGCCCGGTCGGGCGTCATCCAGAATGCTCATCCGGGCAGCCTATGCGAGTGACGCCGTCCGGCACGAAGGACCGCGGCCCCGGACCCGCGGTCACCGGGCAGGGGGCGGCCCCGGGACCGCACGTGCGTTCCCCGGGGCGCGGCACACCAACTCGCGCACAAAACATCCCAATAGGAGCGATAAAGTATCGCGTCAACCTTCGTACGCCTGTGACACCCAGGAGAACATCTGTGACTGTCGCCATCGTCCCGTCCGAGGATGCCACGGAGTCCGCCGAAGCCGTCGCCGCGGAGACGGTCCCCGCCCCGGCGGTCGCCGTCGATGCCGGGGATCCCGCGGCCGCCGAGGCCGTCGCCCGGGACGCCCGGGACTTCGGGGCCTACGCCCGCACCGGCGGCTGGGCCTTCGGTCTCAAGGTCGCCCGCAGCGTGCGGCCCGGCGGGCAGGGCGCGGGCGAGACGCCGAAGATCTCGGCCAAGGAGTTCGCCGAGCTCGCGGGCTGCTCGGCCGACCGCGTCATGCGCTACTACAAGGCCTGGGACAAGGCCGCCGACGACGGGATGGTCCCGCACTTCGAGGCGCTCTCCCCCGGCATGGACGTGGAACTGCCCGACGCCGACGTCTGGTTGACGTACTACGCCTCCCGCTCCAGCGCGCTCAGCCAGCGGGGCGAGGCCATCACCGAGGCGGCCGAGGCCGAGGGCATCCGCCCCACCAAGGCCCTGGAGGTCGCCGAGAACCCCACCGCGCTGCGGGCCGCGATCCTCGCCGACCCCGGCACGGCCGAGGCGGCCCGCAAGGCGCTGATGGACCGCATCGACGAGGACCCGGCGCTGCGCACCGAGCTGGTCCGCGACATCGTCCGCGCCGACGACCTCAAGAAGGCCGTGGCGGCCGAGGCCAAGGCGGGCGACCGGGTCGACTACGTCCGCCAGATCGTGGAGAAGGGCCAGGTCAAGACCCCCGCGGGCCAGATGATCGACGCCCCCGCCGAGCTGCGCGAGGAGGCCGAGCGCCACCTGTCCCTCATCGACGAGCTGGACGACGGCGAGGAGTCCGGCGAGTGGGCGCGCGAGGCGTACGACACGGTCCGTGACCTGGTCGCGCAGACCGTGCAGAGCAACCCGGAGCTGCGGGTGCAGGAGCGGCGTGCGAAGTTCTACAGCAGCCTGCAGAAGGCCACCAAGGTCTTCGAGGAGCTGACGTTCGACGACGTGGACGACATCGACGACATCTACGAGGACGACATGGTGCGCCGCCTGGAGGACCTCCAGCAGGCCATCGGCGCGTGCATCACGGCGCTCCAGACGGCGACCGCCCCCACCCAGGCCCCCGCCGGTGCCACCGGCGGGGAGGAGCCCCCGGCGCGGCCGGAGAGCCCGGCCAACGCCAACGAGTGGATCGCGTCCTGATCCCGCGCCCCGGCGCACCGAGCGGGTCCGCGCCCCGGAGCCGTCCCGTACATCCCTCGGCTGATCACGGCCCGCCGCCGTAGCACTCGAGTCGTACGCGAGGACCCGCAGCGGGAGGGATTCGCCGCCGGAGCCCGGCTCATAGCTTCTTGATCACGTCACATCGCTGATCGATCGAGAGGCCTCGGATCCATGTACGTCAAGGCAGTCGCCCCCGAGTACCAGGGCGAGCTGGGCGCGCAGCTGACCGTCAACTCCTCCTACGAGGACGTGCGCGCGACCGCGGGCCGCGCCCTCTCCCGGGCGGGCGGTGCGGCCGAGCGGGCGCGCGCCGCCCTCGCCCTGGCCGAGGCGAGCCGGCGGCTCGGCCGGGTCGGCGAGGCGGGCGAGGCATGGCGGCAGAGCTACCGCAGCGCCCGCGCCGCCGGGGACGGCGGAGCGATGGCCTGGGCGCTGTGGAGCGGCGGCACCCTGGCCAGACAGTGCGGCGCGCTGCGCCTCGCCCGGCGGCTCCTGGCGCACTCGGTCGAGCTGGCCGCGGGCAGCGGCGACCGGCTGGCCCGCGGCTACGCGCTCGCGGGCCTCGCCGAGACGGGCCGCATCCAGGGCGACTACGCGGCCGTCGCCGCGCTCCACGAAGAGCTGCTCGCCCAGGGGCGTGCGCACGGCGAGGCGCGGCACATGGTGTGGGCGATGACCGGGATGGCGCAGATGCACCGCAACTCCGGCGAGCACGCCAAGGCCCTGGAGCTGTTCGAGGAGTCGGTCAGGATCGCCGCCGCCGCGGACGACGCCCGGGGGCGTGCCTGGTCGCTGCGGGGCGTGGCCGACGTGCTCTCGCTGCGGGGCGAGCCGGACCGGGCGCTGGCACTCCTGTCGGAGGCGGAGGCCGTGTGCCGGGCGATGGACCTGGCGAGTGCCCTCGCCTACAACCACAAGATGCGCGGCAACGTCCTGTACCGCGCCGGGCGGTACGCGGCGGCGCGCGAGACGTACGCCGTCGCGCTCGACGAGTTCACGGCCATGCGGGAGCCGCGCGGCACCGCCCTGTCCCGGCTCGGCCTGGCCAAGTGCCGTGCGCGGCTCGGCGCGCAGCCCCGGGAGACCCTCGCCGAACTGGCCGTGCTGGAGGCCGACTTCGACCGGATGGGGCTGCGGCACGCCCGCGAGGCGGTCGCCGCCTTCCGGGCCGAGGTCACGCCCGGCGTCAGGGCGTGAGGGTGATGCGGATGCCGACCGTGCCCTTGAGGCCGCGGCGCATCCGGCTGCCGAAGAGCGTGAGGAAGCCGACCACGCCGTACTTGTGCAGGATGAGCGTGCGGTAGCGGGCGGTGACGTCCGGCTCGCAGATCTCTGCGGTGGCGGGCACCTGCTCGCCCGTCGGGTTGCCCCGCCGGTCGCAGGGCCCGACCAGCACGTCGGCGCGCCTGCGGATCCGCTTCACCTTCCAGGAGACGCCGGGCGTCCAGATGCCGAGCGCGTCGCCGTCCGGGACGACCCAGACGGGGGTCGGCACGGCGGTGCCGTCCTTCCGGTAGCTGCTGACGAGGAGGTACTTTCCGGCGCTGAGCTGCGTCAGCAGGGTGTCGGGCATGCCGAGAGTCTAGGACTCCCCCGACGGCCCCGCGGGTAACCGCTTATGGTGGTTACATGGAACAGTCCGTGGTGCCCGATGCCGTGGTGTCCGATGCCGTGGTGTCCGGCGCCTCCCCGTCCCCCGGCATCCTGATGCGCTCCTTCAGCGGGTCGACCTACCGCTTCGACCCGGGCGCGCTCTGCCTGGAGCTGCTCACCACCGGCGGTCCCGGCGAGTTCCGGCGGTTCGAGACACTGCACGCGCCGGGCGACCTGGCCGCCTGGGCCGAGCGGTCGCGGCTGGCCCCGACGCCCGTCCTGGCCGTGTCCGACGCGGAGGTCACGGACGCCCGCGCGCTGCGCGACGCACTGTTCCGCGCGGCCACCGCCCGCGCGCTGGGCGACCCGGCCGACCCCGCGGACATCGCCACCGTCAACGCCGCGGCGGCCCACGCCCCGCTGGCCCCCGCCATCGGCCCCGGCGGCACGCGGTCCTGGTCCGGCACGGCCGACGGGACCGCGCTGCTCGCCACGGTCGCGCGCGACGCCGTGGACCTGCTGACCGGACCGTTCGCCCGCCGCGTGCGGGTGTGCTCCGCGGGCGACTGCGCACTCGTGTACGTGGACACCTCACGTCCGGGCCGACGCCGCTGGTGCTCGATGGAGCACTGCGGCAACCGCAACAAGGTGAGGACGCTGCGCGCGCGGCGTTCCGAGGAAAGGTGATCACCATGCCCACCGGACTCACCAAGGACGCCGGCTGGCAGATCGGCGTGACCCGCACCCTGCCCCACCCGCCGTCCGCCGTCTGGGACTTCGTCAGCGGACCCGACGGCATCGCGCTGTGGCTGGGTCCCGGCGCCGAGCTCACGCCCGAGCCGGGCACGCCGTACCGGACGGACGCGGGCGTCACCGGCGAGGTGCGCGGCTACCGCCCGGGCGAGCGCATCCGGGTCACCCACGGCACGACGACCGTCCAGGTCACGACCACGCCGGCGGGCGACGGCGACAAGACCGTCCTCGGCTTCCACCAGGAGCGGATGGCCGACGCGGAGGAGCGCGAGCACCGGCGGGCGCACTGGCAGTGGGTGATGGACGCGGTGGCCGCGGCCCTCGACGCCGGGGAGTGACGGGACGCCCGCCGGGCCGTCGCGCCGACGACGGCCGACCGGTGATGTCGAGAATCGGCTTCGGGCTCCGTCCCCGGGGCACGAGCGGCCACAATGGGCCGCCCGAGGACCGAGGAGAACGCACATCATGGCCAAGTACCTGCTGCTCAAGCACTACCGGGGCGCCCCGGCCGCGGTCAACGACGCACCCATGGACCAGTGGACGCCCGAAGAGATCTCCGCGCACGTCCAGTACATGAACGACTTCGCCGCCCGCCTGGAGAAGAGCGGCGAGTTCGTCGACAGCCAGGCGCTGGCCCCCGAGGGAACGTTCGTGCGGTACGACGGCGAGGGGCGCCCGCCGGTCACCGACGGTCCGTTCGCCGAGACCAAGGACGTGATCGCGGGCTGGATGGTGATCGACGTCGACAGCTACGAACGCGCCGTCGAGCTGGCCGGGGAGCTGTCGGCCGCGCCCGGCGCGGGCGGCAGGCCGATCCACGAGTGGCTGGAACTGCGCCCGTTCCTGACCGCCGAGCACACCACCATCACGGAGTGACCTCCCCGATGGACGAGGCCCTGCTGAGAAGCCTCACGCCGGGCGTGCTCGGCATCCTCGTCCGCCGCGGGGCCGACTTCGCGGCGGCCGAGGACGCGGTGCAGGACGCGCTGGTCGAGGCGCTCCGCGTGTGGCCCGCCGACCCGCCCCGGGACGCGAAGGGCTGGCTGGTCACCGCGGCGTGGCGGAAGTTCCTCGACGCGACCCGGGCGGACACCGCCCGCCGCCGGCGCGAGAGCGTGCTCGACGACGAGCCGGCGGCCGGCCCCGTGCCCGCCGTGGACGACACGCTGCAGCTCTACTTCCTGTGCGCCCACCCGTCGCTGACGCCGTCGTCCGCCGTGGCCCTCACGCTGCGGGCCGTCGGCGGGCTCACCACCCGCCAGATCGCGCGCGCCTATCTGGTGCCCGAGGCGACGATGGCGCAGCGCATCAGCCGGGCCAAACGGACCGTGTCCGACGTGCGGTTCGACCGGCCCGGCGACGTCGCGACCGTGCTGCGCGTCCTGTACCTCGTATTCAACGAGGGCTACTCCGGCGACGTCGACCTCGCCGCCGAGGCCATCCGGCTGACCCGGCGGCTCGCGGCCGCGATCGACCACCCCGAAGTGGCCGGGCTGCTCGCCCTGATGCTGCTCCACCACGCGCGGCGGGCCGGCCGGACCGCGGCGGACGGTGCGCTGGTGCCGCTCGCCGAGCAGGACCGGGGCCGCTGGGACACGCGGATGATCGCCGAGGGCGTCACGATCCTCCAGGCGGCCCTCGCCCGCGACCGGCTCGGCGAGTTCCAGGCCCAGGCCGCCGTCGCGGCCCTGCACGCCGACGCGCGCACCGCCGAGGAGACCGACTGGGTGCAGATCGTCGAGTGGTACGACGAGCTCGCGCGCCTGACCGACAGCCCGGTCGTGCGCCTCAACCGCGCGGTCGCCCTCGGCGAGGCCGACGGTCCGCGCGCCGGGCTCGCCGCGCTCGCGTCCCTGGACGGCTCGCTGCCCCGGCACACCGCGGCGACCGCGTACCTCCTCGAGCGCGACGGCGACCTGCCGACGGCCGCGCGCCTGTACGCCGAGGCCGCGCGCAAGGCGCCCACCCTCCCCGAACGCGACTACCTGACCCGCCAGGCGGCCCGGCTGAACACCCTCCTGGGCGGGTGACTCCGCGCGCGGCCGCCCGGCACCGATTCGGATGGCAGAAGTCCGCACGGCGGGGTACGCATGAAGGACAAGGTGCACCTCCGACCGGAAACGGGTGATCGTCGTGCCCAGGGCACAGATCAAGGACGAGAAGACCTACCAGGCGCTGCGCCGTGAGGGCGCCAGCAAGGAGAAGGCGGCCCGCATCGCCAACGACTCCGGCGGTTCGCGCTCCGCCACCGGCCGCAAGGGCGGCAAGGCCGGGACGTACGAGGACCGTTCCAAGGAAGACCTCTACCGCGAGGCGAAGAAGGTCGGCATCGACGGCCGGTCCAGGATGACCAAGTCCGAGCTGATCGACGCGCTGCGCCACCACTGACCCCGCCCGCCTTCCGCCGTCGCCCGCCCCTCGGCCCGGAGGGGCGGGCGACGGCGTGCGCCCAGGTGTGCGCGGGCCGTGGGAGGGCCTTATAGGCTTCGACGCGATGCGGAACAGCCCTCTCCGGCCCCTGCCGTCGGCTCGCACGACGGCGCCGGACCCCTGCCCCCGGAAGGCCCCCGATGAGCCGACAGGACGCGGGGGCGGGCAGCCCCGTGCGGGCGTGCGAGGCTTCCGCGCTGCGCCCGGTCGACCTCGCGCGCGCGGCCGGCGTCTCCCCGCAGCAGATCCGCAACTACGCCGACGCGGGCATCCTGCCGCCCGCCCCGCGCTCGCCCGCCGGGTACCGCAGGTTCGACGCCCGGCACCGGCAGGCGCTGCTCGCCTACCGGGCGCTGGTGCGCGGCCACGGCTCGGGCACCGCCCAGGCGGTGATGCGGGCCGTGCACCGCGGGGACGTGCCGGGGGCGCTCGCCCTCGTCGACGCGGGGCACGCGGCGCTGCACGAGCAGCGCAACGCGCTGCGGACGACCGGCGAGGCACTGGAGGCGGTCGCGGCGAACGGCCCCGCCGCCCCCGCCCTGCCCCGCTCCCGGCTGCGCGTCGGCGAGGTCGCCGCCCACCTGGGGGTGCGGACCTCGGCCCTGCGGGTCTGGGAGGCCGCCGGACTCCTGACGCCGGCCCGCGACCCGGTCACGCACTACCGCTCCTACCTGCCGGCCGACGTCCGCGACGCCCGCGTCGTCCACCTGCTGCGGCAGAGCCACTATCTGCTCCCGCAGATCCGCCCGGTCCTCGACGACCTGCGCCGCAGCGGCGGCATCGGTGCGCTCCGCTCGGCCCTCGCGGCACGCGGAAGCACGCTGGACGCGCGGGCGCGGGCGATGCTGGAGGGCGCGGCCCACCTGCACGACTACCTCACGGACGCGGCTCAGGACCCGGCAGCGGCGGACGGCTGCTCCCACGGCCCGTACCGCGCGGACGACGCCCCCGAGGAGAGCGCCCAGTAGCGGTCGCCGTACGACCAGTGCCACCATTCCGTCGGGTAGTTGACCAGGCCCGCCTGCGTGAGGGCGGTGCCGAGGATCGTGCGGTGGGCGCGCGCCTCGGCGCCGATGGTGTCCGCGCCGGTGTAGCAGGCGCCCCTGCTCTCCTCCGGGTCCGCGTTCATCCGGGTCCCGAGGTCGAGCTCGCGCCCGTCGGCGTCGGCGAGCGTCAGGTCGACGGCGGCCCCGGCGCTGTGCGGGGCGATGTCGGGCGGGGAGACGTAGCGGCTGGCGGCGACATGGATCTCGGCGTCCTGCCGGTCGGGGTGGAGGGCGCGCAGCTGCTCCGCGTACTCCTCGAAGTAGCGGCGCTGCAGCCACGGCGGGCGGTAGCCCTCCACGAACAGCAGCCGCAGCCCGTCCGGCAGGAGCGCCTCGGCCCGCAGCAGGCGGTGCAGGACGCCCTCGCGCACCAGCGTGAACCGGGCGTCGGACCCCTCCTGCTTCCGGGCGTCGACCAGCAGGCCCCGGCCGCCCCGTCCGGCCGCCGCGCCGCCCGGCCGCCGTACGTCGACGAGCCGTTCCCCGCACTCGCGGACCGGGATCGCCGCCACGCGCGGGTCCGCCATCAGCACGACATCGTCGGGGAGCCGTGCGACGGCGGGTCGGCCGGTCACGCGGTCGGCCACGGGGTCACCTCGATCACCGCGTCCACCGGCAGCGGGCCGTAGAGGTGCGGGAACTCGACGCCGCCGGGCGGCACGGCCTCGAAGCGCACCGGCGCGGTCAGGCGCGCGCTGTCGATGCCGAGGACCACCAGCTCGTCCGGGCCCGCGTAGTCCCCGTAGAGGAACTCGGCCACGCCGCGCAGCTGTTCGGGCAGGGAGAGGTGGATGAAGCCCACCTCGCCCAGCGTCTTGCCACGCGTCGAGAACTCGTACGTGCCCTTCTCGCGGGCCGCGTCCCACAGGGCGCGCTCGGTGATGTGCTCCAGTCGGGTCATGCGCCAACGGTACGCGGCCGGTGATCCACCCCGTCCCGCGGTCAGAGCTGGACGGCCTCGAGGAATGCGGCGACGGCCGTGTGGAAGCGGGTGTGTTCCTGTGCGCTGGGCGGCAGTTCGGGGTTCCAGGGCAGGGTGGGCACGCCGGGGCCCAGGGCGTCACCCAGGGGGCCGGCGTTGCTGCGGACGTCGACGAGGGCGAGGTCCGGTTCGAGACCGGCCGCCTCCGCCCAGGTCGTCGTGGCCCAGTTGGCACCCTGCCCGGGCGCCGGGTCCACCAGGCCGACGCCGAACGCGGAGAGCGCGGCGAGGTCGGGCCAGGCGAAGGGGCGCGCCAGGTGGACGGAGTCGGGCCCGGCCGGGGAGAGCGCCAGCACGCGCGGTCGTACGGGTCCGGCGGCCGCCTCGGTCAACCGGCGCTCCGATGCGGCCAGTTCGGCCTCGGCCTCGGGCTGCTCGGCCGCGCCCAGGCTGCGCGCGAGGGCGGTGAGGCGGTCCCTGATCCCGGCGATGCTGCGACCGCCGCCGACGTCGAGGACGATCAGCGGGACCTGTTCCTCCAGATGCTTGGCGGCCTCCGGGTCGATGCCGTAGACCTGTCCGCCGCCGTAGCTGAGGGCGACCACCAGGTCGGGTTCCGCGGCCAGGAGCGCGTCCAGGTCGAGGGCGGGACCCGCGCCGAAGTACGGGAGGTCCGCGAGGGGCAGGCCGCCCGCCTTGGCGGGGTCCGGCATCGCCGGGTCGTCGTGCGCGGAGCCGAAGACCCCGGCCGGGCGTATGCCGTGGTCGTGCAGGGCCGCGCCGGTGGGCAGGTAGGCGACCGGCCGGGACGGCCTGCGTGCGGTCCTCACCAGGTGGTCCCGGTCGTCGGTGAACTCCCAGTCCCGGGCCGTGTCCTGTCCCATGATGTCCGACTCCTCCTGCCGTGGCGTGCCCTGCCGGGGCCCTCCCGGAGCTACCTGCCCGGGCGCACGCCGGAGTACACGGAACCGGTGACCCGCACCTGACGCTCCGCGTCCGTCCCGCGCCCGACCGTACGGGGACCGGTCCCCTCGCGCCTCTGCCGGACGGCGGGTGCGAACTCCGCCGGTCGGCCTAGTCCTTGCGCCGGTACCGATCCCGGTCGTGCGACAGATGTGGTGGCGGAGGCCGGCTCCGTAGCGTCGTCGGTGTCGAAGGACGCGGCACCGAGACCAGGAGGCAGACATGAGTGACACCCGGCGGACGACGACCGGCGAGCGGTTCGGCACGGGACGCGGCGAGGGCGGCGAGGAGCGGCTCAAGGTGGCCGTCGTCGTGGCGAGCACCCGGGAGGGGCGGTTCGCGCCGACCATCGCCGACTGGTTCACCGGACTCGCCGCCCAGCGCCCGGACGTGGACGTCGACGTGGTCGACCTCGCCGAGGCCCGCCTGCCGGACGCGCTGTCGCGGCAACCGGGCCCGGAGGTCGGCGCGCTGTCACCGCGCCTGGAGGCCGCCGACGCGTTCGTGGTCATCACCCCCGAGTACAACCACAGTTTCCCCGCCTCGTTGAAGACCGCGATCGACTGGCACTACACGCAGTGGCGGGCCAAGCCGGTGGGGTTCGTCAGCTACGGCGGTCTCTCGGGCGGGCTGCGGGCCGTCGAGCACCTGCGGCAGGTCTTCGCGGAGCTGCACGCGGTGACGGTCCGCGACACCGTCAGCTTCCACGGGGTGTGGGACTGCTTCGACGCGTCCGGCGAGCCGACCGACCCGACGGGCCCGGAGACCGCCGCCAAGACGATGCTCGACCAGCTCGACTGGTGGGGCCGCACGCTGCGGGACGGCAAGACGGCACGCCCGTACGCGACCTGAGGCGGCGCCGTCCGCCCACGGGCCGCCCGATGCCCTCGCGGCGACGGAACAGGCGACGGACCACGGCCGTCGGCGGGGCAGGGCGCCTTGACCGGATTCCCACCGTCCCTCGACGTCGGCTCCACGCCGGTCCATGAGCATGCGGCGTGTCCTCTTCCTTCACCGCACGACGCCACGTCGGCCCCGGCCCCACGTCGACTGCGGCAACCCGAACGGAGACCGCATGCCCGCTTACGTGATCGTCGACGCCGAGGTGCTGGACATGGAGCGCGCCGGCGCGTACCGGACGCTGGCGGAGCCGTCGGTGCGCCGGTACGGCGGGCGCTATCTGATCGAGGGCGCCGTGCCGGAGGCCGCGGAGGGGTCGTGGCCCGCGTCCCGGATCGTGGCCGTCGTGGAGTTCCCCGACATGGCGCGGCTCAAGGAGTGGTACACCTCGCCCGAGTACACGAAGGCGAAGGCCGTGCGCGAGTCGGCGATCGACATGCGGCTGCTGTTCGTGGAGGGACAGCCCGCATAGCCCACCGGCTCCTCGCGCCGGGGCCGCCCGGGCGCGGCCCGCCGGGTGCCGTCTCGGCTCAGAGCCAGCGTTCCGCCGCCGCGACGCTGTCGTCGACGCCGCTGTTGAACGCGACGGCCGCCTGCGGCGCATGACGGCGGATCAGGTTCACGATCCGCTCGAACAGCGGGAGCAGCTGCTCCGTCTTGCGGATGCCACCGCCGACGACCACGACGTCCCAGGGGTGCTCGGCAAGCGCCGTGACCAGGGTCGCCTCCGCCCCCGGCGCGCACGACACGAGGGCGACCGCGGCCTCGATGCCTCGCTCCCCGAACCGGACCAACTCCTTGTCCAGGGAGGCGAGGACGGCCTCGGCGTCGGCGCCGGAGAGGGCTGCGGGGTCGTGGCCCACCACGAGTACGGATGACATGCGGTCACCGTAACAACGGGCGCCCGGCGCCGGACGCCATCCCGCCTCACCGGCGCAGCCAGGCCCCCGCGCTCCACGCCCAGTCGGTGAACAGCCGCTCGTCGCCGAGGACTTCGATGCCGTCGGCCGGGGTCGCGGTACGGCGCCGGTACAGGAGGAGCAGCAGGTCCGCGAGCGGGCCGCGCACCGCCGCGGTCGCCTTGCGGTGGCCGTGCGTCCACGTCATCGGCGCCCCGGTGAGGTCGATCAGCCACTCCCCCGTCCCCTCGGGGTCGTCGGTCGCGTGGAGGTGGAGCGTGCGGTCGGGGCCGAGCAGCGCGCGGTGGGCGTCCGCCGACTCGTAGGCCTGGGGCAGGGTGCTGAGCTCGATCCATTCGTCGAGGCCGTCGCGGGCGACGTCCGCGTCGAGCGTGTAGGTCCCGCCGACGGCGGCCGTCGCGTCGAAGCGGTGGACGACCGTCTCGTACGTCATGCGGCGGGCCCAGAACAGCGGGGTGCCGCCCGGGGCGACGGTCCAGACCGCGACGTCCGGACCCGCCTCCTTCAGCGTGGCCGCGAACCGGGCCGCGCCCTCGGCGAGCCAGGCCGACAGCGCGGGGATGTCGTCGTCGGCCGCGGGCGTGACGAGGTTGACCTCGTCGTCCGGCACCGGTCCGGTGGCGCGGGTGCGCACCACGGTCTCGGCCCAGCGGTGCGTGCCGCCGACGTGCCGCAGCAGGTGGGCGAGGGTCCAGCCGGGGCAGCCGGGGACGGGTGTGGAGGCGTCGGCGCCGACGACGGTCGAGGTCAACCGGGCCGTCTGGTCGATGATTCGGTCGGCGAAGCGGTCGTGGACCGCGCGGAGGCTCGGGCGCGTCATGTCGTCACCGTAGACCACGTCCTGCAGCGTGCTCGGCACGAACCAGAGGCTGCCGATGGCGGGCGGCGCCGTGCGGCGGGCGGCGGCCTCCCGGGACGGGGCGGGCCGTGGGGGCGGCGGGCCGCCGCTCATGCGGACGTCGCGAGGAACTGGGTGGCGGCCAGCTCGCCGTACAGCGGGTCCGCCGCGACGAGCTCGGCGTGCGTGCCGACGGCGCGTACCCGCCCCGCGTCCATGACCACGATCCGGTCGGCCAGCGTCACCGTCGACAGGCGGTGCGCGACGACCAGGACGGTGACCTCGCGGGCCACTTCGGCCACCACGTCCCGCAGGGCGAGTTCGTTGACCGCGTCGAGCTGCGAGGTCGCCTCGTCGAGCAGCAGCAGGCGGGGCTTCCTGAGCAGGGCGCGGGCGATGGCCACCCGCTGGCGTTCGCCGCCGGAGAGCTTGGAGCCCCGGTGGCCGACCACGGTGTCGAGACCGTCGGGCAGCCGCTCCACGACGGTGTCGAGCCGGGCCCGGGCCAGGACTTCGCGCATCTCGGCGTCGGTGGCGTCGGGCGTGGCGAACAGGAGGTTCTCGCGCAGGGTGCCCGCGAGGACGGGGGCGTCCTGTTCCACGTACCCGATGGCCGCGCGCAGTTCGGCCAGCGGCCACTCCCGTACGTCCCTGCCGTCGACCAGGACCCGGCCGCCCGTCACCTCGTAGAACCGCTCGATCAGCGCGAAGACCGTGGTCTTGCCCGCCCCCGAAGGACCGACGAACGCGGTCGTGCCGGGACCCGGCACGTCGAAGGTCACGCCGTGGTGCACGTGTGCGAGGTCGTCGCGGTAGCGGAAGGTCACGTCGTCGAAGGCGACGGAGGCCGCGCCTTCCGCCGGACGGGACCGGCCGGGCCCGCCCGCAGGGTCCGTCCCTTCCGTCTCCAGTCGTTCGGCCTGCACGATCCGGGCGATCGCCGCCGAGCCCACCTGGTACTGCGAGGCGGACTCGACCAGGCGCGAGACCGGGTCGATCAGGTAGAAGAGGAAGAGCAGGTACGCCACCAGGGTGGACACCGAGATCGCGCCCGACGCGACCCGCGCGCCGCCGATGCCGAGCACCGCGAGGAACGACACCTGCACCGCGAGGCCGACCGAACTCCACGCCACGGACTGCCACTTCGCCGACCGCACGCCGTGCCGCCAGGCCTCCTCGGCGGCGGCCTCCACCGCGGCCGCCTCGCGCTGTTCGGCGCCGGATGCCTTCAGCGTGCGGAAGGCGCCGAACGCCCGCTCCAGGGCGGTGGAGATCGTGCCGACCGCCTCCTGCGCGCGCTGCGTCGCCTGCGCGATCTTCGGCATCACCAGGGCCACCGCGCCGCCGATCACCACGATCACGCCCAGCGTGACGCCGAGCAGCACCGGGTCCATCAGCCCCATCATCACGATCGTCGCGAGGAAGGTGAGCCCGCCGGAGGCCGCCGAGACCACGGACTGCGTCGTCACCGCCCGCAGCAGCGTGGTGTCCGAGGTGACGCGGGACATCAGGTCGCCCGGCTGGGTGCGCTCGACCTCGGCGAGGCGCAGCCGCAGCAGCCGTCCGATGAGGGTGCGCCGGGCGGCGAGCACCACGGACTCCGCGGTGCGCTCGAGGACGTACGCGCCGACCGACTCGATCGCGGTGCCGAGCACCACGAGCGCGGTCAGCAGCACCAGGATTCCGGTGATGGACTCGTCGCCGCCGAGGCGGTCCACCAGCGACTTGGCGGCGAGCGGCTGCGCGAGCCCGGTCGCCGAGCCGATCAGCGTCAGGAAGGCGCCGAGGGCGACGACACCGCGGTGCGGCCGGAAGTGCCGGTAGAGGGCGCGCCAGGTCTCCTTCGCGGGCAGCCGCTCGGGCTTGTCGGCCGTCTTCGCCGTGCTGTGGTCGTCCTGGGTGGCTTCTTTCGCCGGGGGTCCGGCGCCGGGGCCGGTCCCGTCGGGCGCGGGTCGTGGGGTGGAGGCTGCGTCGGTCACGTCTGGCAGGACGCGCCGGGGCGTGATCCGCCTGACCGGTCTTCCGCCTGAAGGTTCTTCCGCCCGACCGGTCTTCCGCGCGGCGCGGGCGAGCGGCGGGTCCGGTTCTCCGCCGCACCGCCTGCGAGGGCGGGTCCGCGCAGGTCGGCGCGAGTCCGTACAGGAATGCGACGCGTAGCTGTCCCGCATGATTCGGCCCGGCGCTTCACTACCCCGGGCGCGGCCGCGGAGTTAGCGGATCAGCCGTGTGCGGTGCAGTGACGATTCTGCAGCGGCACGGTGGCACGGGGCGGGCGGCGAGGCTCGCGGTGGTCACGTACGCGAGCGGGAGTGGATGGGTGTGCGAGTTCGGGGCCGGGGCGCCGGCGGCCTGATCGGGCGGAGCGAGGAGCTGGGAGCGGTCCGCAGGATGCTGGCCCAGGGCAGGCTGGTGACGGTGCTGGGGGCAGCGGGGCTCGGCAAGAGCCTGCTGGCCGAGCACGCGGCCGCCGCGGTGGGCGGTTCGATGCCGGACGGGGTGGTGCGCGTGCGGTGGTGGGACGGCGCGCCCGCCCGGCGCCGGTCGGTCGTGGAGGCGGTGGCCGAGGCGATGGACGGCGAGGAGGCGGGCGGTGCGTCGGCCGTGGCGGGCGGCGGGGCCCCGGACAGGACGTCGGCCGGGATCGCGGAGCTCACCGCCCGGCTGCGCTCGCGCCGGATGCTGCTGGTGCTCGACGACTTCGATCCGGTGCGACGCGAGTGCGTTCGTCTCGTGCGGGCGCTGCTCGACGGGGCTCCGGAGGTACGGGTGCTCACCGCGGGACGGCACCCGCTGGGACTCGGCGAGGAGGCGGTGCTGCGGTTGGGGCCGCTGGCGGTCGGGGAGGGCGGCGAGGGTGTCGGCGCGGACGCCCGTGCCGACATCCCGTCCGTCCCTGCCTCTGCCCCTGCTCCGCCTCCCGACTCCGAGGGCGCCGAGCCGGGCCCGGCCGTGGCGCTCTTCCTCGACCGTGTGCGGGCCGCCCGGCTCCGCGCGGACCACCACGACGGCCCCCTGCGCGGACGGCACGACCCCACGCGTGGTGCCCGCGCCGAAGAGCTGCGGCTCGCCCGTGACATCTGCCGTCGGCTCGAAGGCGTCCCCCTGGCCCTGGAGTTGGCGGCCGCGCAGACGGCGCAGTATCCGCTGGCGCAGCTCGCCCGGATGCTGGAGTCCGGACAGGGCTGGCTCGGCGTGCCGGACGCGCCGGTGCGCAGGCACCGGTCGCTGCGCGCGGCCGTGGGCGCGGGATACGCCCTGTGCGGGGCGGCGGAGCGGACGGTGTGGGCCCGCCTCAGCGTGTTCGCCGGGAGCTTCGAGGAGGAGGCCGCCGCCTACGTGTGCTCGGGCGGCGGGCTGGACGCCCAGGACGTGCCGGCCGCGCTGGCCCGCCTCGCCCTCGCCTCGGTCCTGGAGCCGGTCCGTGATCCGGGCGGTGTGCTGCCGCCGCGGTACCGGATGTCCGCCGCGGTGCGCGGCTTCGGTGCCGAGCGCCTGCAGGCCGCGGGCGAGACGGCGGCGGCCGTGAGCCGTCATCTGTACTGGTACGGCCATGTCGCCTCCAGCGCGCACCACTTGTGGAGCACGGGCCTGCACGAGCGCGCCGCCGCACTGGTCCGTGAGGAGGAGGCCGATCTGGGCCTGGCCCTCACCCGGCGCCCGGGGGACGCGGGCCAGGCGGCCGAGACGCTCGCGCTGGCCGTCGACCTGTGGTTCTGGTGGGCGGTGTGCGGGCACGCCGAGGAGGGGCGCGCGCTGCTCGGCGGGCTGCTGCCGCTCGCCCGGCCCGACACCCGCGTCTGCGCGCGGGCGCTGTGGCTGTCCGGCTGGCTGGCCGTGCGCACGGACGCGCCGGGGTACGCCGAACTGCTCGGTCGGGCCTGGCGGGTGGCCGTGCTCGCCGGTGACGACGCGACGGTCGGGCGGGTCTCGCACGTACTGGGCGCGCTCGCGCTGGAGGACGGCAGGACGGAACGGGCCATCGCCCATCTGCGGGACGCGGCCGACACCATTCCGGTGCACGCGGAGCACGGGCCGCCCGTGGCCGTCAGCTGGGCGCTGCTGGCCGTCGCGCAGGCCGGGGTCAGGCCCGCCGACGCGTGGCGCAGTGTCCGTCGCGCCTCGGCGGGCCCGCAGCCGCGGCACGACCTCTGGACGCGGTCCATGACGCAGTACGCGCAGGCCGTCGTCGACCATCTGCGGGGGCGGCGGAGCCGGGCCTGGCGCCGGGCGCACAAGGCGCTCGCCGGAGCGACGGGCGTGGCCGGGGCCGCGCGGGGGCCGGCCACGGCGGGCGTGTTCCTGTCCGGCGAGCCCGCCGCCCCCGCGCTCCCCCGCGCCGCGCGCACGACCGGCGCCGCCATGGCGGGGCCGCCCGACGCCGCCCTCATCCATCAGCTCATCGCGGACATCGCGGCGGGCCCGCCGCGTGGCCGGGGCCGCCGCGCCACCGGCGCCACGGACGCCCGGGGCCGCGCCGATCCGGAGCTCCCGGCCCGGGGCGCGTCCCCATGAGCGACCCACAGGCGATCCACGGGCGATCCACAGGCGGCCCACGGACGCCGCGCGTCCACAGCCTCCTCGCCGGACGCTCCCGCGCCCTACCGCGCCCCGCGCCCCTCCAGGACCGCCTGCCAGTCGGGCACCGCCGCTGTCGACGACTCCGTGCCGGCGAGTGCCGTGCGGCGGCGCCCGCCGCGGGCGAAGAAGTCGGCCAGCGGCAGGGTCGCCGCGCCCACGGTGACCGCGTCCGGGCCCAGCTGGCCGAGGTCGACGGTGGCGCGGGCGGCGGGGTGGCGCAGCGCGTACGCGTCGGCGTAGGCACGGACGGCGGGCAGCAGGTGCGGGCCGAGCAGGAGGCCCGCCCAGCCGCCGACGAGGACCCGCTCGGGGCCGAAGAGGTTCACCAGGTCCGAGATGCCCGCGCCGAGATACTCGGCGGTCTCGTCGAGCACGGTGACGGCGACCGGGTCGGGGGTGGTGCCGTCCTGCGGATGGGCGGCCGCCAGGAGGGCGCTCACCCCGGTCTCCTCGTCGGCGTCCTCGGGGAGCCGGCCGCCCGCCTCCTGCCAGCGCGCCAGCACGGCCTCGGCCCCCGCGTACGCCTCCAGGCAGCCGCGCGCCCCGCAGCGGCAGCGGCGGCCGCGGATGCTCACGGTCAGGTGGCCCCACTCGGCGGGGGCGCCCCGCGCACCGCCGTGGATGACGCCGCCGGTGACGACGCAGGCGCCCACGCCGGAGCCGATCAGCACGATCGCCGCGTCGCGTGCCCCGCGGCCGCCGCCGAACCACATCTCGGCCTGGCCCAGCGCCCGCGCGCCGTTGTCGACGAAGTAGGCGGTGTCCGCGGGCAGTTCCACCGCCTCGCGGAGCATGTCCTCCAGCGGGACGGCGTCCCAGCCGATGGTCTGGCCGTGCACCACCGTGCCGCCGGAGTCGTCGCGGTCGACGATGCCCGGCACGCCGACGCCGACGCCGAGCAGCGAGCCGTGCGGCGCGTCGGACGCCTCGGCGCCGACCTCCGCCACGCCTTCCCTGATGTGCCGGACGATCGTCGCCACGTCGTAGCCGGAGTCCGTCAACGGCCGCTCGGTGCGGGCCAGTTCCTTCATCCCCAGATCGAAGGCCTCCACGCGGACGCGCGTCTCGCCCACGTCCACGCCGATGAGACGGCCGCTGGACGGCGCGACGCGCAGCAGGGTGCGCGGGCGGCCGCCGTCGGACTCGACGCTGCCCGCCTCCTCCAGGAGGCCGTCGGCGGTGAGTTCGGCGACCACATTGCTCACAGAGCCCGAACTGAGTCCGGTCGCGGGACCGAGCGCCTGACGGCTCATCGGCCCGCCGAAATACAACCGTTGCAACACCGCCGCGCGGTTGCCCACCCGCAGGTCGCGCACCGTTCGACTGCTCCGCTCGGCCATGTGGCTCCTCTCCGGTCGGCAACATACCCGTGCGCGACCCCTTGACGCGACTATCTCTCAGGTTTTAACTCACGTCCTAAATTAAGTCGTGAATTCGTTCAGACGTCGAACTCGGCGCGATCTCACGCCTGTTGTCATCCCGATCATCCACCAGGAACCACTACGAAAGGGACGGATCCGCCATGCGCAGACTCCGAGCCGTGGCAGCTCTTGCCACCGTCACCGCTCTCTCCGGCGCCACCCTCACGGCCTGCGGCGGCGGGACCAGCTCCGGGAGCGAGGGCAGCAACTCCTCCCCCAAGACGCTGACGTACTGGGCGTCCAACCAGGGTCCGAGCATCGACGCGGACAAGAAGATCCTCACTCCCGAGCTGAAGAAGTTCGAGAAGCAGACCGGGATCAAGGTCAAGCTGGAGGTCGTCCCCTGGTCCGACCTGCTCAACCGGATCCTGGCGGCCACCACGTCGGGCCAGGGCCCCGACATCCTCAACATCGGCAACACCTGGTCGTCCTCGCTCCAGGCCACCGGCGCCCTGCTGCCCTGGGACGCGAAGAACTTCAAGGCGATCGGCGGCAGGGACCGCTTCGTCGACGCGGCCCTCGGCTCCACCGGCACCGAGGGCAAGGACCCGGCGGCGGTGCCGCTGTACTCCCTCTCGTACGCCCTCTACTACAACAAGGCGATGTTCAAGGAGGCGGGGATCAGCAAGCCCCCGGCCACCTGGGACGAGCTGGTCGCCGCCGGCAAGAAGATCTCCAAGAACGGCAAGTGGGCCCTCGGTGCCGAGGGTTCGAACCTGGTCAACAACATCCACCAGGCCTTCGCCCTCGGCAAGCAGCACGGCGCCGACTTCTTCGACGCGCAGGGCAAGCCGACCTTCACCTCGCACGGCGCCGTCGCCGCCGTGAAGCAGTACGTCGACTTCATGGCCAAGGACAAGATCATCGCGCCCGGCAACGCCGAGTACGCGCAGAACCAGTCGCTGCGGGACTTCGCGAAGGGCAAGACCGCGATGGTCCTGTGGCAGGCCGCGGCCACCACGTTCGAGGCGCAGGGCATGAAGCCCGACGACTGGGGTGTCGCCCCCGTGCCCGTGCCGTCCGGCAAGCCCGGCGCGGACCGGCAGGTGAACTCGATGGTCGCGGGCATCAACCTCGCCGTCTTCAAGAACACCGACAACCTCGACGGCGCCCGCAAGTTCGTGAAGTTCATGACGAGCGACGCCGAGCAGGCCCACCTCAACAAGGCCTACGGATCGATCCCGCCGGTCAGGACCGCGCAGGAGGACGCCGCCTTCGACCGGGCCGACACGGCCGTGCTGCGCGACACGCTCCGCACGAGCGCGGCACCGCTGCCCCAGGTGGCCAACGAGTCGCAGTTCGAGACGTCCGTGGGCACGGCCATCAAGAAGCTCTTCGCCGACGCGGCGGCGGGCAGGCCGGTCACCACGGCGTCCGTGACGGCCGAACTGTCCAAGGCCCAGCAGCAGATGCCGAAGAGCTGAGAGCCGTTCCATGACCACCCTCACCACGGAGACCGCCCCCGAGAAGCGGGCCGCCCCGCCGCCCGGCCGGCGGCGGAGGCGGCCGCGGCTGCCCGCCCGTCTGCGCCGCGTCTCGCTCCCCTACCTCCTGCTGCTGCCCGCGCTCCTCCTCGAACTCGTCGTCCACCTCGTCCCGATGGCCGTCGGCATCGTGATGAGCTTCAAGGAGCTCACCCAGTTCTTCATCCGGGACTGGGGCGCCGCACCCTGGTCGGGCCTGGACAACTACGAGCTGGCGGTGGACTTCGACGCCCCGGTCGGCGAGGCGCTGCTGCACTCGTTCTTCGTCACCGTCGTGTTCACCGTCCTGTCCGTGGGCCTGTGCTGGCTGATCGGGACGACGGCCGCGGTCTTCATGCAGGAGAACTTCCGCGGCCGCGGCCTGCTCCGGGCCATCTTCCTCACGCCGTACGCGCTGCCGGTCTACGCGGCCGTCATCACCTGGTCGTTCATGTTCCAGCGCGACACGGGACTGATCAACCACGTCATCCACGACCAGCTCGGCCTCACGGACAGCCCGCCGTTCTGGCTGATCGGCGACAACAGCTTCATCGCACTGCTCACCGTGTCGGTGTGGAAGGGCTGGCCGTTCGCCTTCCTCATCGTCATGGCGGGCCTGCAGAACATCCCCAAGGAGCTCTACGAGGCGGCGTCGATCGACGGCGCCGGCATCTGGCAGCAGATACGGCGCATCACGCTGCCGTCGCTGCGGCCGGTGAACCAGGTGCTCGTCCTGGTGCTCTTCCTCTGGACGTTCAACGACTTCAACACGCCGTACGTGCTGTTCGGCAAGTCGGCGCCCGAGGCCGCGGACCTCATCTCCATCCACATCTACCAGTCGTCGTTCGTCACCTGGAACTTCGGCACGGGCTCGGCCATGTCGGTCCTGCTGCTGCTCTTCCTGCTCCTGGTCACGGCCGGCTATCTGCTGGTCACCTCGCGGGGAAGGAAGACCGCCGATGTCTGAGTCCCTGGGCGCACCGCCGCGTTCTCTGCCCGCACGCTCGCCCAGCGCGCCGCCGCGCTCCTTCCTGTGGGCGCGAGGGGTGTTCCTCACCCTGCTGACCGGCTTCGTGCTGCTCCCCGTCTACGTGATGGTCAGCAGCTCCCTCAAGCCGCTGCAGGACGTGTCGGGATCGTTCCGCTGGATGCCCACCGGGTTCACCGTGCGGCCCTACATCGACATCTGGAAGACGGTGCCGCTGGCCGACTACTTCATGAACTCGCTGATCGTGGCGGGCGCGGCGACCGTCTGCTCGGTCGTCATCGCGGTGTTCGCCGCCTACGCGGTCAGCCGCTACCGCTTCCGCGGCAAGCGGGTCTTCACCGTGACCGTCCTGTCGACGCAGATGTTCCCCGGCATCCTGTTCCTGCTGCCGCTCTTCCTCATCTACGTCAACGTCGGCAACGCCACCGGCATCGCACTCTTCGGCTCGCGCGGCGGGCTGATCCTCACCTATCTGACGTTCTCGCTGCCGTTCTCCATCTGGATGCTGATCGGCTACTTCGACTCCGTGCCCAGGGAGCTGGACGAGGCGGCGCTCGTCGACGGGTGCGGGCCGCTGCGCGCGCTGTTCCGGGTCGTGGTGCCCGCCGCGATCCCCGGCATCGTCGCGGTCGCCGTCTACGCCTTCATGACGGCCTGGGGAGAAGTGCTCTTCGCCTCGGTGATGACCAACGACTCCACCCGCACGCTCGCCGTGGGCCTGCAGGGCTACGCCACCCAGAACGACGTGTACTGGAACCAGGTCATGGCCGCCTCGCTCGTCGTGAGCATCCCCGTCGTCGCCGGCTTCCTGCTCCTCCAGCGCTATCTCGTCGCCGGACTCACCGCGGGCGCCGTCAAGTGATCCCGCGGCAGCCCCTTCCCGAAAGGAATTCCGTGACCGACCCCTCCCCCACGACCGCCCCCGCCGCCCCGGACCTCTCCGCGCTCCCCGCGGACTTCACGTGGGGCGTGGCCACCTCGGCGTACCAGATCGAGGGGGCCGTCGCCGAGGACGGCCGCTCGCCGTCGATCTGGGACACCTTCGCGCGCACACCCGGCGCGATCGACGGCGGCGACACCGGCGACGTGGCCTGTGACCACTACCACCGCTGGCCCGAGGACATCGCCCTGATGCGGGAGCTCGGCGTCGACTCCTACCGCTTCTCGCTGGCCTGGCCGCGCATCGTGCCCGGTGGCGACGGGCCGGTCAACGCGGCGGGCCTCGACTTCTACGACCGGCTCGTCGACGCGCTCCTGGCGGCGGGCATCACGCCCAACGCGACCCTCTACCACTGGGACCTGCCCCAGGTGCTGCAGGAGCGCGGCGGCTGGCCCGAGCGGGACACCGCCGAGCACTTCGCCGCGTACGCCTCGGTGGTCGCCGAGCGGCTGGGCGATCGCGTCCCGCACTGGGCCACGCTGAACGAACCGCTCTGCTCCGCCTGGATCGGCCACCTGGAGGGCCGCATGGCGCCGGGTCTGACCGACCTCACGGCCGCCGTGCGCGCCTCCTACCACCTGCTGCTCGGCCACGGGCTGGCCACGCAGGCCATCCGCGCGGCCGTGCCCGGCGCGCAGGTGGGCATCGTCAACAACCTCTCCCCGGTGGAGCCCGCCTCCGACCGCCCCGAGGACGTCGCCGCCGCCCGCCGTGTCGACGGGCACACCAACCGCTGGTGGCTGGACCCGCTGCACGGACGCGGCTTCCCCGCCGACATGCGGGAGGTGTACGGCGTCGAACTGCCGGAGCGGGCGGGCGACCTGGCGACGATCGCGCAGCCGCTGGACTGGCTGGGCCTCAACTACTACTTCCCGGCGATCGTGGCGGACGACCCGGCGGGCCCGGCGCCCTTCGCCCGGCAGGTGTACCGCCCCGAGGTGCCGCACACCGGCATGGACTGGGAGATCGACGCGAACGGCATCGAGAGCCTGCTGATGCGGCTCACCGAGGAGTACGGGGCGCGCAGGCTGTACGTCACCGAGAACGGCTCGGCCTACCCCGACGTGGTCCGCGCCGACGGCACGATCGACGACGTGGAGCGCACCCGGTACCTGGGCGAACACCTGGCGGCCTGCGCCCGCGCCGTCCGCAGGGGCGCGCCGCTGGCGGGGTACTACGCCTGGTCGCTCCTGGACAACTTCGAGTGGGCGTACGGCTACGACAAGCGTTTCGGCCTGGTCCACGTCGACTACGCGACGCAGCGCCGCACCGTGAAGGGCAGCGGCCGGCACTACGCCGACCTCGTCCGGGCGCACCGCCACCGCTCGGCGCGGGCGGCCTGACCGGGGGCTGCGCCCCGAGCCGTCACGGGGAGACGCTGTCCGGTCCCAGCGCCGCGGGCCGGACAGCATCCGCAGTTCCCCGCTGCGCAGCAGCCGCGCGGTCCGCGACCCAGACCGCCCTTTCGGACGGGTGTGCGGGGGCGAGGTCACGGGTGGGTGACCGGCTCACCGTCCCTGGCCGGGGCGCGCAGGATGCCCGCCGTGCAGGCGGCGACCGCGCAGAACGCCACGGGCAGGAAGAAGGTGAGGTTGAGCGGCATGAGGTGGGTGAGCGGGCCGATGACCGCGGGGCCCGCCAGCATGCCGAGGTAGCCGAGGCCGGCGACCCGCGAGACGTTGGCCCCGGCCGCGTCCCGGTCGGCGTGCCCGGCGGCGCTGAACAGCTGGGGGATGCAGCCGGACAGGCCCGCGCCGAACACGGTCCAGCCGGCCAGGGCGAGGGGGGTCCACGGGGACAGGGCCGCCGCGGTGAGGCCGACGGCGGCCACCGTCGCGCCGTACCGGAGGATCGCGACGGGCCCGAAGCGGGCGGCCACACGGTCGGCGAGCAGGCGTCCGACGGTCATGGCGGTGGCGAAGGCGCCGTAGGCGAGGGCGGCGGTCGCCGCGGGCGCGTCCAGGACGTCGCGCAAGTGGAGAACGCTCCAGTCGTTGGCGACGCCCTCGCAGAGCATGAGCATCAGCGCGAGGGCGGCAAGCACCCAGATCCGCCGGGGAGTTCCGCGCCGATTGCCTGCTCGATCGTCAGGGGCCCCGGGTGCCCGGGCGAGCTCGGGGCGCAGCAGTGCGGGTGCCGCCGCTGCGGCGGCGGCGACGCCGAGCAGGGCCACCGCGCCGAGGGTCGCCGCCGGGCTCCAGCCCCAGCTGAGCGTGCGGGCGCCGACCAGCGCGGCCAGGACGCCGCCGATGGAGAACGTCGCATGGAAGGCGGACATGACGGGTCGTGCGTAGCCGCGCTCGACCTGCACGGCGTGGGCGTTCATGCTGACGTCCAGGCAGCCGTTGCCGAAGCCGAGCGCCAAGAGGGCCGCCCCCAGTGCCCACACGTTCGTCGCCAGTCCCGGCAGGACCAGGGCGGCGGCGCACACTCCCGCACTGACCGGGACGACGGTGCGGGCGCCGAGCCGGTCGGTGAGCGGTCCGACGATCTGCATGCCGACGAAGGCGCCCGCCCCGAGCAGCAGCAGGAGCCAGCCGAGCACGGCGTGGCCGATCCCTGCGCGGTCCTCGACGGCGGGGATGTGGACGATCCACATCCCCATGAGGAAGCCGTTCAGCACGAAGTAGGCGAAGGTGGCCAGCCGTCCGGCCCGCAGTGTTCTCTCCATGCCTTCGAACATAACGAACATGGTGAGTGTTCGGAAGATTGATTTTCGAACACTCTTGGTGTTTGATGTGACCGTGGCCAGTACCGATCGACTCCGGCAGATCACCGACGCCGTACGCGAAGCGGGGCGGCTCGGTGTCGCCGAGCTCGCCGCCCTCACCGGCGCCTCCGAGATGACCGTCCGCCGCGACCTGGAGGCCCTCGCCGAACAGGGCGTGCTGGAGCGGTACCGGGGCGGCGCGCGGAGCCTGCTGCTGCGCGGCGAGGAACCGCCGTTCGCGCTGCGGGAGCAGGAGGGCCTCGACGCGAAGCGACGTATCGCCGCCGTGGTGGCGGAGCTGATCTCCGACGGCGAATCCGTCGTCCTGGACAGCGGCACCACATGCCGGGAGGTCGCCCGCGCGCTGGCACACCGCAGGGTGACGGTGATGCCGTTGTCCCTGCACGCGGTGAACGCCCTGACGGGCGCGCCGGAGGTCACCCTCCTGGTGCCCGGCGGCCGGCCGCGCCCCGGTGAGCTGGCCCTGACCGGCCCGCTCACCACGGCGTCCCTGGGCGCGCTGCGCTTCGACACCGCGGTGCTCGGGTGCTGCGGCCTCGGCGCCGCGGATGGCCTGACCGCCTACGACCTGGACGACGCCACCGTCAAGCGCGCCGCGATCGGCTCGGCCCGCCGGGTCGTCGCCGTCGCGGACGCCGCCAAGCTCTCCCGCACCGCCCTGGCGTTCGTCGCCCCCGCCTCCGCCCTGCACACCGTCGTCACGGATGACACCGCACCGGCCGAGGAGACCGACGCGCTCGCCGCCGCGGGCGTGACCGTACGAAAGGCATGACCCCCATGAACCACCCTCCCGCGGCCGCGACCCCCGGCCCGCACCCCGCTGCCGCCGCCGACCACGACATCGTGCTGTTCGACATGTTCGGCGTCATCGCACGCCACCAGTCCGAGGACGGCAAGGACCGGCTGGCGGCGCTCGCGGGCGGCTCGGCACCCGCCTTCTGGGACGCCTACTGGACGCTGCGTCCGCCCTACGACCGCGGGGACGTGACCGGGCCCGCGTACTGGCGACAGGTCGCCGACGCGCTCGGCACGGACTTCACCCCGGCGCAGGTCGCACGGCTCGTCGAGGCGGACGTGGACAGTTGGAGCGCCGTCGACGCGTCCATGGTCGACCTCGTCGAGGAGCTGGCGGCCGCGGGCCGGCCGGTCGCGCTGCTGTCCAACATCCCTGAGGAGCTCGCCGCGTCCTACGAGGAGCGGTACGCGTGGCTCAAGCACTTCCGGGTGTGCGCCTTCTCCTGCCGCATCGGCCACGCCAAGCCCGAGCCCGGCGCCTACCGCTGGTGCCTGGACGCCCTGGGCGTTACGCCGGAGCGCGTCCTGTTCGTCGACGACCGCGACGAGAACATCCGGGCCGCCGAGGCCCTGGGCGTGCGCGGCCACCTCTTCACGGGCCCCGCCCGACTGCGCGAGGCCCTCGGCCTCAGCGGGTGATCGCGCCCAGCAGGGCCTTGGCGCACAGATCCCGCACCTGCTCCCGCGTCAGATCCGGCTCCTGCAGCCACTCCAGACACACCGCCACCATGAACGCGAGCCAGCCGCGCACGGCCAGGCGCAGCGCGGGCAGGTCCTGGGCGGCGTCGGCGGCATCCGGATCCGCGGCGAGGGCCGCGAGGATCTGCCGCTCCTGGGCCGCGAGGCCGTTGCGGTAGACCTCGCGGACCAGGGGATCGCCCGCCGCCTCGGCCCGGTGGAAGGCGCGGAAGCCCTCCGCGTGGCTCTCCACGTAGCCGAGGAAGGCGTCGAGGCCCGTGCTGATCTGCTCGTGCACCGGCAGGCCGGGGACGGCCGCCGTCAGGCGCAGCATGCGCTCGCTCTCCCGGTGCACGACGGCGGCGAAGAAGTCCCGTTTGGTCGGGAAGTAGTGGTACAGGAGTCCGCGCGAGACACCGGCGATCTCCGCGACCCGCTCGATCCACACGTCGTCGTAGGGCTTCTGCGCGAAGAGCCGCGCCCCGACCGAAAGCAGCTGCTCACGCCGCTCTTCGGTACTCAGTCTGCGGCGTGTGCGCTCCTGGGGATTCGCAGCCATACAGGCACCTTACTTGACGCGAATTCAATAGCGGTACCAGACTGGGATCTCCTGTTGAATCCACGTACAACAGGCCCAACGGGCCCGTCGGACAAGGGAGATGGGCAGATGGCGCAGACGACGCGGTCCGCGGCGGCGAACGGTGACCGGAGCGGGCCCCCGCCCGCTCCGCCGAAGGGCTTCCGCAGCGCCGAGCTCGGCTGGCCCGAGCTGCACCGCATCCCGCACCCGCCTCGCCGGCTCCCGCTGCTCGGCGACATCCTGGGGGCCAACGTCCGCACGCCGTTGCAGGATTCGATGAAGATGGCCCGCGAGCTCGGGCCGATCTTCCGCCGGAAGGCCTTCGGCAAGGAGTTCGTCTTCGTGTGGGGCGCCGAGCTCGCCGCCGACATGGCCGACGAGTCGCGGTTCGCCAAGCACGTGGGGCTGGGCGTGGCCAACCTGCGGCCGGTCGCGGGCGACGGGCTTTTCACGGCGTACAACCACGAGCCCAACTGGCAGTTGGCGCACGACATCCTCGCCCCGGGCTTCAGCCGGGACGCGATGGCGGGTTACCACCCGCTGATGCTGGACGTGGCACGGCAGCTGACGGCGCGCTGGGACGAACGGGAGGCGGCGGGCCGGGCGGTGGACGTGCCGGGCGACATGACGAAGCTCACCCTGGAGACGATCGCCCGGACCGGCTTCGGGCACGACTTCGGCTCCTTCGAGCGGTCCGCGCCCCACCCGTTCGTGACGGCGATGGTCGGCACGCTCTCCTTCGCCCAGCGGCGCAACGTCGTGCCGCCCCTGCTCACCCCGCTGCTGCTGCGCGGCGCCGACCGGCGCAACGACGCCGACATGGCGTACCTCAACCGCACCGTGGACGCGGTGGTCGCGGCGCGCCGAGCCGCGTCCGGGTCCGGCGGCCACGGCGACCTGCTCGACCGCATGCTGGAGGTCGCCCACCCCGACACCGGGGAGCGGCTCACCCCGGAGAACATCCGCCGCCAGGTCATCACCTTCCTGGTCGCCGGGCACGAGACGACGTCCGGTGCCCTGTCGTTCGCGCTGCACTACCTGTCACGCTCGCCCCAGGTGCTGGCACGCGCGCGTGCAGAGGTCGACGAGGTGTGGGGGACGGAGGGCGAGCCCGCCTACGAGCAGGTGGCCAAGCTCCGCTATCTGCGCCGGGTGCTCGACGAGTCGCTGCGGCTGTGGCCGACCGCCCCGGGGTTCGCCCGCGAGGCCCGTGCGGACACCGTGCTCGGCGGCGCCCACCCGATGCGTCAGGGCGCGTGGGCCCTGGTCCTCGCGACGATGCTGCACCGGGATCCGGCGGCATGGGGCGAGCACCCCGAGGAGTTCGACCCCGACCGGTTCGCCCCTTCGGCGGTACGTGCCCGGCCCGCCCACGTGTTCAAGCCGTTCGGCACCGGGGCGCGCGCCTGCATCGGACGTCAGTTCGCCCTGCACGAGGCGACCTTGGTCCTCGGCCTGCTGCTCCGGCGCTACGACCTGCACGCCGATCCCGCCTACCGGCTGCGTATCGCCGAGCGTCTGACCCTCATGCCGGACGGGCTCACGCTGCGGCTCACGCGCCGCGCCCCGGCCGCGTAGGACGCCGTTGTCAGACCCGTGCGCAAGAGTGGGGGTGGCACATCCTTCATGCCGTACACGCCACCCAGCGCAGAGGAGTCGCTCGACATGACCGGCACGACGTCCGAGGAACTGCTCGCCGCCCAGGCCTGCTTGCGTCTGCTGCACACCGCGCGCGCCGCGCTCTCCGAGACCGCGTCGGTGTCCCCCGTCGCGGCGGCGACGCTGCTCGCGGGGCCGCTCGCGGAAGCCGACGAGGCCCTGCGGCGCGCGGGCCTCGCGGGCAACGAAGCGGATCTGATCGACCGCATCTACGATCTCGCCCCGCCCCCGCGCGCCGCCGACCTGCCCTGCCAGGAGCGGGTGCCGATGGCCCGCTCCTGCGCGCATGAGGGCGGCCGGTCATGAGCGCGGCGCGGGACGACGCACGGGACGGGGCCCCGGAGAGCCCGGCGGAGGGCAATTCCGCGTTGGGGCACAAGGAGTTCAAGCGCTCCAAGAGCCACTTCGCGGACCGCGTCACCGCCGACGGCAGGGACGGCTGGCCCGTCGAGGCGGGGCGCTACCGCCTGGTGGTGAGCCGGGCCTGCCCCTGGGCGGGCCGGGCGCTCGTCGCGCGGCGGCTGCTGGGCCTGGAGGACGCGCTGTCCCTGGCCGTCACCGACCCGATCCAGGACGACCGGAGCTGGCGGTTCACGCTGGACCCGGACGACCGTGACCCGGTCCTCGGCATCCGCTTCCTCGGCGAGGCGTACGAGGCCCGCGAGACGGACTACCCCGGCGGCATCAGCGTCCCCGCGATCGTGGACGTGCCGAGCGGCAAGCTGGTCACGAACGACTACCAGCAGCTCACCCTCGACCTCGCCACGCAGTGGACGGCGCTGCAGCGGGACGGGGCGCCCGACCTGTATCCCGAGCCGTTGCGCGACGAGATCGACACCGTCATGGAGGGCATCTTCCGGGACGTCAACAACGGCGTGTACCGCGCCGGATTCGCCCCCGACCAGGCGACGTACGAAGCGGCGTACCACGACGTGTTCCGCCGCCTCGAGCTCACGTCGGAGCGCCTGTCCACCCGTCGCTACCTCGTCGGGGACACCCTCACCGAGGCCGACATCCGGCTGTTCAGCACCCTGGTGCGGTTCGACGCCGTCTACCACGGCCACTTCAAGTGCAACCACCACAAGCTGGCCGAGGACCCGGTGCTGTGGGCGTACGCGCGGGATCTGTTCCAGACCCCGGGCTTCGGCGACACCATCGACTTCGACCACATCAAGCGGCACTACTACCAGGTGCACACCGGCATCAATCCGACCGCCGTCGTGCCGCTGGGCCCGGACCTCTCCGGCTGGCTGACGCCGCATCACCGCGAGGAGCTGGGCGGGCGGCCCTTCGGCGACGGCACCCCGCCCGGCCCCGTGCCCGCCGGGGAGGAGGTGCCGGTGACCGGGCGCCCCTGACTCCCCCGGCCCGGCCCGCGCACGCTAGCCCGTCGCGCCGCCGGGGTCCGCGAGCGGCTCCTGGACCGGGTCCACGAGCCGCTCCGCACCCCCGCCGGCGGCCGGCGCGTCGGCCGGCCGCCAGGTGAACTTGTCCCCGCCCACCCACCGCACGGCGTCCGGATCGTCCAGGTCGCGCACGGTGATGCCCGCCATCGCGGCCGCGTCCAGGACGTCCGTGACGGTCTTCGCCTTGCCCACGACCTCCCCGTCGATCTCCACGATCCGGAACGGCGGGTGTCCGGGCTGGACTCCGAGGACCGTGATCCGGGGATTCGCCATGTACAGGTACGTTTCGGTCATGCCCGGAACTCTTCCACGGCGACCGCCGCCACCGCCTCGCCAGTCGGCCGCTCGGGCTAGGGCGGGTTTCGAAAGGAGCGTCGCCCGCCCGCAGGGCGGCCGAGCAGACGGGACTCTTCGAAACACGCCCTAGCCGGGCGTCCCGCCCGGCGCGCACCCGATGAGGCGTTCCGCCGCCGACCGCGCCGAGCCCAGCGCGCTCCGCCGGTCCGCGTCCCGCTGACCCAGCACCACGCGTGTGCTCAATCCGTCCAGGAGCGCGAGGAGTTCGCCGGCCCGGCCGGGGCCGTCGTCCGCGGCGAAGGCGCCCGCCGCGGCGCCCTGCGCGAGGAGCGTCTCCAGATCGTCCCGCCAGCCCCGGTCCAGCTCCTCCTGGGCGGCGCGGAGCGGTTCGTTCGCCCCGGCCCGCGCCCACAGTTCGATCCACAGCATCCAGCGGGGGTCGCGGGGCCCCGTCGGCAGATAGAGGCGCAGGAAACGGTCCAGCTTGCGGGCGGGTGCGGCCCGGCCCGCGAGCAGGGCGCGGCGCTCCTCGGTGAGCGCCGCCTCGCTCCAGCGCAGCGCCTCCAGGAACAGCCGGTCCTTGCTGCCGAAGTAGTACAGGATGTGGCCGCCGCTGGTACCGAGACGGTCGGCGAGCGCGGACATGGTGAGGGCGGCCAGGCCGTTCTCCGCGATGGCCGTCATCGCCTCGTCCAGCATCCGGTCGCGTGCGACCTGCCCGTCCCGCCGTCGTGCCACCGGTGCTCCCGCCTCCGCGACCTGCCGTTCCCCTGCCGAACCGACCCTATCCCCGGGCCGCCGTCCATCGATTTGCCCGGGGGTCTTGACGGCACCGGACCGCATGCCGCACTTTGAATGCCGTTCTAAATCATAGAACGGCATTCAAACTCTGGATGCCGGAGAGCGAGGTCCCGCATGGCGCAACAAGCCCCGGTGTCCGCCGGGATGGGCACGGGAGTCACCAGCGACGAGGTGTTCCGGGTCGAGACACACGGCATCGACCCGATTCCCCCTGCGGACCGGCACGGCAGCGCCAAGGACCTGTTCTGGCTCTGGTTCGGCTCCAACCTGACCTTCACGTACGTCATCAACGGCGCCCTGGCCGTCTCCTTCGGCCTCACCTTCTGGCAGGCCGTGACCGTGGTCGTCATCGGCGGCCTGTCGTTCCTCGTCATCAGCGCGGCCGGCCTCAGCGGCGTGCGGACCGGGACCGCGACCCTGGTCATCTCCCGGGCCGCCTTCGGCATGCGCGGAAACTTCCCGGCCGGGCTGCTCAACTGGGTCGTGTCGATCGGCTACACCGTCGTCAACACCGTGGTGGGCACGCTCGCCCTGGAAGCCCTCTTCGCCGACCTGGGCCTCGGCGGCGGGAACACGGCCCGCGCCCTGGCCCTCACGGTGACGCTCGCCATGACCTTCGCGGTCGCCATGTGGGGACACGCCACGGTGCAGCTCGCCGAGCGGTGGATGGCGTACGTCCTGGCGGCGGGCTTCGGCGTCCTGCTGCTCCTGCTCCTGCCGGGCGCCGATGTCGGCGGGGCAGGTTCCGGCGGCGGGGCGGGGCTCTCCGGGTGGACGCTCGCCTTCGTCGTGACGCTGGCCGGGCCCTTCTCCTACCTGCCGATGCCCGCCGACTACACGCGCTACCTGCCGCCCGACACCTCGCTGCGCTCGATCACCGTCGCGGGCGCGCTCGGCGGCTTCGTCTCGTCCGTGGCGCTCGGCGTCGCCGGGGTCGCCGCCGCGAGCCAGGCGGACATGACCGACGCGGTCGCCGGGGTGGAGGAGCTCCTGCCCGGCTGGTTCCAACCGGTCTTCCTGCTCCTCGTGCTCGGCGGCTCGGTCACCAACTCGATCCTCACGCTCTACTCCTCCAGCCTGAACCTCCAGGTCCTCGGCATCCCCTGGAGCCGCGCCAAGGCCATCGTCATCAGCGTCGTGGTGACGGCGCTCGGCTCCCTGGGCGCGCTGTTCCTGACGGACTTCACCGAGTCGCTGCTCAGCTTCCTGTCCCTGCTCATCATCGTGTTCGCGCCGTGGGGCGGGGTGTTCCTCGCCGACATGCTGCTGCGCCGCTGCCGCTATGACACGCACGCCCTGCACACGCCGGGGCGCGAGGGGGCGTACTGGTACCGCGCCGGCTTCCATCCCGCCGGGATGGCCGCGCTCGCCACCGGCATGCTCTTCGCCGCCCTGACCTGCGACTCCGAGCTCTGGACCGGCCCGCTGGTGGCGCCGCTCGGCGGCGGTGACCTCACCCTGCTCGGCTCGGTCGTCTCCGGGCTCACCTACGGGGCGCTGGCCCGCCGCACGGTCGGCGCGCCCGTCGCCGCGTGAACGGCACCTCCCGGCCCGGCCACGCCGTTCGCACCACCCGCACTACTAGCGCCACCCGCACTACTCGCGCCACCCGTACCACCTCAGGAGTTCACCCCACATGCCCCGCACCACCCCCTCCCCCGCCGATCTCGTCCTGCGCGACGCCCGCATCCACACCGTCGACCCGGAGCTGCCCACCGCCCAGGCGCTCGCCGTCCGCGACGGGCGCATCCTCTGGCTCGGCCCCGACGCCGAGGCCGACCGGTGGACGGGCCCGGACACCCGCGTGATCGACGGACGCGGACGGCTCGTGCTGCCCGGATTCATCGACGCCCACAACCACGTCCGGCTCGGCTCCGACGACGCCTGCGTCCAACTCGCCGGCGTCCGCACCCTCGGCGAGATCCACGACCGGATCCGCGCCTGGCACGCCGCGCACCCCGACGCCGAGTGGATCGAGGCGGAGGCCTTCGACTACTCCGCTATCCCCGACGGCCGCATGCCCCGCGCCGCGGACCTCGACGCGGCCACCGGGGACACCCCGGCCTTCGTGCTCAGCTACGACGTGCACACCGCCTGGCTCAACACGGCCGCGCTGCGCCGCCTCGGCATCGACCGCGACCACACGCTGCTGCCGTTCGGCCGCGCCGAGACCGACCCGGCCACCGGCGAGCCCACCGGGTTCGTCAAGGACTTCGCGATCCGGGGCCTGAGCCGCGACGGGCACCGTGCGCTGCGCGACCTCGGCGTGCCGTGGGCCTCGCAGGACCGGCAGTACGGGCGCCTGGCCAAGAGCCTGGACGACGCGATCGGCTTCGGCATCACCACGGTCGTCGAGCCGCAGAACTCCCTGGACGACCTGGAGCTCTTCGAGCGCGCCCGCGCCGAGGGGCGGCTGCGATCGCGGATCGTCGCCGCGCTCTTCCACCCGCGCGGCACCACGGACGCCGACCTGGACGACTTCGCCGACGCTGCGGTGCGCTGCGCCGACGAGCGCCTGCGGGTCGGCCCGCTGAAGCTGTACATCGACGACGTCGTCGAGCCGCGGACGGCTGCGCTCCTGGAGCCGTACACCGGCTGCGGGCGGCACCGCGGCGACACGTTCTACCCCGCCGAGGAGTTCGCGGCGCTCCTGGCGAAGCTGGACGCGCGGGGATTCCAGTGCTTCGTGCACGCCACGGGCGACCGGGGCATCCGCACGGTCCTGGACGCCGTCGCGCACGCCCGCTCGGTGAACGGGCCGCGCGACGCCCGCCACCAGGTCGTCCACGTCGAGTGCCTGGACCCGGACGACACCCCGCGCTTCGCGGAGCTCGGCGTCGTCGCCTGCATGCAGCCCCGGCACTGCGCGCCGGAGATCGCGGGCCCCGGCAAGGACTGGGCGGAGAACATCGGCGCCGACCGCTGGCACAAGGCGTGGCCGATGCGCAGCCTGCACGCGGCGGGCGCGGTGCTCGCGCTCTCCAGCGACTGGAACGTGGCCGAGATGGACCCGATGGCGGGCATCTACACCGCCGTCACCCGGCGGCCGCTCGGCGGCGGCGCGCCCTGGCAGCCCGAGGAGACGCTGGACGTCGAGACCGCGGTGCACGGGTACACGATGGGATCGGCGTACGCGAACTTCCTGGAGGACGAGCGCGGTTCGCTGACGGTGGGCAAGCTGGCCGACTTCGTCGTGCTGTCGCGGGACATCCTGCGCGTACGCCCGGAGGAGATCCCGGGCACGGTCGCCGAGGTGGTCGTGGTGGGCGGCGAGACGGTCGTCGACCGGCCGCGGGGCTGAGGTCCGGGGCGGCCGGGCCGACACCGGCCCGGCCGCTCAGTCGGCCCAGGCCGGCGTCCAGGTCGCGCCGTCGTCCGCACCGGTCCGGGCGTCGGCGAGATGGTCGCGGAGCGTGCCGAGCGCGGGGTGCGGGTTGTCGGCGCGCCAGATCAGCGAGTGCGGGTAGACCGGCACCGGGTCGCGCAGCGCGATGCGCCGCAGGTCGTCGTCGGCGGGCCAGACCAGCCGGGTCCGCTCGCCGACCAGGGTGGCGAGGCTCCCGGTGTGGGCGATGGTGTCGAGGAGCGGCTCGGTGCCGAAGTCGGGCCCGGTCGCCTCGATGGTCATCCCGAACGCGTCGGCGAGCGCGTCGTAGTAGGCGGCCCACTCGGTTCCGGTGACGATGCCGGGCATCCAGATCCGGTGCCCGGCGAGCTCCGCGGGGGCGACCGAGCGGGCTCCGGCGAGCGCGTGGCCGGGGCCGGTGAGCAGCTGGATCGGCTCGTCGTGGACCCGCACCGCCTCGATGCCGTCGGGCAGCTCGCGGGGCGGGCGGGTGACGGCGCGGAACGCCGCGTCGATCGTGCCGGAGCGCACGGCGGCGATGGCCGCGTCGGCGTCGAAGAGCGTCACGACGTCGAGCGGGGTGTCGGGGTGCGCGCGGCGGAAGTCCCGGAGCAGGCCGGCCGGCGCGAGTCTGCGGCCGATCACGTCGACGCGCAGCGCCCGGCTGCCGGGCCGCACCGAGGCGGCGGCGCGCTCCGCGGCCGCGAGCAGGTCCCGGGCGTGCGGCAGGAACGCCTGCCCGTCGACGGTGGGCCGCACGCCGCGGGCGCTGCGGGTGAAGAGCCGTACCGCGAGCTCCTTCTCGAGACCGGCGATGCGCTTGGAGACGGCCTGCTGGGTGAGGGACAGCTCGGCGGCGGCGCCCTGGAACTGCCCCGCGTCGGCGGCGGCGACGAAGGCCCGCACGGCGTCGAGATCCATGTCCGTCACCCTAGACGGGCGCCGTGGGCGGACCGGCCCGGGTGTCACAACCGCTGGTTGTACCTGGACGGCAGGGCGGTTGTTTGCCCGGAGGGGCGGTGACTCGCTTGGATGTCCCCGGACGGCGCGAGGCCGTCCGACGGGATGTGCGGGGAGTACGCGAGGCATGGCGGGCAGGCAGTCGCTCGGGCGGCGTTTCGGGTGGCTGTGGGCGGCGTACGCGGTGAGTACGTTCGGCACACGGCTCGCCTTCGACGCGTTCCCGCTGATCGCGATCCTGGCGCTGGACGCCGGGACGACGCAGGTGGCGCTTCTCGCGGCCGCCGGTCTCGCGGTGGGCGCGGTGGCGGCGGTGCCGCTCGGCCCGTGGGTGGAGTTCCGGCGCAAGCGGCCGGTGATGGTGACCATGGACCTGTTGCGCTGCGCCGTGCTGCTGACCGTCCCGGCGGCCTACGCGCTGGACCTGCTCAGCTTCGGGCAGCTGCTCGTCGTGTCGGTCGTCGTGGCCGCGGCGGACATCACGTTCACCGCGGCGAGCGGCGCCTACCTCAAGTCGCTCGTTGCTCCGGAACACCTGCTGGTCGCGAACGGACGGTTCGAGTCGACGCTCTGGACGGCCACCATGCTCGGACCGCCGCTCGGCGGCGCCGCCATCGGGATGTTCGGCCCCGTGATGACGGTGCTCGCCGACGCGGTCAGCTATCTGCTCTCCGCCGTGGGCATCAAGGCGATCGGCGGCAAGGAGCCCGCTCCGGCGCGGACCGCCGACGCGGCGGCGGCGCCGCGCGCCGGGCTGCGCGCGGCCGAGGTGCTCGACGGCTGGCGGTTCATCCTTCGCGACCCGGCGATGCGGCCGCTGTTCTTCAACACGGTGCTGGTCAACGGCCTGATCATGGCGGCGGCGCCGCCGCTCGCCGTGCTCATGCTGGGCCCGCTCCACTTCGCCCCCTGGCAGTACGGCCTCGCCTTCGCGCTGCCGTGCCTGGGCGGCCTCATCGGGTCGCGGCTGGCGCGGCCGCTCGTCGCGCGCTTCGGGCAGCGCCCGGTCCTGCTGTCGGTGGGCGCGCTGCGCGTGTGCTGGCCCGTGGGGCTCGCCTTCGTGGGCCCCGGTGTTCCCGGGCTCGTGCTCGTCATGGGGCTGGAGTTCGTCCTCATCACGTGCATGGGCGTCTTCAGCCCGGTGATGGCCACCTACCGCCTGGAGCGCACACCGGCGGACCGGGTCGTCCGCACGCTCTCCGCCTGGTCGGTGACCGGTAAGGGCACCACCGCGGCCATGACCGCCGCGTGGGGGCTGCTCGCCGGGGCGACGGGCGCCCGCCCGGCGATCGCGGCCGCCGGCGTCCTCATGCTCGCGACGCCTCTCCTGCTGCCCTGGCGCGACCGCGCACCCCTGGCACGGAAGCCGCAGCAGTCGACCGGCGCACCCACGGGCTAGCCGGGCGGGCCGGTGGCGGGGCCTGTCTCGACCTCAGGTTCAGGGTGAGGTCGAGGGTCGATCTCAGGTGTACGTCGACCCCGGCCGGCCGCGCCGCCGCGCGGGCCCGCGGACATCGCGGAGGCACCCCCTAGGTCAGCTGGTGCAGCAGGTGGGCGCACGCCGTGGCCTCGTCCGTGTGCCGGGCGAGCGGGTGGCGGGTGCCCCGCTCGTAGATGCCGACCTCCCAGGCCCCGTCCCCGGTCGCGCGGAGATAGACGAAGTCGGGCGGCGTCGGGGTGGGCTCGTGGACCCCCTCGATCCAGTAGTAGCCGTCGGCGACGTGGGCGGCGCGCAGAGTCGCCGCCGCTTCTCGGACGTCCACGAGAACCCTGTCCCTCCTGCTCCGCGCGGCGCTAGTCGTTCGCGGGCTCCAGATAGCCGTGGTCGAGCAGCCATTTCACGTTCAGCCGCTGCCCCTCGCCCGGGTTCAGGAAGACCGGGTCCAGCTTGATCTGCTGACCACCGCCGGGCTGCTCGAACCAGGGCGCGATGGCGCCCTGCCAGACGCGGAACGGCTTGCTCACCTCGTAGCCGCGGTAGTCGCAGGCGAATCCGGCCTCGCGGGTGTTGAGGTTCTGCGGGGGCAGCGCGCGCCGGGCGTACGAGTCCCCGGCGGGTGCGAGGTAGCCGCCGAACTCCGAGCCGAAGCGGTCCAGCTCCTCGCCCTGCTCCAGGAGCTCGGGATGCTTGTCGACCTTGCCGTCGACGGTGGCGAAGCCGTCGTCGGGCGGATACTTCCAGCCGCCGGTGCCCGCGGGGCCGTCCCAGTACTTCTTCAGGAACGCGTCCGGCGACAGCTTGCCCGTGCGCTTCCAGTTCTTCAGGAGGGGCCCGACGGGGCGCTGCCACTTCTTCGGCAGCCACTTCGGGCCGAGACGGCTGTCGCCGTGGAACTCCCCCGTGCACGGCTCGTGCGCCGCGGCGGCCACCGGGGGCGCGGGCGCGGCGGACGTCGTGGCGCTCGCGGCGGGCGCGGCCGCCAGGGCACCGGCGACGCCGAGCGTGGCCAGGACGGTACGTATTCGGATGCCACGGCTGTGGTCCACTCGGCAGCTCCTCCTGCGGCTACGTGCGGTCGGCGCTCTGCGTGCTGCCGGCACGCCGGACGGGGCGCCACCGACAGCTCGCACACCGTATCGGAGCGGTGGCTCTGAGTGGTCAACTCTCCATGGGGCGCACCCTTGTTGGCGCGATATCGGCTCTCCCGGCGGGGCGCCGGGGCCGGATCCGTGCCCCTCGCGGCGCGCCGTCGGACGGACCTCTTGTCCCCCGGCTCGGGTACCGGGCACTGTTGCTGCCACATCCGTCACCCCCGACACATGAGGTGCAGCCATGAAGAGCGGATCAGGGTCGGCCACGGGGTCCGGGGGCGGCCCGGGGCGTCGGCGGTTCCTCGGTGCCCTGGTGGGGGCGGCCGCCGCGGGGACGGTGTCCGCCGCTTCGGCCTGCGCCTCGTCGGGCCCGCCGGATCGGGCGGCGCCTACTCCCGTACGCCGCAACTCCGCGTCGCCCGCGTCCCGCCGCCCGCGCGGCTCGGGGCGGCTGTTCCTGGGGACGTACACCTCGCAGCAGGGCGGCGGCCCGGGCATCGGCCTGGCGACGTACGACGACGCGACGGGCCGGATCACGGGGACCGGCACGATCACCGGCGTCCCCGACCCGTCCTACCTGGCCCTGCACCCCTCCGGACGGACGCTCTACGCCGTCGACGAGCGGGAGCGGGGCGGGGTGACCGCCGTCGCGCTGTCCGACTCGGGCGGGCACGAGGTCCTCGGGACCCGCGACACCGGCGGGGCCGGCCCCTGTCACCTGTCGGTGCATCCGGGCGGGCGCTGGCTGCTCAGCGCGAACTACTCGTCCGGCAGCGTGGCGGTCCACCCCATCACGGCGTCGGGTGCGCTGGGTGAACGGACGGACCTGGTCTCCCATGCCGAGCCGCCGCCCGGCCCCGGCCAGGACGGACCGCACGCGCACCAGATCGTGACGAGCCCGGACGGCCGCCACGTCCTGGCCGTCGACCTCGGCAACGACACCGTGTACACGTACCGCCTCGACGAGAAGGCGGGCCGGCTCACCCGGGTCTCGTACGCGACCCTGCGGCCGGGCGCGGGCCCGCGCCATCTGGCCTTCCACCCCTCGGGGCGCTTCGCGTACCTGGCGAACGAGCTCGACGACACGGTGGTCGTCTGTGCGTACGACCCGGCCACCGGGCGCCTCACCCCGGGCGCGCCGCAGTCGACGGGCGCCGAGGGGGGCACGAACTATCCGGCCCAGCTCGTGGTGACGCGCGAGGGGCGCTTCGCGTTCCTCGCCAACCGCGGGCACAACAGCGTCGCGCGGTACGCGGTCGAGGGGGACGGCGCCCGGCTGCGGCTCCTGGACACGGTGTCCGTCGGCGGGGACTTCCCCCGGCACCTGGCCCTGTCCCCGTCGGGGCGGCTGTTGTTCACGGCGAACCAGAAGTCGAACGACGTGAGCGTCTTCCAGGTCGACGGTGACAGCGGAGCACTGCGCCCTGCGGGCACACCGTTCGCGGCGCCGATCGCGGTGTGCGCGCTGCCGGTCTAGCGGGCGGCCCGGACGGCGGGCCGCCGGTTCAGCGTGTGTAGCCGCGGATGCGGTAGCGCAGTCCGGTCGTGGAGACCTGCCAGCCGCTGTCGTCGGCGACCTGCCACTCCTCGCCGCGTGTGGGGGCGTAGGTGTCGCCCGTCACCGGCGAGTCGACCTCGGTCACCGAGAGATGGGTGGCGTGCTCCAGGGCGGCGCGGTAGATCTCCCCGCCGCCCATCACCCAGACCGACGGGGTGGACGACGGCTCGTGGGGCGCGCCTGCGGCGTCCGGTTCGGCCGCGAGCCGGAGCGCCTCGGCGATGGACCCGGCGCGCACGGCGCCCTCGGCGCTCCACTCCGGAGCGCGCGTCACGACGATGTTGCGCCGGCCGGGCAGCGGGCGGAACCGCGCGGGGAGCGAGTCCCACGTGCGGCGGCCCATCACCACGGGGTGGCCGAGGGTGGTCGCCTTGAAGTGCGCCATGTCCTCCGGCAGCCGCCACGGAATGCCGTTGTCCGCGCCGATCACGCCGTCGACGGTCTGCGCCCAGATGAGGCCGACGTTCATACGGCGACCGGGGCCTTGATGCGCGGGTGGTGCTTGTAGTCGATGAGCTCCACGTCCTCGTACGCGTACGAGAAGAGCGAGTCCGCCTTGCGCAGGCGCAGCTCGGGGAACGCGTACGGGTGGCGGGTGAGCTGCTCGGTCACCTGGTCGACGTGGTTGTCGTAGATGTGGCAGTCGCCGCCGGTCCAGATGAAGTCGCCCGGTTCGAGGCCGGTCTGCTGCGCGACCATGTGCGTGAGCAGGGCGTAGCTGGCGATGTTGAACGGGACGCCGAGGAAGAGGTCCGCGCTGCGCTGGTAGAGCTGGCAGGAGAGCTTGCCGTCGGCGACGTAGAACTGGAAGAACGCGTGGCACGGCGCGAGCGCCATCTTGGACAGCTCGGCGACGTTCCAGGCGGAGACGATCATCCGGCGGGAGTCCGGGTCGCGGCGCAGGGTGTCGAGCACCTCGGCGAGCTGGTCGATGTGGCCGCCGTCCGGGGTGGGCCAGCTGCGCCACTGGACGCCGTAGACCGGGCCGAGCTCGCCGTTCTCGTCGGCCCACTCGTCCCAGATGGTGACGCCGTTCTCCTTCAGCCAGCCGACGTTCGAGTCGCCGCGCAGGAACCACAGCAGCTCGTACACGATGGACTTCAGGTGCACCTTCTTGGTGGTGACCAACGGGAACCCCTGCGCGAGGTCGTAGCGCAGTTGGTGCCCGAAGACACTTCGGGTGCCGGTGCCCGTGCGGTCGGCCTTGGCCGTCCCGGAGGTGAGCACTTTTTGCAACAGGTCTTCGTACTGGGTGTCCGCCACAGGCGTCGAGTCTACTGGTCCGCGCAGGTGCCCCGAGCCAGGCATATGTCCTGATCAGCCCCTTCCTGATCACCCTTGCCGATCATCCTCTTCCCCTGTGGCCCGCCCGCCCCGATAGCCTGCCCGGTGTGATCGACACATCAGCGCGCTCCCCTGACGCCGACGCCAGTGACACCGATGTCGCCGTGGCCGCCGCGGCCGCCGGCGCGGAGGTCGTGCGCACCCTGTACGGGCAGCGGCTCGCCCGCATCGACAAGGGCGGCGGAGACTTCGCCACCGAAGCCGATGTCGCGGCCGAGAAGGCGATCCTGGCGGTGCTCAGGGCCGCGAGGCCCGGGGACGCGGTGCTCGGCGAGGAGGGCGGACAGCACGGCGACGCCGCCACCGCGCGCCAGTGGCTGGTCGACCCCCTGTGCGGCACCCTCAACTACGCCGTCGGCTCCCGGCTGGTCGCGGTCAACGTCACCCTGCGGGGCGGAGCCGCGGCGGTGGCCGATCCCTTCGGCGGCGAGATCTTCCACACCGACGGCGTGACGGCCCGGGTGCGCGCGGGCGGGGTCGACACCCTGCTGGCGCCGACGCCCGGCACCGGCCTCGTGGACGTCAACCTGGATCCGCCGTTCCCGAGCGCGCCCGGCTTCCGGGGCGTGGACCTGCTGGCCCATCCCGGGTTCGTCGCGCGGTTCCGCCCTCGGGTGGTGTCCACGACGCTCGCCTTGGCCTGGGTCGCGGCCGGAAAGCGCGCCGCGTACGTCACCGACGGCGGCGATCTCTCCAGCAGCGTGCACTTCGCCGCCGGAATCGCGCTGTGCCGCGCGGCCGGGTGCGTGGTGACCGGCGTGGACGGCGGTCCGGTCGGGCCCGGGGGCCGGGGACTCGTGGCGGCGGCCGACGCCGGGACCCACGACCTGCTCATGTCGATGATCCGCGGCTGAACCGGCAGGGACGACGGGGCGCTACGGCTTGGTGAAGTCCAGCGTGGCCGCGCGCGCGATGATCTCCACCTCGTCGCCGAGGGACCACTCCGCGACGCGTGAGACCGTCGCCGCGGGCACCATGTCGCTGATTCCCTCCGCGGGCGGGATGTCGTACGTGGCGTGCGCGTCGTGCGGCAGGACGACGCGGAAGCCGAGGTCCAGGGCGCTGGCCGCCGTCGCCCTGACGCACATCTCCGACATCACCCCGCAGAGGGCGAGTTCCTGCACCCCGGCGTCGCGCAGGAGGTCTTCCAGCGGCGAGTCCTCGAAGCCGTCGTCGACGGTCTTGTGCAGGACCGGCTCGCCGCGGTGGGTGTCGGCGGGCAGGTGGAGCTCCCAGCCGGGGGTGCCCTTCTCGTCGTCGGCGCCGGGCCCGCCGTCGTTCTGGAGGTGGACGACGAGGGCGCCGCTCTCGCGGGCGCGGGCCAGCAGGTCCTCGACCCGTTCGAGGAGCGGCGCGGCCTGCGGGACCGGGTTCGCGCCGGTGACGAAGGCGGCCTGCAGGTCGACGAGGATCAGGGCTTGCACGGGCGCGACGGGCCGGGGGGACACGGGGGACGGGGCGGACGGCGGGGACTTCGGCTGCTGGGTCACTCGATCATCATGCCTGCGAGACGCGGGGCCGCCACGTGATTAACGTACGGGGGTATGAGCACGGATCTGACCGTACTCCTCGTCGTCGCCGCCGTATTGGCCGCCGCGACGCTGGCCGGCGCCGTCGTCCTGCTGGTGCGGCTCGTCCGGACGCGCCGCGCCCTGCGCAGAGCCGGACTTCCCGTCGAGCGGCAGTGGGTGTTCTGGGGCGCGATCGCCTATCTGATACTGCCCGCGGACCTGTTGCCCGATCCCATCTATCTCGACGACATCGGGGTGTTGCTGCTGGCCCTGCGGTCGATGCGGTCAGCCACCGACGGGACGTCCGCGCCGCGTGGCTGAGAGGCGGGCCTTCATCAGGAGCGCGTGCATGCACTCCGTCACCTGCGTGACGTCCTCGACCGGTTGGTGGAAGGGGAGTCGGACGTCGGCCTGGCCGCGGGCGCGCTCCAGACGCAGGGAGATCCCGTGCCGGTCGAGGGCGAGCGGGCGTACCCGCACGACACCCTGGAGGCTGTCCGGGCTGATGAGGCGGGTGAGCTGCTCGACGGCGTCCGGGTGGGAGTCGGCGAGGTGGGTGAGCAGCCGCGACTCCGCCTCGGCGAGCGGGTCGGGCACGGTGAGGGCCAGTTCGTCGAGCTCGATGCCCTGGCGTTCGCCGTTGGAGTCGTGCAGGACGGCGCAGGTCGGCTCGAAGACGAGGTGCTCGCCGTCGTACGCGAGTGAGCCGGACAGCCAGAGCCGTGCGCGGATCCGGTCCCGCAGCGGCACCGGCGCGACGTCGGCGAACTCGACCAGGGTGGACGGTTCGCCGCGGGGCGCGCAGATGAGGGCGGCGGCGAGCGCGCTGTCGTCGGGCGGCGACAGGCGGATGCCGCCGTCCTCGGTGACGCTGTGGGCGCCCACGAGTTCGTCCCTGCCGACCTCCGTGGTCACCGCGCAGGACCATGCGGTGGCGAGCACCGAACGGGCCCGTGCCGCCGCTGTGGGCACGGTCGTGCTGCTGTGACGGACACCCATCCTCAACCTCCATTAGGTAAGCCTTGCCTAACTTATCGGAGATTGCGGGGCGGGGCCAGTACGCGTCATGGCCCCGCGCGGCGAACCACGCGGGGCCATGAGACGTACGCCGGCTGACGCAGCCGGGGGGGGTGTCAGTGCCCCCTGGCGATCCACTCCTCCAGGTGCGGCGCTTCGGCGCCGACCGTGGTGCTGTCGCCGTGCCCGGTGCGCACCACCGTCTCGGGCGGCAGCGTCAGCAGGCGCTCCTTGATGGACTCCACGATGGTCGGGAAGTCGCTGAAGGAACGGCCCGTCGCGCCCGGGCCGCCGGCGAAGAGCGTGTCGCCGGTGAAGACCGTGCCGAGTCCCGGGGCGTGCAGGCTGACCGCGCCGTGGCAGTGCCCCGGCGTGTGCAGCACCTTCAGGACCGTGCCCGCGACGGTCAGTTCCTGCCCGTCGGAGAGCTCGCCGTCCGGCGCGCGGTCGGGGTGGGTCTGCTTCCACAGCTCCGTGTCCGCCGGGTGCAGCAGGATCGGCGCGCCCGTGCGGGCGGCGAGCGCCGGGGCCGCGTCGATGTGGTCGTCGTGGGCGTGCGTGCAGACGATCGCGACGAGGCGCCGCTCCCCCACCGCGTCGGCGATGGCGTCCGCGTCGTGCGCGGCGTCGATGACGACGCACTCGCTGTCGTCGCCGACGATCCAGACGTTGTTGTCGACGTCCCAGGTGCCGCCGTCCAGGGAGAACGTCCCGGACGTGACGAGGTGGTCGACGCGCGCTCCGGGCGCGCCCGTGGTGTTCCCGGCCGCCATCAGAGCATCACCACCGAACGCAGGACGTCACCGTGGTGCATGCGCTCGAACGCCTTCTCCACGTCCTCCAGGGCGATGGTCTCCGTGACGAAGGAGTCCAGGTCCAGACGCCCCTGCTGGTAGAGGTCGACGAGCATCGGGAAGTCGCGGGACGGCAGGCAGTCGCCGTACCAGCTGGACTTGAGCGCGCCGCCGCGGCCGAAGACGTCGAGCAGCGGCAGCTCGATCTTCATCTCGGGGGTCGGGACGCCGACGAGGACGACGGTGCCGGCCAGGTCGCGGGCGTAGAAGGCCTGCTCGTACGTCTCCGGGCGGCCGACCGCCTCGATGACGACGTCGGCGCCGTTGCCGTCGGTCAGCTCGCGGATGGCGGCGACGGGGTCGGCGGAGCGGGAGTTGACCGTGTGCGTGGCGCCGAGGTTCTTCGCCGTCACCAGCTTCTGGTCGTCGATGTCGACGGCGATGACGCGCGCGGCGCCCGCGAGCCGGGCGCCGACCACCGCGGCGTTGCCGACGCCGCCGCAGCCGATGACCGCGACCGAGTCGCCCCGGCCCACGTTGCCCGTGTTGATGGCGGCGCCGATGCCCGCCATCACGCCGCAGCCCAGCAGCCCGACCGCGGCGGGCGAGGCGGCCGGGTCGACCTTGGTGCACTGCCCGGCGGCGACGAGCGTCTTCTCGGCGAAGGCGCCGATGCCGAGCGCGGGCGTCAGCTCGGTGCCGTCGGCCAGGGTCATCTTCTGCTTCGCGTTGTGCGTGTCGAAGCAGTACTGGGGGCGGCCGCGCCGGCACGCGCGACACTGCCCGCACACCGCGCGCCAGTTCAGGACCACGAAGTCGCCGACCGCGACCTCGCTCACGCCCTCACCGACGGACTCGACGACACCGGCCGCCTCGTGTCCGAGCAGGAAGGGGAAGTCGTCGTTGATGCCGCCCTCGCGGTAGTGCAGGTCGGTGTGGCAGACCCCGCACGCCTGGATCTTGACCACGGCTTCTCCGGGGCCCGGATCCGGGACGGTGATCGTCTCGATCCGTACCGGCTCGCCCTTCGCGCGTGCGATCACGCCCTGCACCTGCTGCGCCATGACTTCAGCCTCTCTTTCTCTCCACGTCTTACCCGTCACATCGTTACAGGTCGAGCGCCCCGACACAGCAGGTCCCCCGCCCGGCACGACCGGAACGGCCACCCGCCTGCCCCCTGCGGCCCGCCCCGAACCCGCCCGCGCTCCCCCACGGGTCCCCGGTCGCCCCCGGCGACACCGCACACCCGATCTAGGGTGACCCCGTGCGCACCCTCGCCGCCCAGGCCCTGCTGCCGGTCGACACGGCCCTCGCCGTCGCCTTGCTCGTGCTGCTGCTGGTGGCCGCCGCGGCGGCAGCCGCCTTCCGGCTCGCCCCCGACGGCACGCGCGGCCGGGCCCGCGAGATCCTGGTCGCCGGGGTGCGGGCGGCCGCCCAACTGGCCGTCGTCTCCCTCGCCATCGGCTGGGTCGTCCACCGGACCGCGGCCCTGTTCGTCTTCCTCCTCCTCATGGTCGCGGTGGCGTCCCGCACCGCGGGCCGGCGCATCACGCCGAACGGCACCTGGTGGTGGGCGGCACTGCCGATCGCGGGGCCCGTCGTGCCGGTGGTGACCGGCCTGACCCTCGCGGGCCTGCTTCCCGTGCGCGGCATCGCGATGATTCCCGTGACGGGCATCCTGATCGGCGGCGCGCTCACCGCGACGGTGCTCGCGGGCCGCCGCGCCCTGGACGAACTGCACACCCGGTTCGGCGAGTTCGAGGCCGGGATCGCGCTGGGTCTCGCCGACCACGAGGCCCGCCTGGAGGTCATCCGCCCGGCCGCCTCCGACGCGCTCCTACCCGGCCTCGACCAGACCCGTACGGTGGGCCTGGTCACGCTGCCCGGCGCGTTCGTCGGCATGCTCCTGGGCGGCGCGTCCCCCGTGCTCGCCGGGGCGGTGCAGCTCTTCGTGCTGATCGCCCTGATGGCGGTCCAGACGATCGCCGTGGCCGCCACCGTCGAGCTGGTCGCCCGCGGCCTGCTGCACCGCGGGGCGTAGGCTCGCGGCCATGTCTGTCTACGAAGAAGAAATCGGCGCCCTGCAGGGTGGCACCGCCGACCTGCGCCAGTACGAGGGCAAGGCCGTGCTGGTCGTCAACGTCGCCTCCAAGTGCGGCCTCACCCCGCAGTACGCGGGCCTGGAGCGGCTCCACGAGCAGTACGCGGCGCGCGGCTTCAGCGTGCTCGGCGTGCCGTGCAACCAGTTCATGGGCCAGGAGCCCGGCACGTCCGAGGAGATCGCGGAGTTCTGCTCGGCGACGTACGGCGTGACCTTCCCGATGACGGAGAAGGTCGACGTCAACGGCGCGGACCGGCACCCGCTGTACGCCCGGCTGGTCGACACGGCGGACGCCGAGGGCCACACGGGTGACATCCGCTGGAACTTCGAGAAGTTCCTGGTCGACCCGTCGGGCAAGGTCGTGGCCCGCTTCTCCCCGCAGACCGAGCCGGACTCCCCCGAGCTGGTCGCGGCCGTCGAGGAGCACCTTCCGGCCTGAGCCACGCGAGGCCCTGCCGCCCGGCGCCGAAGGTTGACGTGCGCCGGGCGGCGGTGCGGTCCCGCCCGCGCCGGGGCCCTTCGGGGTCCGAGCGGTCGGCGTACGGCTGTGCGCCGACGGGAAACGCCGGTTCTGGGGGGAGTTCGCAGCCGGAGGGCGCTCCGGGGCACGGAGCACCGCTTGCGGGCGACGGGAAGCGGAGAAAGCGAAGTGGGGCCCGGACGGCGGGACTTGGATGACCGCGGAGAGGCCGACATGCGCATCGGCGGGACCCATCCGTCACGGCCACGGGAGCGGAGGACGCTCACAGGCCGCCGCCTCGACCGACCATCGGGACGCGATCGCCGTAACCGACCCCCGGGCACTTGCTGGCCCACCTCCGCCCGCCGCCGCGCACCAGCGCCCTACCGGGACGAGGCCCGCGGCCTCTACTGAGGCGGCGTCAGCCGGTGGGCGGCGGGCCACCGTCGCGCCGGTTCGGCCGCGCCCGCCCGTCCGGCTCCGCCCGTCCGCGGACACCCCGGCCGGAGCAGCGATACCTCCAGCCGGGCCAAGCCGATCTGCGGACTCCGGGCAGCGCTCCTACGGTGGCTGAATGGTCATCAGGTACCTTTCGCGCTCCTCCTCCGTACGCACCGCGACGCTCACGCTCGGTGCCCTGGTCCTCCTGTCCTCGCCGGTCTCGGCCACCGAAGTGCCCGCCGAACCGGCGCCGCCGCCGGCCGTCCCCGCGTACTCCTCCGCCCTCCTGGACCGGCCGGGCACGCAGGTCAGGCCCGGCCCCGGCGCGCCGGGGCTGCCGGGCGGCGTGTCCGCCCTCGCCTGGGTGGTGGCCGACGCCCGGACGGGCGAAGTGCTCGCCGCGCGGAACGCGCACCGGCCGCTGCCGCCCGCCTCGACCCTGAAGTCGCTCTTCGCCCTGGCGACGCTCCCGCACCTGGACGCCGGGCAGCGGCACGTCGTCGCCGGCCACGAGCTGGCCCGGGTCGGCGAGGGCAGCAGCATGGTGGGGGTCGCGGAGGGCCGCGCCTACCGGGTCGCCGACCTGTGGCGGGGCGTCTTCCTCAGCTCGGGCAACGACGCCGTGCACGTCCTCGCCGGGCTCAACGGCGGCCTGCGCAAGACCGTCGAGCAGATGCGCGCGAAGGCCCGCGAGCTGGGCGCCCGTGACACCCACGTGGTCTCCCCCGACGGCTACGACGCCGCCGGTCAGGTCTCCTCGGCGTACGACCTCGCGGTCTTCGGCAAGGCGGGGCTGGCCGACCCCGAGTTCGCCCGCTACTGCGCGACGCGCGTCGCCCAGTTCCCGGCGGGCGGCTGGTCGTACCCGATCCAGAACACCAACCGGCTGCTGACCGGCGCCGACGGCGTGGCGCCCTACCCGGGCCTGCTCGGTGTGAAGAACGGCTACACCAGCCACGCGGGCTCCACCCTGATCAGTGCGGCGGAGCGCGGCGGGCGCACGCTCGTCGTGACGGTGATGAACCCTCAGGCGGGCGGCGGACGCGCCGTGTACGAGGAGACGCGGTCCCTGCTCGACTGGGGCTTCGCGGCGGCCGGGAAGGTGCGTCCGGTGGGCTCCCTGATGCCGCCTCCGAAGGCGGCGAAGACGGCGCCCGGTCCTGCGCACGCGGCCGGGCAGGCGGCGCTCGACGTGGCACCGGACGACTCCGCCTGGCCCGCCGTGCTGATGGTGGTGGCGGGCGTCCTCGTGCTGCTCGCGGGCTGTGTGGTGGTGCTCAGACGACGGGCGGTTACGGTGGCCCGACGCACGCGCGCGGGTGGCGCCGTCGAGTGACCGGGCACGGGGAGGCCGTCGGGTGAGCGAACTGCTGGGGGTGGCCGTGCTCGGCGCGGGCCACATGGGCGCCGACCATGTGCGGCGGATCGGCTCCGCCGTGGGCGGGGCCCGGGTGGTGGCGATCGCGGACCCCGACACCGCGCGGGCCGAGGCCGCGGTGGCGGGGCGCGCCGGAGTGTCCGTGCACCGCTCGGCAGTGGCCGCCGTGGACGCTCCCGGGGTGGGCGCGGTCCTGGTCGCGTCGCCGGAGGCGGCACACGAGGAGGCCGTGCTCGCGGCCGTCGCGCGCGGCCTCCCCGTACTCTGCGAGAAGCCGCTGGCGCCCGACTCGGCGGCGGCCCTCCGCGTGGTCGGGGCGGAGGCGCGGCTGGGGCGCCGGCTGGTCCAGGTGGGTTTCATGCGCCGGTACGACACCGAGTACGCGGCGCTGAAGGCCCTCCTCGACAGCGGGCGCCTGGGCCGCCCCCTGCTCCTGCACTGCCGCCACCGCAACGTTTCGTCGCCCCCGCACTTCACGTCCTCGATGCTCATCAGCAGCTCCGTGTCCCACGAGATCGACGCCGCGCGGTGGCTGCTCGAGCAGGAGATCACGGCGGTGACGGTGATGCGGCCGACCCCGTCGGCACACGCCCCGCGGGGGCTGCTCGATCCGCAGCTCGTGCTCTTCGAGACGTCCGGGGGCGTCGTCGTCGACGTGGAGGTCTTCGTCAATTCCGGGGTCGGCTACGAGGTGCGGTGCGAGGCGGTCTGCGAGCGCGGCGGCGCCGGTCTCGGCGCGGCGCACTCCCTGCTGGTCCGGTCGGCGGGCCGCGCCGAGGAGGAACTGCCGCAGGACTACCTGGTGCGGTTCGCGGACGCGTACGACCGGGAGGTGCGGGCCTGGATGGCCGCCGCACGGGAGGGCCGGGCCACGGGGCCGAGCGCGTGGGACGGGTACGCGACGACGGCCGTCGCCGAGGCCGGCGTCGCGGCTCTGCGCACCGGAACCCGCGTCACGGTGGAGATGGCCGAGCGGCCCGCCCTCTACGGCTAAGCCTCATCGCCGCCTTCTAGGGCTGCCCCTCATCGCCGCCCTTAGGGCTGACCCTCATCGCCGCCCTCCAGGGATGAGCCTCAGGGCCGTCCGCCAGGAATGATCGCTCTCAGACGCCGCCGAGGAGCCGCGAAAGACCTTGGTCGAGTTCAAGGCTCTCCTCCTCGCCGCCCGCGGGCACCACGGCGTACGACCGCACCAGGAAGCGCCGCAGGACGATGCGGTCGAACTGCACCATCGCCACCCCCTGGTGGGAGTGGAACTCCAGCACGGTGCGGGCCCGACCGCACGGCCAGATATGGACGTCACCACCGCCCGCCGGGGCACCGAGCCCCTCCTCCAGGAGCTGCCGCGCGAAGATCCAGGTGACCTCGACCCCGTCGAGCGACGCCTCGGAGGGGAACACCATCTGGACCGCCAGGGGGTCGTTCGTCGAGTAGCGCAGGACCACGGGCAGAGCACGCTCGCGGCCCTCGGGCGTGACGAGGCGGGCGCGTGCGGGCTGTTCGACGGTGACGGCCATGGTCGGGCTCCACTTCTGGTGTTCCGGTTCTCGGCGTTCCGGTTCTCGGCATTCCGGTTCCGGAGACTCCTGTGCCCTTTCGACCCCTCGACAAGGGGTCTCATTACGCCAAGACGCCAAAAGATCCATGTGACCTATGCCACTCCGCTTTCATAAGTCGGACTTTTCTCGCCTAGAGTTCCAAACTCGTCCGAACCACCCGCAGTGGGAACGGGAGAGTGTCCTGCCATGTCCGACGTCCCTGCCGACGTCCCCTCCGGCACAGCCGCCGGGCCCGCCTCCGGGGTGCCCGCCCCGGCGGCCGGGCCGTCCGTCCCACCCGCCCGCGCGACCGCCACGGGCGACTACACGCGCGTCTTCGCGGAGCAGCAGCCACGCCTCGTGGCCTACGCGCGCTCCCTCACCGGCCATGCCTGGGTCGCCGACGACCTGGTCGCCGAGGCGCACTTCCGGGTCTGGCGGCGGCTGTCCGCCGGGCACGAGATCGAGAACGTGCCCGCGTACCTGATGACGACCGTGCGCCACCTCGCGGCGACGGTCGGCCGCGGTCCCGCCGGGCGGGAGACACCGCACGACCCCCAGGCCCCCGAGGGCGTCTGGGGCACCGCCAGCGGGGAGTCGCCGTTCGGCCCCGGTGGCGAGGAGCAGGACCCCGCCGCCAGGATCTCCTCCGTCGACCTGCTGACCCGTGTGCTCGGCCAGCTGCCGGAACGCTGGGTGAAGGCCTTGTGGCTGGCGGAGGCCGAGGGACAGCCGCTGGAGACGGTCGGGCGGCGCATCGGCGCGGGGCGCGGCGCCACGGCCGTCCTGCTGCACCGGGCCCGCGAGGGCATGCGCCAGGCGTTCCTGCGCGCCCACCCCGGCACGCCCGCGGATCCCGCCTGCGAGACGCACTGGGACCGCATGCCCGGGCACATCCGGGGCGAGGCCTCGCCCCGCCGGTCCGACCGGCTCCTGGCCCACCTCGACACCTGCGAGGACTGCCGGGCGCGGCTCGCCCTGCTGAGCCGCGCCAACGACCGGCTCCCCGCGCTCACGGGACCCGCCTTGCTGATCTTCGCGATCGGCGGCCCGGGCGCTCATCTCCTGGCCTCGGCCGCCGGTACCGCGTCCGCGGGTGCCCCGGGCCACGCGGGCGGTCCGGCGCACGGCATCCGGCACGTGATCACGGGCGGCGGCAAGGTGTCCGTCGCCGCGGCCGGGGCGGTCGGCACGGCCGCGGCGGGAGCCGCCGTCGCGGCGGCGCTCGTCCTCGGCGGTTCGGGCCAGCCCGCCGCGGTACCGCCACAGCGCGTCGCGGCGGTGGAGAGCGCTGCGCCACAACCGTCGGCCCCGCCCTGGCAGGCCGCTCCGGAGCCGGACGGCGCGGGAGAGGCACGTGGGGCCGGGGACTCGGTTGTCGGCTCGGGGCACTCTGGTGACCACCCGAACGATCCGAGTGGCCCGAATGTCCCTAGTGACCCAAGTGACCCGAGTGACACGAATGGCCCAAGGGGTACGGGGGACTCGGGTGCGGCGGCGGGAAAGGCGCCTGACTCGGGTGGGACATCGAAGCCCCCACGGGCGGCGGGCGAGGGGGCGGACGGCCAGGCACCCTCCGTACGACCGACCGAGCCACCGCAGACCACGGCGGAGCCGCAGGCCGCGGGACAGCCGGGGACCCCTGCGCCGACCGCTTCGGAGGGCGCGACCGGCCCGGCCCCTGCACCTCCCGTCGCACCGTCCGTCGCACCGCCCCCGACACGGACCCCGACCGATCCGGCCACCCCAGCACAGCCACCCGCTCCCACCCCTACACCCACCCCTACGCCCACCCCCACACCGACCGACCCCGCGCCCACGCGGCCGACCCCGGTCGACCCGACGCCCGTCCCTCCCACCCCGACCGACCCCACGCCCGTCGCCCCCACGCCCGTCGACCCCACGCCCGTCGACCCCGCCCCGACGGACCCGCCGTCCCCCGAACCGCCCGTCTGCGAACCCTGGATCGGGCCGATCCTCCTCTGCCACACCTCATGACCTCCCGCCTCCGCCCTCCGCCCTAGACCTGCCGCCCTCCGCCCCGGCCCGTCCAAGGTCGTCCGGAAGCCCGATGCCGCCCTCCCTGCCGGGAAGACACCATTCCGGTGAAGAGCCGCCGTCGGGTCACAGCCCGCAGGACGGCGACGGCTTGCCAGGGGACCAGCGAAGGAGCACGTCATGTCGTACTCGGACCACCTCGTCTACCCGGAGCCCCGCTACCACGGCGCCAGGGGTGAGGTGAACGCGAGTTTCCGCCCGGCCGATACCCCGCCGGAGATCAGTTCGCCCGGCGGTTCCACCAGCTACCTCGCCACCCACGAGTCGACCGGCGGCGAGTTCGGGCTCTACAAGGCCGAGCTGGGGCCCCGGTCGGCCGGGGCCAAGACCCACTTCCACCGGGCCATGTCGGAGTCCTTCTACATCCTCTCCGGCGAACTGGAGCTCTACGACGGCGAGAAGTGGGTGACGGGCCGCGAGGGCGCCTTCCTGTACGTCCCGGTCGGCGGTCTGCACGCGTTCAGGAACGTGACCGACGAGCCCATGTCCATGCTCATGCTCTTCTCCCCCGGCGCCCCGCGCGAGGAGTACTTCGAGCAGGTCGCCGAGGTGGCACAGCGCGGCCCGGCCGAGCTCAAGGAGTTCCGCATCCGGCACGACAGCTACTTCGCCGAGGACCTCGAACCCGGCACGACCTGACGCGGCACGACCCGACCCGGCGCGCCCGTGCGGCGGGAGCGTCGCCGGGGCAGGATGGCCCCATGCTGCTTGCCCGGCTCGCGCACGTGTCCAAGGAAGTGGCCGCCACCTCGGCGCGGTCCCGGAAGATCGCCCTGCTCGCCGAGCTGTTCCGGGCCGCCGAGCCGGACGACGTGCCGATCGCCATCCCCTATCTCTCGGGGCGGCTGCCGCAGGGCCGGCTCGGCATCGGCTGGAGCACCCTGAAGGACGGCCCGCCGCCCGCCGCCGAACCCACTCTGACGGTGCGGGGCGTGGACGCGGCACTCACCGCCGTCGGCGCGGTGTCCGGCAGCGGGTCACAGGGCGAACGCCGCCGCCTGACAGGCGAGTTGATGGGCGCAGCGACCGCCGACGAACAGCGGTTCCTGATCGGTCTGCTCACCGGCGAGGTACGCCAGGGGGCCCTGGACGCCGTGGCCGTCGAGGGGCTCGCCCTCGCCACGGAGACGCCGGCGGCCGCGGTGCGCCGCTCGGTGATGCTGGCCGGTGCGGTGAGCCCGGTCGCCCAGGCGCTGCTGGCCCGGGGCGCGGAGGCCCTGGACGAGTTCCGGCTCACGGTGGGCCGTCCCGTACAGCCCATGCTCGCGCACAGTGCCGCTTCGGTCGCCGAGGGCATCGACAAGCTGGGGCCGTGCGCCGTCGAGGAGAAGCTCGACGGCATCCGGGTGCAGGTCCACCGGGACGGCGACGACGTGCGCGTCTACACCCGCACCCTGGACGACATCACCGACCGGCTGCCCGAGCTGACCGCCGCGGCGCGAGGCCTGGCAGGGACCCGGTTCATCCTGGACGGCGAGGTCATCGCGCTGGACGGCGACGGGCGGCCGCGCCCATTCCAGGAGATCGCCGGACGCGTCGGCTCCCGCCTGGACGTGACGGCGGCGGCAGCCGGGCTTCCCCTGTCCCCCGTCTTCTTCGACGCCCTCTCCGTGGGCGGCCGGGACCTCCTCGACCTGCCCTTCGCCGAGCGGCACGCGGCGCTGGCGGCGCTGGTGCCCGAGCCGATGCGGGTGCGGCGCGCGCTCGTCGCGGACCCGGACGACGCACGGCTGCGCGGCGAGGCCCAGGAGTTCTTCGAGGCCACCCTCGGCCGCGGTCACGAAGGGGTCGTCCTGAAGGGACTCGACGCCCCTTACAGCGCGGGCCGCCGGGGCGCGTCCTGGCTGAAGGTCAAGCCCGTGCACACCCTGGACCTGGTGGTCCTGGCCGCCGAGTGGGGCCATGGGCGGCGCACCGGCAAGCTCTCCAACCTGCACCTGGGCGCCCGGCGGCCCGACGGCACGTTCGCGATGCTCGGCAAGACCTTCAAGGGGATGACGGACGCGATGCTCGCCTGGCAGACCGAGCGGCTGCAGGAGCTCAAGGTCGACGAGAGCGGCTACGTCGTGACGGTCCGCCCCGAACTCGTCGTGGAGATCGCCTACGACGGCCTGCAGAAGTCCACCCGCTACCCGGCGGGCGTCACGCTCCGCTTCGCCCGGGTCGTGCGCTACCGCGAGGACAAGTCCCCCGACAAGGCGGACACGGTCGAGACGGTCCTGGCGAACGCGCCGGGCGTGGCACCGGGTTCCGACGCCCCCGACTCCGCGTGACCGAACTCCACGTGACCCACGGTCGGCAACCGGCTGCCGAAAGGACTCCGTGGCCGGTCACGGGGCCGCGGTCCGGGGCCGCTCCGCGGACTCCGCCTCGCCCTCGGTGTCGATGTGCGGCAGGATCCGGTCGAGCCATCGCGGCGTCCACCACGCGTGGGCGCCGAGCAGGGTCATCACCGCCGGGACGAGCAGCAGCCTGACGACGGTCGCGTCGATCAGCACACTGACCGCGAGGCCGAGTCCGAGCATCTTGACCACGATGTTGTCGCTGACGATGAACGCGGCGAACACGCTCACCATGATCAGGGCGGCGCAGGTGATCACGCGTGCGGTGATCTCCAGGGCGTGGGCGACGCTCTCCTTCGCGTCGCCGCCGCGCAGCCAGAACTCGTGGACGCGCGACAGCAGGAAGATCTCGTAGTCCATGCTCAGCCCGAAGATGATCGCGAACATCATCATCGGCACGTAGCTCTCGATGGGGACCTTGCCCGACACCCCGAGGGCGGGCCCGCCCCAGCCCCACTGGAAGACGGCCACGACGACGCCGTAGGAGGCGGCGATGGAGAGCACGTTGAGGACCGCGGCCTTCAGGGCGACCAGCAGCCCGCGGAAGACGATCAGGATGATGACGAAGGCGAGGGCGACGACCACGGCGATGATGAACGGCAGCCGGTGCGCGACGATGTCGCGGAAGTCGACCTGGGCGGCCGTGGTCCCGGTGACGTAGGTCTGGGCGTCGGTGCCGGACACCGCCTGCGGGAGCGTGTCGTCGACCAGCCGGTTCGTGAGGTCGGTGGTGTCCTGGCTCTGCGGCGACGCCTTGGAGAAGACGGTGCCGACGAGCACGTCGCCGTCCTTGGTGGGGGTGAGCGGCGTGACCGCCGCCGCTCCCTGGACGCCGTCCAGCGTCTTCTGCGCCTGGGAGGCCAGGGTGGCGCGCTGGTCTGCGGGCACGTCCGTCTGGTCGATCACCACGGTCAGCGGCCCGTTGGAACCCGGCCCGAAGGCCTGCGACATGGTGTCGTACGCCCGCCGGTCGGTGAACGACGTCGGGTCGGCTCCGTCGCCGATGTGCCCGAGCTGGATGAAGAACAGCGGGATGGCCAGGATCACCACGGTGACGAGACCGCCCGCCAGGAACCACAGGGGCCGTCGCTCCACCCGCTGTGCGTAGCGGTGCCACACGCCGTGCGCCGGCACGTCGGGTCCGGCGTCGGCCTCCGCCACGGTCCGGCCCACGCGCAGCCGGTCGATGCGCTTGCCGAGCAGCCCGAGCAGGGCGGGTACGAGCGTGAGGGCACCGGCGACCGCGGAGACGACGGTCACGGCGGCCGCGAGCCCGAGTTTGCTGATGAAGGAGACGCCGGAGACGGACAGACCGGCCAGGGCGATGACGACGGTGCAGCCCGAGACGAGGACCGCGCGCCCGCTGGTCGCGTTGGCGCGGCCGGCGGCCCGCACGGGATCGACGCCGTTCATGAGGAGCTGGCGGTGGCGGGTGAGGATGAACAGGGCGTAGTCGATGCCGACACCCAGGCCGATCATGGTGGCCAGCGTCGGCGACACGGTGGCGAAGGTGAAGGCGGCGGCCAGGAGCCCCAGGCAGGCGAGGCCGCCGAGGACCGCGAGCAGCGCGGTCACCAGGGGGAGCAGCGCGGCGACGACGCTGCCGAAGCCGATGAGCAGGACGACGACGGCCACCGCGAAGCCGATCGCCTCGCTGACGCGGTCGTCCGGTGCGGGCCTGGCCAGCTCGCCCAGCGGTCCGCCGTACTCGACGTCGACCCCTGCGGCGCGCAGGGGTTGCACGGCGTTGTCCACGCCGGTCAGGTAGTCGTCGCCGAGGGTGGAGGGCTGTACGTCGAAACGGACGGTGATGTAGCCCGTCTTCCCGTCGTCGGAGAGCGGCCCGACGTTGGGCTGCGGGGGCTGTCCGGAGGCGGCCTGCGGGTTCGAGGGCAGCGGGTTCTGTGCCGAGAGCACGTGCGGCAGCTTCTGGAGGTCGCCGATCGTCTCGCCCATCTGGGAGCCGACCGACGTCAGCGGCTTGCCGGCGTCGCGCAGGACGATCTGGCTGCTGTACCCGCCTGCGGCCGGGTCGTGCTTCTTGAGGACGTCCACGCCTTGCGTGGACTGCACTCCGGGGAGGCTGAAGTCGTCCGAGTACGCGCCGCCGAACGACCTGTTGAGCACCTGGAGCGCGGCGAGGACCACGAGCCAGGCGACGATGACGAGCACGAAATGTCGTGCGCACCACTCCCCCAGCGCCCGGAGTCCCCCGGTCCGGCTCGGGCCGCCCTTGGATCTGCTGCGGGTCGCGGACATGTGCTGCTCCAGGGAGGAGACGGATCCCCTTTATGCGTTCATTAAAAGCCCGTGTGATCGCCGTGTCCTGGCGAGAGCGGGGGCGGAGCCCGAGGGACCGGGAGCGGAGCCCGAGGAACCGGTGGCGGAGCCCGAGGAACCGGGAGTGGAGCCTGACGGCCGCGCGGTGGGGTACCGGACGGGATCCGGATCCCGTCGGCTGGATTTTGCCAATCCTTGGCCCCGATAGGGTGACACCCGGGGAAGATCATCCATCGCGCAAGGGGAGAAACCGTGCCCGCATCACGCCTCAGCCGTACGCCGCTTCCCGGCATCGGCATCCGTTACGACCTGACGACCCGAGAACAGCAGCGCCTCTCGGTGGTCGCCCACCGGGACGGCGCCAGGACGCTGAACGCCTACCGGTCCGACGACCCCGACGAGTGCGCGCTTTCGGTGCGGCTGAGCTCGGGCGAGGCGGACGCGCTGATCGACGCCCTGATGCCGTCGCACCACAGCCCGAACCTGCTGCACACCACGGACCTGGGGCTGGTCGCGGAGCGCGTGCTGCTCTCGGCGACCTCGCACTGGAACGGTCGGCTCCTGGGCGAGACCCGGATGCGGACCGAGACGGGCGTGTCCATCGTGGCCGTGCTGCGGCGGGCCGACGCCATTCCGTCGCCGAACCCCGACTTCCGGCTGGCCGGCGGCGACACCCTCATCGTCATCGGGACGCGCGAGGGCGTGGAGACGGCCGCGACCATACTCGGTCGGGAGTGATCGCGTGCATTCCGCTGTCCTCCTGATCGAATTCGGCGCGATCATCCTCGCGCTGGGGCTGCTCGGCCGGTTCGCCGGCCGGTTCCAGTTCTCGCCGATCCCGCTGTACCTGCTTGCCGGACTCGCGTTCGGCGAGGGCGGGCTGCTGCCGCTCGGCGCGAGCGAGGAGTTCGTCGCCATCGGCGCCGAGATCGGCGTCATCCTGCTGCTGCTGATGCTCGGGCTCGAGTACACCGCCAGCGACCTCGTCACCAACCTCAAGACGCAGTACCCGGCCGGTCTGGTCGACTGCACGCTGAACGCCCTGCCGGGCGCGATCGCCGCGCTGCTGATGGGCTGGGGTCCGGTCGCCGCCGTCGTGCTCGCCGGTGTCACCTGGATCTCGTCGTCCGGTGTGATCGCGAAGGTCCTGGGCGACCTCGGCCGCCTCGGCAACCGCGAGACCCCGGTCATCCTCAGCGTCCTGGTCCTCGAAGACCTGGCGATGGCCGTCTATCTGCCGATCATCACCGCGCTGCTGGCCGGCGTCGGTCTGGCCGCGGGCAGCCTGACGCTGGCGATCGCGCTCGGCGCCGCGGGGCTCGTCCTGTTCATCGCGGTGCGCTACGGGCGGCTGATCTCCAAGTTCGTCTCCAGCGACGACCCGGAGAAGCTGCTCCTGGTGGTACTTGGTCTGACCATCCTCGTCGCGGGCATCGCGCAGCAGCTCCAGGTGTCCGCCGCCGTCGGCGCGTTCCTCGTGGGCATCGCGCTCTCCGGTGAGGTCGCCGAGGGCGCCCACTCGCTGCTCGCGCCGCTGCGGGACCTCTTCGCCGCCGTCTTCTTCGTCTTCTTCGGGCTGCACACCGACCCGTCGAGCATTCCCCCGGTGCTGCTGCCCGCGCTCGCGCTGGCCGTGGTCACCGCGCTGACGAAGATCGCGACCGGCTACTGGGCGGCCCGCCGTGCGGGCATCTCGGTCAAGGGCCGCTGGCGGGCCGGTGGCGCCCTGGTGGCGCGCGGCGAGTTCTCCATCGTCATCGCGGGCCTCGCGGTCGCCGCCGGCATCGAGCCGTCGCTCGGCCCGCTGGCCACGGCGTACGTCCTGATCCTCGTCGTCGTCGGCCCGCTGACCGCCCGTTACACGCAGCCCATCGCGGGCCGTCTGGGCGGCGTGCTCGCCCGGCGGCGCGGGACCGCCGAGCCCGGCGCCACGGCCGACACCGCAACCGCCACCGCGCAGGTCCCCGGCCCCCGCGGGACGGTCGAGTCCCTCGACGGGCAGGACGTGCCCGACCGTTCCTAGGACTCATCCCGGGGAAGGCCCGGACAGCGGCACGTCGGACGGCACGCGGGACACGGTTCCCCGTGCCGTCCGGGCTTTCCGGGGTGCCCGACGGCCCGAGGTGACGGCCCGATGTGACGGCCCGATGTGACGGCCCGACAGGAACGGGCGCGCGGGGCGCCGTCCGGCCCACGCCCCCGCCGTCCCCCGCACCGGCGGAGGTCGCGCGAGCGGTCGGCGGCCGTCGCCCGGCAGCGGCGGATCAGGGCACTTCGGGCATCTCGGGGACTCGCCGCCCCCAACCCCCCTGACGCCTGGCACGATGCTCCCCATGACCTCAGGTCCGGCGTTCCGCCTCGCACGAGCCGCGATGTTCGCGGCCGTCTGCGTGGTGGCGACGGCCCTGGGGCACGCGCTGATGTCCGCCGCCCCGCTGCCCTGGTGGGCGGTGGCGTACGCGTTCGCCGCCACCGTCGCCGCCGCCTGGTGGCTGACCGGCCGTGAGCGCGGCGCGTCCGCGGTCGTCGGCGCCACCGTCGCCGCGCAGTTGTGCCTGCACGAACTCTTCGGCCTGGCGCAGCGGATCAGCGCGCCGGCGGGCGACAGCGGACCGCCCGCCGCGGTCGCTCCGCCCGGTGACGGCATGAACCACATGAACCACGCGATGCCGATGACCGGTCCGCGGCCCGGCGCCGGGCCGGGGTCCGGCGGCTCCGCGCACACCGCGCTCATGCCGGACGAGGGCGCCTCGCACTGGATCATGTCGGTCTTCGGGCACAGCGGCCTCGGCATGTTCCTCGCCCACGTCGTCGCCGCCCTCGTCTGCGCGCTGTGGCTGTGGCGCGGCGAGGCCGCCGTCTTCCGGACCGGGCGCGCGCTCGCCGCGTTCGTGTTCGTGCCGCTGCGGTTCGTCCTCGCGGTCCTGGTCACCGCCCTGCCGCCCACGCCGCCGCACGTCGGCGCGCTCGTACCCGTGCCGCGGCTGCGCGGGGCCCTTCTCCAGCACGTCGTCTCACGCAGAGGTCCACCGGTCCTTCCGGTCCGTTCCTGAGACCGCCCGCGCCCCTCGGTGCCGGGCGGATATTCGGCGTCCCCGCACGCGCAGGCCCCGCCGCGCCGTGCGCGCGCCGACTTCCCGAACTCCCTTCACCGAAGGACCTTTTGCGATGACTCCTGCCCTTGTGCGGTCCCGGTCCGGCACCGACATGACCCGTGACGACCTGATCACCCAGTGGGCGCTCGCGGCCCGTGACGGCGACGCCGCCGCGTTCGAGCGGTTCGTGCAGGCCACGCGCCGCGACGTGTGGCGCTTCGTGGCCCACCTCAGCGGTGACCTGCACGGCGCCGACGACCTGACCCAGGAGACGTACCTGCGGGCCCTGACCTCGCTGAACGGCTACGCGGCCCGGGCCTGCGCGCGCACCTGGCTGCTCGCCATAGCGCGCCGGGTCGTCGCCGACCGCTTCCGCTCGGCGGCGGCCCGGCCGCGGATCGCCGACACCGGGGACTGGCAGGCGGCCGCCGAGCGCGCCCAGCCGCGCGGTGTGCCCGGGTTCGAGGAGGGCGTGGCGCTGCTCGACCTCCTGGAGACCCTGGACGCACCGCGCCGCGAGGCGTTCGTCCTGACCCAGCTCGCCGGTCTGCCGTACGCGGACGCGGCGGCGGCCGTCGGCTGTCCCATCGGCACCGTGCGATCCCGGGTGGCGCGCGCCCGGGAGCGCGTGAGCGAGCTGCTGCTGGCCGCCGACCACGGCGCCTAGGGCGTGGCGGGCCTCCCTGCGGGTGAGGCCCGCCGCGGCGCGCGAAGATCCCCGGTCGCGCCACCCGACCAGGGCGTTTAGCGTGGGGCGGGGGTGTCTGGAGGCCACCATGGACCGTGAAGCCGTGCCCGCGCCGGAGCCCGTCCCCATGTCGGATCCCGCCCGCGAGCCCGCACCGCCGACCTCCGTGCCGCACACGGGAGGCGGGCGTCACGAACACCGGTGGCTGATCCTCGCGGTGATCGGCATCGCCCAGCTCATGGTGGTGCTCGACGCGACCATCGTGAACATCGCGCTGCCGTCCGCCCAGAAGGACCTGGGCTTCTCCGACGGCAACCGCCAGTGGATCGTCACCGCCTACGCGCTCGCCTTCGGCTCCCTGCTGCTGCTCGGCGGTCGCATCGCCGACCTGGTGGGGCGCAAGGTCGTCTTCCTCGCGGGTCTTGCCGGATTCGCGGTGGCCTCGGCGCTCGGCGGCGCCGCGAACAGCTTCTCCATGCTGGTCGCGGCCCGCGCCCTGCAGGGCATGTTCGGCGCACTGCTCGCGCCGGCCGCGCTGTCGCTCCTGACGACCACGTTCACCGACGCCCGGGAGCGCGCCAAGGCGTTCGGCATCTACGGCGCGATCGCGGGCGCGGGCGGCGCGGTGGGACTGCTGCTCGGCGGTGTCCTCACCGAGTACCTGAACTGGCGCTGGTGCCTGTACGTGAACCTCGCGTTCGCCGTGATCGCGATGCTCGGCGGCGCACGCCTGCTGCACGCGGGCGCGCCTCCGGACCGGCCCAAGCTGGACGTGCCCGGCACCGTACTGGTGTCCGCCGGTCTCTTCTGCATCGTCTACGGCTTCTCCAACGCCGAGACGCACGCCTGGAGCGACGCACTGACCTGGGGATTCCTGGTCGTCGGCGCGGTCCTCCTGGTGCTCTTCGCGTGGTGGCAGACGCGCGCCACACATCCGCTGCTGCCGCTGCGGGTCGTGCTGGACCGGGACCGCGGGGCGTCGTTCCTCGCGATGTTCATCTCCGGCGCCGGCATGTTCGGGGTGTTCCTCTTCCTCACCTACTACCTGCAGCAGATCCTCCAGTACACCCCGGTCAAGACCGGTCTGGCGTTCCTGCCGATGGTCGCGGTGATGGTGGTGGCCTCGGTGGTGACCACGAACAACCTGGTGCCGCGGATGGGCGCGAAGCCCATCGTGCCGCTGGGCATGGGGCTTTCCGCGGCCGGCATGGCCTGGCTGACCGCGCTGGACGTCACCAGCGGGTACGCCGCGCACGTCCTGCCGCCGCTGCTGGTCGCCGGACTCGGCCTCGGCCTGATCTTCGCCCCGGCGATGAGCATGGCGACGGCCGGAGTCGCGGCCCACGACGCGGGCGTGGCCTCGGCCATGGTCAACACCAGCCAGCAGGTGGGCGGTTCGATCGGCACGGCGCTGCTCAACACGCTCGCCACCACGGCGGCCTCCAACTACCTGGTGGGCAAGGAGCCGACGCCCCAGGTGCAGGCCCAGGCGGCGATGCAGTCGTACTCGACGGCGTACTGGTGGTCGGCGCTCTTCTTCGCGGTCGGACTGGTCGTTACCGTGATCCTGTACCGCAGAGGCGCGCCGGCGCCGACCCCGACGGACGGCGGCGCGGTCCACATGTAGGGCGGTGACGCGATGGCTTCCGGTCCGGCCCCGACCTCGAGCGCGGCCCCGGCCGCCGGGGACGGTGTGGCGCTGTCCTCGGCCCGCGGCCGCTGGGTGCTGACCTGCGCGGTCCTGGCGTCCGGGATGGCGCTGCTGGACGGCACGGTCGTCAACGTCGCCCTGCCCACGCTGGGCAGGGACCTCGGCGCGTCGCTCTCGGCGCTGCAATGGGTCGTCAACGCCTACATGCTCACGCTGTCGGCCCTGCTGCTGCTCGGCGGGGCGCTGGGCGACCGCCTGGGGCGGCGGCGCACCCTCGTCATCGGTGTGGTGTGGTTCGCGGCGGCGTCCGCGCTGTGCGGCCTCGCCCAGGACGCGGGGACGCTGATCGCGGCCCGGGCGCTGCAGGGCATCGGCGGCGCGCTCCTGACGCCGGGTTCGCTGGCGCTGGTGCGGGCCTCGTACCGGCCCGAGGACCAGGCCCGCGCGGTGGGCGCGTGGTCGGGGCTCGGCGGGGTGGCGGGGGCGGTGGGCCCGTTCCTCGGCGGCTGGCTGATCGACGGTCCCGGCTGGCGGTGGATCTTCCTGATCAACGTGCCGCTGGCCGCGCTGGTGCTGTTCGCGGTGCGGCACGTGCCGGAGAGCCGCGACGAGACGGCGTCCCGGCGGCCCTTCGACGTCACCGGCGCCTGTCTGGCCGCGCTGTTCCTCGCGGGCATCAGCTTCGCGCTGATCGGGGCGTCCGGCGACAGCCCGGCGGCGGGCACGGTCCTGCCGGGGGTCCTGGGGCTCGCGGCGGGCGTCGCGTTCGTCGTGGTCGAGCACCGCAGGCGCGACCCGATGATGCCCCTGGAGCTGTTCCGCTCGCGCCTGTTCAGCGCGGCCAACATCATGACGCTGTGTCTGTACGCGGCCATCGGCGGCATCCTGTTCATGCTGCCGGTGCAGCTCCAGACGACGCTCGGGTACGACGCGCTGCAGGCCGGCACCGCGACGCTGCCGATCACCGTCCTGATGCTGCTCCTGTCGGCCTCCGCGGGTGACCTGGCCCGCCGCCTCGGTCCGCGACCGCCGCTCGTCGTGGGGCCGTTGGTGGCCGCCGCCGGAGTGCTCCTGATGCTGCGCGTGCGGCCCGGCGCCGCGTACGTCACCGAGGTACTGCCCGCGGTGGTCGTCCTGGGTCTGGGGATGAGCCTGTTCGTCGCGCCGCTGACGGCGACCGTGCTCGCCTCGGTCGACGCGAGCCGCGCGGGGCTCGCCAGCGGGGTCAACAACACGGCGGCGCGCATCGCGCAGCTCCTCGTGGTGGCCGGTCTGCCGCTCGCGGTCGGCCTCTCCGGCACGGCGTACGCGGATCCGGGGGCGCTGGACTCCGCCTTCGGGAAGGCGGCCGTGGGCTGTGCGTCGCTGTTCGCCCTCGCGGCGCTGGCCGCCGCGGTGTTCGTCCGGCCGAGCCCGACGGCCTGGCACGGCGAGCGCGGCAACGCACCGCAGTGCAAGACCTGTCTGGGCGTCCAGTCGCCACCGCTGGAGCCCGGCAGCCCGACTACCGGGACGTCTCCTTGACGAAGAGGGTCACCGACACGCTCGCCTCGAAGCCGTTGCGCCGCATCAGGCCCGCCGAGGCGGTGTTGCGGGACTCGACGTCGGTGACGACGGCGCTCGCGCCCGCCTCCGTGAGCGTGGCGCAGCAGGCCTTCACCAGGCGGCTCGCGATGCCCTGGCCCTGGTACTCGGGGGCGCTCGCGATCCACTCCAGGTTGCCCCAGTCGGTGCGCTGGTCGAAGCCCATCGACCCGAGCACGAACCCGGCCAGACGTCCGCCGTCCAGCGCCACCCAGCAGGCGGACGCCTCGCCGTCCATGTGCCCGGCGATAGCAGACAGGGACCACGAGGTGTACGGCTTCACGGACGTGTCGTAGACCCGGCGGCCCAGAGCGAGGACGTCGGCCAGATGGGTGGCCGCCATCGGTGCGAGGTCGATCACGGGGCGCTCCGGCGCGGCGGGGGTCGGCATGGGTCCTCCCAGGGGCGGGCGGGGGCCTCGACCACCGCGTTTCGTGCACCTCACGCTATGAGGCGGCCGTCGCGCGCGCATGCCGGGACGGGCGGGGCGGGCCCCGCGCGCCGCCGCCGGGCGCGCCCCCGCGCCGCACCCGGGCCACCCGGTACGCGCCAACTGCCGCGTACCCGCAGTCCTTTGATCAGTTGGACGCCGGTCCTGCGCACCCCCTCGGAGCCCTTATCGTGGTGCGCATGTCCGTTCCTGATCTCATCCGCATCGTCTCCCGCTCCTCCCCCATGGCCCTGGCCCAGGTGGAGCGCGTCCGCAGCGAACTCGCCGTCCTGCACCCCGGCATCCGTACCGAGGTCGTGCCGGTCACCACCTCCGGCGACCGCTGGATGGGCGATCTGGCGGCGCTCGGCGGCAAGGGGGCGTTCACCAAGGAGGTCGACGCGACGCTGCTGGCCGGTGAGGCCGATCTGGCGGTGCACTGCGTCAAGGACATCCCGGCGGACCGGCCGCTGCCCGCGGGCACCACGTTCGCCGCGTTCCTCGCGCGGGACGACATCAGGGACGCGCTGATCCACCCGGGCGGCCTCACGCTCGACGAGCTGCCCGCCGGGACCCGCATCGGCACCTCGTCGGTGCGACGGGTGGCCCAGCTCGCGGCCTCGCACCCGGAGTTGGAGTGCGTGCCGATGCGGGGCAACGCGGGCCGCCGGCTGGAGAAGCTCGCGGCGGGCGACGCCGACGCGCTGCTGCTCGCCCAGTCGGGCCTCGACCGGATCGGCCGCCCCGAGCTGGCCAGCGAGATCCTGTCGGTGGAGACGATGTGTCCGCCGATCGGCGCGGGCATCCTGGCCCTGCAGTGCCGTGCGGACGACACCGCGACCATCGACGCCGTGTCGGACCTCGGCGACACGAACGCCTGGCGCGAGGCGACCGCCGAACGGATGTTCCTGCACGTCCTGCAAGGGCACTGCAATTCGCCGATCGCCGGGTACGCGCGCTCGGAGCGCGGCGGCGACCTGTCGCTGCGCGCCTGCGTGTTCACGCCCGACGGCAAGACGGTCCTCAACGCCCACGAGTGGGCGGGCCCGCTCGACCCCGCGACCCTCGGCACGTCCGTGGCCGTCGCGCTGCTGCGCCAGGGCGCCCGCGATCTGATCGACGGCATCGCCCACTGATCCACCCCGGTTCCGCGACCGCCCCCTGCCCGTACGGCGTCAGGGGGCGGTCGCGTGTCCGGGCCGTGCCGGTCAGGCCCGGCGACGACGTGCCCCGGCCCTCATTCCGTCATATCGTGCATTGCGGAACCAAAGGCCACGTAGGACACGCCGTCCCGGAAGGGCCCTCATGCACCGCTCACTCACCTCCACCACCCTGGCCGAGCTGCGCAGACCGCGCCCCTATCCGGCCGTCACGGTGGTGCTGCCGACCCATCGCCGAGAGCCGGACAACGCGCAGGATCCGGTGCGGCTGCGCAATCTCGTCGCCGAGGCGAAGGAGCGGCTCCGCGCCGACCCCGCCGTCACGGCCGAGCGCGCGCACGACGGCTCCGGGCACCTGGACCGGGCGCTGGACGAGGTGGACCTCGTGCACGCCGAGGACGGTCTGGTCCTCCTCGCCGCGCCCGGTGAGCACCAGGTGTGGTCCCTGACCCGCGCCGTGCCCGCCCGGGTCGTGCTCGCCGACACGTTCCTGACCCGCAACCTGGTCGCCGCCCAGGCCGCCGAGCGTCCGTACTGGGTGCTCACCGTCTCCGCCGACCGCGTCACCCTCTGGAACGGCACGCCCGAGCGGGTCACGGAGCACCAGGGGGACGGGTTCCCGCTGACGCGGAGCCTGGAGGACCCCGACGCCCAGCGCAAGGAGCGGATCGGCGACGTGCCGAGCACCTTCCGCGACGAGCAGACCCGCACGTTCCTGCGGGACGCCGACCACGCTCTGGCCAACGTGCTGCACGCCGACCCGCGCCCCCTGCTGGTGGCGGGGGAAGCGGCCGCGCTCTCCCTGCTCGGCGATGTCGGCACCGCCACCCACGGGGCCACGCAGATCCGGCACGGCGGCCTGGCGCAGGGGCCCGCGAAGGCGGTCCACGAGGCGGTCGGACCCGCACTCGCCGAACGTGACAGGGCCGAACAGGACGCGACGCTGAAGGAGTTGGACTCCGCGCAGGGCCGCAAGCAGTACGCGGCGGGGCTCGACGACGTCTGGCAGAACGTGACGGCCGGCCGGGTCGGACTGCTGGCGGTGGAGGACAGCTACCGTGCCACCGTGCGTGACCACGGGGGCCACCTGGAACCGGCCGAGACCGGCGACCTCGACGCGCGCGACGACATCGTGGACGAGATCGTCGAACGGGCCCTGGAGTCCGGCGCCGAGGTGCGCTTCCTGCCCGAGGACACCCTCACCGACCGGGGCCGGATCTCCGCCGCTCTGCGGTACTGACCGCGCTCCCCGCCGACGGCCGCTGATCAGCAGTGATCAGCGGCCCGTCCGCGCCGGGCCGCTGGACTGCGCCGGCCCTCAGAACTCCACCGGCTCCCGGACGAGCGGGCACGTCATGCAGTGCCCGCCGCCGCGCCCCCGGCCGAGCTCCGCCCCGACGATGGTGATGACCTCCACCCCCGCCTTGCGCAGCAGGGTGTTGGTCTGGGTGTTGCGGTCGTACGTGAAGACCACGCCCGGTTCCAGGGCCACGGCGTTGTTGCCGCTGTCCCACTGCTGGCGCTCCGACGCGTACACGTCGCCGCCCGTCTCGATCACCCGCAGTCCGGAGAGGCCGAGGGCCCCGGCGACGACGTCGACGAAGGAGCGCGACCCCTCGTCGGTCACGTCGATGCCGGAGGGCGAGTCGCCGGGGCGCAGCGTGAACGTGTGCACCGCGTCCATGATCCGCGGGTAGAGCGTGACGACGTCGCGGTCGGCGAAGGTGAAGACGGTGTCGAGGTGCATCGCCGCGCGCAGCTTGGGCATGCCCGCGACGACGACCCGGTCGGCCGCGCCCTTCTCGAACAGGGCCGCCGCGACCTGCGTGATGGCCTGTCGTGAGGTGCGCTCGCTCATGCCCATCAGGACGACGCCGCCGCCGACCGGCATGATGTCGCCGCCCTCGAAGGTGGCCTGGCCCCAGTCCTGTTCGGGGTCGCCCCACCACACGGTGGCGCCGGTGAAGTCGGGGTGGAACTGGTAGACGGCCTTCATGAGGAGCGTCTCGTCGTGCCGCGCCGGCCAGTACAGCGGGTTGAGCGTCACGCCGCCGTACAGCCAGCAGGTCGTGTCGCGGGTGTAGAGCGTGTTCGGCAGCGGTGGCATGAGGTATTCGCGTACGCCCGTGGACTCGCGGGCGAGGGCGACATGGTCGGAGCGGAACTCGTCCGGCAGGTCGGCGGTGGCGAGGCCGCCGATGAGGTACTCGGCGAGCTTGTGCGGTTCCAGGGTCTCCAGGAAGGCACGGGTGCCGTCGCCGACCCCGACCCCGACCTCGTTCGCCGTGATCTTCCGCTCCAGGAGCCAGTCGCGGGCGCCGGGCGTCGCCATCGTCCGGGCGAGCACCTCGTGCAGTTCGACGACCTCGACGTCCCGCTGGCGCAGCTTGTTCACGAAGTCCGCGTGGTCGCGCTGGGCGTTCTCCACCCACATGACGTCGTCGAAGAGCAGGTCCTCCGCGTTGGTCGGGGTGAGCCGCCGGTGGGCGAGGCCGGGAGCGCAGACCAGGACCTTGCGGAGCCTGCCGACCTCGGAGTGGACGCCGTGGGGCGCTGCGCTGGGGGTGTCGGTGGTGTCGTTGCTGGTCACGGGGTGCCTTTCCGGGAATGGCCGGTCACGGTGGGCCTGGGGGATGCGGTCGCGGGGGGCTCGTCCCGCGCTGCCGGTCAGAGGCTGATCCAGCCCGCCGCCAGGGCGATCACGCCCACGACGGCGCCGATGACCGAGACGGCGAGGATGACGAGTTCGCGGGGGGAGAAGAGGCGTCGGCCCTGCTCGCGCCTGGCCATCACGAACAGGATGGTGGCCGGGGCGTAGAGGACGAAGGAGACGAGGACGAACTTCAGTCCGGCCGCGAACAGCAGGAACGTCGTGTAGAGCACCGCGACGGCCCCCACGGCCAGTTCGCCGCGTGTCGCCCTGCCGCCCTCGGTCCTGCCGTCCGGCCGCAGGGCGATCTTGACGGCGAACCCGGCGGCCAGCAGGTACGGGATGAGCGAGAGTGAACTGGTCAGGTCGAGGGCGAAGTTGAACGCGTCGTCGGAGAAGAGGGTGACGACCAGGACGACCTGGGTGAGGCAGGTGGTCATGAGCAGCGCCGGGACCGGCACGTCGGCGGCGGTGGAGCGGCCGAGGAAACGCGGCATGTCGTCGTCCTTGGCGGCCACGAAGAGGACTTCCGCGGACATCAGCGTCCAGGCGAGGTAGGCGCCGAGCACCGAGACGATGAGGCCGACGCTGATGAACACCTGGCCCCAGGTGCCGACCGCGGACTCCAGGACCCCGGCCATCGACGGCTGCCGCAGATCGGCGATCTCGCTCATCGGCAGGAGGCCGTACGACACGATGGTGACCGAGGCGAAGACGGCGAAGACGCTGAGGAAGCCGAGGACGGTCGCCCGCCCCACGTCCTTGCGGCGCTCGGCGTGGCGCGAGTACACGCTGGCGCCCTCGACGCCGAGGAAGACGAAGACGGTCGCCAGCATCGTGCCGCGCACCTGGTCGAACAGCGAGCCCGCGTAGTCCGCGCCGCCGAAGTTGTCCGCGAAGACGTCCGCCTTGAAGTAGAAGAGCGCGAGGACGACGAAGAACAGGATCGGCACGATCTTGGCCACGGTGACGATCCGGTTGATCGCCGCCGCCTCCTTGACGCCCCTGCGGATGAGGAGGAAGAACCCCCACAGGCCGAGCGAGGAGAGCACCACGGCCAGCACCGTGTCGCCGTCGCCGAGGCCCGGCCAGATCGCGCCGACCGTCGACATGATCAGCACCCAGTACGTCACGTTGCCGACGCAGGCGCTGGCCCAGTACCCGAACGCCGAGAAGAAGCCGAGGTATTCGCCGAACCCGGCCTTGGCGTAGGCGTAGACACCGGCGTCCAGGTCGGGCCGCCGCACGGCGAGCGTCTGGAAGACGAAGGCGAGCATCAGCATGCCGGCACCCGCGATCGCCCACGCGATCAGCGCGCCGGCGACACCCGTCTCCTCGGCGAAGCGCCGCGGGAGCGAGAAGACCCCGGCCCCGACCATCGAGCCGACGACCATCGTGGTCAGCGTGAGCATGCTCAGCTTGACGCTAGGGGCCCGGCCCGGTGCGGTGTCGGCCCTGGTGTCCGCGTGGCTCATGACGCTCCTCGTCGGTGCGCGGAGGGGAAGTCCGCGGGCCACCGCACGGTCGACGACCCACTGGGAGCCGTGGGGCGATGCCGGTGACCGCGAGATCACCGAGATCGAAAATCTATCGCGGTCCGGTCGGAATGTCCTGATATCGGGCGATCGGGAGACCGCCTCGCCGAGAGGACCATCAGCCCCCGCACAGGGGCCTTTGGTCCCGGATTGCGCCACGCCCCAGGGGCACCCGGTTCCCTGCACCGGCCCCCCGGCCGCCGGAGCCGTCCGGCGGCGGACACCTCGGCGTGTGGTCATGCTGAGGAGGGGTACCGGGGCGATCGATCGACTTCGAGAAGGAACGGAAGGTAGCACCGTGGGCGTCATCGCCTGGATCCTGGTGGGCTTGATCGCGGGAGCGATCGCGAAGGCACTGACTCCGGGGAAGGACCCGGGCGGGATCATCGTCACGATGCTCATCGGCATCGTCGGCGGGCTGCTCGGCGGCTGGCTCGGCAAGGTGATCTTCGGGGTGGAGTCGATCAGCGGCTTCTTCCACCTGTCCACCTGGATCGCGGCCGTCGTCGGGGCCGTCATCGTCCTGTTCGCGTACCGGATGATCCGCGGCCGCAGCGCCCACTGAGCAGCGACAGGCCCCCGCCGGGCGGCCGCGCACCCGCGAGGGACGGCACGCCCACCGGCGGCAGCAGCGCAAGAAGAACACCGCAGCAAGGACACAGCACCAGCAGAAAGGCAGCGTCATGGCCCAGAACACACTGAACGGCCGCCGCGTCCTGGCGATCGTCACCAATTACGGAGTCGAGCAGGACGAGCTCGTGGTGCCGGTGCAGCACCTGCGTGAGCGCGGTGCGCAGGTCGACGTGGCCGCCGTGTCGGCGGAGGAGATCAGCACCCTCGTCGGCGACAAGGATCCCGGCGAGACCGTCACACCCGACCTCACCCTCGCCGACGCGGACACGTCCTCGTACGACCTGCTGCTCATCCCGGGCGGCACCATCAACGCCGACGGGCTGCGGCTCGACGGGACCGCCGTCTCGACGGTGCGCGCCTTCGCGGACTCGGGCCGCAAGGTGGCGGCGATCTGCCACGGTCCGTGGCTGCTCGTCGAGGCCGGGGTCCTGGAGGGCAAGACACTCACCTCGTACCCCTCGGTCGCCACCGACATCCGGAACGCCAAGGGCACCTGGGTCGACAAGGCCGTCATGCACTGCGGCGCGAACGACTGGGACCTCATCACCTCGCGCACGCCCGACGACCTGGAGGACTTCCTCCGCGAGATCGACGCCACGCTCGGCGCGGCGGCCTGACGAGGGCGTCACCCGCCTCGGGGAAACGGGGCGCGGTCGCGTGACACGGCGGTGGGGGGGGGGGGGGGCCCCCCCCCCCCCGGCGGGGGGGGGGGCCCCGGGGTCACACAAAAAATTAAAAAAAAATTAAACACCAACAATAAACCGACACCGCGTCGCACGACACCCCCCGCG